>CAVWBQ010000011.1:0-356070 GCA_963753225.1 uncultured Actinomycetota bacterium | reverse complement strand
CCGGGATAGGGCACGTCTCCTTGTCCCATCGCTATCAGGGCGGCCGGGATGCCCATGACCGCGCCAGGCACCCAGTGGCTGCCGGAGCCTTCGCGATCTCAAGCGAGCCGTGCGAGGACCAACTGCGCTCGTGAGTCCCGGCTGAACGCCTACGTCGTGCTGAGCCTGGCGACCGGGATCCGCACCGAGGAGGCCCGGGAGCTGCGCTGGGAGCACGTCGACCTGGACGGAGATCCGGGCGCGGCGCGGCCCGTGCCGCCGTCGGTGGCGGTATGGCGTTCGGTACGCGAAGGCGGCGACACCAAGACGGCCAAGTCGCGGCGGACGCTGGCGCTGCCCCAGGCCGCCGTGCAAGCTTTGCGTGAGCACCGGAAGCGGCAGGCGGAGGACCGGCTTTCGGCCGGAGCCCTGTGGCAGGATCATGGCCTGGTGTTCGCCTCGGCCATCGGCACGCCGCTGGACGCGGCGAACGTCCGCCGCGAGTTCCGCAAGGTCACCGAGGCGGCTGGCCTTGGCCCAGACTGGGCGCCGCGGGACCTGCGTCACACCTTCGTCTCCCTGATGTCGGCGGACGGCGTGCCAATCGAGGAGATCGCGCGCCTGGCCGGCCACAACCGCACCGCCACCACTGAACTCGTCTACCGGCACGAACTGCGTCCCGTCATCACCACGGGCGCCGAGGTAATGGACCGGATCTTGAACGCGAGCGGCCGACAGAGCCGCTCGTAGCCCGTGCCCGTACATCAGACTCCGGGCTGGGGCAGAGGCCGCACCGGTGCATGGCGTGTCGGCTGACGGTTTTAAGTGGGCAAGTTGGTCTCTCACTCCGACCATGATCACATAGCGTAATCAACCATCGGTGATAGGCGCGCGAAGAGGCTTTCGATCTGGGCGGTCCGGGCGCGGCGAGGTCCTGCGCTCGAGGCCGCGCGTAACCGGCAGTTCTGGCTGGCTTCAGCCGCCGCGGAACAAGCTCTCGGCATGCGGCCGGTACGAAAAGCCCGGTTGCGAGCCGGGCGGCGCCGCGAATTTGCGGTCGGGGCCGCTACCTACCCGTCACGGGGCATGGCGAGTCCGGCAGATATCGGGTCGCCGTGGCGTCAGCGTACCGAAACCCGCTTGACACCGGCCCGCTCCTCACGGATGAAATGTTATGACGACCTTGCCCCGGGCGTGACCGTCTCGCATGTATCGGATGGCCGCGATGGTCTCGCTCAGCGGGTAGACCTTGTTGATGACCGGTGTGACCTGGCCGGACTCGATCATTTCGGTGAGCGTGATGAGGTCCGCCTTGTTCTCGGAGCAAAGCAACGTGCCTAGGTGCTGGCCGGTGAACGGGGAGAGCATGACGGCCCGGAGCTGACGGTCGCTTCCACCGAGCCAGCGGCCACGCGTCTCGCCGCCGATGATGACCAGCGTTCCGCGGGGGGTAAGGGCGCGGCGGAGCTGCCGCAGCGGCCGGTTGCCCCCGGTGTCGAGGATCACGTTGTAGCGGTGCTCGCTGTCGGCGATGTCGTCGCAGGTGTAGTCGATGACCCGGTCAGCGCCGGTGGATCTGACCAGGTCCGCTTTTGCGGTGCTGCATACGCCCGTGACGTCCGCGCCGTACGCCTTGGCGATCTGCACGGCGAACGTGCCGACGCCTCCCGAGGCGCCGATGACCAGGACCCGCTGGCCGGCCTGCACGTGTCCGCGGTCGCGGACCGCCTGCAGGGCGGTCAGGCCAGATACAGGTACCGCCGCGGTCTGCGCATAGGTGAGATTCGAGGGCTTGGGCGCGAGTTTGTCTGGCCGGGCCCTCGCGTACTCGGCGAAGGAACCCTCGGCGATGCCGAACACCTCGTCGCCCACCGCCAGCGTCGTCACCTCTGCGCCGACCGCCTCGACCCGCCCGGCGACCTCCCGGCCCGGCACGGGGGTCTTGGGCGCCCGGATCCCGTACCCCGCCAAGCGCACCGCATAGGGCAGGCCGGCCACGAGATGCCAGACGCCTCGGTCCACGCCGGCTGCGTGCACGCGCAGCAGCACCTGGCGGTCGCCGATCGCGGGCCTGCCGGTCCGGCCGAGCCGCAGCACGTTTTCGGCTTCGCCGTAGTTTTCCTGGATGATCGCCCGCATCGCGGTCCCCGCGGTCGTGGTGGAGGTAGTCATCAGAGTCCTTTCTGCGTCCAGGTGATCGGAAACGTCCGCCGAGTAATAGAGACGAAGGTCAGGCGTCGCTGCGGGATGCCCGCAGGGTCGCCGCGGCCAGGGCGATGGCGGCGTATCCGCCGAGCACGGCGAGGGCGAGGCCGGGGCTGAGGAGTCCGGCCGAGCGGTGGACCGTCACGGCCGCCTGGGTGGCGATGCCGGGAAAGTACTGCCGCCAGCCCGCGGGCAGGAGCTGACCGACGGTGAGTCCGCCGATGATGATCAGCGCCAGGGTGGTGGCCGCTCCTGCGGTGTGCCGGATGACGCCGCCCAGGCCCACGCCGATGACGGCGGTCAGGCTCACCGCCAGCGCCCCGAAGACCATGGCTTGCACCACGCCGGGATGGCCGATGGCCACCTGGGCGTGCTTGCTGGCGAAGATTCGCTGGCCGAGCTCGAAGCCGACGACGTTGCAGATCAGGGCCACCGGGAACGCGAACGCGGCCACCGTGGCGGCCTTGGCCGCCAGCACTAGGGGGCGGGCGGGCATGGCGGCGAACGTGGCCCGGATCATCCCGGTGGAGTACTCCGAGGTGATCGTCTTCACGGCGAGTGCGCCGAGGACCACCGCGGCGATCATGACCCCGGACATCGAGGCGCTGGCCGGATCGAACAGCTGGCGCTGCTGGGCCGTCATGGTGTGCCACTGGCTCATCTGGGAGAAGGCCAGGGCTACCCCGAAGCCGATGGCCATGACCATGGTCAAGACCGCGGTGCGCCAGGTGGAGGGCAGGGTGCGCAGCTTGGTCCACTCCGCCCGGGCGATCCTGCGGGTCGTGGTGGTGTAAGTCATCGTGCTCATGTCAGATTTCCTTGCTTGAGCTGGCCAGATGGCCGGCCTGGCCGGCTGGTTCCGGATTGGCCGGCGAGGCCGGGCGGGCGGCGGCCCGCCAGATCCAGGCCGCGAGCATGATCATCGCGACGGCGAACGGCAGCATGAAGAGCACGACCTTGGGGCCGACGGCGCCCATTGACTCGGCGAGCAGCAGGCCGGCGGTGAACAAGACGGCCAGCCAGCGCGGCACCCGGCGGCTGCGCCACAGCGCATACCCCATGACCAACGGCGCGGTGTACTCGCTGACGAAGTAGATGTACTCGGCGACCTGCGCCGGCCTGGAACCGAAGAGGGTCACCAGGAACCGGGCGGCCGCTATCTGGGTCGTGTGCGCCGAGGCCGCGGCCGCGAGGCCGACCCCCACCAGGACGTTGAACACGGCCCCGGCGAACGCGCCCAGGCCGCCCAGCACCGCGGCGATCGTGGCGATGACCCAGCCGCGCCCGGTGACCAGCGTGGCGATCGCCGCGTACGACACCGCCAGGCCGCCGAGCGCCACCACCGACAGGCCACCCGACAGGTAAAGCTGGGACGAGTGGGCCGCCGCGATGGGCAGCAGCCGCAGCGCGGTGGCCGTATTGGTGACCACCTGGTCGGTGCCCTTGGGGTCCAGCGCCTCGGCACCGACGTACAGCGCGGCGGTGACGGGCAGGAAGGCGGCCAGCAGCCGCTGGCGGACCCGGGCGGCGTTGGCGGGCATCTCGGTGGTGGCAGTGATCGCGCTCATGTCAGATCCCCTTGCTTGCGCTGGCCAGCTGGCCGGCGCGGTAGTCGGTTTCGTCCCGGGTCAGGTCGAAGAAGGCCTCCTCGAGCGTGGCGCTGTACGTGGCCAGTTCGAGCAGGACGATGTCATGTGCGCATGCGACTGCGCCGATCGCGGCGGCGTCCAGGCCGGTCACGACCAGGGCGCCGTCGGGACCGCTCTCCAGCAAGGCGCCACCCCGGCTCAGGGCATCGGCCAGGTCGGCCTGCTGCACGGCCCGGACCCGGACACTCGGAGTGGCGTTGCGGTTGACGAACTCCTCCGTGCTGGCGTCCGCGATGATGTGGCCGCGGCCGATGACGAGCAGGTGGTCAGCGGTCTGGGCCATCTCGCTCATTAGGTGGCTGGACAGGAACACCGTGCGGCCCTGGGCGGCCAGCGACTTCATCAGGTTCCTGATCCACAGGATGCCGTCGGGGTCCAGGCCGTTGATCGGCTCGTCGAACAGCACCGTCTCGGGGTCGCCGAGCAGGGCCGCAGCGATGCCGAGCCGCTGGTTCATGCCCAGCGAGAAGGTGCCCACCCGCTGGCCCGCGACGTCGCTGAGCCCGGCGATCTCAAGCACTTCGCTCACCCGGCGGCGGGTGATGCCGTTGCTGTCCGCGAGCCACGTCAGATGACTGGCGGCGCTGCGGCCGCCGACGATGGCCTTGGCGTCCAGCAGCGCGCCGACCGACCGCAGCGGGTCGGTCAGCTCGCGGTACGGCTGGCCGTCGATCAGGACGGAGCCGGAGCTTGGCGCATCAAGGCCCAGGATCATCCGCATGGTGGTGGACTTGCCCGCCCCGTTCGGGCCGAGGAAGCCGGTGACCCGGCCGGGCCGGACGGCGAAGCAGGCATCGTCGACCGCAACCGTGTGGCCGTAGCGCTTGGTGAGTTGCCGCGCCTCGATCATTGTTCGTCCTTCCCCTCGAGCTGAGTGGTTCTTCTGGCTGGTTCTTCTAGCTGGCAGCCTGCGCCGGGCGGCTGAGGTCACACTGTCGTGGCGCTGAGGCGGGACCTATGGTGGCCTTATGCAGGTGCTGGCGCTGCGGCCGGGGCAGCCGGTCAGCGCCGACCGGCTGATCGACGTGCTGTGGGGCGACGGGCAGGCAGCGAACCCGGCCAACGCCCTGCAGGCCTAGATCGGCCAGCTGCGCCGCACCCTCGGGCCCGCGCGGAGACCTCGAGTCTGCCGGCGGCTTATGAAGCGCTCGTGGAGCGATGCCGGGTCAGAGGACAGCCCATCCAGGTGCCGTTCAGCCTGGTCGCCCTGGCCTCGCTGCGAGCCAGGCAAGGCGATGACGCAGCTGCCGACGGCTTTACGCCGAGGCGATCGAATGCAGCTTCAACCCGTGGGTGTCCGCCGACGCCATGGTCGGCCAGGCGACGGTCGCCCGTCGCCTCGGTGACCTGCCGCGGGCCCGGGCCTTGCTCGATGCAGCCGGCGGTCACTACCGGCACATCGACTTGCCGGCCGGACCGCCCCGGACGCTCGCGGGCCTCGCGTGGTGGGCGCTTGCCGTCGGGCACCTGCAAGATGCCGCCGTCTTCGCGGCTGACGCCGCCCAAGGCGCCTCGGTCAGCGCGCGGCGGCGGTGTCGCGAGAAGCCGGGCTGGAGGCCCTCGGCTTGCAGGCGGCGAAGTACGTGCCGGTGACGCCCTCGACCTCGGGGGAAGAGGCCAGGTAGATCGACGTGGCCGCGCCCTTCTGCGGCGTCTTCAGGAAGAGCCGTATCAGGGGAAGGAAGAGCTTCCACAACGGCGAGGGATCTTCGGCGGCGAATCCGGTGCGGGCCACACCCGGGTGCAGCACGGTGGCGGTGACGCCAGTGCCGTCCAGGCGGCGTGCCAGCTCATAGCTGAACAGGATGTTGGCCAGTTTGGACTGGCTGTAGGCCTGCTGCCCCGAGTAGCGGCGCTCGCCTTGCAGATCACCGAAGTCAATCTTCCCCGCTGCGTGGGCACCGGAGGACACCGTAACGATCCGGGCCGGAGCGCTGGCCGTGAGGCGGCCGGTGAGCAGGCAGGTGAGCAGGAACGGGGCGAGGTTGATTGACGGCGAACGTGCGCGCCAGTCCGCCGGCGGTGAGGCGGCGGGTGGCCCAGAACCCGCCCACGTTATTGACCAGCACGTCCAGCCGCGGGTAGGCCGCCAATACCTCACCGGCCAGCCGCCGCACCTCGGTTTGGGATGACATGTCGGCGGGGAACGGATCCACCGCGGGGTTGCCGGATGCTGCCGCGATCTCAGCGGCAACGGCCCGGGTCCGGGCGGTATCCCGGCCGGTGATGCCGACCCGGGCACCCATCGCGGCCAGCCCGGCGGCGGTGGCCTTGCCGATCACGCCGGTGCCGCCGGTGACCAGAACCGTCTTGCCGGCCATCGGGCCGGCGGTGATGCCAGTCATCGGGTGTCCGGGCGGAACACGAGCACCAGCACGCGCAGGGCCAGGATCGCGGCGATGACAAGCAGGCAATAGCCGAAGAACGCGTACAGGGTCACCGTCTTGGTGATGGCCGGCCCGCCGTGCAGACCGGGCCCAGCTTGGCGGTGACGCGCTGCGGCTGCAGGCCTTGCATCGGGTCGGGCAGCTGGTCTTCAGCGGCGAGCCATTTCAGTGTCAGTTGCCGGGGGCTGTGGCTGGGGGGAAGGGCGTGAGCTTGTCGAGCTCGTCTGCGTAGTGGTCCAGTACCTCGTCCATCACGCGCTCGTCATAGCCTCCGTGCCGTGTGACGTTGAACGTCACCGCCTGGACATCCGCGGCTGTGATCGCTTGCCCGGGCCGGGCGTTCCCGCTCAGCGTCGCCTCGATCCGCGCGATGAACTCATCCACCTCGGCGGCGCGGTAGGCCGGCCCGAGCTTGCGGCGGGGGAAACTGTCGGCGGTGTGTCCAGCCGTGCTGGTCGCAGACCCGGCGGATGCCCTGCCCTGCAGGATGCAGGCGGCCCGGGCCTGGGCCCGGGTGCGGGCGCGGGCCTCAAGGGCGTCCGTCAGGTCCTCACCCAGCCCTTTGCCCCGTATCCGGCGGTAGGCGAGCCAGCAGCCAAATATGGTCAGGAGGCCGAGGAGCCATCCGATCCCCAGGCCGATCCACTCCTGGGGAGTCTTCGGCCAGCTCAGGAGGTAATCCACCAGGCCGGTGATGATGATGTACGGGGCGGCCGCACCGGCCGTGTGCGCCATCGCGCGGGGGGCACTGCCGGCAGTCAGGACCGTTCCCCGGATGGTCCCGGACGCGTAGCGCAGCATGCGGGCGGCGCGGCGCGCGGTCGGCCTGACCGCGGGGTCTTGGAGGATAGCGGGTAGTTCCGCCGCCCATTCCCGGTACCGCTCGTCCCGTGCCCCGGCCGGCAGGTGCCGGCTCGCGCGGGCGATCAGGTACTCGCCGATGCGCAGCAGCCGGCGTTCCCCCCTCATCCCAGGCTCCCCGGGACCGGGCGGGCCGGGCGGGCCGGGGACCTCGGACGGCCGGCGGAGACCTGCGCGAGTTCCAGCCGGGCCACCTCGGCGCCGTTGGCGGTCAGCCGGTAGTACTTCCGCGGCCGCTGCCCGTCTTGCTGCGGGGTTTCCCACGCGGAGGTGACCAGCTTCTCGTCTTCCAGCCGGCCCAGCAGCGGGTACAGGGTGCCGCTTGCCAGCCCGGCCGCCTTCATCAGGTCATACCCGTAGCGCGGGCCCGCGGGGTCTTCCAGGAACGCCCGCAGTACCCGCTCCAGCGGCGCCGTCATCTTCATGCCAGTAGCCTACACATGTAGGCTACATATATCGACTGCTTCCGGGCGCGGGCCTCTGTCAGCGCTTCAGCGGCGCAGGGACCAGGACGCGGTAGCGACACGAAGTTTCCAGCTGAACGGCGAAAGCTTGGTCGCAATGTTCGCGCGGACAGTGAAGCCTTCACCTGGGCAGGACACCACGTGCTCGACCGGGCCGTCGCCGTTCCCCAGGTCGCAGGGTTCCGTTCCCAACCTGCGCGGATGGGAGTTCTCGGTGCTCCTGTCCGATGATCTTGGTCCGGGCTGGGCGTATGCCAGGTCCATTGAGAAGATGATCTTGAGGCGTCTCAGACAACCTGGCTTCTTCCTGGGACAGTGCAACTATGAATCGTTAGTTGCGGCCCAACAGCCGTCACTCTGCGTCATTTTCGCCATCTCAACTGGGGACGGCGCCAGGTAATCAGCCGAATCGGCCATGGGATGGCCGCGGCGGCTCAGATTCGATGGCAGGAAACCCGCAGATGGCCTTGAAGCATGGCCCTTCAAAGCGTCACACCCATGCACCATCTGATGAGTATGGGCAGTTCTGCGACGCTCGCGCTGTGGAGGCGCTGGGCGTAGTGGCGGTTGTGGCGACGTTGAGCAAGGGGTACGACCTTGACTACATCTGGGAGCCGGTAGTCGACTGCGGCCCGGCGAAGGACGCGGCCGGCTACTACATCCAGGCCAGCGAGAGCGGGGGAGAGCCGCCCGGTCGGTGGTGGGGTCCTGGCGCCAAGGCGCTCGGTTTCAAGCCCGGTCAGAGAATCGAGCGCGAGCGGTACAACCTGCTGTTTGGTGAGCGCCAAGCCCCCGACGGCACTCAGCTGGGCCGAACCCCGGGCAGCGGCCGGAAAGCCGCCGACATTTACAAGCTGCTGCTGGCCGCCGAGCCGCACGCTACCGCCGAGCGCAAGCGGGAACTCCGGACCGAGGCCCAGGCCAGGGACGCCATCTCCTGGGTTCGACAGTTGGGCGGGGTTTCTGGGCTGCGGATGGGATGATGGTGCAGGTCAGCGGGTTTCGGCTAGCGGCGAACCGCGGAACGGCCTAGTGACACGGTTCAGGCAGTTACAGCGCGTTGACCTCAGGAAATAATGCGATCCCATAGTCGGTAAACCTGCTAGCCTTCACTTCGTGTACGTGAAGGCGTCGTCGCGCAAGACGAAAGACGGGCAGGTCATCCGGTACCTGCAGCTGGCCCACAACGAGTGGGACGCCCGGGCCGGGGTCTCGCGCACCAAGATCCTGCACTCCTTCGGCCGGGAAGACGAACTCGACCGCGACGCGGTCAAGCGCCTGGTCATCGCCTTGTCCCGGCTGCTGGATCCGGCCGGCGCGGTCGCCGCGACCGCGGGGGGCGAGCTCACGCTGACGTCCTCGCGCCCGGCCGGCGGTACGTACGTGCTGGACCAGCTGTGGCGCCGTCTGGGCCTGGACGCGGTGATGCGCCGTCAGCTCACCGGCCGCAAACTGGACCCGAGGGTCGAGCGGGTGCTGTTCGCGCTGGTCGCCAACCGGGCACTGGCCGCGTCCTCCAAGCTTGCCGCGGCCGGCTGGATCACCGGTGACGTTCACATCGAAGGCCTCGACGAGATCGACGAGCAGTCCTGTTACCGGGCGATGGACTACCTGCTCACCATCGAGCCCGACCTGGCGAAAGAGGCGTACTTCCGGGTCACCGACCTGCTTAACCCTGAAGTGGACCTGCTGTTCTTCGACACGACTTCGACCTATTTCGAGACCGCCGGGGCGGATGAGCCGGTAGCGCGCGATAGGGACGGCAACCGCGTCGAAGAAGACGACGACGCGGCGGTGAAGGACACCGGGTTCCGCGCCCACGGGAAATCGAAGGACTCACGCGACGACCTGCCGCAGGTGGTGGTCGGGATGGCGGTGACCCGCGACGGCATCCCGGTGCGGGTGTGGTCCTGGCCGGGCAGCACCACCGACACCGACCTGATCCGCCAGGTCCGCGGCGACATCAGGGAATGGACCCTCTCCCGGGTCATCTGGGTCGCGGACCGCGGCTTCACCTCGCAGAAGAACCGGCGGGCGCTGATGCGCGGCGGCGGCGGGTACATCATCGGCGAGAAGCTCCGGTCCGGCTCCGCGGAGGTCAGGGCCGCCATCTCGCGGCAGGGCCGCTACGCCACCGTCAAAGACAACATGCAGGTCAAGGAAGTCAGCATCGGCACCGACGACCGGTTCGTGCTCTGCTATAACCCGGCCCAGAGCGAACGCGACGCCGCGATACGCGCCAGGCTCGTCGCGCAGCTTGAAGACGTCATCAAGGACACCGACAAGCTGACCATGACCGAACGCGCCCGGATCGAGGGCACGCTATCGGGCAAGCCCGGGCTCAAGCGGTTCCTGCGTACCACGCCCGGCGGGCTGCTCCGCATCGACAAGCAGAAGATCAGGACCGAGGCGAACCTGGACGGGAAATACCTGCTGCGCTGCTCGGACCCGGACCTGTCCGCCGAGGACATCGCCCTGGGATACAAGCAGCTGCTGGAAGTCGAGCGCGGCTGGCGCGACATGAAGCAGGTCCTGGACCTGCGCCCGGTCTACCACCGGCGCGAGGACCGGATACGCGCCCACGTCCTGCTGTGCTGGCTGGCCCTGCTGCTGATCCGCGTCGCGGAGACCACCGCCGGCGGATCCTGGACCTGGAACCGGATCCGCGCCGAGCTCCAGCGCCTGCACGCGGTCACCTACACCGGCCCGGCCGGGACCTTCCGGCAGACCACCGAGCCGGGCAAGGCCCAGCGCGACGTCCTGACCGCCCTGGGCCTGGATCCGCCGAAGAAGATCATTGAGATCACCCCGAAGCCCTGACCAGCACGTTCACCAGCGCCTAGTGACACGCCCCGTCACCGGGCGCTGAGTCATATCCGCAGGTCAACACCCCTATTCACCGACTAGAACGCTACCCCAACTGTCGAACCCAGGCATCTTGCAGCCACCCAAACCCGAGATCCGCCCGTCCCCGCAGGTTCTCCAGCGCGCCGCGGACCGGGATGCCGACTGGGAAGCCGCAGATTGACGGTGGCCCGGTGCATCCTGGGACCGGGAGGTGACCGCGATGACAGCCATCGCCATCACCGGCACGGGCCTGACCGGCGTGCTACGGCTGACCTGGATCCAGGACAACCTGGCCCACGTGCTAGATCACAGCCACACCGACGAGACCTCCGGGACGTGGACCGGCCTGGCCTGCTCCGGCCACGGCCTGGCCCTCGGCATCGACGTGGACAACGCGACGCTGCGGCACCTGGCCGCCGGGAGCGAGATCGCCGACCTCACCTGGGAAGCCCCCGACGAACTCACTACCAACCATGCCGAGGTATTCCAGGCCGCCATGCGCGCTCATCACGTCGGTAACGCCGAGGTCGCCGACCAACTCTGGGAGAAGCTCAAGGCCATCTGGTCGCAGGCATGGTCAGCGAACTACGCAGCGCTCGAGTTCATGCAAAGCACAGGCCTGACCAGGTTCGCGCCGGTCAAGCCCCACCACTGGGTGGTCGCCTCCTTCGAGCACCACACCAGCCCTCACGGCCTTCCCCGCCCCCACATTCACAACATCACGGTCACCAGTTAAGACCACGGTGGCGCTCGCGCGCTGACGGGTGCGCGGCACGAATGCGTGCGCTACCCATCCGCTGTCCTATAGGAGGAACGGGATAAGCATCTTCGTCCTGCTTTTGTACTCCGGGTACGCCGTGGGGAAGGTGGCCGTCAGGTTCCGCTCCTCGATGATCCCGCAGTAATAGAAGTACACGATCAGCACCGCGACGACGATCAGGCCGAGCAGGTTGTTGACCAGCGCGGTCCCCAGCATCGCCGTCAGCAGTCCGGTGTAGATCGGGTGACGGACGAACCGGTAGGGGCCTGAGGTGACAAGCTCCGGTTCGGCCCGCTGAGTGGTCGGCATCCCCCAGTTGCGGCCCAGGTGCAGGCGGGCCCAGACCGCCAGCGCGATCCCGGCAGCGAACAGCAGCGCCCCGATCGCCGCGAGGATCACGCTGTGCACAGCCAGGCTGCCGCCGCGCAGGACGCCAGCGATCACGAAGACCCCGACGGCGCTGACGCCGGTCAGCCGTGTCCGCCACCCGCCGCTGACGCTCTCCTTGCTGGTGGAGGCGGACGCGAGCCAGTAGATCCAGAAGATAAGCCAGGCATAACCGATGGCGAGCGTGAGCGGGTACATGCTACTTCTCCGGCTTCTCCGCCCGCGGCTGCCGGGCGGACATCGATCACCGTATGCCCGGTTCCGGTCGCTGCCATCGGCTCCCGGGTTGATCCAGGGTTGATCTGGGCTCTCCACCCACCGGTCGACGCCTGCCGCCTCAAGACCATCAGCACCTGGGAAAACGGCTGGCATCTCAGGAGTGCGCACGCATGTAACGGATCACCACGTTCGCGTCCCGGCTCTCGGCGTACAGGTCAGAGCCGGTATCGTCCTCGGCCACGCGCCACGGCCCGTAGCGCTTGTCCCACCACGCGGACCAGGACAGGTGATCGTCCAGGAACGCAGCGATCCGCGCGGCGGCGTAAGGGGTAGGGAGCTTAGTCATCTGGCCCTACCTGCGGAACGCTCGGCTAGTTCGGACTCGACCGCGCTCAGATGGGCCAACATGGGCACGCAAGCGGTAGAGCCAGGACGAGCCAGGGCCAGAGACGCCTGAAGATCGCACCTGGCCCGCTCTAGCTCGGCATCGGTGAGCCCGCTGACGTCGCGGCTGCGGCTGGGGTCAGGCACGGGTGATCCCCTGCATGGTCTCCTCCTCAGCATGGCGGCATCGACGGTTAACGGGCACGCCGGTAGCTGGCTGCCGACCAGCCCCGACTGGCAGGCGCCATTCCGCCCAGACGACTTTCTTCAGCCCGGCGATGCTGGCCGGGTGCCATCCCCACCGGCTGCTGAGCGCTTCCACCAGCGCCAGCCCTCGTCCCCCTTCGGCGTCCGGACCCAGGTTCAGCCGAACCGGAGGCCGGGGGCTCACGTCCGCCACGGCGAGGAGAAGGCAACAGCTGTCTGATCCGAGCCATACCAGCACCGGCGCCGCCGCTAGTCGTTGCTCCCTGGAAGCTGCGGCGGCATTGGTCACCAGTTCGGAGGCCACCACGCTTGCATCCGGGCTTAGTGGGTGAACCCATAAGTTCGTTGCGGGTTCGGAGTCGGGTTCGTGCCCGAGGCCGGCGAGGTGAACGGTGCAGGCGGTGTCGAGTGCTTCTTGCGGGGTTCCGGTGGGGTAGCCGGTGAGCAGGAGGGCGTCTTCGTAGCGTTCGCGGGCGGCGGTGTAGATGGCGAAGCCGAAGGAGTGGGCCGAGCCGCCGTAGCGGAGCCGGAACAGCGGGATGACCTGGCCGCCGGGCAGGATGCCGGCGGCGTAGGCGAAGGCGCCGCGGCAGGTGACCTGGACCTTGTCCAGCTGCGGCCAGTCCTTTTCCGCGTGCAGGATCAGCCGCCAGGTGATCGAGTCGCGGGTTGATTCCGGGATGGCGGGCACGTGTCCCATCATGCCGTCCGGGAGCGCCCGCCCTGGTTATGATCATGTGCCCTGGAATAAATTACATCGGTGTAATTTGCCTGGGGAGATGGCATGCCGCCTGCCGCGGTGCCGGTCACGCTGACCGCATCGGAGCGCAAGATCTTGAAGAAGCGGGTCCGCGGCGCGAAGACGCCGTACCGTGACCGGCTGCGGGCCCAGATCGTGCTGGCTGCCGCCCGCGGCCGGGATAATGAGCGGATCGCCGCTGGCCTGGGGGCCAGCGTGAATACGGTGCGCAAGTGGCGGGGCCGGTTCGCGGAGAGAAGGCTGGCCGGGCTGAAGGACCTGCCCCGGTCCGGGCGGCCGCGGGTGATCAGCGAGGCGGACCGGGCGGCCGTCGTCGCGCTGGCCTGCCAGCTGCCGGCCGCCACGGGCGTGCCGCTGTCCCGCTGGACCGGCCCGGAACTGGCCGCCGAGCTGCTGGCGCAGGGCCTGGTCAGCGGGCCGGTGTCGGTGTCCTCGCTGCTGCGGATCCTGGCGGAGAACCCGGTCAAGCCGTGGCAGTACCAGTCCTGGATCTTCCCCCGCGACCCGGACTTCGAGGCGAAGGCCAGGGTGATCCTGGACCTCTACCAGGGGTTCTATCAGGGCGAGCCGCTCGGCCCGGGTGACCGGATCCTGTCTTTTGACGCCAAGCCTTCCATCCAGGCCCGCGGCCGTATCCACGCCACGCTGCCCGCCGCGCCCGGCCGGCCCGCCCGCGTGGAGCACGAGTACGTCCGCCACGGCGCGCTCGCGCTGCTCGCCGGCCTGGACGTGCATACCGGCGAAGTGTTCGCCTCAACCCCGGGGACCACGGGAATCGTCCCGTTCATGGACCTCGTCGGCCAGGTCATGCAGCGCCCGGAGTACAAGAATGCCCCGCGCGTGCTCGTCATCGTGGACAACGGGTCGGACCACCGCGGCAAGGCCGCCGCCGACCGGCTCCGCAAAGCGCACCCCAACGCGGTCATGATCCACACCCCGGTCCACGCGTCCTGGCTGAACCAGATCGAGATCTTCTTCTCCGTCATCCAGAAGAAAGTCGTCTCCCCGAACGATTTTCCCAGCCTGGAGAAGCTATCCGAAACCCTGCTCGCCTTCATCGACCGCTACAACCGGACCGCGGAGCCGTTCAACTGGAAATACACCGCCAACGACCTCAAGGACCTGCTCCACCGCATCCGCGAACACGAGAAACAAGACGCCAGGCGGCAAACCGACCTCGCGAAGGCGGCCTGAGACCCCTCACGAACTTATGGGTTCACCCACTTAGCTCGGCCCGACCCAGCCCGATAGAAGCTGCCCGCAGATGGGCCCGGGCCAAAGGCACCGCATCCGCTGCAGCTCCGAGGATGAGCGTGTCGCGCAGCGGCTAGTGCTCAAGATCGTGGCCGCGGTGGGAAGGTGGAAGCCGCGACCAGCGGAAACCATTGACAAACCGCGCCAGTCCCCGACCCTCCTAGATCGTGATGTGCCAGCGGCCACTGCGCGTCGCCGGCGGCTGGTTAGCCCTGATCTTTCATCGGGGTTGATGGCTGGCGCTGAGCGCTGGCTAGCCCCGTTGTGGCCGCGATTTTAGCGTGAGGGTATGACGGTTGCCCGGCTGGCGGGCCGGTACTGGGGGTTCCACGGGCCCCGGGGTTTGTCCTTCCTGGGTTGCAGGGACGGCTTTGGGCTGGTCAGGGGGCTTGCGGGAGCGCGTCGATGCGCTGCCACGCGGCCGTAATCGCGTCGGCCCATGGCCAGGAGGCCTGGATTTTCAGGCGGCGCCGCCGGCTGCCGCGGACCAGGCGGGCCGCGGCGTGCAGCACCCGGTACCGCAGCGTCTTCGGCTCGGCTCTGGCCAGGTCGCCGTCGAGAGCCAGCAGTTTCAGCCAGGCGAGCAGGATCTGCCCGGTCATCGAGGCGGTCAGCCACGCGGCGTTGATCCCGAAGTCAAAGGACGGGAAATGGCCGATTCCGCAGTCTTTCCCGGTCCGGATCGCGTCCTCGACCCGGGCGTGGACCCGGTGGGCGGCGTCGATATAAGCGTTCTGACCGAGCCAGCCTTTGGTGCTGGCGGGCCGGTTCGTGGCCCACAGGCTGTACCGCCAGCCGTCCCCGGCCTCGAACAGGGTCAGCTGGGCGCCCGGATGGGGCCGCTCGCGGCGCGCGAAGACGCGCATCGCCGCGGGCCAGGCATGCAGCTGGTCCCCGCCAGGGCCGCAGCGCAGCAGCCCGGTCAGCTCGGTGACGTGCGCTTCCTCGATCCAGCACGCCCGGTGCGCGCAGGACGGGTTCGCGCAGGCGTCATCGGCGCGGCGCTCGCGGACCTCGCCGCGGCCATCGATCGCGGCCTGCCAGGCGTGCTCCGGGACCAGCCGCAGCGCCGCCTTCTCCCGCTCGCCCAGCGCCCAGCCGACCGAGTAGGTCAGCTCATAGCCGCGGCGGGCGGCCAGCTTATCCAGGCGGGCGATCAGGCCGTGGCTGGCCCCGGCGCCGTCGCAGGTGACCATCAGCTTGCGCCGCAAGCCCGGCGGGACCGCGGCGATCGCCGCGTCCAGCAGCTGCAGGTGATCCGCGGTCGTATTGCTGCCCGCCGAGCCGCGGCGCAGCATCCAGGCCAGCGGCTCCCCGCCGGTGTTATCGCACACCCCGATCAAGGGGTGATGGCCATAACCTTTGAAGTTCGCTTCCGCGAGCTGCTTGTCCGAGTGCGCCGGCGTGACGGTGGCATCGAGCCGGATGCAGGTGACACCATCGAGGGTCCTGTCCGCCAGCCGCACCCCCGGCAGCCCCCCGTGCCGGGCTGTGACCTGCGCCCACGCGTGCCGTCGGGCCGTATTCACCGCCTGCGTGATCCGCCGGTCCGCGCAGGCCCCGCCGCGCGCGATCTCCTTCAGCGTCCGCCACGCCGTCGGCACCGACGCCACCAGCCCGAACAGCTCCCGCTGATCGCCCATCACCCGGAAATCGGAGATCACCCGGGCGCCGTCCGCGATCGCGCACGCCAGATCCGCGGTCACCCGGCCCCGGTCATGGACCAGGAACCGCGGCGTGGCCAGCGCCCGCGACAGCCCGCCCGTCAGGCCCGTCTTATCAGCCAGGTGCCGCAGCAAAACCAGCCCGGCATGCGACACGACACCCTGACCGCCGCCAGATACCTCCAGGCCCCTGGACCACCCGGTAGTGTGCACGCAGAAAGTGCTCCTCGAACTCGGGACAGCAAGGACTTCGAACACCCTCACTGTCCCAGCTCAGGAGCACTTTTCTACGTAAGGCACGCCGCCTGGCCCAGATCCCGATGAAAAGACAGGGTTAGGGTCAGCCGGCGGTTAGGTCGCGCTGATACCAGGTGCCTGGCTTGCCGCCGAGGTCGGCCGGGTTGGCCGGGCCGGCCGGGACGAACCCGGCCTTGGTCAGCACCTTCTGGGACGCGGCATTGGCGCGGGCGGTGGCCGCCTTGAGCGTGCGCAGCCCGTGCCGTGCCGCCGCTAGCTGGCATAGCTGCTGGACGGTCGCGGTGGCCACGCCGCGGCCAGCGGCGTGCTGCGCGACCCGGTAGCCGAGTTTTGCGGTGCCGTCCCCGGTGAAGAACAGGTTGAACCGGCCAAGGACCGAGCCATCGTCGGCGATGAGGACGTAGTAGGCGCCGAGGCCGGCCTCCTGCTCGGCCAGCAATGCCTGGTGCCGGTCGGTGAACTGGTCGAAGAACTCATCGCCGCGGTCGGAGATAAAGGCCGCGAAGTAGGCGCGGTTGGCCAGCTCGAAGGCCAGGACCGCCGGGGTATGGCCAGCGTGCAGCTGCTGCAACTCGGGCACTGCCCGACTCTACCCAGATGGCGCGCTGCGGCCAATTGAGTTGGGCCCCGGCCGGGCCGGGCCCCTGGCACTGCGCGAGTTATCTTTCATGGCTGGCGGGCTTGTCGCTGGTAGTGGCAGGTTCTGGCGCGGTGCTGGCGGCGGCGCCGCCAGGCCGGCCAGCGCAGGCGGTACCGGGTGCTGCGGGCTGGCTCGATGATCACAGTGCTGAACGGGGCGGCGATCTCGTTGCGGGTCAGCGGGATCTGATCATCTGATGGCGGGCTGACATGCTCGGTGGCGGCGGTGATGGACAGGAAGGCCAGGGCGAGCATGGCCAGGGTGGTCCACCGGTACCAGGAGTCCCAGCGGCGGACCTGGTGCTCGTCCAGCCCGGTCAGGCCCGGGTCGATGGCCAGCCAGGCTCAGTCGTAGTACCGGTGGTCCTTGGCGCCCTCGCCCGCGGAGTAGCGCTGCCACGCCCGGCGGGGCAAGCCGGCAACGCGCGCGGCTAGATCAAGCAGGCTGAGCGTCAACTGGGGTGGCGGTTTCATGATCGCGGGCAGTTCGCGGTGCTATTTGCCCAAAACTGCCCGCGATCATGAGCTCCGCTAAGGGCAGGCGGTAAGCCTGAGCACATCTTCGCGCGGGCCGGGCAGGCGCCCGCGGCCGTGATCACCTTGTGGGCGGCTGCCACCGCGAGCACGTATCCGGTCTGCCGTCGTTCCAGGTCAGCGCGCAGGGCCGGGTCGCCGCCGTAGACATCATCGCCGGTGACCCAGGCGGCCGGGTTCCCGCATCCAGCGCACGGGCGATCATGGCCCCGGCCAGCTTCGGCTTGGTCGCGAACACCGTCGTGTCCGGGCTGCCTGCTGCGGCGCACCGGGCAGGGGCGCCGGTCCAGGACCGGGGCAGGTACAGCTCCCGGTCGATCAGCGCGTGCCCCGACCGCGAGGCGTACGACAAGAACACTGCCACCTGGCAGTTCTCCACCCGCCCCGCAGTGCCCGAATACTGGCGCTGCACGCCCGCACTGGCCGTTCCCTTTTAAGATCAGCAGTCTCGTCGACCACCAGGACCGCATTCGCGCAGCCCAGGTCGGGCCCGGCCGGAAGCTGGCAGGAAGGTACGGGCGCGTGACCGTCGAGCGTGCCAGGCGCGCGGCGCGATAGTGGCCGTGGCGCCTCAGCCGGGCTTGGACGCGACGAGAAGGAACCGGTGCCCGCTGGTCACGACCGGCCAGGCGCTGGCGTCCTCGTACAGGGCGCGGAGGCGGTCCCGGTATTTCTCGAGGCTGTACCCCGGGATTGACCAGCTGACGGCCTTCAGGTAGAAGACGACCGCCGCGATGTCGTCGAAGCGGATGCGCTGGCCGGCCCTGGCAGCTTCCTCGATCACTAGTCCCGCTTCGGTGACCTGCCGCTCGGCCAGCCCGATCCAGCTGTCCGGCTCCTCCGGCGTCTCGATTCCAAGTATCTGGGCTAGGTCGTCGTTGTCGTGGTAATCGACCTGCTGGGTCACGAAGGTGCCGCCCGGCGCGAGAACGCGGCTGACCTCGAGAGCAAGGAATGACTCGTGCCGGTTGCATATCAGATCCAGCGACCCGTCGCGGAATGGCAAGCGACCGCCGTCGTCAGCCCCGTTCTGATCCATGTTGTCGCGAGCTGCCTCGTCCTGGATCACGGGGATGCCGAGCGGCAGCAGGCGCCGTCCGGCCACCGGCACATTGGGCGGCCATGCCTCGGCCGCAATGGTGCGCGGCGCGCGATCCGAAAGCCCGGATAGGGCCTCGCCGCCGCCCGTGCCCATGTCCAGCATCGTCCGGGCACTGCGGGCCAGGGCGGCGACGCGGGCGCTGTAGTCCCACGGCAGCGGCTCGGTCCAGGAGCGGCGGTCCAGCCAGGAGAAATTCCAGCCCGAGAACGGTGCGCTCAGCGCCTCGGTCACGAGCTCGTCAAAGCCTGCCACCGTGCCAGCCTGCCAGAACACCAGCTAAGCGGCTATAGGTGAGCTTGCCAGAAAGATTTAAGACGCTCCCGGCCATAAAGCTGGCAGAGTGGCGATTTCGGATTTAAGGTCCTGTCCTATTTGGCGCGTGCTCCCTGGCCGACCCCGTCCGGAGAGGGTTATACGATCGGGGTTCGGGTGAGGTTCCTCTACGTTTGCGGCTCATGGTATCTATGCCCGACTGGTGAGCGCCGGTCTTGCCAGCGGGGGAACGCTGGAAGTGAGCCGGTGATGGCCCAAGAGTTGCCGAGACTCAGCGCCAGGCTGGAAAAGGCGCGCTCTGAGATCGCACCACTTGCGCAGTCGCGCAAACGTATCCAGGCGCAGATGACTGTCCTGGAGCAGCAGGATGCGAAGCTTGGGCCGCAAGCCGCCAAGGCACGGCAGATTGGGCGGAAAGACCTCGCTCATGTGGCTCTGGCCCGGCAGCAGGAAGCGCGAAGCCAACGGGCCGGGCTGCACGACCAGCTTGGTCAACTGCTCGGTGAAGAAGCAAGGCTCACCCTTGCGGCGCGACGGGTGCAGGCGAGGAAGGCCCGGATTTACTGGTTCGGACTCCAGGGTCAGGACGGCGAAGACTCGGTTGATACCGGCTGCCGTCCGTAAGAGCGTGCAACCGGCAGGACAGGCAGCGATGTCCCTTCGGTTCATCCTCTGGGCCAGGGCTTCCTGCCCGGGTTCCGCGCCTTGGATTCGAATATCCGCTTCTGCATGCCACTGATCGGGCTTCTGTCGATGCGTGCTGCGCCGGGCGCTTCAGGGTTTGAGCACGATCTTGCCGATGTTCTGGCGTTGCAGGATCCGGCGGTGGGCTGCCGCTGCTTCGGTGAAGGCGAAGGACGAGTCGATGCGCGGCTTGATCTTGTCCTGCTCCCAGAGCGCGAGGACCGCCTGGAGTTCTGCGCGCAGGATAGCCATCTGCCCCCAGAGGTGGCCGATGTTGACGCCGCTGACCGTCCGGTTCTGGTTCATCAGCTGCAGCGGCGTCAGCAACGGGATGCCGGCCACCTGGGCGGCGAGACGGGCGGGGCGGCGGCGCTGGCCGCTGGCCAGGTTGGCGAAACCGAACGCGACCATCCGGCCGCACGGCCGCAGCAATTTGAGCCCCTTCCGCCAGTCATTGCCGCCGAGCGGGTCCAGCACGATGTCCACGCCCTCGCCGCGGGTTAGCCGGCGGACCTCGGCGGCGTAGTCGGTGGCGTGGTAATCGATAGGGTGCGCGCAGCCTTCGGCCCGCAGCACCTCGTGCTTGGCGGCTGAGGCCGTACCGAAGACCTCCAGGTTGTCCACCGTGCGGCAGAGCTGCAGCACCGCCGTCCCTACCCCGCCGGCCGCCATATGCACGAGCACTCGCTCGCCCGGCCGGACGGCGGCGACACGGAACAGCATGTGGTAGGCGGTGAGATAGTTGACCGGGAGGGCAGCGGCTTCCTCGAAGCTCATCGCATCCGGGATCGGCAGCACCTGCTCCGCAGGTACGCACACCACATCCGCGTGTCCCCCGAAACGTGTCATGGCCAGCACCCGCTGGCCCGCCGCGAGGCCCTGGACGCGCTCGCCGGGCGCGTCGACCACTCCGGCCACCTCATAGCCGACCACGCACGGCGGCTTGGGAGCATCGGGATACAGTCCCTGTGCGGCCATCACCTCCGCGAAGTTCAGGCCGGCCGCGCGGACACGGATGCGCACCTGGCCCGGGCCGGGCTCGGGATCGGCCGTCTCCCGCACTTCCAGGGCCCCGGGGCCGCCGGGCCTAGTGATCCAGACCGCTCGCATTGCCATTCCTCCGCAGGAGACCAGGCCTAAAGGGCCGGCCCGTGCCCGTCCGCCGCCAGATCCCGCCTATCCTCCCAGGCGCCGTACCGGCACAGCCAGACAGCCGCCATTTTCACAGAACATCCCGCATAATGCAGCCGACCGGCCGGGGCCGAGACACTCGCTTTTGCATGTTATGCCGCATATAGCGCGCCAGCGCCAACACGATGTGCCCGTGTCCCGGCTGGATGCTGCCTCGACAAGAACCTCGGCCAGCGACCTATGGGGCTCCTGCAGCGTTGCCTGTAGGGTCACGGCATGGCTGATCGTCGTTTCGAGCTGGTCTGTGAGATCGAGCCGCCTACTCGACCGGACCTGACGCGGGTGCGTCACCAGATCGGGGTGCTGAGCCTGGTCGCGGACTCGTTCCTGATTCCCGACAACCACATCGGGCGGGCGACGGTATCAAGCGTGGCCGTCGCGCATGAGGTGCAGGCGATGGGTGCCCGTGGCATCGCGTGCCTGAACTCCCGGGACCGTAACTTGCTTGGGTTCCGCCGGGACCTGCTGACGGCAGCAGCGTATGGGGTGGACCGGTTCTTGTTCGTCTACGGCGACAAGCCCACCGCAGGCGGGCGGACCAGTGAGCTGACGGTGCGGGCCATGATCGAGGAAGCGCGCGGTGCCGCGAAGGATCCGGCATTCGCCGGCTGCCGGCCGTTTGGCGTCGGGGTCACGTCGGGCCTGCGCCCGGTTCCTGCGTGGAAGACTGCAGCCGACTTCACATTCGTGCAGGTCAGTTTCTCAGTCGATGCCCTGTTGCGGTGGCGTGAGAGCACCAGCTTGCAGGTACCGGTCTATGCGGGGGTGATGGTGCTGGCCAGCGCGGGCATGGCCCGCAACCTGGCGTCCGCTATCCCGGACATCGATATCCCCGGCCAGCTGGTCGAGGACGTTGAGCGTGACCGCAGCGCCGGGGTGGACGCGGCGTGCGAGCAGATCCTGGCCATCCGCGACAGCGGAGCCTTCGATGGTGTGCATCTGGTGCCGGTCAGCCGCTATCGAGAGGTCGCAGCACGTCTGGAACGTGATCTCTAGGCACTGGGAGGGCAATGCCCCGATCATCGTCACCAGCGATCGCCAGCAGAACGTCATGGTCATTCTGGTCGGGACCAACGCTGGTGACCTGCTGTCGTACTGGAAGAAGTTCCAATGGGTAGTAACAGGCCCCTAAACGTCGGAGCTAACGGCAAACCTGCGATAGACGCTGCCAGATCGGGCCTTGCGGGTTTGCATACGCATTCCGTCCCGCTTCCCCGTTCCGGAACTCCCAATAGAAGCGACCAGAAAGCCCACCGCTGAAATATTATAGCCTCCTAGAACGAACGCCTGGAAGAACTAAGAGTACCGAACGGATGATCTGCGCGCCGTCGACCCATGCCCACACAGCCTTACAGCCGGTCAAAGTCGGCGATCCGGTTGTTCCGGTCACTCATGGTCGGGAGCGGCTGTCACGTTGCGTTGCGGTCGGGATGCTGCGGCCAGAATGCGGATCTGCCTTCCGCAGGTTCGATATGGCACGGACAACGGCCTGGAGCGGATCAAGGAAGTACCTCCAGATTGCGGGTGTTCTAAGCGCCGTGTTAGCTGCCGGGGGCCGGGCGTGTCCGCTTCGGTGCCCGCCGGAAGCGGTCTGCGATCATGGGCCAGTGGCATCACGGCGCATGGAGTGGGCGGTGGCCGGCGCAGTGGCCGGCTGGGCTGGTGTACGGCTGGCAGGCGCTGATCGTCTGCGGTTCGCCGAGGCGTGGGCCGTGCCGTTGCTGTCGTTCACCCCGCAGGTAACGGCGGGAGCGTGGGTCAGCACGCTGCTGCTGCGCGGCGCGGGCCCGGCTGCCGTGGCCGCGGCCGCCGGGGCTACGCTGGCCGTCGCTGTGGGCCCTCGCGCGGTACCGTGCGGCCAGCCGCCCGCGGCGGGACCCGTGCTGCGGGTCCTGACGGCCAACCTGCTCGCCGGCCGGGCCCTGGCCGGGGCGGTGGCCGGGCTGGCATGGCGTAAGCGAGCGGACGCGCTGTTCGTGCAGGAACTCACCGACGATGCGGAAGCCGGGCTCCAGCAGGCGGGGCTGGGCGATCTGCTCCCGTACCGGGTGACGCAGCCGGTGCCGTACGGCACGCGGGGGAGCATCTACGCCCGCTACCCGCTGCGCGGCGGTCCGCCCGCTGGGCCGCCCTCGGCAGCCCGGTGCACCGCTCGGCTCGACCTCCCGTCCGGGCAGTTCGTGCACCTGGCTTGCATCCACGCCGCGCCGCCGAAACCTCCCTGGTCCCCGGGCGCTACGGCCCGGTGGCGCAGTCAACTGTCCGCGCTGCCTGCCCCTGGCGACAGCCCGCTGATCCTCGCCGGAGACTTCAACGCCACCCTCGATCACGCGCAGTTCCGCCGGCTCCTGCGCCGCGGCTACGCGGATGCCGCCAGCCAGGCCGGCAACGGGCTGTCTCCTACCTGGGGACCGCAACCCGGCCGCCGCCCGGCCCTGCTCGCCATCGACCACGTCCTGACCGACCGGCGCTGCGCGGTCCTGAGCACATCGGCCCACATGCTGCCCGGAAGCGACCACCGCGCCCTCTACGCCGAACTCCGGCTCCCCGCGCCGCACAGCCGGGGAGACCAAGCGCCGCAGGCCGCCAGGTGACCGCCACGGACAACCGTCACCAGGCCCCCTGGCTCCGGCCCTCCTAAACCGACTCCGGCCTAAACCGAAGTTGCCGTAACCCTGTGTAGGTATTTCTGTCCTGACCTGCACAAGCGGTCCTCTACGCGTCAGGGGATGTAGCCAGGAAATCTTGGTTTCCGGCTGCGGTTCGCGGCATTCACGCTGGCGAACCTGTCCGGGCTCCCGGCGCAGACGGTCGACTCGATCGAGGCGGCGCTGAAGGGCACCGCCCTGTTGCCGGCCGGGCAGGCGGTGACGATCACCCGTACGGTCCCGCACGGGCACGTCGCGGCAGTGCACGCCATGGCCGCCAAGCTGGGGCTGCCCGCGCTGCCCGGCCCGGCCTGCCCGGACCGCGACCTGGCGCTGGCCCTGATCATCTCCCGGGTCGTCGCCCCGGCCTCCAAGCTGGCCGCGCTGACCTGGTGGGCCGACACCACCCTGGGCGCCGACCTGGGCGCCGCCGAGGTGTCTACCGGTCACATCTACGCCGCGATGGACTGGCTGGAAGACCGGCAGGACGCGATCGAGGCCAGGCTCGCGGCCCAGCACCTGGCAGGCCCAAGATGTCGCGGTAGAAGCGGTGGCTGCGGTCCAGGTCGCCAGGGCGCAGCAGGATCCGGCTGCTCAGAATGTCCACGCGACTATCCCAGCATTACGTTCAGTGACGAGGGAGGGTTGAGGAGAACGCAGTCGATCTGCGCGATTCTGTGGGGGCTGTCGCCACAGTCATTTATGGCATGCATAAAGCCAGCCGTCGCCCAGGTATTCCTCCGGTTACCCCTAGGGGAATTATGAACCACCAGCCGGCGACGGGGTGATATTCCGGCAGGGGAGCGTCCAGGGCTTGGTATAGACCGTCTCGGTGATCTCCCCTGTCCGGGAGTGCGCGCAGTCGCGTTCCCACTTGGCCGCTATCGGCGCCCAGCTCCATGCAGTCGTGGTGCGCAGGCCCGTGTACCGGAAGTCCACCGCCCATGTGGCCGCGAGGAAGACGACAAGCGCAGTGACCGCCGTCACGGATTTCAGGCTCGCCCCCT
Organism: uncultured Actinomycetota bacterium; assembly: GCA_963753225.1. Classification (GTDB taxonomy): domain Bacteria; phylum Actinomycetota; class Actinomycetes; order Streptosporangiales; family Streptosporangiaceae; genus Palsa-504. Next base: position 331,707 of record CAVWBQ010000011.1, on the reverse strand, counting down.
GCCGTCGGCGATCGTGAGCACGTGACCGTAGGGCGTGATCCGCCCCGACTATCAGAGCAGACACGATCAGGAAGTCAGCCATGATCGTGTACCGGGTGCCGAGCACCAGCGTGGGAAGCATCGGATTTGTGGCCGGTCCGCGGTTGATGCCGACGCTTATCACCGTGAAGATGAAGCCGACTGCAGCGGCGGTCACCACGAATAGCCGTGCCCCCGGCTGGGTGACGAGGATCAGGCCGAAGCTGACGGCGAGTACGACGGCCGCGATCGCGGCGGCCCCGTTTGCTCCGGCGAACGACCGTAGCCACCACGACGTGTGCCAGCCGAGCGATGGCGCCAGCACGATGTGGCCGTAGAAGGCGAGCGACTGGCGGGGCGTCGCATGCTTCAGGTAGAGCCGGGAGTGGCCGTGCAGCGCACCCGAAATGACGAAAGTCGCCTGCACCAGGCAGCCGGCTAGCCAGCCCGCGCTCACCGCGTGCTCCCGTGGACGGCGCAGCACGTACAGTCGCGCGACAAGCAGCGGTGCGAGCAGCACGGCCAGGATATTGGAAGCCACCGTGAGGAGCCCGACCGCCGCCGCCACCGCCATCGCGGGCCGTGTCCGCGGCCGCCACAGCATCGCCCAGAACAGGACAGGCAGCAGATACCAGGGCGTCTCTACCCCGCTGCCGATGAGTTCCATCGGCGCGACGGGAAGCAGCACCAGCGCCACGGCGAGGAGGGCGCGCAGTTTCACCGACTCGATGTGGCCGACGCTGGCGTGGAATATGAACAGGGCGCAGCACGCCGCAAAGACCACGCCGGCCAGCGCGAACGCCAGGGACGCGTCAGGCAGCGGCAGATAGCTCACGACCTGCGCGATAAAGCGCGGCAGAACCTGCACGTACCCGCCGTACGGGCGCCAGTCCCAGGGATGCTGGATAGCCCCGACGAGGAACTCAAAGTAGTCGTCGCCAAAGATAGTGCGCCACGCTGGGCGCCCGGGAACGCGCAGCAGCATCGCTACTGAGGCGACGCCGACCGCCGCGACCTGCACCACGGCACCGAGCACGTGGGCGCCCCGTGTCCGCGCCGGCGCCTCGGGGGCACTCGGGAACAACTCGCCAAGCGCGTCGCGCAATCCGCCAGCCGTCGGCCGGGGCCGGGGCATGACCCGATCAGAACGCTGCGAATGCCCGGACGCGGGGATCATCGCTGCACGCCCTCCTCACACGCCCGAATCCGAGACCTGAAGCTCCCGTGACCCGCAGCATCGCAGTGCGGTCGCGAGCATCCCTTCGAGCACCCCCCGGCCGGCCCTGCGGCACCATCGGCTGACCGGTACCGGCAGCCCGCTAGCACGCCTTCCAGCACACTCCACTCGCCTGCACGTCCGTCGCCGCGAGGGCCCTGTTGCCCAGCACCCGGCGAGAGTACTACGAAAATCACAGTCTGATTGCCCGGCTTCATCTGGTGTCCCCTAGCAATCCCTCGTGCACACCCTCGCGGCCGTGACCAGGCTGCATAACCCCGCCGAACGGCGCGGCTGGGTCCGACACCAGGGCGCCGCGGCAACCCGCGAGCAACGCACGAGAACACCCTCGTAGTGCGTAGCTTAGTTGCTCACTTTAGCCGCCGTCAGGAGAAAGTGCTGTCGGAGTGGGGGCGTTTGCTTCATTCCCGCTGGCGAGAGCGGCCACTCTTGCTTATCGGGCTGCTCTACCTGGGGGAACAGGTCCACTTCGGGTAGACCGAGCCGGGCGCGAGCGTAGTCAGCGAATCGCTTCCGTGCGTGGGCTAGTTCCCTGATGGCTGCCCCACTGCCCACTTGCGGACACGCTCTCTGCTTTTGCTGGCTGGCGGTGCTGGTACCTAGGAGGTCCATGCACTTGCCGACAAGGTCGTTGGCCAGACGCACGCCATCCTGGTCCTACCGGTCCATATCTCATCTAGCGCGGCATGCATCGGCACAACGTCCTGCGCTATCCAGTCGTGGAGCTCCATCGCGTCGGCTAGCTTGCGCAGGCGCAGCGTCACATCGAGGCCTTCGCTCAGACCCGAGCGCGACCTCATCGACTCACCCATGGCTTGCGCGGAGCGCTACGGCGATCGACCGAGACAGCAGTTCCCGCACAGCGGCCCTAAGGGATGCCCGGTCATGGGCCTTGGCGCGTCGCCATGCCTGGACCCAGACGACGCCCAGCGATCCGGCCGCCGTCAAGAATGAGGCCCCGAGCGTAGCCTCGGCCTGTACGCCGGAGCAGGCCCTCTACGCATCTCGTGCTACTGGGGTTCTGACGGGATGTCAGGCAGGAAGTTAGAACCGGCGGAGTGCGCCAGATGCCGGGTGGAGGTGCGTGTAGTGGTATCGCTGCAGTTCGTCTGGCCAGTCTCGCTGGGTTGTCGGGCGAGCCGTTAGGTCAGGGCCGTCCCCGCGATGTGCTCGAAGATGAGGTTGGTCTCGGTGGTCGCCACGTCCCGGGAGGCGCTGAGGTTCTTGACGACGAAGTCCCGCAGGTCGTCGGCTGACCTGGCGGCCAGGTGGATCTGGAAGTCGTTGACGCCGGCCAGGAAGAACACGTTCAGCACGCCGGGCAGCGCCGCGAACCGCTGCGCGAAGGAGCCGATGCGCGGGCGGGCGTTGGGCTGCAGACGGACCGACACGATCGCCTGCAGCGGCCGGCCCAGCGCCCCGGGGGCCAGGCCGGCATGAAAGCCGGTGATCACCCCGGCGTCCTGCAGGCGGCGCACGCGCATCAGGCAGGTGGACGCGGCCAGGCCCACGTGCGCGGCCAGCACGTTGTTGGGGGTGCGGGCGTCGGCCGCCAGGATGCGCAGGATCTCGTGATCGGTCTGGTCCAGCACGATGTCCCGGCGAACTTTCTTCGCCCCGGCTGGGCTGCTCATGGTCATGAGCTAATTATGTCATCAATTTCCGGGTTCAAGCCGAATAGCATTCGGTGACGGCGGACAACTGCCGAACCAGCCAGGCACACTCCTTGGATCACGCGATTTCTGGAGGAACCATGCGGATCGGCGTCCCTGCCGAGGTCAAGAACCACGAGTACCGGGTGGCCATCACCCCCGCAGGGGTCAGGGAACTCACCCTCAACGGGCACCAGATCTTCGTCCAGGCAGGGGCGGGCACCGGCTCGTCGATCACCGACGCCGAGTACCAGGCGGCCGGCGCGCAGGTCCTGCCCACCGCGAACGACGTGTGGGGCACCGGCGACCTGATCCTCAAGGTCAAGGAGCCCATCGCCGAAGAGTACGGCCGGATGCGGGCCGGGCAGGTCCTGTTCACCTACCTGCACCTGGCCGCCGACAAGCGGCTCACCGAGGAGCTCCTGGCCCGCAAGGTCACCGGCATCGCGTACGAGACCGTGCAGACCCCGGACGGCGCGCTGCCCCTGCTGGCCCCGATGTCCGAGGTGGCCGGCCGGCTCGCGCCGCAGGTGGGCGCCGCCACTTTGATGAAGGCCGAGGGCGGCCGCGGCGTCCTGTTGGGCGGCGTCCCCGGGGTGCACGCCGCCAAGGTCGTGGTGATCGGCGCCGGCGTCTCCGGGCTGAACGCCGCCGCCATCGCGGCCGGCATGCAGGCCGAGGTCCTCCTGCTCGACCTCAGCATCGACCGGCTCCGCGCCGTCGACCAGATCTACCGCGGCCAGATACAAACCCTCGCCAGCAACGCCTTCGAGATCGAGCGCGCCGTGCTCGGCGCCGACCTGGTCATCGGGGCCGTGCTGATTCCCGGGGCCAAGGCCCCCACGCTGGTGACCAACGATCTGGTGTCCCGGATGAAGCCAGGCTCAGTCCTAGTCGACATCTCCATCGACCAGGGCGGCTGCTTCCAGGACTCGCACCCGACCACCCACGCCCACCCGACCTACGCCGTGCACAACTCGGTCTTCTACTGCGTCGCCAACATGCCAGGCGCCGTGCCGAACACCTCCACCCACGCCCTGACCAACGTCACCTTGCCCTACGCGGTCGCGCTGGCCAGCAAGGGCTGGCGGCAGGCCTGCGCCGACGACGCCAGCCTGGCCCTCGGCGTCAACACCCACGCCGGCCACCTGGTCAACACCGCCGTCGGCGAAGCCACCGGCCTGGACACCGTCCCCCTCAGTCACCTGCTGACCGGGCAACAGAGCCAGCTAAGCTGAGCGCAGCTCCTCAGCGCCAGAGGCGATAACCGCCACTAACGGGCGGTCATCTTGATGCCTTCCCGATCCGCTCAAGCTGCCCATCGCCGATGTCACCGCCATCGACGTGCACTTCCAGGAGGGCGACGTCGCCCGGTTGCTCCTCGCCGACGGCGAAGGGCATGTAACGAGCCTGCGTGTCGCCCCCGACGGCGAGGTACCGGAGCTGGGCACCCCGGCCACCCAACGGTTGCACGACGGACCCGTGCTGTCGGTAGTCTTCCTCTCTGCGGACCTAGTCGCCACCGGCGGGATGGATCGCAGCATCGCGATCTGCGAATGGGATCGCAACCAGCTCCGGACCCTACACCAGCTGAAGCTGACGCTCCGCTGTGCAGGCGTCCGGACGGCGGACGTCCGGGGAGAACATGAACGGCACCTGTTGGAAGCCCTGCGTGCCCGTGCCGAAGCAGATACCGAACCGTCTGGAGCTTCAGATGGCTGAGCCCCGTCCCTACGGAACCCCCTGCCAGCACGAGCACGCCTGGTTCTCCGAACTAACTTGCCCTGCCCGCCCCTAGCTGGACAATTGCCTCGACTAGGTCGAGGTAGGAGGTGACCGCATCGCCGAGCTGGCCCGAGGAGGGGGATGAGAGGTCTTTCGCGATGCCGCGCAGGGCGAGGATCTGGGCGGCCGGGTCCCGGTCGTTGAAGTCACGCCGCTGCCCCAGGAAGCGGATCATCTCACAGGCGCGCGGTGACCGGCGGCCGACGTACTTGCCGGCGATGGGGACGTAGCCGAGGTGTATCTGGCGGACCTCGTCCGCGGTCTTGGCCGTTGCGGGCTGACGGGGCCCGCTGGCGTTGAACTCACCGAATGGCAGCGTCCCCGTCTTGACTGGCCGGCGTTCGAAGACGCGGTGGCTGTCCGTCGGCCACGGCGTCCGGTCGGCAGGGTGGACATGCAGGTCAACGCAGAGCGGCAGTCCTGACCGGATATGAGTTGTTCCCAGTGACGTAGCGCCTGCGGGCGAGTTGTGGCGGCCGTCCGAGAGCAGGTCGGCCCGCATCCAGGGGCTGGCGGCCGGCTCGTTCGTGAACTGCCTGATGAACTGGTCGCTCGCGAGGATGAGCAGGTCAATATCGCTCCAGTTATCCTCCTCGCCGCGGCCCAGCGAACCGACCAGGGCCACCCCGGCGACCGCCGGGTCAGCTTCCAGCAGCCCGAGTACCTGGCCGAGGAGGCGGTCACGGAGCGTGGCCAGCAGCGCCGGCCCTTCCGGAGCTCGGGTAAAGCGGGCGGGGCGGGCATTCACGGGCATAGCTCCTTCAGTCTGCCGTTCCCGTGTCCCTTGCTGCCGCGGGCCAGCGTAGCCGCGTGTGCTTCGAGGCGCTCGATGCTCCAGGTGCTGAATTCGCCGTTCGGCTAGTCGTTGAGGGTATCGCCGCTCAAATGCACCTCGCTTCGGACAGCGGGAGGGCCAAGATTGACGGTAGCGCCCGTTCCGGGGCACGGGAGCGAGCACCTGGGATCAGCTCTCGGCTCACTGTCTCGTTGCGGCGTGCCGGTCCGCGGATGCGTTTGCCCGGTTGCGTGTGCGATGGCCTTGATCACGAGGCTGGCGTTGCGGTGGTCGATGCCGGGCAGGGTGTCGCAGAGGCTGACCGGGATTCCGCCGGCGATGCTGGCGGCCATGAGGAGCATCCGCCGTTCACCTCCGCTGGCGGAGAGTTCGCCGGCGTGCAGGGCGGTGACGGCGGCTTCCCGGTCGGTGACCGCGAGCAGGGTGGCGCCGTCGCTGATGCTGGTCTCGACGGTGATGAAGCGGCTGGTGAAGTCCTCGCGGTGCAGCCAGCTGCCGCAGTCGATGAGCATGCTGGTGCCGGCTTCGAGGGGGTGGATGCCGCGGGCGCAGGCCCGCAGGGCGTCGCTGAGCCGGCGGGGGTTCACGGTGGTCACGGGGTTCCTTCCGGCGCGGGCGGGACGGAGCGGCCGGCTATGTCGGGGAACGCGGGTATGCCGAGGTGGACGGCCTGTTCCTGGCGTTGCAGGGCGGTGCCGATCTGGGCGAGCTTTTCCTCGGTGCCGGCGAGGCTGACCTTGAGGCCCTCGATCTCGCCGAGCCAGCCGAACGCGCGGATCGTGGCCGGCGCGTCGCCAGGGAAGCGGTCCGAATACCTGCCGTTGTGGACGTTCGGCTCCGATGCGAAGCCGGATCGCGTCGACATGCAGAGATCCGAGTCTCGGTGGGCGGACGGATCTCCGGGTCCACGACCTCCGTCGGGTCCGGACCCTCTGCGCCGTCGGCTACTTTCGGTTGCCGGTATGCAGGCGGCCGACAAGCGGATCGCGGCTGCGGATGTCGGATCTCCACTGATTGTCGGATGCTGCTGGTATGTTCGCCATCGCTGATGGATGCTGGACCAGGTTTGGGGACGCGTGTGGCTGAGGTGGCGCTGCGACCGGTAGACGACTCCGACCTTGACGCGTTGTTCGAACAGATGCGGGATCCCGAGTCGGTCCGGATGGCGGCCTTCACCGCCAAGGATCCCGACGATCGCACCGCTTTCGATGCCCATATGGCGAAGGTCAGGACGTCACCCGAGGTCACCAACCGCGTCATCATGCTCGATGGACGGTTGGTCGGTAGTATCGCCAGCTTCGTAATCGACGGCGACACCGAGGTCACCTATTGGATCGACAGGTCGTTCTGGGGGCAGGGCATCGCTTCCCGGGCGCTGGTCCTGCTTCTGGAATCAGTTCATGTCCGGCCCTTGTTCGCTCGCGCCGCGAGTGACAACGCGGGGTCGCTGAAGGTACTGCAGAGGGCAGGGTTCGCGATCACGGGCACGGAGACCTCCTTCGCCAATGGGCGGAACACAGAGATCGAGGAAACGATCCTGCGCCTCGATGAGCCCACGAAGGCCGCGCCATTGGATGCGTCGAGCGGGAAGAAGCGGACGCACTGATCTCAGATCCGGATGCCATCCTGATCAGGCATCGTCACCGCAGGTAGTCAGTCGGCCCGGCTGGATCGGCTCCGTTGAGCGGCTTGTCGATACGACCGCTGCCGCGATCGTGTCCCTGCCGACCTGGGAGTCGAGTTCGGCGACAACGGAGTAGATCACCGATATCGGATCACGGTCGTCGACGTCGCAGCATTGAGCGCATCGTGGCTGTCCGTTGCGGTCGAGGGCCTTCACGCGCGTGGTCTTCCCGCAGCCGGCGCAGGATGCTCGGTGGTGTTCGCAAGAGCCGCAATACCAGTCCTGGCCTTTGCGGGTGAAGGTCTGCAGATGCTTGCTGCATGCGGCGCAGCACGGCGGCGAGATCGCCGTCGCTCCGGCCGTGCGCAAGGCCCCCAGCAACTCGCCGACCGCACGTGGCGGGATCCGCTTCGGCACCGTCGGCCGGTAGCGCCCTGTCCGCTCGGGCATCCACTCGTCCATCGGGTGGTGATGGGCATGCGGTCGGCCGCGGCGGCGGGAGGCGTCCAGCGGGAACGGGTTCAGCACCGGGCCGGTCCCGCTATCGCGGTGGAAGTCGTAGCACCGGCGCAGCGCCGTCTCGCTATGCGCCACCGTGGACGGCGCATACCCGTCGCCGGCCGCGGGCTTGCCGGTCACCGGGTGCGGCGCTCCCGGCACCCGCGAGAACAGGCGGGCCGCCCGCGGCCGGGACGTCTGCAGCCGCTGCTTGGCCGTCAGCTGGATCCAGCAGCTGAAGTCCCTGGCCTCGGTCCGCGACGCCCGGTCCCACTCGACACCGATGGCATCCAGGAACCGCCACCACCGCAGCAGGTCGACCGAGTACGACCTCAACGTCGATTCCGGCTTTCCCGACGCCAGCAGATCCCGCAGGAAGACCGACACCGGCTCCACGACCTCGCCGCCGGGACCGACCACGCGATATGGCTCAAGGGCATCGCCGGTGGTCACGAGACGGCCTGCCCGCGACACCGCGAGCCGGGACAGATCGCGCCCCTGTTCCTCATCCGATTCGATCACGCGGTCAGCCGCGCAGTCGCACGCGATAAACCCGTGGCGGCGTCGGTGGTCATCTCGCGATAATGGCCGGCGTGGAGGAGGTCGAGGTCGTCGTCGCCCATCACGAGTGCGCGACCCTGCGCGTCGGCAACGTGTTCCTGAAGATCGACGCTGATCAGACGCGCACCGACGTCGAGGTCGAGGCGATGGCTATGGCGCCGGTCCCGACTCCGGAGGTCCTATGGCGGAAGCCGCCCGTGCTCGCGCTCGCCGCCCTCCCAGGGACGGCCCTCGGCCGCCTCGGCGAGCCGTCGACCGCGCCGTCGGCGGCGTGGGCGGCGGCGGGTGCCGCCGCCCGGATGCTGCACGACGCGCCGCTGCCGCCATGGCCCGGCCGGAGCCTCGACGAGATCGCAGCGCACCTCGACGGCGAATGCGAGTGGCTCGTCACGAACGGCGTCCTTCCCGCCGACCTGGTCACGCGCAACCGCCGGGTCGCCGAGGCTGCGCTCCGGCCGTGGACACCGGTGTTCACGCACGGCGACATGCAGGTCGCCCACGTGTTCGTCGACGGTGACGAGATCACCGGCGTGATCGACTGGACCGAGGCGGGCCAGGGCGATGCCCTGTACGACCTCGCCATCCTGACGCTCGGACACGAGGAGCACCTTGGCGACGTCGTCGCCGGCTACGGCACCGACGTCGACCTCGACGTGATCCGCGCGTGGTGGTCGCTGCGAAGCCTGCGGGCGGTCCGCTGGCTGGTCGAGCACGGCTTCGACCCGTCCTTGCCAGGCTGCGAGGTCGACGTGCTGAGATCCCGGCTCTGAGGCTGCACGAGCCCGACGGCTACGAGTGCCGTTCTGCCGCATCGAGCGGGCCATCTCCTGAAGCGCGTCGTCCTCCGGACCGGCGAGGTCATGGTCCTCGAAGATCCTGGGCAGCCGGCCGGCGACATCGGAACCCGGCGCACGACTCGAGTCGAAGATGCGCCACAGCTGAGGACCAGCAGTGCGTATGGCTCTCATCCGGGCTCGCGGCCGGGACTCGAGCATGCGCCTATCGGCCCCGGACGGCTTAGCACGCTGCTTGCGCCGGTAGAGGTCCCGACGACGAGATGCGTCAATCGGCAACGCTGCGCCTGTGAGTCAAGGCATAACTTTCGACGAGCGGCGGCAATGCGCGCCTGGCTTTCGTTGAGAAGGATCACATTACGTGAGCCAACGCTGTGAGGTGCACTGATGGCGGCGTTCGCCGGTCGCGCGGGCGCGTGCCCGGGGGTCAGCAGAAGGCTCTTCCTGGCCTGCTTGCATCACCCGCGCCTGGCCGGTTTGTGGTTGGCGTGGTGCGGTGGATGACCGTGGTTGTGGTTCTCGTCAAGGCCGGAATTTCACTCTTCCGCGACTGCGCGGCGGCGAGTACGCAGAGAGGTAGGCGTGCGGGAGATAGCGAGGTGATGGCAGAAGCGGGCGCGGACGTCGCCTGCGCGGACATCGATAAGGAGTCGGCCGGGGCGACGGCAGCGGTCGTTCGGAGCCTGGGCCGCCGCGGTACGGCGATCGGCTGTGACGTCACCGTAGAGGCGCAGGTTGAAACGATGGTGACCCGCACCGTGGAGGAACTGGGTAGGCTGGACATCCTGTTCAGCAACGCCGGCATTGCCGACCCCCAGGCCCTGCTACTACACGAGTACCCGACCGCCGACTGGCGTGCCGTGCTGGCCGTGGACCTCGACGGCGTCTTCTTCTGCGCACGCGAAGCGCTCAAGGTCATGATCCGGCAGCAGTCCGGCAAGATCATCAATATCGCGTCGATGTGGGGCCTGGCCGGTTCGTCCAGCCTGTTCCCGGCGCCGGCGTACAACGCGGCCAAGGGCGCGGTGGTCAACCTGACCCGTGAGCTCGGGCTGGAATACGCCAGGCAGGGAATCCAGGTCAACGCGCTATGCCCTGGCTTCTACCAGACCAACCTCAGCCGTGGCGCGATCGACGACCCGCAGGTCCGTGCAGCGATCACTGCCTTCATCCCGATGGGCCGGATCGCGGAGGCCGCCGAGATCAAAGGGCCGGCGCTGTTCCTCGCCTCAGCCGCGTCCGACTACATGACAGGCCAGACCCTGGTAGCCGATGGAGGCTGCATGGCCAAGTAACTGGCCATCTCATCCCAGCAGGATAGCCGCGCTGCAGGAAGAATCGGATCCGCCGCCAGCACGTGATTATCGCTAGATAAAGCCAGATGGCCGCCACGCAGCTGTACCCCGCGCCAGCCATCGACTGTGCCACCAGGTCGGATGTTCGACCCAACGCATATCCCTGCCGAATCTGGACAGCCCGAGGGGTGGGTTGGATCCGCTCGTGGGGTCATGTAGATCGTCTGTTCTGCCGTCGGTGCGGTGCCGGCCTTCGGTCGTGACCTGGGTGGCTCCTGGCCTGTGAGCGGGCTAATGGGCGATGCTGGAAGGGCTGTGCTCCCCTTGACAGGGACCGTCGGCGACGCGGAACTAAAACCAGGAAAACCGGATCTGAATGACTAACTTGGCGATCCTCACCGAGACAAACATCCATACCAAACGGCGGTCGACGCGCGGCAGCCATAGGCAGGACTCCTAACGGAGTGTGTCGGATGCTCAGGAGCGTGTGCATCCTCCCTGCCGATTCTTCGCGTCGTGATCGGTCATGGGTCGCCTCATGTGTCCGGCGCAGATTACCTGGTTCGGTGCTCAGTGCTGAGGATCATCGCGTTGATCGCCAGCCTGCGTATGCGTACCCAGGCTGTTTGAGTACTTCAGCCGATGCGGGGCCGCGGCGTGGGCGGACACGATGGGTGGCATGAGCGGAAACTCGAACCGGCCGGTCATCGGGTGGTTCCTCGTCGTGACGGGCGCCGTGGCGGCCTTGCTGATCGTCTGGCTCGGCCGCATCGTGAGAGTGCCGCTGACGACGCTGCTGACCGCGGGTGCGGTGATCATCGCGCTGTCGTGGCTGGTCGTACTGACCACCGTGCCCTGGAACCTGTATTTCGCGGCCCGGCGAACGACACAGGAGATAGCCGTGTCGCGCGAGCGCGGCATCGCCGTCCGGCCCGGCTACGATCAGGAGGCCGCGCGGATCTCCCGGCAGATGCTGCGGTTCGCGCTCAGCGCGCACCTCGGCACGGCCCTGGCAGCTGCGGCGGTCGCATTGTGGTCGGGAAACAAGGCCGGCTACTACATCGCAGGCATCTCCCTGCTCTCGACCGCCTTCCGGCCGGCTGCGGCATACTTCGGCCACCTGCGTGAGCGGATCAAGGTGCTGACCCGCGAGAGTACGCATCCGCGCGATGACGTGGCGACGCTGCTGCACAGGGCCGAGATGACGGAGCAGGCCGCCGACGAGCTGCGCCTTCACCTGCGGAACGCGAACGAGGATCTTCGCCGGACCGAGGCCGCGCTCACCGACGGAATCTCGCATGCGCGGCAGGTCCTAGCCGAGGACCTGAACCGGCTGCAGGATATGCAGGCGGCCGACCGGGCAGCGGCCCGTTCCCGTGATGAAGACCTCGAGCGCCGGATCAGTCAGATGGTGCGCAGGATCGAGGCGACCCTGGACGGGATCAGCGATCACCAGGAGTTGCTTGCCGGACTGCGCGCGCTAGTGCGGATGGTCAGGTCCGATCCGGCGTGACGGTTGCGGGCTGCTTCCACGTCGCGATGCCTGGCTCGCGGGCCACGGCCGATCACAGCCCGCGGATACTTTTCGCGGAACTGGCTGAAAGCGCCGACCCATCCATAACTGCGCGCAGAACATCCATTCGCTGTAGCTCGCCAGGCGAACGATCCAAAGCGAGTCGCCGCACCGAACGGCTCATCGCGTTCGCTCATCGCCGTGCGGACGGTGGCCAGCCGGCTGCAGGCTTGGCCGTGCCTGGGTCCTCGGGCGGGGTGAGCCCGGATCAGCCGTGGTGGTGCGCAGTCTGCCGGCGGCTGCGGATGATCGGCATCGTCTGGCCGCGTTCTGTGATCGTTGCTCAGAGGGCTGGCGTCACTCGAGCACCCGGCGGGTGATGGATGGTGGCTTGCGCCCGGCGAGGATCCAGCCGGTGAGGGCAGCGGCGACGGGAACGCCGAGGATAGTGATGGTGAGGTACAGCAGTGGCACGCGGTTCAGGGTGGCGAGGTCGCTAAGGTGTCCGGCGGCCAGCGCGAGGTAGGCGCCGGCGGTTCCGAGCAGCGCGCCGAGCAGGGCCAGGCCGCCTGCGGTGGCGGCGGTGAGGGCGCGCCGGGTCGTGCTGGTGGCTCCGGCGGCGGTGAGGATGCGCAGGTCGCCGGCGGCCTCGGTCCGGATCAGCGCGACGGTCATGGCCAGGACGCCGAGGGCGAGCAGTGCCCCGGCGGCCGTCGCTGCGGCGCTGATCGTGGCGAGTGGGGCCTGGCTGTTCCTGGCCTCGGTGACCAGGCCCGCTGTCGCGGCCACGTCCCGCGCGGCGGCGAGCTGCGCGGCTGTGAGGGGCTTGCCGGACTGGATGAGCCAGCCCGACTGTATCTGCGTCCAGTGCCGTCGGTGCAGGCCGCCCAGGGTGATCAGCGAGGTGGGCTGGGAGGCGTAGGAGGGGGCCTGGATCCGCTGCACGTGGGTGACGGTGGCAAAGGTGGAGGGTGTGGTGACCACGAGCGGCCCCGGGTGGACGGTGAGGAATTCGGTGGCCGGGGTGATCGCGGCGGGGCTGATCCCGAGGTAGCGGAGTACCGCTGGGGTGGCGACATATAGCGGGAGCGTGCTGTAGGTCCCTCCCCGGCCGCTGGCGGCCGGGTTCTGCGGGGCCCCCAGGGCGGCGACCGGCTGTTCCGCCTGGCTGCCCTGCCCGCCGGGCTGCGGCTTGTCGGCCGGGTTGACGGGCATGTCAAGGGCGATCACCTCGGGGTGATGCAGCGGTCCGGCGATCTGATGAACGGCGGCGGCCAGGACGCCGAGCTGGGCGGGCGTCCGGAGGGGGAAGACCGGACCATTCGGGCCATTTCCGCCACCGGGCTGGCCGATCCAGACCAGGATCTGGGTGTCCGGCAGGTTGCCCGCAGCGGCGGCGGTCTTGTCGGCGGCCGAGCTGATGATGATCGCCGCGGTGATCCCCAGGGCGAGGCTGATCGCGGCCAGGGCCGCCCCTGAGCGGGCCTGGTGACGGGCGAGGTCCCGCAGCGCCAGCCGCCCCGCGACCGGCGCGCGCCTGCCCAGCGCGGCGAGGGCCTGGATGGCCAGCGGGCTGATCAGCAGGATTCCCAGGGTCATCGCCAGCGCGCCGGCGATGATCAGCGGCGGCCGGGTCTGGTTGGCCAGGGCCAGGCAGGCGACGCCCGCCGCGATCATCAGGGCGGCCAGCAGGGCCGGGCGGCGCGCGGGCCTGGGCCGCGGCGGCCGGGCCGATAGGGCGAGCGTGACCGGCAGCCGGGCGGCGGCCCTCGCTGGCCACCACGCCGCAGCGGTCGCCGTCACGATGGCGAGCAGCATGCCGAGCGCGACCAGGTCCCACGGGATCGCGAGCCGGTCGATCCGATGCCCGGCGAACGCATCCAGGGCCGGGGCGGCGGCAATCCACGCCGCCAGGCCAGTGACGGTCCCGGCAGCGGCGGCGATGACGCCCGCGACGGCTCCCCCCGTGACCATGACCATCCGAAGCTGCCTGCGGGTCGCCCCGATCGCGGCGAGCATGCCGAGCTGGCGCTGGCGGCGCGCGGCGATCACGGCGAAGCCCGCGGCTGCTACCAGGGAGACCAGGAGCAGCAGGACCGTGACGGCACCGAGCGCGCCGCCGGCGACAGCCGCCTGGGTGCTGGTACCTCGCGCCTGCCAATCCAGCGGCCCGCGGAATCGGTCGCGAAAGGCGCCGAAACTAGCCGGGCTGGCGTTCAGCAGCACCGTCACCGACTGCGGCGGGCCTGCGCCCGAGGGCGTGACGAGGACGAACTGGTCCTTCAGGTCGCTGGGATTCTCGACGATGCCGGTTATCGTCTGGTGATGGCCGCCGAGGGATAGCGGCGAGCCGATGCGTAGCTGGAGGGTCTGCGCTAGCTGGCCGGTGACGGCGGCCTGCCCGGCGCCTGCGGGGTAGCGGCCCTGGTTCAGGGCGATCATCGGGCCGCTGTAGGGGCCATGGGGATTCTGTGCCCGGAACTCGACGGTCTGGGCCGAGCCCGGGATCGGCAGGAACCGGCGGCCGATCACCTGGATGGTCCCGAATGCCTTCCTGGCCGCCGCGATGTCCGCCGCCAGGGTCTTCGGACTGGTTCCGCCGAACTGCAGCAGGTAGCTGGCGGAGCCGAACTGCGGGCCGGGCAGGGACGCCACGTTGTAGGCAGCGGACACGCTAAAGGCAGCCGCCGCGACCGTGAGGGTCAGCAGCGCGAGGACCAGGAGCTGCTGCCGCCACTCGCGGCGGAACAGCCGCCACGCCCACCGGGCCACGGCCCGCCGGGCCGGGACGCCGCCGCCTGCGGGGCCGGCCAGGGGCGGCCGGTCACGCAGCGTGGCGGTCATCGCTGCGGGCCTTGAGTGAGCAGCGATTCCGGGCCTGACGGCGGCCGGGTCTGATCGATGATGCGCCCGTCGCGCAGGAACACCACTCGGTCAGCGCACGACGCGAACTGCGCGTCATGCGTCACGACCATCCCGGCCACCCCGCGCTGGCAGGCGGCGAGCAGCAGTCGCATGACTGCCTCGCCATTCACCGAGTCCAGGGCGCCTGTCGGCTCGTCGGCGAGCAGGATCTGGCGGTCACCCACCACCGCGCGCGCGATCGCCACGCGCTGCCGTTCCCCGCCGGACAGCTCATCGGGGAAACGGTCAGCCCGGTCAGCAACACCCAGCTCCTCGAGGGCCTTCATCCCCGCCGGGCGCGCGGCCTTGATCCCGACACCGTCCAGTTCCAGCGGCAGCGTGACATTCTCGACCGCGGTCAGCCCGGCGAGCAGGTTGAAATCCTGAAAGACATAACCGATCAGGCGGCGGCGCAGTTTCGCCTGGTCGTTGGCCGAGAAACCCGACAGATCGTTCCCGGCTACCAGCACCTGGCCGCCGGTCGGCTCCTCCAGGCTGCCCGCGATGGTCAGCAGCGTGCTCTTGCCAGACCCGCTCGGCCCCATGACGGCCACCAGCTCACCAGCATCGACCGACAGGCTGACCCCCCGCAGCGCATCCACCTCGGCAGCCCCCGTCCCGTAGACTTTCGACACCTCCCGCAGCTCCAGCACCGCTGTCATCGCGGCACCTTCCTTCCTGTCCTTCGCACCGGCGGCACCGGCACCGCAGCCGTCGTAGGCCGGTCGGCCGGATCGGGTGCTGGATGCAGCTTCAGCCGGGCGTCGGCCGCATCCAGCCACCGGACGATCCCATCCAGGCGGAACATCTCGGCGTCGGCGACGAGCGCCAGCCCGATATCGTCCTCTGCGGCCTCCGCCTTCAGTCGCCAGTACCGCTGCATCAGCTCGATCATGTGCCGCCGGTGGACCTGCACGATGTCGTGCACATCAACCCCGGGCACCCGCAGGCTGATCAGGACCTTAATGACGAGCTCATCCCGCGGCGGAGGGATGTCGTCGGCCGGGGTGCGAAGCCAGCCGTCCAGCTCGGCACCCCCGGCCGGGGTGATCGTAAACCTCTTCTGCGGCCCCGCCTCGCGCCCGTCGGACTCCACCAGCCCGTCGCGCTCAAGGCGTTGCAGGGTGATGTACACCTGCCCCACATTCAGCGGCCACACCTCGCCGGTCCGCTCCTCGAACTCCTGCTGCAGGCGCAGGCCGTACTTCGGCCCCTCGCTGAGCAGGGCCAGCAGGGCATGCCGGACGCTCACCAGCCGATCCAAACGCTAATCATAACGGTTAGCATAATCGTTATACTGAGAACCGCGAGCGCCGGAGGCAGCCGAACATCGAGGCGGATCCGGTGTGTGCGTCACGTTCTGATGGCTTTCTCGGAACGTGGTGAGTCCGATGCCGGGACTGGCCTGATGCCGGATCGGCCGCTGCCGGAAAGCCCGGTCCGGTAGCGGGGAGGGAGCGCGCCTAGGCTGGGAGCGTGAGCGGGGAACTGCCCGCCGGTGCCGTGGCCCGGGCTGCGGGCACCCGGCCCAGCGGCACGTGGGAGTCGGCGCTGACCTGTCAGGAGTTCACCGCCGTCCGTGGCGTGGGCTTTGAGCCCGTCGGGCAGGTGTTCGGCGCGGCCGTCTATGCCGCCGGTTACGCCAGCGGGTATAGCTGTCCCGGGGCGTGGAGATCATCCGGCGACCGGAGGCCTGCGGGGCCGGCCACCCAGGTATCAGGGCGGCGCGATGCGGGGTCGTTCGGGCCGCTGGTGGAGGCCATGTACCAGGCCCGGCAGACGGCCATCGACCGGATGACCGCCGAGTGCGCCGCGCTGGGCGGGCACGGGGTGGTAGGCGTCCGGCTGTCCCGGGGGGCGCTCCCTCTCAGCGGGCTAGATTTCACGGCCGCCGGCACCGCGGTTCGCGTGCCGGGTGCCGCGCACGGGCAGCGGGCGCTTTTCACCTGCGATGTCTCCGGGCAGGATTTCGCCAAGCTGATTACAGCGGGGTGGGTGCCGGCCGGCCTTGCGCTCGGCATCTCGATCGGGTCGCGGCACGATGACCGCGGGCTGGCCGGCCAGGCGCGCTGGTGGTCCGGCAACGTCGAGGTGGCCGGCTGGACCGAGCTGGTGAACCAGTCGCGGCACGACGCCAGGCGCCGGCTGGAACAAGACGTCAGACGGCTCGGCGGCGAGGGCGTGGTGATCACCGGCATGCAGATGCGGGTGCGCGAGCGGGACTGCCCGGCCACGGTGGGCCGCCGCGATCACATCGCGGAGGTCACGCTCACCGGTACCGCCATCGCCAGGTTCTCCCGGGTCGGCCAGTGTCCGGCCGGCCCGGCCCTGACAGTTATGCCGCTCGGCCCGCAGCGCCGCCAGGCGGCCAGGGCCCGGATATAGCCGGCACCAGCCGGACATGATAATCACGCGGACCACGGAAGCTTCACGCAAGGTGCCTTATAGACGGATTGCTGATGACCGGAACCCGGTGCCATCGCGGTGAACCCCGGACCGGCGGGCATCGCGTGACGCTGCGGCAGCTGATCGGCTACTAGAGACGTGACCAACAGGACAACAGCAGCCACATCCCCGGCGAACGGGACCAGGGAGCCGCCGGCGGACGCTGGCGTGACCACCAAGTTCGAGCGGCTCTACCGGGCGAACGTGGACGTGGTGACGGCGTACTTCGCCCGGCGTACCGCCGACCCGCAGCTGGTCGCCGACCTCACCGCGGACACCTTCGTCGCGGTGATCACTTACTTCGGGTCCTTCGATCCGCGCAAGGGCACCGCACGGGCCTGGGTGTTCGGGATCGCCCGGAGCGTCTACGCCTCCTACTGCGAGGCGAACAGCCAGCAGCAGCACAAGCTGCGGCGGCTGGTCGGCCGCCGCGACCTGGACCAGGACCAGGTCGAGGAACTCCTCGAGCGGATCGATGCCGAACGAGCCGGGCACGACCTGATCACCGCGCTGGCCGCGCTGCCGGAACGCGACCGCGCGGTGATCGAACTGGTGGACATCGCGGGACTCCGGCCGAAGGAGGCGGCGGCCGCACTCGGGCTCACACCGGGCACGGTGCGGATGCGGCTGATGCGGACCCGCGCCCACCTGCGAAAGGAAGCAGTGCACAGCCAAGCCCTACGCAAGCAAGCCATAACCACGAAACACACCAGGGGTGCCAGCAATGACTAAGTTCGCAGACCAGCTATACGCCGATCTGATGCGAGAGCACGGATCGACGCTCGCGCACACCAGGCCGCCGGCACCAAAGCGGCACGTGGCAGCGCGCCGGACCTTGATGGTGGCCGGCGCGGGCTGCCTGGCCGTCGCGGGCACCGCCGCCGGCCTGGTGGCCAGCGGTGGCAGCCCGGCCTACGCGGTAACCAAGAACCCCAACGGAACGGTCACGCTCGACGTCTACCAGAAGTCCGGGATAGCCGGAGCCAACGCGAAGCTGCATCAACTCGGCGACAACGTGGTCGTCGTGCCGGTCCAGGTCGGCTGTCCGAGCATCCGCTCGCTGCCGGCGCCCGCCGTACCGGTGGCCCGCGGCAGCATCAGCACACAGACGGACGTGTCAAAGGGTGGCTCTGTCACCGTGAGCGCGCAGGGTATCCCGGCCGATGACATCCTCGTCATCGTCGTGGAGACCACCACGACCGGCAGGACGACCACATCGCTCGCAGCCGGGCAGCTGACCTCACCGCCCGCGCCGAGCTGCGTGAGCCTGCCCGCGACGCCGCCGCCACCCGGCAACGGCGGTGGCTCAGGTGGGTGACCGCGGCCGTAGGCAGGCTCACGCGGCGGGCAGGTGCGCGGCGTGGACGGGATACCAGCCGCCGTTACGGTCGGCAAGCTCGCCAGATCAGTCGCATGCCTGACCGGGGCGGTCCACCCGCGCAGTCGAGGCCACACCTGCCGTACTCCCGGCACGGCCGCCGGCCCAGGGCAAGACCCGGCCAGAGCCCGGTCCGGCAAGCCAGCCTCACCCATCCGCGGCCCGCTGAGCCAAACCAAGCCGTGCCGGACGTCCATTCCCGCGCGGCACCCACGCAAGCCAGGGCCTGCCGGGCTGGCGGCTTTCCGGCGTGAGCCTGTCCTGGCCCTGGTGTGCGATCATGCCTGGTGTGCCGCTGACGACAGATGAGCTGCTGACCACCACCCGGTCCGTGCGCAAGCGCCTGGACCTGACCCGCCCCGTGCCGCTGGACCTGGTTAAGGAGTGCCTGGAGATCGCGCTGCAGGCGCCAAACGGCGGCATGCGCGAGGGCTGGCACTGGATCGTGGTGTCCGATCCGCAGGTACGCGCGCAGATCGGGGACTTCTACCGGCGCTCCGCCGAGCCCTACCTGGCCCGCGCCGCTGCCGCCGACCCGGGCCGGGGCGCCGGCAGCGGGGTCATGGCCCGGGTGAGCAGCAGCAGCGCGTACCTGGCCCGGCATATGGGCCAGGTACCGGTCCTGGTGATCCCGTGCATCACGGTGCGGCCCGCCTGGCCGGCCGGAGAAACGCAGGCCGGGCTGTGGGGATCGCTGCTGCCCGCCGCGTGGAGCTACATGCTGGCCTGCCGGGCCCGGGGACTGGGGACCGCCTGGACCACGCTGCACCTGCAATACGAGACCGAGATCGCCGCGCTGCTCGGCCTCCCCGGCGACATCCGCCAGGGCGCGCTGATCCCCACCGCCTACTACACCGGCGATACCTTCCGCCCCGCCGCACGCCGGCCCCTGGCGGACGTGCTGCACGTCGATCACTGGTAACCGCCAGCGCGACCCCGGCGAGCCGTACGCGCTCGGCACAACCGAAAACCCGCCGCAAGCCCCGCCTCCGGTCACGCCAAGTCACAGTCCATTGCGGCTACGGTCGAACCCAGCCGCTACCGAAATTCTCTCCCTGCCGATCCGGGGTCAGCCGGCCGTCGGCGAGGCTACGCTGCAGCAGCGCGGTGGTCTGCTCTCGTTCGGCGTCGGAGGCGCGGACGGCCAGGCCGGCGTGCTGTGCGGTGACCTCGTTCATGCTGGGCTCCCTGGCGGGGGGTCGGCATCGGGGCGGTCTTGCAGGTCGACGAGCGCCAGGACCACCCGGGTCCGGGTTCCGCCGGTGCCGGGATCGGCGGACCGGGCGGCGAGCTGCTCGAGATGGCCGCGCAGCTCGGCCAGTGCCTGATCGGTGAGCCGGAGCGCGCTGCGGTGCAGGTCGACCTCCCGGCGGCGGCCCGCCCGCCTGGCCTGGTATGCCGCGGTGATGTCCAGCGCGGTGGCCTGCAGCATCGATCCGAGGAACGCGGCGTTTCCTCCGGGTCGGCGTCGTCGCCGGGTGGCTCGGTCTCCGCGGGCGCGTAAACCCGCTCGACCTTGCCGCGGGCCAGCCGCCGGTAGCCGGCTACCTCGATCAGCCCGGCCTGCTCCAGCTGGCCCAGGTGGTAGTTGAGGCGGTCAGTGCTGGATGAGAAGGACGCCACCCGGTCCCATGCCCGTGCCACCCGCCACGGCATCCAGCGTGCGTGTACCAGGTCAGCGCAATCCATTACTGGGAGGCCGCGATGCCTTGACAGCGCGCGGAACACCCAGATCCGCACCGACACTGGCGACAGCGCAACAACCAAGATCGCCGTCGATAGCGGTTCCCGTGCGCTGCTCGTGCTCGTCCTGTAAGGGTGCAGCTATCCCCGCACCCTCACATAGCAGAGCCGACAACAGAACGAGGCGGATATCGCATGTCTGTCAAGCAGGGAGCAGCGCCGACTACAGAAAGTGACGGGGGTTGGGATGGCGCTGTGGCGTGCGGGAATCGGTATGCGTGGCTCATAGCGTGTTGCGCGCCGATCGTCCTTTTGTGGTCTGGCAGCAGCAATCTCGCCGGTTTTCCGCTGTCACTGGCCGACGCGTCCGTCGATCCGTTCCCGCAGCAGGTCGGCGTGGCCGCAGTGGCGGGCGTACTCCTCGATCATGTGGACAAGCACTTCGCGCAGCGCGATGGTGTCTCCGTCTCGCATAGTCCCGCGGGTGCCGAGGTCGGGGGAGCCGGCGACGAACTTCTCCGCGAAGGCGACCTCGTCGCGCCAGGCATGCCAGGCATCGTTTACGACCGCTGGGTCGGCGACCGCGCCGGCCCAGTCAGCATCCGCTAGGTCCTCGGACCAGTACAGCGGCGGTGCGTCGGCCTGCGCCATCACCCGGCGGAACCAGTTGCGTTCGACGTCAGCCATGTGGCGGATGAGGCCGAGCAGGGACATGGCAGAGGGCGGCACTGACCGGCGAGCGAGCTGGGCCGGGTCGAGGCCGGCGCATTTCATCTCCATCGTCAGCCGGTAGGCGCGCAGGTAGTCAAGCAGCGTCGCCCGCTCACCCTCCAGTTCCGTGCCAGCAGCGAACCTCGGGTCCTGCGCTGCGTCCATCCACATGTCTGAGCCGGGCCCGGCGGCATTCCACCGTTCCGGGACGGTCTCGCGGTCTTTGCTTTCAGTCACGGCGTTCACCCTGGCACGCCGGCACTGGAGGAGGCAACGCGTTTCGGTTGCCGCGAACCTCCTCTGGATACGCAGATGCAGGCAGACAGTCACCACCGGGCGCGTGCAGCCGCGTCAGTTGCCGAAACTCACGTTCTGGCCGGCGATGTGCACCAGCACACCCTGGCAGGTGACGCTGACGTCCTTGATCGTCATGCCCAGCGGCAGTGCAGGCAGCGGCACGATGGTGTCACGCATCGAGCCGAGGAGTGCTATCGGGATGCCGCCAGCGGAGATCACCGCGATGCGGATGCCGCCGGGGCCAGCCCGGGTCACCCGGGCGGTGGCGGTCCCGGTGATCCGGCCCAGGCCGACGGTGATCTTCACCCGGTCAGGGCCGTCGGCGGCCAGGTTGAGCGCTGGCATCCCGGTCATCCCGGCGAGCCCTGCGAAGCTGACCAGGGCGGTGCCAGCAAGCTGGGAGGCAGTCCTGCCGTGGCCACGGCCCCGCATTCCGTGCAGGGTGAGGTCGAGGTGCCTGATCTCCAGCGGTCCCAGTTTCTTACCGGCTGCCCTGATCACGACCTTGTTCAGGCGCCTGGCCGCCGCCTGGGTCAGGAACGGGAAGCCCGCGATGGTCACGTGCGGCTTACCGGAGAACCCCCGGTCCTGGATCTGCCTGGCCAGGCGGTCCTGAGCGCAGATCACCGCGACCCGGTCGGTGATGAGCACGACAGCAAGCAGTGCGACCACGATGGCTACGACGATCACACCTCCACTATGGGGCCGGCGGCCGAGCTACGGAGGCATCTGCCATCCACCCAGGCACCCGGTCAAGCTTGCCAGGCCTGGCCGCCTGGACCAGGTCCAGTTGCAACGCTTGCGCGGGACTCGCTACTCAGATAGAGGGGATGTTGCCGCCGTCTGCCACGTACTCGCTGGCGGTGACGTAGGAGGCGCGGTCGGAGGCGAGGAAGGCGACCAGCTCAGCGACTTCCTCCGGGCGTCCTGGCCGTCCTAGCGGTATGCCGCCTATCCCGGTAATGAGCTGCTGCCGGGCCGCGGCGAGGTCGGTGCCGTTCTCGGCGGCCATCTGCTCGATCCGGGCCTGCGCCGCACTGGTCTCGATGAATCCAGGGGTCACGGTGAGGACCCGGATGCCATGCGGGGCCATCTCGCGGGCCAGGCCCTTGCTGTAGTTGGTCAGTGCCGCCTTGGCCGCAGCGTAGGCGGGCGCGGTGCCGTCTGGCCGGCGCCATTGCGCCGACGACACGTGGATGATCACTCCGCTGCGCTGGGTCAGCATGGCCGGCAGCAGCGCGCGGTCCAGGCGCACCGCGGAGAGCAGGTTGATGTCGAGGTTACGCTGCCAGGTGTCGTCGTCTAGCGCGAGCGCGCCGCCGCTGCGGGACAGCGACGCGCCGGCGGCGTGCACCACGATGTCGATCCCGCCGAGCTGGTCCAGCGTGTAGCCCGCGATGGTCGCGGCTCCCTCCGGCGTACTCACGTCGGCGGGTACGAACAGCCGGGCGGGTGTATCAGCGGGGTTGCTGCGGGCGGTGGCCACCACGCTGGCGCCGGCGCTGGCGAGCCGGCCGGCGATAGCTCGGCCCATTCCCCTGGTTGCGCCGGTGACCAGCACCCGCCGACCTGCAAGCTCTTTGTCATCACTGGCGTTCCCGGGCAGGTTCATGATCGGCTCCAGGGTCGTGGATGGGCAGGACGGCACGGTCGCGTGGCGGCTACGCCCACGAGGGCGCCGGGTTGTTGTGCGTAATGACCAGCAGCGTGACGTAGCCGCCGGCGACGTTGAAGTAGTGGGTCAGGACGAGTTCAGCGGGCAGGCTGGTCTTGTCATACTCGCCATCCATGACAGCGTCCACGACGGTGATGCCGTGCTGGTGCCGCACGTCGCGGACGTCCATGGTGACTTTGTCGCCGACGATCTCGCGCTCGATCCAGCGGCGGATCGCCGGCCGGCCGCGGAACTCCCGGCGGGCATCGTTCACCAGGGCGTCCCCGGCGAACACGGCGGACAGGGCGTCGGTCTCGAATGCGTTGCACGCGCGGACGTACTCCGCTACCGGGGCGGGCAGGGCTGCTGTGAGATTCGAATCGGTCATAGCGCCAGCCTGCGGTCTCCCGCAGGGAGAGGGTCAAGACAGGCGGGCCGCCCCGGTTGAGTCTCTCCCGGGGAGAGGGTGCACTGTGAGGTCATGCGAGCAGGCCTGACAATCGGCGAATTCGCGCAGCTGACCCAGCTGAGCGTCCGGACGTTGCGGCGGTACCACGAGGGAGGGCTGCTCGCACCCGCGACCGTCGACCCCGGCAGCGGCTACCGGTACTACACCGCCGAGCAGATACCGGCCGCGCAGATCATCCACCGCCTGCGCGAGCTCGGCATGCCATTGCGCGAGGTCGGCGAGATGCTGGCCAGTCCGGACCCGGACTCGCGCGCCGCCCTGGTCGCAGCCCACCTTGGCCGGCTGGAGTCCGAACTGCAGCGGACAACGGCGGCAGTCACCTCGCTGCGCCGTCTTCTGCAACCGCCGCAGCAGCTGGCCGTGGAACTGCGGGCCGAGCCGGCGAGGACCGTGGCCGCGATCACTGGCACAGTCGACCGGCGCGACCTGGCGCGCTGGTACAACCAGGCAATCGCCGAGCTCGGCGCCGCGCTCGCCGGCCGGCAGATGACCGGCCCGCCCGGCGGCATGTACGGCAACGAGCTATTCACCGAGGACCGAGGCGCCATGATCGTCTACCACCCCGTCGCCAGCCCTCCCACTGCCGGCCGGGTGCGACCGGTCACCCTGCCCGCGGCCGAGCTGGCCGTCACCGTACACCGCGGTGCCCACAGCGACCTCGACATCTCCTACGGCCAGCTCGGCGCCTACGTCACCGACCACGCGCTAGCCGTCGCCGGGCCGGTCCGCGAGGCCTATCTCGTCGGGCCCCGTGACACCGCGGACCATGACTCATGGCGGACCGAGATCGGCTGGCCCATCTTCAGGGTCTCCCCGATCTGACCGTGGCTGCGCGGCAAAGACCTCCTCGGCTTCCGCCACGATCCTGAGTCCGCAGGAGGGAGACGACGATCGAGACTTTGCGCAGCTACAGCGAGACAGCGCGAGCACAGGTGCCCGCGCAGCTCGGCGGCCTTGCGCGCGTCTCGGGTGCCTGCGATGTAGCTGAGCGTGACAGTGCCCGGCAGCATGGGGATGGCCCTGGTGCTGCGGGGTTGTCAGCTCAATGCGGTGTCGAAGCGGGCGCGCAGGTCGGTGAGCCGTTCGGCGGGTTCGTTGGCGAAGACCAGGCGCAGGTACCGGCGGCCGCTAGGCCCCCAGCCATCCATCGGGGTGGCGGCGACCTGGGCGCGGGTGAACAGCCGCCGGGATGCTTCCCCGGGAGTGAGGCCCATGCTGCGGGTGTCGATGAGCAGCGACCAGCCGCCGTGCGGGCGGACGCACGGATACCCGGCGAGCTGGTCCAGGACCACGGTGCTGCGCTGCTGCCAGACCCTGGTGGCTGCTGCGACATCGGCGCCAGATTCAGCGTGGTTCAGGGCGGCGGCGACGGCTTGCTGGGCGATGCCGACCTGGCAGACCACGTTGGTGAGGCCGGCCAGCCCGATGTCGGCCATGATTTCTTCCGGCCCGGCCACCCAGCCGACCCGCCAGCCGATCATCCGCAGTTCCTTGGACGCCGACCCGACGGTGATCGTCCGGTCAGCCAGGCCGGGGTGGGCGCCGGGATGGAAGGACGGCTGGCCGTCGAAGCGGATCCGTTCCATCGCCGCGTCCCAGATGACCCAGGCGCGATGCCGGCTGACCGGGCCGGCGATCGCATCGAAATGCTCGCCGCCCAAGACCGCGCCGGTGGGCATGACCGGACTCATCAGCAGCACCGCGGCGGTGCGCGGCCCGATGGCCGCCGCGAGCTCGCGCGGGTCGGTGGCCCATCCGTCCGGGCCGGGGGTGCAGGACACGAACCGGGGCACACCGCCCGCGAGGCGGATCCGGTTGACCAGCCCGGCATAGACCGGGTTGCAGATCACCACCTCCTGGCCGGGTTCCACGGTGGCCAGCAGCACGTTCAGGATCCCGTTCAGTCCCCCGGCGACGCTGACGCACTGGGTACCGGGGTCATAGCCGCGGCCGGTGATAGCGGCCACGTGCGCGCAGGCGGCCTCACGCAGCGCCAGATGACCCTGAAACGGCAGGTAACTGTTCGCGTCATCACGATCGATGGCGGCGTGCGTGGCCTCCAGTGCCACCTGCGGGGGCCGCAGGTCGGTGTCCAGGTTCTCCAGCCGCAAAAACCGCGGATCAGCAGCGGCATCGGCGGCATCGCCAACCTTGTCCACCCCGATCCCGGGAATGTCACGAAGCCGAGAAACGGTCATCGCTCCCTCGCAAACCAGCGTGATCACTGCACGCCACGCTGCGCCGATTATCCAGTTACGCGCCGATCCCCGCCACAGGAATCCACACGACTCAGCAGCACATAACGGGTCGGCGTTCGCGCGCGATGCGGCATTGGTTACGGACCGTAATCGGCTTATCAGCCGCCTGCCGTCGGTTCGTCATCCTGGTGCTCGCCGGTCAGCCCTTCGGCCGCCAGCAGGCGCGCCCGATTCGCCGCCTCTGGTTCCAGGCTCAGCGCAGCCCGCCGCTGGTCCAGGCCGGAGGGATCACGCACTGGCCACAGCTCCAGGACACCATCCCTGACCTGATACTGGGTTCCGTGGATCTGCGGCTCGCCCCGGTGCATCAGCACCCGGTCCATCAGGTATGCCAGGTCGGCCGGGCTGGCGTCATCCCGCGCCACCGCGTCCTGGAGCAGGGACAGAAACTCCTCCTGCAGATCCGGCGGCGCGTGCTCATAATGACCACCACGTGCAATGCGCCCGGGCGCGAACAGGGTCGCCGGGCGGCCCGGGCACACCAGATCAGCCCTGTCTGAGCGTGCGGGCCCGCCAGCGCCGAGAACGCCAGGAATCCCTGGCGCTTGCTTCGTGTTGGCACAGGAGCTCGAGGGGGTCATGACGTGATTAAGCTCAGGAACCGCAACGCCTGCCCGGCGCCGGCGCCGCCGTTCGAGGGACACGGACCGGGCGGAGCCGAGCGCGCCACATTCGCCGCAGGATGCTTCTGGGGAGTGGAGGCGGCCTTCCGCCAGATCCACGGGGTGCTGCAGACTGCCGTAGGTTACACCGGCGGCCACGTCGCCGACCCCACCTATGAACGGGTCTGCCGGCACCGCACCGGCCACGCCGAGGCGGTCGAGGTGTGGTTCGACCCGGCCCAGGTCAGCTACGCGGAGCTGCTCCAGGCGTTCTGGCGGATCCACAATCCGACTACCCGCAACCGCCAGGGCTTCGACTTCGGCAGCCAGTACCGCTCGGCGATCTTCTGCCATGACGCTGGCCAGATGGAAGCCGCGATCGCATCACGTGACGCCGGGCAGCAATCGCTGAGACGGCAGATCGTCACTCAGATCACCCCGGCGTCCGCGTTCTACCGGGCCGAGGAATACCACCAGCGGTACCTCGAGAAGCACGGCCACCCCGGCTGCGCAGCCACCATCCGGTGAACGGGCCCGGAGCCGAGCGCAAATCGACCGGTTCTGCGCGCCATCGAGATACCGGCCGATCACCAAAACGTGCAGGTCGGCGGGTATTTCACACTTCTTGGGTCAACGTTGATCACGTTATGTGTCCCCGGCTGGCGTAGGTCATCGCGTGCGCCGTGGGCTTACTGGCGGGTGAACACGGCGTGGACAGTGATGGTGTTGTTCAGCGACGCCATGCGCAGCGGGCTGTATGTCAGGCCGAAGTCCGCCCGGTTGACCGGGACCTCGGCGTCCAGCCGGATCTCGCCTGCGGCGGCGGAGACCGTCGCGTCGAAGGAGAGCGGGCGGGTGCGGCCGCGCACGGTCAGGCTGCCGGTCACCCGGACGCCCCCGCTTGCGGGCTGCATGCCATCGACGGTGTAGGTGATGTCCGGGTGGCTGGCGATGTCGAAGAGCTTGGCCGACCGGAGGTCCTTGTCGCGCATCTTGTTCTTCGTGTCGATCGACCCGGCAGCGACGGTGAAGGTGCCGGTGACCTGGCCGGCCGCGGTCACCGTACCATTGCCGGTGACCTGGCGGAAGACGCCGTGGAGCGGACGGAGCCCCCAGGTGTGCCTGCTCTCCAGCCGGACCTCGGACCTGGCCGGGTCCAGGATCCAGGACCCGGTGAGCGTGCCGTCCCCGGCCAGCGCCTGCAGCGCTGAGGCGGTCGGTTCTCCCTGCGGTGTCATGCCAACCTCCGTAAATTTTCGTTCCTGAATCAGAATAGTTTTGATAGCGAAAGCGTATATATTTGGGTGCAGGCAGTCAACGCGGGACGGCGTACCACGGAAGCAGGGCCATGGCGGACCAGGCGGGCAGCTCTGAGCACTCCGCGCTGTGCCTGCGCCTGATGCAGCTGTTTCCCCGAGTGACCAGGGGAATGCGGCGCTGGCAGGACCGCGCCGCGCCCGTGCCATCTCCGCTGAGCCCGCGGCACGTCGCCGCACTCGAGCAGATCCGCGGCGGCCCGCTCACCGTCGGGGAACTGGCCTCCCGGCTGGGCCTGACCCTCCCCACGGTCAGTGGCGTGCTCGCCGACCTTGACCGCGCAGGCCTGGTCGAGCGGCGCCCCGACCCGGCCGACCGGCGGCGCACGATCGTCCAGATCATCCCCGGCCAGGCAACCCTGATCGGCCACTGGCTCGACGGCACCGCCAAACCGCTGGCCCGCGTGCTTGACAAGCTCACCCCCGACGAACAGGAGGCCTTCCTCAAGGCCATGGACCTGCTCGAAACCGAGCTGCACCGGCAGGACACCGGCAGCTGAACCGGCCCCGCCGGCCCGGTGGTTCCCGGCCCGGTGAGCCATTAACACGCAGAGCGCGAACGCACGGGGCCGGGCTTGAGTACCTGCGCCTCGCCCGTCCCACCACGCACACCGGGAGGGTCTGCGCGGGCCTCAGGCCGGATCGACGCCAGGCCCGATACCACGCAGAGCGGCGGCAGTGTGCGCGCCGCTCCAGGCGAAAGCTGATCACGCAGAGCGATGGCGGCTGTCCCGATCCCTGGGGTACTGACGCGTACAGATCGTCCAGTTCGGCGTATTGCGGTCGCCTCATGGAACGCTTCAAGGCGGCGCCACCACTCATCCCCTGGGACTGCATAAGAGCGGTCTGCAAGACCGTCGGCTTCTCAAAAGGGCATTCGGAAGACCCCAGACGCGGCCCTACTGCCGAATCCGGCCGTGTATGAGAATCAAGGCGGATTCACGGCACGCGATACTACGGATAGATGGCTTCCCGCTGTCCCTTCGCGCAGTGCATAGTCCAGAGCAGGCCGGCGAGATGTTCGGGGTCGACGGTAGGCATCTCCCAGAACCGGGTCGCCCGCAGCTTTGGCCTTCTCCATCTCGGCATGGAAGGCACTGTTCTTGATGGCTGCACCGATGTAGAGCATGCCGACGTAGACGCCTTTCCCGGCTACCTCGGCGTGCAGGGCTTGCAGGTAGTTGCGCTGGGCGGCTTGTGCAGGACTGGGGCCGCTCATGTTCGGCAGGCCCTGGACGGTGCTGCCGCCCTGCGCGGTCAGGATGGCGCCGTCCCCCTGCTCGAGCATGTACGGCAGGAACTCCTGCACGAGTGCCAGCATCGTGTAGAAGATCAGCGGCATGAAGTTCTGGGCGTACTGCGGGGTCAGGCTGGCTGCGGCAACGAACCCGGTGTCTGGGGTGGGTGCATAGTAAAAGGCGTCGAGGTTGCCGGCCTTAGCGCGAATCTGCTCGGCCAGCCGGGGCGTGGCACCGGTGTCGGATAGGTCGGCTGTGATGACGTGCGCGGTTGCCCCGGCACTGGTCAGCTCCTTCGCCAGACGGTCAAGTGGCTCCGAGCGGCGACCCACCAGGGTGACGGCGTAACCCTCTCGCGCGTAGTGACGGGCGACAGCCTGGCCGAGGCCGGGTCCGGCTCCGAACACAGCGATGGATTTGGACATAAGAATGCTCCGATGGGTAGTTCGACCACTACTCGGACCCAGTCTCGCCTGGGGAATCCTGACGGTCAGGAACCCGGAGCGTCGCCATGTCAGAAAGACGCCCGCAGCGCATCGGTCAGCAATGCGACCAGCGCCTCGACCTGCACGTCGGCCGGCGAGGAGGCGTCCTGGTCCGCCCCGTCCAGCGCCCGGGCGGCAAGCCCCGCCTTGCCGTCGATCAGTCCGGCGATCCTGGCGTCGATGGTCTGCGCGGCGATGATGCGCCACGCGGTGACCGGTTCGGCCTGCCCGATGCGGTGGCTGCGGTCGATGGCCTGGGTCTGCTCTGCGTCGGTCCAGGACAGCTCGGCCAGCACGATGTTCGAGGCGACCTGCAGATTCAAGCCCACGCCAGCCGCGGTCAGCGAGCACACCGCGACCGCGACGTCCGGGTCGTTCACGAAGGCGTCGACGTTCGCCTGCCGCACCGTGGGCGTCTGGTCGCCGCGGATCGACGAGAAGCGCACGCCCTGCCGGGCGAAAGTCTCTTCGGCGGCGTCCATGACGTCGATGTGCTTGGCGAAGAAGACGACCTTGCCAGCGCTGCGGGCCAGCTGTGTCGCATAGTCCGCAGCCAGTTCGGCCTTCGCCTGGCCGATGCGCCGCATCATGGTGAACACGTTCTCGCCGGACTGCTTAGTCCTCGTGTCCTTCAGCTCCGAGCGGGCTACCCGGCGGACGAGGTTGTGGTCGATACCCTCGACGCCGGCGTCGGAGGATCGGTTCGCCAGCGCAGTCTCGTATTGGGCCACCATCCGGCCGACGAGGTTCTGCTCGGCCGCCCGGATCGACCGTCCGACCCGTCCGTCCAGTTCGACGGGGAGGTCGGCGATGCGGCGGGCGGGGATGTCGGCGGCCACGTCGAGCTTGCGGCGGCGCACGATGCCGAGGTCGATCACGCACCGGCGCGCCGCAGCGTAGAAACCGCGGTCGGCGGGCGTCAGGCCGGTGTCCTCGAGCGCGTCCGTCAGCTGGTCGAGGGGCTTGCTGTCGTCGATCCAGCCGAGGAACTGCCAGATCGCCCGGAAGTCGTCGATGTCGTTGATCAGCGGGGTGCCGGTCAGCGCCATCAGCAGGGGCCGCGCCGCACGGGACCGGATGCGGTCGGAGAGCGCGAGGACACGCTGCGAGCGCTGCGAGGCCTTGTTCTTGATGAAGTGGGCCTCGTCCACGACCATGCCGCGGAAGTCGAAGTCGCCGAGCCAGCCCATGTGGCGGTCGAGCACCTCGTAGTTCAGCACGACGATATCAGCGAAGCCGTCGACAGCCTGGCCGTCGCCCTGCACCACGGTGGCCGGGCGGTGGGGCGTCCAGCGGGCCGCCTCACGGGCCCAGTTGGTCTTGACGACGCTCGGCACGACGACGAGCAGCGGGTAGGCGTTCGCTGCTTCCGCGGCGAGCAGCGCCTCGGCCGTCTTGCCCAGGCCCGGCTCGTCGGCGAGCAGGAACGTCCGGTGACCGGCAGCGGCCGCGGCGACCACCTGCCCCTGGTGCGGCATCAGCTCCAGGCCCGCCGGGGTGAAGCGTGCCGTCGGCGCCGGGAGCGCCATGCAGGCCGGGGCGCCCCCGCCGGCGTGCTCGAAGGAAGTCAGCAGCGGGCCGAGCAGTTCCCAGTTGGCCAGGCGGCGCGGACGGGAGGTGAGCTGCGGAACGGCGGAGAAGTCGGGAGCCAGAAAGGGGTTCGCCAACTGCCGGGAGACCACCGACTGCGGCACGACCCGCCGCTCCGAGCCGGCGGAAGCGGTAGCGGTCTCGGCCGGCGCGATCTCTTCGGGGGCCGGCTCGATGCCGAGCTCCCGCAGCATCTCCCGCTTGAGCGACCGGGCCGCGTCGGAAACGTCGGAGTCCTCGGCGAGCAACGCCAGTAGCTGAGCGTCCCGGACGGCGGTCGTCGCCAGGATGGTCGCGATGCCGTCCAGGCGCCTGAGCTGCTCGGCCCGATGACTGTCGCTTCCGGCCGCCGCCCTGACCCGGGCGCGTTCGTCCCGCAGCAGCAGGGCGACGGCCTGGAACTTCGTACGCACGGCAGGCGTCACGTGGCCGCGCCGGGCAGCCGCCTCGACCTCACGGGCAGTTCGGGCGAGCACCGAGAACAAGGTCGCCGCGGTGGTGGACGCGTCGCTGCTTCCGCTGGGCGGTACGGCGAGCGCCCGTCTGGCGCTGGCCTGGTCGAGCCACAGACTCCTCCTCTGGACTGCCGGGGCACGGTGGCCACAGCAGCATGCCGCACAGTCCCGCAGCCGGGCGAGGAACGCCCCGGGCGCAGGGCCTGGCGCTTCGAACGCCGAGCCGACTTGCGGATCTCAAGGATCGACGCAGCTGGCCTCGACGAGCGTGTCACGCGGACCCGGAACCGCCGGTGAGTGGGCTGGTGACCACGGCACAGGGAAAGTCGTCATCAGACGACCGGCTCGGTTCTTGGGTACCGCCTATGTTAACGCATGCGAGGGCGCATAATTCCCGGCCGCACTGTGGTGAACGTCCTCATTTGCGCGGACAGGGGGCAAGCGCCAGGGCCTGGTGTGAGACTTGGCTGTGCTCCGTCATGCGCACTGCTCGCGGCTGGCATAGCGTGAGGCGAGGTCAAACAGTCGTCACATGGCCAGGGCCGCCGCCGGAGCGGAGGCCGGAGGGTCGTGAGGCTTTTGGGTATGCGTTCCCGGGGCTGCTCACGGCCAGAGCATCTTGAAAGTCCCTGCGGTACCAGGCCCTTGACAGTTCCCGCTCCAGGCACTGATCGGCGCCTACCGGGCGAAGCCCATCAGACGCGACGCCACCCTGACCCGACGCTCTGGCCCCCCGCGCCGCGAAGAATCTGGCAGGATGCCGGTAGCTACCCGAGCGACCTGGGGAGGAAATCGGTGCCTGTCCGCTTTCAGCTGGTCATCGACTGTGCCGACCCGGACCGGCTGGCTCGGTTCTGGGCCGTGGCACTGGGCTATCAGCTCGCGCCGGCCCCGGCTGGATTCGCTACCTGGAACGACTTCTACCGCGAGCTGGGGGTGCCCGAGGAGGAGCTGGTCGACGGGGCGGACAGGATCAGCGACCCGGAGGGCCACGGGCCGAGCATCTGGTTCCATGTCGTCCCGGATGCCAAGGCGGTCAAGAACCGGCTGCACCTCGACCTCCACTCCAGTGGCGAACGGACGGACCCAATCGAGACTCGCAGGAAGCGAGTCGACGCGGAGGCCAGCCGGCTGGCCGGCCTGGGGGCCACCATCACTGGCGCATTGTCCGAGGAAGGGCTCGACCACTACGCGGTGGGGATGAAGGACCCGGAAGGCAACGAGTTCGATATCAACTGACCGCAGCAGCCGAGGCTCGAATCACGTAAAGGTTAAGAGCACTAGCAAAGCAGGCGGCCGGCCAGGCCGCCCTGGTACCAGGCGATCAGCGACCGGGTCAGCGCCGCCCAGTCGAGCAGTCAGATCCGGCCGCTGGCGGGCGCGGACGGGCCGAGCAGCGTCCCGGCGAACGACCGGGCGCTCAGCAGCTCGCCGTAGACGGCGCCGAGGGCGCCGTGGCGAGGGCGCCGTGGCGAGGGCGTGCGCGTCGTGGAGCACTAGTAGGTACGCCCGGTGCGCTGCTGGGCTTGGGTGATGGCCCACGCGGCGTTGATCAGCCCGATGTGGCTGAACGCCTGCGGGAAGTTGCCGATCATCTCGCCGTTGCCGGGGTCGACCTCCTCGGCGAGCAGGCCGACATCGTTGATGGCGGCCACGGCACGCTCGAAGGTCGCGGTGGCTGCCTCGACCTCGCCCGCCAGCGCCTGCGCCTGCGCCAGCCAGAACGTGCACAGCAAGAAGGTGCCCTCCTCGCCGGCCAGGCCATCGTGGGCCAGGTACCGGTAGACCAGCCCGCGCTTGTCGGTCAGCCGCCGCGCGGTCGCGTGGATAGTCGCCTTCATCCGCGGGTCATCCGCCGCCAGGAACCCGGTGATGGCAAGCATCAGGTTAGATGCGTCGAGGTCCTCGCTGCCGAAGGCCTGGGTGAAGGCCTGCGCCTGCTCGTTCCAGCCATGTTCCAGGATGGCCGTCCGGATCTCGTCGCGGGCGGCCGCCCAGTCTGTCACCCGGTCTTCGGCGCCGAGCTCGCGGGCCAGGGCGATCGCCCGGTCCAGCGCCACCCAGCACATCAGCTTGGAGTAGAGAAAGTCCCGTGGCTCGCCGCGGATCTCCCAGATACCCTGGTCCTTTTCTCGCCAGTGGGCGGCGGCGGTGTCGGCGGCCGCGGCCAAAAACCGCCGGGTCACCGGGTCGAGCTCGCCGAGCTGGTCGACCAGCCGCTGGGCGGCGCCGAGCAGCTCGCCGTAGACGTCGAGCTGCCGCTGGCTCCACGCACCGTTGCCGACCCGGACCGGGCGGCTGTCCCGCCAGCCGGCCAGATGCGGCAGCTCCCGCTCGGTCAGGTCCCGTTCGCCGCCGATCCCGAACATGATCTGCAGGTCCGCGCCGCGCCGCAGCCCGGAGGCGGCGGCATCGGCCAGGAAGGCGAAGAACTTGTTCGCCTCGTCCGGGCAGGCCGCCACCCACAGCGCCTCCATGGTCAGGCTGGCGTCGCGCACCCAGGTGTAGCGGTAGTCCCAGTTGCGTTCGCCGCCGACGGTCTCCGGCAGCGACGTGGTCGGCGCCGCCACGATCGCCCCGGTCGGCGCGAACGTCAGCGCCTGCAGCACCCGCCCGGAATGGTGGACAAGCTCCCGCCAGGGGCCCTCATAGTTCTGGTGGATCGCCGACCAGGACCGCCAGCCCTCCACCGTGTCCTCCAGCCGGGTGGTGATCTCCCCCGCGGTCCAGGGCGCCAGCGGCGGCCCGGCCATCTGCCCGTGGCCGAGCGCGAACACGGCGGCCTGCCCGGCGACCAGCCGGACCTTGGCGGTCGCGGTGGCGCCGTCGACGTCGAAGCTGACGGGGGTGGACAGCAGCAGCCGGTCGGCGCCGCCCCGGGCGGCGACCCCGCCGGCGACCGGAACCAGAATCGGGTGGATGAGGCCGTACTCCGGCCGGGGCGCGTAGCTGACCTCCGCTTCGATCTGGCCGCCGGTGCAGGCGAGCCGGCGCAGCAGCATACTCGGGGAGCGTGCACCCAGGTCGTGGCCGCGCTCGTTGCGGCCGACCGCCATCGCATCGGTGAGCACGGCGGTGCCGCCTTCGGTGGTGAAGGTGGTCTCCAGCACCATCGTCTGATCCACGTATCTGCGGCGGGTCTGGAACTCGCCTGCGGGCCGGATCGCGAAACGCCCACCGGAGGGGTCAAGCAGGCGGCAGAACACCGACGGCCCGTCGAAGCGCGGGAAGCACAGCCAGTCCACCGAGCCGTCCCGGCTGACCAGCGCCGCCGAGCGGCAGTCCGACAGCAGCGCATAGTCACCGATCGGCAGGCTGTCCATCGTATTCCTTTCCTGGGCCCGCCAGAGGCCGCAGGTCTCGAGCAGGGTGCTACCTGTCGGCTACCGGCCGCTGGTGGCGGCATGCAGGGCGGTTTGAACGACTGCCGGCAACGGGGGGAAGTTGGAGTTGGTGGCTATCACCACAGGGATCGTCCCCGCGAGGATGCCGAAGAAGATCTGAAGGCCCGCTGAGCCGGGGCCGCCGCCGACGCCGTACTTGCCCCGGTAGCCGGCTTGGCCGCCGCCAGAGCAATCCCAGCCCAGACAGTTGTCGTCCATCTGCTGCCGTTGCCTGGCTGACAGCAGGCTGCCGCTGATCAGGCCATCGAGTACCCGGCGCAGACTGGCCGATGTCATGAACCAGCCGCCGCCGGAGCACGCCGATGGCCCCACCGAGTCCGGACTCCCCGGTGCCGTCCCGGCGTAGGGCGGCGGGTACATGAGCATGGCATCGCGGACAGGCGCGCACGTGGCGTCCTTGACGCCCACCGGATCGAATACCTGACGCTGGACATAGCTGATGAAAAAGCGGGTGGCGGCTGCGGCGCGCGCGGCTGGCCCCGGGTAGGGAACCCCCTCCATGAAGGGCAGCATGTCCCGGAAGATGGTGAAGTTGATGTTGTTATAGTCCGCCACTTGCTTGTCGATCTGCTGGATGCCCTGCCTGACCTGTTCCCTCGCCGCATCATCGGTCTCGAAGACCCGGCCGCTGTCGAGGCGGAATCCTGCCCGGTGGGTCAGCAGTTCACGGAAGGTGATGGTGTCGATACCCGGACCTTTGACCCAGTCCGGGGGCAGGAACGGCCAGATCCGGCTGTCGATGCTGAGATGGTGCCGGGCCAGTGACTTCAGGACGGCAATCGTCGTGAACATCTTGCCGACGCTGGCGACATTTACCGTGACATCCGGTCCCATGGCGAGCCGCGGCGGGTCAGCGGCCGTGCGGGCAAGGCCGGAGGCAACAACTTGCGACTGGCCAACGAGCGCAACGTAGCCGACGACGTTTCCCCTGAGCCGGCTATCGATGCTGTGCGCCAGCCGACTGAGCGAAATGCACGCACTGGAAGCACAGACCCTGCCGGCGGAACCCGCCGGCACCGGCCGGGTTGCCGCCGGACCCCCGGCGCCCGGCCCGACGCCGCAGCCAGAGACGCAAGACGCGGCCAGCGCCACTACCCCCAGGGCAACTACCCAGATCCGGCTGACCACAGCGGACCTCCCCGCTCCCCCCACAGCTCGACAGAACTGCGAAGCCAGGCCCCCCGGCACGAGGCAGATCCCGCTCCACCAGACACCCGCAGATCCGTCTCTGAGGAAAGGCCACCCTTAGGGTACCTGCCAAGCCCTCCCGCAGCTCATGCCGGATGACCGGAGTAAGCGATCTGGGCGGAAACCCGCAAGGCGGTTACCGTGCGATTGGCGACTGCATGTGATGGCCGGTCGGCGGGCGTGTACCGGGTCGTCTGACTGGCTCGGGCTGGCCTTTCCCGCTTTCATTGCACCACGTCGGCGGCGCTAGCCCGTCCGCAGCCGTGACCAGGCGTCGGTTCCGACCGCGATAAGCAGGATGCCGCCGAGCGTGATCTGCTCATAGAGCGGGTTGAGCCCGAGCAGGTCGTAGCCGTTTCCGATCAGCGCGATGAACAGCACGCCGACGACGGTGCGCCAGATCGCGCCTTCGCCGCCAAGGATGCTCGTCCCGCCGACCACGATGCCCGCGAGGACCGTGAAGGTCAAGGTGGTCTCGCCGTTCGACGCCTGGGCGCTGAGCACCCGGGAGGCGTCGATGACGCCGCCGAGGGCAGCGGCTCCGCCGCTGACTACGAACGTGACCAGCTTGATTGTCTGCACCCGGACTCCGGCCAGCCTGGCCGCCTCGGCGTTGCTGCCTGCCGCGTACATGTAGCGCCCGGCGGTTGTCCGGGCCAGCACGACCGCGATCAGCGCGACTGCGATCACCATGGTCCAGGTCGAGGTGTTCACCGAGCCGAACGTGGTGCGGGCGAGGTCGGCAAAGGACGGGTGGCTGTAGGCGATGATAAGGTTCCCGCCGGTGACGAGGCTGGCGAGACCGCCGACCACGAAGGACATGGCGAGCGTGGCGATCAGCGAGTTGATCCGGAAGACCGTCACGATCACGCCGTTGGCGAGCCCCACCGCGAGTCCGACAGCGACTCCGGCCAGGATAGCGAGCAGTGGCGCCACCGAGAGCGTGAGATCCGCCGCGATGACGCCGGCCAGCGCGTAGGTCGCCCCGACCGAAAGGTCGATGCCGCCCGCGATCAGCACCAAAGTACCCGCGGCCGCGATGATCAGGGTCGAAGCCTGCTGATCGAGGATATCCAGCAGGTTGACCTTGGTGAAGAACGGCCCGCTGGCGACCGACAGCACCACGAACAGCACGAGGAACGGGAAGATGATCCCGCCTCGGCGTAGCCGCGCCAGCGGTTCCGCGGACGACTGCCTGGGAATTACCTTGCCCTCGCCAGAGGCGGCCGTCCCGGTTACTTCTGGCTGACTCATGACGCACCTCTTTCGGTGGCGCCGAACGCGGCTGAGAGAATTGCTGCTTCTGTCACCTCGTCGCCGCTGAGCTCGGCGGCGATCTGGCCCATGCGCATCACGAGCACTCGGTGTCCCAGGCCGATGATTTCCTCCACCTCGGAGGAGATCAGCAGGACCCCGACGCCGTCCGCGGTCAGCGCGTTCAGCAGCTCGTAGATGGCTCGCTTCGCGCCGACGTCCACGCCACGCGTCGGCTCGTCCGCGATGAGGACCCGCGGCTGGCACAGCAGCATCCTGGCGAACAGCAGCTTCTGCTGATTGCCTCCAGACAGCGCGTCGGCCGGCATCGTCTGGCTGCGGGCGCGGACGTCTACCCGGCGCAGTATCTGCTCCACGGTCCTGCGCTCCGGCCGGCGTCTGACTATGCCTGCCCGGCTGAGCTGGCCAAGGCTGGCCAGGCTGACGTTCTCCCTGACCGAGCGCCGCGGCAAGAGCCCGTGTTCCTTGCGTGATTCCGGGATCATCGCGATACCGGCTCGCAAGGACGCGCGCGGGCCGCCGGGCCGGTGCCGCCGGGTGAGCCGCTCGCGGTTGGCCACGCTGACCGTTCCGGCGGCCGTCCGGTGCGCTTGGTACACCGCACGCGCGAGTTCGGTGCGGCCCGCACCGACCAAGCCCGCCAGACCGACGATCTCCCCGGCATGCAGGTCGAAAGACACGCCGTTGACGCCGGGCGCGGTGAGCCCTCGGACCGATAGCACTACCGGCGCGTCGGGCCGGACGGGCTGCCTGGCCGGGAACGTGGCGCTGACAGATCGCCCTAGCATCGCGTTCAGCAGCGATTCCTCGTTCTGGCCTGCAGCGGCTGCGGTGTTCACGACATGCCCGTCGCGCAGGATCGTCACCTGGTCCGCTAGTTCGAGTACCTCACCGAGCAAGTGCGAGACCAGCACCACGGTGGTGCCGGCTCGCGCGAGCCGGCGGATGACCTCATGCAGCGCGGCCACGTCTGGCCCCGACAGGGCCGCCGTCGGCTCGTCCATCACGATCAGCTCGGCGTTGCGGCACAGCGCGCGCAAGATCTCCACCTTCTGCTGGTCCGCCGTCCGCAGGCCGCCGGCGTTCAGCTCGCCGCTGAGCTCGAATCCCGCTGTCCCGGCGAGTTCGGAGTAGCGGCGGCCGAGTGCCCGCCGCCGCAGGAAGCCCGCCCGTCGCGGCTCGGTGCCGAGAAAGACGTTCTCGGCGACGGACAGGGAGGGCACGATCGACATCTCCTGCGCGATGAGAACGATCCCGCGGGAAATCGCGTCGCGAGGAGAGCGGAAGCGAACCGGCTCACGCCCAAGCAAGAGCTGTCCCCGGTCCGGGGCGATGACTCCCGAAATGATCTTGCCAAGGGTCGACTTGCCTGCACCGTTCTCGCCGACAAGGGCGTGGATCGATCCGCGGCCGATCTGGAGGTTGACCCCTTCCAGGGCGCGCGCGCCGCCGAAGGACTTCGAAACGTCCCGCAGCTCGACGTGCGCACCCTGGAAGCGTGAAGGTTCAGGCGTCGTCATCCCGGCCACTCGGCCGTGAACTGGCTCACGTTCGCCTTGGTCACCACGCCACCGTCAGGTAGCTGGGCGACCGGGTCGATGCCGCCGCTGCTCTTTCCGGTGCGCAGCGCGGCGACCAGAGCCTGCACCGCCAGGCGGCCCTCGCTGGCCGGCGCCTGAGCGACGTCCGCATACCAGGCCCCGGACGCGACACCGGCCAGGGCGGCCGCGCTGGCGCCGTAGCCCACGAGAATGACCTTTCCGGTGAGGTGCTTGGCCTGCACGGCCTGGGCGCCGCCTTCGATGCCCTGGTCAGATCCGACAATCAGGCTGAGGCCCGAATTGGCCGTCAGCATGTTCTGTACCGCTGTGAGCCCCGTGGTTGGGCTGAAGAAGCTCTGCCCCTGCGCAACGATCTTGACGGCAGGATCGGCCGCGATCGCTTTCCCGAACGCGCCGTAGATCGCGACGTCCAGCGCGGAGGCCTTGATGTCATAGAGGTAGCCGACCTTGCAGGGGTTCAGGGCCTTGGCCTTGCACGCCTGCACCACGAGGGTGCCGAGCTTGGTGCCGATCTCCGTCGGCACGAACGCCACGTTGGCCGAAAGGCCCGCTACCTGCGGCGTGTCAGTTGACAGGTCCGGGCCGAGGATCTGGTCCATGTTGACGACCTTGATGCCCTTGCCGATCGCCTCCTTCACCAGGCTGGTCAGGCCAGTGCCGAAGATGGGCTGAAGGATGATGCCGTTGTACTGGCCCGAGCTGATGACGTCCTGTAGCTGCGCGTACTGAGTCTGCGGGCTGTTGTTCGCATCGAAGACCTTCATGGTGGCGTGGTCGTCGCTCGCGACAGCCTGCGCTGCGGCCAGCATCGGGGCGTCGTAGCTGTTCTCGACGGCGAACGACAAGTAGGCGATGTTCAGCGCCTTGCTGCTGCTGCTCCCCGGCGAGGTGGACGACGACGAAGTACTGCTGCCGCATGCCGCAAGGGCGAGCCCGGCGATGGCTGTCGCCGCCAGTGCGGCACTGCGGCGGGAGATGCGCCGCAGGCGTGCCGAGATAGGTTGCACGGCTAGACTCCTTTGTGCTCACTCACTGGTAGGTGGGTTAGTGGTTGGGCCGGTGAGTCGGGTGCGCGCCCGGCTCACCGGTTTGTCGTGCGGCGGCCTGGGACCGCCTTTCAGGAGATCAGGACGGCCCGCCAGCACGGGACCTGCTGCCTTGGAACCACGCTTCGGCGACCAGGGTCGGCAGCAGGGTTTCCCGGTCGGTGATGAGCGGCCCGGCTGTCGCGTGGGCGAGGATCTCTGTGAGCGCTACGGCGCTCTGCTGATAACTCATGGAACCTCCCTATGAGCCGGAAGGTGGATCCTGACGGACGAGTGTCCGCCAAACGGTCACACTGAGCTTGAACGGAAGACTGGCCCTTTCTCTCAGGCCTGTCAAGAGGCAGTGCTCCGGAGGGTAACACCGGGAAATGACGGCAACGTCCGCCATGCGGACACCTTGAGCCATGAGGAGCTAA
The DNA here is from genome assembly GCA_963753225.1 of uncultured Actinomycetota bacterium. Lineage (GTDB taxonomy): Bacteria > Actinomycetota > Actinomycetes > Streptosporangiales > Streptosporangiaceae > Palsa-504. The sequence continues at coordinate 291,558 of CAVWBQ010000011.1, read as the reverse complement.
AGTGCGTAAGAGCGAGGCGAGCACAGCCGGCAGCCCATACAGATGGCGGGAGGGCGCCCGTGGCACGACGCGACAACAGCCCGGATTTCATCGAGGCGATCGCGCGCGGCCTTGATGTGATCCGGGCCTTTCAGCCGAGCCAGCCCGTCATGTCGCTCACCGCGGTGGCCACCGCGGCCGGCCTGGCCCGGCCGACCGCGCGGCGGATTCTGCTCACGCTGGAACAGCTCGGCTACATCCGCGCGGCGGACGGCGGCTTCGAGCTCACCCCGCGCGTGCTTGACCTGGGCATGTCGTATGTGCTGTCACGGGGCCTTTGGGAAGTCGCACGGCCGCACATGGAAAAGCTGGTCGCACGCACTCACGAGTCGTCATCGATCGCCCAGCTTGACGGCTCGGACATCGTGTACGTGGCCAGGGTGGCGGTACCGAAGATCATCGCCTTGGCGGTGACGATCGGCACCAGGTTCCCCGCGATGCAGACGTCACTCGGCAAGGTGCTGCTTGCTGCCCTCCCGCCCGGCGAGGCTGAGCGGGTGCTCGCCGAACCCAGCCGGTCCGGCATCACCCCCCGTTGGCGACCGGATGCGGAGGGACGCGCCGCAGCCATGCGGGAGGTACGGGCGCGCGGGTGGTCGCTCACCGACCAGGAGCTTGCCCCGGGCATACGGTCGGTGGCCGCACCGCTGCGGGATGGTGACGGCAGGACGATCGCGGCCCTGAACGTCACCGTGCACGCCGCCGAGACCCCTGTCGAGACCCTGACCGGCGAGTATCTTCCATGGCTGCTCCAGGCGGCAGGCGCCATCAGCGCGGACTGGGCCGCGTGCCAGGGCGTTTCCCAGGTCACGATCACGCGGGCAGCAGGCTTCCCCGGCACCGCAGCCGGCGTCGGCCTGGACGGCGCCGCCTCGCCCGTTCCTGCGCCCGCGGGGAGCCCGCGACGTTTAATTCCGCTGGTACGGTCCCCTGGGCCGCCGTCTCACACATGGTTCCGGCAGCCTCAGGCGCGCCTAGCCGGACAAGGGTCCGACAAGCGGACAGAGACCCTGTGCGGGCTGGGCCAGGGCACGAGGGAGGCGCTGATGGGCCAGGTCGGTGCCCAGGCGGGCGGTGACGTGCTGCACCGGGGAGGCTGGGTCGAGCGACCGGTCCGGCTTTACCGCGATGAGTGGGGGATCCCGCATGTTCGCGCGCGGTCGCTGCACGACGTGTTTGTCGGTCAGGGGTACGTGCACGCCATGGACCGGCTATGGCAGATGGACGCGGCCAGGAAGCAGATGGAAGGCAGATGGGCCGAGTGGGTCGGCGTGGCGGGCCTGCCGGCCGACCGGCTGGCCCGGCGTCTGCGCGTTGGTGCGGCATCGATCCGGGATTACCGGGCGCTGGGCGCGGACGCCAGGATGATGGTCGATGCGTACGCGGCCGGGGTGAACGCTTATCTGCGCAGTCATCCGGCTCCGGCCGAGTACCGGCTGGTGGCAAGCGCGCCGGAGCCTTGGGAGGGCTGGCATTGCATAGCGGCCATGCGGCAGCGCGGCTACCTCATGGGCTCCGTGTGGTTCAAGCTCTGGCGCGCTGCAGCGCTCGGCGTCCTCAGTGCTGATGACCTCATCAAGCTGCGCTACGACGATGGCGGGGCCGACCGGCTGTGCATTCCGCCCGGTGCCGACGCCAGCCGGTGGGTCGCTAGCCTGGCCGATCTTCGCGAGCCGATCGGAGCGCTGAGCCTGCTGGCAGCGAGTGCCGGGACCGGCGGCGGGAGTAACAACTGGGCGCTGGCGCCGAGCCGGACCGCCACCGGCAGGCCGATACTGGCTGGCGACCCGCACCGCGCTTTCGAGCTGCCGGGCATGTACGCGCAGATGCATTTGGGCTGCGATCAGTTCGATGTGATCGGCCTCACTGTTCCTGGCGTGCCGGCCTTTCCGCACTTCGCGCACAACGCGCAGGTGGCCTGGTGCGTTACGCATGCGTTCGCGGATATTCACGATCTGTATGTCGAGCAGTTCGACCGCGCTGATCCGTCCCGGTACCTGCATAAGGGCGAGTGGCTGCAGGCCGCGACGACCACCGAGGACGTCAAGGTCCGCGGCGCAGACTCAGACCCGGTGCATATCGTGGAGACCATTCACGGCCCGGTCGTCGCCGGGGATCCGGCGCACGGTACCGCGCTGACGCTCAAATCGGTTCAGTTCTTTGACCTCGACCGGTCGTTTGACTGCCTTCTCCCCATGCTGGCAGCCACCTCGGTGGATTCGCTCTTCCGGGCCGTACGCGGCTGGGGGCTCATCGACCACAACCTAGTCGCCGCGGATACCGGCGGCCACATCGGCCACCTAGTGCGCGCGGTGATCCCGCGCCGGCCGGCCATCAACGGGTGGCTGCCCGTGCCGGGGTGGACAGGTGAGTACGAGTGGGACGGCGTCATTCCCGCCGGGCAGATGCCGCGCGTTGATGATCCGGCCCGCGGCTTCATCGTGACCGCTAACAACCGGGTGGTAGCGGCCATCCCGGATACAGGTGACTACTTCTGCACCGACGCCCACCCGCCCTACCGGGCACGGAGAATCGAGCAGCTCATCGCCGAGCTCGCGCCCGCGTCGCCGCAGGACATGGCGACGATCCACCGCGATGATGTCAGCGCACCCGCTCAGCTGTTTCAGACAGCCCTAGCCGACGTCGCACCGCCCGGCGCAGCCGCCCGTGCCGTCCGGGACATCGTGCTCGGCTGGGATGCCCGCATGTCGCCCGGCTCGAGCGGGGCGGCCTGTTACTCCCGGCTGCGCTGGGCTCTGGCCAGGATCGTCGCAGGCCGGTCTGGCCTTGCCGCCGCCGGGAGCACCGGGCTGATCCAACTGCCCGGCAGCGTCTCGGCCGTCAGCCACCTCTGGTGGGTGCTGCCGGCCCTGCTGCGATCGGGTGATCTGGCGCTGACCTGCGGCAGTACCTGGGATGAGCTGCTGGCCGAGGCGCTCGAGGAGGTCTCGGGTGAACCGCTGGACATCCCGTGGCACCAGCTCCATGCCGCCGCGCTCACCCATCCGCTGACGCCACTGCTTCCCGGCGCGCCGCCGGCCCTGAGCCCGGCCGGCGCGGGGGTCGGCGGCGACAACGAGACCGTCTGGGCAAACGGATGCCGGGCCGAGTCCGGCACAGCGGCCGTCTACGGTGCTGTGGCCCGTTACGTGTTCGACGTCGGCAACTGGGACAACTGCACGTGGATCGTCGTCGGCGGCGCATCAGGAGATCCGGCGAGCCCGCACTACACCGATCAGCACCAATCCTGGTCCCGATGCGAGCTCATCCCCATGCAGTACGACTGGGACACGATCGCCGCCGCCAGCCCGCAGCTGACCCTCCAGCCACACGACAGCACACCGGCAAGGGCCGAACCGGCATGACTCCCGCGCTTCCGCGAGGCCCGCGAACCACGGCATACATCAACCCCGTTTCGCCTCGCCAAGCCGCGCTGCGCCGCCCGGCAGCAATCACGCTGAGTCACAGGAGAAGGCAGGGAGAACCGCCCATAAAACGGTTTTGGTGAATTACCAGGCGAGAGTCAGGTATTGCGCGCGGGGGATCCCGTGCAGCCGCAGCGTCGTCCTCGTCCGGGTCTCCGGGTTGACCAGGTAAGCGGTGGGGTCGCTTTTCCCGCCTGGTCCGAACGAGCCCCGGTCCCAGATGAGCAGTCTGCCGCCGACCGGCGTGAGCTCCGTCAGGCGGCCGCTGTCCCAGGTCGATATCGTGCGGGGCGATGCCTTGCCGGCCGTGCTGTACGCGTTCACTCTGGTCACGGTCCTGCCGCTGGCCGAGGTGGCGGCCGTGCAAAGGTAAAGCGTACCGGCGTCCAGGCTGATCACCGCCGACTCCAGGATCGTCATGGCATGCCCGGCGCCCCCGATGAAGGCGTGGTCATACACTTTCCTGGCCCTGGCCGTGATGCTGCCTGGCGCGGAGTCAGTGGGCAGCACCCACGCCGTCTCTTCGTTGCCGCCTCTGGCCAGGCTATTGGTAGTGAACGCGATCATGTCCCCGTTGCTGGACACCGAAACGTCCGAGATCCCCTGGATCACTCCCGCGGACACACTCCAGTGCCGCGTCCTGCCGCCGGTGATCACTCCGGCCTCGTAGGCGGCTCCTGGGCCGAACGTCGTGTAGGCGACCGTGCTGCCGTCTGCGCTGGCCGCCATCGAGGTGAGTTCCCCGGGCAGGGTCGGGACGGCCAGCGGAGCCAGCCCGGCGACCGTGCCGCGCGCCGACAGCGTCAGCGTGTACAGCCGGGTCGGGGCGTACGGCGAGGCCAGGGGCTCGGCGGCCACGATGAACCTCCTCGCGTCCGCGGTCGCGGAGACATCCAGCCACATGGCGCCATGCCACGGCGGGGCGAGTTTGCTCACCACGTGCCCGGTTGCCGCCGATTCCACCAGCAGCATCGACTTGCGGTTGCTGTCGTTGACCGTCACCACGACCTGGAACGGCGGGTAAGGCCCGGCCGCGCTGGTCCCCCGGGCTGCGGGCTTCGGAGAAGAGCCGGTGGTGTCGGTTAGCAGACGCGGCAGGGCCACGCTGACGGCGATGGCGACGATCACGGCCATGGCCGCCGCGATCGGCACGAACGCGTTCATCCGGCGCGGGCGCGTCACTGATCCGGCGGTATGCGGCGGAGAGGTCCTCTTGAGGGTCTGCGACTGAACGGTCTGTGCCGCGGACCGATAGGCGTCGCGGACACGGTCTTCCAGATCGCCCGGCAGGTCGTCGGTCACTGATCCTCCCGGAGCTGACAGGCGACAGCGGCCAGGGCGCGGGCCCCGGTCGCGGACACCGTGCCTCGGCTGACCCGCAAGATCGCCGCTACTTCGTGCTCGCTGAGATCGAGGTAGTACTTCAGCGCGAGTACCTCACGCTGACGCTGCGGCAGCATGGCGATCGCGGCCAGGACTGCACGACGGTCCTCGCCGTCCATGGCCGCCGCCTCCGCCGACCAGACAGGCGGGTCATGCGGCACCCGCAGCAGCCGCGCCCGGCCGCGGCTGCGGTGAACCGAACGGGCGCCGTTTACCACCGCGGTGCGCAGGTACCCGAGCACGGCGTCCGGATCCCGCAGCCGGTCCCAGGCACGGTACAAGCCGAGGAATGCTTCCTGCACGACGTCCTCGGCGGTGGCCTGGTCGCCGACCAGCATGAGCGCGAAACGGACCAGGCCGATGGCATGAACCCGGAACAGGTCATCGACAGCTACCCTCGCCGCCTGCCGATAAGGATCGGGCTGTGGCCCCGTGCCAGCCCGATATACGGGGACCGTCATGTCCATAGGACGCCAGACGCCCCCGGAATGTTGATTCCTACCGCAAGAAATCAGGCAGAGCCGACGGGACTAGCCGGCCCCGGATCGTTGCGGCACCGCCAGGCTCGTCCGTCGCGTTTCCGCGGAAGCGTCTTGTGCAGCGTTTCACAAGCCGTCTACGCGAAGGATCGCGCCCGAGTCGGGTGACCCCGACGCTGGTCAGGGCGCTGGCGGTGTTAGGTCAGCTGGTGAGGTGGGCGAGGGAGCCCGCTTCGAGGGCGACCCACAGCGTTCCGTCGGAGGCTAGGGCCAGTCCGTGTGGTTCGGCTCCGGGCTGGAAGCTGGTTTCCCCGGCGAGGCGGCCGTCCCGGTCGAGGCGGACGACCGAACTGGCGGCCCACAGTGTCGCCCAGCAGCCGCCGTCGGCGGCGGTGACGATCGCGTGCGGGCGGCAGGAAGGATCGGGAAGCGGGAATTCCTCGATCCGCCCGTCAGGGAAGATGCGCCCGATCTTGCCGGCACCGATCTCGGTGAACCACACTGCCTCGCGGCCGGCGTGGATGCCGACCGGTGCCGCGCCAGCCGTTGGCAGCGGGTAGGACGTGATCTCGCCGGCGGGCGTGATCCTGCCGATGGCATCGGCCTGATTGAGAGTGAACCACACTGCGCCGTCCGCCCCGGCGGTGATCAGCGAAGGCATGCTTCCCGTCGCCACCGGGAACTCCTCGACCCGGCCGCCGAGGGTGATCCGGCCGATCCGGTCCGCGGCCAGCAAGGTGTACCACAGAGCCTGGTCCAGGCCGGCGCACAGCCCGTAGGGCGAGCCTTGCGGCGTGAGCACTGGCACCGAGGAAACGGTGCCCCCAGGCTCGACCCGGCCGATCCGCCCATCGCCCCGGCTGAACCAGACCGCGGCATCGGGACCGAGCGCCAGCACCATCGGACGGCTGTGCCCGGAAGCCAGGCGCACCCGGCTGACCTGCCCGCCAGGGCCGACGCAGGCCAGCTCGCCGCGCTCGACCAGGCTGGTCCACACCGTGCCGTCGGCGGCGATAGCCACGCCATAAGCGCCTGGCCCGACCTCGTATTCGGTAACGACCATCCCTGGCCTGCCTTCCATTCTCTGACATGCGTTCCCGTTTCGCCCGCGAGCAAGCGGGCGAAAGGGGTGCGGATGAGTCCGGAGCCGGCGACGGTGACGGCGCCACCGGCGGGCCAGCCCTCTCTGCCTTCGGCTGTAACGTGCAGGCAAGGCGGAACACTATGCAGGAGCGAGCTCGTCATGGATCTCGATGACGTAATACCCAGCCCGCAATATCAGATCTGCCATTCTCGTGTCGCCCGCGCCCCGCTTCTCGCTGTGTGGGATGCTCTGCACCGAGTTACCATGTCTGCTCTTCCGCTGGGGCATGTGCTCGAGGGCGTGCGCGTTCTGCCTGCCCGGCTTTCCGGCAAGAAGCTCGAGCCGTTGGCCGGCCGCAGCTTTCTCGACGTAACGCCCATTCCGGTGCTGTTCTCCGAGCGACCCCATGTCGTTATCTCAGCAGGCCTCAGCCAGGCCTGGCGCCTGCTGGGAGGATCGACACCGCCGCAGCTGGACGCGGCGGCCCTGCGCGCCTGGTCCCACCCTGGATGGATCAAGGCCGGGATGGAATTTCGCCTCGAACCCGTCTCGGCAGGAACTTTGCTGAGCACCGAGACCCGCGTTCTCGCGACGGACCTGAAGACAAGGAGGGCCTTCGCCGCGTACTGGCATGTCATCCGGCCGGGCAGTAGCGTGATTCGCCGCGAGGTACTGAAAGTCGTCGCACGCCTCGCGGAGTCGTCCCTCAAGGCCTAGTCCTCGGGCGCGTCACCCAGAACCGGAGGCTCTGCGTCTGTGGCGTCGTGCCGCCGGGGGTTGCGAGATAGGCCAGAAGGCCGAGCTCAGCTCTGCTCGTTCGGATGCAGCTGGGCCCGTTTTGGTGCAAAATGCCTTTTAGGTCCTATTCGGGTTCGCGTGTGCTGGCGACCGCAGCGCAAGCGATGGAGCATGAAGGACCCGCCGGCATCCCAGAATAAGAGTAGTGTGCGTGTCACTGGGCGGGAGCCTGAGGCCCGCGGTGCGAATGACACGCCCGATCACCCGCCGCAAACCCGTGAATACCCCGTCCTCGTCACGTCTAGCGAGGATCAGGCCACATGCAACCAGATACCGACGCCCTGCTGACCAGCCTCTTCGAAGAAACCCCGCCGCGTGAGTTCGTGACGGCGATGCGGGGCTATGACCGTAACCAGGTTGACGAGCACATCAGGCAGATCGAAGCCGAAGTCCGGCAGCACCGCGAGCAAGCCCGGGCCATTCAGCGGGAGCTGTCCGAAGCCCGCCGCCAGTTCCACGAGCGGGATCGACCCGCCTATACTGGCCTCGGCGCCAGGATCGAGCAGCTGCTGCAGCTTGCCGAGGAACAGGCAACCGAGGTGGTCCAGACGGCTCGATCGGAAGCCGGCGAGATCAAGGCCACAGCCAAGGTCGATGCCGCAGAGCTGCGGGCCGGCGCCGAGAACGATGCTATCGAACTGGGCGCGGCCGCCAAGCGCGAGACCGGCGAGCAACAGGCCGCCACCGAGCGCGAGGTCGACTCGATCAGGACTACCGCCCGGCGCGAGGCCGGCGAGCTGACCTCCGCGACCGAACGCGAGGCCGCCAAGCTCCGTGCCACGGCCAGCCACGAAATCGCGGAGAAGCAGGCCACGGCCGAGGGTGAAATCGCCAAGCTGCGGACAACCACCGAGCGCGAGGTCGCCCAGCTGAAGGCGGCTGCCAAGCGCGAGCGGGACGAGATCCTCACCACCTCCAAGCGCCAGGCTGACGAGATGCGCAGCCATGCGCAGCGGATCCTGGAGGAGAGCCAGGCCCAGCGGGCTCAGACGGATGCCGAGTTCGAGATCCAGCTCGCGACGCGCAGGGAACAGGCCGAGCGCCAGGAGGCCGAACGGCTCGCTGCCGCCCAGTCTGCGACGCAGAAACTCGTGTTCGAAGCCGAGCAGCGCGCCTCAACCGCGGAGCAGCGGGCAGCGAAGGCCAACGCCCAGGCCGACCAGACTCGCCGGGACGCCGACCAGCACGCCAGGCAGCTGGTCGGCAACGCGGAAAAGAGCGCTGACCAGATCGCCAGCCAGGCCAAGACCCAGGCTGAGCAGTTGCTCGCCGAGGTCAACGCTGATGCCGAACGCCGCCGCGCTGCTACCCACTGCGAGGTCGACGTCCTCACCAGGCAGAAGGACAGCATCGCCAGTCACCTCGCGCAGGTGCGCCAGTTGCTGCCAGGCATGAATGCGGTGCAGGCGGCGCAGTCGATCTAGTGTCGGGGCGCACCTGCGGCGCACCGTTGACCCTGCAGACCTGTCGGCAAGGGCCACGTCACAGGCTCAGAAGCGCATGGCGAACCTTCGCGAGCGGACCATGCTTTCATTATCATGCATGGGCGGCTGAAGCATTGGAATGCCCGCCTTCGCCACGTCACGACAAAAGGCATGCATTGTTAAGGTAAATCCAAGTATCCGCGCTCTCATTTGCATGGGTACTGCACGAAGACGGTTGTCCCATTGTCGTTCAGGTTCGGGTTCATGCAGCGCAATGTCGCATTGTAAGCGATATCGACCACCAGGGAGTCGCCAGCGTCCTTGTCGAGATGGAGTCCTTTCCCTGATCCGCGCCACTTCCGGCTAAAGCGCCTTGATCTTGCTCTGCAACGGCACGAGATTAGCCGAGTGATTCCCGGCAAGAATGTATCCTCAGTCACCCGGGCCTCCCCGGCTACGATCCCGGCAAGGACAAGGAGAGCCCTCTGCATGGCCGTTGGTGGCTTCCCGCCATGGGCTCGGACCTGCGGCCGCTCGAATGGGTCCGGTTTGGGCATTTATCGTCTAGCATTTCCGGTTTACCTGTGCCTGTTCCAGCCCTGCACGGTTAGGTTTTAGTCTAGATTGATATGAGGTCATGAGGAGATGAAGGCGGATGCTAACAGAAGCGTTGACGGCACTGGCCGCAGCAGGTGGTACCGCAGTCGTTCAGGCGGCTGGCACGGACGCATGGGAAGGATTCCAGCGGCGAGTAGCCAAAATCTTTAGCCACGGGAATACTGAGCGAGAAGGCGCGGAGATGAAGCTCCTAGAACTTACCGCAGTTGCCCTCGAGAGCAGCCCGGAAGACGAGTTGGAACGCTTCCGCAGTCGAGAGCAGGACATGTGGCGCACCCGTTTCGAGGCTTTGCTTGAGTGCTCGGATGAGCTTGAACGCAAACGAACGGCTGACGACTTGCAAGCATTGCTGGCAGAACAGACAGTGGCGACAGACTCCGTTGAGGTCAGCTTGGGCGGCCTGACCGCTGGCCGGGACATCAAGATCCGCGGAGGAAGGGGAGGGATTGCCGCAGGAATTATTAGCGGCGGTGTCCATATGGATAAAATTGTGCGGTCGCGTCCATCCCAGGGATGAACTCGCCTGACGTTCCCGTTCAACACCCCTCGACGACCCTAGGTGATCCGCGTATCTTTGCTCAGCGCGATATTACTATTAAGGCCGGCGATTACGGTACGGCGGTCGGGTGGATTGATAAGTTCTACGCGTCCCCTCAGGTGCCGGTGTCTTGGCCGCACTCGGTCGGCGTACTGCCTCGGGAAGCAGATTGTTTCCAGCATCGTGAGATCATTGATAATATCGAGGCCTCGCTGGCAGGGGCCAGTATCACAATACTATGCCAGGTCGTCTCTGGTATGGGCGGGGTCGGTAAGACTCAGGCCGCCGCGTGGTACGCGCGTCACGCTTTGGATGCTGGTAAGATCGATCTTCTAATATGGATAACTGCTAGTACTCCTTCGGCTGTTATTTCCAGCTATGCACAGGCTGGTCTTGAGATCCTTGGGGCTGACATTGAACGGCAAGGCCAAGCCGCTGAAGTCTTCCTGAATTGGCTTGGCGCCGACCATGGCAAGCGGTGGCTTATCGTTCTAGATGACGTGGCTCGCCCATCAGACTTGGCCGGGCTATGGCCGCCGGACCATCCGCTTGGACGGACAATTGTCACGACCCGCAATCGGGATGCCGCTTTTATCGGTAGCGAGCGACGCAGGATAGACGTTGGCCTTTTTTCAATGGAGGAGTCTCTCTCTTATCTGACTACGCGTCTTGCGGTTTTTGATCGAACTGAGCCCACAGAGCAACTTGTCGGACTTGCTTCCGACCTAGGCCGCCTTCCGCTAGCGCTCTCCCAGGCTGTTCCATACATGGTCAATCGAGATCTGTCTTGTGCTGCCTACCGGCACCGCCTAGCTGATCATCGACGCGGACTGACTAGTTTGCTGCCGCATATCGGTGGCCTACCTGATGATCAACGGCTAACCATCGCTGCCGCGTGGTCGATGTCTGTCGATTTTGCCAACCAACTCGAGCCTCGTGGGCTGGCACTTCCCATACTGGAGTTGACAGCCATGCTCGACCCTAATGGCATACCCGATATAGTTCTAACTAGTTCGCCCACGTTGGCCTACCTCAATCAACAAGTCGCCTATAAGACGGACTCCGATAAGACATCAGCACGGCGGCTAGGCGTCGCAGAAGCCGACATTGGGGACGCAACCGACGCGTTGTGGAACCTCCACCAGTTGAGCCTTATAGACTATACGCCCAATACACCGCACCAAGCTGTACGCATGCACAAGTTGGTTCAACGCGCTATACGCGATCCTTTGCCAGAATCTACTAAAGATCAACTCGCGGCCACCGCAGCCGACGCGGTCGTGGCTTCATGGCCTGAGGTAGAATACGATCCGAGTCTTCAACAAGCTCTAAGGGCCAATACTTCCGCACTCGCCCGTCACAGCGAAACCGCTCTATACAAGGGCGGCATCCATCCTGTGCTTTTTTCTGTGGGGCGAAGTCTAGGCCGATTTAGACAGTTTCCTGCTGCCCGGCGCCACTATCAATATGTAACTGGTCGAGCGATCACAATGCTCGGCCCTGATCATCCCGATACTTTGTCTGCTCGGAGCAGCGTCGCCCACTGGCGGGGACGAGCAAGAGACCCGCTTGGAGCCGCGGCTGACCTCGAGGAGATTCTCGCTGATCGGCTGCGGGTACTAGGTCTCGATCATCCTGACACCATAGAAACTCGCGCAAACCTTGCCAGATGGCGAGGTGAAGCCGGGGATATAGCAGAAGCTATCGCAGTGACAACCGAGCTTCTTGCAGATCGGGAGCGGATGCTAGGTCCTGATCACCCCGCGACCTTGGAGACTCGGGCCAACCTTACGCACTGGCAAGGGAAGGCAGGGAATCCGGAGGTTGCTGCATCGGCTCTTGCAGAGATCCTTGGTGACCAGGTGCGGGTGCTTGGACCTGACCATCTCAGTGTGCTGGGGACAAGGGGAAACCTAGCTCAGTTGGTGGGCCGAGCAGGGAATGCCGAGGAAGCTGCGGCTATTCTCGCCGATGTTCTCAGGGATCATGAGCGCCTGCTTGGTCTCGATGACCCTCAGACCTTGGTGACACGGGCTAGCCTCGCTTACTGGCAGGGAAAAGCGGGGGACGCGGAGAGCGCAGCGGTGGCTCTTGCCGAGGTCCGCAATGATCAGGTGCGGTTGCTTGGTCCTGATCACCCTGACACCTTGTCAACCCGGTCCATCCTGGCCCAGTGGATCGGACAGTCGGGCGACGCGGCCCGGGCCGCAGAGTCGTACGCTGAGCTTCTCGACGATCAGGTGCGGTTGCTTGGCCCTGATCACCCTGACACCTTGTCGACCCGGGCCAACCTGGCCCAGTGGATCGGACAGTCGGGCGACGCGGCCCGGGCCGCAGAGTCGTACGCTGAGCTTCTCGACGATCAGGTGCGTGTGCTTGGCCCTGACCATGCCCATGCCTTGTCGACCCGGGCCAACCTGGCCCAGTGGATCGGACAGTCGGGCGACGCGGCCCGGGCCGCAGCGTCATACGCTGAGCTTCTCGACGATCAGGTGCGGTTGCTTGGCCCTGACCACGCCCATACCTTGACTAGCCGACGTAACCTGGCCCAGTGGCGTGGGCGGGTAGGAGCTGCAGATGCCGCAGCTATCGCTCTCGCGGAAGTCCTCACCGACCAACTTCGAATACTAGGCTCCGATCACCGCGACACGTTTTCCACCCGGAGCAGCCTTGCTTACTGGCGTGGGAAGGCCGGTGACGCGAAGGCTGCAGCTACCGCTTTCGCTGAGCTTCTCACCGACCACTTGCGAGTAAACGGCCCCGATCACCCCGAGACCTTGGCGACCCGACGCAACCTAGCCCAGTGGCAGGGCAGAGCGGGAGAGGTGGAGGTCGCCGTTGCCGCTCTTGCCGAGCTCCTCACAGATCAGGTGCGTGTGCTTGGCTCAGACCACCCCGACAACTTTTACACTCGGAGCAACCTGGCGCAGTGGATTGGACAGGCGGGAGACGCATCGCGCGCCGCAGAGACATACGCCGAGCTAGTTGCCGAGCAACTACGGATCCTAGGCTCAGATCATCCATACACATTGTCAACACGGGGCAGGCATGCTGACTGGCGAGGAAGGGCCGGGAATGCCCAGGACGCCGTGGCTCACCTTAGAGAAGTCCTCGATGACCAGGTGAGGGTCCTCGGCTCTAGCCACCCCGACACTTTGACAACTCGGGGTAGCCTCGCCAAATGGCGAGGAGACGCTGGAGACGCAATCGGGGCGGCGGAGGCGTGTGCAGGGCTCCTCAGCGACCAAGTTCTTATACAACCCTCAAACCACCGCCAGCGCTTGTGGATTAGAGCCAACCTGGCCCATTGGCGTGATGAGGCTGGGGATGCAGTCGGGGCAGCGGAGGCGTTCGCCGAACTCCTCAGCGACCATTCGCGAGTGCAGAGCTCAAACCACCGCCAGCGCTTCTGGGCTCAGGCCAGTCTCGCCAGGTTGCAGGGAAAGGCTGGGGATGCGGCCGGGGCTGCAGACGCATACGCTGAGTTTCTTGATAGCCAAGTCCAGATCCTGGGGCCCGACCACCAGAAGGTTCTGACGACCCGGGGAAGCCTCGCTTACTGGAGGGCGAAGGCTGGGGATGCGGCCGGGGCCGCAGACGCATACGCCGAGCTCCTCAAGGGTCAGCTGCGGATTCTGGGATCTGATCATCCCAATACAGCGAGAACGCGCAAGAGCCTTGCCTACTGGCGTAGAAGGGTTGAGGAAAAGAGTCCCGGGTCAATCTCCGTCAGTTCGCCAGCTGAAACGTAGTTTTCACCATCCGCCGTAGGTCCGCCATCCGGTTAGATGCAAACCTGCGCCTCCAAACAACATGACTTCCCAGCGGCCGTTCAGTCCTGAAGATAGGCGAGCACGGCGAGCACGCGGCGGCTGCTCTCCGGCGACTCGACGATGCCCAGCTTGGCGAACACGCTGCTCACGTGGGATTCCACGGTCCTGCGGGAGATGACCAGCTGGTGGCAGATCGAGTCGTTGGAGTAGCCCTGGGCCATGAGGCTGAGGATCTCGCGTTCCCTCTCGGTCAGCGCGTCGAGCGGGTTCCGTTCCCGGCCGCGGCGCAGCAGCTGGCTGATGATCTCGGGGTCGATGACGCACTCACCGATGCTCACCCGGCGCAGCGCGTCACCGAGCGCGGCCGCGTCGTAGACGCGGTCCTTGAGCAGGTATCCGGACCGCGCCGGATGATCCTTCAGCAGGGCCTCGGCGTAGCGGGCTTCCAGGTAGCTGGACAGCAGCACGACCGCGGTCTTGGGGTACCGCTCGCGGATGACCATCGCCGCCCGCAGGCCCTCGTCGGTGTGCGTGGGCGGCATCTTGATGTCGATGAGCGCGGCGTCCGGCTCGGATCGGGCGACCATCTCGAGCAGTTCGTCCGCGTCGCCGGCGCCGCCGACGACGTCTTCCCGAAGTTTGAGACGCTGGTGGCCAGCAAGCAGGCGTGGACCGTGGTCGACCTCGGGCCGTCCCGTCATCCCGAACTGCCCGTCTCGGAACTGGTAGCCGGCACGCTCGCCGATCCCGAGCTGGAAGTCCGCTACGCCATACCGGGCCGGGGCTGGGTAGACGAGCAGGGACGGGCCGTCGAGCCGCCGCCCGTGGCAGGTCCGGGAAGCGACCGGGTAACCCGCGTGCCAGCGCCAGGCGGGGCGAGGTGGCGCTGATCGGCGGGCCGACCGCCGAAGCCGGTTCGGCACTGTCCCGCGCGGCGGCGGTCGCCGCCGCGCTCGCCCTGGAGAACGCCCGGATCAGCGCGGAGGTGCGCGCGCAGGCCGAGGCCGTCCGGGAGTCGCGTAAGCGCCTGCTGGCGGTGGCCGACGAGGAGCGCGAGGCGCTCGCGGCCCGGCTCCGCGCGGGTCCCGGGGAACTGCTTCTGCTCGGAGTGCCTGGCCAATATGGCTAAGCATTCCGGTGCCAGCGCGGCGACGGTGCGCATGTACGTGACGGCCGGCCGCCTTATTATCAGCGTGGCGACGACGGCCGCGGTGGCGCGTCACTGGCCAATTCCCGCGGGCTGCGCGGTCTCGCCGACAGGATCGAGGTGGCGGGCGGCATCCTGTCCGTCGTTAGCCCGCCGGGCGGCCCTACCCGCATAAGCGCCGAGATACTAGCTCCCTGACACGCCTCCCGGCACGGGCTGATCGGCACTTTGGTGCCCGGCGCCTGCTGGAAGATTCCACCCGGCATGTCAACTTTCGAGTGACGTCAGGGGCTGCCTGGCCTCCTAGCGTGCGAAGTACGCAAACGCATACCACTAATCGGAGGAAGGAATGGCCGCTCACAGGTCCGACCAGGCCAGGACCGGCGCCGCCGGCGCCATGATCAGCACACCCGAGGCGCAGGTGATTCCCCGCCCGGGCCGGTACGAGATCGACACCAGCTGTTCGGCCGTCACGTTCAGGACCCGGCACCTGTTCGGGCTCGCGCCGGTTCGCGGCAGCTTCAGGATCCGGGCCGGAACGATCGATGTCACTGAGCCGCTCGCCGGCTCAAGCGTCCACGTGCAGATCGACCCGGCGAGTTTCCGCACCGGGAACGGGCAACGGGATGGCAACGTCCGTTCGGAGGGCCTCCTGGACGCAGACCGGTACCCAGTCATCACATTCAGGTCCGAAGGCATGGATGGCCTGTCCCTGGATGGCGCGTTGACCGTGCGCAATGTCACCATGCCGGTCAGCCTGTCGATCGGGCAGTCCGCCGTGACGCCGCGATCGTTCAACGTTCACGCGACCACGCGTATCGACCGGAACGAGTTCGGCGTGACCGCATACCGAGGGCTGGCGGCGCGGTACCTCGACATGACCGTGGAGGTGCGGTGCGTGCGCACATGACCGCGGCCGCGGGTAGCACCGCGTACGCCGCCGGCCCGGCTGGATCGCCCAGGTCCAGTGCGGTGAAGGTGGCGGGGCTGCGGAAGAGCTACGGCGCGGTGCAGGCCGTGCGCGGAACGAGCTTCGCCGTCGGGCACGGGGAAATCTTCGCGCTGCTCGGGCCGAACGGCGCGGGCAAGACCACCACCCTGGAGATCCTCGAGGGGTTCCGCCCTCGAGACGCCGGACAGGTCGAAGTGCTCGGCCTTGATCCCGGCGACCGGTCACACGGGCGGGCGCTGCGGGAGCGGATCGGGCTGGTGCTGCAGGACATCGCGGTCGAGCCCTACCTGACGGTCCGCGAGACGATCGCCCGCAACGCCGGTTACTACCCGGCACCACGCGACGTGGACGAGGTGATCGAGCTGGTCGGCCTGGCCGGGCAGGCGCGGCAGAAGGTCCGGGCCCTTTCCGGTGGCCAGAAGCGGCGCCTGGACCTGGCGCTGGGCCTGATCGGCGGCCCGGAACTGCTGTTCCTCGACGAGCCGACTACCGGGTTCGACCCGAACGCGCGCCGGGACGCGTGGCAGGTCGTCCGCAACCTGCGCGGCGAGGGAACCACGATCCTGCTCACCACGCACTACATGGAGGAGGCCCAGGCGCTGGCCGACCGGGTGGCGGTGATCTCCGGCGGCCAGATCGTCGCCGAGGGGACGCCAGCCACCATCGGCGGCCGCGACACCGCCCGGGCCCGGATCCGGTTCGCCCTGCCCGCGGGGTACACGGCAGCCGACCTGCCTGCCAATGCCGTGCCAGCCAATGCCGTGCCAGCCGATGGCCTGGTCACCGTGGAGACCGCCGAGCCGACCCGGACCCTGCACGAGCTGACCGGCTGGGCGCTCCGGCACGGTACGGTGCTGGACCGGCTCACCGTCGACCGGCCCAGCCTGGAGGACATCTACCTGCGGCTGACCGATCATGACGGACACGGGCACACGACGGAGGGAAACCCATGGTGAGCCTCGCCCACCACCAGGCCCCACGCCGGGACATCGCGCTGCTGTGGCATCAGATTCGGTACGAGCAACTGTCGTTCTGGCGCAACCCGCAAAGCGCGTTCTTTACCTTCCTGTTCCCGGTCGTGATCATCGCGATCTTCGGCGCGCTATTCCGCGGCGCCAGCGGAAGCTCGTATTTCTACGGGCTGTCCGCGCTGCAGTACTACGTGCCGACGATCGCCGCCATCTCGGTGCTGGGCTCCTGCTACAGCCAGCTGGCGATCGTGCTCTCGACGCGGCGGCAGAACGGCATCCTTAAGCGGGTGCGGGCGACACCGCTGCCAGCCTGGACGTATTTCCTGGGGCTGCTCGCGCACTGCATCATGGTCAGCGCGGTGGATGTCGCGCTGATCACCGGTATCGGCGCTGCCTTCGGGACGCCGTTGCCTACCCACTGGCCCGCGATCGCGGTGGCACTCGTCCTCGGGGCGGCCAGTTTCTGCGCGCTGGGTGTCGCGGTGGCCTCTCTCATCCGCAATTCCGAGGCCGCGCCGGCGGTTGTGCAGCTGGTCCTGTTCCCGCTGGTTTTCATCTCCGGCAGCTATATGCCGATTCACTCTGACGTGCTGAACCGCATCTCCGGCGCGTTGCCGGTGCGGCCGTTCAACCTGGCCCTGATGGGCCCGTTCGCCCAGCACAGCGGATTCGACTGGAAAAACCTCGGCGTGCTGCTGGCCTGGGGCGCTGCGGGAACCCTCATCGCCGTCCGCCGCTTCCGCTGGGATCCCCGACCCGAATGACCGCCGCTCCATACCGAGGTAGGCAAAATGTGTCCTCATCTACCCGCGTGCCCGCCGGCTGACCGCCCGGACCGCGACGCCGCCCGCACCGTGGCTTCTCACCCCGAGCAAGGATGGAGCCTGCTCTGCAACGGCGTGATCGTATTCGATGACCTGGGCGAGATCCTGCCCGGCGGCCGGGTGGTCCCACCGCATCGCCTGGTCCGCTC
Source organism: uncultured Actinomycetota bacterium (assembly GCA_963753225.1). Taxonomy (GTDB): domain Bacteria; phylum Actinomycetota; class Actinomycetes; order Streptosporangiales; family Streptosporangiaceae; genus Palsa-504. The sequence continues at coordinate 273,954 of CAVWBQ010000011.1, read as the reverse complement.
CCGGATACCCGCCGCGGCGTGAGAAACGCGGGCGGGACGCGAAAGGGCCGCGGGAGATCGGCCTGGTCGCTGCTAAGGGATCAGGCCCAGCTCTCGTGCCCGGGCGACGGCCTCAGTGCGGTTGGCCGCACCAAGTTTGTCCAGGATATGGCTGACATGTTTTGACGGTGTCGATCGTAACGACGAGCTCGCCGGCGACAGCGTGGTTTGACCTGCCCGCCGCCAGCATTCCCAGCACCTCAAGCTCGCGGCTGGTCAGCGCCTCGACCAGGCCTGGCACCACCCCGGTAGTCAACCGCCCGGGGGCCAGCATGCCAGATCGGTGCAGCGATCGGCATCGGTAAAACCACTCACGCAGAAACCACCGTCATAACCGTGTGACCGATCCTGATCTTGTCGCGTTTCTTCAGCAACAGGGGCAGCTGGATGCGGCGCCCGTTGAGGTAGGTACCGTTGGTTGAACCGAGGTCTTCGACGTACCACAGGCCACGAACGGCCTGAAAACGAGCATGATGACCGGAGGAAAAGTCGTCGTCGATAGCGAGGCTGCCTTCACGGCCGGCGGTGAAGTCGGCACGGAAGGTATGGCGCTGGTCTCCTACTTGGATGATCAACGGCCGGGCGTCAGGCGCCTCGGTGAGGGTGTGGCCGCCTTGCCCGGCGACGGCGGACACGGCGGCCGCCCAGGCTTGCTGCTCCTCCTTGGTGATGTCTTCCCATGACGGGAGACCCGTGGGGTTGGCAGCACGGTGGGCCTCATAGGCGGTTTGCGCGAGGCGCTCGAGAGGGCTGGTCACATATCGATGATGCCAGAAATGGGAGGAAATGGCTGCTACGAAATCTCCAGGACGATAACAGTTGCCGCGGCCACGTGTGGCTGGCACTTAGCCCTCGCGCAGGCAACCAGGGAGACGGGCCATACCACCGCGGTCCTGCTCTGAGCGAATCACCAGCAGTTGCGGCGTGGATCGTCCGCCGTATGCATGCAGAGGTATGTAGTCATGAAGCGGTCAGATCCCGGTCATAGCTGGGCACTCAAAGGCTAGCGCGAAATATTACGCAGGGCGAGCTGCATTTCAGCAGCCGTGGAGAAGCGATCAGCGCGGTCTGGGGCACACGCCTTGATAAGAAATTCTGCAAGGCCGGTGCCGAGATCGGAGCGAATCGTTCGCGGGTCAATGACTGGTTCGCCGACTACGGGCATCGCATTCGGGTACGGATGGTGACCGTTGCAGAGAAGCTGGTAGAGCAGCACGCCGACGGCGAACAGGTCGGTGGAAACATCCCAGCGAGCGAGGTCGGCATCGGGTGCCTGATAGGGTGGCGTACCCGAATGGGTATACACCGGGTCGCCGACCCTAGAGGCGATGTTGAAGTCAAGCAGTTTCGCTCCGCTGCGGGTCAGGATCACGTTCAGGGGTTTTATATCGCGGTGGACAAGCCCTTTATCTTTCAGCTGTATCCACTCGCGCGATTCGGCGTCCGACAGGTCGTTCTCGCGACGCTTGGCATCCAGCTGCTTGAGACGTGCCGAATCAGGATGAAAAGCGATGAGCGCGGCTAGCAAGTCCAGCGCTACATCTACTGCCTCACGGTCGCGAAGGTGCCTCTTCCCGATGGCGAAGTCATGGAGCGACTCTCCGTCGATGAACTCGGTGACGAGGTACCACTCGCCGGTGCTCGTCTTGCCTGCCCAGAAGACCTCCACCACGTTGGGATGATGAATCTTCCGCAGGGCGCCGAGCTCGCGGCGCACCGCCTGATAGCCGGCTGCGCTGTAGAAGAGCTTGAGTGCCCGCTCCTCACCTTCGACCTCATCGCGTACGCGATAAACCTTCGAAAGGCCGCCCTGCCCGAGGATGTCCAGGATCTCGAAACGGTCGTCGAAGATGTCACCGACCTCATAGTCAGCCGCTTTTCCTCCGGCGGATGACCGCATCTCGGCCGGGTCGGGCTCGGGGAGCGACTGGCTGCTGCCCGCGGGAGGCGCGGAGGCCGGTTCGCGCATGGTATGGATCGTGTGATGTCGATCTGAGTGCTCAGTGAAATGATCTTCGGCAGCAGCCAGCGCTTCTAGCGCTTCATTGTATTGATCCTCGTCATCGATATCCTCAAGCAGCGTGCGCAGCCGGGAACACGTGAGTTCGAACTCAGTCTCCTTTTGCTTTACCGCCTCCATGGCCAGCTGGGCCCGCTGCCGACTCTGCCCACTTGCCATCGCTGCATCATGCATATGCTCGAGGGTCGCACGTATCTCGTTTTTCAGCTGATCTGCCTGAGCCTTCTGCCAGTCCCGGAACCGTTGCCTCAAAGCCGATCGATTGAGCCTCAGTGACTGCGAGGGTTCCGCTAGTCCCTGAGCAATCGCCTCTTCGATCACTCTTCGAAGGTCGGCTATATCCATGTCGCGCTTAATAATAATCTCGTCAACGTCATACCGCTCAAAGAGGTTTTTTCGCACAGAGCCGGCAGGCGGGCTTCCAGTTATCAGTATGCGACGCGTGGAAGGGTACCGAATTTGCATCAAGTCGAGTAGATCGCCGCCTTGGCGGTCGCTGTCACCTGCCAGATTAAGATCGACGAGCGCAACATCATAGGGCGACTCCGTCTGCAGCATGCCGATCGCCTGCTGCAGCGATTCGGCCGAATCAATGTCGTGATCGCCGAGTCTTCTCTTGATGATCTCACGCCACGACTCGTCGTCGTCCACATGAAGAATCCGCGCCAATGAGCCTCACCAGCTTCTCTCCTCGTGCACGACTTCAAGTCTACTTTCGATGGTACGAGGTGAACCGCTCGCGGGGCAGGTCCCGCGCCCACCGCTCCGGCATGTGCACGCCGAAGTCCGCCCGTGCCTGCCCGTCCGCGGTGACCTAAGCGGAGAACACCGTGATCACGCAGTTCTCCACCTGCCCGCTGCGCCCGGCGTGCTGCGGCGCCACGCACGCGGTGGCGTCTCCGTGCTTGAGCGGCGCGGTCTCGTCGATCGCGGTGCCCGGGCCGATCAGGTCTCCCCTGCGTCCGGGATCCACGCCACGGCCAGCGCACGGCCGCCCCGGAGGCGGGCCAGATAACCTACGACCTGCGCAGGCCCTGCCCGGACGGCCCAGGCCCCGCCGGCTCCGCACACCGGCTGCATGCGCTCACCACCTATGGCGTGCGCGTCGCCGTCTCGCATACCAGCACCCGTAGCTCCTCCAGGTCCCATTCATTGCCGCACCCGCACGATCCAGCCTGCGAAGCGCGCTACAATCTAACTCCAGTTCCTCATCTCGGCCACAAGTTTGGAAGTGGTCTTGCCATGGAAGAATGGGAGCGCCTCCTCGATGAGCTCCACGGGGAGCTTTCCCTGCGCGAGCGAGAACTTGATCTGCTCCACGCCATCGATCTGCAGCTGCTGGAGCCGGAGCAGTCACCCCAGGAAATCTTCACCTTTATCGTCCAGAATACTAAGAAGCTGCTCCAGGCGAGCCATACCACGATATTGCTTCGTAGAAGCACTTTCCTGGAGCCAATGTACTCTAGTTTGAGATCCGTTATAGGGCAGCGCGTCCCAATCTCTGAATCTTTGACTGGTTTTAGCCTCGAGTCTGATTCATTGGTCAACGTTCAAGATCTCACTGTCAGCGAGCTTAATATTAGATATGCGCCGCTGCGGGGTTACCGCGGTCCGGGAATGCGCAGTCTCCTCGCTACCCCAATCAGGATCCGCGATTCAATCGTTGGTGTATTGAATGCCGAGAGCACGCATGTAAATGCCTTCAAAAAGGTGCATGAACGAATTGCACGTGCCATCGCTGCCCAGGTTGCGATAGCGCTGCAGCGAACTCAGACGCTCGCTAGCGACATTCTCTTTGCGGATGTCGATCGCCTGATGTTCGCGAATGATGATCCGCAGAATGTGGTGCAGTACTCAGAGCATGCTATTCAGACGGCGCTAGAAAAGGTCATGGCTGAGCTCAAGCGGCTCGAGCATGTTCAGCACACAGGCGCGCAGATTATGTTCGTTCGCGGCGACGATGAGCTCGAGATCATGCACAGCACGAAGTCTTCGGATGTTGGGCTGATCGTGCCGATCGGCAACTCGGTCAGCGGGCGGGCGGTCCGCGAGCGAAAGACAATCATCATCGGGGACGTCAGCAGCGAAGGGGAATATGTCCGCCTGCTCGGTGACACAATCCGTAGCGAGATTGCCGTCCCGATTCTATTCGGTGAGGAGGACCTGGTAATAGGAGTCCTGAACGTAGAAAGCGATGATTCGGATGCCTTCTACGGCTTCTACCAGGTAGTGCTGGAGAGTTTCGCAGATAAGGTCAGGACCCTTCTTGCCTTCGCCAGGCTCCGTGCCGATGTCACGGAAGCCCTGGAACTGCGCAGCGCTGATGACCTGCTTCTGGCAATCGGCGATCAGACGACTCACATGATTCATCGACTCAACAATACTGTGGGGGCGATGCGCTTCCGGATCATGGAATTGCAGGATATGCAAGGGAGCGGAAACCTCGACGAAGATTACCTGAAGGAAGTTCTAGACGCGCTTCGTAGCCTTGCCGAGCGCACCTTGAGAATGCCGGATGAGATTACCCAGCTGGGCGGAGAAGGCACGAGCGTTGACGTAAACGAGTGTGTCAGGAGGGGTATTGCCCTGATTGGCGTGCCGGACAATATCGACCTAGAGCTGAAGCTCGACGATGGTATACCGCGGCTACCTTTGTACCTCTTCGATATTGTCGTCCAGAACCTCCTCCAGAATGGTCTTGATGCGATGAAAGAGGGCGGACGACTATCGGTCTCCACCTCGATGATCGTGGACAAGAAACTCTTGACAGGCTACCTCCAGCTATCAATAAGTGATACGGGGCACGGAATTTCGCCTGATGTACAGAAGCGCATGTTCGAGCTGAATTTCACCACCAAGCGCGAAAACAAGGGAAAGGGGCTCGGGCTCGGGCTTTGGTGGGTGCGTAATTTCGTGCGGCGCGCTCGCGGCGATATCACGGTACGGAGCACCATCGGATCCGGGACCGACGTCTTTATCAAGATACCGATCAATCGATCGGGTGCTGCGGTCTAGGCTCTGGACACAGGCTGAAGGGAAGAAGCGTGGGATCTGACCAGAACGTCCTCATAGTCGAAGATGAGGATGAATGGCGCAGAATATATGAACGTGCCGTGAGTTCTCAGCGACCGGGACAAACCATCAAGGTCGCCAGGGACCTCGCCGGCGCGGAGCGCCTGATCGACTCGACTAAATTCGCGGTGGCTTTTGTCGACGTTGGCCTGGATGTATCAGACGACCATAATGTAGACGGGCTGCGCGTGATGCAGAAGATCCGCGAGACCGGCGACGAGACCAGCATCGTCGTGGTGACGGGCCGAAGTGGGCAGGATGTCCTGCCTATCGCTCGTGACGCTCTCCTAAAGTATCGCGCGTACGACACTATCGGCAAGGGTAGTGCTGGTCCTTCAGATATCAAGCGATTGCTAACTGGTGGACTCGAGGCTTATAGAAACGCTATGAGTTCTGAGCTGATGGACGCCCGGAACTCGATCCGCGGCATGACTGATCCGATGATCTGGGATCGCCGGGTTACCGAGGCGATTGATTTCAGGGGGAACGTCAGGGACTTCTATTCCTTTCTCAGCCAGCTGTTCGGCGATTATCTGCCGCTGGTTAGCAGCCTTGGCAGTGAGCATGTGCATGTTGATAGTCAGAACAAGATTGTCTACGGTAACTACTGGAGTAGGGCGATCGGCGCAGGAGTACTTATTTGCTTTGGTGCCGCCGAGGTCTTTGATAAAAGCATCAAGGCCGTGTCTGCGGATAGTAGCGCCCTGGACAGCAGCGGTAACAGCGTCCCAGCCAAGGAGCTGGCGAGCCATGGCGTCAGGGGCGCGGTAATCATAGTGGAGGGGAGCGGACGGGACGAGTATCAGTCGGGTTGATAGACGCGGGTGTACTTGTCACTGTATGCTAGCCTGCTGTCATGTCCGATTAGAATACGTTTGTCTAGGCGTGGTTAAATGGCGAGAATATTGCTGGTTGACAATGAAACCGAGTGGCTGGACCTGATCCGCGAGGCGTTGCCTGAGTACGACGTCGGCCAAGCGCAGACGTACAATGCTGCGCTGGCATTGCTCCGTGATAACGGCGCCACCTATGATGTCGCGATTGTGGACCTGCACCTTCTCCCGGCAGGTACGGACCGACTCGGCGGGGTAATTCTCGAACTCATGAGAGACCGCTATCCGTCGATACGGCGGATAGCGCTCACGGGTTCGTATCCGACCGCCATAAAAGCCTTGTTCGATCAATATCAGCTCGATGACCTGCTGCTGAAGAGCCGTATTGACCTTGCGGTGGTGCGTGAAGTAGTAGGGGCCGCCCTGGCGCAAGTAACCGGCGCTGTTCCGCGCGGCCTGAGGGCTGAGACGTCGGGGATGCTGACTAGCCTGCGCTCATGGAAAGCGGATATCATGGCGGGGCTGGATCAGCTCGCGCGCACGCTGCGTAATGACGTTCTGGATGCGCAGCGCGAAGGGAAGAAAGCCGAATATTCGGAGAGAGAGCTAGAGGCTCTTGAAGCTACCAAGCGGAATCTGGAAGCAGAGTATTCTGAGCTTTCAAGGCTGATATCAGGTATTCGTACCGATCAAGAGACGGCGCGAGCGTCACTGGAATTCGAGCAGCTGAAGAACAAATATGAACACACTGAGACTGCATGATTCAAGTCTCGCTTCGCAAGCTAATATCGGTATTAGATCTGAAGAAATGCTTAGCGCCGGATAGTGGCAAGCCTGCCGCGATTTGAATTAGTCTGCCGTACCTGTCGCGGTGCCAGTGCTTTCCCCCGGCATCGGTGAAGAGCAGTTCGACCGGCAGTGATGATCTGGTGGCGCTAGCCCCGGTGCCCGCGAATTGAAGTACAACCTCCTTCTGCTGGTGAGACTTCGGCGGCACGATATAGTCAAGATCGGGCTCTACGTAGGAAATATCCGTGCCGGACCATTCGGAGCCGACTGCGGCCCTGAATCCGTAAACGGGCTCGTCGCTTGAATTCTGCACCGCGATGGTAACAGAGTACGTTGAGCTGCTGGGATCCTGCTGAATTTCGTTTGTCCAGGCTGATACTAGACGAGCCTGGGCTTCGCGTTTCTCGGCTTGCGTCGTTCTTTGCTCGCGACGGGTTATGCGCAGGAGGACATAGGTCAGAAACAGGGCTATGGATGTCGCAATTCCTCCTACCCAGGTCGCAACGTCACCCCATTGAACAGTTCCCATCGGGCGAGCATGACAGATACCCGCGAGGCACGGACATCGTTTGCCTGATCCGTACGGTGACGTTCCGCCGGAAGGACGACGCCGACGAGCTGCCTCCCGAGGCGCACCCGTCAGACCCGCGATGACGGCCTTTCCGTGCGGCAAACCGTCATGCTGGCGCGGATACAGGGCCGTCCTGCCGCTACCGTCATTTACCCCGGACCCGACTACCTGATGTGCACCCCCGTCGTGCTGGCGTACGGCGGGCGCGGTGCCTGGCGCAGTGCGTCGAGGATGCGCACAGGGCTGCGGGCACAGGGCTGCAGGCACGGGGCTGGCGGGATCTGCTCATCGTCGAAGGTGTCCCACATCGAGACAGCACATCGCCTTGCCCCGGCATTAGGCTTGGACTGTTCGTTGTCTTGAATCATTTGTGTTTACGAGGGTGAAGTTTCGCGCCATGACCGCATCCCAGACTCCGACCGCCGCCGAGGAGTTGCGCGGTGCCGGCCTGCGGGTGACGGCCGCGCGCGTCGCACTGCTCGAGATCGTCCGGGACGGTGACCACCTCGGCGTCGAGGCGATCGCCGCCGGGGTGCGCGATCGCATCGGCCATATCTCCCTTCAAGCTGTGTATGACGCCCTGCACGCGCTCACCGCGGCGGGGCTCGTGCGCCGCATCGAGCCGGCCGGCACCCCGCCCCGGTTCGAGGGGCGCGTCAGGGACAATCATCACCACATCGTGTGCCGCTCGTGCGGCGGCGTCGCTGACGTCGACTGCGCGGTCGGCGAGGCCCCGTGCCTGACCGCGTCCGACGACCACGGCTTCTCGATCGACGAGGCCGAGGTCATCTACTGGGGCCTGTGTCCCGGCTGTTCCACTGCCACCAGTTCCTGGGTACCGTGACCCGCCTATCCGGAAGAACGGAAGGATCCGCATGTCCGAGAACCATGATCCAGTAGTTGCCGAGGGCCCGACCGCGGAGAGCGGGGAATGCCCGGTCCTGCCCGGCCGCGTGCACCCCACCGCGGGCGACGCCAACAATGAGTGGTGGCCACGCCGGCTCAACCTGAAGATCCTGGCCAAGAACCCCGCCGTGTCGAACCCCATGGGTGAGGACTTCGACTACGCCGAGGCGTTCAATTCCCTCGACCTCGCCGCCGTAAAGCGCGACATCGCCGAGGTGCTGACGGACTCCAAGGACTGGTGGCCGGCTGACTTCGGCCACTACGGCCCGCTGATGATCCGGATGGCATGGCACGCGGCCGGCACCTACCGGATCAGCGACGGCCGCGGCGGCGCCGGCGCCGGCCAGCAGCGCTTCGCGCCGCTCAACAGCTGGCCGGATAACGTCAGCCTGGACAAGGCCCGCCGGCTGCTGTGGCCGGTCAAGAAGAAGTACGGCCGGAATATCTCGTGGGCCGACCTCATGGTCCTCACCGGCAACGTCGCCCTGGAGTCGATGGGCTTTGTGACCTTCGGCTTCGGCGGCGGCCGCGTGGACACCTGGGAGCCCGAGGATGACGTCTACTGGGGTCCCGAGACCACCTGGCTCGGCGACGAGCGCTACAGCGGCAACCGCGAGCTCGCCGACCCGTTCGGCGCGGTCCAGATGGGCCTCATCTATGTCAACCCGCAGGGCCCGAACGGCAACCCGGACCCGCTCGCTGCGGCCCGCGACATCCGCGAGACGTTCCGCCGGATGGCGATGAACGACGAGGAGACGGTCGCCCTGATCGCGGGCGGTCACACCTTCGGCAAGACCCACGGCGCGGGTCCGGAGGACGCGGTCGGACCCGATCCTGAGGCGGCCCCGCTCGAGCAGCAGGGCCTGGGCTGGAAGAGCACCTACGGCACCGGCAAGGGCGCCGACGCGATCACCAGCGGCCTCGAGGTCACCTGGACCGACACCCCGGTCACGTGGGACAACAGCTTCTTCCGGATCCTGTTCGGCTACGAGTGGGAGCTGACCCAGAGCCCGGCGGGCGCGCATCAGTGGCAGCCGAAGGACGGCGCCGGGGCAGGTACCGTCCCCGGGCCCCAGGACCCGTCGGATCGCCGGTCCCCGACGATGCTGACGACCGACCTCTCGCTCCGGTTCGACCCGATCTACGAGCCGATCTCACGGCGTTTCATGGAGGACCAGGATGCGTTCGCTGACGCCTTCGCCCGCGCCTGGTTCAAGCTGACCCACCGTGACATGGGCCCGGTCGTACGCTACCTCGGCCCGGAGGTCCCCTCGGAGACGCTGATCTGGCAGGACCCGGTTCCGCCGGCGACGCACGAGCTCATCGACGCCGGGGACATCGCCGCCCTCAAGGGCCAGGTCCTCGCCTCCGGCCTGTCGGTGTCTCAGCTCGTGTCCGCCGCGTGGGCGTCGGCCTCGTCCTTCCGCGGCAGCGACAAGCGCGGCGGCGCCAACGGCGCGCGCATCCGCCTCGAGCCGCAGAGCGGGTGGGAGGTCAACAACCCCGACCAGCTGGCGGTGGTGCTGCGCACCCTGGAAGGGATCCAGCAGTCCTTCAACGCCGCCCAGGCCGGCGGCAAGCAGGTCTCGATGGCCGACCTGATCGTGCTGGCCGGCGGCGCGGCTGTCGAGCAGGCCGCCAGGAACGCCGGCGTCAGCGTCGAGGTCCCCTTCACGCCGGGCCGTACCGACGCGTCGCAGGACCAGACCGACGTGGAGTCGTTCGCCGCGCTCGAGCCGAAGGCGGACGGGTTCCGCAACTACCTCGGGAAGGTCAGCGGGCTGCCCGCCGAGTACCTGCTGATCGACCGGGCGAACCTGCTCACCCTGAGCGCTCCGGAGATGACCGCCCTCGTCGGCGGCCTCCGCGTCCTGGGCGCGAACTACGACGGGTCGAAGCTCGGTGTCCTCACCGCCGCCCCCGGGTCGCTGACCAACGACTTCTTCGTCAACCTGCTCGACATGGGCACGACGTGGAAGGCGACGTCCGAGGACGCGAATGCGTTCGAGGGGCGCGACGCGGCCACCGGCGAGGTCAAGTGGACGGGCAGCCGCGCCGACCTCGTGTTCGGGGCGAACTCCGAGCTGCGCGCGCTCGCGGAGGTCTACGCGAGCGACGACGCGAAGGAGAAGTTCGTGAACGACTTCGCAGCGGCGTGGAACAAGGTGATGAACGCCGACCGGTTCGACCTCGCCCGATAACGGGGTCGCCCAGGCCGTGCCCGGGCGGGCCTGGGCGTTCTCAGTTCGGGGACCGGCGTCGTGCGGTACGGCCAGGATCCGTTACGCATGTGAGATCGGCTGATTACCGTGCGCCTCGTTGCCCGGCATGGGTGGCACTGCTAGCCTTCGAGCTTTGCCTAAGCCGACACGGAGGTACAGGATTTACATGTTGCGCCGACTCTCCCTCATCGCCGGATCTGCGGCGATGCTCGCTCTGAGCGCACTGCCGGCATCCGCAGCCCCCATGCACTCCGGCACTCACAAGATTTCCTTCCCGGGCCTGCACGGCGTGAAGGCTTGGGGAACCTACGCCAAGGTCAGGAAGGGCCTCAAGGTCCACGTCTGCGCCGAGGACAACGCCAAAGGCGTCTTCGCGGCCGGGGCCGTCGTGGTGGCCAAGAACTCCACCAGGAAATTCCAGACCAACCTGGGCGCGGTGGCGTTCGGATACCACCAGTCGATCTGCCGGGACATGACCCTGCGCTACAGCGCTCACGTGCAGGTGTACACGTTCACCGCGAACAACAAGGGGCAGATCAACCACCGCAGCAAGACCAAGTACCTTTTCTAACGCGATGACCGGGGCCGGCCGCGGCGGGCAGCCGCGGCCGGCCCCGGTAGCCTCTGGGTTATGGTCGCAGAAACCCCCGAGATCACGGTGCGCGACAACACCGAGTCGCAGGTCTATGACGCGCTGATCGGCGATCAGGTGGTGGGCACCATCGTCTACGAGCGTTCGGGACAGCGGCTGGTCTTCAGTCACACGATCGTGGAGCCCGAATTCCGCGGCCGGGGCATCGGGACCGTGCTGGTCACGAAGGCGCTAGACGACGTGCGGGCCAGGGGCATGACGCTGACCAACTACTGCGGGTTCGTGGCGGACTTCATCGCGGCTCACCCGGGCTACGCGGATCTCATCGACACGGAACATCCGGGCCGCCCGCGCAGGCGCTAGTGGGGGATCCCCGAGATCAGGTCGCCCACGCGAGCCAGCACGGACGTGCGCGGGGAAGGCCGAGCCGACTCCAGCCGGTCCGCCGTCCGGTAGAGGGCGTACAGGCCGTGCACCCCGGCCCAGCGGGCCGGCTCCGGTTCCCAGCGAGGCGAGCGGTGGCCGACCCAGGGCAGGGTGGTGAGCGGGCTGGGGACGCGCCGCACCAGGTCGGCGAGCGTGCGGCCGGCCAGGTTGGAGGCGGCCACACCCTGGCCCGTGTAGCCGCCCGCCCAGCCCAGGCCGGTCTGCGGATCCAGGATGACCGTGGCACACCAGTCCCTCGGCACCCCGAGCACACCGCACCACGCGTGCTCGATGCCGGCCTCGGTCGCGGCCGGGAACATCCGGCGCAGGATCCGGCCGAGTTGCGCGATGGTGGATGCCGGGATCGCGCCGTCGTGGTCCACTCCGGAGCCGAAGCGGTACGGGACGCCGCGTCCGCCCAGCGCGATCCGGCCGTCCGCGGTGCGCTGCGCGTACATGTACGCGTGCGCCTCGTCGCCGAGCGTCTCGAAGCGATCCCAGCCGATCGACTTCCAGGCCTCGTCGCCGAGCGGGCCGGTGACGATCATCGAGCTGTTCATCGGCAGCAGCGTCCGGTGCTGGCCCGGGATGTCCGCGGTGAACCCCTCGGTGCAGCGCAATATATAAGGTGCGCGCACGTCGCCGGCCGGGGTCTGAGCCCGCCCGGCCGATATCGACGTCACCGGGGTGGCCTCGTAGAGGCGGACCCCGGCCCGGGTGACCGTCTCGGCCAGGCCGGCGACCAGGCTGGCGGGCTGCACGCGGGCACAGTGCGGCGAGTAGAGGGCGCCGACCGCCCTGGTCACCTTCAGGTGGTCGTCCAGTTCCGTCTTTCCCAGATACCGAACGATCGCGGCGTCGTCTCCCCACGCCCGTTCCTGCTCCAGCCGGCGGCGCAGCCTAGCCTCCTGGGCCGCCGAGGTGGCGACGGTGAGCGTGCCGCCCTTCACCAGACTCGCGTCGATGCCCTCGGCGACGCAGACCCTGGCCACCTCGTCGACCGTGTCGCGGAGGTGCTGCTCGAGCTCGCGCACGCCGTCCTTGCCCCGCGGGTGGCTGGCGTAGCGCGCTCGCGACCCGGGTAGTTCGGCCGTCACCCAGCCGCCGTTCCGGCCGGAGGCGCCGTACCCGGCGAAACCGGCCTCGAGTACGACGATGCGGAGCGCGGGGTCGGCGCGGTTGAGGTAATAAGCGGTCCACAGACCCGTATAGCCCGCGCCGACGATGCACACGTCGGCCTCGGTGCTGCCAGGCAGCGAGGGCCGCCGCGGCGGGATGCCGCGTGCCTGCCACCAGTACGACACCTCCCCGTTGCGCATATTTCACTCTCCAGAAACGTTCTCCGCGGGACCTACGATCCCGGTCTAGCCAGGCTTTTCCCGCCATTGGCAGGGTAGCGTCAAGGTATGCGACTTGGGGTGCTTGACGTGGGGTCGAACACGGTCCACCTGCTCGTGGTGGACGCCTATCCTGGGGCGCGCCCCATGCCCGCCTTCTCGCACAAGACCGAGCTCAAGCTCGCCGCTCAGCTGGAGAACGGCAACTCGCTGTCCGGGCCGGGCGAGAGCAGGCTGCGCGGGGTGGTAGAAGAGGCGCTCCGCATCGCGGAGGACAAGGGCGTCGAGGACATCATCGCGTTCGCGACCTCGGCCGTCCGCGAGGCCGTGAACGGCGAGCAGGTGCTGGCCAGGATCCGTGAGCGGACCGGGGCTCAGATCAACGTCATGACCGGCCAGGAGGAGGCCCGGCTCACCTTTCTCGCCGCCCGCCGCTGGTTCGGCTGGTCCTCGGGGCGGCTGCTGGTGATCGACATCGGCGGCGGCTCTCTCGAGGTGGCCTCGGGCATCGACGAGGAGCCGGACGCGGTGGCCTCGCTTCCGCTCGGCGCCGGACGCCTCAGCCGGGACTGGATCAGCTCCGACCCGCCCTCGTCGCAGGAGGTGCGCCGCATGCGCAAGCACGTGCGGGCCGAGATCGCCAGGGAAATGGGCGGCATGCTGCGGCAGGGGCCCCCGGACCAGGTGGTCGGCACCTCGAAGACGTTCCGGCAGCTGGCCAGGATCGCGGGCGCGGCGCCGTCCGGCGACGGCCCGTACGTCAAGCGCGTGCTGCGGCACTCCGACGTAGCGGCCCTGGCCGAGCGCCTGCAGAAGATGACGCAGGCCGACTGGGCCAAGCTCCCGGGCGTCTCGGCCAGCCGGGTGCCTCAGTTGCCGGCCGGCGCCATCATCGCCGACGCCATCCTCGACCTGCTGGGCGTCGATCAGATCGAACTGTGCCCCTGGGCCCTGCGCGAGGGCGTCATCCTGCGGCGCCTGGATAGGCTCGCGCAGGGCCTGGGAGCGTTACCGGTGGTCGGGCGGCAGGCCTAAGTTGTCGCTAACCGGCCTGACGCGGACGGTATCGCCCTTGTCCTCGGTGCCGATGACCGCGGCGCGGGGAGAGGTCTGGGCGGGCTTCTCCTGCGACTGGGCGGGCGAGGACTGGGCGGGCGAGGGGGCGAAGGCTGGGTTGCCTGGCGCGGCTGGCCCGGGGCCGCCTGCGACGGGGCCGCGGGGCGGGCGGGACCCGATGACCCCGGTGCGGCCGGGCGCGCCCCGCCCGGGCTTGCGGGCCGGGGCGCCGCCCCGGCCGGCTCCGTGGCGGTCCGCGGCGCACCATTGGACTCCGTCGCGGCGATCGTCTTGGCGGTGTTCTGGTCAACCTCGTCCTCGAGCGACATGCGGGCGGTCTCCGCCGCCACCAGGCCGGAGACACCGTCCAGGATGTCGGTGAGCCTCTTGATCGTCTCGGCGTGCCTGGTGGATAGCAGGTTCAGGCGGCGCTCCGCGCCATCGTGGATTGCGGTGGCTCGCGCCGTCGCCTCGTCGAGCGCCTTCTTGGCCTGCGACTTCGCGCTGGCCAGTGCGCTCTCCGACTTCTTCCTCGCGTCGGTGGTGGTGCGCTCGGCCTCGTTCCTGGCCCCGGTGAGCGTCTTCTCGGCCTCGCTCCTGGCGCCGGTGAGCGTCTTCTCCGCCTCGGAGCGCGCGGAGGTGATCGCCCGTTCGGCCTGTTCCTGAGCCGCGGTGAGCATGCGCTCGGCCTGCTCGCGTGCCTCGGTCCTGATCTTCTCCGCCTCTGACTGCGCGTCGTTGCGCTGCCTGGCTATGTCTTCGTGCGCCTTCGATTTCTGAGACCTGGCCTCGTCATCGGCCAGCTTGAGGATCTGGGCGATACGCTCGCTGACTTCCTCGTGCGCTGGCTTGGCACCGAGCGCCTGCTGGCGGGCGGTGGCCAGGTCGCGCCTCAGTTCCTCACCGTCGTCAAGGGCACGGGCAAGTCGCTGCTCTAGGTCGCGGATCTGGCTGCGGCAGCGGGCGATGAACTCGTCCACCTGACGGCGGCTGTACCCGCGCATCTGAACTTCGAAGGCGTCCTCGTGAGTGAGGTTCGGCAGGAGATCACTGTTGTCATTCATGGCTTCCCGAGATCATCTTTGTCAAGTAGGCGGGAACGGTGTCCGGAATCTAGCGACGCGAACCGACACCGGCTCGTCAGCGTGATCCGGCACGACCGCTACTTCTGTAGTATGCGGGCTCAGGGCGGGTCGGGCGGGCGAATACGTGCATGACTCTTGTCTGTGACCGCCCTTCGCGCAACCGAAACGACCGAGCGTCCCCCTTAGTACTGCTTTGCCCGTGTACGGGCGACGTTGCGGGTAATGCGTTATATAGGTAGAGATGCGGATGTGACTCCTGTGGCTCGCTATACCCGATTGACCGCAACTGCGCGGCAGTTTTCCGGAATCGTTACCGCGCGGGTGGGTAAAACCGCACGTGAAGGTGGTAACTGAATGACCCTGATGGGTCATGCGGAGGAGCAGTGTCGGCACGTAACCTGGGGCGTAAGCGGACGGAGTCCCGATCAGCGCCGGAGGTGAGCACGATTCCCAGGCAGTTGGATCTTCGTGTCCACGACCGCGTCGCCCTTGATGAGATCGAACTCTACGCCGAGGTGCTGAGCGCGGTGGCGGCCGCGGACCGGCCGCTGACGGCCGCGGAACTCGACGAGGCGCTGGGCATCCACAGCAGTTAGCTCGAGGGGCGGTCCCCGGGCTGGCGCTTCCTGCGGTACATGGCGTCGACCTTGGCCCGGGTGAACCCGAGGGCCTCGTACATCTTTATCGCGGGGACGTTGTCCTCGTCCACGTAGAGCATCGCCTGGGCTATGCCGAGATCGCGCAGGTGGCGCAGGCCCGCCAGGGTGAGCGCCCGGCCGAGCCCGCTGCCCTGCTCCGCGGGATCGACCCCGACCACGTAGACCTCGCCCAAGGCGGGGTCATGCACCTTGGTCCAGTGAAAGCCGGTCATGCGGCCGTCTCGTTCCACGATGAAGAAGCCCGCCGGGTCGAACCATGGTTCCCGTTCCCGCAGTTCGAGGTCGTGCCTGCTCCAGCCGCCCTGTTCGGGGTGCTTGGCGAAAGCCAGGCTGTTGAGGCCCAGCCACTCGTCTTCATCCTGGCCGGGGACGAAGGTGCGCAGCGTCCGTCCGGCCGGAAGCAGCGGCCGGTCCAGCGGCTCGCCCAGTGAGCGGCGCATCTGCCACAGGGCACGGAAGCGCTCGAACCCCGCCGCCGCGGCCAGCGCGGCGGCCGCGGGCAGGTCGCCGTGAGCCCACAGACGGAGTTCGTGCCCGCGCGCCGCGGCGGCGAGCTCGCCGGTCAGGGCCCGGCCGATGCCGCGACGCCGGCGATCCGGGTGGATTACGAGTTCGCCGGTGACCTCGCCCTCGCCCGACGGCGGATCCAGGTAGGCGTAGCCCGCGATCTCGCCGCGTGCGGCGGCGATGAAGTCCCCGGTGCTGTCGTAGCGCAGGTGCAGAATCCCGTGTTCCGAGAGCGGTGCCACGCCGTCGCCCAGGCGCGCCGCTTCTACGAGGGCAAGGACCTCGCTGACCTGGGCAGTGGTGAGTTCAGTTCGGGTTATCTGCGGCCCGGTCATCGGGCCGCGGCCGCGGTGTGGTCTCTCGGACCCCTGGCGCGCTCGTCAGCCGCCGCCCTTTCGCCCTTGACCGGCACGAACCGGTAGCCGACGTTGCGCACGGTGCCGATCAGGGCCTCGTGTTCGGGGCCAAGCTTGGCCCGCAGCCGCCGGACGTGTACGTCGACCGTGCGCGTGCCGCCGAAGTAGTCGTAGCCCCAGACCTCCTGCAGCAACTGCGCGCGGGTGAAGACCCGGCCCGGATGCTGGGCGAGGAACTTGAGCAGCTCGAATTCCTTGAAGGTGAGATCGAGCACGCGGCCGCGCAACCGGGCTGCGTAGGTCGCCTCGTCGATGGACAGTTCGCCCGAGCGGATCTCGTCGGGCGCCTCGGCGACCGCGACCGCGGCGCGGCGGCCGATAGCCAGCCTGATCCTGGCCTCCACCTCGGCGGGCCCGGCTGTGTGCAAGATCACGTCATCGGCGCCCCACTCGGCGTTGACGGCCGCGAGGCCACCCTCGGTGACGATCGCGAAGAGCGGGCAGTCCAGGCCCGTCGCCTGCAGCAGGCGGCAGATGCTCTTGGCGTGCACGAGCTCGCGGCGGGCGTCGATCAGCACGGCGTCGGCGGGCGGCGCCTCCACCAGGGCGGACGCGTCCGCAGGCAGCACGCGGACCGGGTGCAGCAGGAGTCCAAGGGCCGGCAGGACCTCGGCGGACGGCTCGAGCGCGTTGGTGATCAGCAGCAGGTCGCTCACTCGGCGGCACCTCCACTCGCTGGTGCGATCGCACCTCACTACCCGACTACTTGTATAAACAGACAAGGACCCGGGGGCAACAGCGCCCGGGTCCGTCTAGAAAAGGATATCCCAGATGGCCAAGGTGACAATCCAGTACTGGGCTGCGGCCAGGGAGGCGGCAGGCGTGGAGCTGGAATCCGTCGAGGCGGGCACGCTGGCGGAGGCTCTCGACGTGGTCGTGGCCCGGCGCGGAGACGACGGCCGGCTGCGCTCGGTGCTCGCCGCGTCCTCCTTCCTGGTGGACGGCGCGGCCGCCAGCCGCGGCGCCGCGCCCGACGTGGTCCTGCCTGACGCCGCCGTCATCGAGATCCTCCCCCAGTTCGCCGGCGGATGACCAGCCCCTCGCCGACCGGGGGGATCGCGGGGGGTGTCCCCCCGCGGGTGGGATCTCCCCCCGCGTGTTGGGAATTCTGACCGTATTGCGGCAGACTGGGTTGATAGTGCCCTACAGTGTCCGTACCAACACGTTCCGAAGTCGATATAGCGGTGCCCCATGAGCCAGCACGGACCTCCGCCCGGCCCCCCGGTATCAGGGGCAGCGCCCGGCGATAGGAATTTTCCTGGTCGTTTGAACCGTCATGTACCGCCAGACGTTTCTAGTGATGTGCCGAACGCGGGAACCGCACCCCGTTCAGGGCGGGTGGCAGATGAGGCTTTTGTCCGGGCGCTGTACGCCGAACACGGCGGCGCCCTGCTTCGCTATGCCCTCCACCTAACCGGCGGTGACAGGCAGCGCGCGGAGGATCTAGTGCAGGAAACGATAGTGCGGGCATGGCGCCATCCCGAGGCGCTGGCCGACCGGCCGGCCAGGCCGTGGCTGTTCGCCGTCGCACGCAACCTCGCGGTCGATTCGTACCGCGCCCGGCAGGCCAGGCCGCCGGAGACCGGACAGGCGGCGCTGGAACTTCTCCCTTCCGACGACGACGCCGACCGGACGCTCGAGTCCTGGGCCGTCGCGGATGCGCTGGCGTCACTTCGACCGGATCACCGGCGAGTGATCGTCGAGACCTACTACCGGGGCTGCTCGGTCGCCGAAGCCGCAGCCACGCTGGGCATACCGGCAGGAACCGTGAAATCCCGGACGTTTTACGCATTGAAGGCACTCAAGCTGGCGCTGCAGGAACGAGGGCTGGCGCCATGACGCAGATATGGGACTGCACCGAAGCCAGGCCTTCGCTTGGCGTGTACGTGCTCGGTGCTATCGATCCCGCCGAGCGCTCGCTGGTCGACGCGCACCTGGTGACGTGCCGGGACTGCCGGGACGAACTGGCGGGCCTGGCCGGCCTGCCCGCCCTGCTGGCCCGGGTGAATCCGGACGAGATCAGCCGGATTACCTCCGACGACGCTGTCCGGACGGTCACCGACGACCAGCCGCCGGGAGTGCTGATCGGCACCGTGCTCGACCTGGCGGCGGCCAGACGGCGCCGGACCAGGTGGCGCTTCATGGCGGCGGCCGCCGCCGTCGTGGCCATCGCCGGCGGCCTGTTCGGCGGGCTGAGCTCCATCACGACCACGCGAACGGTGGCGATCCCGGTCTCGCCCGGGGGTACCCACTGGGAAACCGTCGAGACGGCGAGCGCCCTCACCGGGGCAAGCGCCTCGGTGGCATACTCGCACGAGCTATGGGGCGATGCGTTCGAGGTCCTGGTGGACCACATCCCGGTCGGGACCACCTGCCAGCTGTGGGTCGTCCGCACTAACGGGACGCGGACCCAGGTGGCCGCCTGGACGACGGCCAGCGACGAGGGCAAAGTCTGGTACTCCGGCTCGATGCCGAGCACCGCGGCGGCGATCAGCAGCTTCCAGATCACGGCGGACCACAAGGTCCTGCTGACAGCCACACCCGATTGAACCCGGCGCTACCTGTGCCCGGGAATGGATGAAGCCGCCCGGACGCTGTGTATTCGCGTGACTGGGCATTGGCGTGACTAGGGCATTGGCATGACTGGGGGGTTGATCGCGCTCGTCGCGGCTCTCGTCGCGGCCTCGGCCCTCGGTCTGGTGCTGCGCCGCCGGGCCGGAAGGTTCCGCGCCGGACGGGTGCGGCCGGTCGCACACGGACTTCCTGGCCGCCCGGCCGCCGCTCCAGGCGCGGACGTGCTGACCGAGGCCGATCTCGGCGGCCCGCTCGGCCCGCAGGCCACGCTGGTCCAGTTCTCGACCGCGTTCTGCGCTCCGTGCCGTCCCACCCGGCAGATCCTTGGCCAGGTGGCGGGCATGGTGGACGGCGTGCGCCACGTCGAGGTCGACGCGGCCGAGCGGCTCGACCTGGTCCGGCGGCTGCGGATCAACAGCACCCCCACCGTGCTCGTGCTGGGCCCGGATGGCGCGGTCGCCAAGCGCGCCGTGGGCGTGCCTCGTAAGGCCGACGTGATCGCCGCGCTGGGCAGCGTGGTTCAGCCCGCCTCTCCCGGTATCACGGCGCCGGCGGACGCGGAGTGACCGTGACAGTATTGCTGAGCCGGCATAGCATCGGATCCGTGACCTCCCCGACCGCGCAGATGCTGACCAAGCGGCGTGCCGTTGATTTCTGCCACGTCGCTACCGCGATCTGTCCGCGGGCCGCGCTGTCCTGATGCCCGGGCTTCCCGGCGCCGTGTCCTGCTGACTCCGGCGCCTGGCCCGGTGAGTTCAGGACGGTGACTCAACCAGGGAAAGCCGCTTGGTGGCGAGGAGTTCAGGCATGGATATCGACCCGCGTGGTCCAAGGTTCGGCGCGGTCATCACTACCGTCGTGCTGGCGGTGGTGCTTGTCACCGGGAGCGCCTGGCTGCTCGCCGCGCAAGTCGCCGTGTTCGCGGCGGGCGCGCTGGCCGGGCTACGGTACGCGCCCTACGGCCTGCTCTACCGGCACCTCATCAGGCCGAGGCTGGGGCCGCCCGCGGTCACCGAGGCCGAGGCCCCGCCCCGGTTCGCCCAGGCGGTGGGCATGGTCATCGCCGGCGCGGGGCTCATCTGCCTGGTCGCGGGGGCCACTCCGGCCGGGCTGGTCCTCACCGCCCTCGCGCTGGCCGCGGCCTTCCTCAACGCAGCCTTCGATCTGTGCCTGGGCTGCCACCTGTACCTGTTTATCCAGCGGAATCTAAGGGTCCGGCCGTCCGCCTAGGACGCGACCGGAGAAGGAGGAATACCCACAATGAGCCGATCAGACGTCCTCGTGGACGCCGACTGGGCCGAGGCTCACATTGGCGATCCCGGTGTCGTCATCGTCGAGGTGGACGAGGACACCAGCGCCTACGACAAGGGCCATATCCCGAGCGCGATCAAGATCGACTGGAAGAAGGACCTGCAGGACCCGGTCCGCCGTGACTTCGTGGACAAGACGGGCTTCGAGAACCTGCTGTCCGAGCGCGGCATCTCCAACGACGACACCGTGCTGCTCTACGGCGGCAACAACAACTGGTTCGCCGCCTACGCCTACTGGTACTTCCGGCTGTACGGGCACGACAAGGTGCTGCTGCTCGACGGCGGCAGGAAGAAGTGGGAACTCGACTCGCGCGAGCTGACCAGGGACGTGCCCGAGCGGCCGCGGACCAGCTACACCGCCACCGAGCAGGACGTCTCCCTCCGCGCGCTTCGCGACGAGGTGGTGGCCGCCATCGGCAAGCGCAACCTGGTCGACGTCCGCTCGCCGGACGAGTTCACCGGCCGTCTGCTGGCGCCGGCGCACCTGCCGCAGGAGCAGGCTCAGCGGGCCGGTCACATCCCCACCGCGCGGAACGTGCCCTGGTCCAAGGCCGCCAACGAGGACGGCACGTTCCGTTCCGATGACGACCTCCGCACGCTCTACCAGAAGGAGGCGGCCCTGGACTTCGGCCGCGACACCATCGCCTACTGCCGGATCGGCGAGCGGTCCGCGCACACCTGGTTCGTTCTGCACGAGCTGCTCGGCCTGCCCAACGTCAAGAACTACGACGGTTCCTGGACCGAGTACGGCTCACTGGTCGGCGTGCCGATCGAGCTGGGCGAAGCCCGATGAGCGCCACCCACCTCCCCAGCCCCCTTCCTGACGGGTGCGGCGCGCCCGCGGGCGGCGTCAGCGTCAGCGCGGCGACCGGCAGTCAGGCTGTGGTGGAAGGCCGGGTCACCCGCGAGGGCGCGCCGGTCTCCACCGGGTATGCCCGGCTGCTGGGCACCGGTGACGAGTTCGTGGCCGAGGTCCCGCTGGGCGACGACGGCGGGTTCCGGTTCTTCGCCGCGCCCGGGTCATGGACGCTGCGCGTCCTCGCGCCCAGCGGGCTGCGCGCCGAGCGGTCGGTGCAGGCGGACCACGGCCAGGTGACCAAGGTCGACGTCAGCCTCTAGGCAGGCCGTCCGCCGCGCGTCACGTGGCGGGCGCGGCCGCCGCACTTGCCTGCGGCGGCCGCGCCCGATCGTGATCTTTGCCAGCCCGCCCGGCCCCTGGCGGCGGCCGATGCCATAGCGTGGCTCCCGGCGGATGCTTGCTGCGGGAGGTCGCTGATGGATCAGATGGAGGCCGCTGGCCTGCCCGGCCCGATGACGCTGGGCGGCACGCCGTTGCCCCTGATCGGCCGGGCGCGCGTCTACGCCTGCGGGATCACCCCCTACGACGTGACCCACGTCGGTCACGCCGCGGCCTTCGTCTGGGTCGACACCCTCGCCCGGGTCCTGCGCGACGGCGGCGCCGAGGTGATCATCTGCCGGAACGTGACCGACGTGGACGACGTGCTGCTCGCCGCCGCCGACCGGGCCGGCTCGCCCTACGACAGGTTCGCCGCCATCCAGCAGTTCTACTTCGACCGTGACATGGCCGCGCTCGGCGTCGGCCAGCCGGCCCTGCAGCCGCGGGCGCACGCGTACATCGGGCAGGTGATCGCCCTGGCGGCGGGGCTGCTCGACCGCGGGGTCGGCTACGAGCGGGACGGCCAGGTCTATTTCCGCGGGGCCGCCGCCGCGCGGGCGGCCGTGCCGGACCGCGAACTGGCCCTGCGGCTGGCCGCCGAATACGGGGATGACCCTGGTGACCCGGCCAAGGACGACCCGCTCGACGTGGCGGTGTGGCGGGCGTCGGGTAGCGGGGAGCCGGGCTGGGCCAGCCCGTGGGGAACCGGCCGGCCGGGCTGGCACGCCGAGTGCGCGGCGATGGCGCTGCACGCGTTCGGCCCGGCGGTCGACGTGCAGGCCGGAGGCGGCGACCTGGATTTCCCGCATCACGCCTACCAGGCGGCTCTGGCCGAGGCGTTCACCGGGGTGAAGCCGTTTTCCCGGTCCCGGCTCAACGCGGGCGTGGTCCGGGTGGCGGGAGCCAAGATGGCCAAGTCAGCGGGCAACCTCGTCCTGGTCAGCGACCTGCTCAAGGAGCATTCCGCGGCCGCCGTCCGGCTGCTGATCCTGGACCGCCGCTGGGATCAGGACTGGGATTTCAGCCCGGCTGGCCTGGACGCGGCGGCCGCCAGGCTCGAGCGCCTGCACGCGGCGGCCGGGCGCCCCGAGCGCGACGCCGGCGGTGCCGCGGTGGCCGCGATGCGCGCGGCGCTTGCCCATGACCTGGACGTGCCCACGGCCCTGCGGATCGCCGAGGAGGAAGGCGGCCAGGCCGCCCGTTCCCTCGGCACGCTCCTCGGCCTCTGGTAGCCCGGGGCCAAGGGAAACGGCCGGCCAACTCCGGGAGAACCCCGCACCAACCGCGGCGATGCAGCTGATGACGAGCGGACTGGCCGCTAGTGGACCGCTGAGCCGCCAAGTAGGCTTTGCCTGTGGGTGAGAACCGGCAGGAATTCCAGCGTGAGCTGGAGGGCATCGAAGCCAAGGTCATCGAGCTGTTCGCCATGGTCGCCGAGGACCTGCCAGGGGCGACCATGGCGCTGCTGAGCGGCGACCACGAAGTCGTCCGGGTGCTGGCCGAGCGCGGTCAGGTCATCGACGCTCTCTACCCGGAGATCGAGGAACTGGTCAACCGGGAGATCCTGCTGCAGGCACCGGTCGCGGCCGACCTGCGTTTCCTGCTCTCCGTGCTGCGCATCGTGCCGGAGCTCAGCCGGGCTCACCACCTCGTGGTGAGCATCGCCGCGCGGGCCAACCACATCCTTACCGGTGACCTGTCAATGCGCACCCGAGGGCTGGTCGAGCGGATGGGTACCCTGGCCTCCGAAATGTGGCGCAGCGCTGCGGACTCCTGGTACCAGCGCGACCCTAAGGCCGCCGCGGCGCTGCGCGGGCGCGACGACGAGATGGACGAACTGCACGCCAGCCTGATCGCCGAGCTCGCCTCCGGGTCGATGGCGCTGCCGGTGGCGATGGAGATGACGCTGGTCGCGCGCTTCTACGAACGCCTGGGCGACCGCGCGGTCAACATCGCCCGCCGGGTGATCTACCTCGCCGGAACCGCGGCCGACTAGCGTCAGCCCATCCGGCCTGTGACGTAGGCCTGGGTGCGGCTGTCCTGGGGGTCCTCGAAGATCTGCGCGGTCTGCCCGTACTCCACCAGGACGCCGGTCCGGGTGTCGCTCTTCTCGTCCCGCAGCACGGAGTAGAACGCGGTCCGGTTGCTGACCCGGGTGGCCTGCTGCATGTTGTGGGTGACGATGACAATCGTGTACCGCGACTTGATCTCGTGCATCAGCTCCTCGATCCGGCCGGTGGCGATCGGGTCGAGGGCCGAGCAGGGCTCGTCCATCAGGACCACATCGGGCTCGACGGCGAGCGTGCGGGCGATGCAGAGCCGCTGCGCCTGCCCGCCGGACAGCCCCAGGCCCGACGCCTTCAGGCGGTCCTTGACCTCGTCCCACAGCGCCGCCCGGCGCAGCGAGCGCTCGACGATCTCGTCCAGCTTGGCCTTGTTGCGCTGGCCGTTGATGCGCGGCCCGTAGGCGACGTTGTCGTAGATGGATTTGGGAAACGGGTTCGGCTTCTGGAAGACCATGCCGATGCGCCGGCGTACGGAGATCGGGGAGACATCCTTGGCGTACAGCGAGGTACCGCGGTAGTGCACGTCACCCTCGACCCGGGCCGTCGGGATGAGGTCGTTCATGCGGTTCAGGGTCCGCAGCACCGTCGTCTTACCGCAGCCGGACGGCCCGATGAAGGCCGTGATCTCGTTCTCGTGGATGGTCAGCGATACGTCCGTGACGGCGCGGAACGAGCCGTAGTAGATCGAGACGTTCCTGGATTCGAAGACCGCCGCGCCGGGCGTGTCGGGGCCGACCGCGTCCGAGGGCCGCGTGTCCTGCAGCGCGGCCGGCTTGGGCAGTGCGGTCTGGGTCTGGGCCACGACGTTCTGTTCAGGCTGTTCCATGACATTCCTAGCGCGAATAGCGGGTGAACCGGGCGGTGACGAGCCGTGCCCCGATCATGAGGATAAAACAGATGGCGATGAGGGTGAGCGCCGCGCCCCAGCCGCGGTCCTGGGCGCCAGCGTACGGCTGTGACGCGTTCGAGAAGATCTGCGAGGGCAGCGAGGTGTTGGCGCCGCTGAACACGTTCGGGTTCGCGCTGGTCACGGTGAGGATGGTGAACAGCAGCGGCGCGGTCTCGCCCGCGGCCCGGGCGACGGCCAGCAGCGCGCCGCTGACGATCCCGCCGATCGCCGCGGGCAGCACCACGGTCAGCGTGACTCGGGACTTGGTGGCGCCGAGAGCGTAGCTGGCCTCGCGCAGCGGGTCCGGCACCAGCCTCAGCATCTCGTAGCTGGAGCGGATCACGACCGGCAGCATCAGGCAGCCCAGGGCGAAGGCGCCGGCCAGGCCCGAGTAGCCGAAGTGCAGCACCCAGATCGAGAAGATGAACAGGCCCATCACGATCGATGGCACGCCCGTCATCACGTCGCTCATGAACCCGATGAGCGCCGCGAGCCAGTTCTTGCCGCCGTACTCGTTGAGGTAGATGGCGCCGAGCACGCCGAGCGGGACGGCCATGACCGTGGCCAGCGCCGTGATCTCGAGCGTGCCGAGTATCGCCGGCCACATCCCGCCGATGCCGGCCGGGAGCACGTTGGGCGGGATCGGGCTGCCGGTCAGGAACTGCCAGCTGATGATCGAGGCGCCCTTGGCGATCACCGTGAACAGGACGAACCCCAGCGGGATGATCGTGAGCACGAACGAGACCACCATCAGGACGGTCATGATCCGGTTCTTGGTGCTCCGCCAGCCCTTAGGCTCGCGCAGGTCGGGTGCTTGCCCGGGTATGGCCGCGGTGGTCATCAGGCCCCCCTCTTCCGCCGCGCGGATCGCTCCACGACCCCGCGGGCCAGGACGTTGATGATGATCGTGAAGACGAACAGGAGCACGCCGAGGCCCATCAGCGCGGCGCGGAACTCGCCGGAGGCCTCGCCGAACTGGTTCGCGATGACCGCGGGCATGTTGTAACCCGGGGCGAACAGGTGCGACGTGATCGTCGGCGACGAGCCGATCACCAGCGCGGCCGCGATCGTCTCGCCCATGGCCCGGCCCAGCCCGAGCAGCACCGCCCCGATGACGCCGCCCTGGCTGTGCGGCCAGACGGCCCCGGTGATCATCTCCCACCGGGTGGCACCAAGCGCGTACGCGCCCTCCCTGTCGATCTGCGGCACGGTCGCGATGACCTCGCGCGACAGCGAGGTCACGATCGGCGTGATCATGAAGGCCAGGATGATCCCGGCGGTGAAGAACGAGGCCCCGCTGGTCGGCGGTCCGAACAGGGAGCCCAGCACCGGGATGCCTTTGACGCCCGACGCTATCGAGGCGTAGATGTGCTGGATCCAGGGCGCGAACACCAGGATCCCCCACAGGCCCCAGACCACCGACGGGACCACGGCCAGCAGGTCGACCACGTACACGATCGGCCGCGACCACCGGTACGGCACGACCTCGTTCAGCAGCAGGGCGATGCCCACGCTGACCGGGACGGCGATGATGATCGCGATCACCGCCGTGACGGCCGTGCCGTAGATGAAGGCCAGCGCGCCGAACTGGTTGGTCGCGGGGTCCCAGTTGTTCGTGAAGATCTTCAGGCCCTCGGCGGAGAACCACGACGAGGCCTGCTGGCTGGTCGAGACGGCGATCAGCACCAGGATCACCAGCACCAGCAGGCCGGAGGCGAGCGCGAGGATCTGGAAACCGCGGTCGCCGAGTGGCCGCCGCTGTGACAAGGGGCCGGCGGATCCGGCCGCACCGGCCGGATCCGCCTTCACTACGGTGCTCATAATGTCGAACCGATCTGAATTGCCTGCGTCACTGCTTACGAGCCGATCTTGCTCAGCTGTGACTTGGCCTGCTGGTCGATGCTGGACGGCAGTGGCGCGTATCCGAGCTGAGGCAGCAGCTGCTGGCCGGCGCCGACCAGGTAGCCGATATAAGCCTGGAGCATCTTCGACGTGTTCGCCTCCGACTGCTTCTGATAGACCAAAACCCATGACTGAGCGGTGATCGGGTAAGAGCTCGCGCCGGGCGCCCAGATCGCGCTGAATGTCAGGTCGGGCTTGACGGTGGCGTTGTCGGCGGCGGTGGTGGCCGACTGCACCGAAGGCGCTACGTAGCTGCCGTCCTTGTTCTTGACGGAAGCGTAGGTCAGCGTGGAGGCCTTGGCGGTGGCGTAGTCCACGTATCCGATGGCCCCGGGGGTGGACTTGATGATCTGCGCCACGCCGCCGTTGCCGTTGCCGGCATGGGCGGTGGAGGGCCACTTGATGATCGAGCTGCTGCCGAGCGTCCATGCGCTTCCCCCGGACTCCACAAGGAACTGGGAGAAGTTCTGGGTGGTGCCCGAGGAGTCGGAGCGGACGGCGACGGTGATCGAGGTGCTGGGGAGGGTCACGCCCGGGTTGTCCGCCGCGATCGCCGAGTCGTTCCATTTCGTGATCTTGCCCGAGAAGATGTTCGCTATCACCGGCCCCGACAGCTGCAACGGCTTGCTGAGGCCGGACAGATTGTACGAGACCGTGATAGGGGCGATCAGGATCGGGTAGTAGAGCACGGTCTTGCCGGTGAAGTTCGACGCCTCCTTGGCGGGGATCGGCGAGTCCGAGCCCGCGAACTGGACGGTCCCCCCGGCCAGGTCCGTGCGTCCCTTGCCCGAGCCGCCGCCGCCGTAGTTGACGGTCATGCCGGACTGGACCGACTTGAAGGCCGCGGTGGCCGCCTGCTCGTAGACGAGCTGGAGCGTCGATCCGCTGCCGTTCAGCGTGCCACTGAGGTTGGCAGAGCCGCCCGACGACGAGGAAGACGACGAACCGCCGCTTGGCGTCGAGCTACTGCTCGATGAGGAGCATGCCCCGAGGGTGAGCGTCAACGCTACGACAGCGACCCCCGCCGCCGTAGCCTGCTTTCGGTATCGAAGCTGCATATTTCAGTACTCCTTTTTCCGGCCGCAATGAGCGCAGCCTCGGACGGCCGGTCAGCCTGTAAACCGTGGTGTGCGAGTACAGTCTGTCCGCGTCGCCGGTACCTGCGGGCAAACAGAATGTGGACAGCAGGGGACCAGGAAGTTAAGTTATGGTGTCTTGGCCGCGGCCGGTACGCCGGAGCGGCGGAATTGGCGGCTGATGGCTACCCGTCGACCCCGTTGACCTCGACCTTCCCGCCGTATCTGGAGCCTGGCCCGCCCGCTGTACGCGGCCATGCTAACGGCGGGGAGACGGTCCGGCGGGCGCCAAGGCGACGTCCTGTTCAGTTATATGACATCAAGTGGCCGTCTCTTCGTTCCTCTTTTGTTCAACTTCTGTTCACCTGCGCTGCATATCAATGGGCGTGGGGCCGCTAAGACCGTGCCGACCGCGTGTCGGTCGAAGACGGGTGAGGGCTAAGTTGTCATTGGATGCGGGAAAGGCACAGCCGCCTTTCGGCACAGGTCGCGCGGGCGGGCGCGCGATGGCCGTGACCGCGGCTGCCGCGGCCGCCCTCGTCCTGGCGGCCTGCGGCAGCGGGACGGGCAGCCTGTCATTGGACGTCTTTCCGGCGGGGGCACCGGCCGGCGCCGCGGCGTCGTCGGTACCCGCGTCGGGGTCCCAGACCCTGTCGGAAACCGGCAGCTCGCTGATGGCGCCGTTGTTCGCCCTGTGGGCACCCGCCTACCACTCCCGGTTCTCGCAGGTGACCCTGCGTACCGCGAGTTCGTCGTCGGGAGAGGGCATCTCGTCCGCGGTCGCGGGGAAGGCCGACATCGGCGCGTCCGATGCCTTCCTGTCGCCCGCCACCCTGGCCAGATACTCGCACCTGGTGAACATCCCGTTGGCGGTGGCCGCGCTCATGGTGGTCTACAACGTGCCCGGGGTCAGCCCGTCGGCGCACCTCAGGCTGGACGGTAAGGTTCTGGCGCAGGTTTTCACCGGGAAGATCAGCAGGTGGGATGACCCGGCGATCGCGGCCCTGAACCCAGGCGTGAAGCTGCCGGGGACCGCCATCGTGCCGGTGCACCGGGCCGACAGTTCGGGCAGTACCTTCCTGTTCACGTCGTACCTGAACGCCCAGGACCCCTCGGCCTGGAACGGCTCCCTGATCGGCACCACGGTCGCCTGGCCCCGGCAGCCGGGTGCGTTCGGCGTCACCGGCAGCGACGCGATCATCAGCAGGGTGAAGTCCGCGCCCGGCGCGATCGGCTACGTCGGCGTGAGTTACCTGTCCCAGGTCAGCAGCGCGAACGAGGGCGAGGCCGCACTCGGCAACTCCTCGGGCAACTTCGTACTTCCCACCGCCCGCGCGATCCAGGCGGCCATGGCCAGCTTCACCAGCACGCCGGCCAGCGAGACCATATCCCTGGTCAACGGCTCGGCCGCCCAGGCCTACCCGATCATCAACTACGAATATGCCGTGGTGAACACCTCCCAGCCGAGCGCCACCCGGGCGCAGGACCTGCGGGCCTTCCTCACCTGGGCGGTCACCAGCGGCACGGCGCAGCTGGCCAGGGTGAACTTCCAGCCGCTGCCGCCGTCCGTCGTCACCTTGTCCGATGCGCAGATCGCCAGGATCAGGAGCTGAGCCGGGATGAGCGCTGGCGCCGCCGGACGTGACCACCCGGTACCCCAGCAGCCGGCTCCGCCGCGCGCGGAGACGTCGCCGTCGCCGGGTGAGCCCGCCGCGGCGGAAGCGCCGGCCCCGGCCCGGGCCAGCACGGTGCTCGCCGACCGGATAGCGGCGGCGCTCGTGCACCGGGAACCGGGCTGGCGCCTGCCCCGCCGCACCGCGCTGGCCAGGCGATACAATGTCAGCCTGACCGAGATAGACGCCGCGCTCGGCGATCTCGCCCGCCGGTCCCTGGTCCGCCGGCTGCCCGACGGGCAGCTGTACCGGGCCAGCCCCGCCGACTACTGGATCCCCGTCGAGGGCGCCGACGGCCTCGGCACCCGGCTGGATCCGATGGGCGGCACGATCGCCTGCCAGACCCGGCACGTCTCGGTGCGCGAGGCACCCCAGGACGTGGCCTGGGCCCTGCACCTGCCCTGCGGCGCGCCGATCCGCGTGATTCGGTGCGTCTGGGTATCCGCCGGGGACCCGGCCGCCGTGTCCACCGCCTACCTGAACGAACCGCTGGCCGGCAAGGACACCGAGCCAGGCCAGGACGCCGAGGATGGGTTCCCCTCGCTCGGCTCGGTGCTGAACGCCCTGCCCGCCGCCGCGGTGAGCGTGGAGATGTGCCCGCCGCAGCCGTCCATCGCCCGCAGCCTCCGGTTGTCGCCGGGGCAGCCGGTGATCACGGTCACGGTCAGGTTCGACGACACCGCCACCGGCGAGCCCGCCGGGCTCACCGTGGTCATGCTGAAACCGGAGCTGTTCAGGGTCAGTGTAGTTTCGACAGATCGAATCTAGCCTGACCTGCCATTATGACTCTGGAGAGATCACGGCGCGGCTCAACAGGTACGAGTCCAGGTGGAACCAGATAGCGGCAGTGGGAAGACGTCTGTAAGCACGCACTGAAGGCTTACAGCGCTTCAGCCGCCTAGCCAGCAAGACCAAAGGGACCCGCCAGCCGTCACGGGCAGACATGACGGGCTCATGGGCCTGGGGGGAACTGCGGGTTAGCCGGCCTCGCAGGCTGCCGGTTGGTTCTTCGCGTGCGGCTGGTTACAGCACATGTTGCGTCCTCAGGGCCTGGGGCCGTGATAAGGCGCCTTCCGCCAGTCGGCCCGTTCGCCTGCAATGTCAGCTCAGCCACGCGGACAGCTCGTTCAGGGCGCCGGGGATGACGTAGTAGTAGGCCCACAGCCCCTGGCGCTCGGAGCCGACCAGGCCGGCCTGGCGCAGCACCTTCAGGTGATGGGAGATGGTGGGCTGGGAGAGATCGAAGAGCGGCACCAGGTCACAGACGCAGACCTTTCCGGCGTGCTTGCGCAGCACGTCGATGAGCTGCAGGCGGACGGGGTCTCCGAGCGCCTTGGCGACTGCGGCCATGCGGATCGCCGGCTCGGGCTGGATGTCGGGGTAGACAGCGGGCTCGCAGCGCGGTTCGCCGGCCGGGCGCTTGACCTTCGGGGTTAGCTCCAGTTCCACGGCTTTGCACCTGCCAGTGCCAGAGGCGAGTGGTCTCGGGAGGCGAGCCCGACTCGGGCGGGCGCGTCGCGGATCCAGGCGACCAGAGGCGCGATCACCGACCGGGCGTCATCGCTCACGCCCCGCAGAGTGTTGGAGGCAAACGAGCGCTGGTGTTGCAGGCCGAGGTAGACCAGGCCGACATGCGTGCGGGAGATCCCGCGGACGTGGATCGGGGTCCCGTCTGGCTCGAGGGCGCCTAGCTCACGCAGGTACCCTAGGCTGGGCCGGTATCCGGTGGCCAGGATGATCGCGTCGACCGGCTCGCGCTGACCGTCACTCCAGACCACCTTGTCCCGGTCCAGTGCGGTGAACATCGGGCGCCGGTCGACGAGGCCATCAGCTAGGGTCCGCTGGAACCCCACGCTGTCGGTGACCACGCTGCCTGCGGTGATCTTGCTCAGCCATTCGGCAGGCAAGGTGTCAAAGCCGGTCTCCCGCAGCCAGTAATGGACGTCCTGGCCGCCCAGCCGCTGCGGGATGAATCGCACCGGATGACGGCTGGCCAGCGTCACCGTCGCGACCGGTGCGAGCTCGTTGGCGACCTGGGCGGCCGAATCCCCCGCGCCGACGACGATCACCCGCCGGCCGGCATACGGCGCCGGGTTGCGGTAATCGGCGACATGCGAAAGCTCGCTGGCAAAAGCCTCCCCGCCTTCGAAGCTCGGACGGTAGGGGTTGGAGAACGACCCGCTCGCGGCCACGATGCCGGACGCGCGCAGCGCCCGTCCGTCCTGCGTGACGACGATGAAGTGCCTGCCGTCCTGCCGGATGGTCTGCACGCGGGTGCTGGTCTGGATCTCGGCGCCGAGCCAGGAAGCATAGCGCTCCAGGTAATCCGCTACCTCATCGCGGGCCGGGTAGCGATCCGGAGCGCCAGGGAACGGCATCCCCGGCATCGAGCTATACGCCGCCGGCGAGAACAGGCGCAGGCTGTCGTAGTAACGCGGCCACGACCCGGCAGGGCGATCACTCGCCTCCAGGATCACCGCCGCCAGGCCCAGCTCGCGCAGCGCGCGCGCTGCCGCCAGGCCCGACTGCCCGGCGCCAACCACGACCACGGGAGCGGCGGAGCCGCGCCCAGGATCCAGGCTCATACTCGTACTCATGCATAGACATATATCAATTAGATTGACTACTGTCAATATAATGCGGCGATCTGGCCGATCGTCGCACCGTCGAGGTCGAGTCCATGCTCACGATCTCGCCAGCCGTGACGCTGCGCTGGGAGAGCCGAAGCTGCTGTATCTCGCGACGGTCCATGGCCAGCGTGGCCTCATTGCGTTGGCCTGGGGCGCAATCCGGGTTCATCTGCCACATACCTCCGCGTTGCGACACGCGGTTCCGGGACTAGTTTCCGGGACGGGCTGACCTGGGCGGGTCGCCGCCGGCGGAGGGCGTCTCGGAACGACCGATTCCGGGACCCGCCTCAGCGCCACCGCAGGTCCCCCGGAGGCTCCGCCCGGGCGGTTACGGGCGCCGGTGAGAAACGGGGTCACAGCCGCAAACCGCCCGACGGGCAAAGGCAGGACTCATGGCCGGTGCACAGGTGACCAACGGCCCGGCCGCCGGGTGCCCGCTGGGCATACCGTCGCAGCGTGGACACTTCAACGGTTATTGCATCGAGCCCGGTTGAACTGACAGCCCGCCTTGGCGCGCTGGCCGACCCGGTGCGGCTGCGCATCGTCGGGGTGCTGGCCGGGGGCGGCCGGTGCGTGTGCGACCTGCAGGAGAAGGTGCCGGTGGCCGCGAACCTGCTGTCCTACCACCTGCGCGTGCTGCGCGACGCGGGCCTGGTGACCGCGGCCCGCCGGGGCCGCTGGATCGACTACCGCCTCGACGGTGACGGGTTCGCCGCGGTGTGGGCGCAGGCGTCCGCGGCCGGGGTGCCGCTGCCCGGCGACCGGGTCCTCACCAGGCGGCGCGGGCCGGCCTGCGAAGACGACGGCGAGGGGGCGTGCGGTGACTGACACCAGGACCAGCGAGGTCACCGGCCCGGCCGGGCAGCAGCCGGTGATGGCAGGGCTGCCGGTGCTGGACCGGTTCCTGCCGGTGTGGATCGGGGCGGCGATGGCCGCCGGGCTGCTGCTCGGCCGCCTGGTCCCGGGCCTGAACAGCGCGCTGAACCGCGTCGCGGTCCACGGCACCAGCCTGCCCATCGCGCTCGGCCTGCTGCTGATGATGTACCCGGTGCTGGCCAAGGTCCGCTACACCGAGATCGGGCGGATCACCGCGGACCGGCGGATGATGACCGTCTCGCTGGCGCTGAACTGGGTGATCGGCCCGGCGGTGATGTTCGCGCTGGCCTGGCTGCTGCTCCCGGATCAGCCCGCGTACCGGACCGGGGTCATCCTGGTCGGGCTGGCCCGGTGCATCGCGATGGTGCTGATCTGGACCGACCTGGCGTGCGGCGACCGGGAGATGGCCACGGTCCTGGTCGCGCTGAACGCGGTCTTCCAGGTCCTGCTGTATGCCGCGCTGGGCTTTTTCTACCTGCAGGTGCTGCCCGGCTGGCTCGGCCTGCAGACCACCAGCCTGCACGTGTCCATCGCCGAGATCGCCGCCACGGTGGCGGTGTTCCTCGGCATCCCGCTGGTGGCCGGGTACCTGACCCGCACCATCGGCGAGCGGGCCAGGGGCCGGGACTGGTACGAATCCCGGTTCCTGCCCAGGCTCGGGCCGGTGGCGCTGTACGGGCTGCTGTTCACCATCGTGATCCTGTTCGCCCTGCAGGGCAAGAAGATCACCTCCGCGCCGCTGGACGTCGCCCGGATCGCGCTGCCGCTACTGGCCTACTTCGCGATCATGTGGTTCGCGGGGTTCGCCATCGGCCGCCGGCTGCACCTGTCCTACCCGCGCACCGCCGCGCTGGCGTTCTCCGCGGCCAGCAACGACTTCGAGCTGGCGATCGCCGTCGCGATCGGCGTGTTCGGGGTGACCAGCGGCCAGGCCCTCGCCGGCGTGGTGGGGCCGCTCATCGAGGTGCCGGTCATGGTCGCGCTGGTCTACGTCGCGTTGTGGGCCCGCCGCCGCTTCTACCCCCCCGAGGAGGCTCCACCGTGAACTGCTTCGACTGCGCAGCGCTCGGCGACCACGTCGATGCCGTCGCCATCTGCGCCGACTGCGGCGCCGCCGTCTGCCACGATCACGCGCACGTCACCGCCCGCTGGCTGACCCGCACCATGGTGATCAACCGCGTCGTCGCCGTCGAGCCCCCCGCCCGCACCATCCGCTGCGGCGTATGCCAGGCCGCCCGCGACGCCGCGCCGGCCACCGGCTACGCGGCGGCCGGCTGAGCAAGGGCACAAGGCCAGGCCCGGTCAGTGCCGGGGCTGGCCAAGGTCCCGGCGCGTGCCAGGCAGCAGGCCGCTGTGGTGCAGTACCTTCAGGTAGCGGCGGATCGCGGGGTGCGGGCGCAGACGGCCCTACCGGAGAGCAGCTGGAGCTGACCGGCGGGCCAGCCCCGGGACTTCACCGGTACCCGCGCTGCCACGCTGAGGCCTCCGCCAGGCAACGGGCCGCTGCAGCAAATGGCACATTTCTCATCGGCGGCCGGGAGGGCAAGGCCGCCTGCCCAGGCACGCGGTCCTGGATCCTAGCTTGTCGGGCTCAGCACAGTCGAGACCGGTTGCGCGGGCAGGCGACCGGGTCAGGAGATGGCCGCCAGGCGCGGCGCCAGGCGCCCCACGCGGTCGGCGAGCTGAGCCAGCGCAGCGTCGAAGCTGCCCGGGTCGCCGGCCGGCACCGGGTCCGGGACGGACCAGTGCACTGCCAGGGCCTCGCCGAGTTCCTCGTGGGCCAGATCGCACACGGTGATAACGAGGTCGCCGTCGTGCCGGACCTCGCTGATGTGCCGGGGCCGCAGCCGGGGCAGCGGCAGGTGGTGGCGGCCGGCGGCGGCGATGGCGCCGGGATCGATCGCCGCCGCGGGATGCGTTCCGGCCGATACCGCCGGGACGTTGCTGGCCCGGCGCCACAGCGCGGCGGCCAGGTGCGAGCGCGCGGAGTTGGCGGTGCAGACGAACAGCACCCGCAGCGCCGCGCGGGCTGTCGGGGCGGCCGGCGAGTCCAGGGCGCCGGGAATCAGCTGCAGGTAGGTGCGGCGGCGGTCGCCCTCGGAGCGGCGCCGGGTAATGATCCCGGCCTGCTCCAGCACGTGCAGGTGGTGCGCCAGCAGGTTCGACGGCATGGCCATCATGGCGGCCAGCTCGGAGGGGGACGCGTCCCCGGCCAGCAGCGTGTCGGTGATCTGCAGCCGGGCAGGGTCGGCGAGCGCGGCGTGCACGGTAGCACGCCGGGCCAGGTCCGAGGTTGGCTCAGGAAACATTGATTCAATCTTGACTGAGTTATCTTCCTCTGTCAAGATGGCGGCGTGATCAGTGCACCGGTCCTGCTGTGGCGGCGGCTGACCGCCGAGTTCTTGGGCAGCGCGTTCCTGGCCGCGGTGGTGATCGGCTCCGGTATCGCCGCGCAGCGGTTGTCGCCAGGCCAGACCGGGCTGCAGTTGCTGGAGAACGCGGCGGCGACGGCGGCCGGGCTGTTCGCGATCATCTTGATGTTCGGCCCGGTCTCCGGCGGCCATTTCAACCCGGTGGTGTCCTTCGTCGATGCCGCCTTCGGTGGGCTGCGCTGGCGCGAGGCCGCGGCGTATCTTCCGGCGCAGGTGGCCGGGTGCATCGCCGGGGCGGTTGCGGCGAACCTGATGTTCGCGCTGCCCGCGGTCACTATCTCGGGCAAGCACCGGGCCTCACCGGCGCATTTCCTGTCGGAGGTCATCGCCACGGCCGGGCTGCTGCTGGTGATCTTCGCGCTGGCCCGGTCCGGGCGCGCCCGGACCGCGCCGGCGGCGGTGGGCGCCTATATCGGCGCAGCGTACTGGTTCACCTCCTCGACCAGCTTCGCCAACCCGGCCATCACCGTCGGCCGGATGTTCTCAGACACCTTCGCCGGCATCGCCCCGTCCTCGGTCCCCAGCTTCATCGGCGCCCAGATCGTCGGCGGCGTCCTGGCGGCGGGGTTCATCAAGGCGCTGTACCCCGCCATCACGCCAGCCGACGCCGCCGGCATCATCGTTCCGCGCAGCGCCGGGCGTGCACTCTCACGGGCAGCGCATGATGGTGCCTCGCCGTCCGCGGACCGGCCGCCCGGCCCGGTCCAGTCTCTTTGACCAGACACCCAGAGGGAGCCGTGCCATGCACCTGGTCATGATCGGCGGCAGCGACGCCGGGATCAGCGCGGCCCTGCGGGTCCGCGAGCTCGACCCGGCCGCCGATGTGACGGTGGTCCTGGAGGACGCCTACCCGAACTTCTCCATCTGCGGCATCCCCTACTACGTCTCCGGCGAGGTCACCCACTGGCGCAACCTGGCCCACCGCACCGCCGCCGACCTGGAAGCCGCCGGGATGCGGCTGAGGCTGGACACCACCGCCCGCCGCATCGACGTGCCCGGCCGCAAGCTCCTTATCAGCTCTGCCGATGGCGGCGAGGAGGTGCTCAGCTACGACAAGCTCGTGGTCGGCACCGGCGCCGTCCCGGTCCGGCCCCCGATCCGCGGCCTGGCCGGGCCCGGTGCCCTGGGCACCGCCGAGGGGGTGCACCTGCTGCACTCGATGGGCGACACCTTCGGCGTCATGGCGACCCTGCAGCAGGCCGCGCCCGCGAGCGCGGTCATCGTCGGCGCCGGGTACATCGGCCTGGAAATGGCCGACGCGCTGACCGTCCGCGGGCTCCAGGTGACGCAGATGGAGCAGCTCGCCGAGGTGCTGCCCACCGTCGACCCGGAACTCGGCGCCTTGGTGCATGCCGAACTGGCCGCCCGCGGCGTGCAGGTGCTGACCGGCACCACCGTCCAGGCCATCAGCAAGGCCCCGCCCGGCGGATCCGGGCGGCTAGAAGTCCAGGCCACCGCGGCTGACGGCTCGATGGTGACCCGCGCGGCCGACATGGTGCTGGTCGTCGTGGGGGTGCGGCCCGAGACCACCCTGGCCGCCGACGCCGGGGCCGAGCTCGGTGTGAAGGACGCGATCGCCGTCGACACCGGCATGCGGACCAGCCTGCCGGAAGTGTTCGCCGCCGGGGACTGCGTGATCACCCATCACCGGCTGCTCGGCGAGGCGTACCTGCCGCTGGGCACCACCGCGCACAAGCAGGGCCGGGTCGCCGGGGAGAACGCGCTCGGCGGGAACCGGCAGTTCGCTGGCAGCCTGGGCACCCAGGTCGTGAAGATCTTCGACCAGGCCGCCGCCCGCACCGGGCTGCGCGACCACGAAGCCAAAGCGGCCGGGTTCGACCCGGTCACCGTCGGCTCGCAGGCCGATGACCACAAGGCCTATTACCCCGGCAGCCACCGCATCACGATGCGGGTCACCGGCGACCGGGCCACCGGACGGCTGCTCGGCCTGCAGCTGTTCGGCCACCGCCACTCCGAGATCGCCAAGCGCATCGACATCGCGGCCGCCGCGATCTTCCACGGCATGACCGCCGATGCCGTCAGCGACCTGGACCTGTCCTACACCCCGCCGCTGGGCAGCCCCTGGGAAGCGGTCCAGATGGGCGCCCAGGCCTGGGTCCGGGGAACCCAGCGGCGCTAGCCCGCTCCGGATCTTCAAGCAGAGGAACCTCCATGTCAGGGCATAACAGAGGGCCCGGCCCCCAGCCACACCACACGGGGCACCCCGCCATAAGGGCAGCCGCCGCCGCGATCATCCTCCTCGTCCTCGGCGCATGCAGCAGCACGACCACCACGCCTGCCACGAACACCGCGGCCAGCGCTGGCCCCAGCGGCGGGCCGGGCACCCTCACCGGGGCGGGTTCGACGTACGTCGCGCCGTTCTTCGCCCTGGCCTTCGCCCGGTATCATCAGCAGCACCCTGCGGTCACCGTGAACTATTCCCCCGTGGGCAGCAGCGCGGGCATCGCCGCGATCAGCGCCCGGCAGGTCGACTTCGGCGCCTCCGACGTGCCCATGAACGCCAGCGAGCTAGCCGCCGCCAAAGGGGGCCCGGTCACCCAGGTGCCCGACGCGCTGGGCGCCGAAGGCGTGGCCTACAACCTGGACCTCCCGGCGGGCGCCCGGCTGCAGCTGACCGGCCCGGTGCTCGCCGAGATCTTCCTCGGGCAGATCACTCGCTGGAACGACCCGGCCATCACCGCGCTTAACCCCGGCATCACCCTCCCCAGCGCGTCGATCTCCGTCGTGCACCGCTCCGACGGCAGCGGTACCACCTACATCTTCAGCAACTACCTATCCAGCGTCGACCCGGCCTGGGCGGCCAAGGTCGGCACCGGCAAGACGCTGAACTGGCCGGCCGGGGAGGGGGCCGAAGGCAACGGCAGTGTGACCTCCACGGTGTTCCGCACCCCCTTCTCCATCGGCTACGTCGAGCAGGCCTATTCCCAGGGCCTGGTCCTGCCGTTCGCCGCCATCCGCAACCAGGCCGGAACCTACGTCCTCCCGTCCACCCGGACCATCGCCGCCGCCGCCGCCCAGAAACCCGACGTCACCCCGACCAGCTTCTCCATCGTCAACCAGCCCGGCGCCAGCAGCTACCCCATCAGCGGGTACAGCTGGGCGCTGATCTACACCCATCAGCAAAACCAGGCCACCGGTCAGGCCCTGGTCACCATGCTCAACTGGCTCACCCACGACGGCCAGGCCTACGCCGCCGCGAACCTCTACGTGCCCCTGCCATCCCAGGTCCGGCAACTCGCCAGCACCATGCTCCAGCAGGTCACCGGCCCCGACGGCAAGCTGCTCACCGGCTGACCGCGGCCTCCATACTCGTCATGCCGCTGCTCCGGCGACCAAGCTGCCCATCGGCTGGGCACTCGGCGACCGCGCCTCCTGATCGCCGCAGCGGCCGAGAACACGTTCCCCGCCACGATGTACTCCTACCGGTGCAGGCGGATCTTCTGCTTGTTCTCGCTCATCGGGCCTGCGGTGCGGTGCTGGCGGCGCGCAGCGGCCGTAGCCGTCCGCGTCGAGCCTGGCCAACTCGGCGTCGACGTCGACCAGCCATAACAGGGAACAGGGACTGTATCACGTTGAAACTGGACAAGATGTCTTCAGGGTCGCGATCGACACTTCGCATGCGCCGGCAGGCACGCCCTTAGCGGCCGCGATCCGGCTGGACTAGAATGGCCACAGCGAAGGGGAGTAGCTCCATCGCCGGGCGGCCGACAATCTCGGCCCGGATCTCCGGGCCCGGTCCCCGGGAACCACCGTGTGCCGGTGACTGTGATCTCAGTGGCACCGTGGTCTGAGTGAGACCTTCGGCCGCAGCGACCAGCTGCCGAGCCGAAGGTTCCCTGGATCTCCGGCCCGGCCCGATTCGATGGGTCCGGAATTGAACCCAGCCGCCGCCCTGACGGCCTTCCTGATCATCCTGCCCTCCGAGCTACCCGACAAGACCGTATTCGCGTGCCTGGTCATGGGCACCCGGTACCGGCCGGTCTTCGTGTTCGCCGGCGCGGCCGCCGCGTTCGCCGTGCACGTCGCGCTGGCCGTCACCGCCGGCGGCCTGCTCGGGCTGCTGCCGCACCGCGCGGTTCAGGGCATCGCCGCAGGCTTGTTCCTGATCGGGGCGGTGCTGCTGTGGCGTCAGGACAGCGAGGGGGGCGACGACGTTGAAGTCGCCGATCCCGGACGGGGAAGGCGGTTCTTCCCGATTGCGGGCATGGCCTTCGCGGTGGTCTTCGTAGCCGAATTCGGCGACCTGACCCAGATCCTCACGGTCAGCCTGGCGGCCAGGTACGGGGACCCGCTTGCCGTCGGCACCGGCTCGACGCTGGCGCTGTGGGTCGCCGCGGGCGGGGCTATCGTCGGCGGACGGGGCCTGCTGAAGATCATCCCGATGGCCTGGCTGACGCGGGGCGCGGCCGTGGTTATGCTGGCGCTCGCCGGGGCCAGCATCGTGACCGCCATATCATGAGATCGGTGGAATGAGCGCCGACAGCTGCAACCGGAGTTGCTTATGATCGCGAATGACGCTATTGAGGCGCCAACACGAACATCCTCATTACATCTGGCCAGCCTTAGGGCGTGCCTGCCTGGACACGCGCGCGTCACACCTGGGACGCTGGGAGCCGAGACGCCGGCCGAGGTCGTGACAGAGGCGGAACAGATGCCACGGCGTGCCCGTTACCTCGTCCCTACGGGACTTCCCCGCCGCGACGAGGTCCTCGCTGCCTGCGTGGTGGCCGTGGTCTTGGCGCATGTGCTGTTCGCTCAGCTCACGGTCCTCATCGCCGCCGCGCTCTACCTGATCACCAGGGTGACCCGGTGGCGCTTGTCCTGGCTGACGGTCCCGGCGGCGGCCGGGCTGGCGTGGACCGTGGCGGTCGGCCCGCGGGCCGCGGCGGCCGGTTTCACCGCCGGGGCCTCCCGGATCGCGGGCTACCTGGGCGCCAGCGGCCACCAGGCCGATCACCTGCTGCACTTCACCGGCGCATTCGCCGGGATGGGGAACTGGCTGCCCCGGCAGCTGCCGCTCGCCCTGCTGGCGGGCGTGGCGGAGGCTGCCGTGGCCGGCTGGCTGAGCTGGCTTCATACCGACGAGTCGGACCTGCGCCCGGCCCGGCCCGGCCTGATCATGGCCGCCCGGCGCGCGGCCACCGTCCGGGCCATCCGGGTCGGCGGCGTCGTGACCAGGGACGGCGGCTGCCTGGGGGTCGCCGCCGGATCGGGTGCCCGGGTCACGCTGTCCTGGGCCGAGGCGGCGGGAGGCATCACGGTCTGCGGCTCTTCCGGCCCGGACGTGCTGACCACCGGCTTCCAGCTGGTCCACGCCGCGGTCCGGCGGCGCAAGCCGGTGCTCGCCGTCGACCACACGGCCGATCCGGAGCTGACCGGCAGGCTGGCCGCGGTATGCGCCGCGGCCGGTGCGCCGCTGCTGGTGTTCGGCGAAGAAGGAGCCATCGGTGCCGGCGCCCGGGCGGCGTGTTACGAGCCGTTCCGGCACGGTGCTCCGGGACGGCGCGCCGCGCTGATCGCCGCCATGCTCAGCTGGGACGGGCCTGGCCGCCACTACCGGCGCAGCTGCGTCGCCTACCTCGAGGACGTCTTCGAACTGCTCGACGCCGCGCCCGGCGACCCGCGCGTTCCGGTGCTCGACGACATCATCCACCTGCTCAACCCCGTGGCCATGCGGGCCCGGATGGAGTACGTGCCCGCGGCCTACCCCCGACGAGAGGTGCTGGCCGATCGGGTCCGGGTATCGACGAGCCTGGTGACCGCCGAGCCTGCCACGATCGCCGAGGTCGACCGTCAGCTGCGGGACCTCCGCGCGTCGCCGTTCGGCCGCTGGCTGCGCCCGTCTCCGGACGGCCAGGCGGCGGACATCGACCTCAGCCGGGACGTCGCCGAGCGCGCCGTGGTGCTCTTCCGGCTCGGCGGGCCGCGCCCGGCCGGGAGCTGCGCCATGCTCACCCGGCTGGTCTGCCAGGACCTGCTGGCCGCGGGCGCCGCGCTGAACGGGATCGGCGTCGACGGCGACGGGATCGTCTGGCTGGCCGAGTGCGGCGCGCTACCGCGGCCGCCGGTCACCGAGATGATCGCCCGCGGCCGCGGCACCGGCCTGCCCGTGCTCGCAGCCACCACCTCGGCGCAGGTCGCAGCCGATCTCGCGGACATCGTAAACGTCGTGGTGGCGCACCGGATGGAGGACACCACCATGGCGGCGCGGCTGGCCGCGGTCGTACCGGACCCGGCGGCCGAGGGGGATCCCGCCACGGCCGGAGGGTTCCCGGCCGCGTTGCGGGACGGCGAATTCCTCCTGGCGGTGAAGAACCCGCCCCGGGTCCTCCCGCGCGGCGTCCTGGTGCGGGCCCGGGTGCCCTCCGCCGCGGGCGGTAACCCTGATCCGGCCGCCGCGCCCCGGCGCGGCTGGGAGGGGGCGTAGTGTCCCGCCAGGCCGGCCTGTGCCTGGGCTGGCAGTACGCGACTCCGTTCCCGGAGCCCGGGCCTCCGCCGCGGCGTCCCACACCGCCTGCGCAGGAACGGCTCAACCCCGACTGGGCGGCGGCTCAGCGCCGCGAGGAGAGCCTGCTCAACCGGCCGCTGAAGGCGGTTTTCTGTGTCGCCGTCGCGCTCGGCCTGACGGCGCTCGCGCTCGGTGCCGTCGGCTCGCTCGACATCCTGGTGGCCGGGCTCGGGGTGATCTGCTGCGCGCTGATCGCCGCGGTCAGCGGATACGCCATCTGGCAGGGTGAGCGCGCGCTCAGGTCGAGGCTGGCCGACGAGCGGGCGCGGGTCGGCAAGCTCCGGGCGGCCCAGGAGAGCAGGCTGTTCGCCTGGCAGGCCGAGCACGCAGCCCGGATGCGGGAGTGGCAGGAGCTCCGGGTCGCCTACGATCATCAGAAGCGCTGGTACGCGGTCTGCGCGCCGGATGGGGTGCACCGGGTCGACATCGCCGGCGGCACGCTCTCCGGCTGGTCCGCGATGCTCACCACGGCCGCCGCGAACCGGCTGGCCGCGGGCGGCGAGATCACGGTGCTCGACCTGACCGAGGGCTCGGTAGCGCTGGACCTGATCGGATTCGCCCGGGCCTGCGACATCGACCCGCTGGTCTGGGTGCTGCCCGATGACCTGCCCCGGCTGGACCTAGGTACCGGTCTCGGCCGGGACGCCCTGGCTGACCTGCTGTCCCTGGTGGCCAGCGTGACCGACGAGCAGGGCTCGGCCCGGGATCTCTCTGTCGACAACGCCATCCTGGAGCGGGTCATCGACGTGCTCGCCGAGAATCCGCAGCGCCAGGCCACGGTCGCCGCCGTCACCGCCGGGCTGCGGGCCCTGGCCCAGGCCGGCGACCCGCGCGACGACGTTGCCGCCGGGCTGATCACCCCCGGGCAGGCGGACCGGCTCACCGCCATGTTCGGCCGCGGCGCCACCGACCGGGTGGTCCTCGAGCGGGCCTGGGTGCTGGAGTCCCAGTTGCGCAAGCTCGCGCCGGTGGGAACCGAGCTGCTGCCGCTGCCGCGCAGTGCGCTGCGCGTGGCCGCGCTGAGCCGGAGGGTGGGCGTCGTGGGCAGCAAGGTGCTCGGGACCTACCTGACGGTCGCGCTGACACACCTGCTGCGCGACACCGAGCCGGGGCAGCCCTGGCAGCACACGCTGTTCGTGCTCGGCGCGGATAAGCTGCGCGGCGACGTGCTCGACCGGCTCAGCGACGCGTGCGAGCGGTCGGCGACCGGGCTCGTAATGGCTTATCGCGGCATCTCCCCGCAGGTCAGGCAGCGGCTCGGCCGGGGCAACGCCGCGGTCGCCTTCATGCGGCTCGGGAACGCCGAGGAGGCCAAGGCCGCGAGCGAGCAGCTCGGCACCGAGCACCGCTTCGTGCTCTCCCAGCTGACCGAGACGATCGGGGTGTCCGTCACGGACACCACCAGCAGCGCCTACACCAGCACCACCGGGTCGGCGAGTTCGACCGCCACCTCGCGGTCGGAAAGCGAGGGCCTGTCTCGCAGCACCGGGCACGGCCACAGCGACGGCAGCCTGCTGCTGCCGTCGCGGTCGAGCGTCTCGCGCAGCGTCCAGGCCGGCGATTCGCACAGCACCAGCGAGAGCGAGTCGTTCAGCGCGAGCGTCAGCACGAGCACCGCCTGGGGGATGACGACATCCAAGGCGGCGGGCGACAGCGAATCGCTCGCCCGGGGCCTGCAGCGCTCCCGTGAATTCCTCGTCGAACAGCATGAGCTCCAGCAGCTTCCGGCCAGCGCGATGATCATCACTTATGCGGGCCCGGCGGGTCGGCAGGTGGCCATGGCCGACGCCAACCCTGGCATCGGCGGCCTCGGTGCCGCCACCACGCTGACGCTCGAGGAATACCGGCGCCTGCCGTCCCCAGAGCCGGCGCCACGGAAACCGGCGGCACGGGAACCTGCCGTCGGCCGCGACAGCGCGCCGGACCCGGTGAGCTGGCGCGAGGGCCGGGCGCCGCCGAACCTCGGGCCGCCGCCGCAGCGCCTGGACTGGCGCAAGCGCCGATCCTGACCGGGGCGGCATGTCTGCACCCATAACGGTGGCGTACCTGACGGTAAGCTGATATTCACTCAAGGTGACTATGGTGCAGGACGCCGGCACGATGCTCGCCGGGCTCGGCTCGGCGCGGACGCCGTGGCTCGCGGTGGCCCTGGCCGGGCCGGCCGCCCGGGCCAGGTTCGCCCCGGCGGCCGGCGACGCCACCGTCATCGACATCGCGGATCCGCTGGCGGCGCCGGTAACGGTCAATCCGCTCGAACCGGGGCCCGGGCATCAGGTCCAGGCCCATGCCGACCGGCTGGCCGGGCTGTTCGAGGCGGCGTTCGGCCTGACCGATCCGGTGGCCGCGGCACTGCGGGCCGGGCTGCGGCGAGCCTACGAGGCCAGCGGCTGGGACCTGCGCACCGGCTGGCACCCGCGAACCGGCCCGGTCGGCGTCCCGGCGATCCCTTCCTTCCGCCAGGTCAGGCTCGCCACCCTGGCCGCGGCCGATGAGCTCGGCTACGGGCCGGGCATGCAGGCGGCCGTCCAGGGCTTCCTGGCGGCCCGGCTCGATGCCCTGTGGTCCGGGCCAGCCGGGCGTCTCCTCGAAGGCGGGCACCCGGTCGACCCGGCCCGGCTGCTGCGCGGGAACGTGCTCGTGACCAGCGGTGCCGCCGCCGACGAAGAGGCCGCGTCGTTCCTGGCCGGCGTGCTGCTGCTCAGGCTGGCCGGGTGGCTGAATCACCGGCCCGCGCGGCTGGCCGTCGTCGTCGCCATCCCGGCGGGGCGCCCCCGGCTGGGAGCATCGCCCCGGGGCGACGCCTGGTTCGGCCGGCTCCTCGAGGACCTGCGACTGGCCGGCGCGGACGTCATCATGGCCCCGTGGGGCCCCCGGGGGCCCGGGGGGCCAGAGGGGCCCCAGGGCCCGGGCAGCCCCCCCGTGCAGCGGGGCCCAGGGGGGTACGGGGGGGCGGGCAGCCCCCCCGTGCGGGGGGTCACCGGGGGGTCGTCCCCGGGGGAAGACAGAGCCCCGCTCCTGTCCGGCCGCCGGTCGGCGGGGTGCGGTGAGCTGTGCCGGCGGCTCCCGTGCAACGGGTACGAACTGCACGCCGCGGGGGTGCTCGCCGAGGACCCCGGCCAGGCCTGGTTCCGGCTCTGGGTGCAGGCGCTGGTGCTGGCCTTCCTGGCCGGGCGGCCGGTGCCCCGGGTGCCGGTCCCGCTTCGCCCCGGCTGGCGGGCGCTCAGCCCGCGCGCCCGCGAGTGCCTGCTGGCGACGGTGGTCGACACGG
Organism: uncultured Actinomycetota bacterium; assembly: GCA_963753225.1. Lineage (GTDB taxonomy): Bacteria > Actinomycetota > Actinomycetes > Streptosporangiales > Streptosporangiaceae > Palsa-504. The sequence continues at coordinate 229,022 of CAVWBQ010000011.1, read as the reverse complement.
CCGTAACGGCCCGCGCCGACGCCCTGCGGCCGTGTTACGACCCGCGCCGCCTCGTCGCCGTGATCGCCGCGACGGCGGCCCGGATGCTGACCGTCGGCGACCCCGTCCCGGTCCGCGCCGGACCCGTCTGGGTCATCCCGCAGCTTCGCTGGCTGCACGAGATGGAGAGGCTGAACCCGCTCGGCCACGACCGGCTGCGTCCCGGCGACATCGCGCCTCCGCTCGACTTCGGCCTGGCCGGGCTGCCCGACTGGCCCGGGATCCGGGTCGCGGACAGGCTCGGCGGGCTGCGGCGGCACTCGCTGGCCATGGAGTCGGAGCGCAACCGGACCGTGGCCCGCACCGCCTTGCTCGGCGGCGACGGGGGCGCGCGCCTGGACGCCGACCTCGCGATCGCGGGGATCGGGATCAGCCCGCCGCTGCGGCTGCGCCACTCCGCCGCGATGATGAGCGCGGGCGGGCACGGGCGCCAGCCCGGCTGGCTCGAGGTCGTCCTGTCCTGGCCGCACCGGCTCATCCGGCCGGACCCTTCAACCCCGTCGCCCGCCGACCCGCACGTGCCCGGCACGGCGACCGGATAACATCGGGCGCGAGATGAGCACCAGCAGCCCGCCGTCGCGGCGGTTCAGCCTTCCCCTTCGCGCCCGCCTGGCCACCACTGTCGGCGGCGCGGCCGGCCGGGCGTCCCGGCTGGCCGGGCGCGGCGACGGATCGGTCATCGGCGGGGTCATCGGGCTTCGGCTCAAACCCGACCTGCTCTCGCTGCTCGCACGCGGGCGGCAGATCGTCCTGGTCACCGGGACCAACGGGAAGACCACCACGACCAGGCTGATCACGGCCGCGCTCGGCCCGCTGGGACAGCAGATCGCGTCCAACGCGTTCGGCGCGAACATGGAGGCCGGGCTGGTCTCCGCGCTCGCCAAGGCCCCGGACGCCACCCTGGCCGTGCTCGAGGTGGACGAGAAGTACATGCCGGCCATGCTGACGGCGACCACCGCCCGGGTGGTGGTGCTCCTCAACCTGAGCCGGGATCAGATGGACCGCGCGGCGGAAATCTGGATGCTCGCCCGCCGCTGGCGGGCGGCGCTGGCCGCCGCCCCCGGGTGCCGGGTCATCGCGAACGCCGACGACCCGCTGGTGGCGTGGGCCGCCGGGCAGGCCCGGCAGGTCACCTGGGTGGCCGCGGGCCAGCGCTGGCACGACGACTCGTGGTGCTGCCCGAACTGCGGGTCGCACCTGCGCCGCGACGGCGAGGACTGGTACTGCGGCGAGTGCACGAACCGGCGGCCTCCGGTCCGCTGGGCGCTCGTGGGTGACGAGGTGATCGACCCGGCGGGCCGGGCCCGGCCGCTCGACCTGGCCCTGCCGGGCCGGGCCAACCGCTCCAACGCCGTGATCACGTTCGCCGTGGCCGAGGTGTTCGGCATCAGCGTTACCCAGTCGATGGCCCCGGTCCGGCAGGTCCGGTCGGTCGCCGGCCGGTACACGCAGGTGGAGCGCCACGGCACGGCGCTGCGGCTGCTGCTGGCCAAGAACCCGGCCGGCTGGCTGGAGGCGCTCGACGTCCTGGTGCCGCCGCCGGTGCCCGTGCTGCTGGCGGTGAACGCGCAGACGCCGGACGGGAAGGACACCTCCTGGCTCTGGGACGTGGACTATCGCAGGCTGCGCGGCCGCCCGGTGTTCGTGGCCGGGGAGCGCAAGCTCGACCTCGCGGTCCGGCTGGAAGCCGACGAGGTTGCCTTCCGCGTGACCGGCGGCGTCGACGAGGCGATAGAGCTGGCCCGCACCCCGTCCATGGAAGTGATCGCCAACTACACGGCGTTCCAGCAGATCCGCGCGGCGCTCGGGCGCGTCGGCTGAGGGAGGGACCATGAGCGAGGGCGGGTACCGGCCAGGACCGGGCTACCGGGGGCCTTCGGCCGTCCGGCTGGTCTGGGTCTACCCGGATCTGCTGAGCACCTACGGCGACCGGGGGAACCTGCTCGTGCTCGCCCGGCGGGCCCGGCTGCGCGGCCTCCCGGTCGAGATCGCCGAGGTCAACTCCGACCAGCAGGTGCCCGTGGACGGCGACATCTACCTGCTCGGCGGCGGAGAGGACCTGCCGCAGATCCTGGCCGCGCGGCGCCTGGCGGCTGCCGGTTCCCGGGCCGGCCTGCCCGCGGCCGCGGCCCGCGGCGCGGTGGTCTTCGCGGTCTGCGCCGGCTACCAGATCGTCGGGACCGAGTTCGGCGGCGTGGAAGGCGAGCCAGTCCCCGGGCTCGGGCTGCTCGACATCCGCAGCGGGAGGGGCGAGCGGCGGGGTGTCGGGGAGATAGTCGCGGACGTCGATCCTGCGCTCGGCGCCGGCCGCCTCACCGGCTTCGAGAACCACCAGGGCGTGACCCGCCGCGGGCCGGGAGCCAAGCCGCTGGCCGCCGTGGTCACCGGCGTCGGCAACGGGGACGGGACAGAAGGCTCGTATGCCGGCCGGGTAGTCGGCACCTACCTGCACGGTCCCGCCCTGGTCCGCAACCCGGGCCTGGCCGACATGCTGCTCGGCTGGGTCGTCGGCACGCTGCCGCCGCTCAATCCCGGGCAGGAAGACCTGGTGCAGAAGCTGCGCGCCGAGCGGCTGGCCGCCCAGGGCGCGCCTGCCCAGACCGGCTAGCCCCAGACCGGCTAGCCCCAGACCGGCTAGCACAGAGCGGTAAGTACACCAGGGCCTGGGCGCCCTCGTTCATGATCTCGGCGACGAACGTGGCCGCCCCGGCGATCCTGATCCCGCTGACCAGGGCGTCGGCCTCGATGTTCCGGCGGGCCGCGCACTGGCTGCACACCGTCACCGAACCCACGGCCAGGACCCCCGCCAGCAGATCGGCCAGGGGTGCGGCGTGCGGGAGCGAGAAGTCCTCGGCCCGGCCGGGCAGGCCGAACCAGGCCGACTCGCCGGTGAGCCACAACGAGACAGGGACGCCGCTGGCCACGGCGGCCGCGGCGACCGTGAAGGCCTGGTTACAGCGCTCCGGGTCGTCCTTGCCGGCCGTGACCTTGATGACAAGAGAGCGCTCGGGCATGGCAGAAACTCTAGCCGCGCGGTCCGGCCGGGAACAGGCCGGCCGGAGCGGGGCAAACGGCGCGCCGCCGGACGGCGCGGGCGGCTTCCCCGTACACTTGCGGGCTATGCATGGCATGCTGAGCGCCGCGATCGTGATCGGCGTGTTCGCCGTGTTCGCCGCGGCGTGCCTGTACCTGGCGGCGCGGGTGTTCGCGGCCGGAGGCCGGCGTGGCGATCCTTCCTGACCCGGAGCCCCATCCCGACCTGGAAGCACTGGGCTTCCTGCTCGGCCGGTGGGAAGGCGCGGGCATCGGCGGTTACCCGACCATCGAGTCGTTCCGGTTCGGGCAGGAGATCAGCTTCAGCCACAACGGCAAGCCGTTCCTCATCTACACCAGCCGGACCTGGCGACTGGACGAAGAAGGGCGGATCGGGCCGCCGCTCGGCACCGAGAGCGGGTACTGGAGGCCACGGCCGGACAACCAGGTCGAGGTGATGCTGGCGCACCCCACCGGGATCGTCGAGATCTACCTAGGCGAGATATCCGGCACCCGCATCGAGATGGCCACGGACGTGGTCGCCCGCACCGCGACGGCCAAGGAGGTCACCGCCGGGCACCGGCTCTACGGGCTGGTGGGCCCGGGCGCGCCCGGGGAGCAGGATCTCGCCTACGCCTACGACATGGCCGCGGTGGGCGCCGAGCTACAGCCGCACCTGTCGGCCCAGCTCAAGCGCGTCGGCCCCGGCGAACAACAGGGCGAACAAAAGTAAGTCCCCGGGCGACTCCGGAACGGCACGCTGGTGCTGTTCCGGGACCGACTGGACTAGGTCGGCCAGCCCGGGGACTCGGTGTCTGCCAGTTTTAGCCGGCCGCCGCCCCACAGGACGTCATGCCGGCGGGTAGGCGGCTAGCTGACAGCCACCTCACGAGTCCGTTGTCTATGCATGCTGTTGGACCACCTCCTTTCCCGCGTATCTCGCACGTTAGCCGCGCGGTGGGCTGGCAGGCAAGAGGATTTCGGCGTGCACCTGATCACATCAGCCGAACTAGTATGAGCCCATGGACCGGGAGGTACCGTCCCCGAGCGTGGCCGTCCGCGGGTGGGACGAGCAGCTGCGCGCCCGCGGCTACCGGGTGACGCCGCAGCGCCAGCTCGTCCTCGAAGCGGTGGCACGACTCGATCACGCCACCCCGGAGGAGATCGGCGCCCAGGTCCAGCAGACCGCGCGGGGGGTCAACATCTCGACCATCTACCGCACGCTCGAGCTGCTCGAGCAGATCGGCATGGTCACCCACACCCACCTCGGGCACGGGGCCCCCACCTACCACCTGGCCACGGACGCCGACCACGTGCACCTGGTCTGCCGCGACTGCGGCCGGGTCACCGAGATCGGCCCGGACGCCATCCGCCCGCTGATCACCGCGCTGGAGGAACGCCACGGCTTCGAGACCGATGTTGGCCATCTCACCGTCTTCGGCCGCTGCCAGGAATGCCGCGCCCCCGCGAGCCAAAGGGCGCCTGAGTGAGCCAAAGGGGCGCGGCGCCGTCCGGACTGACGAGCGATGGAGGAGAGAGGAGGGAAGACGGTGCCTAAAGGCGGCCCGGAGGCGAACGAGGGCCTGATGAAACTCCCGGGCGCTGTGGAGGCCGGCTGGCCGGACGAGGGCGTGGCCGCGCACTACGGCGACCCGATGCGCGAGCAGCGCGCGACCGAGAAGTCGGCGGGGGTCGTGGACCGGTCCGGCCGCGGCGTGGTCCGGATCACCGGGCCGGACCGGCTGAGCTGGCTGCACAGCCTGACCACCCAGCAGCTGGAGGGGCTGGAGACCGGAGCGGGCACACAGGCGCTCGTCCTCAGCCCGAACGGGCACGTCGAGCACCACCTGACGCTGACCGACGACGGCACCGCGGTGTGGGTGCACGTGGAGCCGGGAACCGCCGCGGCCCTGGTGGAGTTCCTCGAGTCCATGCGGTTCATGCTGCGCGTCGAGGTGACCGACGTCAGCGGTGACCACGCGGTGCTCACCGTGCTCGGTCCCGCCGCGGGCGACATCGCGGCCGGGCTCGACGGCGTTCAGGCGAGCGTGAAACCGGGCTCGTTCGGTACTAATGACCTGATTGACCTGATCGTGGCCAGGGACCGGCTGCCCGAGGTGGCCGGGAACCTGGTGCGGCGGGGGGCCGCGGCGGCGGGCATGTGGGCGTTCGAGGCACTGCGGATCGCCGCGCACGTCCCCAGGCTGGGCCTGGACACCGATCACCGGACCATCCCGCACGAGGTCGGCTGGATCGAGACGGCCGTGCGCCTGAACAAGGGCTGCTACCGGGGCCAGGAGACGGTGGCGCGGGTGCACAACCTCGGCCACCCGCCCCGGCGGCTGGTCTTCCTGAACCTGGACGGCAGCGTCGACCGGCTGCCCCGCCACGGCGACCCGGTCGAGCTGGACGGGCCAGGATCGGCTGGCACAGTGGTCGGGTTCATCGGGTCTGCGGCCCGGCACTACGAGCTCGGCCCGATCGCGCTGGCCCTGGTCAAGCGGACGGTGCCGGTGGACGCGACGCTGCTGGCCGGATCAGGGCCGGGCGTCGCCGCGGCGCAGGAGGTCATCGTGCCGCCGGATGCGGGCGCGAACGTGAAGGTGACGCTGCGCCGCCGCCAGCTAATGTAGACAACCCCACGAGGACGGGAGGTCAGCCCGTGCTGCGCAGGACCTTGCTCGCGGCGTCAGCCAGTACCCGGCTGCGCCAGCTCATCACCACCGCGCCGCGGACGCGCGCCATCGTGGAGAAGTACGTGGCGGGCGAGACCGCCGACGACGCGGTCCGGGTCACCCGGGCGCTGCGGGCCGCCGGGCTGCTCGTAACCCTGGACTACCTGGGTGAGGACACCAAGGACCCGGCGCAGGCCGCGGCCGTCACCGACGAGTACATCCAGCTGGCCGGCAAGCTCGGCGCCGACGGATTCACCCAGGGCGGCGCCGCGGAGATCTCAGTCAAGCCCACCGCGGTCGGGCTGTTCCTCGGCGCCAGGACCGCCAAGGAGAACATCAGGCGGATCTGCGCGGCGGCGCACGAGGCCGGGACCACGGTGACGCTGGACGCCGAGGAGTTCGCCGCGATCGAGCCGACCCTGCGGATCGCCGCTCAGCTGCGCGCCGAGCACGGTGATCTCGGCTGCGTGATCCAGGCGTGCCTGCGGCGCAGCGAGGCCGACTGCCGCGCGCTTGCCGCCTACGGGACCCGGGTCCGGCTGTGCAAGGGCGCCTACAGCGAGCAGGAGAGCGTCGCCTTCACCTCCCGCCGCGACATCGACTTGTCCTACGCGCGCTGCCTGCGGGCGCTGATGAACGGCTCCGGCTACCCCATGCTGGCCACCCACGATCCGCGGCTGATCGAGATCACGACGTCGCTGGCCCTGCTGACCGGCCGCGCCCCGGACAGCTTCGAGTACCAGATGCTCTACGGCATCCGGCCGGCCGAGCAGCGGCGGCTGGCCGGCACCGGCGCGCGCATGCGCGTCTACGTCCCCTACGGCGGCGACTGGTACACCTACCTGGTGCGCAGGCTCGCCGAACGACCGCAGAACCTGGGCTTCTTCCTGCGGTCGCTGGGGAGGGACTCGTGATCGCGATCCTGGGCACCGGCAAGATGGGCGAGGCGCTGCTCTCCGGGCTGCTGCGCGCGGGCCGCCCGCCGTCGGCGGTGGTGGCCGCGGTCCGGCGCGAGGACCGGGCGGCCGAGCTCCGCGAGCGCTACGGGGTCCAGGTCGCGGACGCCGTAGCCGCCGCGAAGATGGCGGACACCCTGGTCCTGGCGGTCAAGCCGCAGGACATGGGCAGGCTGCTCGACGAGATCGCGCCGGTGGTGCCCGCGGGCACCCTGGTGATCTCGGTTGCGGCCGGGATCACCACGACGTTCATCTCCCGGCGGCTGCCCGGCCAGCTGCCCGTGGTCCGGGTCATGTCCAACACGCCGGTGCTGGTCGACGAGGCGATGAGCGTGATCTCCGCCGGGGCCCAGGCCGGCGAAGAGCACCTGCGCCGGGCCGAGGAACTGCTCCGCCCGGTCGGCAAGGTACTGCGCATCCCCGAGTCGCAGCAGGATGCCGCGACGGCGCTGTCCGGCAGCGGCCCGGCCTACGTGTATTACCTGGTTGAGTCCATGGTGGACGCCGGCATCCTGCTTGGCATGGCACGCGGCGCCGCGCTGGAGATGGTCATCCAGGCGGTCTACGGCGCGGCCACCATGCTCCGCGAGTCCGGCGAGCACCCGGTGATCCTGCGCGAAGCCGTCACGTCGCCTGGGGGAACCACGATCTCGGCGATCAGGGAGCTGGAGAAGCACGGGGTGCGGGCCGCGTTCCTGGCGGCGATCGAGGCCGCTCGCGACCGTGGCCGGGAACTCGGTGCCGATTAATGGGGGCGGATTAGTGAGCGGCTCGCTCACCCTGGTCTGGGACGAGCGCCTTACCGGGTACGATTTCGGGCCCGGGCACCCGCTGGCCCCGGTACGGGTCGAGCTGACCATGGCGCTGGCCCGCGAGTTCGGCCTGCTGGACCGGCCGGACGTCACGGTGACGGCCCCGGCGCCCGCGGAGATGAACGAGCTCGAGCTGGTGCACGACGCCTCCTACATCGACGCGGTGCGCCAGGCCGGCCGGGACGGCCTGCCCAACGGCCGGTACGGGCTCGGCACCCCGGACAACCCGATCTTCGACCGGATGCACGAGGCGTCCGCGCTGGTGGCCGGGGCCACGCTGGCCGCGGCCCGGGCGGTCTGGCGCGGCGAGACGGGGCACGCGGCGAACATCGCGGGCGGCCTGCACCACGCGATGCGCCGGTCGGCCAGCGGCTTCTGCATCTACAACGACCCGGCCATCGCGATCAAGTGGATGCTGGCCCAGGGGGCGCAGCGGATCGCCTACGTGGACGTTGACGTGCACCACGGGGACGGGGTCCAGGCGGCCTTCTACGACGATCCCCGGGTGCTGACCATCAGCCTGCACGAGCACCCGGCCACCCTGTTCCCGGGGACCGGGCTGGCGTCGGAGACCGGTTCGGGCGAGGGACGCGGCTACGCCGTCAACGTGGCGCTGCCCGCGTTCACCGGCGACGCGGGCTGGCTGCGGGCGTTCGACGCGGTGGTGCCGCCGCTGCTGCGGGCGTTCGGGCCCGAGGTGCTGGTCAGCCAGCACGGCTGCGACAGCCACCGGCTCGATCCGCTGGCCAACCTCGAGCTCAGCGTGGACGGGCAGCGGCGTGCCCAGCTCATGCTGCACGATCTGGCGCATGAGGTGGCGGGCGGCAAGTGGCTGCTCACCGGGGGCGGCGGATACCAGCTGGTGCAGGTCGTGCCCAGGTCGTGGACGCACCTGCTCGCCGTGGCCTCCGGCGACCCGATCGATCCGGTGACGCCGGTCCCCGATGCCTGGCGGGCGCTGGCCGCCGGGCGAACCGGCGAAAGCGCGCCCGCCCGGATGACGGACGGCGCCCCGGCCGACTTCATTCCGGTCAGCGCGGGGATCGACCCCGCCGACCGGGTGGATGCCGCGATCATGAACACATGCCGCGCCGTATTTGCCTGCCACGCGCTGCCCGTACCGATGTGACAGCGCACCGATGTAATGCAGATGCAAATGAACGTGCAAGCCGGTCGGCCGACCGGCTTTACGCATTGCTGTTCCCGGGTGACAGATGTCAACTGATAACAGGTGAAAGGAGCGCCCGGAAGGGGCAGCTCAGCGCGGGGATCGGAGATTTCGTCGGCGGAGCCCCGAATCCCGCTGCCAAGAAGTAACAACAATGAAGCTATGGACGGGGTTGCTCTTTTCTCTAAGAGACTTACTCTGGAGACGTACGTGACTGGTGCGCCGAATCCCGTCAAGTGCTCGGCTTCGTACGGAAGAGGCTAACTCGATGGCAAGCGAAACCCCCCTAAGCGACGTCAGGTTTTTGACCGTCGCCGAAGTGGCCTTGATCATGCGCGTGTCGAAGATGACCGTGTATCGGCTGGTCCACTCCGGCGAGCTGGAAGCGATCCGGGTCGGACGCTCCTTCCGGGTACCGGAAGCAGCGGTCAACCAGTATCTGAGAGCCGCCTTCGTCGGCACCGGCTGAACCGGCCCCCGGGCCGCGCAGGCCGGCCCGGACCCCGCGGGGGGTCCGGCTCTGGCATGCGGGCGCACGGCGGAAGGGCTGCCGTGCGACCCAGTCGGCCGCGGGACGTTCCCTCCCGCGGTCCTGGTCGCCCTACCCTGGGTCGCCCTGCCAGGGTTGCACTGCCTGGGTGGCACTGTCCCCGGTCGGACAGTCCCCGGTCGTACAGCTACGGCACATGACCGGGACCGGCTGCGCTAGCACCCCGTTTCGGGGGTAACCTCTAACGTTGGGTGTGTGTCCAGCCGCCCTCACCGGGCGAGCGCGTTGGCGTGCCCGTCATCCGCAGTGCCTAAGAAGGGTGGCCTCATGGGGTCTGTGATCAAGAAGCGCCGCAAGCGCATGGCCAAGAAGAAGCACCGCAAGCTGCTCAAGAAGACCCGCATCCAGCGCAGGAACAAGAAGTAACGACTCCCCGGTCCCGGTCCCGGCCTAGCCTGACATCGGGCACCATAGGGGTTGATGTCTCTTCCTGTCCTGATCGGGTTCGCGGGCGTGCTGGTCGCGGCCGTGGCTACCGGTATGCTCGCCGGGCGGTGCGTCCGCCAGCCGCGAACCGGGTTCATCGTGTGGACGGCCGCCACCCTGGGGCTGACCATCGCGCTCGCGGCGCAGAGCATGGGCTTCGCCAGCGGGTTCGGCCCGGCCACGTTCCGGGCCGTCCAGCTGTTCGCGCTCCTGCTCGCTCCGCTGTGGCTGGCCTGGGGCCTGGTCGAGCTGGCCGTCGAGAGCGACGCCGCCAGGTTCGGCATGCGGCTGATCTCCGCCGCGCTGACCGTGGTCGCCTCGGTCATCCTGGCCACTGACCCGCTCACCGCGCAGCCGTTCGGCAAGGCCTGGCCGCTCACCGGGACGCACTTCCAGCCGGTTTCGCGCGACGCGCTCGACGTGGTGCAGGTGGTGGCGGTCGCGGTCGCGGCGGCGACCGCGGTCCTGGCCGCGGTGCGGGCCAGCCGGGACTCGGGCCGGCCCTGGCTTCAGGACCGGCCCTGGCTTCAGGACCGGCCCTGACGGCGGTCGTCCCGGCCGCCCTAGCCGTCTTCATGACCGCCGGGCAGCGCTTCCCGCTCCCGGCCAAGGTGGCGTATCCGCTGCTCAGCATGGCGGCGGCCGCGCTGGTGTGGTTCGCAGTCAGCCGCGTCGGGGCGCTGCCCCTGCGGGCGGCCGATCACGGCGGAGAGGGAGAGGGCGTGCGCGATCCCAGAAGCAAGCCCGGCGACGACTGGGCCGCCGGCGACTACGGGCCCGAAGACAAGTACGTGACCTACGGGCAGGACCGGCCGGGGCCGGGCCGGGCCCGGGGCGACTTTCCCGGGCGGCCCGCGGGCCGCCCGGTGCCCGATGGTGACCGGGGCAGGCGGCCCGGGGCGCAACCTCGTCCACCGGAGCGGCCGGACCGGTACCGCGGATCCGGGCCGGCCGGGTCCCGCGAACCCGCGGCCGACGAGCGGACGGGGACGCAACCGGTCCAGTTGCCCGGGCCCGAGGCCGCGGTGACCGAATCCGGCCTGCCGGGCAGCGCGGCCAGCATGACCGGATCACCGGCCGCCGCGCCCGCGCGGCCTTACGGCCGGATCCAGATCTTCACCCTGCTCGACGACAGGGTCGCCGATTTCGACCGGCTCGCCGAGGAGGCGGCCGAATACGTCAGGACCGGTGAGCCCGACACCCTGGTGTACGTCATCCATCTCGTGCCGAACGCGCCGCTGCAGCGGATCTTCTACGAGGTCTACCGGGACCGGGCGGCATTCGACTCGCACGAGAGCCAGCCGTACATACAGCGCTTCGTGGCCGAACGCAGGACGTGCGTGCTCGCGACCAACGTGATCGAGCTCCGGCTCAAATACGCCAAGGTCGCGCCGCTTCCCGGCCCGCAGCCGGCTGTACCGCCGTCACCGCCGCCGCCGCGCGGGGTGCCGGGGACTCCGGTGCCCCAGCGGGCCCGGCCGTTGCCTCCGCCCCGCCCGCAGCGTTCCGACCAGCCGAGGTACGACCAGCCAGGGTACGACCAGCCCGGATATCGCCAGCCCGGGTACGACCAGCCCGGGTACGACCAGCCCGGGTACGACCAGCCCGGGTACGACCAGCCCGGGTACGACCAGCCCGGGTACGACCAGCCCAGGTACGACCAGTCGCGCGCGGGGCGGGAGCGCTACGACGAGCGGCGGCCTGACCAGCGGCAGGTGCCGTCGGGCCGACCCTATGGTGGCTAGCGTGGCGCGGATCACATTGCTCGGCCGGCCGGGCTGCCACCTGTGCGACGACGCGCGGGCGGTGATCGAGCGGGTGGCCGCCGACATCGGCGTCGGCTGGGAGGAACGCGACATCACGGCGTCGCCCGATGACATGCGGGAGTACTGGGACAAGATCCCGGTCGCCTTCGTCGACGGGGTGCAAATTGACTTCTGGCGGGTGAGCGAGGCGCGGCTCCGGGCCGCGCTCGGCTAGCGGGTATCCCGTAGATCAGTGGCCGGCGTGACCAGGCCCAGGTCCGTCCCGCGCCCCTATTCAAGCCGAACGGACTGGCAGTCCGCTCGCGCACCACGACGCGCACGGGCATCGCATTTCACAGCCGCATCCGCACACCGGCCGCCGGATTGGGGGCAGGGGCACCCTCACCCCGATAGGGACACGTCCCTTTTTAAGGTGAGTTCAGGGTGTGTCCGGGGTTGTTAGCGTGGCTTGCTGGGGGCATGTGGTCTTGCGGGGCCAGGTCGGGGAGGGGGATGCCGTTGTCGGCGGCGTAGTCGCGCAGGTCCTGGTAGGTGGCCAGGGTGACGGGGCCGGGCGGGATGGTGGTGGCGGTGGCGGCCAGGAGCTGGCGGGTGCGGGGCAGTTCGTGGCCGATGGTGGAGCGGTCGCAGCCGAACAGGGCGGCGATGGCGCGGGCGGGCAGGGCGAACCGCTGGTGGAGGATGGCGGCCAGGACGTAGCCGGGGAAGGTCATCTTGTGCCGGGGGTCGTTGCGGGGCTTGTCGGCGCGCTTGCGGGGGCGGCCGCGGCGGTTGGCGTGCAGCCGGGCTGCGCGGTGGGCGGCGTGCGGGATGGCCAGGGCCGCGGCCAGGGCGGCGGCGCCGCCGGGCGGCAGCCCGGTCAGCGCGGGCTGGTCCAAGATGGCAGGGTCCAGGCGCGCCGGGGGCGGGGCGGGCGCGGGGGCCGGGTCCGGGTCCGGGGCGGGCCGGGGATCCGGGAGGATGGTGTAGTTCCAGTCGCCGTGGAAGCCGTGCCGGGCGATGAAGCGTTCTTCGAGGTGCTGCATCTGCGCGTCGCTCACCTCTGCCCCGGCCGGGTAGCGGCCGGCGTCCAGGACGGCGGTGACGGTCAGCCCGGTGCTGGTGGCCGTCGCGGCGATCGTGTTCACCACGACCTCGTAGCTGCTCAGCGGGCGGCCCCGCCAGGTGCGGGTGATGTGGCAGAACAGCCGGTGCTCGATCTTGTTCCACTTGGAGGTGCCGGGCGCGAAGTGGCTGACGGTGACCTCCAGCCCGGACTGCGCCGCGAACGCCGCCAGTTCCGCCTTCCACGCCCGGAGCCGGTACCCGTTGGAGCCGCCGGCGTCGCAGGTGACCAGCAGCCGCGCCGCGCCCGGGTAGCGGTCCTTGCCGATGGCCTGCCACCAGCGGCGGACTGATTCCACGGCGAACTGCGCGGTGTCGTGATCGGTGCCGACGTTGACGAACCCGGAATTGTCCCCGAGGTCGTAGACCCCGTACGGGATCGCCTTCCCGCCGCGCGGGTCAGGGAAGTCATGATCGCGGACCCGCCGCGGGTCCCCCTTGGCCCGCCATTCGGTGCCCTTTTGCGCGTACAGCCCGACCAGCTCTTTCTTCTTGGTGTCGATGCTGATCACCGGGTCCCCGGCCGCCAGGAACTCCTTCGCCGCGTCGTTGATGTACCGGAACTGGGCATCCCGGTCCGGGTGCCGCTTCCCCTCGACAGTCCGGGAGTTGCCCTGCGTGCTGAACCCCTCGGCGTGCAGCATCCGCAGCACCGCGTTCTTGGCGCACGGGTGCCCGGCGGCGGTCAGCTCCGCCGCGATGCCCCGCACCGACAGGGTCGTCCACGTGATCAGCGACATCGGGTCCCCGCGGGTCGATGCCTCCAGCAGCTCCCGCATCGCCGGGATTAACTGCGGGTCACGCTCCTCCAGCTTCTTGCGGCCGCCGCCCGGGCGCCGGACCCGGCCGGGCGCAACCGCATCCCCGGACGCCAGCTCGCCCGCGCCGTCCGCGACCGTCTGCCACGATGCCCCGGTCACCTTCGCGACCGCGGTGATCCCGCCGTCCCCGGCAGCCCGCGCCACCGCCCCCAGCACCAGCCGCCGCGACCTCTCATCCAGCTGCGGCAGCAGCAGCTCCAGCTCCGTGGAGCACCCCGAGTTTGGTGGAGACTCGATTCTCCCCAGATGCTCTTGTCTGGGTGGGCCGTTGTCTTCCACGGTACCGCCGCCTGGCGGAACCACGGTCTGATCATTTTTCCGCTTTGTTTTATCGAACATCTGTCCAGCTGCGCTGTCCAGCTGCCCGCCTGGTGGCGGGCTGCGCCCGCCAGGCCGCCCGGGGGGGGCTTGGGCATCTCCTCGTCGGGCACCCCGCATTGCGCCGCGGGTTCCCCGGGCTGGTCAAGGGTGACGCTTCAGCGTCATCGCCTGCGACGCCGGAGGCGCCCTTGACCTGGGCGGGGGTTCCGTGGCACCCCTCGCGCGGCCGGCGAGGAGATGCCTGCCCGCCGCCGCACCCGTCTTGACCTGCCGGGGCATCTCTGAGGAGGGCCGGGGTCCGGGGCGGAGCCCCGGCGGGTGCGGGCGGAGCCCGCCTGGGTAATGAGTGGCGGCCATGGCCGCCTCCTTCTGGTGGCCGGCGGGGCCTGCTGCCCGGGCCGCGGGCGGGGACCTGGCCGAGTGTGCCGTCGCGCCAGGCCTGCTCGTATTCGCCCGGCGGGCGGCCCCCGGTGCGCCGCATGACCCGCGCGGTGTTGTACCAGCTGGCCCATTCGCTGGTGGCGGCCTCGACCCGGGCGGGGGTTTCCCATGGCCCCAGGTGGTCGATGACCTCGGTCTTGTACAGGCCGATGATGCTCTCGGCCAGCGCGTTGTCATAGGAATCCCCGACGGACCCGACCGACGGCGCGATGCCCGAGGCGGCCAGCTCGGCGCCGTAGCGGATGGACAGGTACTCGCTGCCGGCGTCGCTGTGGTGGATCAGCCCGGCGACTTTCACGCCCTGCCGGGCGCGGTAGGTGACCGCCATCACCAGCGCGTCCAGCACCAGGCCGGTATCGTGGCACGCCGCGGTGCGCCACCCGGCGATCAGCCGGGCGAACGCGTCGATCACGAACGCGGTATAGGCGGTGCCCGCCCGGGTGGCCACGAAGGTGAAGTCCACCACCCACAGCCGGTCCGGCGCAGGCGGCGCGAAGTCCCGGTTCACCAGGTCCGCCGGCCGGTCCTGCGACGGGTCGGGTACCGTGGTCCGCGGCTTCTTCCACCCGCCGCGGCGCACCCCGCGCAGCCCCAGCTTGCGCATCAGCCGCTCCACGGTGCACCGGGCCGCCGCGATGCCCTCGCGGTTCAGCTGGTCCCACACCTTCCAGGCGCCGTACCGCTCCCCGCTGTCCTTATAGACCCGCAGGATCTGTTTCTCCAGCGCGGCATCACGGACCGCCCTGGCCGGCGGCGGCCGCGCCCGGGCCGCGTAGTACCCCGACGGCGAGATCGCCACGCCGGCCTGGCGCAGCGCCCGGCAGATCGGCCCGACCCCGAACTGGTCCCGGCAGGCCTCGATGAAGGCCACCACCAGGGTTACCGGTGGTCGAGCTCGGCCGCGAAAAAAGCGCTCGCCGTGCGCAAGATCGCGTTCACCCGGCGAAGCTCCGCATTCTCCCGCTCCAGCGCCCGCATCCGCGCCGCGTCCGCCGAGGTGCTCCCCGGCCGCATGCCCCGGTCGACCTGCGCCTGCTTAGCCCAGCCGCGCAGCGTGTCCGCGTTGATTCCCAGCTCCGCGCCCACCTTGCGGCAGGCCGCCGTCACGCTGGTCTCCTGGTCCTTGACCACGTCCAGCACCAGCCGGACCGCCCGGTCACGCAGCTCGTCCGGATACTTCCGTGCTGCTCCCATCTCTCCACTCTCCCGTGGATTGGGAGTCTCCACAAAACCCGGGGCGATTCACCGGCCCCATACGCCCGACAAAATCCGTGTCCGCACCCATCAGCACATCCTGCCACCCGACACGCCGAAAACTCAGGTTAAAAGAGGACCCGTCCTAGCTGGGGGCAAGGGCCCCCTCACCCCAGACGGCCACGCCTTCTGACGCCCTCGCGAACCCCAGGTGGCACTCCCTTCGCACGAGCACCGGTGACGCCGGGGGCGCGAACCATGATGTGACGTGGTCGTGGTCGGGACCCAATGCCGCCCGGCGTGCCGGCGCCGCACAGCGGCACAGCGGCACAGCAGCACAGCGGCACAGCAGCACAGCAGCGCCTGGGCGCCGGAAGCCCCAGGTCACTGCGATACCGCCCGTGCCCTGGGCCCTTACTGCATGGTTGCCGCGCTCATGTCGCCGGAGCTTCGCCGGAGCTGCATGAACGAGGCAACCACGTCGTACCGGCCAGCCTCGGTAGGCGTCACTTTGTGAATCTATGCACAAAGGCGTACGGTGGAAACGACGTCGGCTGACGCGGGCTCTTACCGCCGCCTTGACCCCAACCCGAGAGCCCAACCCCAGGAGCGCTGCCGCGATGCACAGTAACGCTATGCCGTCAGGCGACCCGGTTGAGGTGAACGGCCAGGCCGACGGGATACCCGAGGCCACGGTGGCGCGGCTGCCGGTGTACCTGCGTGCCCTCTACGGCCTGGCCGAGCGGGGAATCAGCACCGTGGCCAGCGAGGAACTCGCCGCCGCCGCGGGCGTCAACTCGGCCAAGCTCCGCAAGGACCTGTCCCACCTCGGCTCGTACGGGATCAGGGGCGTCGGCTACGACGTCGACTACCTCGTCTACCAGGTGTCCAGGACGCTGGGCCTGACCCAGGACTGGCCGGTGGTCATCGTGGGCGCCGGCAACCTCGGCCGGGCCCTGGCCAACTACGGCGGTTTCGTCTCGCGCGGCTTCACGATCGCCGCCATGCTCGACTGCGACACGGCTATCGTGGGCAGCAGGATCGCCAGGCTCACCGTCCGGCACGTCGATGAACTCGAGGCCTTGGTAGCCAGGCACAAGGTCGCGATCGGCGTGATCGCCACCCCGGCTGGGTCCGCGCAGGCCGTCTGCGACCGGCTCGTCTCGGCCGGCGTCACCAGCATCCTCAACTTCGCGCCGCTCGTGCTGAGCGTGCCGGAAGGGGTAGACGTGCGGAAGGTCGACCTGTCGATCGAGCTGCAGATCCTCGCCTTCCACGCCCAGCGCCGGTCGGCGGCCAGGCCCGCGGACGCCGCGGAGCACGGGAACCCCGGGGCCTCCCGCGGTCGTTCAACGCCTCGGGTGACCCCGGAACTGGCGGCCAAGGGCTAGGCGGTGGACTCGTGAGCGTGCTGGTGGTAGGCCTCAGCCATAAGAGCGCCCCGGTGGCGGTCTTGGAGCGGGCCGCGGTAAGCGGTGACACCCTCTCCAAGCTGCTCCGCGACGTCGTGCAGGCCGAACCCGTCGCCGAGGCCTTCGTCGTCTCCACCTGCAACCGGGTGGAGGTGTACGCCGACGTGGACCGCTTCCACGCGGGCGTCACCGCCATCTGCGAACTTCTCGCGCGGCACTGCGGCGTGCCGTCGCACGAGCTGACCCAGTACCTGTACGTGCACTACGAGGACCGCGCGGTGAGCCATCTGCTCGCCGTGGCGGCCGGTCTCGACTCGATGGTGGTCGGCGAGGACCAGATCCTGGGCCAGGTGCGTTCGGCCGTCAAGCTGGCCGCGGAGCACGGCACGGCCGGGCGGGTGCTCGGCGAGCTCGGCCGGCTCGCGCTGCGCACCGGCAAGCGGGCCCGGGCCGAGACCGCGATCGGCCGGGCCGGCCTCAGCCTGCTGGGCGCCGCGGTCGAGCTCGCCGCCGCCCGCCTCGGGCCGCGCGCCGGCACACCGGGCGGGCAAGCCGGGCCGCGCGTCGGCACACCGGGCGGGCAAGCCGGGCCGCGCGCCGGCACACCGGCCGGGCCGGGCACCGACCCGCTGGCCGGCCGCGACGTGCTCGTCGTCGGGGCCGGCTCGATGAGCGGGCTGGCCACGGCGACCGCCGCCCGGTCCGGCGCGGCCAGCATCACCGTGGCCAACCGGACCCGCGCGCACGCCGAACGGCTGGCCGCGAGCGTGAGCCCGGCCACGACCACGGTCACCGGGCTGGCGGACCTGCCCGCCGCCATCGCCGCCGCGGACGTCGTTATCTCCTGCACCGGCGCGGCCGGGCAGGTGATCACGGGCGACATGGTGTCCGCCGCGCTGGAAGCCAGGGAGGCCGGCGTGGCCAGGGAGGCCGGCGTGGCCAGGGAGGCCGGGAGCGTCCTGGTGATCCTGGACCTGGCCATGCCGCGGGACGTCGAACCCGCCGTAGCGGGCCTGCCGGGCGTGGTGCTCATCGGCATGGACCAGCTCAGCGAGTACGCGAGCGCGGTCAGGGACGATGACGTGGCCGCCGTGCGAGCGATCCTGGAGGCCGAACTCGCCGCCTACCAGTCCGCCATGGACGCCGCCCGGGTCGCCCCGACGGTGGTCGCCCTGCGGGCCAAGGCGGCCGGGGTGGTCGACGCCGAGCTGGCCCGGCTGGCCTGGCTGAGCGCGGACGCCTTGAGCGGGCATGCTCTCGATGAGATAGCCCAGACCGTCCGGCGGGTGGTAGACAAGCTATTGCACGCGCCGACGGTACGGGTCAAGGAACTCGCGGGCTCGCCGGGTGGCGAGGAATACGCCGCGGCGCTGCGCGTTCTCTTCGATCTCGATCCACGCGCGGTCGAGGCGGTAACCCGCGCCGCCCCGGAGCAGGAAGGTTCACGGTGAGCGCGGTGACGCTGAGGCCGGTGACTCTCAGGCTGGGCAGCCGCAGGAGCCCGATGGCCATCGCGCAGTCCCGCCAGGTGGCGGGCATGATCACGGAGCGGACCGGCCGCCCGGTCGAGATCGTCGGGGTGACCACGCTGGGCGATGTCAGCCGGGCGCAGCTGACCCAGATCGGCGGCACCGGCGTGTTCGTCAGCGCGCTGCGCGAGGCACTGCTCGGCGGCGAGGTGGACCTGGCCGTGCATTCGCTGAAGGACCTGCCGACACAAAGGGGCGGGCACGCGGCCGGCATCGCGCTGGCTGCCGTGCCGCCCCGGGATGACCCGAGGGACGCGCTGGTCGCGCGGGACGGCGCCAAGCTCGCCGACCTCCCGCCCGGCGCCAGGATCGGCACCGGCTCGCCCCGCCGGGCCGCGCAGCTGCTAGGGCTCCGCGGCGACCTGCGCTGCGTCCCCATCCGAGGCAACGCCGGAACCAGGCTGGGCAAGGTGAGCGAGGGTGAGCTCGACGCGGTCGTGCTGGCCTACGCCGGCCTGGCCAGGATCGGCCACGTCGGCGCGGTCACGCAGGTCTTCGAGCCGGACGAGATGCTGCCCGCTCCCGGCCAGGGCGCCCTCGCGGTCGAATGCCGCGAGGACGACGCCGAGCTAACGGCCCTGCTGCAGGCGGTGACGGACGAGGCCAGCGTGGCCGCGGTGACCGCCGAGCGCAGCCTGCTCGAAGCATTCGAGGCGGGCTGCAGCGCGCCCATCGGCGCCTACGCGGCCGGCGCCGGGCTGCTGCGGATGCGGGTGGCCGTCATGAGCCCGGACGGGAGCCGCGCGCTGCGCGCGCACGGCGAGGCGGCCGCGGCCGGAGCCTGGCAGCTCGGCCGGGATCTGGCGGCCGAGCTGCTGCGATCCGGGGCTTCAGATCTCATCAGCATGCCAGCAGGTCACGTGCCAGAGGGACAGGCGAACAGCAGGAATGATGTGCAGTGAGCAGTAGTCGGGAACAGGGATGGGTCGCGCTGGTTGGCGCGGGCCCCGGTGATGAAGGACTGCTGACCGTGCGGGCGGCCGAACTGCTCGGCCAGGCCGGCCTGGTAGTCGCCGCGGCCGGGCTGGAGCCGGTCGCGCGGCGGCACATGAGCCAGGACGCCACCCTGGCCGATCCGGCCGACGGGACGGGATCCGCCCGCGCGCTGGTGCACGCGGCCAGGGACGGCCAGCTCGCGGTCCGGTTGTTCACCGGTGATCCGCTGCTGAACGGCGCGGTCGCCGACGCCGCGGCGTGCGCCAAGGCCGGGGTCAGGTTCGAGATCGTGCCCGGCCTGCCGGCCGCCACCGCGGTCCCGGCCTACGCGGGCATCCCGCTGGTCGGCGAGCGGAACGGCGAGCTGCGCGTCATCCACGCCGCCGAAGCCAGCCAGATCGCCTACAGCCCGGCCACGCTGGTCGTGCTCGGCGCCGACGCGGCCCCGGCCGACCTGGGCAAGATGCTGATCGCGGCGGGCTGGCCGGATACCGCCAGGTTCGCCATCACCTGGGACGGCACGACGAGCGCGCAGCAGACCGTGGTGTCCACCCTGGGCCGCATCGGGCCCGACCTCAAGGCGGCCGGGGTGTCCCTGGCCAATACCAGGGGCTCGGCCATCGCCGTGGTCGGCGAGGCGGTGGCAGCCCGGGATCAGCTGTCCTGGTTCGAGACCAAGCCGCTGTTCGGCTGGCGGGTCCTGGTGCCGCGGACCAAGGAGCAGGCCGCAGTGGTGTCGCAGCGGCTGCGGGAGTATGGCGCCGTGCCAGAAGAGGTGCCGACGATCGCGGTCGAGCCGCCGCGGACGCCGCAGCAGATGGAGCGCGCGGTCAAGGGCCTGGTCACCGGCCGGTACCAGTGGGTGGCCTTCACCTCGGCGAACGCGGTGCGCGCGGTGCGGGAGCGGTTCGAGGAGTACGGCCTGGACGCCCGGGCATTCGCCGGCGTCAAGGTGGCCGCCGTCGGCGAGCAGACCTCGGCGGCGCTGCTCGACTTCGGCATCCGGCCGGACCTGGTGCCCGACGGAGACCAGTCGGCCGAGGGCCTCGCCGCGGCCTGGCCGCCGTACGACGACCTGCTCGACCCGATCAACCGGGTACTGCTGCCGCGCGCGGACATCGCCACCGAGACCCTGCTGGCCCGGCTGATCGACCTGGGCTGGGAGGCCGAGGACGTTACCGCGTACCGCACCGTCCGCGCGGCGCCCCCGCCCGCGCCGATCCGCGAGGCCATCAAGGGCGGCGGTTTCGACGCCGTGCTGTTCACCTCGTCCTCCACCGTGCGGAACCTGGTCGGTATCGCCGGCAAGCCGCACGCGGTCACGGTGATCGGGGTGATCGGCCCGCAGACGGCCAAGACCGCGGCCGAGTTCGGACTGCGCGTGGACGTGACCGCGGCCAAGCCGTCGATGGCGGCGCTGGTCGAGGCGATGGCCGAGTACGGCGCCGGCCTGCGGGACGCGGCCGTCCAGGCGGGAGAACCGGTTCGCCGGCCGAGCGAGCGCCGCCGCGGCGCCCGCCGTCGGCTTCGCTAGGGCAGATCCGCCCGGCCGTTAGGAAGGTAATGACACGTGACCGCTAGCTTCCCAGCCGCCCGTCCGCGGAGGCTGCGGCGGACGCCCGCCCTGCGCGCCCTGGTGGCCGAGACCTCACTGCGCCCCCGCGAGCTGGTCCTGCCGGTGTTCATCAAGGAGGGCATCCGCGAGCCGCGGCCGATCAGCTCGATGCCCGGCGTCGTCCAGCACACCCGGGACAGCCTGCGCAAGGCGGCCGCGGAAGCGGCCGGGGCCGGCGTAGGCGGCCTGATCGTGTTCGGCGTGCCCGCGGTCAAGGACGGCCACGGCTCGGCCGCCGACGACCCCGCGGGCATCTCCCAGGTCGCCCTGGCCGATCTGCGCGCCGAGGTCGGCGACGACTGCGTCATCCTCGCCGATCTGTGCATGTGCGAGTACACCGATCACGGCCACTGCGGCCTGCTCGGCGAGGACGGCGACGTCCGCAACGACGCCACCCTCGAGCGTTACGCCGCGATCGCGGTCGCCCAGGCGGAGGCGGGCGCGCACCTGGTCGCGCCGAGCGGGATGATGGACGGCCAGGTGGCGGCGATCAGGGCGGCGCTGGACGCGGCGGGTCACGGCGACGTCGGGATCTGCGCCTACTCGGCCAAGTACGCGTCCGGCTTCTACGGCCCGTTCCGCGAGGCCGCCGAGGGCGCCCCCGCGTTCGGCGACCGGGCCAGCCACCAGCAGGACCCGGCCAACGCCGCCGAGGCGCTCCGCGAGGTGGCTCTGGACATCGGCGAGGGCGCCGACATGGTGATGATCAAGCCGGCCCTGGCCTACCTTGACGTCATCAGGCGGGTCGCGGACTCGGTGAACGTACCGGTGGCGGCCTACCAGGTCAGCGGCGAGTTCGCGATGGTCGAGGCGGCGGCGGCCAATGGCTGGCTGGACCGGGACCGGATCATCTCCGAGACGCTCACCGCGATCCGCCGCGCGGGCGCCAGCGTCATCTTGACCTACTGGGCGACCGAGGTCGCCCGCCGGCTGGGCGGCTGAGGTTGAGGCGGCCCGCAACCGTCCGTGCCGGTCACAGCTCGGGCAATGAGCCGAACGGCCTGTGGTTTATGCCCTACGATAGGTAACAGAGAGCTTCGGGCAGTGATACCCGGTCTCGTTCGATATCTGCGGTACCTTGCGCGGAAGGACAAGCGGTCCTGACGGGGGCCAGTCTCCCCGTTCACGCGCGGCAGCCAACGGCAGGAATGGCAGGGGTCTATGGTCGACGTGGTGCGGCGGCGCCGGGTCCGCGGCCGGGCGGCGGAACGCCACCAGCCGCTCGGCGACGCAGCGGCGCAATACGCGTCCATGGGCTGGCCGGTGTGCGTGGGCGCGCACACGTACCGCGGCACGCGTGCCGCGATGGAACCGGGCCGGGGGTGCTCATGTGACCGGGTGGGATGCCCCGCGCCTGGCGCGCACCCCGTGTCGCCGGCCTGGCAGATGCAGGCGACGGTAGACCTCAATGTGATCCAGGGCTGGTGGGAAACCCGGCCGGAGGCGAACGTGATACTCGTCACCGGCCGGGTTTTTGATGTGCTGGACGTGCCGCTGGCGGCCGGTTCCGCGGCGTTCGGTCAGATGGAGGCGGCCGGGGTGCCCGTCGGTCCGGTGGCAGCGGTCGGCCAGGACCGGATGCTGTTCTTCGTGGTGACCAGGGGCTCGCCCGCCGACGAAGACGAATGGTGGACGTCCGGGCTTGACTGCGAGCCGGAAAGTGTCGTCCAGGGCCTGCGCTGGCACTGCAGGGACAGCTACGTGCTGGCCCCGCCGTCCCGCGACGAGGCCGGGCTGGCCGCCCGTTGGCTGCGCCCGCCGCAGGAGCATCCGCTGCCGGACGCGCTGCGGCTGCTCGAATACCTCGTGGACGCGTGCGAGGCTCCTTCGTGACCGACAGGAACGAAGCCCTGTTCGCCCGCGCGCGCGAGGTGATCCCTGGCGGCGTGAACTCCCCGGTGCGCGCGTTCGGCGCGGTCGGCGGCACTCCCCGGTTCATGGTCCGCGGGTCTGGGCCCTACCTGACCGACGCCGACGGGCGGGAGTACGTCGACCTGGTGTGCTCCTGGGGGCCGATGATCCTCGGGCACGCGCACCCGGCTGTGGTCTCCGCGGTCTCCGCCGCGCTGGCCGACGGCACCTCCTTCGGCACCGCCACGCCCGGTGAGGTCGAACTGGCCGAGGAGATCGTGGCGCGCGCCCCGGTGGACCAGGTCCGCCTGGTCAACTCGGGTACCGAAGCGACGATGTCGGCGGTGCGGCTGGCCCGCGGGTTCACCGGCCGCCCGCTGGTAGTCAAGTTCGCCGGGTGCTACCACGGGCACGTGGACGCGCTGCTGGCCGCCGCGGGATCCGGCGTGGCCACGTTCGGCCTGCCCGATTCGCCCGGCGTCACCGGGGCCGCGGCCGGGGACACCATCGTGCTGCCGTACAACGACCCGGACGCCGTGGCCGCGGTGTTCGCCGAGCGCGGCTCGTCGATCGCCGCCGTCATCACCGAGGCCTGCCCGGCGAACATGGGCATCGTGCCGCCCGCGCCCGGGTTCAACGCCATGCTGGCCTCGCAGTGCGAGTCGGCCGGCGCGCTGCTGATCATGGACGAGGTGCTGACCGGGTTCCGGGTGACCTCCTCGGGCTGGTACGGGGTCGACGGCGTGGCCGGCGACCTGGTGACGTTCGGCAAGGTGATGGGCGGCGGGCTGCCCAGCGCGGCCTTCGGCGGGCGGGCGGAGATCATGTCGCGTCTCGCGCCGGCCGGGCCGGTCTACCAGGCCGGCACGCTGTCCGGCAACCCGCTGGCGGTGGCGGCCGGCCTGGCCACGCTGCGGTCGTGCACCGCCGACGTGTACGCGCGGGTCGATGACGCCGCCGCGGCCGTGGCCAAGCTCGCCTCCGCGGCGCTGGCCGCGGCCGGGGTGCCGTTCTGGCTGTCCGAGGCCGGGAACCTGTTCTCGGTGTTCCTGGGCCGGACGGCGCCGGTGCGCTCGTTCGCCGACGCGAAGGACCAGTCGGCCGCGGCCTACGCCGCGTTCTTCCACGCCATGCTCGACGGCGGCGTGTACCTTCCGCCCTCGCCGTTCGAAGCCTGGTTCCTGTCGGCCGCGCACGACGAGGGCGCCCTGGCCCGCATCGCCGACGCCCTGCCCGCCGCGGCCAGCGCCGCCGCCGCGGCCCTCCGCACCTAACCCGCCCCCGCCCCGGCCTGACCTGGACTAGGTAAGCTTGGCCGGGCTATGTCCGACTCAACTATCGTCCACCTGCTCAGGCACGGCGAGGTAGAAAACCCGGCCGGAATCGTCTACGGCCGCCTGCCTGGTTACCACCTGTCAGTGAACGGCCGCGCGATGGCCAGCGCCGCGGCAGATTACTTCGCCGACCGCTCGGTGGTGGCCCTGTTCTGCTCTCCGCTCGAGCGTGCCCAGGAGACCGCGCGCCCGGTGGCGGAGCGGCTCGGGCTCGAGATCGTGACCGACGACCGGCTGATCGAGTCGTGGAATCATTTCGAGGGCATGAAGTTCGGCGTGGGTGACGGGTCGCTACGCCGCCCCGCGCACTGGCCGTACCTGATCAACCCGTTCCGGCCGTCCTGGGGCGAGCCGTACCACGACGTCGCGACCAGGATGCTCGCCATGATGGAGACCGCACGGCAGGCCGCGGCCGGCCAGGAGGCAGTGTGCGTCAGCCACCAGCTGCCGATCTGGGTGACCCGGCGGATGGCCGAGCGCAAGCGGCTGTGGCACAACCCGGCCACGCGCGAATGCGCGCTGGGCAGCGTGACCAGCTTCACCTACACGGGCGACCGGCTCACCGGGGTCTACTACACCGTGCCGGCCCGGCGACAGGTAACCCAGGGCGATGCGGCACAATAGTGCGGTACTACCCCCTGTAGGAGATCGCAAGGTCTGCCCGTGCTGAGAGCCCTGTCCGCGAGAGCCCTGTCGACTAGAGCTGGGTCGACTAGAACCCTGTCGACTAGAGCTGGGTCGACTGGAGCTGGGTCGACTGGAGCTGGGTCGACTGGAGCTGGGCCGGCCAGAATTCGGCGCCGCACGGTCGTGCTGGCGGCGGCCGTGCTCGCCGGGGTGCTGCTGATCGCCGGGCTGGTGACAGGCTGGGGCGGCAGCGGGAACAGCGGAGTCACAACCGTCGACGGCAACGCCAGCGCGGTCCTCTACCTAGCCGGGCACCGCCCGCTGGCCCCCGGGTTCACCGCCACCACGCTGACCGGCTCGAAGCTGAGCTTCTCCTCCTACCGGGGCAAGGTGGTCGTGCTCAACTTCTGGGGATCATGGTGCGTGCCGTGCCGTGAGGAGGCATCGACGCTGGCCGCGGTGGCCACGAAGTACCGGCCCTCCGGTGTGTCGTTCCTCGGCGTGGACGTGCGGGACACCACGGCCAGCGCCCTGGCGTTCGCGCGCAGCTTCCACGTCACCTATCCCAGCGTCAGCGATCAGAGTTCCGCGATCACCCTGGATTTCACGGCCAAGGTGCCGATCGCAGGGACGCCGACCACGCTGGTGATCGACCGTACCGGGCACATAGCGGGCGCGGTCTTCGGTACCGTCACGTATCCGGAACTGACCGCGATCCTGGCGAAGGTCACCGCGAAGGGGGGATGAGCCGATGACGGACGTGCGCGCGCCGGAAACAGATCCCTTCGACCCAGCGGCCGAACGGGAGGATCAGCCGCGCCCCGGCCCCTCGTCGCCCGGCAGCGCGTTCGGGCTTGCTGACTGGCTGAAGTGGGTGTGGCGGCAGCTCACCTCGATGCGGATCGCGCTGATCCTGCTCTTCCTGCTCGCCCTGGCCAGCGTGCCCGGATCGATGCTGCCGCAGCAGGGCGGCAACCCGTCCGGCGTCCAGCAGTACTACGCGTCGCATCCGGCCCTCGCGCCCTGGCTGAACCACCTCGGGCTCTTCAACGTCTTTGCCGCGCCCTGGTTCGCCGCCATCTACCTGCTGCTGTTCGCCTCCCTCGTCGGCTGCGTGGTGCCACGTACCTTCCGCCTGGCCGGCTCGGCGCGGACGCTACCGCCGCGGGCCCCGCGCCACCTGGCCAGGCTGCCCAGGTCCGCCGAGTACTCCACCTCGCTGCCACCCCGCGACGCGGTCGAGGTGGCGGCGCGGGTGCTGTCCGGCCGCGGGTTCCGGCTCCGTCGGCCCGACGGCGCCGATTCCGCCCAGGATTGGGTCTCCGCGGAGAAGGGGTACCTCAGGGAGGCGGGCAACCTGCTCTTCCACCTGGCGCTGCTCGGCGTGCTCGTGTCGGTCGCGCTCGGCGGCCTGTTCGGCTACAAGGCGGACCGGCTGCTGGTGCAGGGCCAGAGCTTCGCTGACACCGTGAGCGCGCTCGACGAGTTCCACCCGGGCCGGTTCGTCACCGCGGCCGACCTGGGACCGTTCACGATGACGCTGGACAGGTTCGACGCCAGCTACATAGCGTCCGGAGAGCAGCGCGGCCAGCCCGCCGCGTTCGATGCCCGGGTCACCTACACCGAACAGCCGGGCGGCCCGGCGCGCACCTTCGACCTGGACGTCAACCGTCCGCTGTCGGTCGACGGCGCGAAGGTGTACCTAATCGGACACGGGTACGCGCCGGAGTTCAAGGTCACCGACGCCCGCGGCGACGTGGTGTACAGCCAGCCCACGCCGTTCGTCGCGGGCACGTCGGGGAACTTCCTGTCCGAGGGCGTGGTGAAGGTGCCCGACGCCCAGCCGGAACAGCTCGGCTTTACCGGCATCTTCGTGCCGACCGCGGTGGACGTCGGCGGCACGCTCGAGTCGGTATTCCCCGCCGCCGACAACCCGGTGGTGAGCCTGATCGCCTACGCGGGGAACCTGGGCGAGAACACCGGCCCTTCGCAATCCGTCTACCAGCTGGACATCAGCGGAATGCGGCGGCTGACAGACAGCCCGCAGGTGCTGCAGCCGGGCCAGTCGCTGAAGCTGCCGGGCGGCCAGGGCACGATCACCTTCACCGGTTATGTCCCCTGGGTTAGCCTGGCCATCACGCACGACCCGGGCCAGTTGCCCGCCCTGATCTGCGGCATCGCCGCCCTCGGCGGGCTGCTGCTCTCGTTCATGATCCGCCGCAGGCGGGTCTTCGTCCGCGCCCGCGCCGGCTCTTCGGCCGCGAGCGGGACCACGGTGCAGGTCGGCGGCCTAGCCCGCACGGACGCCAGCGGCGGCTTCGAGGCGGAATTCGCCACCCTGGCGGCCGAGCTGAGGTCCGCTCACGAGCAAGCCGCCCCGGCCCAGCCGCCCCCGTCGGCGCAGCCGCCCCGGCCAGCACAGCAGCAAGCAGCACAACACCGACAAGAGGGAGAGTGAGGGGCCATGCCCGTCAACGTTGCCCTGGGCCACGTCAGCAACGCGTTCCTGATCGCGGCGCTGGTCATCTACTCCCTTTCGGTCGTGGCCTTCGCCGGGGACTTCGCCTTCGGGCGGCCGCGCCGGGCCGCCGCGGCGCGCGGGGAGCAGGCGCGGGACCGCGCCGCCGCGCTGGCCGCCGTCGGCGCGGCCGGCGGTCCCGTCCCGGCCGAGCCGGGAGCTCTGCTCATTCCGGGGGAGGCGACCCCCCCGAGCCCGCCCGAGGCTCTCGCGACCCCGGCGGCAGCGGGCGGCGAGCCCGCCGACGGCACCGCGTCGATGCCCGAGCTCGCGGTGCCCGCGCTGCGCGCGATCCGCGAGGCCGGCCGCTGGGTGACGGCGGGGGTGGCGCTCGCCGCGGTCGGGGCGGCGGCGCACACCACGGCCGTCATCACCCGCGGGCTGGCGGTCCACCGCGCGCCCTGGGGAAACATGTACGAGTTCCTCACCGCCCTGACCTGCGTCGCCGCGCTCTTCTTCCTGTTCGCGATGATCCGCTACCGGGCCTGGACCCTGGGCGTCTTCGTGATGGGCGCGGTGGTAGTCACGCTGGGCCTCGCCGAGACCCTCATCTACACCGCGCCCGGGGATCTTGTCCCGGCACTGCAGTCGTACTGGCTGGACATCCACGTCACCGCGATGACGCTGGCGACCGGCATTTTCTTCGTCTCGGCGGTGCTCGGCTTCGTCTACCTCTGGGTCGACAGGTACACCAGGCGGGTGGCGGCGGGCCGGGCCGCGCCGGGTAACGGCATCGTGCGCAGGCTGCCTGCCATCGAGCAACTCGACCGGCTCACCTACCGCACCATCGTGTTCGGCTTCCCGGTCTGGACGTTCGGCGTCATCGCCGGCGCGATCTGGGCCGATCAGGCCTGGGGCCGGTACTGGGGCTGGGACCCGGTGGAAACCTGGGCCTTCATCACCTGGGTGCTCTACGCCGCGTTCCTGCACGCCAGGGCCACCGCGGGCTGGCGGGGCCGCCGGGCCCACTACGTTCAGCTGCTCGGTTTTGCCAGCCTGATCTTCAACATCTTGGTGGTCCAGGTGTTCATCGCCGGAATGCACTCCTACGCCGGCGTGGGCTGAGCCGCGCCCGGCCCGGCCTGGCCGCTAAGACATCCCCGCCCGCCTGCGAGTTACCGCGGATCGCACGGTCAAGCGCGCGGAGGAAGTCCGGGTCGTCGTCCGGGCCCTGCGGCACCGTGCGGACGGCACCAGCCGTCCTGGCCCGTCCGGCGGGATGGCGGGCTATCGCATCGTCCGCGTCCGTCCATCGCTCGGTCCGAAAGTAGCCGTCACCCCTGGCATCAGGGTGAGGCGCGGGGGTGAGCGGGGCGGATGAGCCGGGCGCCGGCTCCCTGACGATGAGCCAGGCGACGGCCCCGCCGATGAACGTCAGGCTGATGACGGCGATCCAGGCCGGCTTGGCCATGCCCCGGCACTCGGCGGCGGGCGTCAATATGGCGTCTGTCAGGCAGTAAAGCCAGAAGCCCATCAGGAACAGGGCGAAAAGGGCACCGGACAGCAACATGGCCGAAGCCTAACGTCAGCCGTGTGCGCTATGGGCGAAATTAAGGCAACTCTTGCATCATGCCGTCGTTCCCGGCCGTTGAGCGCATTGCGTGACGCAGCGGGCGGACTCGGCATACGCTGGCCGTCAGGGCAACAGAGCAGGAGAACGGACATGCGGCTAAGGCTGTTCGACCGCATCCGCCGGCTCGCTCGCTCCCGCAGGCCTCCGGCGGAGGCGGCTCCCGGGGTTTCCGGTGCACAGGGCAGGCATCGCCGCAGCCGTCGCCGCGGGCCCGCCACGGTACCCGGGCCGCTGGGCCTGCACGGAGGGCCGGATTCAGCGCACGCACGGCCGGCCGGGCCCCCTGACGGTCCTGCGCCAGGCGGGCCGCCCGCCGAACTGACCCACACCGCCGCACCCTGGCCAGGCGGCTCACTGGCACCGGAAGCACCAGGTCCGCCGGGCACGGCGGCCAGGCCAGCCGATCCGGCCCCTGCTGGGCCAGGACCGCCGCCGCCAGGCCCGCGCCGCGGGGCAGCCCCGCCCGCGGTACGTGCCGGGTCGGCCAGGGCCAGGATCAGGGAAGCGCCCGCGCAGACCGCCGGGCCGGTGTCGGCCGCTCCGGCCCCGCGGGCGCGCTGGCAGGAAACCGCGGAGCCGGCCGGGGCCGCCGCGCGAGCGGAAGCCCGTGCGGACGAACTCGCGCGGGTCGCGGCCGGTGTCCCGCGTCAGCCCGACGGGCTCGGGCGTTCTTCCTGGCGGCCCGCGGTGCCGCTCTCGCAGGCCGGGCTGCCCTACGCGGCGGCGCATCCGCGGGAGCAGCCACGGGTCGGCGACGGCCGCCGCCACTGCGGCTCGCTCGAGTCCATCCTGTGGCGGCAGTGGGACCCGGCGTCGCCGCCGCCCCGCGAGGTGGTGCTGGCCGTCGACCGGCTAGCCGAGCTGCCCTTCCGGATCAAGGAAAAACTCGCCGACGGCCTCGACGCCATCTTCATCGGCCCGGGCGGCGTCCCCGAACTCGACGACATGACCAGCCTGCGCGGCGTTCCGCTGCCGTCCGGCCGGGCGACCTGGGACGCCTGTGCGGGCGCCTACGGCGAACGCAGGATCGTGGTCGGCTCCCGGCCGTCCCCGACTCCCGACGTGATGTGCCACGAGGTCGGGCACGCGCTCGACGATCTCGACAGCCCGCCAGGTAAATGGCAATCCGACTCAGCGGAGTTCCGCATGCTCTACGATCAATGCGAGTCACATTTCGCCAGTGATTTCCATCGGCAGCCCGGTGGCCTCGGGCGCAAGGAGTTCTTCGCGGACGCCTTCGCCGCGATCGCGTCCCGGCAGCGGCCGGCTCTCGTGGACATGCTGAGCGGCGACACGCGGACGGCACTGCGGGTCATGCTCTACTTCAACCGGCGTTATGGCATCTAGGGTGATCAGCAATGTTTGTCATTCGACTGCCGAACGGGAACCTGATGGTTCCCCAGACCGCGACCGGCAACGACGGGCGCGTCCTCGGAGACGTGTACGTGGAGATCGGGCCCCAGGATGCCGACTACGCCCGGCTGGCCGAGCAGGCGCTGAGCCCTGAGGAAGCCGAGCGGCGGCGTGACCGGTGGCGGCAGGACGACGAGGCCCTGCGCCAGGAGTTCCTCGAGTTCGCCAGGCTGAACGGCGAGCACACCTGGCAGGACACCGCGGAGGACGAAGACTCCTGAACCTGCGGGAACGCGGCCGGACAGGTGCCGAACGGCTAAGGAAACCCCCGGAACCCCCCGGAGACCCCCTGTGCACCCCGCCCCGGTGTGGTCAGGCGGACAGATGCCCCTGCGGCGATGGTTCGCTGTCGCCGCGCAGCAGCGCCCGTACCTCGGACTCGCGGAACCTGCGGTGTCCCCCCGGAGTCCGGATGCTGGTAATGCGCCCCGACGCCGCCCAGCGGGTGACGGTCTTCGGATCCACCCGGAAGAGTGCGGCCACCTCGCCAGGCGTGAGCAAGCGCTCGTTGTTGCCGTCCACGTTCAGTCTCCTCCGACTGGCTCCCTGCGAGCCTCTCGTCATCAGGGTCCCTCTAGTTTGGCGCTGAACGAGTACTTTCTACCTAGATTTCTGGAAATTGGCCGGCGTTTCGCGGACGATCCGGCGCTAAGCGGTAGCTGTTCATGACCTTCAGTAAGAACTCGCCCGTTCGCGATGGTCGGTCCTTGTTCTGCGGGCATGCCAGGACCGAGACGATAATGGCATACAACAGGACGCGGAGGGACGAAATGAGCGGGGCCGGATCCGGGCTGGTCGGCCTGGCCGCGATACGGGACGCGGCGCGCAGGCTCGAAGGGGTGGCGGTCCGCACCCCACTGGTCCCGGTGCCCAGGCTCGAGCCGCCGCTGTTGGTCAAGCCGGAGTCGCTGCAGCCCACCGGCTCGTTCAAGCTGCGCGGGGCGTACAACGCGATCACGGGGAGCGAGCAGGCCGCCCGGCAGCGCGGAGTCGTCGCCCATTCCAGCGGGAACCACGGGCACGCGGTGGCCTACGCCGCGGCCCTGCTCGGTGTGCGGGCGGTCGTGGTGGTCCCGCGGACGGCGCCGAAGGTCAAGACGGACGCGATCGAGTACTACGGCGCCGAGCTGGTGAGGGTCGAGCCGACCCTGGCGGCGCGGCTGACCGCGACCGCGGAACTGGCGGCCAGGCACGGGTACGTCCCGATCCCGCCGTTCGACGATCGGCAGGTCATCGCCGGCCAGGGCACCGTCGGCCTGGAGATCGCGGCCGACTGCCCGCAGGTCGGGCTGGTCCTGGTGCCCGTCAGCGGCGGCGGGCTCATCTCGGGGATCGCCGCGGCCGTCCGGGCCTGCTGCCCGGGCGCGGCCGTGGTGGGCGTCGAACCCGCGCTCGCCGCGGACGCCCGCGAGTCCTTGCGCCGCGGTGAGCGGGTCAGCTGGCCCGCGGCCGACGTCCAGCGCACGGTGGCGGACGCGCTCCGGGTGGAGCAGGTCGGCGCACTGCCGTTCGCGCACATCCGCGAGCTGGTGGCCGGCATCGTCACGGTGACCGACGATGAGATGCTTGCCGCGGTCCGGCTGCTCGCGAGCCAGGCCAGGCTGGTAGCCGAACCCGGCGGCGCGGCCGCGGTCGCGGCGTGGCTGTACCACCGGGACGAGCTGCCGCCGGCGGCGGCGGCGGTCGCGGTGCTGTCCGGCGGCAACATCGATCCCGCCCTGCTGGCGGCGACGCTCGCCGCGGACTGACTAAGCTGGGTCTGTCATGCGTGCCACCCTCGCCTACACGTCAGCCCGGATCGTGCTGCTCGCGGTGTCGGCTGTCCTGCTGTACCTGGTCGGCGCGCGCGGGCTGCTGCTGCTCGCGCTGGCCTTCGTGGTGAGCGGGATCGCCAGCTTCGTGCTGCTGTCCAGGCAGCGGGACGTCATGTCCGGAGCGCTGATGGCTCGGCTGAAGCACGGGCGGGCCCGTGGCCCGGGTTTCCGCGCCCGGCTCGAGGAAGGCGCCCGCGCCGAAGACGAGGACTTACCCTTCCGGATGACGAGGACTTACCCTTCCGGATCAGGCCCGGCTACAGCCGCCGGACGGCCGGGCCGAACGGGCCGACCCTGAGCACCGGTCCGTCGCCTCCCCTGGGGACCGTGCCGGTACCCGCCCCGCCGGGCTCGGCTTTCTCGTCCAGCCTGGCCAGCCAGCCGCCCGTGGTGAGCAGCTTCAGCACGGCGTCCACGGCCTCCTGGCGGGTCATCGCCGAGGTATCGAGCACCAGATCGGCGTCACGCGGCTCCTCGTAGGGATCGGACACGCCGGTGAAGCCGGTGATCAGCCCGGCGCGGGCCTTGGCGTACAGGCCCTTGCGGTCGCGCGCCGCGCACACGTCCACCGGAGTCGACACATAGACGAGCAGGAAGTCGCCGACCTCGGTGACCATCCGGCGAGCGGCCGCGCGCGCCTGCGCGTAGGGCGCGATCGGCGCGCAGATGGCGATGCCGCCGTGCCGCGCTACCTCGGCCGCCACGTAGCCGATGCGGGCGATGTTGAGGTCCCGGTCGGCCCGGGAGAACGACAGCCCGGCGGAGAGCAGGCGCCGGACGTGGTCGCCGTCGAGCAGTGAGACGGTCCGGTCGCCACGTTCGGTCAGTGCCTCGGCCAGTCCCCTGGCGATGGTGGACTTGCCGGACCCGGACAACCCGGTGAAGAAGATCGCCAGCCCGCGCTCGGCCCGTGGCGGGCGGGCCCGGCGCAGCTCGCGGGCCACACTCGGCGGAGCGAGCCAGCCGGGCACCTCGGCGCCGGAATCGAGCAGCGCGCTGAGCTCGGAGGCGGTCAGCTCGCCTTGCTCGGCACCCGGCTCGATCAGCGCCAGCGGGCGCCACACCTCCGAGCGCGGGTCGTACGCCCACTCACCCGCGCTGATGACCGGGATCGGCACCCCGGGCAGCGTCAGCGTGCCGTTTCTCGTCCCGGCCGGCGCGCCCGTGACCTCGGCCGAGTCGGCGAGCAAGTGGGTGGCGCCGTAGGCCGCGGCGACGATGCCCTGGGCGCGCAGGTCGAGGTTCTCCTGGCCGCGCCCGCCCAGGGATTCGTCGCTCCGCGGCGCGAGCGGCACCGGGACCACCAGCGTGCCGGCCGGCAGATGCTGCCTGGCCGCCAGGACCGCGCGGACCAGCGCTTCGGGCCGGGACACGATCTCGGCCGGCCCGCAGACCAGCGGCAGCACCAGCAGGCGGGCGTTCAGCTGGCCCGCGTAGTGGCGCAGCTGGCCGATGTGCCGTTTGTTGAGGGGCCGCCGGGTCGCGTAGGCGAGCACGTTCCCCCCGGGCCGGGCGCCGGCCAGTTCGGCGCGGACGTCCTCAGGGCGCCTGCGCAGCTGGCGGAACGGGCCGTGTTCGGGCTCGCGCAGCGCGGTGACCGGTCCGGCCAGCCGGACCAGCCCGGAATCTCCCGTTCCGGGGGGGCTCGGGGGGGACGTCCCCCCCGGAACCAGCAGGGCTCCGGGCACGGCCAGCCGCTCGGTGATCGAGAGCACGGCCAGCGGCGAGCCCTCGGGGTCCTGCAGGATCAGGCGGGCGGCGCCGGCGGGAACCGCCCCGGCGGGTACCTCCAGGGTCACCGGCAGCGGCCAGGGCGTGCCGTCGGCCAGCGTGCCGCGCTCGGTCACCGCGGCCACCTCGGCTGCGTCCATGAAACCGCGCAACGGCGCGAACGCCGCCGAGGTGAGCAGCTCGAGGTCGCCGAGCTGGGCCTCGCCGAGCGTGCAGGCGGGCCAGTCGGCAAGATCCGCGGGCAAGGCCGGCGGTGCCGTCGGGAAGGTTTGATCAGTCAGCTGTGCCTCCGAAACGTGACTCTGACACGGTATGCCAGCGTGCTCCAGGTACGCCAAAACCACGACGGCCCATGGAACTGCCGTCGGATCCGGAGCGGGAAGGGAGGCCCCCGGCAGGACGTCACACTACTCGCGCGAAGCGGTCCTCGGGCTTTCTTATCACGTACAGCACCTCGTCGTGCGCGTCGGTCAGGCGTCCGCGGCGGCGGCACAGGGCGGCAGTTCTGGGTCGATGGGCCGTTGGTCCCGCTCTATCCGGACCGGCGGCACATCGACCCAGCGGTTACCGCATCAGCGCGCCAGAAATCCCGAAGCGACGGGTTATCTGACGCGCCCCAGCGACATGGGCAAGGGCGGCGGTAATGGTGTGGCTGAAGTCCGCTTTCACGCCCGCGCCACCGTAACGTCCCACCGTAACGCCCCACCGTGAACGCGGCGGCTCCGCACCCCGAACGGCGAGATTCCAGAACGTCATGAAACCCGGGTCCATGCGGCTGCCGACGCGGGGACGGGTGGGGTGCGAACGCGCGCGGGTGCCGCGAAACGCGTAAACTTGAGGTGTTCCGCCGACAGCCGGGTCTGCCTGGACCCGGCCGGTTCGTGCTGCCCGCGCCCGGTCCCGTCCGAGGCCAGGGGCAGCCAGGTCGATGGACGAACGGCGATCACAAGGACATCATGAGCCTCGCAGGACTGCTCAGCATTCTCGACGACGACCCCCAATTCCGCGACGTGGTCGCGCGCGCGGCGGCCGGCCCAGACCTAGCCAGCACCGGCCTAGCCAGCACCGGCCTCAGCCGGCGCCGACCGGCCCGGCCGGCATCGACCTGGTGGCGCCGCCGGCGCTGCGGCCGGTGCTGGCGGCCGCGCTGGCCTGGGGCGGCCGGCCCGGCGCACACGAGCCCGACGCACAAGGGCCCGACGCAAAGGGGCAGCGCGCTCCGGGATTCGTGCTCGCTGTCACGGCCACGGCCCGGGAGGCCGAGGACCTGGCGGCCGGGCTCGGCTCGTTCCTCCCCCCGGACAGCGTGGCGAGCTTCCCCGGCTGGGAGACCCTGCCGCACGAGCGGCTGTCGCCGCGCGCGGACACGGTCGGGCAGCGGCTCGCCGTGCTGCGGCGGCTCGCCCACCCGGCGCCCCCCGGTGAGCCGAACGGCCCGCTGACGGTCGTCGTGGCGCCGGTCAGGAGCCTGCTGCAGCCGATCGTCGCCGGGCTCGGCGACCTCGAGCCGGTCACGCTTCAGCCCGGCCAGGCGTGCGAACTCGACGACCTGCTCACCCGGCTGGTCGAAATCGGCTACACGCGGGCCGACATGGTCGGCAGCCGCGGCGAGATCGCCGTGCGCGGCGGCATCGTGGACGTGTTCCCGCCCACCGAGGAGCACCCGCTGCGGATCGAGTTCTTCGGCGACACGATCGAGGAGATCCGCTACTTCAAGGTCGCCGACCAGCGCAGCATCGGCCCGGCCGAGCGTGGCCTGTGGGCGCCCCCGTGCCGGGAACTGCTGCTCACGCCCGCCGTCAGGGACAGGGCCAAGGAACTCGCCGACATCCATCCGGCGCTGGCCGACACCCTCGGCAAGCTCGCCGAGGGAATCGCCGTCGAGGGCATGGAGGCGTTCGCGCCGGTGCTGGCGGAACGGATGGAGCTGCTCGTCGACTACGTCCCGGCGGGCGGCCTCGTGCTCGCCTGCGACCCGGAGCGGGTCCGCACCCGCGCCGAGGAACTGGCCAGGACGAGCCAGGAGTTCCTCGAGGCCTCCTGGGTCAACGCCGCGGCCGGAGGGGAGGCGCCGATCGATCTCGGTGCGGCGGCTTTCCAGCCGATCGAGCGGGTACGCGTCGCGGCGGCCGCGCTCGGCCTGCCGTGGTGGACGATCGCGCCGTTCGGGGTGACCGACGCGGACGGGGCAGGCGCCGGCCCAGCTCAGGCAATTCAGCCGAACGGACCGGGTGAATCCGGTCCGTTCCGGGTCGATGCTTCGCTGGCGCCGTCGTACCGCGGTGACACCAGCCGGATGCTCACCGATGTGCGCGGCTGGCTGGCCGATAGCTGGCGGGTCGTGCTGGTCACCGAGGGCCACGGCCCGGCCCAGCGGCTGGCCGAGATGCTGCGTGGCGAGAACATCGGCGCGCGCCTGCAGGATGTCACCGATCCGCCGGAGGCCGGCGTCCCCTATGTGACCACGGCCCGGATCCAGAACGGCTTCGTCTGGCCCGCCGTGAAGCTGGCCCTGCTCACCGAGAGCGACCTGGCCGGGACGTCGGCCGGGTTGCCGAGCACCAGGGACATGCGGCGGATGCCGAGTCGGCGGCGCGGCGGCGTCGACCCGCTGCAGCTCAAGTCGGGCGACTACGTGGTGCACGAGCAGCACGGCGTCGGCCGGTACGTGGAGATGACCTCGCGGACCGCGGCCGGCGCCACCCGCGAGTACCTGGTGATCGAGTACGCGCCGGGCCGGCGGGGCCAGCCGCCGGACCGGCTGTACGTGCCGAGCGACCAGCTGGACGAGGTGACCAGGTACTCCGGCGGGGAGGCCCCGACCCTGCACCGCCTCGGCGGGGCGGACTGGGCCAAGGCCAAGGGCCGGGCGCGCAAGGCCGTCCGGCAGATCGCCTCCGAGCTGATCCGGCTGTACTCGGCCCGGATGGCCTCGCCCGGGTTCGCCTTCGGCCCGGACACCCCGTGGCAGCGCGAGCTCGAGGATGCCTTCCCCTACGTGGAGACCCCGGACCAGCTCGGCGCGATCGACGAGGTCAAGGTCGACATGGAACGGCCGGTGCCGATGGACCGGCTGATCTGCGGTGACGTCGGCTACGGCAAGACCGAGATCGCGGTCCGCGCCGCGTTCAAGGCGGTGCAGGACGGCAAGCAGGTCGCGGTGCTCGTGCCGACCACGCTGCTGGTGCAGCAGCACTTCTCCACGTTCTCCGAGCGCTACGCCCCGTTCCCGGTAAAGGTGAAGCCGCTGTCGCGCTTCCAGGGCAAGGCCGAGACGGACGAGACCCTGCGCGGCCTGGCTGACGGCACCGTGGACGTGGTCATCGGCACGCATAAGCTGCTCTCCCCGGAGACCAGGTTCTCCCGGCTCGGCCTGGTGATCATCGACGAGGAGCAGCGGTTCGGAGTAGAGCACAAGGAGTACCTCAAGCGGCTGCGCACCGAGGTGGACGTGCTCGGCATGTCCGCCACGCCCATCCCGCGGACGCTCGAGATGGGGGTGGCCGGGATCAGGGAGATGTCCACCATCTTGACCCCGCCGGAGGAGCGGCACCCGGTGCTGACCTTCGTCGGCGCCTACGACGAGAAGCAGGTCGCCGCGGCCATCCGGCGCGAGCTGCTGCGGGACGGCCAGGTCTTCTTCGTGCACAACCGGGTCAGCTCGATCCGCAAGGTCGCGGCGCAGCTCGCCGGGCTGATCCCCGAGGCCAGGATCGCCGTCGCGCACGGGCAGATGAACGAGCACGAGCTGGAAAAGATCATGGTCGACTTCTGGGAGCGGAACTACGACGTCCTGGTCGCCACCACGATCGTCGAATCCGGCCTGGACATCCCGAACGCCAACACCCTCATCATCGACCGGGCCGACATGTACGGGCTGTCCCAGCTGCACCAGTTGCGCGGCCGGGTCGGCCGGGGCAGGGAGCGCGCCTATGCGTACTTCCTCTACCCGCCCGAGCGCTCCCTGACCGAGACGGCGCACGAGCGGCTGGCCACCGTGGCCCAGCACACCGAGATCGGCGCGGGCATGTACGTCGCCATGAAGGACCTGGAGATCCGCGGCGCCGGGAACCTGCTCGGCGGCGAGCAGTCAGGGCACATCGCCGGGGTCGGGTTCGACCTGTACGTGCGGATGATCGGCGAGGCGGTCAGCGAGCTGAAGGGCGACGGCCCTGCGGAGAAGCCCGAGGTCCGGGTGGAGCTGCCGGTCAACGCGCACATCCCGCACGACTACGTGCCGGGCGAGCGGCTCCGCCTGGAGGCGTATACGCGGATCGCCGCCATCGACTCCGAACCCGACGTGGCGGCCGTGCGCGAGGAGCTGACCGACCGGTACGGCGAGCCGCCGGAGCCGGTGAACAACCTGCTGGAGGTGGCGCGGCTGCGCACCGCGGCCCGGCGTGCGGGGCTCACCGACATCACCGCGGCGGGCAGCCACATCAGGTTCGCGCCGGTCGAGCTGCCCGACTCGCGGCAGGTCAGGGTGCAGCGCCTGTACCCGAAGACGGTGGTCAAGACGGCGGTGCGTACCATGCTCGTACCAGTGCCCAAGACAGCCCCGATCGGCGGGCAGCCGTTGCGGGATACTGAACTGCTGGCCTGGTGCGGCGAAGTAATCCGGTCGGTGCTCGCAGACCGTTGATGTCTTTGCTGGTGCCTGCGGTACCGGAACGTGCCCAACCAGGCGCAGGTTTGCAGCACACTGAGAGGATGACTGTGGGATACCCGGGGACCCTGCCGCCAGCGGCACGACGAGCCGAAACGCTCGACGTCCTGGCGGCGGTGGTCGCCGGCGGGCTGCTCGTCCTGGTGACGGCAAACGCCTCGGGGCCGCTGCGCATCCTGCTGGTACTGGCATTTACCTTCTTCGTTCCCGGGCGTGCCATCATCACCAACTATCCGCGGATGGCTCGCTGGTCGGATCTGGGTACGTCCATCGTGGTGAGCATTGGCGTCCTGGCCTTCCTGGCTACCGTGGCGCTATGGGCTCGCTTCTGGCATCCGCTGGGATTGTTCCAGATCGAGGCCGTGCTGAGCCTGGCCGGGTTGACGATCGGCATCGTCCGACGGCGAAGGAACTCATGACAGACATCGCCCCGACCGGCAACGGTGACGGCCGTCCCGAATGGGAACGTCACGATGGAGAGGCGCTTACCCAGGCACTTCCGTTCGATGGCGGGCACCGGACGCTGAATCAGGCCGGGCCTCACGCCGGGTCCTACCGGTCGGCCTCCGAGCCCGCCGGCCGTGCGGTGATGTCGGCGCCCGGCTCGGATACGTCGACGACTGTATTGCCTCGCATTGTCCCGCACCGGACCGCCATCATCAATTTTTCCGGCGTGGCCCTGCCGGTCAGCATCGTGCTGTGGGCGTTCGGGGTAAGCCGGACGAACGCGACGACGCTCGGGCCTTTCGGGCTTCCGGCGCAGCTGCCGGTCGTCTTCTACGCCGGAGTCGCTCTCCTCGTCCTATCGGCCGTGGTCGAGCTCACCATCGACAATCCGTCACAGTGGCTGCTGGCCGCGCACGCGGTCGCGCTTGTGGTCATGCTCTACGGGACCGGCGCCGTGATGTACCCGGAGGGACGCTACTCCTGGCTCTACAAGACCATCGGGGTGGTCCAGTACGTCAATGTGCATGGCCAGCTGAACAGCACCATCGATATTTACCAGAATTGGCCCGGCTTTTTCGCTCTCGCCGCCTGGTTCGGCAAGGTGGCAGGCGTAGCCAGCCCTCTCGCCTATGCGAAGTGGGCTCAGGTCGTATTCGAGCTCGCCGCCCTTCCCCTACTGTACCTGATTTACGACGCGCTCTCGCTGACCTACCGGCAGCGCTGGATGGCGCTCCTGCTGTACCCGGCCGCGAACTGGATCGGCCAGGACTACCTTTCACCTCAGGGCCTCGGTACAGTCCTCTCGCTGGGCATCATGGCGCTAACGATGCACTGGCTTTACACCGGCAACCGGGCGCCGTTGGCGCCGCGGCGCCAACGGCTAGCGAGGAAGCGGGCGACCGAGCCGGTACAGGCAGGCAAGCAGGCCGCGGTCTCCCTGCAGGAAGTCAAGGAGGCATACCAGACAGTACGATCCGATCAGCAGCCGCCCGGCATCGATGGCGTCACGATCGCGGATTTCGAGCAGCGCCTGGCGGATAACCTGCAGCTGATCTGGGATCAGCTACGTTCGGGGGAGTACCGTCCGGCCCCTGTCCGTGTGGTGGCGGTATCCAGCGGGGGCCAGGCCGAGACCCACGGCGTCTCCACGATCAGAGACAGGATCGCCCAGGCGGTCGTAGCCCGGCCGCTGAAAACCCGCCTGCTGCAGATGCGCCGCGCTCAAGCTGACGGGCACGCTCGCCTGCCCGCGGGCCAGGAGCCCGGTAACTGGGTCATCATGCTCGACACGCGGGCGGTTCGCGCCGACCTCCGGCCCGATCCGGTGCTCAGGGTGGTTGCGGCGACCACGGACCAGAAGTGGCTTGTCGATTATGTGCGGCGATCGTTGACCGTGCCGGCGCAGCGGCCCGACGGCTCGTTCGGCACCGGTGACGTCAGCATGCTGACGGAATCTCCGCTTTCATCGGTACTGGCTGATCTGCTCCTGTACTACACCGTCGACACCTGGATGGGCCGTGACTTCCCCGACGTCAGGTTCGAGCACCGCCCCGACGCCGTCGCGGTCCATTGCACCAGCGAGCGGCAGGCCCGCATGGTGCGGGCAGCGATCGCGCGGCGCCTTGCCGATGTGGAACTGAAGCTCAGCCCGGACAGCATCCAGGTTGTGCCCGGCCAGGACGACGGCAGCGGAGCGGCGTACGGCAAGACGCGGTTCGATCGCACCGCCGCGGCGGCTCCGGGGCATCGTTACCCGGCCGCGGAGTCGCGTCGGCCGCGCGCCACAACGCCGGCGGATCCACTCGTGCCCCCCAGGCGTCGCACCGCGCTCGTGCTGACCATCCTGCTGCTCTACTTCGTGCTGACGTTCACTCACGAACTGTCGCCCTACATCGTCGCTGTACAGTTGCTGGTCCTCGCGGCCGCGCGCCCGCTGCGGCCACGCTGGCTGCCACTTGCCATGCTTGCCATCGCGGTCGCGTACCTGCTGCCGCATTTCTCCTTCGTGAACAGCCACTACGGCCTGCTGGGCTCGCTAGGCAGCTTCTTCGGGAACGCGGCCCCCCCGTCCGCCTCCTCTTCCGGCGCCACAGCAAGCATCCCGGCCAGCCAGCTGCTGATCCAGCACTGCGCGGACCTGCTGTCGGTGATCATGTGGCTTCTCGCCCTGGTCGGCGCCTGGCGGCTCCGGCGTTCAGGGCGGATCGTGCTCGCCCTGCTCGTCCTCACTTACTCGCCCGTGCTCGTTCTGTTCGGCCAGGCGTACGGCAACGAGGGGATCTTGCGGGTCTATCTCTTCTCTCTGCCGTGGGCCGCCGCCCTGGCCGCAGCCGCCGTCGAACCGGGGCCCCTGTCCCGGAAAATGGTGCCGCGCCTGCGCGCGGCCACCGGGCGCCTCGATTTCTCCTGGATCAGGCCTGCCCTGCGGTGGCTGCGCGCCCCGGTGACGCTGTTGATTGTCATCGCCCTGTTCTTCGTGGCCTTCTACGGGGATGACGCCTTCAACACCTTCCCTCAATCGGAGGTCACGGCAATCCGGTCCTTCCTGCAGAACGCCCGTCCCGGCCCTATATACGTGGCTGAGGACAATGTTCCCGCTTCGGATACGGACCGGTACTATCTCTTTCCGCTGAACAGCATCTTCGGCTCGCGCGACGGCGCGCCGCTGGTAAACCAGGCGACACCCGACATCGCCACGCTGATCGCCGAGGACTCCAAGACATACACGCAGGGCAACGGACCTGCTTACGTGCTGATCGCACCGAGCATGGCCCCGTACAGCGCCGCGTACGCGCAGGCACCGCCCGACAGCATCAGGATCCTGCAGACGTCTTTGGAGCGCTCGCGGCAATGGAAGCTGATCGTGAACCAGGACGGCACGCTTATCTACGAGCTTCCGCCGGGCGCGGGTTCCTCACCGCGGCCGACTACTCCTCGGGCGCGGGCTACTCCTCGGGCGCGGGCTACTCCTCGGGCGCGGGCTACTCCTCGGGCGCGGGCTACTCCTCGGGCGCGGGCTACTCCTCGGGCGCGGGCTACTCCTCGGGCGCGGCAGCGGACCTGACCGGGGCGAGGGAGTTGCCGGCGAGCGGAGGCCGGATTGGCTTCCGGCTGCGCCCCGTCAAGTGCGCACGGCCGGTGAAGTACCCCGCCACGACGGTGGACAGTCCGGTAATGGCTGCCGCCATCCTCATGCCTGCGCCGACGTCACCGGCCACGAGGCCGCGCAGTTCACGCAGCAGCGCGGCCGGGATCACCACGGCGGTCTGACGCCGCTCGCGCTCCAAGCCCGCAGCGGAGCCGACCATGCGGACCACGTCGGCTTTGGAGAGTCCTTCATGCCAGCAACGGCGCACGAAGTAACCGAATCTGAGGCGCTCGGCGCTGACGTAATGATCGACGGCCGCGTCGGG
Source organism: uncultured Actinomycetota bacterium (assembly GCA_963753225.1). Lineage (GTDB taxonomy): Bacteria > Actinomycetota > Actinomycetes > Streptosporangiales > Streptosporangiaceae > Palsa-504. The sequence goes on along the minus strand of CAVWBQ010000011.1, from coordinate 186,837 downwards.
AACATAGAAGATGGTCGACCCCGGGTGGCTCGCCGTCAGCCGGATGGCCAATTCGGTCTCTTCGCAGCCCCGCGGGCTGGTGCCCACCCGTCCCACCGCATCATCGAAGCCCCCGGCCTCGAGCGCCAGGCTGGTCCGCAGGCTCATGCTGGCGCCGATCGGGTTGCGTACCACGCTGACCGTCTCCGGTAGCCCCCGGTAGCTGCAGCCGACGACCCAGTCGAACTCAGGCGGCAGCCAGCGTGGTCGGCGTTCCGGCCACCGCGGATACACGCTGCCTCCGGTGGCCACGACGTCGGGGGACGAGTATGGCCGCACCAGGGACTCCAGCCAGCCCGGCCGCGCCTCCGCATCATCATCGAGGAAGACGGTGACCGGCTGTGTTGCCGCCTTGAGACCCGTGTTACGCGCTCCTGACAGGCCGGGGGTACCGTCACTTTCCAGGATCGTCACCCCGGTGAGTTCCCGGCGTGCCCTGGCCGCAAGCCCGGCATTGTGGTCCACGACCAGCAGCACCTGCCGTGGCCGCGGGCTCTGGTGCAGCGCAGACTCCAGCGCCGAGCGGGTAAGTGCCCACCGCTTTTCGGTGTACGCGCAGACCACGACGCTCACACCCTGATCATCGGCAACGGCGACCACCTGAGGAAGGGTAGCAGGGTTCCCGGCTTCCCGGACGGTATGCCCGGTGTGCTGGCGTGCGGGGTGCCGCCGGGCTGGCGCCCCGGTGGCACGGGCGACTCGGCGGTGGCGCGCCCCCGGCTGACGGTAAGATCAGCGCGCAGGCGGGCACGGCGGCTCGCGCAGGCCACAATATAGGACCGGGTGACCTCACATTTCGCACATCACTCCTCCAAGGCCCCGCGAGGGCCTGCGTGACGAACCGCGGCCCAGGTTCTCCAGGGCATCGAGGCTGGCCTGGCGGATGTCATGGCTGCTCGTCGCCGCCATTGCGATCATCGTCGTAACAATCCTGGTGTTCGGACATCAGGGACCGCACACCAGCCAGTCTGGCGGTACGCCGGTGCCGAGCCCGACACCGATGCCGACCGGTGTGCCCGGTGACTGGACGCTCAAGTTCGACGATGAGTTCAACGGCACCAGCCTGAACACGGCCAAGTGGTCGATCGGCTGGTACGGTTCGGGCATTACCAGTCCGGTCAGCAGCCTGGAAGACGACTGTTACGATCCCGCCCAGGTAAGCGAAGGCGGCGGGGCGCTGAGCCTGTCTCTCGTCCAGAAGCGCGAGAATTGCGGCGGGCAACAGGATTACGCCGGTGGCCTTGTCACCACGATGGACAAGTTCAACTTCACGTATGGTCTTATCGAGGCGCGGGTGTGGCTGCCCGGAGTGCCGGGAAACCCGGGCCAGGTTGCCAACTGGCCTGGCGTGTGGACCGATGGTAAGAACTGGCCCGAAGACGGTGAAATCGACATCGCCGAAGGTATCAACGGCCGCGTGTGCGCGCACTTCCACGACGCGGCAAGGCCCGGCGGAATAGGTGCCGGCTGCCCCGGCGGGAATTATGCGAACGGCTGGCATACTTTTGCCGCGGACTGGGAACCGGGAAGGATCACCTATTATTATGACGGCGTCGATATCGGTAGCGTCACCTCCGGGATTACTTCGGCGCCGATGTTCGTGATCCTTGACTATGCGGCTCAGTATCCTGCCCAGGCGCCCGCCACTATGAAGGTCGCTTATGTGCGGGTCTGGCAGCATCCGTAGCCGTGCCGTGCGTTGCGGCCCGATAGCGCATATGCAGTAGCCGACCGATTTGACTTCAGGGACTTTGTCAATGACCGCTCTCGATAGAGTTAGTTCACCGCTTGTGACCGTCGTAACGCCGGCCTACAATCTCGCCAAGTACATTGGTGAGGCCGTCGATTCGGTGCTGCGACAGACAGTTCACGACTTTGAATATCTGGTGATGGACGACGGGTCGGTAGATGAGACTGCCGATATAGTCAGTGCGCACGCAGGCGATGACCCGAGGCTACGTCTGGTCGCGGGCGAGAACCGGGGTCCGAGCGCGGCAAGGAACGCAGGAATACGGGAAGCGAGAGGGGAGTACATCGCCTTTCTCGATGGCGATGATCGATGGCACCCTAAGTTTCTGGAGCGGCAACTCGGGCTGATCCGGTCATTGCCGCCCGAGGTTGGCGTCGTGTTCTGCCGTTCCCGGATCATGCTGGAGAACGGCACGCCGATCTTCTTTCAATGGCAGCGCGCCGGTCGTTATGACTTTGATGATTTCCTCGTTAGCGGCAATCCGGCTCGTAACACCAGTTCGCTGCTCATCCGCAAATCGTGCTTCACGGAAGCCGGCGGCTTTAATGAGGAAATGCGCTACTGTGAAGATGTCGATATGTGGCTGCGTATCGCCGAGAACTCGAAAACGCCCATCCTGTGGGCAAGCAGGTACTTTATGGTGGACATGCGACTGCGGCCTGGTTCGGCGACACGCAACCGGGCCGACATCGAGAGCGCTCTTGACGAGCTGCTGGAATCACAGACGCCCAAGCTTCGCCGGCTGCCTGCCGGGCTTGCTTACGTCCGTCCCGCCCTCATCGCGTTCAAGTACGGTGACAACGACGACCTGGCCGAGTACTGGGCCAGGCAGGCCAAATCGGCTGGCAACCGCCGGCTTGCCCGAAGTGCGCCAGGAGTGCGGCTGCTCATCTGGGACACGCTTTCCCGGCCCGCCCGCTTCCGGGTCCGGTCGATGCAGCACTCCGTCAGGGAAACGCTCAAGAGCGTGAACCTCCGGCTGCGCGGCGCCGCGGGCCGGTGACCGGTACCGGTGCAGAATCAGTACGGCTCCCTGTTACTTCGCCGTATGGCCCGCTCCGCCACCCGGAAGACGGCCGGAAATTACCGGCCGAAAACCGGCAACGAGTTCGAAAGTGCCGCAAACATCATCGGCTCTATCTGCATTTCGCTGATGAACAGCGCGGCCGCCCGGTATGGTGTTCCCCGGCTACAGATGATCTCCGGGAGCAGCTATATGCCGGAAAGTGGCGGCCGCGGCCGGTATTTGCCGCGTGAGCGGCGGGTTTCTCTGGCGTGTTCCGTGACCCGCCGATCACGCCATGCCTTCCCCGTGGCGACCGGAGACATCCCGCCGCCCGCTGACCCTGGAGAGCGCCGATGATACCGACGTCGTCCCGGCATGCCAGGCACGCTCGGGTCGCGCCCGGTCGGTCGGCCGGGGCCTCCGAGGCCGCGGAAGGCATGGCCGGGCCGCGCCGGAGGCGCCGGATCCGGCTGGTGCTCATCGCGGCCCCTGTGACTGCGGTGCTGGTGGCCGTAGGCGTGGTCGGCATGCACATCGTCACCTGGCCGGTCCACATGACCGCGGACTCCAGCCGGCAGAACCCGGGGACGTCCGTGGTGAACGCCTTGCCGGTCGCCCTCAGCTGCTGCCGCTTCCCGGCCACCACCCGCGCGTCGGCGAGCCCTTCCGCCTCCCCCCGGCATCACGCCGCGGTGAAGGCCACGGCGAGCGCGCCGGCCAGCGCGGCCGCTCACACCCAGCGTGGCGGCACCTCGTCGCCCGGCAGCGTGGCCGGCTGGCGGCTGACCTACAGCACCGACTTCTCGGGTAACAGCCTGCCGTCCGGGTGGGACGCCTACAGCGGCGAGCCCGGCGGTGACCCGTCCGGTAACTGGGAGCCGTCCAACGTGTCGGTGAGCGGCGGCGCGCTGCACCTTATCGCGACGTCCTCGGCCCAGGGCGGCGTGGCGTTCTACGGGAACCCGCAGACCTACGGCATGTATCTGGTCCGGATGAAGGCCGACTACGAGCCCGGCTTGTCCATCAACAACCTCGCCATCCTGTGGCCGTCCCAGCAGGGCGTCTGGCCGCCCGAGGTCGATTTCTTCCAGGACTTGGGCGGGTCCCGGCAGAGTTTTTCCGCCAGCCTGCACGTGGGTCCGGACGGGAACGGTAGCTGCTGCGTCATCGCCAGCCCCACCCAGGACAGCAACGGCACCGCGTGGCATACCTATGGCGTGCGGTGGACGCCGGGCGCGATCACCTACACGATCGACGGCCAGGTGTGGGCCAGCGTCTCCCGTAGTTCGCTCAGTTCCCCCGCTCAATGGCCCACCATTCCCATGAATCTGACCCTGCAGTCCCAGAACCAGGCCTCGGCGCAGCCTAGCGGCACCATCGAGACGATGACGGTCGCCTGGGTGGCCGAGTACGCGATGAACGGCTGAGTTGGTGCCGACCCTCCGCCCTGGCCGCAGCCTCCGGTACCGGGCCGCGGCCCGTCTCCGGGATCAGGACGATTTCACGCGATCCCCCTCCCGGCCCCAAAGCATCGTGTTAAAGTGCCCCAAATTCGCTCGCCTGTGCCCGGAAACCGTCGGCCCTTAAGCGGAACAAGAATTTGCCGTGGGTGAAGCCCTCTAGCCTGGAAGTGGGGAATGCAGCGGTGATCTTCAGACGTGCCAGGACCGACGGCCCGGATGTCATCCTGGTCGATACGGCGTGGTTCCCTGCTGATTTCCTGGCCTATCAACTAGCCAGCCGCGGGGTGCGTGTGCATGCGTTTACTCCGTCCCTTCGGTGGCCGCCGTATCTGCGTGCTGCGGACCCGTACCGGTCATACCTGGAAGAGCCGATCAGGCACCAGAAATCCGATTCGTTTGCGGCCATGGTGGAAAGGATCCAGCCGGCCTGCATTATCCCGTGCACCGAGCAGGCGCTGTACTGGATGTGGCATCAGCCAGTGCATGTCCAGGAACGGTGCCTGCCCAACGTGGCGCCCGCGATCAGGCCGCTGCTGCTGGACCGCGCGCTGCTGCTGGAGGCGGCCGCTGGCTGGGGAGTAGCGATTCCCAGCACGATGCCGCTGAATAGTCATGAGGACTGCCGCGCGGCGATAGCGGTCGGTCTGCCGCTGATGGTCAAGTCGGGCCAATCGATCGGCGGCACCGGCGTGGCGCTGTGCCGCACCTCCGAGGATGTCATCCGGGCATTCGATGAATTCTTCCCTAGGGCCGCTTCGGTCACCGCGCAACGCTATTACCTCGGGCCGACTTACCTGGCGGGGGCCCTGTTCCTGCAGGGCGAAGCCGTGCATTTCTATGCGGGCGAGAAGACGGTCATGTCGCCACCGCTGACTGGCCGCGCATTCGAGCTGCGGTCCGCTGGGGAACCGCATTTTTCCGCCTTGCTGCGGTCGGCGGAAACCGTGTGCAAGAACCTGGAATGGACCGGGCTGGCGTCGTTCGACTTCGTGCTTGACGAGGATGGCCAGTTCCGGTTCGTCGACTTCAACCCCCGTCAATGGGGGTCAGTCGACGCTACGCTGACGGCAGGGGTGGATCTCTACGGGGGCCTTGACCGCTGGATACGCTACGGTAGCGCAGGCCCCGCAACCTGGTCTGCCCCGGGCATCTCACACCGGGTGTTCCCGGTGTACACGCTGGAGCCGTCGGGCATGAGCGTGTGGCGGCGGCTAAGGGGTCTGCGCGATGCGCCGCGGGGCGCCGCTTCGCTGGTAGCCGGCGAACTGGCGCGCGAGGTGGACGAGCGTGTCCGGCGAGCCGTCCGCATGAGCAAACCCGCGAAGGGATGATGGTGAGCGGTCAATTGCAGGTCCGTGCCCCGGCGGACCTGGCGAAATCAGGCCCTGTCCCACCGGCGACGTTCGCTGTTGCCCGGCGCACGCTGGAACGGGTACGCCTCACGCCCGCCTGCAGGACGCCGCGCGGCTTCTTGCTGCTGTCGACCTGTTCCGGGTCCCTGCGGCCGGTCCGCTGATGAGTTCTCGCCCGGCCCTGTCGCCCGGTGACGGCCCGTATAGCTCTGGTGATCGGAGGGCTGGTGCGGGCGGGGGGGAGCGGGGGAATCCGGCACCGCGGCCTGCCGGGGTGCACTGGCCGGCCGCGCCATCACACCGGGGCGCCGCCGGAGAGCGGCCAGGACCGTCGGGAGGCGCACGAGTGCTATGACGGTATCGGCTACGAGGCAAGCGACGCCCACGCCCTTGAGCCCGAGCGGGCCGAACAGGAGCCAGCTGCCGCCGAGCGTGAGAACGCCCATAGCGAGCTGACTCAGCGTCGCGCGAACAGGCTTGCCGGCGATACGGTCAAGCGAGAGAGCGATGGTCTCGATGCAGAACGGAAGAAGAGTCAGGGCCAGCAACCGGAAGAGCACGACTGTCTGGGGTGCATCACTGCCCCCGAAAACCCTCACGATGATACCTGCTCCGAAAAACAGCGCAATCGTCGCCGCGCCCATGATAATTACGCATCTCTTGAGCGCGCCCCGGGTGATCTCCGGCAGCCGCTCAGGTGCCGCAGTCGCTTCAACCAGCAGGCCCGTGGAAAAATTGATTCCCACGCCTGCCACACCGGCCGTAATCAAGCTGGCGATGTACAAGCTGCCAGCCGCGGTCGGCCCTAGGACGGATATCACCAGCAACGGGAGGGCGTTTCCGGTGATCTGACTGAAAATCACGCCCAGATAGTCAACGGAGGCAAAGCGCGCGAGCTGGCGGACCCGCATCACAGGGGCCGTGTCGTGCGGGCTCCGGTCCTTGAGGTATCGGAAGATCAGCCAGTTAATGACCGGGATCAAGAGAATCAGCGGGGCTATCCAGGAGAACAGGATGTCCGTCGAGCCGAGCAGCTTTACTGCCGCTACTAGCAGTGCCAGCTTCGCCAGCGAGTAGAGCACATTTTCTATCGGGATGACAACGGCGTGCTGAAGTCCTACTAGCACGGCATCCTGCAGGGTAAATACCTCCCAGACGACAACTGACACGGCGAAGAGGACGGCAAGGAAGCGCGAATCACCCACGAAGTGCCACTGGGAGCTGACCTCAGGCAGGACGGTGATGAATATCACTCCCCCGGCAAGGGCCGTAAGCGAGCTCGCCAGGTAGCTGAATTTGATCAGGCGCCCTGCGGACATCGCCCCCATCTGGGGCAGGAACCGCATCAGCGTACTGCTCAGGTTGAGCTGGGAGAGGGTTGCCACGAGCATAAGTGCGGAGATCAGTGCTGCGGCGCGTCCCATGGCTTCGGGACCGTACAGGCGGGCCGCGACCGCCCAGTAAGCGGCGCCGATGACGTTCGTCCCCACGGTGCTCGCGACCAGCGCATAACTGCCGCGGTAAACGGGGTCGCGCAACGCTGAGACAACGCGGGCGGCGCGGTTCTGGGAACCAGTGCCCGAAGCGTGGTGTGCAGGAACATGGGGCCCCCGGCCGCGTATGACCGGACGCCCGTCGAGGACCGGCAGGGGGACGGTAAGCGTATCGTCGACCCAGTAGTCGCGCCTGTCGGCACGCTGCATGGTCGTCCTGGCAGCCCCAGGCGGTCCCCAATCCACCCTGTCAGAGTAACCGGACTTCCGCGGCCGGGGCCTAATCGGTGAGATTCTGGCTGGTCACGGCTTTGTCCTCGCCAGGAGCATGACAAAATCTGCTGGCTCGGCAGGTAAATCCCGCTTTCGGTGGACGACGTGGCCCGGCCGCAACTACTGTGCTTGTCGCCCCCCAGGCCGACTCAGCCGACGCCAGTACCCTCAGGGGGACGAGCCGACGGCTCGCGAAGCGTGTCACAGCAGAGCGGCGAAGCACCAGCACGCCCACATACGGTGACCTGCTTGCCGCCCAGCCCGGGAGAGGTGCGAATGCAACCGGACAGTTACGAACAGTCCGTCGCGCTCGGCATTCACGTACAGCCCAGCGCCGACGTCGACGAGCGGGCAGAACTAGATGCCGGTACGCGGGTATGGCATCTGGCCCAGATTCGCGAAAATGCGCGGATCGGGCGTGACTGCATCATCGGAAGAGGTGCCTACGTCGGTCCCGGCGTCGTCCTCGGGAATCACGTCAAGCTGCAGAACTATGCCCTCGTGTATGAGCCTGCGCGCCTGGAGGACGGCGTCTTCATCGGCCCTTCTGCCGTACTCACGAACGATGTGTACCCGCGATCGGTCGGCGTGACGGGACAGCTGAAGCGACCTGCGGACTGGCTTGCCAAGGGAGTCGTGGTCCACGAGGGGGCATCGGTCGGCGCCCGGGCGGTCATCATCGCCGGGGTCGAGATCGGCCGGTGGGCCCTCATCGCCGCCGGCGCCGTGGTGACACGGGACGTTCCCGACTTCGGCCTGGTCGCCGGGGTACCGGCCCGCAGGATCGGGTGGGTTGGCCGGGCCGGGGTGAGGCTGTCGCCGGCTGGCGACTCGCGATGGCGCTGCCCGGAGACCGGCGAGCTATTCACCGAAACGGACGGGACGTTGGCGATTGCGTAAGAACCTGTCACTCAACGTATCCGTTAAGGAACCGAGCTGAATGCGGAAATTTCCTCTCGGCAGGAAGCCGGCCGATGTAAGCATTCACCCCGGTGGACGGTGGGTGACGGTGGCGCTCTGAGATGTTGTTCGTGGGCCAGACGCTGGTGCCGGTCGTGAACCGGAGCACGTCGTCCTGGCGGTCCCTGCAGAACTCGAGCATCTCACGGCCGGGTTTCTGCCTCACCGTGTTCTTCGGGCCGGGGACGCGGCCAGGCCGACGGTGACGGCGCGGCGGAACTCCAGTTCCAGCGGCTCGCGGCCGGCGGCGGGGTAGCTGCTCCCGCAGCCCCGCGACCAGCGACTCCAGCGCCGCGATCCGCTCCCCGTGCCCCGCGATCTGCGCATCCTGCGCTTCGAGCCGCGCCGCCTGCTCACGGATCAGCGCATCACGGGGATCATCCCCGAAACCACCCCCGGCCGCCGTCACGACACCCCGCCCGCAGCCCAACCGTGACCCCTGAACCAGTAACCCGCTGTCACTCCAAAGCACCCATTAACAGGGGACGTGAATGCTTACCGGCCGATGTCAACATATTGCCGGGTTGACGCGTCTAACATTCGTAGAACGCCGGGCGAGACGGACCTGAAGGGGCCCGTCCGCGCCGTGTGAGTGTGCCGCGCTGCTGGCGGCCCGCAGGGGCGGGTGACGCTTGCGGCGGCGTAACTCGATCATCCGCTAACGATGCTGGAGTGCCATGATTTCTGAACGCGACCTCAGGCCGATTGGCCTTGCGGTAGTGGGCGTAGGCTACTGGGGGCCCAACCTTGTGCGGAATTTCGCCAGTTCGCCGCACTTTCGGCTTATCTGGGTGTGTGACATCGACAAGTCCCGCGCGACCCAGGTGCTTGGACCGTATTCGACGGTCGCCCCGACCGATGACCTGGACGTCGTGCTGGCCGATGAGCGGGTCGATGCCATCGCCATCGCGACTCCGGCAGGTACCCATCGCGATATAGCGCTCGCGGCCATGCGGGCTGGCAAGCACGTGCTCGTCGAGAAGCCGCTGGCGGCCACCTACGCCGACGGGCTCTGCCTGGTCGAGGAAGCGGATCGCGCTGGCCTGGTACTCATGTGTGATCACACCTTGTGCTATACCCCTGCGGTTCGCAAGATGCGGGAGCTCGTGTACTCGGGCGAGATCGGGGACCTGCATTTCTACGACTCGGTGCGGATCAACCTGGGCCTGGTGCAGCCCGACATCGACGTGGTGTGGGATCTGGCTCCACACGAGATCTCCATCCTGGCGTCGATCCTTCCGCCCGGGGTTGAGCCGCTGTCGGTCGCCACCCATGGGGCGGACCCCATCGGTGCCGGCCGGTCCTGCGTCGCATTCGTGACTCTCCAGCTGACGGGCGGGGCGGTCGCTCATTTTCACCTGAACTGGCTGTCACCCACCAAGGTCCGGACCACGATGATCGGTGGATCCAAGCGGGCTCTGGTGTGGGATGACCTCAATCCGCTGCAGCGGGTAACCGTCTTCGACCGGGGCGTGGACCTTGTGCCGGCGCAGGACGCCGGAGCCGAAGACCGCCAGAAGGCGTTCGTCTCGTACCGGACCGGTGACCTGGTGTCGCCGGCGCTCAATGAACGTGAGGCACTGGCGAGCGTCGTGGAGGAGTTCGCGGATTGCATCCGCACTGGCCGGCCGTCACTCACCGACGGCCGATCCGGTCTCCGCGTCCTTGACATCCTCGAGGCGGCGTCGCGCAGCATCGCGCTGCAGGGAGCCCCGGTGACGCTGCGGAGTGTCCAGCTGGACTGGGCCGCGTTGCCGGTGGGCGGGCTAGTTGACCAGGGAAGTGGCATATGAGCCGGGTCGACGTCGTCATCCCGTGTTACAACTACGGCAGGTTCCTCAGCGAGTGCGTTACCGGCGCCGTCGATGACCAGCCCGGCACCGACGTCCGCGTCCTGATCATCGATGACGCGTCACAGGACGACAGCGCGGAGATCGCGCACAAACTGGCGGCGGCCTACGAACAGGTCGAGGTGATCGTTCATCCCGTCAACCAGGGCCACATCGCCACGTTCAACGAAGGCCTGCTCGACTGGGCCGACGGAGACTACTGCGTGCTGATCTCCGCCGACGATAAGCTCACTCCGGGGGCGCTGCGCCGGGCCACGGACCTCCTGGACGCGCATCCTGAGGTTGGCTTCGTCTACGGGAATGTCGTGAGGTTCCGCGACGGCGAGACGCTGCGGCCTGCCCGGACGACATCCCGCCCGCCAACGATCTGGGCCGGCCACCCATGGCTCGAGCAGCGCTTCAAGGACGCGCACACCTGCGTCTTCTCGCCCGAGGTCGTAATGCGGACGTCCGTCCAGCAGCAGGTGGGCGGCTTCAACCCGGACCTGTACCACACATCGGACGTCGAAATTTGGATGAAGCTGGCCGCGTGCGCCGATGTGGGATTCGTCCACGCGGACCAGGCGTACAAGCGCACGCACGCCGACATGATGTCAGGGGTGGTCGACGACCTGCTGCACCTCAACCAGCGGAGGGCCGCCTATGAGGCGGTCCTGGAGCGCTACGGCGACGTGCTGCCGAATCCGGCCGGGCTTTCGCAGATGGTGCATCGCGAGCTGGCGAAGGAGGCCCTGTGGGTCGCCGCCCGCGCGTATGACCGTCGGCAGACGGACACGGTACCGGTGGAGCAGCTGGTCGCGTTCGCGTTCGACTGCTGGCCGGCTGCGGCCAGCCTGAGCACCTACCGCAGCCTGCAGTGGCGTCGCCGTGTCGGGCCTACCGTCATGCCGTACCTTCAGCCGCTCGTGTGGCCGCGGCTCCTGGCGCGCCAGGTGCTCGGTCGCGCGCGCCAGGTGAAGGATAGATGGTCGTAGCACGCATGCGAACGCAGCTGACTCACGCGCCGACGAGAAGAGGCGCTTAGCCGATACCGTGGCCGCCGGGAGAACCCGGCCCGGGCGCCTGCCTCCGGCCGGTTGTACCTTGAAGAGGGCGACATCCGCGACACGGCTTGGTGCGGCAGCTGATGAGCCGGCTCGGCGTCGTGTTCCGCGCGGCGGTCATCCGGCGCGGGCGCCAGCCTCGTGGAGTTCTCCTGTCAGACCACCGGCGGGGAGCATGACCGTCACTCCCGGCGAGGAGTAATTATGCCCACTGTGCTGCTGCTTGGGATGGGATCCACGACGCTGAGCGCTCTCGAGTCACTAGCGCCGAGATTCCGCGTGGTCGGTCTCGTCCGGGATCACGTTTCCCTGAAAGGTGACGCAGTGGTCAAGCGTGCACGAGAGCTAGCGGTGCCGGTCTTTACCGATGTTAGCCTTGACGGGGTTGGCAGTACGATCATCAGGTGCCGACCGGACTGCACTGTCATTTCGTCGTATCATCGAATCCTGCCCGCGAGGATCATCAGTAACGGCCGATTTGTCAACGTACATTATGCGCCGCTTCCTGGATATCGCGGCCGAGCAAGCGTGAACTGGGCCATCATAAACGGAGAACCGGAGGCTGCGATTACGATTCACGCCCTGGCGCCCGGCGTCGATTCGGGCAACATTCTCTACCAGAAACGAGTGATGATCGGCGCCGATGACACAGTCACGGACCTGTATTCTCTATTGAACGAACTCCAGCAGCAGGTCCTTGGCGCGACAGTCGCGCGCTATCTATCGGGATATGAGGGCGAGCCGCAGGATGACTCTGCTGCTACGTATGGCTGCGGCAGGGTGCCTGCCGATGGCGAGCTTGACTGGTCAGATTCGACTCGCCAGATCTATGCGCTGGTACGTGCCCTGGCGCCGCCGTATCCAGGCGCATATACATATCTTGACGCGTGTCGCATTGTTATTATGCGTGCAGTACCGGTGTGGGACGCGTCGCGCTACGTCGGCCGTGTTCCTGGACGCGTGGTAGGTCGTTCAGTCCGCGATGGCCACGTCGATGTGCTTACTCGTGATGGCGTGCTCAGGATCTATGAAGTGATGGACGCGGACTCCAATATTAGCCCGGCGTCAGCTTGCATTACGTCAACAAGGCAGACGCTCGGCCTGCGGACTGCCGATCTACTGGCGAGAATCGAGGCGCTTGAAGCGCGGCTCAGCATAATTTCTGAGACCACCAGATTGTAGTGACATTGGGACAGTTGATAGTCATGCTAGGGGCCCGGGCCGCCGATGCGGGGCAGAGGTCTGCTCGACGCCTCAAACGGCCGGCTCCTTCAGCGGTGAATCAAAACGGAGGTTCTGCAAGCACCATGGATCCTATGCGGAAGATGGTCCTGCCCACTGACGAACCGAACCAGCGGCCCATACCGTTGACCCGCCCATCGACGGATGAGTCGGAGCTTTCTGCGGTAGCGGACGTGCTCCGCTCTGGCTGGCTGGCCGGTCAGGGGCCACGAAGCACAGCGCTCGAGGAAGACTTCAAGAGGCTGACAGGGCGGGCGCACGCCGTTGCGCTAAACAACTGTACGGCCGGTCTCCATCTCGCGCTCGCAGCTCTTGGGGTAGGACCGGGCGATGAAGTGCTGGTAGCCGACTACAGCTTTCCGGCTACCGGCCATGCCGTCCTCTACTGCGGCGCTTCCCCTGTCTTTATCGACGTGCGTGCCGACACTGGCACCATAGACCCCGGACTTGTCGAAGATGCCATCACGCCGAGAACGCGGGGCATCCTGGCGGTTGACGCGCTCGGGACGCCCGCCGACTGGGATCCTTTGCATGAAATCGCCCGCCGCCACGGGCTCTTTCTTATCGAAGACGCCGCCTGCGCGGCAGGTGGGGTATACAGGGGTCGGCCATGTGGCAGTTTTGGCGATGTCGCGGTCTTCTCACTGCACGCACGCAAATCCATCACTTGCGGTGAGGGGGGAGTACTCATCAGTGATGACGAGTCAGTGGCGCGGCGAGCCCGTTACGGCGCATGCTTCGGCATGGAAACTGCCTTCGCCCGGCAATCCGCGGACACCCTCACCGTGCCCGTCTTTTCAAGTCTCGGCTACAATTACAAGCTCTCCGACATACTCGCCGCGATCGCGTCCGTGCAGCTCGCTAAGCTCGAGGGATTCATCCAACGGCGCAGGGCCATTGCGGCTCGCTACAGTCAGATGCTCGCGGACTTCCCCGGCATTTCGGTCCCGAGCATCCCAGGCGATCGCATGCCAACCTGGCAGACTTATGCGGTAACCGTGCAAGAACCTCTCGACCGTGACGCCATCGCCGTCGCCCTGCGGGCCGAGGGGATCGGCTGTAACATCGGAACCTACGCGCTGCATCGGCAAGCTGTTTACGGGCCTGCGGCGACGGAATGCCCGGTGTCGGACCGACTCTTCCGGCGACACTTGGCGCTGCCTATGTATCCCGACCTCACCGGCGCAGAGCAGGACAGAGTTGTTGAGACTCTGTCCAAGATCGTCTGCAACCAGTAACCCGAGCTCGGGCCGTCGGTGCCCCGCAACGCCGGGCCCGGCAACGACGATGAAATCCTGGGAGGCTGGAGCCGCTGGCTGTCCGATGCCAGGTGAAGAGGTGGTGGCGCGAACGCTGCCGTTACTGCTCACGCATCTGCGGACCGGGACCCTAGGCTTCAGCCACCGCATCAAGCTCACCAGTGAGCTTCAGATGCTCGACGACGGAGGCGAGCCCTTCCGGCAATGCGACCGTGGGTTCCCAGCCCAGCAGTTCTTGTATCCGCTCGATCGACGCTTCCCGCTGGGTAACGAGCACTTCGCGGGGACGGAACATCGGTTTAATGTCGACGCCAACGGCCCGGATAAGGTGGCCGGCGAGTTCGGCGATCGAGGTCTGCTGGCCTGTACCGACGTTGAGCACCTCGCCCGAGTGGCCGGAGTCCAGGGCCATTGCCACCGCTCGCGCGACATCTTGGACATGGACAAAGTCCATCGTCTGCTCACCGCTGCCGTCGATCACCGGTACCCCGCCAGCCGCGATCCGGCGCAGGAAGGCCAGTACGACCGAGGTGTAGTAGGCGTCGGTTTGCTGCCCGGGGCCGTACACATTGAAGAAGCGAAGCGCGAGCCACGAGGTCTTCGACCGCTCACCGTAGAAGGCGAGCAGTTGCTCACCAGCCAGCTTTGCGATGCAGTACGGAGTAAGGGGCGCTTTAGGATCGCTCTCGCGCATCGGCAGCGACGTCGGGTTGCCGTAGACAGATGCAGACGACGCGTAGACGATGCGCCGAACCTCGTTGCGGGCCGCGGAGTCGAAGACGTTCTGGGTGCCGAAGAGGTTGACGTCCAGGCTTTCCGTCGGGTCAGAGAGGCTCTTATTCAGGCACACGGCAGCAAGATGAACGATTGCCTCGGCCCCACGTACTGCGTCCTCCACGACATTCGCGTAGCGAACGTCGCCTTCGATGACCTCAACACCGTCGAGTGCATGGAGCGAGGCAGCCACGGCGCGGTCACAGCGATAGTAGTTGTCGAGTATCCGCACGCGCCAACCACGAGCGAGCAACTCCGGGATCACGTTGGCGCCGATAAAGCCCAACCCGCCAGTAACGAGAACGGTGCCTTGCTGTGGTGACATTAGGTCAATCCTCTCCACCTGACGCTGAACGCAGGCTCGGTGCGTGGAACGGATGTCCGGGCTTCAGGAACCCGTGCGGCTGGAAACGGGCTTGATAGGTTCGCGCGGTTCGTATACCGGCGGACTTGAGCGGCCACCTACGAACTCCGCATGCTGCGGGCTTAACCATGGATGGCGCCGGCCGCCGCGTCCACGACCTTGGCTAGGGCCGTCGCGTCCAGGCCAGGATGCACAGGAAGCGAAACCACCTGACCGGTCATCTGGCGAGCGCGAGGTGTGTCATCCAAGATCACCCTTGGGCTGGCCTGGTAGCACGGATAGTCGTGCATAAGCTTTGGGTAGTAGATGCCGTGGCCCACACCAGCACGAGTGAGGCTGGAGCAGAACTCGTCACGGCTGACCGGAGCGTCCGCGGTGACGCGCGCCGTGTACTGATGCCACACATGGCTCCGGCCCAGTGGCACCGCCGGCAGCAGCAATCCTGGTGTACCTCTCAGGCCGCTGGTGAGTCTGGCCGCGTTGGCGTTCCGGGCGGCCGTAATCTCCTTGAGCCGGTTCACCTGCGGGATCGCGATTGCGGCCTGCAGGTCGGTGAGCCTCCAGTTATAACCGGGCACTTCGTAGTCGTATCGGGCGCGCATACCCTGGTTGCGCAGCAGGCGCACTGCCTGCGCGATCCCGTCGTCGTCGGTGGTCACCAGCCCGCCCTCTCCGCACGTGATGTTTTTCGTGCCATACAGCGAGAAGGTGCCGATGCCGAACGTGCCGACGCTGCGTCCTTGACACGCCGCCCCGTGCGCCTGCGCCGCGTCCTCTACTATCGCCAGGCCGTGCCGCGTCGCAAGCGCGCTTATCGCGACCATGTTGGCGGGAAGACCGTATAGATGCACCGGCAGCAGCGCGGATGTCCGGCTGTTCACCAGGGCGGCCATCGAGTCTGGGTCGGCAGTGAAGTCGTCACGGATGTCGGCGAACCGCGCTGTGGCGCCAGTTTCCAGTATGGCGTTGAGCGTCGCGTTGAAGCTGAATGGGGTGGTAATCACCTCGTCGCCCGGGCCGATACCGAGCGCACGAAGCGCGGCCGTCAGCGCCACGGTCCCGTTGCTTACCGCGATAGCATGCGCGACGCCGTGGGCCATCGCGAACGCATCCTCGAGCTGAGCCACCTTTTCGCCCTGCGCGAGCGTCCCTGACTTCAAGACCTCGAGTACGCCGCATCGCTCTTCATCGCCGATGATGACCTGGCTGATCGGGATCATGACGCTACTTCAGGACAACTGCCACGTCCTATCCCGTCCGGGCCAGCTGAGCCCGCTCGTATCCTCCCACCACCAGTGGCGGCCGTGCTGCCAGACACCAGTCCCTCCATCCTTCTGCTCGTTCTTCACGCCTCAGGCCCCGAGCATACCGAGGCCCTGCGTGAAACTCAGTCAGTAGCCAGATCGTGGTTGGATCCACTGAGCGGATGCCGGATGACGCGTCCGGGGATGTGACCCTCTCCCGCTGACGACCAGCTGCTCCCCGCCGGCCGGGACGCCGGTGTCGCTGAATGCTGTGTGCCTTCGGCCAATCCCGTACGGTATCATTCCCACCGCGGTCGTAGCCTCGGGGGTTCCACAACGGCGGCCAGTGCCGCACCTAGTTCTCGCTCTGCACGTGAGCGAGCGATGGACACATTAAAGTACGGGAGCAGGAGGGATACCTTTCGATGTCGTTTACGTACACCACGGAGCGCCCGCCCGATCCTAGTTCGCAGTTCGACTTCACTGAGGAACGCTTCGCCGAAATCCTTGACTTCGCTCGGGCGCGATTCTCATTCGCGCGGTTTGGGTCGATTCCTGAACCTCCATACCTGCTCTGGCGCCATGACGTCGACATGTCGGTGCATCGGGCGTTGGCCCTAGCCCGGCTGGAGGAGGACCGCGGGACGCTCGCGACGTATTTTGTACGGCTCCATTCCGAATATTACAATGTCTTTGAGTGGCCCATCAGGGCAATGATCCAGAAAATAGCGAAGAGTGGCCACGAAATTGGTCTTCATTTCGAAGCAGATCCCTGCCTCTATCCGCCCGATGAAGACGTTCTCGAAGAGAAGCTCGAACTCGAGCGACTGATCCTCGAGGGCGTAGCCGAGACCTCGGTGAAGGCGGTTTCATTCCACGATCCCGACATCGGAAGCCTACTCCGCTTTCGCCGGAAAACCTATGCGGGAATGGAGAACGCCTACGCGTACCTGGGAGAGGCTGGCTTCGTTTACGTGTCGGACTCGGACGGTTACTGGCGCTTCCGTAGCCTCTCGGACGTACTTGCGGAGAATACAGATGCCAACGTCCACGTGCTGACCCACCCAGAGTGGTGGACGCCTGAGCCCATGCCCCCCCGTGCGAGAATGCAGCGGTGCGTTGAAGGACGAGCAGCCGCAGTGCAGCTTCGTTACGACACCCTCTTGGCGGAGCAAGGCCGGATCAACGTGCAGTAAGTTCAAGGCTCGATGAAGAGGCGCTGTCGGCATATCATTCAGCCCCGCGCAACTTCTTCGGTACCGCCGGTACGCCCGCGACAAGTGCGCGCGGCGGGACATCATTGATAACAACTGCGCCTGCTGCCACCACCGCACCGTCTCCGACGGTGACATCGCGAAGTATCACACAGTGCGCACCTAGCCAAACGTCGTTACCGATAGTGATCGGACCAGCTCTATGGCCCTGGTTCCCAATCGGCTGAGTTGGATCGGCGTAATTGTGATCGCCACTGTTGATAACCACATACGGTCCTATGAGAACGTCATCGCCTATCTGGATATCCCGACGTGCCGTTATCAGGGCACCGCGATTAACGAATACTCGGTCCCCCAGGTCGATGCGCTCCGGGAATTCAAAGATGACACCTTGAGAAACTACCAAGTCCGAACCGCACGTACGCAAACGACGCCGGAGAAATATCCTGCGGCTCCGGCGAACGAGCTGCCAGGAGGGAAGGGAGGCGAGCAGCTCCTGCATGGCATCTCCGCCGGCGAGCGCACCGATCCGGGACCACGCCATAGCCGACACGGTCCTCGCCAGTGCCTCCGGCGCTTGCGCACCCCAGGAGAGTCGGCCATTTTTCCCGGCGCTCTCGCGGGATGCCGTCGCCGTCCGGCGGGCATCGTCGGCCCCGCGCTCCGTGCGGACCCGCCGTTCAGCAGGATCGGGCTGGTTAAGAAGGCCGGGCCCGACAGGGCCTCGCCGACTCAGCTGCGGTGCCCCGATCCTGTTGCGATCTTCCAGTTCCACGCACGCATGTTAGGAGAAGAACGTGACAGCTCCATGAAGACCGCGCCTCGCCGGTGCCGGCGACCACGTGCTCGTCCCGTAGAAGGCAAGAACAAGGCCGCCTCGCAGAAGGACGCCAGCCAGGCTCGTAAACCTTTGGCAGCAGCAGTGCGTCCCACTAGCAAATGCTAAGGAAGGTCATGGGGGACAGCTGATGACCAAGGTGAAGGCGTTTGACAACGCTAGGAAGGCGTCGAGGGTCCAGCGGCCGTTCCTCGACCTGCAGGGCTGGCTGCTAAGGCAGCGGTTTTTCACCAGCAGGGTGCTACCTGCCATGCCGCGCCGACTCCGCTGGGCACTGCGCCGCGCGTACTTCGCGCCAGTAGACCTGATCGAGCGGTTCCGGCGCGGCCACAAAGCGATGGTGCCGCCCTACGGGCAGCGTTTTACCGGCTACTCGGGGGACGATTTCGTGGAGAGCGGGCGAGGTCTCGTCGATGTGCTGGCCAACACGGTGGGCCTTACGGCCCGCAGCAATGTCCTCGACATCGGCTCCGGGATCGGGCGGCTCGCCATTCCGCTCACCGAGCTGATCACCTCGCCTGGCTCCTATGATGGGCTCGAGATCGTTGAGCGTGGCGTGCGCTGGTGCACGAGAAATATCACGCCCATGCACCCGCATTTCCGGTTCACCCACGCCAATATCTTCAACGCCGAGTACAATCCGGGCGGAACTGTCAAAGCCGCAGAGTATGAGTTGCCGTACGGGGACTCTAGCTTCGACGTAGTGTGCCTGTTTTCGGTCTTCACCCACATGCTCATCACCGACGTAGAACACTACCTGGCCGAGATCAGCCGGGTCCTCCGGCCGGACGGCCGCCTGGCGGCCACATTCCTGATCCTCAACGAGGAAAGCCTGAAATCAATGCAGGCGGGGAAAGGCGTTTACGACTTCAGGTACCACGAGGGACCGCAGTGGCTGCTGGAGGACGGGATGCTCGCCCGCGAACTGTCCGTGGGCTATGAGGAGGATTACGTCCGGAGCCTCTACGCCCGTAATGGCCTGGACGTGAGCGGCTTTTACGCCGGGTCCTGGAGCGGCCAACCCAGCGCGCCGGAAGTCGGGTGGCTCGGCCAGGACCTCGTCGTCGCCAGCAAACGGTAGAATTCACCCGCCATCCTCGTCTTCGCACCAATCGAAGCCGCTGGCCGATCCGCTGACGATCTGGTGCCCATGCGTGGTCATCCGCAGTTCCAGCCCGGCGTGCCGGGGATCCTCCTCCGGAGTCGGCCAGACGCGATGGATCCCGGCGAAGGCGTCTTGGGGTGATCCGGACCCGCAGCACGGGCTCGGGGGCTTCTCGGCGGTGCTACCTGGCCGACGCCGGCGCCGATACCCGGTCGATAGCCGCGAACTCTTGTTCGCTCAGTTCCAGCGAGAGGGCGCCTGAGTTCTCCTGGACGTGCTCAGGCGTCGCCGCTCCCGGGATGGGGATGACGTGATCGTCTCGCTTCAGCAGCCAGGCGAGCGCCACCTGGGTAGCGGTCGCGCCCCGAGCGGCCGCCACGTCCCGCAGCGTGTCAGCAAGGCCAGACCGGCCCGAACCTGTGGATGAGCCGGCGCTGATGGTACCTCTGCCGATCGGACAGTATGCGACGAGGGCGACGTCCATCCGGCGGCAGGCGTCAAGGACGCCATCGGCCTCGGGAGCGCGGTGCAGCAGGCTGTACTGAACCTGGTTGGCCGCAAGCGGTATGCCGTAACGGGCCAGTACGTCGGCCGCCTGCCGCATTTGCGCCACGTCACAGTTGCTGATTCCTACGGCCCGGATCTTCCCCGCCCTGACCGCGCTGGCCATTGCCCTCATCCAGGTGCCCACACCGCGCAGAGAGCGCGGGTAGTGCAGATAGTAAAGGTCGAGTGAATCGCGGTCGAGTCGGTCCAGCGTCTTTTCCAGCGCCGAAGCGAACTGCGATGCGGTAACTCGCTGCCGAAACGGCGCGAACTTGCTGGCCAGCAGGACCGGTCGGCCATCCTGCCGGGCTGCCTCGCCGAGAGCCATCTCCGATCGGCCTTGGTTGTAAATCTCCGCCGTGTCGAAGAAGCCCATCCCCGCGTCGACCGCCGCAGACAAAGTGCCCTCAAGGCGGGCCCGGTCCGACATGCCAGAATCCCACCGGTTCGTGCCGACTCCGAGCGCCGGAACGCTGATACCTGATCTGCCAAGCGGCCGCCGGGTCCCCGATTCGTTCATCGGCCGCCAGGTTATGCGGAGCCGGCATGCGGCGCCAGCCTGGACGAGTCAGGGCCCGCGAAACGTCGGGGGCTGGTGCCAACCTTGACGGCCGGATCGGCGTCAAATGGGGGGGTGGCCTGCTTGATCAGCCTCTTCAGCAGGAGCACGTGAGATCACTGGAAGGTGACCCAACATCTTGGATGCCCCCGTCAACCTCGATGACTTCCGGCGTATCGCGCGCCGGCGGCTACCAAGCATAGTCTTCGACACGATCGCCGGCGGGGCCGGGGACGAGTCGGCCATGCGGCGTAACCGAGAGGCATTCGCCTCGGCCAGCTTTCGCCCGAAATCGCTCGTGGACGTCTCCAAGCGATCCGTCGCGACCTGCCTGTACGGCCAGGAGACGTCACTGCCCGTTCTTCTCGCGCCGACCGGAGTCGGGCAGATCATCCAGCGCGATGCCGAACTCGCAGTCGCGCGAGCCGCGTCAAGGGCCAACGCAATTTATGTGCAGAGCACGATGACGGCCTGCCCATTGGAGGAGGTGGCGTCCGCTGCGGGAGATGGCACGCTGTGGTATCAGCTGTACTTGCCACACGCCCGCGACGAGACCGAGGTACTGCTCGAACGCGTCGCACGCGCGAGATTCAGGGCGCTGGTCATCACCGTCGACACGCCGACCTTCGGGGCCCGGGAGCGCGACAGGCGCAACGAGCTGACGATCCCCGTCAAGGTCAGTCCCAAGCTGATCTGGGAAGGCATGTCCCGGCCCGCATGGTCCGTGGAGTTCATCCGCGCAAATCACTCCTTCTCCCTGCGTAAACGAGCTCTCCGTCGCTCGAGTCCAGCGGACACGCAATCGACGATCACCGCCGCCCAGTGGCCGGTGACCTCCGATGACATCCACTTTGTCCGGCGGCACTGGGACGGCCCGCTGATAGTGAAGGGAATCATGCGGTCCGACGAATGCGCCCAGTATCTCGACCTCGGAGTCGACGGATTCATCGTGTCAAACCACGGCGGGCGGCAGTTGGATAACCTGCCGGGAACATTCGACGTACTCGCTGAGGTCGTGGACGCAGTGGCCGGCCGCGCGACCGTCCTGCTCGACGGCGGCATCCGCCGCGGTGAGGATGTCCTGAAGGCCATTGCCATGGGTGCGTCTGCGGTACTGGTGGGCCGGCCGTATCTGTTCGCGCTCGCCGCCAGAGGGCAGGCTGGCGTCGAGGAGATGATCGAGATGCTTCGGGTCGAGATCGACCGCGCGATGGCCATGCTCGGCGTGTGTTCCCTGGACGCGCTCGACCGTACCTTCCTCAGCGTGGCGCCACGATCGACCGCGTCCAGAGACCAGGAGATGACACTAACGCCTGGAAGTCTCGCGCTGTCGCCACGTCACAGTAGCTTATGGGATAGCATTCTTATACTGCGCTCTTTATAAATCGACAGTGCAGGTTGGCCGGAGGACGTTTATAAATGAGTGGTATCCAAGCAGGTTATTCGTGGTTGCGGAAGCAATGCTCTAGGGCGGTTACGCTCATGAGAATGTGCCGAGGCCATATCCGTCTGCGGCTATCCGGGACGAGCAGCATCGGTAAGTCCCCTGTCCTTATCGGCAGAGCACATTTTCAGTTCCGTGGCACTACTCATATTGGCGACTTCTTTATGGTAGAAGGGCTCGTGCCAGTGACTATCAAAGTAGACTCCGGCGCGTCCCTGTCTATCGGTGACCGGGTTTACATGAATAGCGGAACGTGTATCGAAGCGTACCATCAGCTGACCGTCGGTAGTGATGTCCTTATGGGACCATTCGTATCAATAATTGATGACGACCGCCATCAGGTTGAACCCGGTGCCGTTCAGGACAAGGGGCCGACCATTGTGGGTAATAATGTGTGGCTTGGACGGAACGTAGCAGTGCTCCCAGGCGTGACGATCGGCGACGGTGCCGTAATCGGCGTAAACTCTGTCGTGACGAGATCTATCCCGCCGAACTCATTCGCAGTGGGGTCGCCCGCCCGGGTCGTCCGCAAGCTGGACATACCCGAGGGATGGCTGCGCACGTGATGGCCTTGGGAGTGGACGAGCGTGGTCTGCTGGCGGGCCCGGCTCATCGCCCGGATGGCCTGATCCGGCCGGCCAAGGCTGGGCCTGCCGGTCGTCGCTCTCGGGTCAGGTCCGGCTTCTCCGGCAAAGTCGGCTCATCACTGACGCCGCTAGGCCACACTGGGGCAAGTGCCTCGCCGCCGGTTGCTGTCCCCGCAACCAGCAGCGTCCGGGCAATGAGAGCAAGCGTCTCGTCGCCATCGGCGGCACAGGGAGCGTAATGACAGAGGCAAGTACGAGTATCTGGGTCGGCCTGCTGGATCTGGATGATTCCGAACCCGTCCGCGACGTGAGCGGTCCGCTCGGCGACCGGCACGACATGGCCCGGGTGCTGATCCGCCTGCACAATGCACCCATCGGATATGTCCAGCTGCCGGTGGCGCCGGCCGACTCCCTAACGGCACGAGCCACTACCCTGGCCGAGAGAACGCTCGCTGAGCGAATACAGCGGCATGAAGAACTTGATAAAGAAGCCCAGGATACGCAGGAATCAGCCGGATGGCTGGCTGCGATCTCCTGCCCACACCAGTTCGCTACCTCTGGTGGCGCTGGTGTGACGGTCATCATCTGCACCAGAGACCGCACGAAGGGGTTGCGCGAGTCCCTGCGGTCGATCCAGCAGGTGAACTATGAGCCACTCGAGATCCTCGTTGTCGATAATGCGCCGTCCGGGGACGACACCCGTGAGGTCGTGACGGCCCTGGCAGAAGCTGACGCACGGATCCACTACACGTGCGAGCCGAATCCCGGCCTGTCCCGCGCCCGCAATCACGGTGTGGCGCGAGCAAAATTCGACCTGATCTGCTTCACCGACGACGATACCAGGGTCGATCCCGGCTGGCCCGCAGCCATCGCTGCCGGGTTCGCGGTAGATCCCGAGGCTATGTGCGTGACCGGACTGGTTGCCTCGAGTTCGCTCGACACCGGCCCGGAGCGATACTTCGACTCACGCTACTCCTGGGGAGAGGCCTTCGATCCTCGCCGCTACGATCTCGTCGCTAATCGTCATCCTTCGGCACTCTACCCTTTCAGCGCTGGCGTTTTCGGGACAGGAGCCAACTTCGCGATCCGCCGCAGCGCCGTCAACGACCTCGGTGGCTTTGACCCGATACTGGGCACCGGAGGCCCGGGCCGGGGAGGCGAGGATCTGGATATGTTCCTTCGCGTCATCCTGGCCGGCGGCCGGATCTGCTACCTGCCATCGTCCCTGGTCTGGCATCAGCACCGCTCGGACGTGGACGCACTAGGTGAGCAGATCTACTCCTACGGCCACGGCCTGGGCGCCTACCTGGCCAAGCAGCTGATCACCGGCCAGATGCGAGTTTCTGTCCTCGGCCGTGGCCTTGGTCACGCGGGAGTCATCCTCGGCCGGACACGACAGGCCTCGCGGGCAGGCCAGATGCGAGCGCGCGGCAGGCGGCTGACACTCATCGAGGCACGGGGAGTCGTGGCCGGAGCGCTCTGCTACCGCAGGGTCGCTCGCCGGGCACCGGGCTCTTCTCGAAAGCCGTGATCGCCCGGGCCGTCGGCCGTGGAGCCCTATCGCCGGGTAGCAGGGCCTGATCCGGTGACAGAAGCTCGCCAATTCAGGCCGATGTTCGCGCTGAGCACCGAAGTCCGAAAGGTTTGCTGTCTTCCGTGACCGCTGTGCCTGGCGGCGCGTATGGGTGTAAACCGTCTGCCGAACCCAGGCGTCAGTATCACGGGCGGGAAACGCGAGCGGAGGAGGGTGCCATCTGCCTGGTCGTGACGACAGAACCACTGCGGGGCCGGACTACATGACCATGCCCGACGTCGACATCGCGGCCTCGATTGCCAGGGGCGAGCTGGCTGGCCTTGCCGCGGCCTACGGCCGATACGCGGAGAGTCTGTACGGCTACTGTCATTCTCTGCTCATCTACCCTGCCGACGCGGCCGATACCGTGCACGACACCTTCGTCATCGCCTGGACCAAGATCCCGTGCCTGCGGAATCCCGGCCGCCTGGGAGCGTGGCTGTTCGCCATTGCCCGTCACGAGTGCGACAGCCGCCCGCGTGCCGGCGCGTTGTCGGCTCCGCGCACTGACACCGGCCAGATGACCGGCTATGGGCACGACGCCGATGCAGGCGATGCAGAGTTCCAGTATCTCGTCCGGGCCGCGCTCACTGGCCTGGAGCCAGCCGAGCGCGAGCTCATCGAGCTGAACCTGCGCTATGAGCTCAAGGGCGCTGACCTCGCAGATGCTCTCGGCGTACCGCGTAGCCAGGCGCAGGCACTGGCGACGCGGGCTCGCTCCCGGTCCACGAAATTGCTTGACATGCTGCTGGCCGCGTGGCCGGCACGTGGCCGGTGCCCAGGCGCGGCTGGCCTGCTGGACGGCTGGGACGGCACGCTGACCCCTGCGCTGTGCAAGCGGCTCGCAGGCCACGTCCGGCGCTGCTCGGTGTGCGGTAAGAGCAGGCACCGCGAGGTCCGTCCCGAGATGATGCTCGCACTGCTGCCTGCCGCGGTGCCTCCAGACTGGCTGTGGGAGCGGGTCCTCGGCTTGGTGACGGATGACTCACCAGACGCGGAAGATCGTCGGCAAATGATCGCGCGCCGCGCCGAGCCACTCACCAGTACCGGCTTCCCAGTGCAGTCGACGAGACCACCTGCTCGCCGCTTGCCCGCTCGCTATATGCTGGCGGCCGGCGGGGCCGCCGCGGCCGTTGCCCTGCTCGGCGGCGGGGCGTTCCTGGTCAATTACACGTCCCATAGCGGGCAGCCGTCGGCCAGCGGGGTGTCCGTGCCGACGGAATCCGGCGGCGCAGCGAAGGCGGTCAAGGCAGCTCCGTCGGCCTCTTCCTCGCGCGCACATTCCTCGCCCGCTTCTTACCTAGCCCCGGCGGGAGCCGCGAGTCAGCAACCGGCGGTTCTGGCTCCAACCACCAAGGCCCCCTCCAGCAAGGCGCCAACGAGCAAGGCCCCGACCAGCCCGGCACCGAGCAAGACGACTCCCACCAGCCCGGCACCCACCAGGACGACCCCAACTCCCACGCCGACCAGGACAACCGCCACCCCCACCCCCACGCCCACCGCCACCCCCACGCCTACCGGCACCGCCACGCCTACCGGCCCAGGCACGCCCACCGGCCCAGGCGCGGGCGGCTAGCACGATAGCCCTTGAAGCGTCGTAGCCGGAGAAGTCGGCTTAGCGGACCGTGTCCGTACCAGCGTGAACAGTCGCACAGGGCGCATTCCGTCCCCCGCCGGTAGTGGAGGTGCGCCTTCTTGGCGTGGCCGCACATGCACAGCCGTTCACTGACGCCGTTGTAGTCGCTACCATCGGCGCAGCCGCCTGCCACGTCTGTGGTCCTCTCGGTCGAACCCTGGCTCATTCTAACTACGCATGGCAATTGAGAGAACCCTCTCGGTCAGACCGAGATCAGACATCATCACACACTGCCTAGTCCACGGTAAGGACGACGCCGTCCTCAGAAGCACGCACCCGAACCGGGCTGAGGCTACGGATGCTGCCAGACCCGCACGTAATCAACCTTCATCGTGACGGGTGTACTGATGTCACCTCCGGCCGCATTTTGCAGGACGATGAACATCGGCGCGGAAGTGACGCCCGAGGTCACGTTCCCGATATTGACGCCGTCATAGTAATAGGTGATGCTTCCCGGCTTCCAGTTCACAGCAAAAGTATGCCAGCCGTTCGCATAATTATCGCTGGGGCAGCCAACCCTTACTCCCTTGGGATTATCCGGGCCATGGAAATGCGCACAGACCTGGCCGTGAAGGCCTTCTGCGATGTCGATTTCACCGTCTTCGGGCCAGTTCTTGCCATCGGTCCACAGGCTAGGCCAGTTGGCAACCTGGCCCGGGCTTCCCGCCACCCCGGGCAACCACAGCCGCGCTTCGATAAAACCATACGTGAAGCTGAACTTGTCCATAGTGCTGACCAGGCCACCAGCGTAATCTTCTTCTCCGTCGCAATTCTCGGTCTTCTGGACAAGAGACAGGCCCAGGACCCCGCCGCCTTCGCTGACCTCGGCGGGATCGTAACACTGCCCCTCCGTGCTGTTGGCCGGAGCGGTAATGCCCGAACCGTACCAGCCGGTCGACCAGTCGGCCGTGTTCAGGCTGGTGCCGTTGAACTCATCGTCGAATTTGAGCGTCCAGTCGCCGGGGACACCGGCCGGCATCGGCGTCACTGCCTGTGGGTGCAGCGTCGGCCTGGGTTTCGGCTTCCGAAACGGAAGCGTCGTCAGAGTCGGGGGCGCTACGAGGATCGGTGGCAAGGCATGGACTTGCGACGATGCCGATGCCGAGCTCCTGGCCGCTGCAGCCCGCTTGGCGGAGCTCGCCGCCGGCAGCCGCCATGGCACGAGGAGGGCCGCCACGCAGATAACTACGGCGCTAATGAGGGCTGCCTTGATCACGGGTTCGCGCCGGGCCCTGACCGGTGGGCTACCGGGGTTCGGTTGTTGATGGTGCCCTTGCTGAGGCGTTGGAGGAGCCTCCTGTGCCATGAGGCCGCCTTCGTTCTGCGCTGGTCCAGGAAAGCCAAAATGACTTGATGTGACGACACCAACATCGTCAGCACCAAGGTGCACAATCGTAGCCGATAAGCCGCCCGGCGTGCACTAGAACCAATCCGGCGAGCAGCTCAGCGCCCCGGTGCCCGGCACACGCCACGCCCCGCCCATGGTGCATCTTCGGCAGCCCGGGTACAGCGGGCGTCCAATCGAGGGCCAGTAAAACGGACACTGAGCCCAGGCAGCCCCAAAGCTCTTAATCGATGGCGTTGCGGGACGATCCAAGCTCGCTGTAAACCTCGGTATCGGCCTCGGCGTCTTCCTAGCTATAGCGGCTGGAGTGTCGTGGTTTGTCCAGCCCCGGAGCGGACTCTCGGGTCCCTGCGATCGTATAGGCGACGATGACAAGGGGTTTGTATGACTGTTCAGTCTGATGACAAGGTGTGGCCACGGGTTTCCGTGGTCATCCCGACATTGAATGAAGCCCGCAATCTGCCCCACGTTTTTGCCCGCATGCCACCGAACATTCACGAAGTGATCGTGGTCGATGGCCACTCCGTTGACGATACGCTTGCCGTCGCCCGCGCAATGTGCCCGGATGTCCGTATTGTCATGCAGACCCGCCGGGGCAAGGGAAACGCTCTGGCCTGCGGCTTCGCGGCGGCGACTGGGGACATCATCGCCATGGTCGACGCAGACGGCTCCGCCGACCCGGGCGAGATCCCGCGCTTCGTCAGGGCACTCCTCGATGGTGCTGACTTCGCGAAGGGGACGAGGTTCGCCAAGGGCGGCGGCAGCGACGACATCACCCGCATCCGCCGCCTCGGCAACCGTTTCCTGTGCGCTGTCGTCAACGTGTTGTACGGAACTAAGTACACGGACCTCTGCTACGGCTACAACGTCTTCTGGCGCAGGCACGTTGGGGTGCTGGGCTTGCCCGCCACCTCTCCGCCTGCCTTCTGCGGCGACGGAATGCTGTGGGGCGACGGCTTCGAGGTCGAGACTCTGGTCAACATTCGCGTGCCCAACGCGGGCCTGAAGGTTACCGAAGTCCCGAGCTTCGAACACTCCAGGATCCACGGCGTCAGCAACCTGAACGCCGTCCGCGATGGCATGCGCGTGCTGCGGACCGTCCTCACCGAGCGCGGCCAATCATCCCAGCAGGCGGCCCAGCCTGAGGCATCTGCCGGTACCACACGGGCGGCCGGCCACCAGGCGATGATCGAGGCCCGGCTGCGGCAGCCAGTGGCCGAGGCTGAGTTCATACTGGACGGCTTCAGCCCCGATGAGTACGAGCACCCTGACCTTGCTCAGGCGAGGTGATTATGCACTAGCTGGACAGGTCCGCGTAAGTCCTTGAAGGTCTCTGGCCGAACGGCAGGGTTTCCGGCAAGGGCGAGCCTGTGTCCTGCTCGACGGCGTACTCTCCGGCCAGTCGGTCCCTTGCGCCTGCGCGCAGTTACTTTCCGGTGAACACGCACTATTGAATTCTCGATCCCGGTACCGGGACCGAGAAAGTTCTGCAAACCGACCTTACTCGTGTTTCCGAGTTATGCGGCGAGGGTGTCACAGCTCCAGGCGTAGTCGGGGATTTGTCCGGGTGGGGTCTGACCCGGCCGTATGGCAGGAAACCGGGCGGTGAGGAACTCGCGGCGGAGCCTGGCGAGCATGTCGGCGGTGCTGGGCTCGGTCTTGGTGATGTACCACGGGCATAGCATGCGGCGCCTGGCGACATCGGCGGGATCGTAGGCGTGGCGGGCGTACCAGCAGATCAGCAGGGACTGCACCAGGAATCCGAACGGGACGGTCCGCTCGACCGCGGCGGTAACCCGGTTGCAGGCATCGCCGACGCCCATGATCTGCTTTCCGGCCGCATTCGACGGCTCGATGGGCCACCGCCAGGCGTATCGTTCGATGACCGCCTCAGGGGAAGCTGCCGTGTCGAGGGTGAAGATCGCCAGGTCGCAGGGCCTGGCCGAGCCGGGCTCTTTGACCAGGACGAGACGGCCGGGGGCCGTGCCGAAGCTGCCGTGCCACAGCGCGGCGGTGACGGATGCCTGCATGGCAGTGGTGGCGCCGTAGCAGGTGACGGTCACTTCCTGCCAGGCCGCGTCCGCGGCGATCTGGGCGGGCTTGCCCAGCCGGGCGCCCTTGACGCGGGGCCGGCCGCGCTTGCCGGTGCGGGGCGGCCTGGGCCCGTACAGTACCGCGCTGGCCGGCAGCCGGGTAGTCCAGGTCGTCCCCTCGATGACCAGGGGCTTGCCGTGGAAGGCGGCATCGCCGACCCCGTGGACCGCGCGGCCGGGGAACGCCCCGGCCAGGATCTTCACCATCTCCGCGGCCAGCTCCACCTGGGAGGCGGTGCCCTTGCCGCGCCACAGCCTGAACAGCACCGGCAGCGCCGCCGGCGAAGAGCAGAACGGCAGCTTGACGACGATCGCGGCGATCGCCCAGGTGTTCCCGAAGGCGATCTTCTTCCCGCCCTGCGCAGACCCGTCATACGCCCACCGGGCCTCGGCGACCTTGCGTCCCCAGCGTTTGAAGAAGGTCCCGTCGACGGCCACCGTGACCGGCGCGCCCGCCGGGACCAGGTACTTCACGATCAGGCCGGCCACCGCCAGGCCGAGGTCATCACTGTCCCAGACCGCACCGGAGAAGAACCAGCACGCCCGCCGGAACTGATCCGCGATCCCGGCCGCCGCCGCCATCGCCACCACCGTGCGCCGCCCGGCCAGGACCACCCCGCACGCCAGCAGCACGAACAGCTGGTACGTGGAGCGGCGCCGGAACACCGGCCCCAGCTCACCCAGCAGATCACCCCAGGTCGCGGGCATCGGTAGCATCGAAGACGGCAGCATCAGCGGGCACTCCGTGTCACAGCGGTGGTGGAAGACACCGCTGATGCTGCCCCGTCAGGCAATCACCCGCAAACCTGGCACCCGCGCCACCTCAGGCGCATCGACCTCACGCAGCCTGATCTCCCGCCGAAGATCAAGCGCACCATCCCGGCCTGAGAAAGTCGGAAACACGAGGACCTTATAGGGAGCGAATAATCTTATGGTTGCAACGCTTCGGGAGATGTTGCTCGCGCCAGAGGTCCAGCCACAGGTCGTCGCCGCCTGCCAGGACCTTGTCAAGCAGGAGCTGTCAGCCAAGTCCGGCGTCTCCGCGACAGCGATCAAACTCGCCTACAAGATGGTGACCACATTCGCGCCCGGCTACTATCAGTCCTCGGTGCAGAGCATGCTCCCCGACATGACCGGCCAACTCGAGCCATTCTGGGCTGACTTCATCACTACCGGCGGCTCTGAGTTCGGCGACTACCTCGCCAAGCGCGGTGACGAGGTCGCCGAGGCCCTTCTCGTGGTAACCGACGCGATGGCGAGGAGGTCCGACCGAGCCGCGATTGTCAAGGCCTACAAGTCCGTCCGTGGCGGCGCGAGCAAGCACATCGAGACTGCGCTGCCGAACCTCGGCGCCATGGTTCAGAAGTACGCGACCTGACCATTCGGGCTGGCAGCTGGGCGAGTCGCCTGGTGATCGCCCAGCATCAGGAGGGACTGCCATTATCGTCGGCGCCGTCGACGCGCTGTCACGGGCTGGTTCCCGGTCGGCGTTACTGCAGCGACGTCTTTACCCGAACGTTACCTGCGGCAAATATGGGGACAAACCGGGCAAATCACCCAGAAGTCCGGCGCTTGATGAACCGATCATCACCCTCTGCACGGTTGAAAGGCCCAGGGTTACCGCGCTGACCTGGATGTTTAAATCACTGCAGCCGTGATCCAAGCAGCCACGCGACACAGGGTGATCAAATGATTGCAAAGCAAACCTCGCGGGGCATGTCCGCGTCTTTACACATAACTGCATCCTCGAACATGACTGATCAGACTTGGGTCCCGCTGCCCTATTAGTCCCCGTGGGGGATCGTTGTCCGGTTCTGCCGGACGCTTGGAGAGGGAGAAACATGGGGAAGAAAGCGGAGCTCGTCCCGATTCCGGCGCGACGTTCGTCATTGAACGGCTCGCGGCCGGGGGATTCCGCGTGTGATCTCGTCGAATCACGCAGGGATCTGGCCACGTTCGTCGGCATCGGCGAGGCCTGGCCGAAGGTTTCGGTCGTCATTCCCGCTCTGAACGAGGCCCGCAACCTGCCGCATGTCTTCGCGAAGCTGCCGGCCGGGCTGCACGAGGTCATCGTCGTCGACGGGAACTCCGTCGACGACACCGTCGCCACCGCTCGTCGGCTGCGCCCGGGGGTCCGGATCGTCACCCAGAACCGCTGCGGCAAGGGCAACGCCCTGGCCTGCGGGTTCGCAGCGGCGACCGGGGACGTCATCGCCATGGTCGACGCCGACGGCTCGGCCGATCCGGCCGAGATCCCGCAGTTCGTCAGGGCCCTGCTGGACGGCGCGGATTTCGCCAAGGGCACAAGGTTCGCCGTCGGCGGCGGCAGCAGTGACATCACCCGGCTGCGTCGTGCGGGTAACCGGATGCTCAGCGGCTTGGTCAACGTGCTGTGCCGGACGAAGTACTCCGATCTGTGCTACGGATACAACGCCTTCTGGCGACGGCACGTCCCGGTGTTCGGCCTGGATACTGAAACGGACGTCCCGGCCGGCAGCGGCGCGAGGCTGTGGGGTGACGGATTCGAGGTCGAGACCTTGATCAACGTCCGCATCGCGCAGGCCGGGCTGAGGGTGACCGAGGTCGCGAGCTACGAGCATTCCCGGATCCACGGCGTCAGCAACCTGAACGCCGCCAGGGACGGCTGGCGCGTGCTGCGCACCATCCTGGCCGAGCGCTACTACTCCGGTCGACGGAAAGCGGCGAGCAAGCACGCGACGAAGGACCAGGTGCGCCGGCAGCCGGTGGCTATGTCCGATTCGGTCAGCCGCACCCCGTGATTCCGCGCTCGGCCACCGCCGGGTGCCCAATCCCAGCCGCGGCAGACCGTCGATCCGCGGGACGACCACGGGACTGGCGGCTTGTCCAGGCTGAAGCCAGGTGCCGCGCGTTGGCTCACAGACATCACCGCGGCGGGCAATGCCCGTGAGTTGGGCCGTGACCTTGAGAGGGTCGCGCGGACGGCACCGTCCAGCCCGAGGCGCCGCCATAGCTGATCCAAGACGTGCGTCCCGCCGGCCGGGCGCGAGGTCGTTACCGACAGCTCGCCCGGCTCCGCCGCCGCGAGGGCCTCCGCTGGGCCTGGCGGGCGGTGTGGTCGACAGGATTACGTAGCATCGTTGGGTGGGGTTGCGCGGACGGGATCTGATCAGGTTGTGGACGGTTCCGGTCCTGCTGGCCGCGGTGGCGCTGGCATTCGACGCGGCTGACCGCAGGGTTCCGTTCAGCATCCTGGCCAGTGGCGCGCTCGATGAAGTCGCCCACCTGGTCACCGGGGCGCTGGGCCTGCTCGCCCTATCGTGCTTCATCGACGTACCGCGTCGGTTCTATGTCGCGGGTCTTATCGCGTCGGTGGCCATCGATCTGGATCACATTCCTCTGTACCTCGGGGTGGAGAACCCGTACCAGCGGCCCGTCACGCATTCTCTGGCCACCGTGGCCATAGTGGTCGTGGCGGCGGCCAGTCGCCGGCATCGGGCTGTGCTGGCCGGCTTGGCGGCCGGGCTGCTGATCCATTTCGCCCGAGACATCGCCGAGGGTCCGCCCGGGGTGCGGATGCTCTGGCCGTTTCAGGACACGGCATGGACGGCCAGTGCCCGGTGGTTCTGGGTCATGATCATCGTGTTCACGGTCGTGCGGCTGACCTTGGTAACCCTGGGCATCCCCCGCACGCGCATCCGCCTGTTTCAGGAGCTGTTCCCGGCCGAGTCTCCCTCGTCCCCGCCGACCGGTCGCGCGACTTCGGGTGGCCGCGATCCGGACATCGAGATGGCAGGATCCGATCGTGCAGGTGCTGATGAGGCTCCGCGCACCTGAAGTCGGCCGCCGACGATTAATATCCCGAACGGACCTGGTGTCCGCCACCAGTTGATCCCTGGAGCAGGTCGAGTGATCCGCACCGGCAGGCAGAAGAGAATAGGCATGGCGTGACCTGGGTGGTGGCCGGGGATTTCAACGCCACCCGGGATTACGGGCCGTTCAGCGAGCTCCTGGCGGCGGGCTTTCTGGATTGTGCGGAAGCCGCCGGAACCGGTCCTGGCCAGGATTCACCTGGCCGTCACTACCTGTTCTGCGCCTGATCATATGCTGGTCTCCCCGACTGCCGCCGTGTCTATGGCTCGTACCATGCGAGCGCCTCCCAGGCCCTGGCCACCCCTGCTCACCGGCCCATCGCCCGCGCCGACGGCGGCACCGACCTATCCCTCCCCGCCGAGCCTCGCGGAACTGACCCGCCGGTACGATGCTCGTACCAGTGCCGAAGACTGGCCCATCGGCGGGCGGCGGTTGCGGGATCCTGAACTGCTGGCCTGGTGCGTCTATGTGAGAAGGGACATTCTGGTGCTTCGGAGGCTTGTCAAGGTGTCCGCCGTCGCCCTGGGCGCCGGTCTCGTGGTGACCGCGTGCAGCCCGGTCAAGGCGGGATCTGCCGCCATCGCCGGCAACGAGCGGATCACGATCGCGACGCTGGACACCGAGGTCACCAACCTCAGCCAGACCGTCAAGCTCTACCCGGGCACCGTGCAGCTGAGCCAGGCGCAGCAGACGCAGCAGACGCTCACCTGGCTGCTCCGGTTCAAGATCAACGACGAGCTCGCCCGGCAGGCGGGCATCACGGTCTCGACCGCGCAGGCGCAGAAGGCGCTGGCGGAGATCTACTCGGCGGCCAAGGCCAGCGCGCAGGCCCAGGGGATCTCGAACGTCACGCTCAATCTCATCCTGGCCGCCAACGGGATCCCGCCGAACCTGGTCGACGAGGTCGGCCGTTACCAGGCCATCGACGACCAGTTCGTGAAGCAGGCCAACGGCGGGCAGGATCCCACCAGCACGTCCGCCCAGACGGCCACCACGGCCCAGCTCACCAAGGCGCGGTGCGTGGCGGCCAAGGCCCTGAAGATCCAGGTCAACCCGCAGTTCGGCCAGCTGGACTACAACCAGGTCGCGATCGTCCCCGCGCCGGGGACGGTGACGCGCCCGGCCGGGCCGGCCAAGGCGGCTTCGAAGGCGGGGCTGACGCCGGCTTGCTGATCGTCCTCGCGACCAGCCCGCGGGTGGCGCCCGGCCTGCTCAGCTGGCCTGCCTGGGAGGCGCTGCGCTCCGCCGCCGCCGTGCTGGCCCCGGCCGGGCACCCGCTGCTGCCCGCGCTGGACGAGGCCGGGATCGGCTACCGGGTGGCTGAGGGGCCCGATGCCGCGTCGATCACCGCGGACGGCACCGAGGTGTGGCTGCCCGAGCCTGGCGACGATGCGCCGGTCCCGCCGGGGGCTCAGTTGCTGCGCGGCTCGGCCGACCTGCCGGGCGCGCACCTGCTCGACCTGGTGGCGACCATGGACCGGCTGCGGGCGGAGTGTCCCTGGGATGCCCGGCAGACCCACCAGTCGCTGGCCCCGCACCTGCTGGAGGAGCCGTACGAGGCTCTCGAGGCGCTCGAGTCCGGCGACGACCTGGCCTTCTGCGAGGAACTCGGTGACGTGCTGCTGCAGGTGGTTTTCCACGCGCGCGTCGCGGCCGAGCGTGCCGACGGCTACACCATCGATGACGTCGCCGACGGGATCGTGGCCAAGCTGGTCCGGCGGCATCCGCACGTGTTCGCCGACGTGACCGTCTCCGGGGCGGATGAGGTCTACCGCAACTGGGACGAGATCAAGCGCGAAGAGAAGAGAGAACGGGCCGAACGGGCCGGGGTATCTGCCGTTGCCGACGGCCCGCCGTCCGCGCTTGACGGTGTGCCGTTCGGCCAGCCCGCCCTGGCCCTGGCCGCGCAGCTGCAACGCCGGGCGGCGCGCGCGGGCGTACCGGACGAGGTAGCGCGCCTCGACGACGATCCCGGCTCAGCCGGTCCGGCCGGTCCTGGCCCGGACATCGGTCGCGAGCTCTTCCGTCTGGTCCTGAAGGCTCGAGAGGCAGGGCTTGACCCCGAGATGGAACTGCGCGCCGCGGCGCGCCGCTACCGCGACCTCGTCCGGGCCTGGGAGCGACCCTGATCCGTCGAATCCTTTTTTGATTAGTTCGACCCTGGTGCTTAATGGGATTGCAGCCGGTTACCGGCGAGTGGCCTCGGTCACGATAAGTCACCATATCCCGGCCCGATCATGTCGCCGAGGCCTTTATCGCCATCGGAGAGTAAAGCTTTTGTGAACTCGGGCGCACGGCGAGCGTGCTACCGGGGAAGCGGCCGCCTTCGATGAGCCGGTCCGTGCGGCTGGCCCGGGACCGGCTAGCTCTCGACGCGGGCCGGTCGCCTGGGACCGTACCCGTCCTGGCCGGGGGCGAAGCCGCCCAGCAGTCGCCGGAGGCCGTCCGTGCGGCGATCTCGCCCGTGCAGCCATACGTGTCCGCCTGTGGTGGGTGTGCGTGGGGTGCATCTCGGTTGCCGTTTGGGTGTTTGTTCGGTTTACGCGACCTTTTCTGCTTTTTGGGATGTATCGTGACCCTAAGTTTACGTCGCGGATGTCACTATAAGTCACGACCTACAGGCGTAAACCCAGACAGTTGACTACACGTCACTAATGTGGGAGAACTCAGGCTTAAGCGAACTGAGTGGGAGCGTGGGAAGCACTAGGCGTTTGTTTAGTGCTGCCCATGGGGGGTCGGTGCGCATGTTTGGTGTTGCCGCTACCGGTGGCAAGATCGAGAGGCGGGCGCCTAGGCGTCTGTCCAGTTGGACCAGGGACTACCTGCGCGAGGTGGCACTGGCCGACCTCGGCTGTGCCGTGGTCGGCGTGTTCATAGCCGCGCAGGTCCGGTTCGGCAGCAACGTCACGTCCATGTACCTGGCCCTGAGCCTGGCGCTGCCGGTGCTCTGGGTCGCGGCGTTGTGGCTGGCTGGAGCGTACGACGTCCGGTTCATCGGGACCGGTTCTGACGAGTACCGCAAGGTGCTGAACGCGGGAGTCAGCCTCACCGCGGCGGTCGCGATCTTCTCCTACACGGTCAACCTTCAGCTGTCCCGGGCGTACGTGGTGATCGCCCTGCCGAGCGTCACGCTGTTCGACTTGTTCGCCAGGTACGCCATGCGCAAACGGCTGCACGCCCGGCGCATGCGCGGCAAATGCCTGCACAACGTGGTAGCGGTCGGCCATGAGCTTGCCGTCGCCGCCCTGATCACCGAACTGGGGCGGGACAAATACCACGGGCTGACTGTGGTCGGTGCCTGCGTGGTGCGGCCGGGCGAGTGCGACGAGGTGGTCGGTGTCCCGGTCTACGGCGGGCTCGACGACGTCACGGCCGCGGTCAAAGCCTTCGACGCGGATACCGTCGCGGTCACCACCTGCCCGGAGATGGATGGGGCCAGGCTCCGCAGTCTCGCCTGGGAGCTCGAGAAGACCGGCACCGACCTGTGTGTCTCGCCCGCACTGCTCGACGTGGCGGGCCCGCGGACCACGATCAGGCCGACGGCCGGGCTCACCCTGCTGCACGTGGACCACCCCCAGCTGGCCGGGTTCCGGCTGGTGCTCAAGGGCCTGTTCGACCGGTGCGCGGCCGGCGCGGCACTGGTCATGCTCGCGCCGGTGATGACCGCGCTGGCCGCGATGGTGTGGCTGTACGACCGCGGGCCTGCGCTGTTCACGCAGATGAGGGTGGGCAAGGACGGTCATTCGTTCCGGATGTACAAGTTCCGGACCATGATCGTGGACGCCGAGAAGCGGCGGGAGGATCTGCTGCCGGGCAACGACTCCGACGGTGTGTTGTTCAAGCTCCGCAAGGACCCCCGTGTGACGGCGGTGGGCGCGCATCTACGGCGCTTGTCTCTGGATGAGCTTCCGCAGCTGTTCAACGTCTTCCTCGGCCACATGTCGCTGGTCGGGCCGCGGCCCGCGCTGCCCGATGAGGCGGAGAAGTACGCCCAGCACGTCCGCAGGCGTCTGGTGGTCAAGCCGGGCCTGACCGGCCTATGGCAGGTCAACGGCCGGTCCGACCTGTCCTGGGAGGAATCCGTACGGCTCGACCTGCGGTACGTCGAGAACTGGTCCTTCGCGCTCGACCTGCAGATCTTGTGGAAGACGATCGCGGTGATGCTGAGGGGGTCTGGAGCCTATTAGCGGCGGCCCTGGCTCGTTACGCCGTCCCGGTGTTTTGAAAATGCATTTAACTATTTTTCTTTTAATTCTATTACACGCTAACCAGCTGCCTATCACGAATGCGCGTGTGCGGTGCCTGGCGCAGGCGTCTTTTATAGGAGGGGCAGGAGAATGACGACGATGGTGAAGGAAAGGCTGGATTCCGTCGACGTCGCGGAGTTGGTGCGACGAGCAACTGACGGGGACCGGCAAGCATGGGAACGTCTCGTTGATCAGTTCGCGAGGCTCATCTGGTCCATCACCGCGGAATTCAGGCTGGTGGAAAGCGACGCCGCCGACGTGGCGCAGACGACTTGGCTGAGACTGCTCGAGCACATCGACCGCATCGAGTACCCGGATCGCGTGGGCTCCTGGCTGGCGGCGACGGCGCGCAACGAGTGCCTGCGCAGCCTGGCAGCGCGTAAGAGGGTCGTGCTCAGTGACGACGACACCGAACTCGGCAGTGCCGTGGCCCACGGGCCAGAGATCGACGAACGCTTGCTCGCCGACGAACGCGCTCAGACCGTCCGGGAGGCCCTGTCCCGCTTGCCCCGGCGCTGGCAGCGACTGCTCGAGCTGCTCATGGCCGATCCCCCGGCCTCATACGCGGACATCTCAGATGAGCTCGAGTTGCCGGTCGGCAGCATCGGTCCCACCCGGGGCCGGTGCCTGGACCGGCTGCGCGTTCTACTGCAGGCTTCGTGAGCCAAGTGTCTCGGCATCGACCCACCGGCCTCCCGCAGCCTCCACCTCCGGGACGGAGCCCCGCACCTCGGCCAGCAGGTCTGGGACAAAGAGCACGACCGCATCCGGCCGGTTCGCGGCGAGGTGCGCCGGATCGGTCACCGGAATGTCGGTTCCCGGCATCCGCCGGCCCTGTTTGGCCGGCGAGGCGTCAGCGACGGCGGGCAACAGCTCGCGGTTCACTCGCGCGTGGCACAACAGCGCCACCGCCCGGGACGCGGCGCCATAGCCGAGGACCTTCCGGCCAGCCGATCGCTCACCGGCCAGCCAGTCGTGCAGGGCGGTAGCGTGGGCCCGGACATCGCGCTGAAGGCCGGCGAAGGCACCAGGAGCGCAGACGCCGAGGTGAGCATCGTTCTCGAGCAGCGACCGGACCATCGCGTCCGGTCCGGCCCCAGCCTCTCCTTCGCGGGACGCCGCCAGCAAGACGGTTCCGCCGTAAAGGTCGAACTGCCAGGCGGTCCGCGGGCTGAAGCCGGCTGTCGCCAGCATGGCGGTCAGCGCGGTCGTCGAGTAGTACGCGAAGTGCCCGTGCCGGAGCGCATTCCACTGCCCCTGCCTGATGATCGTGCCCAGCGCGTGGTACTGCAGCAACAGCACCCCGCCCGGTGCGACCCTGGCCACGCGCTCGGCCAGGGCCCGCTGCTGGTCCGCGGCGTGCATGAAGCCGAAGCAGTCGACGATCACATCAGCCTGACCGCTACCGGCCGGAACGAGGCCGCGATCGGCGAGGAGCCCCAGCCAGGATCCGCCATGCGGGCTGCCGTACTCGGCGACCACGCCGTTCTCCGGCAGCAAACCCGCCCGGTCCACCCGGTTCACCGCGTCGACGGCCTGGGCGACGAGGGCGGCGGGCTCGGTGCCCTTCGGCTCCTCGGGCACAGTCGGGTCTGCCAGCAACTGGGCCAGGCCGCACGATGAACACAGCCACATTTGCAGGGGGTATACCGGGTCGGGGCCCGGGTCGTCCAGCTGCGGGAAATAGTCACAGGCCGGCTGATCGCCAAGGTCCAGCACGAGGTCACCCGCTGAGCCGCGGCACGCACGGCACCGAGTTTTGTCCATTTATGTCCCCATCTTTTATGAATGACTCGTTTAGTAAGATTATCGATGCTAGCCTGACCGCTGGCCAACTGGGGAGTTGGGGGGTTCTTTAGTCCATGTCGTCTAAGCACCAATGCCGTCTATGCGGCGCCGAGCTCGCACGCACCTTCGTCGACCTCGGGATGTCGCCGCTTTGTGAGAGCTACATTCCCGAGGTATCGCTCGACGAAGCCGAGACCTTCTATCCGCTTCACGTCCGCCTGTGCGAAGCATGCCTGCTCGTGCAGCTTCCCGCGTACGTGTCGGGTGAGAGCATTTTCTCCGATTACGCCTACTTTTCCTCGTACTCGGACTCGTGGGTGGCTCACGCGAAGCGCTACGCAGATGCAATGATCGAGCGCCTGGGGCTGACCCAGGACAGCCTCGTCACCGAAGTAGCCAGCAACGACGGCTACCTGCTCCAGCACTTCCAGGCGGCGGGCGTTCCGGTGCTCGGCGTCGAGCCCGCTGCGAACGTGGCCGAGGCGGCCCGGGCCCGGGGCATCCGGACGGAGGTAAGGTTCCTGGGCGCCGAAAGCGGCCTGGCGATCGCGCAACGGTACGGCCGGGCCGATCTCGTGGCGGCTAACAATGTCTTCGCCCACGTGCCGGATATCCAGGGCTTCGCGGCCGGGCTTCGCGCGCTGGTCAAGGACGAGGGCACGGTTACGCTTGAATTCCCGCACCTGCTCCGCCTGATCGAGCGCCGGCAGTACGACACGATCTACCACGAGCACTTCTCGTACCTGTCGCTACTGACCTCCACCCGCGCCCTCGCGACGGCCGGGTTGCGGGTGGTGGACGTCGAGGAACTCGGGACCCACGGCGGGTCGCTGCGGGTCTACGCACGCCCGGAAGAAAGCGACGGTGAGCCTACCGAGCGGGTCAAGACGGTGCTGGCCGCGGAGGAGTCCGCGGGCCTGCACACCGTGGCCGGTCACGAAGGCTTCGCGCCCGCGGTGCTCAAGATCAAGAGCGACCTGCTCAGCTTCCTTCTCACCGCCGCCCGCGAGGGCCACTCCGTGGCCGGATACGGCGCTCCCGGCAAGGGGAACACGCTGCTGAACCACTGCGGCATCAGGTCCGACCTACTGTCGTACACGGTCGACCGCAGCAAGTTCAAGCAGGGGAAATTCCTGCCTGGTACGCATATTCCCATCTATCCGCCTGAGCGCCTGGCGCAGACCAAGCCCGACTACATCCTCGTCCTGCCGTGGAACCTGCGGGACGAGATAAGCCAGCAGCTCAGCTACGCCGGCTCCTGGGGAGGAAAGCTCGTCTTCCCCATCCCCGAGCTCGAAATCGTTTCTGTAGGGATGTGAATCATGAAGGTCGTGCTTTTCTGCGGTGGCCTGGGGATGCGGATGCGCGATGGCGTCACCAGCGGTCCCAAGCCGATGGCGATGATCGGGGATCGTCCGCTCATGTGGCATGTCATGCGCTACTACGCGCATTACGGTCACACCGATTTCGTGCTCTGCCTCGGCTACGGTGCATCGTACGTCAAGGATTTCTTCCTGAACTACGACGAGACCCGGTCCAACGACTTCGTGCTCGAGGGCGGCGACCGGCAGGTGAAACTGTTCAGGACCGACATCTCCGACTGGCGGATCACCTTCGTCGATACCGGCCTGAACTCGGCCATCGGGGAACGGCTGCGGCGGGTCCGGCGGTTCGTCGAGGACGAGCCGATGTTCCTGGCCAACTACGCGGACGTCTTCACCGACGCGCCGCTGCCTGACATGATCGAGCGGCTCGGCGCCAGCAATGCCGTGGCCAGCCTGCTCGCGGTGCCGCCACAGTCCTCGCACCACGTGGTGGACGTGGCCGAGGACGGGCTGATCACGCAGGTCACCCCCGTCCGGGACCTGCGCCAGTGGGAGAACGGCGGTTACTTCGTGCTCCGTCCCGAGATCTTCGACTACCTCAATGAGGGCGAGGACCTGGTGGAGGACGCGCTGCCCCGACTGATCATGCAGCGGCGGGTCCTCGCCTACCCGTACAAGGGCTACTGGTCACCCGCCGACACGGTCAAGGAGCGGGCTCAGCTCGAGGAGAGGTACCACCGCGGGGAGTGCCCGTGGATGATCTGGGATCCGGAACGCTCGGGCGCGGTCAAGCTGACGGGCGGGGCCGCCACGGTCGCCGGTCCGGCGTGACGGCGCACGCCATGCTGTCACTGCCCCTCGACGCGCCGCAGGGTGAGCCGCTGTCCGTGCTCGCCATCGGCGCGCATCCCGATGACATCGAGATCGGCGCGGGTGGCCTGCTCCTCGGCCTGGGCGCAGCAGCGGTCCAGGTCCGGTACGTGCTGCTCACCGGGACCGCGGAACGTCAGCGGGAAGCCCGCGAAGCGGCCCGCTCGTTCCTGCCAGGCGCGGAACTCACCGTCGACCTGTTCGACCTGCCTGAAGGGCAGCTACCCGCGGTCTGGGACCGGGCGAAGGGGATCCTCGAGCAGGTCGCCCGGTCGTGCTCGCCGCACCTCGTCCTCGCGCCGTCGTCCGACGATGCGCACCAGGATCACCGGGTCATCGGCGAGATCGTGCCCACCGTGTTCCGCGACCGGCTCTACCTGGCCTATGAGATACCCAAATGGGACGGCGACCTCGGGCGCCCGTCGATGTACGTCCCGCTGGCGGACCATGTCATGCAGCGCAAGGTGGAATTGCTGCACAAATGTTTTCCGTCGCAGCGAGGCCGCGACTGGTGGGACGATGAAGTTTTCCTCGGCCTGGCGCGATTGCGTGGCATGGAGTGCCGCGCGCGCTACGCGGAGGCATTCAGGTGCGCGAAGGCAATAATCGCGCCGGTTAACGCCGGTTAGGAGATGCCGCGAAGGTAGCCTCTGTCGCGCAGATTACCTGCGCTAGGGGACGTTGAACGTCGGCTGGCCATTGATGGCTGGCCGACGTGGTTCTTGGCTGCGTCCGCTCACGCGCCTTCCGCGTTAAGATGACAGAAATGTCATCTTTCTGTCCAGCGATTACATGGCAGACGGCACTCGTTCGTGGTTATACTGACGCAAATTAGCAGGGGGGGAACCTGTTGCCTTGCCCTGCCCGTGTGCCCGGGCC
The DNA here is from genome assembly GCA_963753225.1 of uncultured Actinomycetota bacterium. Lineage (GTDB taxonomy): Bacteria > Actinomycetota > Actinomycetes > Streptosporangiales > Streptosporangiaceae > Palsa-504. The sequence continues at coordinate 144,824 of CAVWBQ010000011.1, read as the reverse complement.
TAAGGATCCGCGCCCGGCATTAACACAGGGGAGGGGCCTGGATGAATATCCTTGTCGATCCGAGCATGCCCTGCGATGATCTGCGGCAGCAGCTCTATGCCGGAAACCTGGTAATCCTGACGCGCCTGCAGGCGCTCAGCGACTTCGTCGAGTACACCCGCGGCGAACTCGCCGAGCTATTCAGACCGCATGACCCGGAACACGTCCACGAGCACATCGACCCGGCGGAAATGGCCAAGCTCCTCAGTACCTGGAAGCCTCGCTTCATCCACTCAGACAGGTCAAAGAAGCTCGTCCGCGCCGTCATCGAAGAGGTCGGCTTCCCGGCCGAAGAGACGCATTACGACCTGCCGAAGCCACGAACGTCCTTCCCGGTCGGGCACCTGACGACGGGTGTCGCCTTCGCCTTCCCGTGGCACCGTGACGCCTGGTACAGCGCGCCGGCCCAGCAGATCAACTGGTGGTTGCCGATCTTCTCGGTCCGCGAGGACAACGCCATGAGCTTCGACCTGGCGAGCTTCGATCGGGTCGTCCCGAACTCGTCGGATACGTTCGACTACTACCAGAACAACGCGAGCCGCCTGACCACGGCGACCGGCGTGACCCGCGAGGTGCAGTCCCGCCCCTCGGCGATAGACCACCAGCCCGACCAGGAACTGATCATCCTGCCGGCCCCTGGCGAGGTGCTGCTGTTCTCCGGGGCACAGCTGCACGCCTCGATTCCGAACACGTCCGGGCGGGCCAGGTTTAGCGTCGACTTCCGCACGGTCTACGCGCCCGACTTGATGACCGGCCGCGGCGCGCCGCTGGTGGACGCTTACTGCACCGGGACCGCAATACGGGACTTCATCAACGTCGCCGACGAGCGGCCCCTCGACGAGCAGACGGTGGTCGAGCTTTTCGGCGCGCCGCCGGCCGATGCGATGCTGGTGTTCGGCAGCCCCGACGCGGAGGACAAGAGCCCGGCTCGCTCCCGCTGACGCCGGTGAGCGATCGGCTCGCGTTGCCTTCAGCGCGGGTCTCACCCGCCATTGCGGGCTTTAGGCCGAGCATGCCCCGCGGGTAAAGCGGTCCAGCCGAATCCGCCCCGGATGATCTTTTCGCGGCGGACGGCGACGGCTCCGGCGGCTAAAGGACGATATGCCCGATATCGTGCTGGTAACGGTGTCAACCCGGGTCATAGCACGGGCGTCATACCTCTAGCAGATCAGGACGGATAGATCTTGATCGCAGTTTTCGCGTTAGGGGTGGGCGTGGTGGGCCGGCTTTCAATCCCGTATTCACGGTGCGATGCCAGCCGCCTCAGCCTGGGCCGACCTCGGGCTGCCACGCCATCGTCTCCTGATCGCTGTGAATCATCTGGATGCCACCACCCCGGCCCTGCCTCTCTGGGGTTACCGCTGCTCGCATTCCGGGGCCGCGCCGGGGCGTCATTCCCGGCATCCAGTCATTTAGCAAAGGGAGGGATCGTGGACCGGCAGCCTTCGGTCATCGAGCAAGAGCCGGGTTCAGCCCAGGTACTGAGCCGGAGAAGGATCTTCAGGGGAGCGGTGGGGGTGGCCGCCGTAGGGGCGGCCGCGGGTAGCGTGCTGGCCGAGACCGCCTCGCCCGCACGGGCCGCCGTCCAGGCCACGACCGTCGAGCCGGGAGCGGTGGCGCCCGCGGTCGTGAACCTCGCTGACGCGGCGACGATCGCCGTGGACGCGTCGCTCGGCAACGATTTCCGCGTGACTCTCGCCGGGAATCGGACCATAGCCAGCCCGTCCAATCCGACAGACGGGCAGCGGATCACCTTCCAGGTGACCCAGGGGACCGGCGGGTCGTTCACCCTTACCTGGGACAGCACGTACCAGTTCTCCGCCGCCCTGCCGCAGCCCGCGCTCAGCACGACGGCGGGTCAGACCGACCTGCTCGGCTTCATCTACAACGCGGCCAAGAACAAATGGCTCTTCGTCGCGTTCCTGAGCGGGTTCACCTCCCCGCCGCCGGTCACCCAGCCGTCGGGTACCTTCCGGCTGTTCGCCACCACGAACGGGCCAGCCACCCCGGTTTCGTACACCGGGCCGTTCGTGTGCGGCGTGGTCGTGGGGGTCACCGCGGGCGCCTGCTGGCTGGACGGCTACTGGTGGTGGGTGTGTTCCTCCGGTCAGTCGACCGCGGCGCAGAAGTTCGCGCTCTGGTGCCTGTCCGGCGGGACCGAGGGATCATTGGTTCCCGGCAGCACGGTCATGTCCGGTGCGCTGACGGCCGGGCAGTGGAACCATGTCCCGCTGGCGGCCCCTATAGCCCTGGCACCCGGCGCCACATACGTGGCCGCGACCGGGTTCAGCAACAGCTTCCCCGACACCGGCAACCAGTTCGGGAGCGGCGATCCGTACGGCTCCGGCATAGTAAACGGCCCGCTGACCGCCTATTCCGATGCCTCGGGCTCGCTCCCTTCCCCCTTCAAGACGGCGCAGGGCGTGTTCAGCGTCGCGAGCAGCGACCCGACGACCTCCATGCCGATCTTCGGCTCCAGTTCCTGCAACTTCTGGATGGACGTCCAGGTCGACACGACACCCCCGTCCGGCGCGTCATACCGGCTGTGGCCGAGTTACCCCACGGTCCCGGGCCACGTCAGCTCGGACACGGCGGGCTATACGCTGGCCACGGAATTCCGGCTGTCGAAGTCCTGCTCGCTGGACAACATCTGGTTCTACTCCGCGTCCGGCGCGGCGGCGCTACCGACCAGGTGCGCGATCTGGAACACTGGTTCGCAGAGCGTGGTCTCCGGGACCGACAACACCTCGCCATCCTGGTCCGGGGCGGCCGGGACCGGCTGGGTGTCGTCGTCGTACAGCGGCGTGACGCTCCCCGCCGGGACCTACAAGGTGGCGGTGTTCTACGGCGGCGGCGGCCAGTGGTACCAGGGGAACTCCGACTACTGGGGCGGCGGCGGCTCCGGCAGCAGCGGCATTACGGCCGGCCCGGTGACCGCCCCTGGGACGTCCGCGGCCACGAGCCCCGGCCAGTGCACCTACAACGCAGGCTCCTGGGCTTACCCGCACAGCTACGCGTCCAGCGGGAACGGCGAGAACTACTGGGTCGACGTCGAGGTCACGCCCAGCTGATCCAGACGGGCCCCGTCTCCGGTGCCCCGGCCGCCGATCCCGCGGCCAGGGGCCAGCGTCACCATCGAAAGGACTGCCACCGTGCGTCTGGAGAAGGGAATCGTGGCCGAGCTGGCCATCCTCGCCCTCGTCGGCTGCAGCGGCGGCGCGGCGGCGGCGCCGCCGGTCAGCGCGACGCCGACTGTGCGAACGACGGCCTCGTCGGTCCCCCCGGCCGGCCCTCGGGTGAAGGCCGCGGCCCGGGCCGCGGCGGTACGCTTCTACGGCCTGTACGCCGCACGCGAGTACACCGCCTTCTGGAATCTGCTGGCCCCGGCCACCAAGCGCCAGATCCCCAGGCGCGTCTGGGTCGGGGTCCATGAGGCTTGCCCCGCGGCCGGCGAGGCCGGGTTCAGGAGCATCAGGGCTGTAACCGTTTTCGGCAATGCGGCCATCATCACCGAGGTGATCACCGGCGCCACGTCGAAGGCCAAAACGACTCAGGACGTCTTCAACTACGCCAACGGCCGCTGGAGCTATTCACCTCAGGACCTGAGTATTTATCACCACGAATCTGTCACCGCTGACGTCGCCGCCGCGAAGGTGGCTGGTTTCTGCGCTGCGGGCTGGAAAATCTTCTGATCAACCTGCGGCCTTCGCCGGGAGCGTGCGAACCCGGCTGGCCGCGCGGGCAACTGTTCTCGCAGGCTCCGAATCGGCCTCCTGCGAGGGAAGGTGAGACATTATGGGCGGGCAATCCTCGACTCGCCAGCGAGCGCCGGGTACAGGTGAGGTGCTGAGCCGGCGAAGGGTCTTCGTCAAGGGCGCCGCCGGGCTGGCGGCGGCCGGGGTGGGGGCGGCCGTGCTCGCGGAGGTGGCCGCGCCTGAGGCCAGGGCCGCCGTGCAGGGCACGACCGTCGAACCCGGAGCGGTGGCGCCGGTGGTCGTGAACCTCAGCGACGCGGCGACGATCGCGGTGGACGCCTCGGCGGGCAATGACTTCCGCGTGACGATCGCCGGGAACCGTACCATGGGCAAGCCGGTCAATCCGTCCGACGGGGAGCAGATCATCTTCCAGGTGACCCAGGGGACCGGCGGGCCGTTCACCATCACCTGGGACCCGGCCTACACGTTCTCGCCTGGCCTGCCGAAGCCCGCTCTCAGCGGCACGGCGGGAATGACCGACCTGCTCGGCTTCGTCTACAACTCGGCCATGGGCGCCTGGCTGCTCGCGGCGTTCGTGAACGGATTCAGCTAATGGGCACCTACCGGCTGTTCTCCACTACCGACGGGCCGGCCAGCCCGGTCTCCTACAGCGGCAGCTTCCTCGCCGGTGTCCTGTTCTGCGTAACTAGCAACTGCTGGTTCGAAGGGTACTGGTGGTGGGTGTGCCCGTCCGGCCAGTCCACGTCGCCGCAGAAGTTCGCGCTGTGGCAGATCTCCGGGGCCGCGCAGGGCACGGTGATTCCGGGCAGCGTGGTCACGTCGGGAACGCTTACCGCCGGCCAGTGGAACTACGTCCCGCTGCCGACACCGCTTAACCTGAGCATCGGCGCCGTGACCGGGAGCGGGGCCGCCGTCTACGAGGCCGTCACCGGGTTCAGCAACAGCTTCCCGGACACGAACAGCCAGTTCGGCTCCGGCGGTCCCTACGCTTCCGGCATCACGAACGGACCGCTCTTCGGGTACTCCGACCAGGGCGCCTCGGCACCGTCCCCGACCTCGGTCACCTCGTTCCAGGGCGCCTTCGGAGTGGCCGGCACCGACCCGTCGGTGAACCTGCCGTCGCAGGGGTCGAGTTCCTCGAACTTCTGGATCGACCTCCAGGTCAGCGACACCGCGCCGGACGGCTACGGCGGACCGTACCGGCTGTGGCCGAACTACCCGGTCGTATTTCCCAATGTCGACACCATCGACACCGGCAAGCAGACGCTGGGCACCCAGTTCTCGCTGTCCGAGCCCTGCGTCCTGAACAACGTCTGGTTCTACAGTCCTTCGTTCGCCGTGGATCTGCCGGCCAGCACCCAGATCTGGGACGCGGCCACGCAGACCCTGGTCAGTGGCACCGACCTGGCGGCGGCCTGGTCCGGGGCGGTGGGCAGCGGGTGGGTGGCGAATTCCTACGGCGCCAAGGGGATCACCCTGCCCGCGGGGAACTACATCGCGACCGTCTACTACGGCGGCGGCAACAAGTTCTACCTGGAGAACCGCGGCTACTTCGGCACCTACATGGGCAAGGCGGGGCCCGGCGTCAACGGCATCGCTAACGGGCCGCTGTCCTCGCCGTCCCAGGCGAACGCGTTCAACCCTCCCGGCGGTAACAGCTGCTACTTCACGGGCGGGGACAGCCCGACGTACCCCGGTCTGTGGGACCACGAGGACGGCGGGGAGAACCGCTGGGTCGACGTCGAGGTCACGCTGGCGTCGTCGTCCTCGTCGCCGTCGCCCACGGCCTCGCCCTCGGCATCGACCTCGTCGGCACCTTCGAACGTCAACTCCGGCGCGTTCCTGGTGTTCTTCCCGTAGCCCGTCGCGTAAGCGGACAGGGAGGCCCCGGTAACCGGGGCCTCCCTGGGGTCATCGCGTATCGCTGCGGGGGTACCTGGCTCCTAGCCCGCGGCTCCGCGGCCGGCGAGCTCGCCGCCGTCCTGCGCGGGCGCCGGAGGCCGGCCCGGCAGCAGCCTCGCGGACAGTACCTCGAACTGATGGTCAAGACGGCGCCGGTTGTCCGCGTTGCGTGCCGCCATCTGCCGGCGCAGTTCGGCGTGACGGCTGGTTATATGCTTGAACTGCTCGATCAGCTGATCCACGTCCAGCGAGTACGCGAACTGGCTGAACTCACCGAGTCCCATGTCCGCCATCAGCGAGACGAACTTCTGCGAATATCCCAGCGAGATGGTCGGCTTGCAGAGCTTGAGCGCGCACATCACGTTGTGGTACCGGGTCGCCACGACAATGCCGCAGGGTGACATTTGCCGCATGAGCTCCGCGTAGGAGGAGGAGGGTACGGCGGAAGCATCTGACGGTTCCAGATCAGGCCGGTCCCGCCGCACGTCGGCCAGGATCTGGTCGGCGATGTCCCCGTCGAACTTGTTGTCCCCCCCGAACACCCGGACCCGGTAGCCGTTGTCCACCAGCCACCCGGTGAAATGGGTCATGGTCTCCAGGTATGAGGAATGGATCTGATCCGCGCGCTCACGGTCGTCGTTGCTGCCGTGATAGGCCATCACGCCGAGGCCGACGGTCCGCGCGTCCCCCGGGTCGTACGGCGGCGTCGGGACGCCGAAGACCAGGTCCGGGTAGACCTCGTCTTCGGAGACGTCCAGGCCCCGCTGCCGCATGATGTCGCGCGAGAAACCATCCCGGTAGGAGCGGTAGGAAGCCATCCGCGCCGTGGAGTCGGACAGCCACCGGGTGACCCGCTTGTTGATGGCATCGGCGCCCACGCTCACCAGCGCCACCCTTGTCCCGAACAGCTTCCCGGACAGGGTGAGCACGAACAGCGAGTAAGGAAACCCCCAGGCCCGCTGCGGCAACGTCGTCTCCAGGGCCCCCGCGCCCGGCACGATTACCGCGTCGTGCCGGCGCACCCAGGCCGCCGTGCGGACGGTGTCCACGCCCTTGCCGAGCGCCTTGAGCACGTTCGCCGTCATGCCGCTTGTGCGCTGCTCGAACCTGGAGAACCAGAAGATTGGCACGGCACCGATGCCATAGCTGGCCCGGACCCGGTCCGCCCCTCCGCACATGGCGTCCACGACCGCCTCGGGATGAGCCTCCCTGAGGTAGGTGAGCATCGTCTCCAGCGACGCGTCGTTGCCGGAATTACCCGAGCCGAGGAGACCGAAGAGCCCCACTCTCGGCGCCGCCCCTGCGACCCGGCCGCCTCGGTCGGCCAGTCGGCCGGTCACGACCATTCCCCTCGGCCGGCGACTCCGGCGCCGCCACCATCGCCCACTACCGGGATCCTCATCGTCAGCCTCTTAGCCTTTCCGGGACGAGATTGGACTGGCAGGCCAGTCACCTCCTACCAGGGGACCCGTGACGGCTGGAGCTTGATACACCGGCCGCCATCTTTCTGTCCGCGGGACGCACTGGTGGCTTCAGTTCGGCGCCCCGAAATCGGAAAACAGAACGTCATACGATCAGGCGTATCAAAGCGTGCCCGAGATTACTCTCGTAGAGGAACGCGAGGGATCCGAGCGGAGGCTGAATGAGCGGGCAGGCGCTGGACCTGAGACGGTCCGCGCAGATCGTGCGGTGGCGGAAGGCCCTAGTCGGCGTTTTCGTCGCGCTGGGACTGCTCGCCGGCGTCACGTACACCGCGCTCAGCCCGCCGGTCTACCGGAGCAGTGCGTTCGTCGCGGTCTCGCCCTCGGTCGGCATCGCCAGCCAGGCGGCCATCGTGACCACGCCCTCCGTCCTCTCGCTCGCGCTACCCCACCTCGACCGGGGTATGACGCTCGACACCCTGCACGACCGCATCCAGGCCGGGCATTCCGCCGCCGGGCTCATGACGGTGAGCGCCTACGGCACGACCCCGGCCCAGGCCGTCCAGACGGCCAACGCCGTCGCCACGAGCTATGTGGAGTACGCGGGATCCGCGAGCAACCCGAGCGGGCCCGTGCCGGTGCAGATCTTCCGGCAGGCCACGTCCGCCACCGGAACCCCGCTGGCTGGCAGGTTGTTCTATGCCGCGGGACCGGGCGTCCTGGCGGGCGCGCTGATCGGGGTCATCGTCGCCCTCGCTGTGGGCCGCAACGACCGGCGGCTGCGTGAGCGTGACGGGATAGCCGACTCCATCGGGGTCCCCGTCCTCGCCTCGTTTCGCGTCGGTCATCCGTCTAAGGCGGCGGGGTGGGCCAAGCTCCTGCACGGCTATCGGCCCGGAAACAGCGACGCGTGGCGCCTGCGCAAGGCGCTGCACGAACTCGGTGTGCCCAGCCTCGATCCCGCGGGGCTCCCCGCGAGCGGCGGGTTCTCGCTGGCCGTGCTCTCGCTCGCCTGCGACCGCCGTGCCCTCGCCCTCGGTCCTCAGCTGGCGCTTTTCGCCTCATCCCTGGGAATACCGACCACCTTGGTGGTCGGCCCGCAGCAAGTCCCGGGTGACGCGGCCGCGCTGCGGGCCGCGTGCGCCGCGGCGCCGGAGCCGCGAGGGCCTGAGGGCCCGCGGGTGATCGTGACCGACGACGGGGACGCCAGCCAACTGCCGCCGGGGGTGCTTGCCGTCGTGGTGGGCGTCGTGGACAGCGAAACCCCCCGGGTCGCCAGCACGATGCGCGCGACCACGACGGTGCTTGGCGTGACATCGGGTGCGGTAACGGCTCAGCAATTGGCGCGCGTTGCCGCCAGCGCGGCTAGTGAAGGCCGCTATCTTGCCGGAATTCTCGTGGCGAATCCAGACCCGGCCGACCAGACGACCGGCCGCCTGCCGCAGCTGGCACGACCGGGAGAATACAGAATGCCGACGCGCATGACCGGCGCAGTGACGGAGATCGTATAGTGACCGATAAAGACCATGCGGTCATTTTCTCGCTAAACGGAAATGACGACCTGCCCGATCGGCTCGAGGCCTTCGACGACTTCAGCCCGGCCGAGGACCAGCCCGCTACCCTGGCCGCGGGCCTGGTGAGCCTGAGCTTCATCAAGGCCGCCCTTAAGCGGACTATGCTGTTCTGGTGCGCCCTGGGCGCCGTGGGCCTGCTGATAGGCGCCGGTGTCGCCCTGAAGTACCCGGCTGCTTACAAGGCATCCACCACCGTCCTGATCACCTACGGTCCCAACGAGAACCCCACCGGCGCGGTACTCGACAACCAGACCATCGCGCAGAGCCGGTCGGTGGCCCAGCTCGCCCTGAGCAAGCTGGGACTCCGGGAGAGTCTCGGCAGCTTCGCCGCAGCGACCACCGTTAACGTCCTCACCGACCGGGTGCTGCTGATCACTGTGAGCGCCCCGTCGAGCAGCGAGGCGGTACGCCGGGACAAGGCCGTGGCCGCCGCGTTCCTCGAGTTCCGGGCGAGCCAGCTCAAGACCGGCCAGCAGTTGATGCTCAAGACGCTCAACCAGGAGCTAAGCCAGGCCAGGCAGAGCGTCGCGTCCATCGACGCGCAGATCAGCCAGCTGTCCGCCCAGCCGCCGTCCAAGGCCAGGGACAGCCAGCTCAGGAACTTGAAGAACCAGCTCAGCCAGGCGAACATCCAGCTTGAGGTGGATCAGCAGACGGTGGCAGGCACCAAGACGAGCCCGGGCATCCTGTCGGCCGTGACGGGCAGCGTGGTGCTTGACCCGGCCACGCCGCTCGCCTACTCCCGGCTCAAGTACCTCGCCATCTACGCCGTCACCGGGCTGGTGGTGGGCCTCGCCGTGGGGATGGGCCTGGTCGTGGTCCGCACGATCGTGTCGGACCGACTGCGCCGCCGTGACGACGTCACGCAGGCGCTCGGCGCGCCCGTGAAGCTCAGCGTCGGCACCGCGCGCGCGAGTCGGCTGCGGCTGGGCCGGCCCGGGCTGGCCGCCACCGGCAGCTCCGACATCAGGCAGATCGCGGCGCATCTGCGCGGTTCCGTGCCGGCCAGCGCGGCGGGGCCCGCGGCGCTGGCCGTCGTGCCCGTTGACGACCCGGCGGCCGCCGCGCTGGCCCTGGCGTCCCTGGCGCTGTCGCGCGCCCGGGAGGGTCGGAAGGTCGTGGTCGCGGACCTGGCCAGCGGTGCGCCGCTGGCGGCGCTCCTGGACAGGAAGGTTCCCGGAGTCCGCTCGGTGACCGTGCGGGACGCGCAGTTGACCCTCGTCGTCCCGGACCGGGACGACATCGCGCCGACGGGCCCGATCGGCCATGCATCGGCGGAGACCAGGAACTCCGAGTTCACCGCCGCGGTGGGCAGCGTCTGTGCCTCGGCGGACCTGCTGCTCACCCTGGCGACCGTGGATCCCTCGCTCGGCGCGGAGCACCTCGCGAGCTGGGCGGGCCGCGCCGTCGTGCTGGTGACCGCGGGCCGGTCGTCGTGGACCAGGATCCACGCGGTGGGCGAGATGATCAGGCTCGCCGGGATATCGCTGGTCTCCGCGGTGCTCGTCGGGGCGGACAAGACCGACGAGAGCCTGGGGCTGACACCAACCCCTGGTGCCCTGGCCGGCGCCGGCGACCTGGGCTGAAGGATCACTTGTCGATGGCTCCGTCGGTTATCTCATTCCAGGCTCGCCGCGTCGCCCGGCTGTCGCGCCCCGCGGAGGCGCACGACCGTGCTCTGCGCCGCCGGGTGGCCCTGGCCTGGGGCCTGGTGTTCCTGAACGTCCTGACCTTCTACAAGGGAACCTGGAACGGGCTGCCGCTGATCGTGCCGATCCCCTCGGTGATCGGCAAGCTGATGACGCAGGGCGCTCTGCCGGCCGCGCTGCTCGTGGCCTGGTCCGCCAATCGCCGGATGCTCGTCCGCCCGACCGTGTTCCTCGGCCTGCTGACCCTGCTCCTGATCGAGGCCCTCATCGCGGGTATCCACCCGGTCGGCCATATCATCGGTACCTTGTACCGGACGGTCCGGCTCGGTGAGTTCATCGCCACGCTGTGGCTCCTGTCGCCCTGGGCCGGGCGGCGTGACCTGCTGTTCGTCAAGTGTCACCTGGGGTCGCTCGGCGTCGTGCTCGGCTCGGTGCTGCTCGGCCTGCTGCTGGCGCCCGGACGCGCGCTGGACCAGGGACGGCTCTCCGGAGAGTTCTGGCCGATCACCCCGGTGCAGGTCGCGGACTTCGCGGCGGTTGCCATCGGGCTCATGGTCGTGCTCTGGTTCTGCGGCAAGGTCTCCGGGCGCGTTACGCTCGCCGTCGTCGCCGCGGTCGGCGGCATGCTGCTGCTGACTCATACCAGGACCGAGGTGATCGCCCTGATGGCTGGGCTCCTCGTGGCCGGCCTCAGCATGTTCGCGGTTCGTGCCCGGGTGCGCAGGTTGTTCGCGGGCGCTGGCATCACGGTGGCCCTCGCGATCATCGCGTTTTCCAGCGTCCTGACGACCTGGCTGGCGCGCGGGCAGAACACCCAGCAGCTCTCGGAGCTGACGGGCCGGACGGCGGTCTGGTCCGCCGTGCTCAACACGCCGCGCGACTGGTTCCAGGTGATCTTCGGCTTCGGCTTGTCCAACAAGGCGTCCAACGGCCTGCCCATCGACAGCCACTGGCTCGCCGCCTACCAGGACCTTGGCCTCGCCGGGGCGGCCATCTGCGTCGCACTGATGCTGTTCGTCCTGGTCAACGCGTACTTCCAGCCGCGCGGCGAACGGCGCGCCCTGGCCCTGTTCCTGGTGACCTACCTGCTGGTGACGTCGTTCACCGAGACCGGGCTCAGCGACGCTTCGGTGTACCTCCTGGAGCTGGCTCTGGCCGCGTCGCTGCTCGTGCCGCCGAACCCGGACAGGAGCCTGCTATGAGGGTCCTGCTGGTGCACAACCAGTACCGCTCGGCCACGCCGAGCGGCGAGAACCGCGTCGTCGCCCAGGAGGCCGAGGCCCTGGCGAGCGCCGGGCACGAGGTCGTGCGGTTCGGCAGGAGCAGCGATGAGATCGAGCACTGGCCCGCGGTGAAGCGGGCGATGCTGCCGGCCAGGGTGGTCTGGAGTGGTGAGACCCGCCGCGACCTGTCCGCCGCGCTGCGCCGGGAGCGTTCCGACGTGGTGCATGTGCACAACACGTTTCCCCTGCTTAGTGCCTCTGTCTTGTACGCGTGCCGGGACGCGGCGGTGCCGGTGGTGACCACCCTGCACAATTACCGGTTGAGCTGCGCTAGCGGCGACTTCTTCCGGGACGGCGCCCCCTGCCACGACTGCATGCACCGGGTACCGTTGCCGGGGGTGGTGCACGGCTGCTACCGGGGATCGCGTGCGGCCACCGCGCCGCTGGTCGTGGCCAACGCCGCCCACCGGAAGGCGTGGCGGTCGCTGGTCTCCGCCTACGTGTTCATCTCCGCGGCGCAGCGCGACCTGCACCGCGGCCTCCACCTGCCACAGGACCGGGTCTTCGTCCGGCACAACATGGTCCCCTGGAAGAACGTGCCAGCGGCGCCGCGGGAGCCGGCCGTGCTCTACGCTGGCCGGCTCGACGAGGCCAAGGGCCTGCGCTTGCTGATGGCCGCCTGGGACCGTTACCGCGGCACGTCGGGCGACCCGGGCCTGCGCCTGGTCATAGCCGGCACGGGGCTGCTGGAGCGCGAGACGGCGGCCTGGGCGTCGTCAAGGCCCTCGGTCGAGATGGTCGGCAACGTCCCGAGCAGCCGCTGCTCGGAGCTGATGTCCCAGGCACGCGCGGTCCTCGTGCCCTCGGTCTGGGAAGAGCCGTTCGGCCTGGTCGTCGTGGAGGCCATGGCCGCCGGCACCCCGCCGATCGCGGCCGGGCACGGCTCGTTCTCCGAGCTCATCGTGCCGGGGACGGACGGGATGCTCTTCCGGCCGGGCGACCCGGACGCGCTCGCGCTGGCCATCGCGGACGTCGAGGCGCACCCGGAGAGATATGAGATCTACGGGAAGCAAGCTCGCGAGACCTACGAGCTGCGATTCGACCCGGAACATAGCCTCAAGCACCTGCTCGAGATCTACGGCTTCGCGATCGCGCACCCGGTGTAGCGCCAGGGTTCCGCGAATTTCGACGCCGGACAGCATGTCCTAGGGAGGGACTACCGCAATGCAATCGAAACTGCGACGCCGCATCGCCACCTCGCCGATCGCCCGGGGCGCCGCGTTGCCGTTGCGGACCATGGCCGTGGCGCGCTACGACGCCCGCCTCATCGGACGGTCGCTCGACTGGCTCGTGCGCAACCGCGAGACCACCAACTACACCTATGACCTGGATATGCTCAACCTGGATCAGCTCTGCTGGTTCGTCGCCGCGGTGACCGGAGCCGAGATCGGGCAGGTCCGGGCCTGGACGCAGGAGCTGGAGAAGGACGAAGACCTCCTCGGTGAGCTGACGAAACGGCTGTCGTCCAATCCGACCTGGAGGGTCTGCGCGACCGAACCCCACTGGGCGCGGCGACTGGGCTGGTACGCGATCGTCCGGGCCACCGAACCTGAGCACGTCGTGGAGACGGGCACGCACCTGGGCCTGGGCTCCTGCGTCATCGCCGCGGCCCTGCTGAAGAACGGGCACGGCCGCCTCACCACCATCGACATCGATGCCGACTCCGGTTACCTCATCACGGATCCGTGGGCGAGCGTCATCGACCGCCGCGTCGGGAGCTCCGTCGCCGAGCTCGCCGCGATGCGGGACGTCGGCCTGTTCCTCCACGACAGCCTGCACACCCACGACTACGAGGCCAAGGAGCTCGCCGCCGTAGCGGCGAACCTGCGGCCGGACGCGATCATCCTCTCCGACAACGCCCATGATTCGGCGGCGCTGTCCGACTGGGCCGAGCGGACCGGCCGTCACTACCTGTTCTTCCGGGAGAGTCCCGTCAACCATTGGTGGCCCGGAGACGGTATCGGCGCCGCGTGGGCGAAATAGTGGCGGCCAGGCCGGGCCGGTCACGGCTCCCGCGCCCACGTGAGGGGGTGCGACCGGCCCGTCCCGGCCTCGGGAAGGCGGCCTTCGCCCCGCTGGTCCTGCTCGCGGCGCTGGCCGGCTGTACCGCCACGCCCGCATCACACGACGCCACCCAGCCTACGGTCGCGCCGACCAAGGCGGCGCCGCTACCCGCGCAGCACGCCACCGTCTGCGGCAGCCGGATCCTCGATTCCCCGTTCACCTACCACGGCAAGGCGGGCACGTACTCGAGCGGGACCGCAGGGCTGCCTACCTACGGGAAACCCGGCACCAACTTCCCGAAAGCCACCGCCGGGATCGTCCTGCCGTCGGGCCAGCACAGCTATTCCTCCTTCCAGCTCAGCCCGGACACGGTCTATTACCTGCTTCCCGGTAAGCACTTCGGGTCCTTCCAGGCGAACGCCAACGACGCCTTCGTCGGCGGCCTGTCAAATGGCACGCCGACGGTGGTCTCCGGCGAGTATTCCGGGATCAACATCGCCATTGACTCCAATTACTCGGACGGGAATCAGCCCGGCGTGACGATCGAGTACCTGACCATCGAGAAATTCCAGCCGCAGAGCGACGGCGCGGCGATCAACCTGGGCTCCAATACCGGCTGGACCTTCCGGAACAACACGGTCACGCTCAACGTGCCCGGCGCCGGGATAGTCGCCGGCGCCGACAACACCCTCGAGCACAACTGCATGACCCTGAACGGCCAGTACGGCTTCCAGTCATCGGACGTCGGCACCTGGGGCCGCGACCCGCTCACCGGCGGCCCGTACAACGTCACGATCAAGGGCAACGAGATCAGCTACAACGACACCTGCGACTTCGAGGGCCTGCTGACCAATCAGGCGATCGGCTGGAAGAATCACAACCCTGTACCGGTCAAGTACCGGAACCCGCACTGCGGGAAGGTCACGCCGGACGGCAACCAGGGCGGCTTCAAGCTCTGGCAGACCAACGGGGTGACCGTCAAGGACAACTACATCCACAACAACTGGGGTCCCGGCATCTGGGCGGACACGAACAACGCGAACACCACCTACGCCGGCAACACGATCACGGAGAATGACGGCGAGGGGATCGTCGAGGAGATCTCCTATAACTTCGCGATCCGGGATAACTACTTCGCCTACAACGGATTGGTCGGCGGGCTCGGCAATCCGAAGTTCCCCACCCCGGCCATCTACGTCAGCCAGAGCGGCAGCGACCGGATGTTCGGCGGCGTGCCGGCCTGCCGGGAGCCGTCGTGTGCCGGGCAGGCATCCTATACGCGCCAGTCCGTGATCAGCGGCAACACCTTCGTCGACAACGGCGGTAACGTCTTCCTCTGGCAGAATTCGGATCGCTTCTGCTCGGCTGGCTTCGATAATGCGTGCACGCTGGTCGATGACGGGAAGGCGGGGCCGTTCACGATGTCCGCCTGCAAGGCCAACGTCAAGAAGGCGACCGTCGACACGGTGACGTACGTCAGCAAGCCCACCGGATCCCCGGCGCGGGACTGGTGGAACGGCTGCATGTGGTGGACCGCGAACGTGGCGGTCACCGGCAACACCATCTATTTCAACCCGGCGAATATCGCGCACTGCAACCCGACCGCCTGGCCCGATTGCGGGGCCGGCGGCATTTTCGCCGAGTACAGCGTCGCCCCGCCTTATAACCAGCCAGGAGGCTGGGTTCTCCTCAGCCAGCTTACGTTCTTCATGAACGATACCTGGTCGGGCAATGTCTACAATGGCCCGTCGACCTTCTTCGCCTGGAATCAGGGGAATGACGATGCCCCGCTCAGCTGGGCCTCCTGGACCGGAGACGTCGCCCAGGGGGACAAGTGCAGTTCGGCCGGCGCGCGGCAGAGCGGGGCCTGCACCGGCCCGTTCGGCCAGGACGCCGGCAGTACCTTCCACAAGACGCCGGCCGCCACGCCGCCTTCCCCGACCCTCACCCCGGCCCCGTCGCGGTGACGGCGGCCATGACCGGCGGCGAAAGTCCGCGCCCGATGTATCACGGGCGGGCTCTCGCAGATCCCCTGATGGGGGATGGCCGTGGCGCCGCCACGTCGGACTCGTCCGCATGAAGAACTCGTCTGCATGAATTCGGAGGGAGCAATGAGGTTCCTCATTGCCGGTGACCGCGGTTTCAGCGGAGCCTCTGCCGTTTCGGACCGGCTCGCATCCGGGCGTAAGGTCGGCGGGAAATGAGCACAGCGCCCCGGCTCACGGTGGGCCTTCCGGTGTACAACGGCGAGAAGTACGTAGCCGAGTCACTCGACGCCCTGCTCGGCCAGAGCTACAAGGATTTCGAGCTGATCATTTCCGACAACGCGTCGACCGACGGCACCGGCGGCATCTGCCGTGACTACGAGAAGCAGGACTCCCGGGTCCGCTACCACCGCCAGCCGCGGAATATCGGGCTCGCTCCCAACCACAACTTCGTGGTCGAGCAGGCACGTGGCGAGTTGTTCAAGTGGGCCTCGAACGACGACCTGTACGCCCGTGAACTGCTCGAACGCTGCATCGACGCCCTAGACGAGTACCCGGATGTGGTCCTCGCGCACTGCTGGACGGCCTATGTCGACGGCGCGGGCGAGGTGACCAAGGCGTTCAAGTACCCGCTCAACACGTTCTCGCCGCGGGCGCCGGAGCGGTTCCGGAGCGTCCTGTTCGACAGCGGCGGCGACGACGACTACGGGGTCATCAGGACCGAGGTCCTCCGCCGGACGGCGATGAAGGAGAGCTACCACCACGCCGACCACACCATCATCGCCGAGCTCGGCTTGCACGGCCGGTTCTATCAGGTCCCTGACTGGCTGTTCTTCCGGCGGGACCATGACGACCGGGCCGAGCGGGCCTGCCCGACCATGCGGAGCCGGTGCGCGAACATGGATCCGCGCCGGGCGGACCCGCTGCGTCACCCGGCGGTGCGGCTGTACGGCGAGTACATCTGGGGCTACATCAGCGCGATCCGGCACGCGCCGCTCTCGTCGGCCGACCGGCGCGAATGCTACCGCCACCTGACGCAGTGGTTCGCCAGCCGCGCTCGCCCGGGCGGCGCGACCGAAACCGAGCCGGCCCCGGTGCCCCACCCGGACATCCCGGTAGAAGACCTCGTTCCCGGCCGCGAGAGGAACCCGTCGTGAGCTCGCGTGAGAACGTCGCGGACGCCTACAAGCGGGATTTCTGGATCAAGGAGAACCGCAAGCACATCCCGGCGCACTACCGGCTGCACAAGGCCGCGCGGATCATCACCGGGATGGCCGCGGGCCAGGACCGCGACCTGCTCGACATCGGCTGCGGGCCGGCCACCCTGGGGACGCTGCTGCCGGGAAACGTCCGCTACCACGGCATTGACATCGCCATTCACGATCCGGCGCCGAACCTAGTCGAAACGGACATCCTCAAGGACGCCATCGCGTTCGGCGAGATGCGCTTCGACATCATCGCGGCCCTCGGGCTCTTCGAATATGTCGGAGCCAGCCAGGCTCAGAAGCTCAGCGAGATAGCGCGGCTCCTGAGCCCGGGCGGCAAGTTCATCTTGACGTACACGAACTTCAATCATCACGACAAGCACATTTTCGAGGCCTTCAGCAACGTCCGGTCACCCGGTGACTTCCGGGACGAGCTGGCCCGGCACTTCACCGTAGACCGGTACTTCCCGGCGTCCCATAACTGGCACGGCGGGCAGCCGACCCGGCCGCTGATCAAGGCCGCCAACATGCAAGTGAACGCGAACATTCCGTTCATCAGCCCGAAGCTGGCGGTCGAGTACTTCTTCATCTGCTCCCGCCGCGGATAAGCGAGCCGGCGGCGCCGCGCCTCGGGGTCTAATACGAGCACGCTACTCGACGGGAAGGCTCCAGCGGCGGTCGGTGCTGCCGCTGGCCGGGGCGGGTGCTACCAGGTCCGCGGCAGTCGGATGCTCGCCGGCATCCTGGCCGCTCCGGTCGGCCCGGCCGCTCCGATCGGGGCCGTCCTGGTCGTTCTGGATGCCCAGGCCCTCATGGTCCTTGCTGTCCTGGCTGATCTGGCCAGGCTGGCCTTGACCGGGCTCGCCCGGGTCGGGCCGGTCTTCCAGGTACGGCTGGCCTCCTGGCCCCCTCGCGGGCGGAGCGGCGCTTGAGGGTCGCCCGATCGGCCGCGACATCGCCATGCCCCCGATGGCCCACAGGTCCGGCCGTGTCTCGTCGATGGCGGGTCCTCCCGCGCGCACGCCTACGCCGGCGCGCTCCGCGAGGCGGGCGGGCTCCCTGCCCACACGGGGCCCGGCCGCCGTGTCCGCTTCTCCGCCCGGCACCAGGACCTTGTCCGGCTCGGGCGGCCCGGCGTCCCCGCGGCGGAGCAGCCCCTTGGTCCGCGAAGGGATCTGGTCGGATTCCCGCATCGCCAGCCGCAGCTGCCACCACCACAGCAGCGCACCAACCCACGTCGCGACGGCGGCGCCGCGGACCGTACCCAGCGCACCGCCGAAATGGGCGCCCACCAGGCCGCAGACCAGGAAGATGACGGACGCGATGATCATCGCGCGCAGGCTTCGCCGCGCGGCGCCGAGGGCACGCAGGCCCGCCGTGGCGCCGCTGATGACGCAGCCGCCCATCACCGAGATCGTGAACGGCAGCACCAGCCTGTAGGCCGGGTACCACAGCTGCTTGCCGAGCAGGAGATTCCCGAGCCCTCTGGGCAGCGCGACCAGCAGCACGAGGCCCCACAGCAGGCCCAGGACGCTGAGGGCGACGCCGATGGCCAGGCAGTACAGCTGGAGGCGGTGCGGCGAGCGCCGCAGGATCCTGGCCGCCTCGGGCACGGTGACCAGCGAGATTCCCATGAAGACGACGAGGAACGGGCCCATCAGCAGCCCGGCGGCCTGAACGTAGCCGACGGCGGCCAGGCCGGCGATGAGGCCGACGCCGTAGATCCGCAGCTGGCTGGATCCGCTGTTGGCAGTGTTCTCTGCCAGGTAGCGGGGTCCCAGGTCGCGGTGCGTGGACACCCACTCCCAGGCGGAGGACGGGTTGGGTATGACCCTGGCCTGGATCGGGCCCACGCAGGCCGCCACCGTCGCGGCCAGGCCCCAGGCGAGCACGAACAAGAAGACGGTGCTGTGGTGCGTGAACCGCAGGAACAGCATGGGCGGGACGATCGCCAGCGTCCACACCGCGTCGTTGAGAAAAGCCTGGCTGCCCCGGCCGACTGCGAAGAACGCATAGCGCCAGCTGTCCTGCAGCAGCAAGCCGGGCAGGGTCAGCCCGAGGGCCAGGAACGCGAGCCGGGCGGTGCCGCTCAGCACGGCCGCGGCCGCCAGCGAACTGGCGCCGGTCACCATGCCTACCACCAGGGCCGTCCCCGTGCATTTGGCGACCGCACGCCGCCAGACCGTATGCTGCGCGCCGCTGAAGCGGACGAGCAGCGGGTCGGTGGCCAGGCCGCGCGAGGCGTTGAGTGCGAACGAGTACGTGACATAGGCCAGGCTGAACGCCCCGAACGCGGTGGCTCCCAGGACCCGGGCGACGTAGAAGCTCAGCGCGGCGTTGCTCAGGCTCGACACCATCTGGTCGGCGAGGCCCCACCCGAAACGGCGGGCCACGCGACGCGGAACCGTGCTTGCGGCCTTCCAGCCGTTAACCACGCGCCTTCCGCCCCAGCTGTGGTCCCGCTGGCATCAGCGTGCCTGCGACCCGATGTCGGCGCCCGGCGGCAGCTCGCCGTCCTTCCTACGCAGCATCTCGTCGACGACTCCGGCGGCGAGCAGCTCCCGGATCCTGCGCAGCCGGACGAAGCGCGACGACGTGAAGTCGTCGTGGGTCAGGCCATACTTGGCGTACGCGGCGGCGAGCTCGTCGACCCCCTCCCGGACGGTCCAGCGCAGGCGCAGCTCCGGGAAGGTCCGGGTCAGCTTGGAGAAGTCGACGCGGTAGTTGCGCAGGTCCGGGCCGGCGCCTTCGGCCAGCGATACCGTGGAGCCGGGCACCGCGTCGCGGACCATCTCGGCGATGTCGCGGACCTGGACGTTGTCCTCCTGGCGGCCCACGTTGAAGGCCTCGTCGTGCACGAGCTCACGCGGTGCATCGAGCATGGCCAGGAACGCCCGGCTGATGTCCTCGATGTGCACCAGCGGCCGCCAGGGGGTCCCGTCGCTTTCGAGGCGCACCTGCCCGGTCGTCATCGCGACGGCAGTGAGGTTGTTCACCACGATGTCCAGGCGGAGCCTGGGCGAGGCGCCGTATGCGGTGGCGTTGCGCAGGTAGGTAGGGCTGAAGCTGTCGTCGGCGAGCAGCGACAGCCGGCGCTCGGCGTCGACCTTGCTCTCGCCGTAGGGCGTAACGGGAAACAGCTCGGCGTCCTCGGTCACCGCCTCGGAGCCGGCCGCGCCGTACAGGCTGCACGACGAGGCGAACAGGAAGCGCTCGACGCCGGCCTGCTTGGCCGCCTCGGCCAGGTGCAGCGTCCCCTCGAGGTTCACCGAGTACGTAGCCGCGGGATTGAGGTCGCCGAGCGGGTCATTGGACAGCGCCGCGAGACACAGCACCGCGTCGTAGCCCGCCAGCTGACCCGCCTCGACGTCGCGCATGTCCCTGACGGGCGGCGGGGCGCCATCCAGCGCGTGGCCCAGGTCGCATCCCTCGTACAGGCCGAGGTCGAGGCCGTCGACCTCGTGCCCGGCGGCTCGCAGGAACGGCACCAGGACGGTGCCGATGTAGCCGCGGTCTCCCGCAACGAGGACCCTCATTCCTACCCCCATGTTCCGCATACGGATGGCTTGCTGCTAACAAGATCCCCGGCGAGCGTGGCTTGATACCTTTGTGGCGCCTTCTTCCGTACATAACATCACAAGGGCGAGAAGCTAAAAAGGGCAAATGGGCGTATCAGGCCGACCCGCCAGGCGCTCTAGTGAGGGTGAAGCCCCGCGTACTGATCATCGTGCAGAACCTGCCAGTGCCCTTCGACCGGCGGGTGTGGCTGGAGTGCCAGGCCCTGGCCTCGGCGGGTTACGGGGTGGCCGTCGTCTGCCCGAAAGGCAAAGGCGATCCCTCGTACCAGGTCATCGATACGGTACAGGTGTACAAGTACCGGCCCTACGCCCCAGGCGGCAGCAAGGCCAGCTTCATCGCGGAGTATGTGTACTCGTTCGTCGCGACGGCCTGGCTGACCCTCAAGGCGAGGCGGTCGGGCCGCTTCGCGGTAATCCAGGCCTGTAATCCGCCGGACATCTTCTGGCCTATTGCTCTGGCCTTCCGTGCCATCGAGGGCACCAAGTTCGTCTTCGACCACCACGACCTGTGCCCCGAGCTGTTCGAGTCCCGCTTCCCTGGCGGGCCCCGGCTACCGTACCTGGGGCTGCGTGCCATGGAACGCAGGACGCACCGGTCGGCGGATCACGTGATCTCCACGAACGACTCCTACCGCGACATCGCGATACGGCGGAGCCGCAAGTCCCCCCGTGACGTCACCGTCGTCCGGACCGGCCCCGATCCGGAGCGCCTCCGGCGCGGCCCCGCCGACCCCGCGCAGCGCCGGGACCGCCGGTACCTCGCCGCCTATATCGGCGTGATGGGACCCCAGGACGGCGTCGACATCGTCGTGCGGGCCGCCGACGCGGTGGTCCGCGAGCTCGGCCGCGACGACATCGCGTTCACGCTGATCGGCTCGGGAGACTGCTTCGACGAGCTGGTGGCGCTCCGCGACGAGCTGGGCCTGGCGGGAGTGGTGGAGTTCACCGGCCGGGCGCCGGACGAGCTGGTCACGCGCATCATGTCTACCGCGGACGTCGGCCTTTCCCCCGATCCCAAGAACCCGCTCAACGACGTGTCGACGATGAACAAGTCGATGGAGTACATGGCCTTCGAGCTTCCGGTCGTCGCCTTCGACCTGCGCGAGACCCGGGTCTCTATGGGGGACGCCGCGGTGTACGTGAAGCCCAACGACGTGCGCGAGTACGCCAGGGCGATCGTGGCGCTCATGGACGACGAGCCGAAGCGGGCCGAGCTGGGCAAGCTGGGGCGGGCTCGCGTCGAGCAGGAGCTGGCCTGGTGTCACCAGGAGCGTGCCTACCTGGGCGTCTACCAGCGCCTGACGGGTGGCGCTAAGGTCCTCGAGCCGGCTGCGGAGGCTTAGATGTGCGGAATCGCCGGGTGCTACCAGCAGACGGACGGGCGCAAGCTGGTGGACGTCATGACCGACCGCATCGCGCACCGGGGCCCGGACGCGACCGGGACCTGGAATCATGAGACCGAACGGGTCTCGATCCAGCTCGGGCACCGGCGGCTCTCGATCATCGACCTGTCCGCGGCGGCCGACCAGCCGCTGTCCAAGGATGGCCTGACGCTCGTCTACAACGGCGAGCTGTACAACTACAAGGAGCTGAAGGCCGAGCTGGTCGGCCGGGGAGTCAGCTTCGTCACCACCTCCGACACCGAGGTGGTACTCGAGGCGTGGCGGCACTGGGGCCCGCAGGCGCTGCGCCGGTTCCGCGGCATGTTCGCGTTCGCGCTGGCCGACGAGAAGAGCGGGGACCTCTTCCTGGCTCGCGACCCGCTGGGCATCAAGCCGCTCTTCTACATGCCGCGCGGCGACGGGGTGATCTTCGCCTCCGAGCTGAAGGCGCTGGTCGCGGCGGCAGGCACGGAGATGCGGATCCAGCCGGGCGCCCTGGTCGCTTCGATGCTCTATTACTGGGTGCCCGAGCAGTGGTGCGCCATCGCCGAGGTAAGCAAGCTTCCGGCCGGGTCGTGGGCGCGCTTCAGCCCGGACGGCCGCTCCCAGCTGGAGCACTACTGGCGGATCGCGGAGGTGGCGGCGGAAGCTGCCGCGGGGCCCGCGGTCGACCTAGGCTCGGTAATCGAGGAATCGGTGGCCGCCCACCTGATCGCCGACGTGCCGGTGTCGAGCTTCCTCTCCGGCGGCCTGGACTCGAGCATCGTCACCGTCCTGGCCCACCAGGCGGCCCAGGAGATCGACGCCTACACGATCACGTTCCGGCCCGAGGACCAGCGGCTCGAGGCGATGCCCGACGACGCCGTCTACGCGCGCAAGGTCGCAGCGCGATACGGCGTCGACCTGCACGAGATCGAGATCTCCCCGAACATCGTGGACCTCCTGCCGCGCATGGTGGACACGCTCGACGAGCCGATCGGCGATCCCGCCGCCATCAACACGCTGCTGATGTGCCAGGCCGCCCGCGAGCGCGGCGTCAAGGTGATCCTCTCCGGCATGGGCGCCGACGAGCTGTTCGGCGGTTACCGCAAGCACCTCGCGTGCGTGATGGCGGGCCGCTACCACCGGCTCCCGGCTCCCGCACGGGCCGGGCTGCACTATGCCGTGGACCGGGTCCCGGTCAGCTTCCGGGGCCGGGGCCTGCGCTACGCGCGCTTCGCGAAGCGCTTCCTGACCTTTGCCGACCTGCCCGAGGAGCCGCGGTTCCGCCGCAGCTACACCCTGTACGACGGGGACGAGCTGACCAGCCTGGTCGGCCCGGACCTGGCAGGCTACGTGGATCAGGTCCTGGACGGCCACAGAGCCATCTACCACGACAACTCGCTGCCGGACGAGGTCAACCGGATGTGCCTGGCCGACTCGCGGCTCTTCCTGCCCGGCTTGAACCTGGCGTACAGCGACCGGGCGAGCATGGCGGCGTCCGTCGAGATCCGCGTCCCGTTCGTCGACCCGGTCGTGGCCCGCGCGGCGTTCTCGATCAAGGGCAGCGACAAGATCTCGGGACGGCAGGGCAAGCTCGCGCTCAAGCGCGCCGCGGAGAGCTGGCTGCCGCGCGAGATCGTGTACCGGCCGAAGGCCTCCTTCAGCGCCCCGCTGCGCGCCTGGGTGCGCAACGACCTGCAGCAGCTCATCAACGACGTGCTGGTCGGAGGCGAGCTGACCGGGGCCGGGCTGATCCGGTCCGGCCCGCTACGTCAGCTGATCGACGATGAACAGGCCGGCCGCGAGGACCGCGCCAAGCAGATATGGCAGCTGCTGACGATGGAGCTGTGGTACCGCAACATGCGGGCCATGGGCGTCGCGGCCTGATTCCGAGGAACCCGATGAAGCAGATAGCCCAGAACTACAAGTCCGGTGAGCTCGCCGTGATCGATTCGCCGTCTCCGGTGTGCCGCCCGGGTGGCGTCCTCGTCCAGTCGCTGTTCTCCCTCATCTCCACGGGCACGGAGATGATGAAGGTGGCCGAGGCCAAGATGTCGATGGTGGGCAAGGCGCGGGCGCGGCCGGACCAGGTGCGCAAGGTTCTGGACACGGTCTCGCAGCAGGGCGCGGTCGCCACCTATAAGAAGGTCATGAACCGGCTCGACTCCTACACGCCGCTCGGCTACTCGCTGTGCGGCGTGGTGACCGAGGTGGGACAGGGGGCCGAGGAGTTCAAGGTCGGGCAGCTGGTCGCGGCGGCGGGCAACGAGTTCGCGCTCCACGCCGAGTACAACTGGATCCCGGTCAACCTGTGCGCGGCGGTCCCGCAGGGCGTCGCGCCGGAGCACGCCGCCTTCGCCACCGTCGGCTCGATCGCGATGCACGGCGTGCGGCGCGCCGAGGTTCAGCTCGGGGACACGGCGTGCGTCATCGGCCTCGGCCTGGTCGGCCAGCTGGTCGTCCGGCTCCTCATCGCCTCCGGGGTCCGGGTCATCGGGCTCGACGTGATCGAGGAGCGCTGCAAGCTGGCCGAGCAGGCGGGGGCGGTGCTGTGCGCGGCTCCCGGCGGCGACGGCATGGACGCCGTGCAGCGCGCGCTCGACGAGATCACGAACGGGCACGGGGCTGACCACATCTTCCTGGCCGCGGGCGGGTCGTCCAACGGCCCGGTGGAGACCGCGGCCCGGCTCGCCCGCGATCGCGCCCGCGTCGTGGACATCGGCAAGACCAAGCTGGACCTGCCCTGGAATGCCTACTACGACAAGGAGCTCGACGTCCGGTTCTCCCGGTCGTACGGTCCTGGGCGGTACGACGAGCGCTATGAGCTCGAGGGCATCGACTACCCGATCGGTTACGTGCGGTGGACCGAGCGCCGCAACCTCGAATGCTTCCTCGACCTCATCGCGCGCAAGGAGCTCGAGGTCGAGACGCTCGTCTCCGGCGTCTTCCCGTTTGAGAACGCGAGCACCGTCTATGCCGATCTTTCCTCGGGGGCGCTCAAGGCCGTGGGCGTCCTGCTGGAGTACCCGGCCCCGCCCGCGGAGGCGGACAGCCCGCCGCTGGCGGCGGGCAGCAGCATGGTCCGGGCCAGCACCGGGGCGCTGCCCCGAGGCAAGGACAGCGGGCGGCTGGCGATCGGGTTCATCGGGGCCGGCAACTATGCCTCCTCGATGCTGCTGCCGCAGCTCGCCCGGATGGAGAAGGCCGGCCTCGCTCACGTGGCCACGAACCGGTCGCTGTCCGCGGTCAACGCGCAGCGGCGCTTCGGGTTCGCCACGGCGTCGACCAGCGCCAGCGCCGTGCTCGAGGACTCCGCCCTCGACGCGATCTTCATCGTGACCCGCCATCACTCCCACGCGGACCTGGTCTGCCGGGCCCTGGGGACGGGCAAGGCCGTCTTCGTGGAGAAGCCCCTGGCCCTGACCCGTGACGAGGTCGACCGGGTGGTCGAGGCCATCGTCAGCACCGGCAACGACCGGCTGATGGTGGGGTTCAACCGGCGCTTCGCGCCCCTGCTCGCGCAGATGAAGGCCGAGTTCGGGCCCCCCAGCTCGAACTCGGTCACGCGCTACCTGGTCAACGCGGGCCCGCTGGCCGCCGACAGCTGGTATACGAACGACGCCCTGGAAGGATCACGGTTCGTCGGCGAAGGCGGTCACTTCATCGACACCCTCAGCTGGTGGGCCGGGAGCATGCCCGAGGAGATTTACGCCGCCAAGGGCCCCGAGAAGGACGATGTGCAGGTCACCGTGCGGTTCCAGAACGGCTCGAGCGGTGCCGTCACCTACGTCACGGGCGGCAATCCGCGCTACCAGAAGGAGACTCTCGACGCCGCGGCCGGCGGCCGCAGCGCGCGCCTGGACAACTTCAGGAAAGCGACGGTCTGGAGCGGGCGGAAGGAGAGCGCCACGCGGTCCCGGGGCGGCCAGGACAAGGGCCAGCAGGCCGAGCTGACCCGGTTCGTCGAGGCGGTCCTGGCCGGCACGCCAATACCCATCTCCATCGAATCCCTGATCGCCACGACCAAGGCGACGATCGCCGTGGGCGAGAGCCTGCTGAGTGGCCGGCCGGAGCACGTGTGAACGCAACATCATCACGACTGGGCTGGTACGCGCGTCGGCTGGCCCGGATGTCGCCCAGCGAGATCGCCACGCGCGCACGTGACCAGGTGTTCCGGGCGGCGTGGGCCAGCCGGCAGCTGACCAGGGACGACCTCGCGGCCATCACCCCGCCGCCGGGCGGCGACCGCAGGTTCACCGCTGTCCTGCCGCCGGGCACCGCCGCGCGGGTTCCCGCCGAGGCCCGAGCTGCCATCGTGGCCTGCGCGGATCGGCTGCTCGAGGGGGAGTGGGAGGCCCTGGGCGTGGTGCGGACCGATATGGTCCGGCCCGACTGGTTCCGCGACCCGGTGACGAACCGCCGCTCCGATCCCGGCTGCTACGCCTTCCGGGTCAACCACCGCTCGGAAGAAGAGGTCGGCAACGTCAAGCAGGTCTGGGAGATCTCCCGGCTGCAGCACCTCACGCTGCTGGCCACCGCCTGGTTCCTCACTGGGGACGATAGGTACGCCAGCCGGGTGGCCGAGCACCTCCGCTCCTGGTGGCGGGAGAACCCCTTCCTGTCCGGCGTGCACTGGACTAGCGGTATCGAGCTCGGCGTCCGCCTGATCAGTCTGGCCTGGATCCGGCGCCTGCTCGATGACTGGCCTGGCGTGGCCGACCTGTTCGAGCGGGACGCGCTCGCCCTGCGGCAGATCCACTGGCATCAGCAGTATCTCGCCGCGTTCCCCAGCCGTGGTTCCTCGGCCAATAACCACTTGATCGCCGAGGCGGCCGGGCTGCTGGTGGCCAGCTGCGCCTTCCCGTGGTTCCCGCAAAGCGAGAACTGGCGGCGCAAGTCCGCGCAACTGCTCGAGCGAGAGCTCATCCGCAACACCTTCCCGTCCGGCATCAACCGCGAGCTTGCCTCCGACTACCAGTGCTTCGTGGCCGAACTCGGCTTCCTCGCCGCGGTGGAAGCGGGAGTAAGCGGCCACCCGCTCAGCAACGCCACCTGGGAACGGCTGGGTGCGATGGCGGATAGCGCGGCGGCGCTGCTCGACGAGCGCCTGCGGCCGCCCCGGCAGGGGGACTCCGACGAGGGCTGCGCCCTGCTGCTCGACACCCCCGTGCCGAACCGGTGGCCGTCGCTGCTCGCGCTCGCCGATGCGCTGATCGGAAGGCTCGACTGGTGGCCCAGGCCGCCCGCGGACGCGGGCAGCTCGATCGTCGCCGCGCTCGCCGGTCCGGTGCGGCTGGTCGGAGGCCGGCCCGGCCGGCGCCCGTCACGCTTCCCCGACGCGGGCACCACGCTGCTCCGGACCACCGGCGAGAACGAGATCTGGTGCCGGTGTGACGGAGGACCACACGGGTTCCTCAGCATCGCCGCGCACGCCCACGCCGACGCCCTGTCGGTGGAGGTCCGCTACGCGGGGGTGGACATCCTCGCCGACCCCGGCACGTACTGCTATCACGGAGAGCGCGCCTGGCGCTCGTACTTCCGCTCGACGATCGCGCACAACACCGCCGAGCTCTGCGGCCAGAATCAGTCCAGGGAGGGTGGGCCGTTCCTGTGGGTGCGCCATGCTCGTACCCGCGAGATCGAGGTCATGGACGACGGCGACATCGCCAGGTGGACCGCCGAGCACGACGGCTACGCCTCGCTGGCTCCGCCCGCCCTGCACCGCCGCTCCGTCCTGCTGGACCGGGCCTCACGCAGCATTGACATCATCGACGAGATCGAGGGCGGCAGTTACGACATCCGCCTTGCCTTCCATCTCGGTCCCGACGTGCAGGTGGAAGTCGACGGAGTGTATGCCATCCTGAGCTGGCCGGATGCGCTAATTCCTGGCGCCGCGCGGCTCGAGCTGCCGGCCGGGCTCCGCTGGAGCCTGCACCGGGGGGATGACGATCCCATCCTCGGCTGGTACTCGCCGGGGTTCGGGCGCCGGGTGCCCTCGTTCAGCCTAGTCGGCAGCGGACGCTGCGAGCCCGGCGCACCCCTCGCCACCAGGCTGGAGTTCTTCGAAACCAGCGAATCGCCGAGTTCAGGCAGGTCCCAGCGCGCCGTATCATGGTGCGCATCGGACGTCCTCCCAGGCACATCTCCGGGCATTCAAGTGGAGGCTAGATGAGCCAGCAGGTGCTGGATCTGCGCAGACCAGTCCAGGCCGCGCGGCGGCACAAGCTCCTCATCGGTATCATGGCGGCGCTCGGCCTGCTCCTGGGCGGTGCCTACACCGTGGTCAAGCCGCCCATGGTTACCAGTACCGCGCTGGTCTTGCTGCCCAGCTCCGCGCCGAGCATGGCCACCCAGGTGGTGATCGCGAACAGTGATCCGGTGCTCGGAGCCGCCCTGCCGCACGTCAGCCCGCCGCGGTTGGTCACGGAGCTGCGCAGCGACGTCCGCATCAAGAGCCTCACGTCGTACGTCATCTCGGTTACCGCGAAGGGCAAGACCGCGGCCGAAGCCGAGAACACCGCGAACGCCGTGGCCAGCAGCTACATCGCCGCCGTCACCCCCCGGTTCAGCCCCGTCGGGCACGTGCAGGCGCGGATACTCGCGCGGGCCAGCTACGCGACGGACTCGCGGCTGTCGGCCCTGATCAACTACGGCTTGATCGGCCTGCTGGCGGGTGCGCTGATCGGGGTCCTCGTGGCCCTGGTGATCGGCCGCAGGGACCTGCGGCTGAGGGAGCGGGACGACATAGCGAATTCGCTAGGGATCCCCGTCCTCGCCTCGATCCCGGTTCAGCACCCGTCCGACGCGGCGAGCTGGACGATGCTCCTGGAGAACTACAAGCCGGCCGCCGTGGACGCCTGGCAGCTGCGCATGGCCCTGCAGCAGCTAGGGATGGCCGACCACACCCATCCCCTGTACAACGGCGACAGCGGCAGCTTCTCGGTCACCGTGCTGTCGCTCTCCTGCGACCCCAGAGCTCTCGCCCTGGGGCCCCAGCTCGCCGTCTTCGCCGCGACCCACGGCATCCCCACCGCGCTCGTGATCGGCCCGCAGCAGGACATGGACGTCGTAGCGGCGCTGCACACCGCCTGCGTCGTGCCGTCGGCCGCATCATCGAAGCGGTCGGCTTTGCTGCGGATCGCCGTTTCTGATGACGGGGACGACGACAGGCAGCCCAACACCACATTGACGGTCGTCGTGGCGGTGGTGGATAGCCAGGCGCCGGTGATTCCCGACACGCTGCGAACGACCGCGACCGTGATCGGGGTGTCTGCGGCGGCGGCGACGGCCGAGCAGTTGGCCATGACGGCCGTGGCCGCGGCGGCCGACGGCCGCGAGGTTACCGGTATCTTTGTGGCCGACCCGGAGTCGCTCGACCGGACGAGCGGCCGTGGGTCGCGTCCGGTCCAGCCGGTCCGGCGCAAGCAGCCCGCCAGGGCACAACGCCTAGTGACGGAGATCAAGCGGTTACCCCGCGCCGCGGTCCCGGAGCGGACGAGCCCGGCTCGCCGATTAGGTCCAGGGCCGCTCGCGGACGGCCCTGGCGACGCCGCGGTCCTTCGCTCCGGCGGCGGGCACTAGCCGCCGCGGCGGCTCTGGTGCTGGCCTTCGTCCTGGTTACGGCGCGGCTGTTCGTCTGGCCGGCCCTGGGCATGTCGGCTCGCGTCAGCGCGATCGTGTTGCTGGCCGGCCCGGGTGACCGGCTGCCCGTGGCCAAGCGGCTCGCCCGTGAGCACCGGGCGCCGCTGCTCGTCATCTCGCAGGGCCAGCACGGGTATGGGGGGCAGTGCCCGCCCCCGACGCCGGGGGTGAAACTCATCTGCTTCGACCCGTACCCGGGGAACACCAGGGGAGAAGCGGAGTTCGCCGGGCGGCTCGCGAAGAAGTACCACTGGACCTCGGTGGTCCTGGTAACCACGCGAGCACAGGACACCCGAGCCCGCATCCTCGTGGGCCGCTGCTTCGACGGCCCGGTCTACGCGGTCGCCGGGTCACTGCCGCTGGGCGACTGGCCTTATCAGGTCGCCTACGAGTGGGGTGCGCTCTTTAAGGCGCTGGTCTTGTACCGGAACTGCTAGCCCGCTTCGGTCATGAGCTTGACCGCGACGGCGAGAGATGCCGCTTCCCGGTCCCGACCCGACATGACGGAGGCCGGGAGCGGCCAGGGAATAGCCAGGTCGGGGTCGTCGAACGCGATCGATACGTCCTCCGACGGGTCGTGCGGGCGGTCGATCCGGTAGGACACGTCGGCCGGATCGGTGAGCGCTTGGAAGCCATGCGCGCAGCCGGCCGGAACATAGAGCGAAACCTGCTCATCGTCACGCAGCTCGAAGCTTTCCCAGTTGCGGTAGGTCGGCGATCCAGGGCGCAGATCCACGATGACATCGAAGATCGCGCCGTTTGAGCAGCGGACCAGCTTGGCCTCGCCGGCCCCCTTCCGTACGTGCATGCCGCGGATGACCCCGCGGCGTGAGCGGGAGAGGCTGTCCTGGTCAAAGGCCGGGTCGATTCCGGCTGACCGCATGACTTCCCGGTCGAAGGTGCGGGAGAAGAACCCGCGCTCGTCCACATGTGGCGTAGGCCGGAAGAGCATGGCACCATCGATGCGCGGAACCCGATCAACTTTCATAGAACTCCCCGGCGCGAGGCTCTACTGGTCCGCCGGGACCACCTCCCCGCGCCGATCCTAGCGCGACTGGGCGCGCCGAGCCTGCCTGAGTCGCCGGTGCAGCCGTTTCCCGAAGGTCATCATGGGTAGCCCGGCTGGGCTGTCCAAGGGACCCGGTGTGAAGGCGGCGATCGGGTCGGAACCGGCGCTAGGACTTGTCGGATATCGGAGAGGCTTAACAGCAGGCCCACCGTCCCGGAGCACCAGCGGTACTGCTGGTTCAGGAACGCCAGCACGTTGTCCGGGCAGTTCCCGGTGGACAGCGCGACCGGGATGTAGCGCAGCCGCCAGCCTTTGCTGTTCAGGTCGAACCCGGTCAGCACGTCCTCGGAGTGCTCGGCCAGCGTCATCCCCAGGTTGTCCTGCAAGGCCTCGCGCCGGCACACCACGCAGATCGACCCGCCCTTGCGCGCCCGGGCGGTCTGGATCGACCAGTAGAACAGCTCCTGCACTGCGCCGGCGCCGCGCTCGACCCAGGTCTGATCATCGGCGATCCGGAAGAACTGCGGGGTCTGCACGATACCGGTGTCCGGGTAGGCGTCCATGTACGGCAGCGCCTCGTTCAGCAGGTCGTGCCGGGGCGCGAAGTCCGCGTCGAGCAGCAGGATGAAATCCCCGCAGGACACCTGGAACCCGAACCACAGGTTCCCTGACTTCTTGAACCAGCCCCGGTTCGGGCGCGTCGCGTACGCGAACCCGAACTCCCTGGCCATCTGCTTCAGGTCCGGGCTGTGGGAGTCGTCCAGCACGTACGGCGTGACCGTCCCCTGGTAGTACTCGCTCATCGCCGCGAGGTACTTCCAGGTGTTCCTGAGTACGTCGGCCGGCTCTCCGCACACCGGCAGGAACACGTCCACCGACGGGTACGACTCCGGCCGCCACGAATCCACCAGCCGCCGGTGATCGTCGAAGCGGAAGCCGCGGCTCAGCCCGTCGGTGAGCAGCGGCAGCGCGAGGACAGCGCGGCCAGCAGGATGCAGGGGCTGTAGATCCAGAACCAGTGGTACTGGGTTATCAGCCGGACCTGGCTGAACAGCAGCAGCGGGAAACTGGCCACCGAGAACAGCGTGAGGATCCAGGCGTTGCGCCGCACGTACCGGAACTTCTCGTCGTCGCGCGGCGGCACCGGTAGCACCGGCCCGGCCGGCGCCGGGGCCGGGCCGGGGCAACGTCGGCTTCGGGGGGAGTCAGGGCCTCGGGCTGAACGGCCGCTGTCGCACTGCGCGGAAGCACCCGCAGCATCTCGGTCCGTGCCGCCGGGTGCTGACCGGAGCCTGACGACCGCGGCTCTTCGGCCCGCAGCCCGCTGACCGGCAGCGGTTGCGTCACGTCGGCGCCGGGCGGGATGAGCCGAGCGGGCGACTCGCCCAGGCCGGCGGACTGGCTGCGTCAGCGCCTGCGCATCGCGGCTGCCGGTGGAGCCTGACGCTCCGTCCGCTGACAGCAGGTCGTCCCTGTGATCGGGGATAACCGTGGGAGGCTACGAGGCTCGAGTGAAGCTGGATGCCCGGCCTGCGGGGCAGGGCAGGGCTGGGGGATGCTGGCACGTGTGATCACGGGTTGTAACCTAGCCGTTTCGGGCGGAGGTTATGGGGTGGAGGATGTTTCGGCGATCATCAGCAACATGCGTGCGGTCGCGCCGCCTGGGCAGGGGCGCCTCGGCGACGACATCCTGGCGAAACTGCGAGAGCTGACCCGGGCGCTCATCGCGGCCAAGACCGGTGCCGCCGAGGAGCACGCGCGCTTCCTGGCGATCGCCGAGCGCGGGCTGTGCTTGCCCGAGGCGGAGCTCGCGGACCGGCTGCGAGATGTCACCGTGCTGGTGACCGGCGGGACGGGCTGTATCGGCTCGGCGCTGATGTCCCAGCTCGCGGCGCGATGTCCTGGCCGCCTGGTCAGTGTGAGCCGCGGCGCCGCGGACAGGTGGCCCGCGCCTCCCGGCGCGGAGTACCGGCGGGCCGACGTCAGGGACCGTGCCGCCATGGACGGGCTTATCGGCGAGATCCGGCCCGATCTGATGTTCCACGTCGCCGCGCAGCGTGACCCGGGGCGGGCCGAGGTGGAGGTGCACCGCACGGTGTCCACCAACGTGCTGGGGACGCGTACCGTGCTGACCGCCGCTGCGGAGGCCGGCGTCCCGCAGGTGGTGTGCGCCTCGACGGGCAAGGCCCTGCGGCCGTACTCGCCGGACATGTACACCGCGTCCAAGCGGGCCGCGGAGTGGGTCGCGTCGGAGGTTGCCGCCGCCAGCGGAATGCTGATCTCGGCCGGCCGGTTCACCCATGTCCTGGACAACTCGATCATCTATGAGCGGTTGCTGAGCTGGGCGGATGAAGCAGAAGACGGCGTGATCAGGCTGCACAGCCCGGACATCGCGTTCTACGTGCAGTCCGCCCTGGAGTCGGCGCAGCTGCTCCTGCTGGCCTGCCTCGGCGCCGCGCGGGGGGAGTTCCGTGTCCTCGCCATCAGCGATCTCGGCTGGCCGGTCAGCCTGATGGACCTCGCGCTCGACGTGCTGGCGCGGTCTGGCTCGCCGGTACCCGTCTACGTCAGCGGCTACGACCAGGGGTACGAGGAGATCCCGTTCCCCGGGCTCTACGACCCAGTGACGGCGGGCGACGTGAGCCCGCTGCTCAACGCGTTCGAGACCGGCGCGGTCGTCGGCTCGCCGTGCCCGATGGTGGATTCCTTCCGGGTCGACATGGCGCCGGAACCGAGGGCGGTGAAGCTGCTGACCGCGCTGGCCGAGGTCTGCGACCGGACGCGGGACCCGGCTACCGTGCGCTATGCGCTGAACGAGCTGTCCTGGTCGCTGCTCGACTGCACGCTGCGGGCCGCGCCGCGCAAGGCGCTCACCCGGTCCGCGGCGATGGCTCACCGGCACAGCGCCTCGCTCGGGGCCGATCACCGCCGGATCCTCGAGGCCATCGACGATCACGCCGCCGGCTAACGGCGTGGCCGGCGTCCGGAGGGCGCTGGGCTCTACTAGGCTCACACTGGGCGAGCTTGCGCTCGGCCCATCCGGACATGTGAGACAAGCTATAGGCAAGGAGCCGGCGGTGGCCTCCATAGAAGCGATCCATGCCAGGCAGATCCTGGATTCCCGCGGTAACCCGACCCTCGAGGTCGAGGTAGCGCTGGACGACGGGACCGTGGGCCGGGCAGGGGTGCCGAGCGGGGCGTCGACCGGAGCGTTCGAGGCGGTCGAGCTCAGGGACGGCGGCTCGGAATACGGCGGCAAGGGGGTGACCGGGGCGGTCCAGGGCGTCATCGACGAGATCCAGCCGGAACTGCTCGGCCACGAGGCCGACGACCAGCGGCTGGTGGACCAGGCGCTGATCGACCTGGACCGGACGCCGGGCAAGTCCAGGCTCGGCGCGAACGCCATTGTCGGCGTCAGCATGGCCGTCGCCCGGGCCGCCGCGGATTCCAGCGGCCTGCCGCTGTTCCGGTATCTCGGCGGGCCCAACGCGCACGTGCTGCCGGTCCCGCAGATGAACATCCTGAACGGCGGCGCGCACGCCGACAACAACGTGGACATCCAGGAGTTCATGATCACCCCGATCGGCGCCGCGACCTTCTCCGACGCGCTGCGCTGGGGAGCCGAGGTGTACCACGCGCTGAAGTCGGTGATCAAGCAGCGAGGCCTGTCCACTGGCGTCGGCGACGAGGGCGGGTTCGCGCCTGACCTGGAGCACAACCGGGCCGCGCTCGACCTGATCGTCGAGGCGATCGGCAAGGCCGGTTTCACGCCGGGCCAGGACGTCGCGCTGGCGGTGGACGCGGCCGCCTCGGAGTTCTACGCCGACGGCGCGTATAACTTCGAGGGCAAGCTGCGGACGTCCGCGGAGATGGCGGGCATCTACGCCGAGTGGCTCGACGCCTACCCGGTCGTCTCCATCGAGGACCCGCTGGCCGAGGAGGACTGGGCGGGCTGGCGGGAGCTCACCGCGACCGTCGGCGATCGGGTCCAGGTGGTAGGGGACGATCTCTTCGTCACCAACTCCGAGCGGCTCCGCCGCGGCATCGCCGAGCGTTCGGCGAACTCGCTGCTGGTCAAGCTGAACCAGATCGGCTCGGTGACCGAGACCCTGGACGCGGTGAGCCTGGCGCACCGGGCCGGGTTCAGCTGCGTGATCAGCCACCGCTCCGGCGAGACCGACGACACCACGATCTCCGACCTGGCCGTCGCCACCAACTGCGGCCAGATCAAGACCGGCGCGCCCGCCCGCGGCGAGCGCGTGGCAAAGTACAACCAGCTGCTCAGGATCGAGGAACTGCTCGGCGACGCGGCGACCTACGCGGGCGCCGGCGCCTATCCCCGGTTCGGGGCGCGGACGCCCGAGGGCTGATGTCGCCGCCCGCCGCTCCCCGCGCCACCCGGCTCACCGGCCGGGCCGCGGTGCTTGCGGTGGTGATCTGCGCGATAGCGCTGAGCCTTGCGTACCCGATACGGGAATACGTGAACCAGCGGCAGCAGATCGACGCGCTTGTCGCTCAGCAGCAGTCCATGCTGTCCCAGGTGAAGAGCCTGCAAGCCCAGCAGGCCAGGCTGTCGCGCCCGTCCTATATCGAGCAACTGGCCCGGCAGGAGCTCGACATGTGTTTCCCCGGCACGCGCTGCTACATCGTGGAGGGGGGCCAGCCGCGGGTCGGCACGGCCCAGGCGGCCAAGCCGGGACGGGCACCCTGGTACGACAAGCTGTGGCGGTCGGTCCAGCAGGCGGACGCGAACCCGGAGAGCGCGGCGAGGTGACCGCGGCGCGGGACACGGCGGTCATCGCCGCCCAGCTCGGCCGCGCGCCGCGCGGGCTGCTCGGCGTGGCGCACCGGTGCCCGTGCGGGCTGCCCGATGTCGCCGAGACGGCGCCGAGGCTGCCGGACGGGAGCCCGTTTCCCACCCTCTACTACCTGACCTGCCCGCGGGCGGCCGCGGCCGTCAGCAAGCTGGAGGCGGCCGGGCTGATGCGGGACATGACCGCGCGGCTGGCCGACGACGGGTTGCGGCGCCGCTATGAAGCGGCGCATCGCGACTACCTCGCGCGGCGCGAGATGGCCGCCCGCACCGCGGGCGTCCAGCCGCTTCCGCCAGGTACTCAGTCGGCCGGGGGCATGCCCGAGCGGGTAAAGTGCCTGCATGCGCTGGTCGCCCACGAGCTCGCCGCGGTCGGCGTGAACCCATTCGGGCGCGAAGCGCTCGACGCCGTCGGTGCCTGGTGGCTGCCCGGGCCCTGTGTTGCCGGGCCCTGTGTTGCCGAGCCCTGTGTTGACGAGCACTGCGTTGACGAGCACTGCGTTGACGGGCCCTGCGTTGACGGGCCCTGTGTTGACAAGCACCGTGTCCAGGGAGACGGGTCGTGACCTGCCGGGTGGCCGCCGTGGACTGCGGAACGAACTCGCTGCGCCTGCTGCTGGCCGACGTTGATCCCGGCCGGGCCGAGCTGACCGACGTGACCAGGCGGATGGAGATCGTCCGGCTCGGTCAGGGGGTGGACCAGACCGGGCGGCTCGCGCCCGAGGCGCTCGCCAGGACCATGGCCGTGCTGCGCGACTACGCGGACATCATCGCCCGCTCGGGCGCGCTGGCGGTGCGGATGGTGGCGACCAGCGCCACCAGGGACGCCGCTAACGCGGCCGAGTTCGTCCGCATGGTCAAGGAGGTGCTCGGCGTCGGGCCCGAGGTCCTCACGGGGGACGAGGAGGCGGTGCTGTCGTTCACCGGGGCGACCGCGGAACTCGCCGCCGGTCCTGATCAGGGGCCGTTCCTGGTCGCCGACATCGGCGGCGGCTCGACCGAGTTCGTGCTCGGCTTGCCCCGGGGGGACGGTTTGCCCCGGGGGGACGATCCCCCCCAGACCCCCCCTGATCTTGGGGGGGCTTCCCGCCCCCCCAAACCCCCCTGGCCCTGGGCCATCTCGGTCAACATCGGCTGCGTCCGGATGACCGAGCGGCACCTGCACGGTGACCCCCCGGCGGACCGGGAGGTGGCGGCGGCCGCCGCGGACATCGACGCGGCGCTGGAGGAGGTGGCGGCCGCGGTGCCGGCCCGCCGGGCCAGGACGCTGATCGGCCTGGCCGGCTCGGTGACCACGGTCGCGGCCATGGCGATGGGCCTGCCCGCCTACGACGCCAGCAGGATCCATCACGCCCGGGTAGCCGCGGCTGACGTGCACGCCGTGACCCGCGGCCTGCTGGCCCAGACGCGGGCCGAGCGCGCCGCCATCGGCGTGATGCACCCGGGGCGCGCCGACGTGATCGGCGGCGGCGCCCTCATCCTCGACCGCCTCATGCGGCGGTTCGGCTTCGCCGAGGTCCTGGTGAGCGAGCACGACATCCTGGACGGGATGGCCTGGTCGCTGGCCGGGGCGCGCGGCTGAGGACCCTGGTGGGCGCGGAGGGAGCCGAGGAGGCGGCCCGGCTGATCCCGCCGGGCGGCTGGCCTGGTGATCCCGCCGGTCCGGGCACGCCGGTCGCGGGCAGCGCGGCCGAGGTGGCGGACCTGGCCGCCGGAGCGGGCACGCTGGACGAACTCGTCGCGCGCGAGTCGGTCTGCCGCGCCTGCCCGCGCCTCGTGGCCTGGCGCGAGGAGGTGGCCGTCGTGCGCCGCCGTTCGTTCCGCAACGTGCCCTACTGGGGCCGGCCCATTCCGGGCTGGGGGGCCGCCCGGCCGCGACTGCTGATCGTGGGCCTCGCGCCCGCGGCGCACGGCGGAAACCGCACCGGCCGGATCTTCACCGGTGACCGCAGCGGGGATTTCCTCTTCGCCTCGCTGTACCGGTGCGGCTGGGCGGAAAAGCCGACCAGCGTGGCCATGGGTGACGGGCAGCGCCTGCTCGGCGCCCGGATGGCCGCCGCGGTCCGCTGCGCCCCGCCGGACAATAAGCCAGAACCCGCGGAACGGGACGCGTGCGCGCCCTGGCTTTCCGCCGAACTTCGCCTAATGGCCGCTGACCTGCGAGTAATCGTTTGCTTGGGCGGATTTTCCTGGCAGGCGATATGGCCAGTGCTGGGCCAGTGCGGATTCGCGCTCCCTCGGCCGCGGCCGAGGTTCGGTCACGGCGCCGAGGTCCGGCTGAACAATCCGCAGGCACCGGGCGAAGTGCTGCTCATCGGCTGTTATCACCCAAGTCAGCAGAACACATTCACCGGACGCGTCACCCCGGCCATGCTGGACGCCATTTTCGTCCGCGCCCAGGCCTTCCGGGACTGGGCCGACGCGGAAACTGACCGTCCGGTTACTTAGAGTTAATGTCGATCTTGTAATTAACTACACTCCGCAATTTGTATGCAGTAAACGCGGCTGATGCTAAAAATAATGCAAGAGGTCTTTGCTACTTCTCGGTTAGGCAATTGTGCGGGCGGTATTATGAATCCGCCCCCGTAGCCCAAGGGAAGAGGCCGGCCCCCTAAAAGGGTCCCCAGTGTCGGTTCGACTCCGACCGGGGGTACTCATTGACGACGCGCTGCCGCACACGGCAACTCTCAATTGTCAATGCAGCCTCAGCGGAAACAATAACCCCTGAGATCGGCCCAAGGGCCGGACGTAAATGTCCGCTATGCCTGCGTAGTAATATTTGTGCGGCTAAATCCCGACATATCTGTCTCTGTATACCGTAAGCATTATGCAGCCGGGCGGCCCGGGCCTGCGCGCTGCTGCGCCGATCCAGGTCGTCTCATGAATGTAGGTACGACTGTTCAAATCACGGACCGCACCGGTCCGGGCAGGCGAGTGCCTACATGACCGAACGGGTGCGGTTGACGCCGCCCGTTCGGCCCGGAGCCAGGCGAGCCCGGGCGCGAGGTGACGGCCATGCCGTAACCGCGCCGGGCGGAGCCGGCGCGTGGCGTGGCGGGGTGAGCCGGTCAGGCTCCGTTGAGGCGGAGGCGCCGGCGCATCTCGTACTCGTGCACGATCGCGTAGGCGTAGCCGCAGGAGATGCCGGCGTCGTCGGCCAGCCAGTGGGCTTGTTCTTCGCGGCGGAGGAACGCGGGGCCAGCTTCGATCCGATGGAACCACTCAGCGAGGGTGCGGCCGGTTGTGACCGGAATGCGCGCGATGAGACTACTGTGCAGATTCGGTGAGTGGGTCAGTGACAACTGGCACCTCCATGGAAGCTCCTCTTGTGCTGAGAGTGCCTCATCACAGGCCGCCTGACAACCCCCCGGTGACCGGAAAGTTAACGGAGCCGGATGTCAGCTGAGCCGCTCGAAGATCATCGCCATGCCCTGGCCACCGCCCACGCACATGGTCTCCAGGCCCAAAGCGGCGTCGTGGAACTGCAGGCTGTTCAGCAAGGTGGTGGTGATGCGCGCTCCGGTCATGCCGAACGGATGGCCGACCGCGATCGCGCCGCCGTTCACGTTGAGCTTGGCCAGGTCCACCCCGAGGTCGGTGTACGACGGGATGACCTGGGCCGCGAACGCCTCGTTGATCTCCACCAGGTCGATGTCGGCGATGGCCATCCCGGCCCGGGCCAGCGCCTGCCTGGACGCCTCCACCGGCCCCAGCCCCATGATCTCCGGGGACAGCGCGGTCACCCCGGAGGACACGATCCGCGCCAGCGGCGTGATCCCGAGCTCGGCCGCCTTGACGTCGCTCATCACGATGACCGCCGCGGCCCCGTCGTTGAGCGGGCAGCAGTTCCCCGCGGTGACGGTGCCGTCCGGGCGGAACACCGGCTTCAGCGCGGCGACCTTCTCCATCGTGGTCCCTGGCCTGGGTCCGTCGTCGGCGCTGACCACGGAACCGTCCGGCAGGGTAACGGGGGCTATCTCACGCTGCCAGAAGCCGTTGGCGATGGCCTTCTCGGCCAGGTTCTGCGAGCGCACCCCGAACTCGTCCTGCTGCTCGCGGGAGACGCCGCGCAACTCGGCCACGTTCTCCGCGGTCTGGCCCATCGCGAGGTAGATGTCGGGCACCAGCCCGTCCTCGCGGGGATCACGCCAGGCCCCGGCCTCGCCGGCCGCGATCCGCTCGGTGCGCAGCCGGGCGTCGGAGAAAGCCTGGTTATGCGTGTCGGGCCAGGAGTCGCTGCTGCCCTTGGCGAGCCTGCTCACGCACTCCACCCCGGCCGAGATATACACGTCCCCCTCGCCGGCCTTGATCGCGTGGAAGGCCATCCGGGTCGTCTGCAGCGACGATGAGCAGTACCGGTTGACGGTCGTGCCGGGCAGGTGATCGTGGCCGAGCAGCACCGCCACCACGCG
Organism: uncultured Actinomycetota bacterium; assembly: GCA_963753225.1. Classification (GTDB taxonomy): domain Bacteria; phylum Actinomycetota; class Actinomycetes; order Streptosporangiales; family Streptosporangiaceae; genus Palsa-504. The sequence continues at coordinate 105,229 of CAVWBQ010000011.1, read as the reverse complement.
TGCCATGTTGAAGCCCTGCTCGCCGCCGGGTAGCCCGCAGCCGAGGATCAGGTCGCCCACGTCGGCGGGATCGAGCTGCGGCACCTTCGCCAGGGCAGCGGTCACCATCTGCACGGCCAGGTCGTCCGGGCGGATGCTCGCGAGCGAGCCCTTGCCCGCACGGCCGATGGGCGACCGGGCGGTGGCGACGATCACTGCTTCGGGCATGGTCCGGCCTCCTCGCATCGGGTTCTTCCAAATTAGCCCCTGGCCGTGACGAGGGCTACCCGCGGGTAGTGATCAGCGTCGGATAGCGTCGCTGCATGCAGGTTCATGATTCGCTGAGCGCGCTGGTGGGCAATACCCCGCTGGTCCGGCTGCGGTCGGTGACCCGGGGAATCCCCGGAGCCAACGTGCTGGCCAAGGTCGAGTACTTCAACCCGGGCGGATCGGTCAAGGACCGCATCGCGCTGCGCATGGTGGCAGCCGCCGAGAAGAGCGGCGACCTGCGGCCGGGTGGCACGATCGTGGAACCCACCTCGGGCAACACCGGGGTCGGGCTGGCCATCGTCGCGGCCGAGCGCGGCTACCGGTGCGTCTTCGTCTGCCCGGACAAGGTGGCGCAGGACAAGATCGCCGTGCTGCGCGCGTACGGTGCCGAGGTCGTGGTGTGTCCAGGGACGGTCGCGCCCGATCACCCGGACTCCTACTACAGCGTGGCGCGCAGGCTGGTCGGCGAGATACCGGGCGGCTGGCAGCCCGACCAGTACGCCAACCAGGAGAACCCGGCCTCGCACCACGCCACCACCGGCCCGGAGATCTGGGCGCAGACGGACGGGACGGTGACCCATTTCGTGGCCGGCATCGGCACCGGGGGCACCATCACGGGCGCCGGCCGGTACCTGAAAGAGGTGTCGGGCGGCGCGGTGCGGGTGATCGGCGCCGACCCGGAAGGCTCGGTCTACTCGGGCGGGTCCGGGCGCCCGTACCTGGTCGAGGGCGTCGGCGAGGACATCTGGCCCGCCACCTACGACCCGTCGGTGTGCGATGAGATCATCGCGATCAGCGACGCCGGGTCGTTCGGCATGACCAGGCGGCTGGCCCGGGAGGAAGCGCTGCTCACCGGCGGCTCGTCCGGGCTGGCGGTCGCGGCCGCGCTGCGGGTGGCCGAGACGGCAGGCCCGGACGCGGTGATCGTCGTGCTGCTGCCCGACGGCGGCCGCGGCTACCTGTCCAAGATCTTCAACGACGAGTGGATGGCCGACTACGGCTTCCTCTCCGAGCAGACCACCGAGCCCCTGGTGGCCGACGTCATGGCGAGGAAGGGGCGCAGCCTGCCCGAGTTCGTCCACGTCCACCCGGAGGAGAACGTCGGCGCGGCCGTCGCGCTGCTGCGCGAGTACGACGTGTCCCAGCTGCCCGTGGTAAAGGAAGAGCCGCCGGTGATGGCCGCCGAGGTGATCGGGTCTGTGGTGGAGCGCGACCTGCTCGACGCCCTGGTAGCCGGCCGGGCCAAGCCGTCCGACCCGGTCGGCGGGCACATGTCGCCGCCGCTGCCGACCGTCGGCCTGGGCGAGCCGGTCTCCCGGGCGGTCCTCGCGCTGGAGAAAGCCGGCGCGGCGCTCGTGCACGTGAACGGGAAGCCGACCGGGCTGCTCACCCGGCAGGACGTGCTGACCTTCCTCGCCGCCAACACCTGATGCCTACGAAAGGGATGCTGTCGTGACCTACCAGGACGGCTTCGAGACCCTGGCCATCCACGCGGGCCAGGAGCCCGATCCGGTCACCGGGGCGGTGGTGCCGCCCATCTACCAGGTGTCCACCTATAAGCAGGACGGGGTGGGCGGGCTGCGCGGCGGTTACGAGTACTCCCGCTCCGCCAACCCGACCAGGACGGCGCTGGAGCAGTGCCTGGCCGCGCTCGAGGGCGGCGCCCGGGGGCTCGCCTTCTCCTCCGGCATGGCCGCCGAGGACTGCCTGCTCAGGACGGTCTGCTCGCCGGGCGACCATGTGCTGGTCCCGGACGACGCGTACGGCGGGACGTACCGGTTGTTCGCGCGGGTGTTCGCGGGCTGGGGACTGAGCCACGACGTGATCCCGATCTCGGACGTGGCGGCCGTGCGCGCGAAGCTCGCCGCCACGAAGGCCGCCGTGGTGTGGGCCGAGACGCCGACGAACCCGCTGCTCGGCATCGCCGACATCCGCGCCCTGGCCGGGGCGGCACACGAGGCCGGTGCGCTGCTCGTGGTGGACAACACGTTCGCTTCGCCGTACCTGCAGCAGCCGCTGACGCTGGGAGCCGACGTGGTGGTGCACTCGACCACCAAGTACCTGGGCGGGCACTCCGATGTGGTCGGCGGGGCCCTGGTGGTCGCCGACCCCGGGCTCGCCGAGCGGCTCGCCTTCACCCAGAACGCGACCGGGGGCGTGGCCGGCCCGTTCGACTCGTGGCTGACGCTGCGCGGTGTCAAGACGCTGGCGGCGCGGATGGACCGGCACTGCAGGAACGCGGCACGGGTTGCGCAGATGCTGGCCGAGCACCCGGGGGTGTCCGAGGTCCTCTACCCCGGCCTGCCCTCGCATCCTGGCCACAAGACCGCGCAGGAGCAGATGCGGGGCTTCGGCGGCATGGTGTCGTTCCGGCTGGTGGCCGGCGAGGAGGCCGCGGTGCGGGCCTGCGGCCGGACCCGGCTGTTCACCCTGGGCGAGTCGCTCGGCGGGGTGGAGTCGCTGATCGAGCACCCCGCACGGATGACGCACGCCTCGGTCACCGGCTCGCCCCTGGAGGTGCCCGGCGACCTGATCAGGCTGTCGGTCGGCATCGAGGATTGCGACGACCTGCTCGACGACCTGCGCCAGGCCCTAGCCCGATTTCCATGATCATGCTCCTCGCTAGGGTGTTCTGGCTGGTCGGGATGGGTTTGCGGGGCCGCTGGCGCCTATGACCTAACTGCTGGTGCGTAGCGGTCGAGCTGGAAGGCCTCGGTGAGCTTGTCCTGGGTGGCGGTGGTCTGGGTGAGCATCCGGCGTGCCTTGGGCCGGCCGCGTTCTGCGGGGTAGATCAGGACGGTCTCACCGATCCCGGCGAGCTGGCGCAGCAGCTCGCGCACGGACATGCGCAACCCGGCGCGCTCGGCTTGCAGGCGCATCAGGTGGGCGACCTGCAGCGCCAGGACGCAGGTGAACACGTGGACGTGGATGTTGTGCTCGGTCCAGTGGAACATCGGGGAGAACGACACCACGTGCGGGTCTTTCATCTGCCGGAAGGAGAACTCGGCCTCGGACTGGGACCGGTAGCCGGCGATGACCTCGGCGGCGGGCCAGTCGTCGTGGTCGGTGATCAGCACGTGCTTGCCGAAGATCTCCGCTTCCAGCGCGGCCCGCGCAGCGGCGTCGACGGACCAGGCCAGCCGCAGGTCGCGGGGGGTATCCCCGGTGAGTTCCCAGGTGATGACGCGGCGCACCCAGGCGTCATGGGTGATCGTGGCGATCTCCGCCTCGACCTTGTCCCTGCCCCGGCGGGTCTTGCCGCGGGCCAAGGTGGCGGCCAGCTCGTCCAGCTTCTTGGCGGCTTTGGCCAGCGTGGTGCCCTCGAACCCGCGGGCCTGATGCTCGTGCAGTTCCGGGGAGTGCGTCAGGATCGCCCGGCGCTCGGTGCCGTAGACGACCCGGCGGGTGTCGTAGGCGGTCAGGCCGCCGAACCTGTCTTTATCGACGAGGGTGCGGGCGTCTGCGGGCAGGGCCAGCAGGTCCCGGCAGTCACTGGCCGGCACCGAGCCCACGTAGCGCAGGTTCGTGCCCGCCAGCCGCGCGAAGTTGGCCTCGGAGTTCTGCCCGGCGTCGAACACGACGGTCATCTCGGCGCCGTCCTGCCCGGCCGCGGCGGCCAGGTCGGCGTGCCGGGCGGCCAGCGCGGCGATCATCTGCGGGAACTGCGTGACGTCGGGCTTGCTGCCGGGGTAGGCGTGGGACAGCAGCGGGACGCCGCCGTCCCGGGTGACCACCAGCCCGAGGCCGACCAGCCGCAGGTCCGCGCGTTTCTGCTTGGCCTTTCCGCGCTGCGCGATCGGCGCCCGGGCGTTGCCGGTATCGATGAACGTCGCGAAATTCGTCATGTCCAGCGCCACCGAGCTGGTGTCTAGCCCGAACCGGGCGCACGCCGCGGCCGCCAGCTTCTCCTCGATCCGCGGCAGCGCGTCCAGCGGCACCGCGTGCATCGCGTCCCAGAACCGGCGGTGATCCAGCGCAGAGGCCGGGATCTTGGTGAACCGGTCCGCCGCCGTGGTGCGCCACCAGTCCGCGAACCCCCGCTTGGAACACGGATCTGTCACCCGGTTCAGCGCGGCCAGCGCCAGGTAGGTGCCCGGTGACAGCGGCAGCCCCGGCGGCCTGCCCCCGCACGCCTCATCGATGACCGCGGCCACGCCCAGGTCAGACAGCAGCCCCCACGCCGCGGCCACCGCCCCGAAGTCCAGGTGCCGGGTCCGCTCGGGCAGCATCCGTTCCTCGCGGGCGTCCAGCAGCGCCTCAATGTCGGCCGCGGTGCCCACGTACCGCTCCGAGACCATTTTCGGCTTGCCGTCCACCCAGCCCATCTCGCGCAGGTACCAGTACGGCTTCCCGCTGATCACCTTCTTGTACAGGCTCGCCACAATTTAGGTCATAGGTCAGTTCCGTCGCGCAGTCAAGCACCGCAAACGCGTGTCACAAGGGAAAATGAGCCATCTGAGGGCCATCTGGAACCTCAGTCAAGAGTCAGAAGACCATGATCATTGGAAACTCGGGCTAGCGACAGCTAAAGGCCTGGCGGAGGCGAGTGGGACAATATATTCAGCTACGCCCCGCGGGCGAGCTTTCCTTGTTGTTCTCCGCCGCGGGCTGCGGCCTGGGCTTGTACGCCAGCGCGAACCAGGCTCCGACCACGAAGACGATGCCGATGACGAGCGAACCCGCGGCCCGCAGCGGGTGGTGCCCGGTGGAGCCGGCGATGTGCCCGGGAACGAAGCTGGGCAGCGAGTTGGCCGGCTCGGCAACGTAGATGATCGCGACCACGATGAACACAAGGGCGATGATGCCGAGAATCACCGCGAGTATCGTCCGGCCCGACGACCTCTCGGCTGATTCGCTGGTAGAACTCACAATTCCTCCTTATACAGGCATGCGGTAAAGCTTTTGCTCCGCGGCCGGCCGCTCCATAGCCGGGGGTCCGCGGGGGTGTCCCCCGCGTGTCAGCGGACTAGGAAAACCTACCGCCGACCGGCACCGCGGGTGCGGAGGAAGTCACGGATGACATACTCACCGAGATGCTCGGGCGCCGCCTGCAGCACCCGCCCGCCGTTCCTCCTCGCGACATTGTCAACGAATGCGGAGAGCCGCGCATCATCCGCCAGCATGAAAATATTCAGCGCGGCGTGCCGGCGGGTCATCTTGTCCACCTCGGCCAGGGTGAGCTCGACCGTCTCGGGCGATGGCGGCCAGTCGAACCAGGACCGCCCGTCGCGCTGCAGGTGGGCGGTCGGCTCGCCGTCGGTCACGATCAGGACGACCGGCTCGTGTTCCGGGTGCCGGTCGATGTGCCGGCCGGCCAGCAGCAGCGCGTGATGCAGGTTGGTGCCCTGCACCATGTCCCAGCCCAGCCCGGCCAGCTCGGTCTCGCGCAGTTCGCGCGCGTAGTTGGAGAAGCCGACGACCTGGACGGCGTCCTGCGGGAACTGGCTGCGCAGCAGCGCGTGCAGTGCGAGCGCGGTCTGCTTGGCCGCCGCCCAGGTCCCGCGCAGCTGCATTGAGTAGGACAGGTCGACGAGCAGGGACACGACCGCGGCGCTGCGGCGCTCGGTCTCGGCCACCTCGAAGTCGGATGCCGCCAGCTTCACCGCGGTACCGGAGGCGGGACGGCCCCCCCGCAAGACGGCGTTCCTGACCGTCGCCGGGACGTCGAGCGGCTGCTCGTCGCCGAATTCCCAGGAGCGGGTGGTGCCGGTCAGCTCACCGGCCTGGCCGGCGTCCCGCAAGTCGTGGTCGCCATGCTTGCGGCCGAAGCTGAGGTCGGCGAAGATCCGGCGCAGCGCCGTGTCCCCGAGCCTGCGCACGGCCTTGGGGGTGAGCTCGAGCTGGCCGGCGTTGCGGGTCAGGTAGCCCTGCCGCTCGAGCTCGCGCTCGATCCGGTGCAGCGCCTCGATGTCGTCGACGGCCTGCCGCCCGAAGGCGCGCCGGACCGCTTCCTCGTCGACGTCGTCCAGGCTCGCGCCCGGGTAATCCTGGCCGAGCGTGGTCTCCAGCTCGGCCAGGTCGGCGAGCTCGGCCAGCGCCGTGGTGGCGTCGCCGAGGCCGAGCGGCTGCTCTCCGGACATCTGGACGCTGCCGCTCATGGCGGCCCGGTCAAGCTCCGGGCGCCGGGACCGGAGCGCGTCGGCGAGCCTGGCCATCTCGGCCGCCAGGCCCGCGTCTTCCATCGCGTTCGCCATCAGCTGGGCGAGTTCTTCGCGCTGCTCGTCACTGAGCGAGCGCAGCAGCCGCTCTGCCGCGGCCATCCGGCTGATCAGCGAGTCGACTAGTTCCTCGAGGTTCTGCGGATGGTCCGGGAACATGTCGCCGTACCGCTCCATGAACTGGTCGAAGTCGGCCTGGGTATGCTCGCCGCGGGCATCGGCGGCCAGCATCTCGTTCAGGTCGCTGAGCATGTCCTTGACCCGCTCCATCGCCCGCGGGTCGGGATTCTGCATGACCTGCCGCATGCCGCGGAACTGGCTGTCCAGTACCTCGCTGCGCAGCAGCTCCTTGAGCTGCTCGAAGGTCTGGCGGGCAGCGGGCGAGCGCCAGTCGTAGCCGGCCAGCTGCCGGATCGCCTGAGCGGTGTCGGCGGGCAGCGCGTCGAGGTCGGCCTCGCGCATCCTGGCCTCGTCGCCCGGGTCGGGGAACAGCTCGGCGCGTTCCTGCCCGACGGCCGTGTCGAGCAGGGCGCGAGCCTGTTCCAGGATGCCGTCGAGGCGCCCGCTGCCGCGGATCTCGCGCTGCCGTTCCCGCACCCGGCGCAGCATGTCGTCGAGGCCGCGGCGGCCGGCCCGGTCGCCGAAGCCCCGGCGCAGCAGCTCGCGCAGCGCGTCGGCCGGGTTGGCCCCGGCGAGGATCGCGTCGCCCATCTCGTCGACCGCGCCGCGGACGTCGAACGGGAGCGCGAGCGGGTCCGGCCCGTAGACGTAGCGGCCGTACCGGTAGTTCGGCATGGAAATAACGCTCCTAGCTCCCGTACACGCTGGTGCCGCCCTCGCTGTCCTTGGACAGGCGGCGCATCAGGTACAGCCCTTCGAGGGCGAACTCCACCGCCGCCGCCGCCTGCCCGAAGGACTCGCCGCCCTCCATGCCCAGCCGGGCCATGATCCTGGCCAGCCCGGGAGACGTCACCGACCCGCTGCAGCAGGTCGGTGGCGGCCACCAGCTCGCCAGACTCGACCGTGCCGCCGTCCTCGAACTTGGCGAGCAGGCCGGAAAGGTCCACGCTGCCCAGCCGGGACCGGAACACCTCCGCGATCGCCCGGCGCAGCATCGCGCCGAGCACCTCCTCCTCGCGCCCTTCCTCGCTGACCTCGAACTCGACCTTGCCCCGCAGCGTGCTGACCACGGCGGGCAGGTCACACACCCGGGCGACCGGCGTCTCGGCCGCCCCGGCCAGCGCCGACCGGCGCACCGCGGACGCGGCCGCGCTTTCCGCCGCGGCGATGGCGAACCGCGCGGAGACTCCGGAGCGCGCGTCGACGGCGGGCGACTCGCGCACCCCCCGGGTGAACCTGGCGATCACCTCCACCAGGTGGTCGGGGAGCTCCGCAGCCGTCCAGATGTCAGCTTCCTGCCTGATCAGGGTGAGCTCGTCGGTCAGGCTCAGCGGGTAGTGAGTGCGGATCTCGGCGCCGAACCTGTCCTTGAGCGGCGTGATGATCCGTCCGCGGTTGGTGTAGTCCTCCGGGTTCGCGCTGGCCACGAGCAGCAGGTCGAGCGGCAGCCTGAGCGCGTAGCCGCGGATGCCGATGTCGCGCTCCTCCAGCACGTTCAGCAGCGAGACCTGGATCCGCTCGGCGAGGTCGGGCAGCTCGTTCAGGGAGAAGATGCCGCGGTTGGTCCTCGGCACCAGGCCGAAGTGGATGGTCTCCGGGTCACCGAGGGTGCGGCCCTCGGCCACCTTGACCGGGTCGATGTCGCCGATCAGGTCGCCGACGCTGGTGTCCGGGGTGGCCAGTTTCTCGCCGTACCTGTCGTCCCGGTGTCGCCAGGTGACCGGCAGGTCATCGCCAAGCTCGGCGGACAGCCGGCGGCACCGCGCGCAGGCCGGCTGGTAAGGATGGTCGTTGATCTCGCAGCCCGCGACGGTCGGCGTCCACTCGTCGAGCAGCCCGGACAGGGTGCGGATCAGCCGGGTCTTACCCTGGCCGCGCTCGCCGAGCAGGATGATGTCGTGCCCGGCGATCAGGGCACGCTCGAGGTGGGGCAGGACGGTCTGGCCGAACCCGACGATGCCGGGAAAGGGATCCCGACCCGCCCGCATCATGGCGAGCAGGTTGTCCCTGATCTCTTCCTTGACGCCGCGGTACGTGTGGCCGCTGGCGCGCAACGCTCCGACGGTGGCGGTGGCTGGCTGGCTGGCGTCAGGATGCTGGCTGTGTTGCTGCACCATTCGACAGTATGTCGTGATCCAGGGTCTTTACCATCTGCCCTGTTCTGGCCGGGGACACCGGACCCGGGAATGGGTGGCACACTTCTATCCCGTGGCAACAACATCAGGCACGGTGAGCTCCGATGACGTGGCCGCGGCCCGCGCGCTTATCCGTGATGTGATCTCGGACACGCCCGTGCTCCACTCCCGGGTGCTGTCCGAGACGGTGGCCGGGCCGGTGTTCCTGAAGTGCGAGAACCTCCAGCGGACCGGATCATACAAGGTGCGCGGGGCTTACTTCAGGATCGCCAGGCTCTCCGACGCCGAACGGGCCCGCGGCGTCGTCGCGGCCAGCGCGGGCAACCACGCCCAGGGGGTCGCGTTCGCCGCCGGGCGGCTCGGCTGCGCGGCCACCGTGGTCATGCCGGGCGGCGCCCCGCTGCCGAAGGTGCAGGCCACGCAGGGCTACGGTGCGGACGTCATCCTGCACGGCACGTGCGTGGAAGACGCGCTCGGTGAGGCCCTGGCCTTTGCCGAGCGGACCGGCGCCGTGTTCATCCACCCCTACGACCACCCGGACATCGTGGCGGGGCAGGGTACCGTCGGCCTGGAGATCGCCGAGCAGTGCCCCGGGGTGCGGACGATCGTGATACCAGTGGGCGGAGGCGGTCTCGCGGCCGGCGTCACGACGGCGGTCAAGAGCCTCGGCCCGGAGATCCAGGTGGTCGGTGCGCAGGCAGAGGCGGTCGCGCCGTACCCGGCCTCGCTGGCGGCCGGGCACCCGCTGTCGGTACAGGCCAGGCCCACCATGGCGGACGGCATCGCGGTGAGCCGCCCGGGTGACATCCCGTTCGGTATCCTGTCCCGCCACGCCGCCCGGGTGGTGACGGTCTCGGAGGAGAGCCTGTCCCGCGGGCTGCTGCTCTGCCTGGAGCGGGCCAAGCAGGTGGTGGAGCCGGCCGGGGCGGCCGCGGTGGCCGCCCTGCTCGAGCACCCGCGCGACTTCGCCCCGCCGGTCGTGGTGGTGCTCTCCGGCGGCAACATCGACCCGCTGCTGCTGTCCAAGCTGCTCCGGCACGGCCTGACCGCGGCAGGCCGCTATCTGGCCTTCCGCTGCCGGCTGCCGGACCAGCCCGGAGCCCTCGCCAAGGTCCTCGCCGACCTCGCCGACCTCGGCGCGAACGTGCTCGATGTCGGGCACGAACGACTGGCCCCGCGGCTGCACGTGGACGAGGTTGAGGTGGTCCTGCAGGTAGAGACCCGCGGCCCCGCGCACTGCGGCGAGGTCATCGCGGCGCTCCGCGCCGCCGGCTACACCCTGGCCTTCGCCTGAGCCGTCGGCCGCTGTCGGCCGGCCCGTGCCAACGCCCGGGCGACGACGGGCAGGTCGAGGATGAACGCGAGCCCGCAGACCGTGCCCACGCCGAGGGCGGCACCGCCCACGGTGTCGGTGAAGTAGTGCCACTCCAGGCCCATGACGCCGACGGCGACCACGACGCCTAGGGCACACGCCGCGGCCGCTAGCAGCACGCACAGCGGTCCCAACCTCGTCGGCGGCGAGGCGAGCAGCAGCACCGCCACGGCCGCGGCCAGCGCGAACACGGTCGCCGTATGCCCGCTCGGGTAGCTGAGCACGCCCAGGTAGGTGCGGTCGAACAGGTGCTTGAGCAGTCCGTCGCTGATGCCTGCCGCCACCGGCACGGCCGCCACGGCGAGCACCGCGCCGTTCAGCCGCCCGGCCAGCAGGCAGGCGGCGGCGATGGCCACGCTCAGCACGGCCATCGGCACCAGCGAGCCAGGAAGCGCCAGCCAGTCCGGCCAGGCCCGGATGATGGCCGAACCAGGTGATGACGGGAGCGTCGACGGCCCGGTCGAACCTGTCCGCCGCGGTCTGGTGCGCGAAGATCACGCCGAGCACGGCGACCAGGCCGGCGCAGACAGCCAGCAAGGCGCCAGCCCAGGGCCGGGTGGGAGGGGCCAGCAGAGGCCGGATGCGTACCGGATGCGTGGTATCCATCTCTGTCCCCTCAGGCCTGGCCAGCTCCTGCCGTTCAGGGCTCGGCCGCGAGAATTACCCCATAAGTAGAGAGCCTTCTTTCCTGGATAGATACATATCCGGGCGGTTGCATGACACTCCCTGTGTCAACCTCAGGCCGCGATCTGCTTGGTCGAGTGTTCGGCTAACGTTGGCACGGCGGGCGGCGCCGTGCCGGGCGGGATCGTAGGAACGCCGTCGGGCCAGCAGCGGTAGATGACGCGGATCCAGGTCGGCATTGCCCCTCACGTGTATTTTCCTGACGGCTACGCGCTCATCTGATCTAGGACTATGTTCTACCTAGGTAGGTCTCCAGCTGAATCCGATTCTTTAGGCCGACAGGGTATGACTGGACGGAGGCCTGGCATGCAAGGGGATAAGGAGTTGCATGTGCGGACCAGTTCTGGTTCTGGGCTGGGAGAGCCGGAGCCAGGTTCGCGGCTGGCCGCGGGCATCGCCCGCGGCGCCCTCGTCGTCGCTGGCCTTACGATACTGTCCCGGATACTGGGCCTGGTCCGCACGCTGGTGTTCTCCCAGACCGTCGGCGCGAGCTGCCTGGGCACGGCGTACGTCACCGCGAACCAGGTGCCCGATCTCCTGTACCAGCTGATCCTGGGCGGCGCGCTGACCAGCGCGATGATCCCGGTGCTGGCTCGCTCGGCCGAGCGGGCGGCTCATGACCCGGCGGAGAAGGTGCGGGTCGGCCAGATCACCTCGGCGCTGCTGACCTGGACCTTTGTCATCGTGGTGCCGCTATGCCTGGTCATAGTGGCGGCCGCCGGGCCGATCGCCTCGCTGCTGAACCCCAGCAACCCGAACGCGCACTGCAACCACGCCGACGTGGTCGCCGTTACCCGCGAGATGCTGCAGGTGTTTGCTCCCCAGGCCCTGCTGTACGGGCTCTCGGTGGTTCTCTACGGGCTGCTGCAGTCCTATCGCCGGTTCGCCGCGCCGTCCATCGGCCCTGGGATCTCCAGCCTGGTGCTCATTGCCTGCTATCTCGCCTTCGTACCCTTGAACAAGGGGCATTCGCTGGCCCAGCTCCCCCTTTCGGCCGAGCTGGTTCTGTCGGTAGGCACCACGCTGGGCATCGCCGCCCTGGCCGTGGTGGCCATTCGGCCAACATGGCGGCTGCGCCTTAAGTTCCGGCCTGTGCTGCGGTTCCCGCCGGGAGTGGCGCGCCGGGCGGGCGGCCTGGCGCTGGTCGGCGTCATCGAGCTCATCGCCATCGACGTAGCCAGCGTGGTGTCCATTGAGCTGGCCAACGGGTACGGGGAGACCGGCGCGATCGTCATATACAACTACGGCACGCAAGTGCTCAACTCCATCGCTGCGATCCTTGCCGTTTCCATCGTGGTCAGCGCGTTCCCCGTGTTGTCCGCGCGTGACGGCCCGGAATTCGACCGGACCAGCGCTGGGTCCACGCGGGCGATCCTGCTCATGTCGTGGCTTGGCACGGCCGTGATCGCGGCGATCGCCGTTCCCGCCGCGCATGTGCTTGCCAAGCAGCCCGACCAGGTTCCGCAGCTGATCGAGGCCTTTGCCTTGTTCGCTCCCGGCATCGCGGGCGTCGCGGTGATCGCGAACCTGTCGCGGGTGATGTTCGTCATCGGACGGCTCAAGGTCGCCGCCGCGGCGGTGGCCGGGAGTTGGCTGGTCGTGATCGTGGCCTGCGTGGTGCTTGTTCCGCTGGTTCCGGCCCGCATGGTGGTGGCCGCGCTCGCCCTGGGGACTACCATCGGCCAGACCGTGGTGGCGATTCCGCTAGTGTTCGCCACCCGCAAGATCTGCGGCCCGGCCGCGGTGCAGGGTGCCTGGCATGCGGCGCTGGCCGGGCTGGCCGCCTGCGCGGCAGGCAGCGCGGTGGGCGTGGCCGTCAGCCTGGCAGTGCCTCTGCATCACAAGCTGATTGCCGTCGCCCTGGCCGTGCTCGCGGCCGGCTGCGCGATCATCGCGTTCGGCGTCGTCGCGTACATCCTCGACGATGGTGACCTGAAGGCCGTCCTGGCCCGGGTGCGGGGCGCGGTCAGGTTGCGGTCGTGACCGGCGCATTTCATGTGGCTAACCCTGCGACTGCCCCCATTCCGGGGCGGAGCTGGCGAGTACTTTGAGGCGGGGAGGCGGGTATGTTGATGTCGGCAGCCGCCACGTCACGGCGGCTGCCTGGCCAGCCTCTGGAATCCTTGGCGCGGGAGCGGATGGTGAATCGTACCGTCGACGGCTACGTTCTGCAGGACACTACACGGAGCCAGATGTACAGGCTGCCACCCGTGACCTGATGGTAAGCGATCAGGTTACGGTCGGAGGCACGTCGCAGGCCCATGAGCCGCTACCGCCCGAGGCGACGAATCACCAGGTCGTCGTCGGTGATATCCCGATGGAGCCGTCATGTTTCCGGCCCCGGGCCGGCTTGCTGACGGAGCTGGACCGCGTTGGTGCGCAGGTTTCGGTGATTCAGGCGGTGGCAGGGCTGCACGGGCTAGGCGCCACGCAACTGGCGGCCGCATACGCGCGGGCGAAGCTGGCATCAGGCTGGCGGCTGGTGGCCTGGGTCAACGGCGCGGACACCGGGAGCCTGCTAGCGGGACTGGCTGCGGTGGCCGAGGCCACCGGGCTGGCCGACGGCGATTCCAGGCGGGGCGGCGCGGACGCGGGCGTCGCGCTGCGGGACTGGCTGGAGACCGACGGGGACCGATGCCTCCTGGTGTTCGATGATGTGTCAGACCCTGAGGTCGTGCGGGCGTTTGTTCCGGCCGGCGGTACAGCCAGGGTACTGATCACCAGTAATCGGCAGTCGACAGCGAACCTGGGAAGCGTCGTCCCGGTGGATGTATTCAGCGCCGAGGAGGCGTCGGCGTTCCTGGCCGAGCGGACCGGCCTGGATGATGAGGCCGGAGCGGCTACGGTGGCTGCCGCGCTGGGGCACCTGCCGCTGCCGCTGGCGCTGGCAGCGTCGGTGATGGCGGGGCAGCACGGTAGGTACGGGTGGTATATGGACCGGCTGCAGGCGATGCCGGTCGACATTTCCCTCACACGGGACGACGGACAGCCGTACCCGCTCAGTTTGGTGCGGACGGTGTTGCTGTCCTTGCAGGCGGTCCGGGCGGCCGACCGGACGGGCGTAGGCATTCGGGTACTCGAGATCATGGCCGGGCTGTCGCCGGGCGGGATTCACCGCGAGCTGCTCTATTCCGCCGGACAGGCGGGAGTGCTGGCTAGCGGCGGGCGCCTGGTGCCGGCGGCCCTGGTAGACCGGGTGCTGGAATGGCTCGGCGGCCGCTCCTTGCTAACCTTCGGCCTAGATGGCCAGACCGTCGTTATGCACCACCTGGTAGCGCGGGTGATCCGTAACGGGCTGGCCCGCAGAGGGCGGTTGACGGCCGCGTATGAGGCGGCCGCCTTCGTGCTGGATGTGTACTCGCGGGCGCTTGCGGGATCACAGGATCGCCGGGCCGTGAGGGGGATCCTGCAGCAGGTGACGTCGCTGCTGGATAGCCTGGCGGAGCCCGCGGCAGAGATCAATGAAGAACTGGCCTGGGTCCTGCTGCGGCTCCGGTTCGTCGCGTTCTATCACGCACTTGAACTGGGTGACAACACACCGCAGGCCATCGCGGTCGGCGAGCTACTGGCCGAGGACCTCGGGCGTCTCCTGGGTTCTGACCATCCCGACACCCTGAACTCGCGGAACAGCCTGGCAGCCGCCTACCTGGCGGCGGGCAGGGTCAACGAGGCGATCCCGCTGTTCGAGCAGATCCTGGCCGTGCGGCAGCGAATGCTGGGTCCCGGTGATCCCGAGACCCTCATCTCGCAGAACAACCTCGCCAGCGCCTACCAGGACGCAGGCCGGACGGCCGAGGCGACCCGGCTGTACGAGCTGAACCTGGAGATACGAGAGCGGCTGCTGGGTCCTGACCATCCCAGCACCTTGAACTCCCGAAGTAACCTCGCCGCTGCCTACCGGGACGGGGACCGGGTCGCCGAGGCGATCCCGCTGCTCGAGCAGACTCTGGCCGACCGGGAACGGGTGCTGGGCCCCGATCACCCCGATACCCAGGCCACACGGAAGAAACTGGCCACGGCCTATGAGGACGCAGGGCGGGCTGCCGAGGCGATCCCGCTGCTCGAGCAGACTCTGGCCGACCGGGAAAAACTAGTACTGCGCTCCGATCACCCCGATACCCAGGCCATACAGAAGAACCCAGCTAAGGCCTATCCGGCGGTGGACCGGGGCGCCGCGGCTATACCGCCGCCCGAGCAAACCCTGGTCGCCCGGAAGACTCAGCCGTCTGACGGTGCCGCCGGGCAGGTGCTCCCGGCTGGCTTCCGCCGGCCTCCCGCCGCTCCGGCCAGACGGGTGCTTCCGGCCGGTTTCCGCCGGCCTCCCGCCGAGCCTGCCAGGCAGCCGCTTCCTAGCGGCGCCGCACGCCCGCATGCCAGGCTGACCGGTCATTCATCCAGCAGCCGGGCGCCGGAACCGTCACTCAAAGACGTCCAGTACGACCGCGAGGTTGTCACGGCGATCACGGCGGGAGACCCGGCGGGCATTGTCATGGCGTACGACAGGTACGCGGCGGGCCTGTACGGCTACTGCCATTGGATGCTTCATCACTCGGCGGAAGCGGCCGGGGCCCTGGAGGACACATTCGTCATCGCCGCTTCAACGCTCAGCGGCCTGTCCGAGCCCTCCAAGCTGCGCCCGTGGCTGTTCGCGCTGGCCCGCATCGAATGCCGGCGCCGAATCCGGCCGGCGTCCGCGGCCCGCGATGAAGAGGCCGGCGCGGTCGGCCAGCCGGCCGATGCGGACGACGAGCGCCGATGCGGGCGACGAGCTGTCCGATGCGACTGTGCAGTTCCGGGCGGTGGGCCGGCGGGGCGATGCGGGCGACGACCTGTCCGATGCGACTGTGCAGTTCCGGGCGGTGGGCCGGCGCGGCGATGCGGGCGACGACCTGTCCGATGCGACTGTGCAGTTCCGGGCGGTGGGCCGGCGCGGCGATGCGGGCGACGACCTGTCCGATGCGACTGTGCAGTTCCGGGCGGTGGGCCGGCGCGGCGATGCGGACGACGACCTGTCCGATGCGACTGTGCAGTTCCGGGTGATCAGCCAGCCGGGCGACCCGACTACGCCGTTCCGCGTGATCAGCCAGCCGACCTACGGCCCGGGCCACGCCCACGGTGACCAGGGGCATGCCGAACTCCGGAGTCTGATCCACTCCATCCTGGCCGGGCTGAAGCCTCGCGAGCGTGAGGTCATTGAGCTGATCTTCAGGCACGACCTTCACGACGATGATCTGACAATGACGCTTGGCGTGTCACAGAGCCGGGCGCAGGCCCTGGCCTCACGCGCCCGAGCCCGCCTGGAGGAAGCTCTCGGTGCGCTGCACATCGCGCTCACCGGACGGGAGGCCTGCCCGGTGCTGGGGGAGTTGCTGGCCGACTGGGATGGGCAGCTGACCGAACAGACGCGGGACCTGGTCGTCTGGCATATCGAGGACTGCCAGACCTGCGCCCAGCACGGTTGGGGCGCAATGCGCCCGGCGGCGTTTTCCCGCCTGCTGCCGCTGGCCCCGCTGCCTCCGGAGCTGCGGGAGCAGGTCCTGAGCCTCTGCACGTCCACCGCTGCTGATGCGGTGGCGTATCGCCGCCGGGTAACCCGGCACGCGGAACGGATATGGTTCGCGCGATTCTCACGAGCGATCGAGCGTGCGAGCTGGAATAGCATCCGGGCCCATCCCGGAGCGGCCATCGCCGCCGTGGCCGTCGCGGTGTGGGTCGTGGCGGCCGTGTGCGCCACGCTGCTCACCTTCGCTGGCTCCCATGCCGCATATGCCCAGGCAACCCGGGCAACTGGCCCCGCCGCCGCACATGCCCGGGCGACCCAGGCTAGCGTCGGGACCTACTCGAGGAGTCCTGCGGCCACGGTGACCACCCCCGCATCCGCGTCGGCCAGGCCGTCCCCGACCGTCACGCAGCCCTCTGCCCCGGTCCAACCGGAGCCGTCGCGCGTGGTGGCGACTTCACCCGCGCCCTTGCGTTCGACCTCGTCTTCGCGTCGGCCGTCGAAATCGCCCACGCCATCGCGTTCAGCCTCACCCTCGCACACGGCGTCCCCCTCGTCATCCCCGTCGCCGGCGAACTAGTCCTGCGCGGCGGCCTCGTCCCCCGCCAGCGCAGTCCAGTGGGCAAGCTGGTACCAGACGGCCAGGGTCTGTGAGTGCTCGGGGCCGAAGACTTCCTCATAGGCAGGCAGCAGCGCTGCGAACTGGTCCCGGGCGGCGGCGGCCGCCCCGGCGCACCCTGTCCAGTACGCGAGTTCCTCCCGTACGGCCAGGGTGTCGGGGTGGTCCGGGCCATACATACGCTCGCGGATGGGGAGCAGCGCGGTGAACTGGTCCCGGGCGTCGGCGGCGGCCCCGGCGCGCCCAGTCCAGTAGGCCAGGTTGAACCGGGCAACCACGGTGTCGGGAGAATCCGCGCCGAATATGCGCTCGCGGACGCGAAGCAGCGCTGCGAACTGGTCCCGGGCGGCGGCGGCATCTCCGGCGTAGCCCGTGAAGTTGGCCAGGTTGTGGCGGTTGATCAAGGTGTCGGGGTGCTCGGGGCCGAGGACGCGCTCGGCTGCGGGCAGCAGCGCGGCGAACCGGTCCCGGGCGGCGGTCGCGTCCCCCGCCTGCCCGATCCAGTAGGCCAGGCTGGCACGCGCGGCCAGGGTGTCGGGGTGCTCGGGGCCGAGGACGCGCTCGGCTGCGGGCAGCAGCGCGGCGAACTGGTCCCGGGCGGCGGTCGCGTCCCCCGCCTGCCCGGCCGCGTAGGCGAGTTCGCTCCGCGTAGCCAGAGCG
Organism: uncultured Actinomycetota bacterium; assembly: GCA_963753225.1. Classification (GTDB taxonomy): domain Bacteria; phylum Actinomycetota; class Actinomycetes; order Streptosporangiales; family Streptosporangiaceae; genus Palsa-504. The sequence goes on along the minus strand of CAVWBQ010000011.1, from coordinate 87,732 downwards.
CCGGGATGCTCGGGGCCGGCTGCATAGCTGCTCACATCGCCATTGGCGACAACGGCATGGTCGGACGCGGATAGCTTTTCTGCAGGCAGTGCTGCCTGGGTCTGCCGAACGAGAACCCGCAGCTCAGCCTCGGCGTCCGGGTCTACCTCCAGCAGGTCTGCCCACCGCCCCGCCCATCGTCCCGCCAGAGCCGTGCGGATCATCTCCATATCCGTCCCAGCCCCGCCAGCGAGCTGCTTGCGTGTCTCCTCCAGCCACTGCCCAGCTAGCCGGGTCTGCGTGATGTCCCCGCGGCCCAGCAGCTGGGCGTACTCATGCTCTGCCGTCTGCCACCCGTCGGTGGCTGCGGCATCTACCACCATCCGGCCGGCCAGCGCCGATAGTGTCAGCAGGCTCTCACCCAGCATCTCCGACCACTTCTCACATGTACCCACGGGCGGGCAAGTCAAGACGGGAGGGCCTGAAATTCTGCGGCACCGTCAAGACATAGTTGTCCTGTTTATCCACGCTGAGGCGGGTATGTAGATGTCCGTGACCGTGGTATCACGGCGTTTAGCTGTGCAGAGCCTGAACTCCTCGCAGGGGCCCGACAGTGGATCCGACGGTCATTCAGCCCGCGGTCGGTACGAGGGAGCCGTATACGGTGGAATCGCCTGCGCGGACGACGAATAACCTGATCGTCGTCGGTGATATCCCGGCTCCGCGGCCCGGTCTCCAGCCCAGGACCGCCCTGCTGGCGCGACTGAACCTGGCCAGCCAGGGGCTGCCGGTGCTGCTAACGGGCACTCGGGGAGCGGGCAAGACCCAGCTGGCGGCCGCGTACGCGCGGGCGAGGCTGGCGGACAGCTGGCGGCTCGTCGCGTGGGTCAACGCCCGGGAAAGCGAGACCCTGCTGGCGGGGTTGGCCGCGGTGGCCGAAGCCACGCAGCTGTCTGTTGGCGGTTCCCGGCCGGGCCCAGCTGACGCGGGGCAGGCGATCCGGCACTGGCTGGAGGCTGACGGGAGCCGTCGCCTGCTGGTGTTCGATGACGTGGAGGATCTTGCCCTGCTGCGGCCGTTCGTTCCGGCCGCCGGGGCGGCCCGGGTACTGATTACCGCGTCCCGGGAGCCGATGACGGAGCTCGGGACAAGTGTCGCGGTCGACGTGTTCAGCGCCGAGGAGGCGCTGGCCCTGCTGAACGGGCGGACCGGCCTGGCCGACGAGGCTGGCGCCTCGGCCGTGGCCGCCGAACTGGGGCATCTGCCGCTGGCGCTGGATCAGGCCGCGGCGGTGATCGCCGGACAGCATCTGGGTTACGAGGCATACCTGGCGAAACTGCGGGCGCTGCCGGTCGAGGATTACCTGGTCCAGGGGGAGGGCGGGGAGGAGCAGCCCTCCCCGCCGGGCGTGGCGGAGGCGGTGCTGCTATCCCTGGAGGCCGCGTCCGCTGCCGACCGAGTCGGTGTGTCCACCGGGGTGATGGAGCTCATGGCCATGCTGTCGCCGGCTGCGGTCCACCGCGACCTGCTGCGCGCCGCCGGGCAGGACGGGACGCTGCTCGGGGGCGGGCGCCGGGTGGCCGCGGCCATGGTGGATCAGGCGCTGAAGCGGCTGAACGAGCGGTCACTGCTGGGCTTCAGCCTTGACGGCCGGGCCGTCAGCGTGCACTGCCTCGTGGCGCGAGTGGTCCGCGGATGGCTGGCCAGGCGGGGGCGTCTCGCGAAGGCGTGCCTGGCGGCCGCCTTCGCCCTGGACGGGGCCGCCGCGGCACTCGCGAAGCCGCCGGATCACGCGGCGGTCAGGGAAATGCTCAGGCCAGGTCACGGCGCTGTTGGAACACGCGGGAGCGTCCACGGATGATGTCGGCGAGAAGCTAGCCAGGATGCTGATGCGGCTTCGATTCATCGCGCTCGATCACCTAATAGAGCTGGGCGACAGCATGCCGCGCGCTATCGCGATCGGCGAGCCGCTGACCGCGGACCTCGAGCGTACGCTCGGCGCTAGCCATCCTGACACCCTGAACGCGTGCAACGGACTCGCGGCCGCCTATGAGGGCGCAGGCCGGCTCGCGGAGGCGATCCAGCTGTTCGAGCAGACCCTAGCCGAGCGGGAACGGCTGCTGGGTCCCGACGATCCGGACACCATGCGCTCGCGGAACGACCTGGCCCGCGCCTACCGGGAGGGAGGCCGGGTCGCCGACGCAGTCCCGTTGGTCGAGCGGACTCTCGCGGCCCGGGAGCGCCTATTCGGTGCCAGCCATCCCAGCACCCTCGCGTCGCGGAACAATCTCGCCAGTGCCTACCGGGCTACCGGCCGGGCCGCCGAGGCCATCCCCTTGCTCGAGGAGAATGTGGCCGCATGCGAGCGGCTGCTCGGTGCCGATCACCCCAAGACCCTGGCTTCGCGGCACAATCTCGACCGCGCCCGCCGGGAGTCGGCGCAGTGATCACAGGTTGCCGCGCCGGGCCTGCTCTCGCTCGATTGCCTCGAACAGCGCCTTGAAGTTGCCCTTGCCGAACCCCTGCGAGCCGTGCCGCTCGATCAGCTCGAAGAAGACCGTGGGCCGGTCCTGCACCGGCTGGGTGAAGATCTGCAGGAGATAGCCGTCCTCGTCCCGGTCGGCCAGGATTCCGAGCTCGCGCAGCTCGTCGATGTGTACCCGGGTCTCGCCGACCCACGAGCCGAGCTCGTCGTAGTAGCTGCCCGGGGTGGGCAGGAACTCCACCCCCGCCGCCGCCATGGCGCGGACGCTGGCCACGATGTCGTCGGTGGCCAGCGCAATGTGCTGAACGCCGGGGCCGCCGTAGAACTCCAGGTACTCGTCGATCTGCGACTTGCGCTTGCCGGCTGCGGGCTCGTTCAGCGGGAACTTCACTTTCCGGGTTCCGTCCGCGACCACCTTGCTCATCAGCGCCGAGTACTCGGTGGCGATGTCGTCGCCGACGAATTCCTTCATGTTGGTGAAGCCCATCACCCGGTGGTAGAAGTCCACCCACTCGTCCATCTTGCCGAGCTCGACGTTGCCGACGCAGTGGTCGATCTCGGTGAAGAAGGCGCGTTCGCCCGTGGCCACGACCGGCTCCGCCGGGACGAACCCGGGCAGGTACGGGCCCGAGTAGCCGGACCGCTCCACCAGCGTGTGCCTGGTGTCGCCGAAGGTGGCGATGGCGGCCACCACGACCTTGCCCTAGTCGTCCTCGAGCAGATGCGGCGCCTCCAGGCCGCGCGCGCCGTGCTCGACGGCGTAGTCGTACGCCTCCTCGGCCGAGCTGACCTCGAGGGCTAGGTCGGTGACCCCGTCGCCGTGCGCGGCGACCCGCTGGCCAAGCCGGGTCCGGGCCCGCGCCGGGCCGCGGAAGACGAACCGCGCGCCGCCCGACTCCAGCACGTGCACCGCCTCGTCCGGGTACCCGGTCTCCGGACCGCGGTACGCGGTCCGCCGCATGCCGAACGCGGTCGAGTAGTAGTGCGCCGCCTGCTTCGCGTTTCCGACCGCGAACACCACGGCGTCCATGCCGATGACGGGAAAGTTGTCCTGCGATGGCGTCGTCATGCCTTCAGGATGCGCATGCCTCATCAAATTGCGCAACCAATAGCTGTTTTGATAGTCATTTTGTCTATTAATACCGAACGGATGATGGTATCTCTGTACACTATGACTACTACTTCGCCCGGATGGGTGGATCGCCTGGACGCGGCCTTGATCGAACTGCTCGCCGCCGAGCCCAGGGTGGGCGTGCTGGAGGCCTCCCGGCGCCTCCGGGTCGCCCGCGGCACCGTGCAGGCCCGACTGGAGCGACTGCAGGAGCGCGGCGTGATCACCGGGTACGGACCCGACGTGGATCCGGCCGCGCTGGGCTACGAGGTGACCGCGTTCGTCACGCTGGAGATCCGCCAGGCCGGCGGCCACGACCCGGTGGCGGAACGACTGGCCGTGATCCCCGAGGTGCTTGAGGCGCACACCATCACCGGGGCAGGCGACATGCTCTGCCGCGTGGTGGCCCGCTCCAACGCCGACCTGCAGCGCGTGATCGACGCGATCGTCTCCGTCGAGGGCGTGGTCCGCTCCGCCACCCTGATCTCGCTGGCCACCCAGGTTCCCTACCGGATCCTCCCCCTGGTCCGGGCCGCCTCAGGCGCGGTGACGAGCGGAGCGCATACCATTATTGCACCAGCTTGATAACCATCACCCGAACGGGATATTTTGCAACGCTTGTTTGCTACTGGTGACTGACAGTCAAGCTACGTCAGCCGGTTCCCGCGGCCTGCGGCCGATGCCTAGCGCGATGGAAGATCCGCGATGGGACTGAAGTGATGTGTACTCAGGTGACTCAAGATTCCGGTGCCGTGCCCAGTAAGCGGATTGAGTTCCAGCGGGGTGCTGCCACCGCGCTCGCTCGAGCGCACGCCACGCCTGTGCGTCTCCGGCCGTCGCGGCCGTCATTGCTGACGTACCCGGGACCTTTGGAGTGAGTGGCGGACAGTCACGGTAAAGCCGGGCATGACGTAACGACTTCCCTGGGACCTGCAGCCCGCAGAGAAGTAGACGGATCGACAAGGTGGGGGTCAGAATGCTCAGAGGCTCTTGCCAACTGCTCAAGATCCAAGAGCGCTATGGTCGTTGCGCCTGCTGCTGGTCTTCAGCATTCTTCTTGTTCCGCTGGTCGCGTTCCCGCATAACGCCTCGGCCGACACCGTCTCGGCCTCGCGATGACTTCAACCGGGCTGATGGGGGGCTGGGTTCGGCCTGGACGGCCGTCTCTGATGGCGGGATGTCGATCTCGTCGCAGGCGGTGATCGGGGTCGTTGGCGCGACCACGGGTGATATCCGGACGGCGGAGACGTATGGCAGTGACCAGTTCTCCCAGGTCGAGGTCACCTCGACGCAGCTGTCGGGGGCGCAGTGGGTCGGCGCCGGCGGTGCGCGATGCAAAATGGCGGGCAGGATGCCTACCTCGGTATCTACTTCTGGAATTCGGGCAGCCCGGCGCTGATGCTGTTCGTGCGGAAGGCGGGCGGCTGGCAGCAGCTGAGCGCGGCTACCACCGGGCCGCTGGCGGCCGGGACGCAGCTGAAGGTCACCGCGGTGGGCAGCACGATCTCCGTGTCCTGAGTCAACGGGGTCCAGCAGATGTCGGTCACCGACACCACGCTGACCGGCGGCGCGCCGGGCATCCTGGCGCATGACCATTCCACCGCCGATAACTGGGCGGGCGGGGCGGCCAGCGCCGGCACCGGCGGAGGCGGCGGCGGCACTTCGAGCTACACGGTCGGGGGGACTGCTTCCGGGCTTTCCGGGACGCTGGTCCTGCGGGACAACGGCGGCGATGATCTCACCGTCGGCGGCAACGGCCCGTTCACGTTCGCCACCCCGGTGGCCGACGGTGCCGGTTACCAGGTCACGGTGAAGACCAGCCCGGCGGGCCAGACCTGCCACGGTGACCAGCGGCTCCGGCACGATCGCGGCCGCCAACGTCACCAATGTGGCGGTCTCCTGCGCGGAATACGACCGATTCGGCACGCCGGCGGCTCGGTCTGATAACTTCAACCGGGCTGATGGGGGGCTGGGTTCGGCCTGGACGGCTGTCTCTGATGGCGGGATGTCGATCTCGTCGCAGGCGGTGGCCGGGGTGGATGGCGCGACCACGGGTGATATCCGGACGGCGGAGACGTATGGCAGTGACCAGTTCTCCCAGGTCGAGGTCACCTCGACGCAGCTGTCGGGGGCGCAGTGGGTCGGCCCGGCGGTGCGGATGCAAAATGGCGGGCAGGACGCCTACCTCGGTATCTACTTCTGGAATTCGGGCAGCCCGGCGCTGATGCTGTTCGTGCGGAAGGCGGGCGGCTGGCAGCAGCTGAGCGCGGCTACCACCGGGCCGCTGGCGGCCGGGACGCAGCTGAAGGTCACCGCGGTGGGCAGCACGATCTCCGTTCCTGGTCAACGGGGTCCAGCAGATGTCGGTCACCGACACCACGCTGACCGGCGGCGCGCCGGGCATCCTGGCGCATGACCATTCCACCGCCGATAACTGGGCGGGCGGGGCGGCCAGCGCCGGCACCGGCGGAGGCGGCGGCGGCACTTCGAGCTACACGGTCGGGGGGACTGCTTCCGGGCTTTCCGGGACGCTGGTCCTGCGGGACAACGGCGGCGATGATCTCACCGTCGGCGGCAACGGCCCGTTCACGTTCGCCACCCCGGTGGCCGACGGTGCCGGTTACCAGGTCACGGTGAAGACCAGCCCGGCGGGCCAGACCTGCCAGGTGACCGGCGGCTCCGGCACGATCGCGGCCGCCAACGTCACCAATGTGGCGGTCTCCTGCACGAATCCGATTCCGATTCAGGCTCGCCGGGCGGCTCGGCTCTGATAACTTCAACCGGGCTGATGGGGGGCTGGGTTCGGCCTGGACGGCTGTCTCTGATGGCGGGATGTCGATCTCGTCGCAGGCGGTGGCCGGGGTGGATGGCGCGACCACGGGTGATATCCGGACGGCGGAGACGTATGGCAGTGACCAGTTCTCCCAGGTCGAGGTCACCTCGACGCAGCTGTCGGGGGCGCAGTGGGTCGGCCCGGCGGTGCGGATGCAAAATGGCGGGCAGGACGCCTACCTCGGTATCTACTTCTGGAATTCGGGCAGCCCGGCGCTGATGCTGTTCGTGCGGAAGGCGGGCGGCTGGCAGCAGCTGAGCGCGGCTACCACCGGGCCGCTGGCGGCCGGGACGCAGCTGAAGGTCACCGCGGTGGGCAGCACGATCTCGTTCCTGGTCAACGGGGTCCAGCAGATGTCGGTCACCGACACCACGCTGACCGGCGGCGCGCCGGGCATCCTGGCGCATGACCATTCCACCGCCGATAACTGGGCGGGCGGGGCGGCCAGCGCACAGGCACCGGCGGAGGCGGCGGCGAGGCGGGGCACCGCTTTCCAGGCGACCTACGTGAGCACAGATGCCCAGGGCATCAAGACCTACAACGTGATGTCCGATGACAACGGGCCCGGCATGCAGACGATGCGGGTGCTGGCTCCGACGAATCCCGCGGCGGGGGTGGCGCACAACTTCCTCATCGTGCTACCCGTCGAGGCAGGACAGGGCACCACCTTCGGAGACGGGATCGGCACCCTGGCGGCCGCCCTAACGCGCAAAACCAGTACAACCTGACGATAATCGAGCCGGGATTCGCGATTGATCCCTGGTACGCAAATAATCCGAACTAGCCTGAGCATTCAGTACGAAACCTTCATGACCCAGGACCTGATGCCCTGGATCAAGCAGAACCTCGGCAGCTCCGGAAAGCGAGCAGACCTGGCTGATCGGGTTCTCCAAGTCCGGGCTCGGGGCGCAAGATCTCATCCTAAAACATCCCGACGTGTTCACACTCGCGGCTTCCTGGGACTTCCCGGCGGATATGTCGGCATACGATCAGTACGGCAGCGCGGCCGGCTTCGGTACCGATGCGAACTTCCAGGCCAACTACCGCCTTACGCAGTCCTTCCTGGACGCCCGCAAGGCGCCGTTCTTGAGTAACAACCGTATCTGGATAGGCGGATACTGGTCCTTCCAGGCAGACGTTTCTGACTATGACGCGCTGCTGACCTCGGAGGGTATTAAGCACACGACCGAAACGCCGCAGCCGATGCCGCACAAGTGGGACAGCGGCTGGGTTCCCATCGCCCTGGCCGCGCTGTACCAGGACAGTGTCAACCTGCATTAGGCGGCGCAGGCCACGGGCGTCGTCCCAAGGTATTACCCGGCGGGCTAGACAGCTACGCGAGGTCCGCCCGCGCCCGGTATAGCCGTCGGCCTGGATAGTCGGCCTTCCCCCGCGCCGGCGGGCAGCGCACGGACCTGGCGCGATACGAACCCTGGCCCGGGAACGGGGCGGAACCGCGCCGATGCGAGTTGGAGGGCGCGGCACTCGTCATCGGCTAGGTCGATGTCGGTGGCGGCCACGTTGCCTTCCAGTTGCTCCACGCTGGACGCGCCGGGGATGGCGGCCACAACCGGGTGACGGATGACCCACGCCAGTGCTACCTGCGCCGGGGTGGCGGAATGCGCGTCTGCGACTTCCCGCAGGGCCGCGATCAGAGCATGGACACGCTCGAGGTTCTGTGGCAAGAAGAGCGGGGCGTGGCCCGGATCGGGTTGAGCGGCCTGTTGGCGCGATCGTACGTGCCGGCCAGCAATCCCAGTTCCAGCGGGCGGTAAGCGATAACCACATGGCCATGAGACTTGGCGAACGGGAGCAGGTCGCGCTCGGGTGAGCGGCTGATCAGGCTGTAGCCGACCTGGTTGCTCAGCACCCGGCCGCCCAGCGCCTGCTCGGCGGCGCGCCAGCGCTCGAGCGAGGCGTTGCTGACGCCCACCTCGCCAACCATCCCAGCTTGCTGCAATGCCCGTATACCGTGCATGACAGTGCTGCCGGGAACGATGCGATCCGGCTGGTGCACCTGGTAGAGGTCGAGGTGGCGGGTGCCGAGACGGTTCGCGCTGGCGACGGCTCGCTGTTCCGGTATCGGGCAGGCTGGCACAGTCGGGTAGAGCTTGGTGGCAAGGAAAGCCGATTCACGCATGTCGCCGAGGGCCCGGCCCAGGATCCGTTCGCCGCGGCCGAAACCGGGGATCTTGGCCACATCGCACAAGGCTACCCCCTCCACCACGGCGCGGCGAGCGACGCGACTCGCCTCGAAGCCGTAGATCTCCGCGGTGTCGAAGAGCGTGACTCCCAGCTCGAGCGCACGGCGAACGATGGCGCGCGCTTCCCGGTCTGCGTACTTCTCCCCGTAATTCCAGTCGGGGGAGCCGAACTGGTGAGTGCCCAGCCCGATCTTGGAGATTCGCTTAGTGGTGCCGACGTCTAGGTAACGCATGAGTCGGTGCCCCGGAATCCGGAAGCACGGAGCACAGTGATCCGCCAGAGTGCCATGATCTGAAGATCCCCGCTCAGCGATGGTTGGTCTGTTGTGACACGGTTGCCTGTCACGACATGTCCTATTTCTGGGAACGGGCACAGTCGCCCGTTGGTTCGGGGTTGCGTACCGCTTCTTCGCGACCGCGCACTCTGTCCAGCACGTCTTCGCCTGGGCGGTCCCCTTGGCGGTGGTCATCTTTGCGCTGGCCTGGTTCATCAAGGAAGTGCCCCTGCGCACCCGGACGCCCGCGGGCAAGACCCTACGCTCCGTCCGGGACTTCGCCCGGAAGGAGTGGCCCCTTCGGGGGCAGTCCGGCTGATTCACGTGAGCGGCACCGCAGCCCTACGGTCGGCGGGTGGCCGATGACTTCGCCGAGCGGTACGGGGACTTGCTGACCGGCTCGTATGACTGCGTGGACCGGATCGTGCTGAACGCGTATTACCCGCTGGGCCATAGCCCGGGCGGGTTCCGGACCTGGTGGCGGCGCTGGCACGGCGATTCGGATGCGGAGCTGGATGACGCGCACCTGATGCGGATGGCGGGCCGGTTCGCCCGCCGGGTGCGGGCCTGGGCGGCCGCGAACGGCGTCCCGGTGATCGACTGCAAGGCCGGGCAGCGCAAGCACCGGATCGCGGAGGAGTACCTGGCCAGCCACAGCGTCGGGCCGGGTGTCTTCCTGGTCCTGGTCGCCCGGGCGCGGGCGTCGGTGTGGAAGGTGAGGCGGTCCGCGGGCGGGGTGATCATGAGCCTGGAGAAGAAGACCGAGTACGTCAACCACTATTCCTTCCACATCATGGACCCGGCCTGGGGTCACCTGGTGGTCAAGATGTCGGGGCACCCGCCGTTCGGCGCGCAGGTCATCCTCAACGGCCACGAGTACGTCGCGTGCCGCTCATGCGGCGGGGATCGGGTTCACCAAGGAGGGGAACTGCTTTACTTACATCACGGATCCGCGCGGCCTGGCCCAGATCGCAGAGACCTTGTTGCAGCCCGCGGCTATAGGGCAGCTGGGCCAGGCCTGCGACCGGTGGATCTACACCGCGTGCTTGTGCTTCGGCCTGGACCTGGCCGACCAGCAGGCCAGCGGGTTCGGTTACGCCTACTCGGTCTACCAGGCCGAGTACAGCCGGAACCTGATCTTCGCCTCCGGCGCGCGGATGGACCGGGTCTTCGGCACCATCGCCGACCGGACCCGGTCCCGGCTGGACGTGCCCGCGCTGCGGACCCTGTTCGGGAACAAGCAGCGCCCGGCCGGCACGACCGAGCCGTCGCTGAAGCTGGCAGTCGTGATCGAGAGACCTGCGTATGACCTGACGCTGTTCAAGGTCCACTTCGGGCTGCTGACGCTGAAGGGCTATACCAAAGGCGAGCGCGTGCTGCGGTTCGAGGCGATCGTGCACAACACCAAGACCCTCAAGACCGGCCGGGCCCTGGAGAAGTTCCCGGACATCGTCGCCCGGCTGGCCGGCATGGCCGGGCGGTTCTGCACCCTGCTGGACTGCGTCGATACCGGGTTCATCCCGGGCGGCCTGCTCGACGAACTGCCGCTGCCCGCCCAGGTCGGCGCCACCCGGACCGGCGGCCTCGACCTGAACAAGCCCCGGATGCGGGCCGTGCTGGCCGCAGCCCTGGCGCTTGCCATCGCGCCCGGCGGGTTCACCGTCGCCGACCTGGCCGCCCGGGTATCGGCGATGCCCGGGCATGACGGCTACACCATCCGCAACGCCGCCTACGATCCGCGCAAGCTCCGCGGCAAGCACCTCGCGGACAAACCCGGCCGCACCCGCCGGTACCTTATCTCACCCGGTGCCGCCCGCATCATCAGCGCCCTGCTCACCCTCCGGGACCAGGTCATCGCGCAGCTGCTGGCCGGCGTCGCCGACCCGCGGATCCGCCGGACTCCCCGCCACTGGACCGACATCGACCGGCACTACCAAGCGCTCCGCCTGGAGATGATGGCCTTGTTCGCCGGCATCGGCATCGCCTGCGGATGAAGCATCCACAACGACAACATTTTGTCGATCGGGTTCCCTCAAGCGGCTAGCCAGGAGCGGGGCTGGTGTCCTGAACGGCCCGTTCCAGCGCCGGATCAGCCCCTGAACGGGCCGCGGCGGCAGCCACCACGGCCCGTTCAGGCTGAACGGGCTGGCCCGAGCATGCCTCTGACGGGGTCGTGGGCCGGACCTTCCTGGGCGATGATCTCCGATGGCCTGGCGCGCCTTGCCGATGCCGCCCGTTCGCCGAGAACGCTCGCTTAGACCTGTTTGTGAGTTGAACGTATCCTGGCGGGAGTACGGCCGGGTTTCGGCCCCGGCGCCAACTTCTCGTTAACGCGACGATTGGTGGCTCCGGCGCGACGGCTTCGGGATCGAGGCGCTGATCCACTGACAGGTCAATCAAGGAAGGACTCCGTGTCGCTGAGGCTCCCAGTTGCGAGGACCCAGAGTCCGGCCGTCTCCGGCCGGCCCTGGCAAGTCGGTGACGCGCTCGACCTGCTGGCAGCCCTGATTGCTGCGGGGCTTATCGTCCTTGTTTACCGAGGCTGGTCGGGTCCGCCTCGGGTCCTGCTGGCCCTGGGGTTCACCTTCTTCGTACCGGGGCGCGCGATCGTGACCAACTGGCGTCGAACGGCTGACTGGTCCGAAGTGGCCATGCCCATGCTCTTCAGCCTCGCCGTTCTCACGCTCGTGGCCATGGTCGCGCTGTGGGCTCATTTCTGGCACCCACTGGGTATCTTCCAGATCGAGGCCGGGCTGAGCCTGGTCGCGCTTAGCATCGGCGTGGTGCGTCGGCATAGGCACCGATCGGGCATCGATGCCCGGCAAGCCAAGACTTGGTAGTGCGCTGACCCATGATGAGCCAGACAGATCACTTGGCAGTCAGCGACGAGCGCGCCGCCGCCGCCACTGGCGACCCGAGCCGAGCGGACTATAACCCCGCTTCCGGGCGGGTACGTCTGCGTCTCGCCGACTTGCTCCTCCCGGTCGGCATCGCCCTGTGGGCGTTCGGGGTAAGCACCACCGCCGCGACGGCACTTGGCCCGTACGGACTGCCGCCCGTGCTGCCGACTGCGTTCTGGGCCGGGGTGGCTCTCATCGTGGTGTCGGCTGCCGTCGAACTGGGCCGCGATCACGTGTCCGGGTGGCGGATGGCCCTGCACGCGGCGACCCTAACGGTCATGCTCTACGGTACGGCCCCGCTGGTGTACTCGCAGGGACGTTACTCGTGGCTCTACAAGACGATCGGAGTCGTCCAGTACGTCAACGCGAACGGGCGGCTGAACCCCGCCATTGACATCTACCAGAACTGGCCCGGCTTCTTCGCTCTCGCCGCCTGGTTCGGCAAGGTAGCCGGCGTGGCGAGTCCCCTCGCCTATGCCAAGTGGGCTCAGCTGGTGTTCGAGCTGGCAGCTCTCCCCCTGCTCTATCTGGCCTACGACGCGCTGTCCCTGACCACCCGGCAACGCTGGCTGGCGCTGCTCTTGTACGCGGGTACCAACTGGATCGGCCAGGACTACTTCTCCCCGCAGGGGCTAGGGACACTGCTGTCCCTCGGAATCATGGCGATCGCGCTTCGCTGGCTCTACGTACGCAAATCGCTGACGTCGCCCGGCGTCCAAGCCGGTAAAGACCGCGCCGGGAAAAGCTCACGGCGCGGCCGGTACCCCCTCCTTCTCGGCGTGGCGCTACTGGTCATTTACTTTGTGCTGTCCTTTGAGCACGAGCTGTCCCCTTACATCCTGGCCGTTCAGATCGGCGCCCTCGCGGTCGCCCGTTTGGTCCGGCCGCGATGGCTTCCCATCCTGCTCGTCGCGATCGCCCTCGGCTACCTGGCGCCACGGTTCGGCTACGTGAACAGCACATACGGCTTGCTGAACTCGATCGGCAACTTCTTCAGCAACGCCCGGCCGCCGGCGTTGCAAGGCGGTGGCGTCTCTGCGGCTCAGCACATGATCCTGCGCGGCCAGGAGGCGCTCTCACTGGGCATGTGGTTCCTTGCCGTAGTAGGCGTAGTGCTGGGCCGGCGAGGAGGGCGCAGCGTCGGCGCCCTGGCCCTGCTGGCGTTCTCGCCGTTCATCACGCTGGCCCTGCTGGCCTACGGGCAGGAGGGTGTCCTCCGGGTCTACCTCTTCTCCCTGCCCTGGACCGCGGCCCTCGCGGCGCTGGCGCTCGCGCCGTTCCCCAAACTCAAGACCTTCGGCACACCGAAACCGGCCCAGGCGCTGGCAACCGCCCTGTGGGTGCCAAAGAGCGGATCGGGCAACGTCGACGACACCGTGATCTTCGACCGGAAAGAGGCTGATGCGGCGAGGCAGGCCGCGGTCCTCGCCCGTCCGGTCGCTGGCGCCGTCACGGGCCAGGCCAGCATCGGGCAGGCGGGCACGTCCGCGGCCCTCGCGCGGGCACGAGCGGTCGCCTACCGCTCCGGTGCCTGGGCTGAGCGGATCGAGCGATGTCGACGACACCGTGATCGTGGACCGGAAAGAGGCTGATGCGGCGAGGCGGGCCGCGGTCCTCGCCCAGCCAGCCGTTTCGGATCGCCGTTCTCCGCTGACCCGCAAGGGACGGCAGATCATGATTTTGCTGTGCCTGGCCGCCATGGTATTCATTGCGGGCATTATCGCGGTCGCCGTGCTGGGAGGGTGACGCCGGTGGGGAGCCGACAAATGACATGGCGGCCGTTGGTAACGGTGCGTATTCTTCTTGTGCTGGGGCTCGGCGTGGCTCTGTTCTTCGTCGCCTTCTTCGGGGACGACCGCTTCAACAACATGCCCAAGGAGGAGGTCGTCACGGTGACCTCCTTCCTGGAAAAGGCAGCTCCCGGCCCTATCTACTCACCCACCGTTGTCGCTCCGCTCGCCGACACGGCCCGGTACGACCAATTTCCCTTGACAGATATTTTCGGCACCGCCGCCCTGGCTGGCCAAGCGCCAGTCAGGTCCAACATCGCCAGCCTGATCGCTAACCTCGCGCTGCGGACCACCGGTGGCCGCACGCCCGCCTATGTGCTCGTCACGCCGACCATGCTGGCCTACAGTCAGGCCTATGGCGTGGCTCCGTCCAGCAGTTTCTCCACCCTGCTCAATTCACTGGCTCGGTCGCGGGCGTGGAAGCTGATAGTTAACCGGGCAGGAACAGTGATCTATGAGCTCCCGCCAGCCAACGCCCGACGCTAATTGTGATTACGGGCAATTCCCGGGTCGATGAGACCTATGTCCCTCTGGTTAGAGTGGCATTTCGGTCATGCCTGCTGACGGTCCCGGCGCGGGCAACTTTGTTGCCGCTGGAGGCTACGGACAGCTTATTCGCACCTCCGTCGAAGGAGAGGCCGATATCGCTGGATCGCACGCCCAGGACTATGTTACCGGTCACCGACAAGTAGCCAGTGCCGTAGTTAGTTCGGGTGACGGCAATATAGATGTACCTGGCTCCGCCTGACTCGCCCTTGTTGTTGGAAATAGTGTTGTTGAAGATGGTCGATCCCATCCCGCCTTGGGCCGTACCGACGATGCCGTACCACGTGCCCGAAGCCTGGCCGAGACCGAAGTCCTCGATGTGGTTGCCGTAGATGGTCGTCCCGTAGAGCCGGTTAGCGTAGATGGCATCCCCGGCGTCGCTGTACAAGTGATTGCCCGAGATGTTCCAGCCAGCGGAATTTTCGAGATGAATGGCGTCCGCGCCGGAAGACGCGATCTGATTATTAACAAGATACCCGTCAGTGACCGAGTTGTCGCTGTCCTGGACTTCGAATCCGTACCGGCCGCTGTCGCTGATAAAGTTGTTCTCGAACCGGCTGTTCACGCTGGTATTATTGATCGCCCTGCCGTTCGCGGCCGTGTTGGTATCCACGATCCCCGACCCGCCGCAGTCCCTGACGTCCACCGACTCGACGTCGACCTGCCAATTCATGATGATGATTCCATCGGTACTGCCGGAGCCGTTGCATTCGACGGTGAGGTTCCTGATGGCCAGGGGTTGCCCGGTCGCCGAAGAATTGTCCACGTACGCGCTCGAAGCCAGCACGTACCCCATATCGCCAGCCTGCCTGAGCACGGTGCCCGTCCGGCTGGCGCCGACATAGGTCCTGTCCCCGAGCAGGCTTATCCCCTTGGTAAGGAGACACGTATTGCCCTTGATCTCGATGGCCGCTCCGGAAGGACTGGAGTTGATTGCCTGCTGCAGCTTGTCCGCGTCTGACGCGTTATCGCTACAGGTAACGCTCCTAGTTACGGTTACAGGCTGCGGCTGGCTGCTTGCGCTCGGTCCGCTGGTCCCGCTCGACTGGCCGGTCGGGCTAGTCGTCGAAGGAGAACTGCAGGCGGCGATGACAGCGATCGAGAGGACAACTGCTGCAGGGTAAGCTCTCACGTTGGTCCGATGGTAGGTGCCGGAAACAGCCTAGCCGCGACCAGCGTCCGCTGTTCGCGGCTAGAGTGACGAAGGTGCCGCACGGTGGCCTTTGCGGACCGTTGCCCGCTTGGTGCAGTATCCGCATTATATGTCGGCAGCCGGCATCGAGGACGGCCGTCGCTCTCTGCAGGAGACGACGGCAGGAACCTATCGAGTACGGGGGGACACGGTGAGGATCGCGTGCGTAGGCGGCGGCCCCGCGGGCCTCTACTTTGCGCTCCTGATGAAGCTGCATGAACCTCAGCACGAGATCACGATCTTCGAAAGGAGCCATCCCGGCGCAACCCGTGGCTGGGGCGTGGTGTTCTGGGACGATCTGCTGGAGCAGCTCTACCGTGCCGATCCGCAGTCAGCACGCCAGATCGAACGAGCGTCGTTCCATTGGGACGGCCAGGTCGTGGACGTATGCGGCACGCAAGTGCGGGACGCCAGCCTCCGGGGCTATGGCATCAGCCGGCAGAGTTTGCTGGACGTCCTGACCCGCCGGGCGCAGGACTCCGGCGTGCAGGTCGAGTTTGATCACGAAGTGAGAAGCCCTTCGCAGCTGCCCGAGGCGGACCT
Organism: uncultured Actinomycetota bacterium; assembly: GCA_963753225.1. Lineage (GTDB taxonomy): Bacteria > Actinomycetota > Actinomycetes > Streptosporangiales > Streptosporangiaceae > Palsa-504. The sequence goes on along the minus strand of CAVWBQ010000011.1, from coordinate 71,874 downwards.
CATCGTCGCCTGTGATGGAGTGAACAGCCGGACACGCCTCGAAACCGAGGGCTTCCAGACCGGTGTCCAGCTGGGCAGTAACAGGTACATCTGGCTGGGGACGGACAAGGTCTTTGAGACTTTCACTTTTCCCTTCGTGTCCACCGAGAGCGGCTGGGTCTGGGCCCATGCGTACGGTATCGACGCCAAGACCAGCACATTTATCGTTGAATGCACGGCTGAGACGTACACGGGCCTAGGTTTCGACACCATGCCGCCACACGCCTGCCTGTCCGTCCTGGAGAAGATCTTCGCGGGCCATCTGGACGGACATCGGCTCGCCGGACAGTTCCCTGACGGCACGGACGCTCCATGGCTGAACTTCCGTACGGTCACGAATAGGCGCTGGTACCAGGGGAAGACCGTGCTGGCCGGAGATGCCGCTCATACCACTCATTTCACTATCGGCTCAGGAACGAAACTAGCTATAGAGGACGCCATCGCTCTGGCCGGCAACTTGCAGCGTCATGGTGAGCTGGAGTTCGCCCTCCAGTCATACGAACGGGAACGCCAGGCTGCAATTTTGCAGGCGCAAAGTGATGCTCGCTTGAGCGCGCAATGGTTCGAGAACATCTCTCGCTACATCGACCTCGGACCGCACCCGTTCTTTACGCTCCTGCATGCACGGCGATCGCTACTGCTTCCGCACCTCTCACCGCGGGTTTACTATCAGCTCCACCGCGCGGTGCAGGAAGTCCCCGTTCTCCGCGGATTCAGGAGACAGATAGGAATGGGGGCCAGCAAGCTTTACGGCTGGCGTAAGAGCCGGACAACAGTTCCTCAAGACACCGCCTCTCAACGCCGAGGTTAACGGTCCTGCGTGCGCCGGGGAGTGCGGAGCGGGTTCGCGGCCTGCGACATGAGAAGAAGGTTATCTATTGTTTTACCGCGACGAGGACGTCCTGATCTCCGAATCCTGAGCCGCCTGGCCAGTACCCCGCGCGGCCACACCAATCTCCCTCGTAGAGCTTCGGCGAAGAGAACCCGTACCTGACGTGGGCAGCGCGGATGTATTCTTCGTCATAGGCGACCGCAAGTTCCGGTACCCTGCCATTCTGGACCCAGTGCGACCCGAGATTACGCTTGAACTGCATCGCGCACCCACTCGACCTCATCAGCCGCAGCGATTCCGGGTTGATGATGAAGTAGGTCGCGAAGATGTGCCCGTTCGTCTTGAGTACGCGTGCGATCTCGCTGATGTACCGGTCCACGTCGTCCGGCAGCATATGGGTGAATACCGAGTAGAGCGCGACCGCGTCAAAGGTCTCGTCATCATACGGGAACCGGTAGTCCGCCGGCTGCACATGGCCCTTCGGGTTATATTCCCTGTTGTAAACGTCAGCGACCGTGAAATGCACATTGCCGTGCGGACCCACGATGTTCTTCGTGCACCACTCGATGGCGTCGGGAACAATGTCGAGCCCTTCATAACGGCCGTTCTCGTCGAGGAAATGCGTCATCGCGACAGCTAGTTTCCCGACGCCGCAGCCGACGTCTAGAACGTGGGACGACGGGGTCATCCCGGCGAGATCGGCGAGCGATTTCACCAGGGCGTCGCCCCTGGACGAGAAGTCAGGTCCGGCAGAACCGGTGAAGTTCGTGGCCTTCGCCGGAAGGCCAGGGTCGCTGCGGCCGAGCAACCGGTCGCCGAAGTCGATCGGCGCCAGGTAGACCCTTCGCAGCAGCCAGCGCAGCTGGCGAGGCATGGCAGGCATCAGGACGCTCTGGAACCAGGGCTGCTCAAGCAGCCACGTCCGCAGGCGCTCACCCGCGGACACCGCCGCCAGCAGGAACTTTCTCACCGCGTTACGCGGTGCGAGAACCCCGAGCGCCCGGGTCCTCCGTCGTGGGTTTTCTCCGGTCGTCTTCATCACTCCGCCCGATCATAGCGCCCAAACCACCCCATGCCCGACTTTCGTGATCTGTGCCGCGAAGTTCAGGGCAGGGCGCTGCACCGCCGGCCGTGGTGCGGGTGACCGGGCCGCGTCCTAGCAGGGAAGCAGAGATGTCCCGGATCGGCGTGCGATCTGCACGGGCGGGAGCTACCTGTCTCCGCCAGTCGGCGGCACGGGAGCGCGCCTGTGGTGCAGGGCCATCGCCAGCGGCCCGATCCGCCGACGGAGCCGCCGCAGGATGCCGATCTCCTGGGAAGCATGATTCAGGTGATAAAACAGCCGAGGCGGCAGCAGCGGAAGTAGCGCGGACCGGCGCGCATGCACCAGCGCGCCGAATTGGCGGGGCTCGAGGTCGATATAACGGGAAAGGTTCTCGAACCACTGGGCGCTGAGACGAGCCTCGTTTTGCGTGCGGCGCATCTCAGCACGGCGTTGCCGTTCATATGACTCAAGCGCTACCTCGAGATCATCGTGACGCTGCACATTCTCGGCCAGCGCAATGGAATCCTCGATGGCCAGTCTGGTGCCTTCCCCTGCCGAGAAGTGCGTGGTGTGGGCGCTGTCTCCGGCGAGGACGACGTTGCCGACATGCCAGCGCTGATTGCTGACATTCCGGAAACTCAGCCATCGAGCGTTGGCTTCGTCGCCAACCTGCCCCATCAGGCGATGGCCCTCTAGCTGATCCTGGAAGAGCTCGGAAAGGACGGAGAGACTGTCGCGTATCGGCATGGTATCGAAGCCCAGAGCTTTCCATGTTTCCGATGAGGTATGGACGACGAACGTGCTCAATTCCGAGCCCACGCCGTATGTACTTGCCCACAGCCAGCCACCGTCTGTCTCGATGAAATGATAGGCGAAGGTATCGAATACCTTATCGGTGCCCAGCCAGATGTACTTGTCGTTGCTCAGCCAGACGTCGGTTCCGAAATTCGGATTCTCCTGGCGTATCCGGCTGTTCACGCCGTCGGCCGCGACGATCAGATCAGCCTCGGGTAGCTGAGACGCGCTCATCGCCTCGTGCTCATACTCGACCCGAACCCCAAGACGTTGCGCGCGGGCGGCTAGGATATCCACCAGGTCCGGCCGGTTGAAATTGTAGAGATCCCCGTCCCCGTCATATACTACTTGCTCGCCGTTTATATGAATGTACTGCTTGCGCCAGCGGAATGCGGCCTGCTCAATCTGCCGTGCCGACTCGGGGTCATTGCTGTAGAGCTTCTGAAGGAAACCAGGATCGATCGTCACTCCCCAGCCGAAACTCGAGCCGACCCTGCTCCGCTCAAAGACCGTGATGTCATGCTTGTGGTCGTGTCGCTTCATGAGAAGCGAGAAGTACAGTCCGGCTGGGCCGCCACCCACGCACACGATCCTCACAGTGCCTCCGTCACGTGATAAGCGGCCTGGTGCACTCCGCGACACGAGAGTGCTGATCGCGTCCGCCGAGAGCCGTCGGGCCCGGTACATCGGCAGGCGTTCGGCCCGCAGTTCGTGCGTGAACCGCAGCGTCGCGCCCAGGTTCTCCTTGAACCTGGCCAGGGACGATCCGGGGTCCGCGCCCGCCAGGTCGTAGAAACGGTACCCCTCCCGGCAGGCATCCTCGATGGCAAGCCGGTCCAGGAACTCGGTCGCGCACACCGGAGCGGCGATTTCCTTGTCCATAGCCCCCCGCCAGGCCTTCACGTAAGTACCGGCCCGCAGGATGATGTTGGCTGCGGCAGGCTGCCCTTTGTGCCATGCGACCCATATGGCGCAGTCCGCCCCGAAATGCCTGGCGACCAAGGCCAGATGCCTGGGGGTTGTGTAGCACACCCGGTTCATCCGCAGGCGGGTGAACCACAACGGTTCGTGCTGAACGGCGGCCCAGCGCGAGAGGGACTTCTGGTAGAGGTCGTAGAACACATCGAGTAGCCGCCCGGACCGGTCAACCTCTATGTCCAGGCCGGAGCGCTCCGCCTTGCGGACGGCCCGGCGGGTATTGCTCCGGAACCTATGCTGCCAGACCTCATCGAATCCGCCGTCCAGGTCGACCACATAACAGCCGCGGTCCTCGACCCGGAACTGGCGGGCCTGACTGAGCCAGTTCGGGTCGGCGTCGGGCCTCAGCGTTATGGCCGCCGAGAGCGTACCCCGCCTGGCCACGTCGCCAAGCACCGCTGCCGCTTCGGCCGCACTGACCTGCCCTGCCTGTGTTATCGGTCCGCCTATCCCCCACACTTGGGGCCAGGACGCGACCGCGGTCGCGCCAGGCGGCTGCAGACGACGCCGGGCCATTGGCATCAGGACCTGCCGACCGGAAGAAAATTCGTAGAGAAGGCTCGCATCCTGGTACCGGCCGTCGGCAAGAAGTGAATCGCGCCAGGCCAGCGACTGTGACACCACCGCCTTCTCATCCGAGCGGTACAGAGACTCCCACACCTCCCTGGGCACGGGGCTCATCACCGTGTAGTGACCGTTGGCAGATCTCATCCTGTCCTTCCAGATTCCCCACCCATTGCGATCGCCAGGTCTTTGCTCTCACGCAGACTATCCCTGCGGCTCAAAAATCACCGAACGTCACGGCCTATTCAACTCTACTCAAAGTCAACAGCTTCGGGACGCAACAGTAACACACTGTGCGCATTTCGTAATTGGGTAAACACGTCCTGTAGTCACAGTCACGCCAAAGCGTGACTGTGACCTCACTAGCTAAGAAGTAGATCTCACGGTACGTAATCAGACAAATACAGGTAAACCGTTGGTGCCCCGTGTGCGTCATGTAAGTGAATGGGCGGTTTCGTCGTTGACGTCCCGCTCGCAGGACCGATGCCTGACTGGGGAGTCAGGTACTGGGGGTTGAGTGTGCCTTGCCCGACGGCCGGGGACGGCTGTTCGATCACGGAGTTCGTCGGTCAGCAGGACCGGGGTGGTGTTGATGTCCTGCGCGCCGGCCGTATTAGCGCGGTGAGAAATTCGCTTTATCTACTGTCGTTTTTGTATTCATGATTGGAGGAGGGTCCCAGTGAGTATCGATATCCGTTCCATGGGCCGGCGCGGTAACAGGAAAGCGCCGTCACTACTTGATCAGCTCGACCAGGAATCACCTGAGCGGGCAGCAATGGCCCAAGTTGCCACTGGCACGATGGTGCCGAAGGTATCGGTGGTTATTCCCACCCTCAACGAGGCCCGTAACCTGCCGTGTGTCTTTTCCCGGCTGCCTACCGGGCTCCACGAGGTTATCGTGGTGGACGGCCACTCGGTGGACGACACCCTGGCCGCCGCGCGCCGGCTGCGGCCCGAGGTGCGGATCATCGCACAGAACCGTCGTGGCAAGGGCAACGCCCTTGCCTGCGGGTTCGCTGCGGCGACCGGTGACATAATAGTCATGGTCGATGCCGACGGCTCGGCCGATCCGGCCGAGATCCCGCTGTTCGTCAGGACACTCCTGGATGGCGCGGATTATGCGAAAGGCTCGAGGTTCGCTGACGGCGGGGGCAGCAGCGACATCACCCGGTTGCGCCGGGCTGGTAACCGCGTGCTCAACGCCATGGTAAACCTCTTGTGCCGGACCCAGTATTCGGATCTTTGCTACGGGTATAACGCCCTCTGGCGGCGCCACCTTCCGGTGCTCGGCCTGGACTCTGAATCGGCCGCCCCGGCCGACGGCACCCGGCTCTGGGGTGACGGATTCGAGGTTGAGACGCTGATGAATATCCGGGTGGCGCAGGCTAAGCTGATCGTCAGGGAGGTCGCGAGCTACGAATATCCGCGGATCCACGGGGTCAGCAACCTGAATGCATTCAGCGACGGCTACCGGGTCCTGCGCACCATCTTGTTTGAGCGTTACCAGTCCCGGGCCCGGAAGGCGCCCGTGACGGAGACGATAACCGACGTTGGCTCGTACGACGAGGGACTTGAAGCCGATATTCCTGAGGGTTACCGCCCCGCCGTGTTACCTGATGCATGCGCTGGCGGAGAGAGGTGACGGACGCTAACTCTGCTTTCGGTCGCAGCGGCGTCACCCTGATAGGCTTCGATCTCACCTCAGGACCGGTCATCCACGCCGTGGAGGAGCAGATCTGGACATGTTCCTGCGCCTTACCTCGGATGAACCGCGAACCAGGCCGTATCAGGCCGGGAAGACACGGCAGAATCCGGTGACAGTACATCTCGTCCGCCCGGACGAACTCGGCCAGGCCGAGATCGCGACGTGGCACTCCATGCAAGGGGCCACACCGCCCCTGGCCGATCCGTTCCTGTCGCCCGAGTTCGCACGAGCCGTAGGCCGTGTCCAGTCGGATACCCACGTTGCCGTTCTGGCCGAACGCGAGATCATCACGGGATTTTTCCCGTTCGAAAGACGGCAGTTCGGCGTGGGCGTGCCGATTGGCGGCTGGCTGTCCCTTAGCCAGGGCCTTATCCATGCTGAAGGCGCGAGCTGGGATGCCCGGAAGCTATTGTCGGGATGCCGGCTGGCGGCCTGGGAGTTCGACAGCCTGATAACCGACCAGCAACCGTTCCAGCCTTATCACGCGGGGCAGGTCCCGGTGCCGACGATCGACCTTTCTGAGGGTTTCGGCGCTTACTACGCTAAGCTGCAGGCAAGGTCGCCTCGCTTCTGCCGGGAACTCGACCGCAAGAACCGGAAATTCGGGCGCGAAGTAGGGGAGACTCGCATCGTGCCTGATTCTCGCGATATCGAGATGCTCCGCATGCTCATGACCTGGAAGTCGGGCCAGTATCGTCGAACCGGTCACGTTGACACCTTCGAGCCGCCCTGGGTCGTCGAGCTTCTCCATGATCTCCTGGATACACGCAGCGATCACATGACCGGCATGCTCTCGGTCCTGTACGCGGGCGATCAGCCCGCCGCAGCGCAATTCGGCCTACGCGCCGGGAACATTTTCCACGGTTGGTTTACTGCGTACGATCCCAGCTTCAGCAGCTACTCTCCCGGCTTGATCCTGGTCAAGAAGATGGCTGAGGGATTCGCCGCCGCCGGGATTGACATGATCTACATGGGCCGGGGAAGCAGCAGTTACAAGGACGCGATGAAGAGCCATGACGTTTTCGTGGCCGAAGGTATCGCGACCAGCCGGTCCGCGCTCGGAGTAGCTCACAGGACCAGGAGCTCGTCCGCCCGGTGGGCGAACGTTTTCGTCAATGCGCACCCAGGGCTACTCAAGGGTGCTCGCCGGATCCGCCGCCTTGTCCGTCCCGCTCACGGCAGGATGTGAGCGTCCAGCTCTCACTGTGGCGTGGATGAGTCCTGGGGCAGAGCCACGACGCCATCTCGCCAGTCGAAGTTGGAGTAGGGCGATGCGCGACGGGCTTCGAGGTCGAGGGTATCGAGGTACGACCACGACGGATCCGGGACCTTCCAGGAGCCGTAGACCGTCCGGAGTTCGAGGTCGTGATCCTTGGGCTTGAGCCAGGTACGGCCCAGGAAGGAGAACGGAACCGTTTCCTGCTCCGGCACGAACGCCTCGACCTGCGTTATCCCTTTCAGCTTGATGCTGTACATGTAGTAGCGCAGGCGCCCGTCGGCCGGGAACATACGGAAGAATTCGAAGCGGGCGCCCTGGCGAAGGAACGTCAGCTCCGTGACCTGGCCAGCGGTGTTGACGAAGCGCCGGTCGCACCGGAAGCCGGCGCGCATGATCGCCGGTACCGCATTCACCAGGCGCTGGAAGTCACGGTCGGCCACGGCGAAGTCCGCGTCCAGGCAGTCATGGGCCAGGACAGCCCCGTCGCGGGCCCAGCCCAGAAGCAGCCCGGACCACACCCAGTAGTGGCCGTCAAGCTCGGTGTGCCTGAGCGCGTCGTTGAGGCGCTGCAGGTTCGCCACGAAACGGCGCATCAGCCACGGTCGCAGGAACTCGAAACGGCTCAGCGATTCGGCCGAACGCGTGATCGCCAGGCGCCGGGCCCGGAACACCGTGATCTTCGTCATGGCGTGGCTTCCGTGGCCAGGGCCCTGAGGGCGTTCAGCAGCCGGTCATTGTCTTCCTGCGTCCGCACGGCCAAGCGCAGTCGCGGCCGCTGGTCCGGGTACTTTCCCGAGATGTCCTTTACCTCGATCCTGCTGCTGGCCAGCAGGTCCCGCCGCAGCCGTGAGGCTGCGCCCGGATCCTCGCCGGCCAGATCGACGAGGAGGAAGTTGCCTCCGCTGTCATGAACGTGGCGCACGGAGGGCAGTTCCTCCAGCAGACGCCGCATCCGGGCCCGCTCCGACACCGTCAGAGCAATGGACCTTTCCAGGTCGGTGCGGAACTTGATGGTCAGCTCTAGGAAGAACTCCGCCAGCGCATTGACGCCCCAGATGGGCATGAATGTCCCGAACACTCGACGCAATTCCGCGTTGGACGTGTAGAGATAGCCCAAGCGGAGCCCGGGAACCCCCAGCGACTTACCGAGGCTGGTCAAGATCACGACGTTGTCCAGCGGCTCGGCCTCGAGCAGGCGGATCAGCGACGGCTGCCCGCTGAAGACGAGGAAGGACTCGTCGATCAGGAACGTGGTGTCCGGCGTCCGGGCGGCTACGTCGTACAGCGACCGGGTGGAGACCGTTACGCCGGACGGATTGTTCGGGTTGACCACCACCATCAGGTCCATCTCTTGCGCGTATCGCCCGAACTGCTCTGGATCGGCGGCTAGCGAATCGGTGTACGTGGTCGCATGCGGGAAGCACCGCGCGTACTCCCCGAAGGTGGGGGTGGGTATCGCGACGGCCCGGTCCCGGTAGAGCTGTCCGAGTATCGGGTAGGCCTGGGAGGCGCCGTTGAGGAGACGGACGCGGTCCGGCTCGCAGCCGATGAAGAGCGCCGCCTTTTCGTCCAGGATTTCCTGCCGGGACCCATAGCCCGTGATGACATCCGGCAGGCCGTGGCTGAGCGCGGTGAGCATCGGGACGGGCGGAAAGTAGGCGTTGCGGGGGAGCGAGAAGTCGAGGACGTCGTAGGACCAGTGCCCGCCGAAAGAATGGTCGAGCAATGCGGCCCGGTCTTTCGGCTCGAAGGCGAACCTGGCGACGTTCAGGTCATTAGGGTCGTCTACCTCTACCCAGTCCGTGTCCCGCACGACCAGCGCTGATATTCTGTGCGCTGGAACGTTGGCCAGCATACCGAGAACGATTTCGTAATAGCAGTTGGAATCGACGTTGTTGGCGTATGCGCTGAGCATGGGCCGCAGCGTTCCCTGACAATATGTGCGGTCGAAACGGTAGATGTTAATGGTCTTGAACTTATCGCCGAAACGGAAATCCCTGTCCTGGCTTGCGGTGGGGAACACCTGGCTCACGTAGCCGTTCTCGATCGAGACGACGGTGCCGTCCATCCCCGTGCGATAGCGGTCGACCAGCGCTACGTTCTGGCCCGGGTGCCTGGCCAGATCGGTGATGAGATGCGGCTCGAAAAGCAGGTCACATTCAATGAGGGCGACGTCTTCCTCGTACGTGAGGCTCTCCAGCGCCATCGCCAGCGAGACGATGTTGTTGGTTACCTCGTAGCGCTCGTTGTGCACGTAACGAACGGGGATGCCCGGGTACCGGGTGGAGACGAAGCTTGTTATGTCATCGCTCCGGTATCCCGTCACGATGGTGATGGGGGCGACGCCGGCTTTGAGCAGGCTGTCCAGCGCCCTGCCGAGAATGGTGCTGCCTCCTATCTCAAGCAGGCCTTTATGACAGGTCTTCGAGAGTGGCTCCATTCGCCGACCGCGTCCTGCCGCGAGGATAACCGCCTGCATGAGCCTATTCCTTTCGTGCGACAGCAGCCGGGTCCGGCGACTGGATGCTCTGCGCTGGGAAGGCCCCACGCCGAGCCTGACTGCGGGCGGCAAAGCGTGCGCGGCCGGTCAGATAACCGGCTACCGCCGAGGCGAGCCCGCCGAGGAGTGCACATATCCTCATGAAGGCATCCAGGTTACCAGTGGCCGCGCGCCGCAGGTCCCGGGCAAAAGCGGCTGGGATCACGGCCGCCACATGGCGCCGCTCGCGCGCCAGTCCCGCGGATGACCCGGCTAGCCGGACCACGGCGGCCTTCGACAAGCCCTCGTTCCAGCAGCGACGCAGGAAATATCCGAGGCGGAGGCGTTCGGGTCCCACGTGATGATCGACGGCGGCGTCCGGTACGTACATGACGACCGATCCTGGGCGGCTCGCCGTGAGCCGGATGGCCAGTTCAGTTTCCTCGCAGCCTAGGGGCCTGGTTCCTACCCGGCCCAGGCCAGTGTCGAATCCTCCGGCGTCAAGGGCCAGCCGGGTGCGCATGCTCATGTTGGCGCCGATCGGGTTGCGCACAACCCCGGTATTTTCCGGTAGCCCGACATAGCTGCAGCCCACGACCCAGTCGAACGCGGGCGGAAGCCACCGTGGCCGCAGTCCTGGCCACACGGGGTGAACGCCGCCTCCGGTGGCCACCACATCCGGCGAACTGTACGGCTCGGTGAGCGCCGCGAGCCAGCCCGGGCGGGCCTTGGCGTCGTCGTCGAGAAAGACCGTGATGGGCTGGCTAGCCGACCGCAGTCCGGCGTTACGGGCACCCGATAGTCCCGGCGTCTCGTGGCTCTCCAGGACGGTTGCCCCGGAGAGTTCACGGCGGGCCTGAGCAGCTAGATCCGCGTTGTGGTCTATGACCAGAAGCACCTGCGCCGGACGGGGGTGCTGGCTGAGCACGGATTCCACCGCGGCGCGGGTCTGCGCCCAGCGTCGCTGGGCGTAGGCGCAGATGACTACGCTCACGTCCAGATGGTCATGGTCGGCGTGACCATACTGCCCGGCCGCGCTCACCGCGCTCGGCCCGTGCAGCCTGCGCCCTGATTTGCCTGAACCACTTGCTCCCTACCGACAACCTGGCAACATGGTCAGGAGGACAGCGGGATTCCCAGCGCTTACCGCAGCTCGGATAAGCAGCCAAGTAGCCGACCCCGCAACCCATCCCCGCAAGCCGCGTGGCTAATGGCCGGATTCGCCTGGCTAACGCCCGCTCTGCTCCTGATAGCGTGGACTGTACTGGAGCGGAGCAAGTCATATCAAATTATCTAACATCGCGTGATTGTCCCCTGCCAGTCTTCTGGTCGCTTGATAATCCCCCGCTTCGGCGCAGCGGGACCACGCAGCGGGGTGGGTAGTGCTCGGTCAGGTAATGAAGGCTCGTCTGACCCCGGCCAGGGTCCTCGAAGCCCTACGGGACCCGCACTATCGCACGGGGTATGCGCTCGTCGCCAATACCATCGGGACGACGGCCGTCGGCTTCTTCTACTGGGTAGCTGCCGCCCACCTGTACGACCGGCAGGCGCTGGGGCGCTGCTCGGCACTGGTCTCGGCGCTGATCGTGATGTCGAGCCTGGCTCAGCTGGACGGGCCTACCATCCTGCCCCGGTTCCTGCCCCAGGCCGGGCGCTCGGCCGGCCGTTTCATCGCCTACGGTTACGGCGCGAGCTCGGTCGCCGCCCTGGTCCTCGGCGCGGGCTTTGTCACGATCCTGCCCAGGCTGAGCTCGCAATGGCAGTTCCTGCGCGCTTCACCGTCCCTGGCGGTCGTCTTTGTCGTCGCGCTCGTCATCTGGGGGATATTCGCCCTCGAGGATGCTGCCCTCACGGGCCTGCACCGCGCGGTCGTCGTCCCGGTAGAGAATTCGGCCTACGGGGTGGCCAAGCTGCTCCTGCTCGTAGGTGTCGCCACGGTGCTGCCAGCGACCGGCGTCTTCGCCGCCTGGCTGATCCCGCTGCTCGTCATCGTCCCCGCCGTGAACTGGCTCATCTTCCGTCGCTACCTGAAGCTCAGGGGTGCTGTCGCCGCCTCTGCGCTGCGGGCTCGCGAGGTCATCCGCTTCGGCCTGCTCGACTATCTCGGGACTTTGTTCGCCCAGGGTTACGGCTACGTGATGCCGCTCCTGGTCCTGTCCGTGCTGGGGGCCGCCGCCACCAGCAGCTTCTTCGTGGCCTGGACGATTGCCTCGGCACTCGAGCTCGCTTCCTTGAACTTCGGCACCTCGCTGCTGGTCGAGGGGATACGGGCGCCCGGCCGACTGGCCGAACTTACCCGGGGCGTCCTGATCCGGTGCGGGCTGATCACGGTATCCGGCGCGGCTGTGCTGGCGGCGGGGGGACGTATCATCCTCCGCCTCTTCGGTCCTGCCTACGGCGACGCGTCCTTGCTGCTCGCCCTGCTCGGGATGGCCACCATTCCCATCAGCGTCGTCATCATCACCTTCACGCTGGACCGGATTGCGGGCCGGGTCGGCCGGGTGGCCCTGACCCAGCTGGCGCTCGCCGTGCTCGTGCTCGGACTGAGCGTGCCCTTGATGAAGAAACTCGGCATTGAGGGCGTCGGGTTCGCCTGGCTCAGTGCGGGTCTCGTCGTGGCCGTGGTGCGATTTCCGACGATCGCGCACGCCATCAGGCAGCCGAGTGCCCCGGTACCGGTGCCCCGGCCGGGGCCGGAGCCAGTGTTGGCGGGCCACACCGAGACGAGTGAACACACGATCATCCTGAGCCCGCTGGCGTGGGGGTCCGCGCGTTACCAGGTGGCGCTGGGCCATGTCACCCGGCCTGGGGTGGCATTGGGCGATGTCACCCGGCCCCCCGAGGATGACATGACTGTGATCCTTTCGCCGATGGCGTGGTACGCCGCACCTGACCAGGTGACGGGTAACGTGTCGCCGCGTCCTGACGAAGACATGACCGTGCTCCTTTCGCCGCTGGAGTGGTCGCCAGCGCGTGACCAGGTGGTGGTGGGCAATATCCCCAAGCAGCCGCCTGGTTTCCTGCCGAGACCCGCCCTGCTGGCACAGCTGCACCGGCCTGATCTTGTGACTTTGCTGACGGGGACACCAGGGGTGGGCAAGACGCAACTGGCGGCCGCATACGCCCGGGCGAGGCTGGAGAAGGGCTGGCGGCTGGTCGCCTGGGTTGACGCCCAGAACGCCGACAGCCTGCAGGCTGGCCTGGCCGCCGTGGCTGATGCTGCGGCACCGCCTGATGGCGGTTCCGGGTGCGACCCGGCCGACGCAGGCCGCTTGGTACGGCGCTGGCTCGAGGCCGATGGACACCGTTGCCTGCTGGTATTCGACAACGCAGAAGATCTTGACTTGCTGCGGCCGGTAATTCCTGGCCGTGGCGCAGCCCAGGTGCTCGTCATTACGTCCCGGCCGCCGACCGCGAACCTGGGAACCAGCGTCCCGGTCGGCGTGCTCAGTACCGACGAGGCGCTGGCGCTCCTGGACGGCCCTACCGGCCTTGCGGATGAAGAGGGAGCCGCCGCGGTAGCCGGCGAGCTGGGTTACCTGCCGCTAGCGCTGACTCAGGCCGCGGCGATAATCGCCGACCAGCACCTGGGGTACCGCAAATACCTCGAACGGCTGCGGGCGATACCGGTCGGGAAGTACCTGATCCCCGGGGAGCGGGAGCCGTATCCGCCTGATGTGGCGAAGGCGCTTTTGCTGGCCCTGGAGGAGGCCCGGGCGGCCGATCATTCGGGCGTGTGTACCAGGGTGATGGAGATCATGGCGGTACTGCCGGGGTCCGGGGTCCGCCGGGAACTCCTGCACGCCGCCGGGGAAGCAGGTGTCCTGGCCAAACGCAGGCGCCGGCCCCAGGTGAGCGCCGAACTGGTGGACGTGGCGCTGGGGCGCCTCGCGGAACGGTCGCTGCTGGACGTCAGCGTCGACGGCCAGACAGTCATCGCGCACCCTGTGGTCATGCAGATAGTGCGCGATCGACTATCCCAGCACGGGCATCTGGTGGCAGCGTGCCGAGCCGCCGCCTCGGTGCTGGACGGGCGAGCGGCGGCGCTGGCGGGTTCACAGGACCGTGCGGCCATCCGGGACGTCCTCATGCAGGTGGCGGCGCTGCGGGAGAATATGGCTGGGTCCGCGGCCGAGGCCGACGGTGAGCTGGCCAGGACGCTGCTGTCGCTTCAGTTCTGGGCCCTGTACGACCTGAATGAGCTGGGTGACAGCACGTCGCAGGCCATCGCGATCGGCAAGCCGCTGGTAGCGGACTCCCAGCGCGTGCTGGGTCCCGATCACCCGGACACCCTGACGGCGCAGAACAACCTCGCTGTCGCGTACCAGGAGGCAGGCCGGGCCGCCGAGGCGATCCCGCTGTTCGAGCGGACCCTGGAGGCCCTGCAGCGGCGGCTGGGCCCCGAGCACCCCGACACGGTGACCACGCGGAACAACCTGGCTGTCGCGTACCGGGAGGCGGACCGGGCCGCCGAGGCGATCCCGCTGCTCGAGCGGACCCTGGAGGCCTTGCAGCGGCGGCTGGGCCCCGAGCACCCCGACACGGTGACCACGCGGAACAACCTCGCTGTCGCGTACCGGGAGGCGGGCCGGGCCGCCGAGGCGATCCCGCTGTTCGAGCGGACCCTGGCCGCCCTGCAGCGGCTGCTGGGCGCTGAGCACCCCGACGTTGTGACCGCACGGAACAACCTGGCGAGCGCCCGCCAGGAGGCGGCCCGGGTCAGCTAGCGCAGCACCCCGGACGAGCAGTCCAGGCCGGTTCAGCTGATCAGGTCGGTGGCCATCTCCAGGACGATGGCCCGCAGCTTGTCCCGGTCGTCCACCTGCTGCAGGAAGAACATGCAGGTCGCGCCCACGGAGAGCACGGCGGTGGTGGCACGCACCCGGTCGCGCAGCGGGGCGTCCGCGCCCACCAGCACGTCGACGAGCGCGTCGAGCCGGACCCGGGCCCGCGCGAAGCGCTCCTTCCCCGCCTCCATGGCCTGCACCGAGGCCCGGTTCTGCTCGAGGAAATGGAAGACCTCGTTGCTGGCCAGCACGATGCTGACGTAGCGGTCCAGTAGCTCGCGGCGGGTCGCGTCACCGCGCGGCTGCTCCTTGGCCCAGTCCAGGAGGGCGTCGAGTCCGGCGAAGTAGTCGTCGGTGAAGCTGTGGACGATGTCTTCCTTGGACTTGAAGTGGTAGTAGAGCGCGGCCTTGGTCACGCCCAGGCGCTCGGCGATCTCGCGCAGGGACGTCTTCTCGTAGCCTTGCTCGGCGAATAGCTCGAGCGCGACCTTCTGCGCGCGGGACCGGGTATCGGTCCTCGGCGTGGAACTAGTGGACGCCGCGCCGTGCATGTTCGTTCGCCATCCCTAGGCGGAGTTTGCGCCACCAATTTTACTTGACGGCCGGTTAGTTACGGACCTAGCATAGTAACTTGCCGGCCGGTAAGTCAACAATGCCGGCCCGCGGCGGACGGGAAGACGGCGGAGCATAAGGAGCGGACGGGTGGCGGAACCTACGGACGGTGCAGGGACCGGATCGGGCCTGACGGGGCAGGGCGGGAATGAGCAGGGTGCCGGTCCGGCGAGTGCGAGCGGAGCGGGCGGGCAGTTCCTCCCGCCGCGCGAGGTGCTCATCGTGCTGCCCGGGCTGCTGATGGCGATCCTGCTGGCCATGCTGGACAACCTCATCGTGAGCACCGCGCTGCCGCGGATCGTGGGTGACCTCGGCGGGGTCGCGCACCTGTCCTGGGTGGTGACGGCCTACATCCTCGCGTCCACGATCACCACGCCGTTCTACGGCAAGCTCGGCGACATGTACGGGCGGAAGAAGTTCTTCATCGCCGCGATCATCATCTTCCTGGTCGGCTCGGCGCTGTCCGGCCTGTCGCAGTCGATGGCGGAGCTGATCGCGTTCCGCGCCATCCAGGGGCTGGGGGCCGGAGGCCTGATGGTCGGCGCGATGGCGACGCTCGGCGACATCGTGGCGCCGCGCGAACGCGGCCGCTACATGAGCTACATGATGGTCGTGATGATGCTCGCCACCATCGGCGGCCCGCTGCTCGGCGGCTTCATCACCACCTCGTTCTCCTGGCGCTGGATCTTCTACATCAACATCCCGCTGGGCGGCGCGGCGCTGGTCTACCTGCTCGCTACCCTGCGCGTTCCGGCCAAGAAGGTCAGCCACAGGGTCGACTACCTGGGCGGGTCCCTGCTCGCCGTGGCCGCGACCGCGCTCATCCTGCTGGCCACCTGGGGCGGGACACAGTACGCGTGGGGATCGCCGCAGATCATCGGGCTCGCCGTGGTGACCGCGGCCGCCGGCGTGGCGTTCTACGTCACCGAGATGCGGGCCGCCGAGCCGATGATGCCGCTGCACGTCTACCGCAACCGGAACTTCTCCCTGTCGATGGCCATGACCTTCCTCACCGGCCTGGCCATGTTCGGCGCGATGACGTTCCTGCCGCTGTTCCAGCAGACGGTGCAGGGCGAGTCGCCGACCGTGAGCGGCCTGGCGCTGACGCCGATGATGCTCGGCGTGACGGTCACCTCGATCGTGGCTGGGCAGGTGACCACCAAGACCGGCCGGTACAAGGTGTTCCCCATCCTCGGCGGCGCCATCATGGCGGTCGGCATGTTCCTGCTGTCTGGCCTGGACACCGGCACGACGCGGCTGGAATCGGCGCTCTACTACGTGGTCCTCGGCCTCGGCATGGGCTTCCTCATGCAGATGGTCTCGCTGATCGCGCAGAACAGCGTCGAGCAGAAGGACATGGGCGTGGCCAGCAGCGCCCGGATGTTCTTCCAGCAGATCGGCGGGTCGCTGGGCGTGGCCGCGTTCGGCGCCCTCTTCGCCCGTCAGCTGACGGAGTCGCTCGGCGCCGCGACTTCAAGGGGCGGCACCGGCGCGCACATCAGCGCCAGCGGGGGACAGCTCAACCCGGCCACAGTCAACTCACTGCCCGCGCTGGTCAGGCACGACGTCTTCGCCGCGATCGCGGACGCCATCCAGCACGTCTTCATCTGGGCGCTGCCTGCGGCGGTGGTCATCTTCGTGCTGGCCTGGTTCATCAAGGAGGTGCCGCTGCGCGGCCGGACGCCTGCCGACCAGCCCGCTAGCGAGCAGCCGGAACTCGTGTCATAACCAGGGCGACCGCCCGGAAAGGCCCGAACGGGCGGCGGTTGCTGAGACCGCTGCCCGTTCGGTACTAAGGATCTTGACCGTCAGGCCCCGACGTAGGGGACCGCCTCCAGGATCTCGACGGTATTGGCCCGGCCGTTGGGCAGCGAGTAGGTGGCCTTCTCGCCGACCTTCTTGCCCGAGATGGCGGCGCCGAGCGGCGAGCGCGGCGAGTAGACGTCGATCGG
Organism: uncultured Actinomycetota bacterium; assembly: GCA_963753225.1. GTDB lineage: Bacteria > Actinomycetota > Actinomycetes > Streptosporangiales > Streptosporangiaceae > Palsa-504. The sequence goes on along the minus strand of CAVWBQ010000011.1, from coordinate 54,867 downwards.
CGAGCCGCTCTCCTCGCGCGAGGCGAGCAGGAAGGTCACCTCCTCGTCGTCCTTGACGAACCGGATCGTGACCGTCATGCCCGGGCCGACCACGCCGTCGGTGCGGGCCGGCGCGCCGACGCGGGCGTTCTCCAGGATGTGCTGGAGCAGGATGATCCGCGCCTCGATCTGGCCCTGCTCGTCCTTGGCCGCGTGGTACCCGCCGTTTTCCTTCAGGTCCCCTTCGTCCCGGGCCGCCTCGATCTTCTTCGCGATCTCGATGCGCCCCGGTCCTGAAAGGTGGTCAAGTTCGGCCTTGAGCCGGTCGTACGCCTCCTGGGTCAGCCAGGTGACGCTGTCGTCGCGCGTCTCAGTCACGGGCACTCCTAGGTACTGCGCAGGACTTGCAGTCCGCGGGACTTGCAGTCCGCGGGACCATGGTCGGTCCTCGGGGGTAATCTCCTTGAGGCAACTAGCGTCGGCGACTAATGCGTTCTAGTCAAATGGGAGCACCGGGCCAACTGCTCCGGAACGGGGAATGTCGCACCGCCGAACGGGTGTTGCGGGACTAGACGTCGTTTCGGGGGTCCGGGGGCGTCCCCCGGCGGGCCGGCAGCGTTGAACGAGGGAGACCACCGTTGGAAAGTGAAGCTGACCAGCTCAGGCTTATGGCCGTGCACGCGCACCCGGACGACGAGTCGAGCAAGGGTGCGGCCACCATGGCGCGCTACGTCCGCGAGGGTGCCCAGGTCCTGGTCTGCACGCTGACCGGCGGAGAGCGCGGTGACATCCTGAACCCGGCCATGGACCGGCCCGAGATCAAGGCAGACATCGCCGCGGTGCGGCGGGCCGAGATGGCGCGGGCCAGGGAGATCCTCGGGGTGGAGCAGCGCTTTCTCGGGTTCGTCGACTCGGGGCTGCCCGAGGGCGACCCCAAGCCCCCGCTGCCGGAGGGCTGCTTCGCGCTCGTGCCGGTGGCGGAGGCGGCCGAGCCGCTGGTCCGCGCGATCCGCGAGTTCCGGCCGCACGTGATGCTCACCTACGACGAGCGAGGCGGCTACCCGCACCCGGACCACGTGATGACCCATCAGGTCAGCGTGGCCGCGTTCGAGGCGGCCGCCGACCCGGACGCGTACCCGGATTCCGGTGAGCCCTGGCAGCCGCACAAGATGTACTACTTCGTGTCCTTCCACGGGGCCAAGTTCGTGGCCCTGCACGAGGAGATGCTCCGCCGGGGCCTGGAGTCGCCGTACACGAAGATCTTCGAGGAATGGGCGGACCGCGCCAAGGAGCGCAGCGGCGAATGGACCGAGCCGGAGATCACCACCAGGGTGCCGTGCGGCGACTACTTCGAGATCAGGGACCAGGCGCTGAAGGCGCACGCCACCCAGATCGACCCGGAAGGCTTCTGGTTCCGCTGCCCGCTGGAGGTGCAGCAGGCCGCGTGGCCCACGGAGGACTATCATCTGGCTAGGTCCGTCGTGGATAGCGATCTGCCCGAGGATGACCTGTTCGCGGGCGTCCGGGAGAGGGTGTGCCTTTGACGTTCGGCGTGCCGGCGGCCGTCGCCGCGGCCGTGCCGGCCAGTGACAGCGTCACGCCCGGGCTGCTCGGTTTCCTGGTGGTCGCGGCCATGGCCGTGGCGCTGGTCTTCCTGCTCAAGTCCATGAACAAGCAGTTCCGCAAGATCGCCCCGAAGGCGGAGGGAGGCGCGGCGGCCGCCGCTGCCCCCGGAACCAAGACCGCCCCCGGCGAGCCGCCCGCGCAGGAGACCCCGAAGTAGGACGGCCCGGCGGTTCGCGGCGAAATTGTCCGGGCCCCTTGCTAGCGTGGGCGCAGGCGCGATCGGGAGCACTTCATGCGGGTAATCCACGGGGTCTGGGCGCACGGCGCGCTCTGCCTGTGGGCCGAGGACCCGGACCTGCCGCCGCTGGCCGCGGCCGGGCCGTCCGGCGTGCGCCTGCCGCGCCCGCACCCGTTCGCCTGCCAGGCCGCCGAGCTGGCCGACATGCTGGCCGGATCGCCAGGGGCGGCGGGCGACGCGGCGCGCAAGGCCGTCCACGACGAGCTGACCCTGCAACTGCCTTCGGCGGGCGGCGGCCCGCTGGCCTCACCCGAGCTCGTCCGCCCGGAGGCGCCAGGGACACCGGGAGTCCCGGGGACTCCGGGCGCTTCGGTGGCTTCGGTTCCGGCCAGGCGCGGCCGGGTATCGCTGGCGAGCTGGCGGGTTCCCGTGCTCGCCCTCGGTCCCGCGGCCGCGCTCGCGCTGCTCCGTGCTTCCGGGCTCGGTGCTTCCGGGCTCGGGGCTTCCGGGCTCGGGGCTTCCGGGCTCGGGGGTTCCGGGCTGGGCAGACCCGGGCCGGCGGATGGGTCCGCGATCGCCGGCGGGTCGCTGACCTACCTGGCCGCGGTGGCCGGTTTCGCGGTCGGCCTGGCCGCCCGCGGCCGGGTGCTGCCCGTGTTCGAGGCAGTGATGGGGGATGGGGATTCCTACGCGGCGCGGTGGCGCCCGGTGCTCGGCGGCGCCGACGCGCAGCGCGCCCGTGACCTGGCCGCGGCCATGCCCCCGTCCTGCCGGGCCGCCACCGGGCACGGCCCGGGAACGCTGCTCGGCGGCGCCCTGGACGCCCTGGCCGACGCCGCCGCGCGTGCCCGGCTGGCCGCCGCCCCGCTGCTGCCCGCAAGGCGCGGCCGCATCCCGGCCCGCCTTCCCCTGGCCGAACGGTTCGTGCTGGCCCTGACCACGGCCGATGCCCGCCTCGACGTGGTGACGCCGCGGGACGAGGCCGAAGCGGCCTCGCTCGGCGCGGCCCTGGACTCCTGGCGCGACGGCGCGGTCATCCCGGCGGGTCCGGTGCGCACCTGCTTCCGGCTCGCCGAGCCCGCCACCCCCGAGGCCGATCCCTGGCGGGTCGAGTTCGCGCTGCAATCCGCCGACGATCCCAGCCTGATGGTCTCCGCGGCCGACGTCTGGGCCGGCCAGGGGACCGGGCTTGCCGCCGGCGGTGACCCGGTGGAGGAGCTGCTGGCCGGCCTGGGCTCGGCCGCCCGGCTCTTCGGCGAGCTCGACGACGCGCTGCGCGAGGCGGCTCCGGCCCTGCTGGAGATGGACACGCCGGGTGCGTTCCGGTTCCTCAAACAGACCGGGCCGCTGCTGGCAGGCGCCGGGTTCGGCGTGCTGCTGCCGGACTGGGTGCGCAAGGCCAGGCTCGGGCTGAAGCTGACCACGCGGTCCAGGACCGCGTCCGGCACGGCGGCCGCCGGGGCGGCCGTGGCCAGGTTCGGCCTGGGTGACCTGGTGGACTTCCGGTACGACGTGGCAATGGGCGACCAGGCGCTCGATCCGGCCGAGCTGGCCGAGCTGGCCGGGCTGAAGGTCCCGCTGGTCCGGCTGCGCGGCCAGTGGGTCGAGCTGGACGACGCGCACCTGAAGGCGGCGCTGAAGTTCCTCGAGCGCAACCAGGCCGGGACGATGACCGCGGCGGACGCGCTGACGGCCGGGCTCGGCCTGGGACCGGGACTGGATGGCGCGGGACCGGGCGGAGCCGGGGGACCCGGCGGGGAGGTCCCGCTGGTCGGGGTGGACGCCGACGGCTGGCTGGGCGACCTGCTGTCCGGCCAGGCCGACCGGAGGCTGCGGCCGATGTCGACGCCGGCCGGCTTCTCCGGTGAGCTGCGCCCGTACCAGCAGCGCGGGCTATCCTGGCTGACCTTCCTCGGCGAGCTGGGCCTCGGCGGCATCCTGGCCGACGACATGGGCCTGGGCAAGACGATCCAGCTGCTCTCGCTCATCTCGGCTCAGCCCGATGGGTCCGGCCCCACGCTGCTGGTGTGCCCGATGTCGCTGGTCGGCAACTGGCAGCGCGAGGCGGCGCGGTTCACCCCTGACCTCCGGGTGCACGTGCACCACGGCGCCGACCGGCTGGACGGCGAATCCCTCGCCGAGGCGCTGGCCCGCGCCGACCTGGTCGTCACCACCTACGGCGTGGCCACCAGGGACCAGGCCGCGCTCGGCCAGGTGAGCTGGGCCCGGGTGGTCTGCGACGAGGCGCAGAATATCAAGAACCACACCACCAAGCAGGCCCGGGCGGTCCGCGGCCTGCCCGCCGAGGCCAGGATCGCGCTGACCGGGACGCCGGTGGAGAACCGGCTGTCCGAGCTGTGGTCGATCATGGACTTCACCAACCCGGGCCTGCTCGGGCCGGCCGAGCGGTTCCGGGAGCGGTACGCGGTCCCGATCGAGCGGCACGGCTCGCCTGAGGCGACCGAGGCGCTCAAGCGGCTCACCCAGCCGTTCCTGCTCCGCCGCCTGAAGACGGACAAGACGATCATCTCCGACCTGCCGGACAAGCAGGAGATGAAGGTCTTCTGCAACCTCACCTCCGAGCAGGCCAGCTTGTACCAGGCCACGGTCACCGACATGCTCAGCCGCATCGAGGAGGCCACCGACGACATCAGCCGCCGCGGCCTGGTGCTGGCCACCATGGCCAAGCTCAAGCAGGTGTGCAACCACCCCGCGCACCTGCTCGGCGACGGCTCCCGGCTGCCGGGCCGGTCCGGCAAGCTGGCCCGGCTCGAGGACATCTGCGACGAGATCGTGGCCGAGGGCGACAAGGCGCTGTGCTTCACCCAGTACGCCGAGTTCGGCCGGATGCTGCAGCCCCACCTGGCGGCCAGGCTCGGCTGCCCGGTGCTGTTCCTGCACGGCGGCACGTCGAAGAAACAGCGCGACGTGATGGTCGAGACGTTCGGCGAGCTCGACGAGCCTGCCCTGTTCCTGCTGTCGCTGAAGGCGGGCGGCACCGGGCTCAACCTGACCGCGGCCAGCCACGTGATCCACGTCGACCGGTGGTGGAACCCGGCGGTGGAGGACCAGGCCACCGACCGGGCGTTCCGCATCGGCCAGCGGCGGAACGTCCAGGTCCGCAAGTTCGTCTGCGTCGGCACCCTGGAGGAGCGGATCGACGCCATGATCGAGGAGAAGAAGGCCCTGGCCGAGCAGATCGTGGGTACCGGCGAGGGCTGGCTGACCGAGCTGTCCACCGAGGACCTGCGGTCCGTCCTGACCCTGTCCGCGGACGCGGTGAGCCAGTGAACGGGCGCTGGGAGGACTGGCCGCCAGCCCGGCCGATCCGGGTGGACGGCGGGATCAGGGCGAAGAGCAAGCGCGGCGCGATCGGCGAGCAGTGGTGGTCGCGGCGGTTCATCGGCGTGCTGGAGTCCTACGGCATGAGCGGCCGGCTGGCCCGCGGCCGCAGCTACGCCCGGGCCGGGCAGGTGCTCGACTTCGAGCTGTCCCAGGGCAAGGTCACCGCCCGGGTGCAGGGGTCACGCGTGCGCCCGTACCAGGTCCGGATCGGGGTGCTGCCGCTGACCACCGCGCAGTGGCGGCGGGTGCAGGACCGCCTGGCCGGCCAGGCGCTGTTCCGGGCCAAGCTGCTTGCGGGCGAGATGCCGCACGAGATCGAGGAGGTGTTCGCCGAGTGCGGCACGCCGCTGTTCCCGCGCTCGCCCGCGGACCTGGACATGCACTGCAGCTGCCCGGACTGGGAGGTGCCGTGCAAGCACCTGGCCGCGGTCTGCTACGTGCTGGCCGAGGAGTTCGACCGTGACCCGTTCGGCATGCTGGCCTGGCGCGGCAAGGCCCGGGAGGAGCTGCTCGCCGCGCTGCGCCGCATCCGGGGCGCTGCGTCCAGCCCCGGGTCCGGCCCCGGCGGGTCCGGCCCCGGCGGGGAGGTGCCGGCGGCCGGGGCCGCCCGGGCCGTCCTGGACGTGCCGGCCCCGCCGCTGGAGGACTGCCTGGACGGGTTCTGGTCGCCCGGGCTGAGCCCGGCCCGGCTGCGGGCGCTGGCCACAGCGCCGGACGCCGGCCCTCCCGACCTGCTGCTGCGGATGTTCCCCCCGCCGCCCGTCCAGGCCAGGGGGCAGGACCTAGCCGACGTGCTCGCCCCCGCGTACCAGCGCCTCGCCGCGGACGACGCCGACGACCCTGGTGAGATCGCTTAAGGGAAGTAAAGGCGAGAACCAGCGGCCGTTCGGCAAAATGATCTTAATGATCTCGCGTCCGCGTGCTGTCTCCGCGGCCAGCCCGAGTCCGACCAGTAATTTCACTGCCCGAAACGGCAAAACTATGGCACCGTGCTAGTTAGACCGAGTTGGGGGGAACCAGGAATGTGGCATGCTCGACGCTCGCCCGGCACGACGGTAATCGCCGCGGTCGGCGGCGGAGTTGCGCTGATGACGGGGCAAACCGGCTCCCGGGCTGGATCTTCATGACGTTCATATATTGAACCGACATGCGGATAACATGCCTGCTTTGTCACGAGAAACCAGATCCGGCCGTCTCTGCCGGTGCGGACATCCTTACCTCGCGCACCAGCACTACCGTAAGGGTTTGGAGTGCTCGTTGTGTTCGGACTGTCCGCGTTACCGTTCCGCGGTCGGGCTTGTCCCACGGATCATCGGTAAGCTGACCGGCCGTCCGGGTAACCGTTGAATGCGCCGCGGTTGAGGATATTACCGGCTACAGGGCTTCGGCGATCGTCTGCTCACTGACGTGTCACTGTGAGCGCATTCAGCGACGGGCTTCGTGTGTTCAGGACGGTAATGCACGAGCGCCGCCCGCGCGGTCGAGAGTCTGCCGCTTGGAACCTAGTCCAGCGCGCCTCCGGACGGGGCCCAGACCCGGAGCATGGCCTCGGGCAGGCCCCACCAGCCCAGCGCGGTCAGCCGCTCGTTGTCGTCGATCGCGCCCAGCACCTGCCACAGCGAGGTCACCGGGAGGAACAGGCTCTCCATGGTGAGATCGTCGAACTCCTCGTCGCCGGAAAGGTAGAGGGGCTCGTCCTCGTCGTCCGGTTCCTCGCCGGGCCCGCCGCCGTCTGGTTCCTCGGGGTCTCCGGGGTCATAGTCGCGCACGTAGGCGGCCAGGCCGGCGGCTGACGCGGCGGTGCCAGGGCCGCCCTCGGCGAGGGCGGTGATCGCCGCCAGCCAGTCGAAATGGTCGATGGCGCAGATGGCGGCGAGCTCGCTTTCCGCCTCCTCGGAATCACCGTCGTCCTGGTCCTGGGGGCCCCAGTTATCGGTTCCGCGCGGGGAGGCCACGCCCGCGGCCAGCCGCAACCACAGTAAGGTCTTCTGCAACCTCACCTCCGAGCAGGCCAGCTTGTACCAGGCCACGGTCACCGACATGCTCAGCCGCATCGAGGAGGCCACCGACGACATCAGCCGCCGCGGCCTGGTGCTGGCCACCATGGCCAAGCTCAAGCAGGTGTGCAACCACCCCGCGCACCTGCTCGGCGACGGCTCCCGGCTGCCGGGCCGGTCCGGCAAGCTGGCCCGGCTCGAGGACATCTGCGACGAGATCGTGGCCGAGGGCGACAAGGCGCTGTGCTTCACCCAGTACGCCGAGTTCGGCCGGATGCTGCAGCCCCACCTGGCGGCCAGGCTCGGCTGCCCGGTGCTGTTCCTGCACGGCGGCACGTCGAAGAAACAGCGCGACGTGATGGTCGAGACGTTCGGCGAGCTCGACGAGCCTGCCCTGTTCCTGCTGTCGCTGAAGGCGGGCGGCACCGGGCTCAACCTGACCGCGGCCAGCCACGTGATCCACGTCGACCGGTGGTGGAACCCGGCGGTGGAGGACCAGGCCACCGACCGGGCGTTCCGCATCGGCCAGCGGCGGAACGTCCAGGTCCGCAAGTTCGTCTGCGTCGGCACCCTGGAGGAGCGGATCGACGCCATGATCGAGGAGAAGAAGGCCCTGGCCGAGCAGATCGTGGGTACCGGCGAGGGCTGGCTGACCGAGCTGTCCACCGAGGACCTGCGGTCCGTCCTCACCCTGTCCGCGGACGCGGTGAGCCAGTGAACGGGCGCTGGGAGGACTGGCCGCCAGCCCGGCCGATCCGGGTGGACGGCGGGATCAGGGCGAAGAGCAAGCGCGGCGCGATCGGCGAGCAGTGGTGGTCGCGGCGGTTCATCGGCGTGCTGGAGTCCTACGGCATGAGCGGCCGGCTGGCCCGCGGCCGCAGCTACGCCCGGGCCGGGCAGGTGCTCGACTTCGAGCTGTCCCAGGGCAAGGTCACCGCCCGGGTGCAGGGGTCACGCGTGCGCCCGTACCAGGTCCGGATCGGGGTGCTGCCGCTGACCACCGCGCAGTGGCGGCGGGTGCAGGACCGCCTGGCCAGCCAGGCGCTGTTCCGGGCCAAGCTGCTTGCGGGCGAGATGCCGCACGAGATCGAGGAGGTGTTCGCCGAGTGCGGCACGCCGCTGTTCCCGCGCTCGCCCGCGGACCTGGACATGCACTGCAGCTGCCCGGACTGGGAGGTGCCGTGCAAGCACCTGGCCGCGGTCTGCTACGTGCTGGCCGAGGAGTTCGACCGTGACCCGTTCGCCATGCTGGCCTGGCGCGGCAAGGCCCGGGAGGAGCTGCTCGCCGCGCTGCGTCGCATCCGGGGCGCTGCGTCCAGCCCCGGGTCCGGCCCCGGCGGGTCCGGCCCCGGCGGGGAGGTGCCGGCGGCCGGGGCCGCCCGGGCCGTCCTGGACGTGCCGGCCCCGCCGCTGGAGGACTGCCTGGACGGGTTCTGGTCGCCCGGGCTGAGCCCGGCCCGGCTGCGGGCGCTGGCCACCGCGCCGGACGCCGGCCCTCCCGACCTGCTGCTGCGGATGTTCCCCCCGCCGCCCGTCCAGGCCAGGGGGAAGGACCTGGCCGACGTGCTGGCCCCGGCGTACCAGCGCCTCGCCGCCGACGACGCCGACGACCCTGGTGAGATCGCTTAAGGGCAGAATTATGGCACCGTGCTAGTTAGACCGAGTTGGGGGGAACCAGGAATGTGGCATGCTCGACGCTCGCCCGGCACTACGGTGATCGCCGCGGTCGGCGGGGGAGTTGCGCTGATGACGGGGCAAACCGGCTCCCGGGCTGGATTCTTCATGACGTTCATATATTGAACCGACATGCGGATAACATGCCTGCTTTGTCACGAGAAACCAGATCCGGCCGTCTCTGCCGGTGCGGACATCCTTACCTCGCGCACCAGCACTACCGTAAGGGTTTGGAGTGCTCGTTGTGCTCGGACTGTCCGCGTTACCGTTCCGCGGTCGGGCTTGTCCCACGGATCATCGGTAAGCTGACCGGCCGTCCCGGGTAACCGTTGAATGCGCCGCGGTTGAGGATATTACCGGCTACAGGGCTTCGGCGATCGTCTGCTCACTGACGTGTCAATGTGAGCGCATTCAGCGTCGGGCTTCGTGTGTTCAGGACGGTAATGCACGAGCGCCGCCCGCGCGGTCGAGAGTCTGCCGCCTGGAACCTAGTCCAGCGCGCCTCCGGACGGGGCCCAGACCCGGAGCATGGCCTCGGGCAGGCCCCACCAGCCCAGCGCGGTCAGCCGCTCGTTGTCGTCGATCGCGCCCAGCACCTGCCACAGCGAGGTCACCGGGAGGAACAGGCTCTCCATGGTGAGATCGTCGAACTCCTCGTCGCCGGAAAGGTAGAGGGGCTCGTCCTCGTCGTCCGGTTCCTCGCCGGGCCCGCCGCCGTCCGGTTCCTCGGGGTCCCCGGGGTCATAGTCGCGCACGTAGGCGGCCAGGCCGGCGGCTGACGCGGCGGTGCCAGGGCCGCCCTCGGCGAGGGCGGTGATCGCCGCCAGCCAGTCGAAATGGTCGATGGCGCAGATGGCGGCGAGCTCGCTTTCCGCCTCCTCGGAATCACCGTCGTCCTGGTCCTGGGGGCCCCAGTTGTCGGTTCCGCGCGGGGAGGCCACGCCCGCGGCCAGCCGCAACCACAGTTCGGCGTCGTCGGCCGGCAGCTCCTCCGGGCGCAGCCCGCTGCACTCGATCAGCAGCGCGCCGGGCCAGCCCGGCCGGGCGATGTCCTGGCGCAGCCGGGCGCTGGCCCGGCGCAGTTCCCCGGGCGGCAGCGGGCGGTCACCAACCCGGTCGAGCAGGGCCCGGGTCGCGGCCAGCGCGTCGGCGTCGGCGGCGTCCCACTCGGCCAGGAACTCCTCGTCCTTCTCGTCCAGCAGCACGTCCATCGGGACCCGGCCGTCCGGCAGCGCCGAGGTCATCCAGCGTTCCTGCAGCTCGATGTAGGCCTGGCAGGCGACAGGGTCGGCCGCGGCCAGCAGGTCGGGGTCGATCTCCCCCAGGGCTAGCCGCTCTTCGAGGTGAGTGACCAGCCTGGTGTGCATCTCCGCGGCGAGCTGGCTGCGCTCGGACATCTCGTCCCAGACGTGCAGCCCGACGATCCCGTTCGGCTCGGTCCCGGTGGCCTCGAGCCACGTCCTGACGTCCCCCACCGTGGCCACGCCGTCGCTGATCTTGTGCAGGATGGCTTCCGCCGACCTCCAGAACACCGCGGACAGCGGGTTGCCGGCCGCGAGCATGCCCCGCCGGATGCCGGGCAGCGAGCCGAGGGCATCCCCCGGCGGCATAGTGAGCAGCGCGAGCGCCACGTCGCGCCTGGTCAGTGCGCTAAGCGGCCGGCCAGCAAGGTCGGCCACCCGGTCAGCTTCAGGGTTCACGCCTCGCAGCGTACGCCTGTTGGCCCTGCCGTGCAGAGCCGAGCGCCGAGCGCCGGCGGCCCCCGGCCGGGAGCTCAGAGCAGTTCGCGGCCGCCAAGGTAGGGCCGCAGCACCTCGGGCACCCGCACCTGCGCCTCGCTGGTCTGGAAGTTCTCCACTAGCGCAGCCAGGATCCGCGGCGTGGCCACCGCGGTGTTGTTCAGGGTGTAGGCGAACCGCACCGTGCCGTCCGTGTCGCGGTAGCGCACGTTGGCTCGCCGGGCCTGCCAGTCGTGCAGCGACGAGCAGCTGTGCGTCTCGCGGTACGCGCCGAGCGACGGCATCCAGGTGTTGATGTCGTTCATCCGGTACTTGCCCGCGCCCATGTCCCCGGTGGCGCACTCCACCACCTGGTAGGCCAGGCCGAGACCCTGCAGCAGCTGCTCGGCGGTGCCGAGCAGCTCCGCGTGCCAGCGGTCGGACTCGGCCGCGTCGGCGGCGCAGATGACGAACTGCTCGACCTTCTCGAACTGATGGACCCGGAGCAGCCCGCGCACGTCCCGCCCCGCGCTGCCGGCCTCCCGGCGGAAGCACGGCGAGATGCCGGCGTACCTGACCGGCAGGCGCTTGTGGTCCAGGATCTCGTCGCTGTGGAAGCCGACCAGGGCCACCTCGGCCGTCCCGGCGAGGTAGAGGTCGTCGGCCGGGATCGCGTAGGTCTCCTCGCGGTGAGCGGGGAACTGGCCGGTGCCGGTCAGCGGCTCCTCGCGGACCAGCGACGGCACGCTGACCAGCGTGAAGTCCTTGGTCGTGAGCAGGTCGAGGGCGTAGGAGTGCACCGCACGCTCGAACAGGACCATGTCGGACATCAGGGCATAGGCGCGCTCCCCGGCGACCTTGCGGGCCCGGGTGAAGTCCGCCCAGCCGCGCTTTTCCAGCAGCTCGACGTGGTCCAGCGGCTTGAAGCCGAACTCCGGCGGAGCCCCCACGGTGCGCAGGATCACGTTGGCGGAGTCGTCCGGTCCGACCGGGGCGCCGTCCCATGGGATGGTGGGGGTCAGCAGCAGCAGCCCGTTCAGCTTCTCCGTCGTCTCCGCGAGCTGCTCGCGGAGCTCCCTGAGCTGGGCCTCGAGCTCGGTATGCTCGGCCCGCAGCTGGGCCCGCCTCGCGTCGTCGGCCTGGGCGAACTCCCTGGCCGAACTCTTCCGGCGGGACTGGGCCTGGTCTAGTTCATGCTGTAGCTTGCGGCTGGCCCGGTCGAGGTCGAGCAGCTCGTCGACGTCCAGGTCGATGCCCTTCTTCCGGACGGCGTCCTTTACCGCGTCCGGGTTGTCCCTTATCTCTCGCCTGTCCAGCATGGGTGCGCGTCAGTCCTCGTCACGGAATTCGTTGCTTGTCAGCCCGCCACGAAAACGCTACCAGCAGTGGCCGCCCCGACGCCCGCAGTTTCCGGCCGGGTGGCCAGGCGGAGACACCAGGTACGGTGGAGACGCGGCATCGAGGGAAGGTGGGGGCGAGTGCTGCTGACTAATCATGTCTTGTCTGGCGCCCTGATCGGCGCGCGGGCCCGCGCTCCGGGGCAGGCCTTCGCGGCCGGGGTGGTGTCACACTTCGTGCTCGACGCGATCCCGCACTGGGGCGCGTGGGGGAGCCGGCGCCGGTTCCTGCGGGTGGCCGTGGCCGACGGTCTGGTCAGCCTGGCCGTGGCGGGCGCGCTCGCCACGGCGGCCCCGCCCGCGCGCCGGGCGGCCGTGCTGGCCGGGATGGCCGGGGCGGCGCTGCCGGACGCGGACAAGCCGACCAAGCTATGGTTCGGCTGGTCGCCATTCCCCCGGGCGGTCGACCGGTTTCACAACGGCATCCAGCGGGAGGCCTGGCGTCGCGGCTACGTCGAGGTGCTGGCGGCGGCCGTGCTGGCGTCCGCAGCGCGGGCGGCGCTCCGCGGATCGGCGCCGCGGCCGGCTATCCGGGTAGCGGGTACCGCAGGCCGACCAGGGTGGCCAGGTCGCCGAGGGTGATCTCGAACATCGGCGCCGCGTCCTCCAGCGCGAACCTCATGTGGCCGAACACCTCCATCGCCACCGCCCCGTACAGCACCGTCCAGCAGCGCAGGAACGTGACCACCGCGCCGAGGGGGATGCTGGAGCCCAGCGCATCGCGATAGCGGCGGAGCTGGTCGCGCAGGCCCGGGTCGATCTGCTCGTCGGCCGTGACCGGGAACGGGACCTTGTGCCACAGCTCGAGGAACAGCGTGAAGAAGGTGCCGGCGAAGGCCAGTGCGCACTCGTCGGCGATGTCGTACCGCCCGTCGTCGAGGCCGGGCAGCGGCACGCCGAACACCAGGGCGAACTCGTCCTTGTGGTTCAGCGCCCAGCGGCGGAACTCGCGGCAGGCGGCGACCATCTTGACGGTCAGCTTCGCCTGCGGATCGTCGGCCTGCCTCGCAGGCGGCGCTGCGGCCTCGATGGCCCGGTGGATGTCCGCGCCGAGCTCGGTGAAGATGCCGGCGCACAGGTGCCTGACCAGTTCCTCGTAGCTGCCGAAGTACCGGTAGAGCCCGGGGGCGGTCATGCCCATCTCACGGGCGATGGCGCGCAGCGACACCGCCTCCGGCCCGTCCTTGACCAGGAGCTGCCTGGCGGTCTGGATGATCTCGTCGATGGTCGCCGCGCGCAGCCGGTCGCGCCGGGATGGCGGCTGAACCGCGCCCGGCGCCGCCCCGGCGACCACTGCCGCGGCGAGCTCTGGCGCGGCGAGCTCTGGCGCGGCGACCTCTGCCGACTGTGTCACGACTGCCTCCTGGACCCATTCATACCTGGCCGGGCCACCGAGGGCGAGACCCGGCGACCCGGTGTTGCCCCGATGTTATCTGCCTTGACGGCCGTTATCTCGCTTGACATGAGTGAACGGCGTATGCGAAGTTATCGACGTATTCAGTTTACACCGTTTACTTAAATAATCAACAGAAGCTCAACGGGAGCTCAGTCAGCACACACAGGGGAGACGGGGATGTTCGAGGCATGGGGACGAGCCCTGTACACCAGGCGGCGGCTGACCGATTAAGGGGCACCGTCCGGTCCGTGAGGAGACCAGCGAGGGCTGGTACCGGCTGGCGCACAGTGTCATGCGCAGGCCCGCCGTCTACGCCGCCGTGATCGTGGTCGAGCTGCTGGCCCTGGGCGCGCCGTTCCTGCGCATCTCCTGGGGCGGCACGGACGCCAGGACGCTGCCCGCCGCCTCGACGGTCCGGCAGGTGTCGCAGGGTTGTGAACAGCGGACGTTTAATGGGCCATTGCCGGTCAGGCGGTGGTAAGATTTTCGAATGGGAAAGCCGAAGCGGAATCAAGACCGTACACTCGTTCCAGTAGCCGTGGCCGGCACGCTCGGCATCGGCATGAGCGTGCTTGCGGGCTGGATGCGTGCGGCAGGCGTGGACAAGGACGGCCCGCTCTGCGAGTCGGATGCCCGCGAATGGCGCGCGAACCCGGACTCGGCTCCAGGCTGGCTCCGCCCGGAGTTGCTGGCCACCTGCAAGGCCAGGGAGCAGCGAAACCTGAGCTGCAGGCAGGCTGAGGCAAGGCGTGCCGGGCAGTACCGGGAGGACGTGCACGCAGCCCGCGGCCTCGTATGCGGACTCCTTCGTGACCGCGACCGAATGCTGCGACAAGGGCGCTGGCTCGACCGTCATCCCATCCACGAGGAAGCTCTCCGGGAGATTGCCTGGCGGGCTGCTAAGGACTGCGGTCTGGCTTCGGGCAGGGAGCCCGGCTTCACCCACCTGAGCTTCGAGGAACGCGAGGCACTTCGGAATCTCGGCTACCAGGTCCCGAAGCCCGTCGGTCGCCACCTGAGAGTGGTGTCTTGAATGGCTAACCGAGACCAGCTCCTGGCCGAGCACCCGGACCGGTTGGCGAGGTTCGGGGCCGGGCTGATTGAGCACCTTCTGCGCGGCTTCGGCGTCACTGTCGTCTACACCGGGCAGCCGGAGGATGAGTCGGCGGAGCCGGAGTTGGTGCGGGACATGCTCGCTATCGTCACCTCCTTCGCTGGGAGGTTGTACGGGCAGCGGTCGGCCAAGGCCAGGCGGCTGCGCGCAGTGGTGGCCGCCGAGACCCGGAGCAGTGTTGCCGCATGACGGCGGTGAAGTTGCGGGAGTGGCGCGGGGTGAAGCCCGTGCCTGGGCCGTCCGGGGCCGCGATCAGGACTCGGCTGCGGACCACCCCCGAGGACGACACTGTGCTGGATGCGGTGGCCGGGCATCTCGGCCGCCTGCGTCGTGCAGATCTGGCACGTGTTTGCCGTCCGGTGCCGCCGGGCCCGGGTCTGTATGACGAGGCCGGATGGCAGGCCCGACGGGATGTGCTCAATGCCCGCAAACAGACGATCACGGCCGAGTCGTCCTCCCGGTGGGCGGGCACGATCATCCGGGCCAACGACGACCAGTACCGGCTGGCTCGTCAGTCGCAGGCCCGGCACATCGTCAGCCTGGGAGCGGCGATCTCCAGCATTGAGAAGCGACTGGCCCAGCCCACCGGCGACATGCTCGCCCGCGAGTACCGCAAGACGCGCAAGGGCCAAACCCCAACCAAGGGATATGCGACCCAGGCGGAACGCTTCCAGAAGCAGCGCCGGTTGCAGTCCTTGCGCGCCGAGCTTGGTCGTGCCATGGCAGACCGGGACGACAAGCTCGCGCGTGTGGTTGATGGCGGGAAGCGGCTGGCGAAGACCCGGCACAACCTCAGCACCGCCGGGCTGGCCGAGACAGTGTGGCGGGAGCGATGGTCCTGTGCCCGGTGGCGGATCGAAGCCAACGGCTCCGGCGATGAACCTTTCGGCAACCTCACCATCACCGTCACCCCGACCGGCGAAGTCAGCCTCCGGCTCCCGAAGCCACTCGAACACCTGGCCAACGCCAAACGCGGCAGGTATGCCCTCTCCGGCCGGGCGAAGTTCGCCTACCGCGCGGCAGAATGGCAGGCCCGCATCACTGGCGTCAAGTCCGTCTCCTACGCGCTCACCCGCAAGCCAGGCCGTTCCGGCGTCTACCTCACTGCCGCCTGGGCCACCCCCGTTGAAACCTTGGGCGTCACCGCCGCTACCGCCGACGGCGAGGTGCTGGCTGCCGGGCCGGTGGTGGCCGTGGATCTCAACGCCGGTCACCTGGCCACCCGCCGCCTCGACGCCCACGGAAACCCCGTTGGTAGCCCCTGGCGCATCGATTTCGGCCTCACCGGAACCGCTGCCCGGCGCGATGCCCAGGTCCGGCACGCGATCACACGGCTCATCCGCTACAGCCTGCGGCATGGCACCGGCACCATCGCCGTCGAAGACATCGACTTCGCCGATGCGCGGCAGACTGGCCGGGAGACGATGGGCCGAGGCCAGCGCGGCAAGAGATTCCGCCGCACCGTGGCCGGCATCCCCACCGCAGTCTTCCGCAACCGCCTTACCGGGCAGGCCAGCAGACACCGCATCCGCCTGCTCGCGGTCAACCCCGCCTACACGTCGGCGTGGGGAGACCAGCACTGGCGCAAGCCGTACGAGAACGTGACCCGCCACGAGGCAGCCGCCACCGTGATCGGGCGTCGCGCCCAAGGCCACAAGGCCCGGCGTCGGGAAGGTGTGACACGCACGCGACCGGAGGATCGCGTCGTGAGAGCTACCAACCAGGCCGGGTCAGGTAAGTCTCGGGCGACCAGCAGCCGCCACCGGCCCAGGATGCGAGGAACCGAATCTCGCCCGCCCGGCCGGACTGGTACGCGGCTATTGGGCCGGGCAACCGTTACCTCGGCACTGGCCAGCAGTGGCCATGTTCATTCGTAACGGTACAGTATCCACCGCGGCCCGGGACCGGAGGCCGCTGTCGGCCCGCATGAGGAGCAACCGAGATGAACCAGCCCGTCGCCGTGCCCGAAGTGATGTCGGCGGACCTGCCGGCCGGGGTGTTCCTGCTCGACGTGCGCGAGGACGACGAGTGGACGGCCGGGCACGCGCCCGAGGCGGTGCACGTGCGGCTCGGTGAGCTCGGCGTCCGGCGCGGGCGAACTGCCCCGCGACCGCGACGTGTACGTGATCTGCCGGTCAGGCGCCCGGTCGGCCTACGCGGCCCAGGCCCTGGTCACAGGCGGGCTGAAGGCCATCAACGTGTCCGACGGCATGACCGGCTGGGCCGTCGCGGGCCGGCCCATGGTCAGCGAGGACGGCACCGAGCCTCACGTCGCCTAGCCCGCTGCTAGCCCGCGGTCACCGCCAGCGCGAGGGGCAGCGCGCCGGGCGCGCCCGCCTGGCGGAGCAGCCGGGCCGCCACCGTCATCGTCCATCCGGTCTCGATGCGGTCGTCCACCACGAGCACCGGCCCGTCCAGGTCGCGGACCGCGTCTCGGACGTCGTCCGGCACCTCCAGGGCGTGCCAGAGCGAGCTCAGCCGCTGCGCGCTGTTGTGGCGGCGCGGCCCAGTGCCGTCCTCGCGGGTGTAGGCGAGCGCGCCGAGGTAGGGCAGCCGTCCGACGCTGGCGAGCTGGCGGCCGAGGCTGGTGATCAGCCGGGGCCGGGTGCGCGACGGCAGGGTGAGCACGCCGGCCGGGCGCCGCGCCCAGTCCCAGGCGGCCAGCACCTTGATCACGGCGGCCATCACCGGCTCGGTGACCGGCTCGTCCGGCGCGCCCTCGGCCAGCAGGATCCTGAGCTGGCTGCCCCAGCCGATGTCGGTGAGCCGGCCCAGGGCCCGGCCCGGCCCGGCGGTCAGCTCCTCCGGGATCTTCCCGGCCGCGTCCACGCCGAGGGCCTTCATCCCGGTCGGCCACATCCGCCGCGGCTCGACCGTGACGCCCGGGCGCAGCAGCCGCTCGCGGGCCGCGGCCGCGCTGGCCTCGGGTACCTCGGCCGCGTCCGGCCGGCCGGTGCAGTTGTCGCAGCGGCCGCACGGCGCGGCGTCCGGATCGTCGAGCTGCCGGCGCAGGTACTCCATCCGGCAGCCGTCCGTAGCCTGGTAGGCCAGCATGGCCTGCTGCTCGCGGACGCGTTCGGCGGCTACCCTCTCGTATCGCTCAGCGTCGTACTGCCACGGCTGCCCTGTCGCGGTCCAGCCGCCGCCGACCCGGCGCACCGCGCCGTCCACGTCGAGCACCTTGAGCATGGACTCGAGCCGGCCACGGGACAGGTCCACGTGGGTCTCGAGCACCCCGGCCGACAGCGGCCTGCCCGCCTCGGCCAGGGTAGCGAGGGTCGCGCGGACCTGCCGCTCGGGCGGGAAGGCCAGCGAGGCGAAGTACGCCCAGATGTCCCGGTCCTCCCGGCCCGGCAGCAGGATCACCTCGGCCCTGGCACCCGGCCGGCCTTCAAGGGCCCGCCCGGCCCGGCCGATCTGCTGGTAATACGCGACCGGCGACTGCGGCGCGCCCAGATGCACGACGAAGCCGAGGTCAGGCTTGTCGAAGCCCATGCCGAGCGCGCTGGTGGCGACCAGCGCCTTGACCCGGTTGGCGAGCAGGTCCTCCTCGGCCCGGGCCCGCTCCTCTGGCTCGTCCCGGCCGGTGTAGGCGGCCACCGTCATCCCCTGCTCGCGCAGGAAGGCCGCCGTCTCCTGGGCCGCCGCGACGGTCAGCGCGTAAACGATGCCGGACCCGGGCAGCTCGCCGAGCCGGGCCGCCAGCCAGCCGAGCCGCTGGTGCGCGGTGGGCAGCGTGACCACGGCCAGCCGGAGCGAGTCCCGGTCCAGCGGCCCGCGCAGCACCAGCGTCTCACCGGGCGTGCCGAGCTGCTCGGCCACGTCGGCGGTCACCCGCGCGTTCGCGGTGGCGGTGGTGGCCAGGACCGGGATCCCGGCGGGCAGACCGTCCAGCAGGGTGCGCAGCCGACGGTAGTCGGGCCGGAAGTCATGCCCCCAGTCCGAGATGCAGTGCGCCTCGTCGACCACCACCAGCCCGGCCGACCGGCTCAGCTCCGGCAGCACCTGGTCACGGAACGACGGGTTGTTCAGCCGCTCCGGGCTGACCAGCAGCACATCCGCCTGGCCCGCGGCCACCTCGGCGTACAGCGCGTCCCACTCGGTGGTATTGGCCGAGTTGATGGTGCGCGCCCGGATGCCCGCTCCCTTCGCCGCCTCGACCTGGTTGCGCATCAGCGCGAGCAGCGGGGACACGATCACGGTCGGCCCGGCGCCGCGGGCGCGCAGCAGCGCGGTGGCGATAAAGTACACCGCGGACTTGCCCCAGCCGGTCCGCTGCACCACCAGCGCCCGCCGCCGCTCCGCGACCAGGGCGCGGATCGCGGTCCACTGGTCTTCGCGCAGCCGCGCCTGCTCGCCCGCCAGCGCCCGCAGGCACGTCTCCGCCTCGTCCCGCAGTTCCGTCTCGTCCCGCAGTTCCGTCTCGTCCTCGGTCATGCCTCTATTGCTACCAGGCGCCGCCGTCAGCCAGCCCGGATCCCATATGTCATACTCGGGGCAAACATCGGATCTCTCTGGGCGGGGAATGGCCCTGTTCGATGGGGCGGGGAGGCACGGGCTTGGCGGTAACCGACGAGGCCATCGAGAAGATCAAGGCCATGATCACGTCCGGCGCGCTGCGCGCGGGCGATCGGCTGCCGCGCGAGGCCGACCTGGCCGCCGACCTCGGGCTGTCCCGCAGTTCGCTGCGCGAGGCGGTGCGCGCGCTGTCCCTGGTCAACATCCTGGACGTGCGGCGCGGCGACGGCACGTACGTGACCAGCCTGGAGCCGCGGCTGCTGCTCGAGGCGCTGAGCTTCATCGTCGACTTCCACCGCGACGACACGCTGCTGGAGTTCCTCCGGGTCCGGCGCATCCTCGAGCCCGCCGCCACAGCGATGGCGGCCGAGCGGATCACCGCTGAGGAGAGCGACGGCCTGCGCACCCTGCTCGACAGCATCGGCCCGGACCCGGCGGCCGAGGAACTGGTGGCCAACGACCTGGAATTCCATCGGCGGATCGTGGCCTGCTCCGGGAACTCGGTGCTCTCCTCGCTGCTCGAGTCGATGTCAGGGCCGACCACCCGGGCCCGGGTCTGGCGCGGCCTCACCCAGGCCGGCGCGCAGGCGCGGGCGCTGGCCGAGCACCGCGCCATCATGGACGCGCTCGCCGCGCACGAGCCCGAGGTGGCCAGGTCCTGGGCGACCGTGCACATCGCCGGCGTCGAGCAGTGGCTAGCCTCAGTCCCGTGACCGACTACGTATCCATCAGGGACCTGGCCGTCGCCGCGGTCATCGGCGTGCACGACTGGGAGCGCGAGATCGAGCAGACCCTGCTCGTCAGCGTGGACATGGTGGCCAATGTGCGGAAGGCCGCGGCGAGCGACGACCTGGCCGACGCGCTCGACTACTCCGCCGTGGCAGAGACGATCGCCGCCGTGCTGCGCGACGGCAAGTTCCGCCTGATCGAGACGGCCGCCGAGCGCGTGGCCGGGCGCCTGCTCGCCGATTTCGCGCTGAGCTGGCTCCGCCTCGAGCTCCGCAAGCCCATCACCAGCGTCCCCATCCTCGATCCGGACGCCAGTTTTGTCACTGCCGGGCCTGCCGCTGGCGCCAGCCCCGCGTACACCGCCGTCATCACCATCGAACGCAGTCACGGAGTTTCGTGATCTCGAAGGTCGTTGTACTCTGCGGATCAGGTCGGCCTCGGCCGGATCCGCAGGCCCTGCATGCCGCCGTCCACGGCCAGCGCGGTACCCGTGGTGGCCCCGGCCAGCGGGCTGGCCAGGTAGGCGATGGCCGCGGCGACCTCGTCCGCGCTTACTAGCCGGCCCATCGGCTGGCGGGCGTTGAGCGCGGCACGTTCGGCGGCCGCGTCGGGCGCGGCGTCCAGCAGACGGCCCACCCACGGGGTGTCGGCCGTGCCCGGGGTCACGCAGTTCACCCTGATGCCCTCGGCCACGTGGTCGGCCGCCATGGCCAGCGTGAGCGAGTAGACCGCGCCCTTGGTCGCGCTGTACAGCGCGCGCTGCTGCAGGCCCGTGGTGGCCGCGACCGAGCAGGTGTTGACGATCGCGGCCTGGCCGCGATCACGCGCCGCCTGGCGGAGCAGCGGCAGCGCCGCCCGGGTGGTGCGCACGATGCCGAGGACGTTCACGTCGAGCACCCGGCGCCATTCGCTGTCGTCGTTGTCCTCGACCGTCCCGGCCGCGCCGATTCCGGCGTTGTTCACGACGATATCGAGGCGGCCCAGAGCCCGTCCGGCCCCGGCGACGGCGGCGCGGACCGCGCCGTCGTCGGTCACGTCGGCCAGGACCGGGTAGAGGCCGGTGTTTTCGCCGGCGGCCTTGAACTCTTCGTCCCGGTCCAGCACGGCCACGCGAGCGCCGCGGGAGGCCAGCAGCCGGGCCGTGGCCAGGCCGATCCCGGAGGCGCCCCCGGTGACCAGCGCCGCCAGCCCGGCGAATTCGTTCGATTGCACCGTCATGGATCCGATGTATAACTCACGATGCGGCCGCCGGTCCAGGCTTGCCCTGGACCGGCGCCCGCGGCCGCCTTAGCCGAGGACCTTGCGCCGGTACTGGCGGACCGCGAGCGGCGCGAAGACCAGCAGCATCGCCACGGACCAGCAGACCACCGCGAGCTCGGGGTGCTGCATCGGCCAGGCGTCCACCGCGGCGGCCGGGTTCGGGTTGCCGAACAGCTCCCGGCACGCGGCGGCCAGCGCGGACATCGGGTTCCAGATCGCGATCGGCTGCAGCCAGCCCGGCATGCCCTGGATCGGCACGAACGCACTGGATATGAACGTCAGCGGCAGGAAGATGATGAACCCGGTCTGCTGCGCCGCCTCCGGGCTGCGCAGGACCATGCCCAGGCAGACCCCCACCCAGGTGAACGCGTAACCGAATAGCAGCGCCAGTGCGAACGCCTCGGCCACGTCGGCCGCGCCGGTGTGCACCCGCCAGCCGATGGCCAGGCCGACGCAGACCACCACGGCCGCGCCGATGAGCTGGGTGAGCAGCTCGGCGATCGAGCGCGCCACCAGCACCGCCCAGCGCGACATCGGCAGCGACCTGAACCTGTCCATCAGCCCGGTGGACATGTCCGTGACCAGCGCGACGGCCACGCCGGGCGCGGTCTGGGCCAGGCCCATCCCGAGCATCCCGCCGATCAGGTACTCGTGGTAGCTGCCGTGGCCGGGCAGCAGGATCGCGCCGCCGAACACATAGGCGAACATCAGGATGAAGATGACCGGCATGAACGTGACGTCGGCCAGCGTCTCCGGCTCCCGTCTGATCCTGGCGATGCTGCGCTTAGTCAGCACCCGCACGTCGGTGGCGAAGTGCGACACCACGCTGCGCCCGTACGTGACGTCCCGTTCCGGTGCGAGCTCGGCCGTGATGGCGGTCATGCTGCCTCACTCCCTTCCTCGTCGTCGCTGCTGTCTTCCGCGGTGCCTTCCGCGGTGCCTTCCGCTAGGGCGCTGACGTGGCCGGTGAGGGACAGGAACACGTCGTCGAGCGACGCGCGCTGCATGGTCACGTCGTTGACCTGGACCCCGGCCTGGTCGAGGGCGCGCACCACCCGCGTGGTCAGGCCCTCGGCCGCCGCGACCGGCACGGATAGCCGCCGCCCCTCCTCGTCGGGCCGGACGCTGCCGGCGGCGTACGGCTTGACCGCGACGATCGCCGCCTCGACATCCGAGCCCTCGGCCAGCACCACCTCGAGGTGCTCGCCGCCCAAAGAGGACTTGAGCTGGTCGGGCGTACCCTCGGCGATCACCGTGCCGCCGTCGATCACCGCCACCCGGCGGGCCAGCTGATCTGCCTCCTCCATGACTTGGGTGGTGAGCAGCAGCGTGGTCCCCGAGTCCGCGAGCTCCCGTACGATCGCCCAGGTCATGGCGCGGGCGTTCGGGTCCAGGCCGGTGGTCGGCTCGTCCAGGAACAGCACCGACGGATAGCCGATCAGGCTGGCGGCCAGGTCCAGCCGCCGACGCATGCCGCCCGAGTAGGTCTTGACCGCGCGGCCGGCCGCCCCGGTGAGGCTGAACCGCTCGAGCATCTCGTCGGCGCGGCGCCGGGCCGCGCTCGCGGTAAGCCGGCTCAGCTGGCCGATCATGACCAGGTTGGCCCGGCCGGTCAGGTACTCGTCCAGCGCCGCGTACTGCCCGGTGAGGCCGATCATCCGCCGTACCTGAGCCGCCTCGGTCACCACGTCGTGCCCCAGCACCTGCGCCCGGCCCCGGTTCGGGCGCAGCAAGGTGGAAAACACGCGGACGGCGGTGGTCTTCCCCGCTCCGTTGGGTCCGAGCAGCCCGTAGACCGTGCCGGCCGGTACCACCAGGTCCAGCCCGGCCAGCGCCTTTGTCTTCCCGTAGTTCTTGACCAGTCCTTCCGCCAGGATGGCGGGAGCCTCGTCCATCATTACTCCCCGTTACTCGTACGTTGTACGTTCCAGTACGGTGTACCATAGCAGTACAGCGTACGAGCGGGCAAGTTCTTAGCTGGCCGTCGCCGGGGCGTGACTGGCCTGGCTGGTTCGGGCATGCTGGGCGGCGGAAGGGAACGGCAGTGGGCGAGCAGGAGGAGCGCGTGGTGAAGACGGACGGGGAGGTGGGCGGGGTTCCGGAAGTGCCCGAGGCAAGCGCGACGAGCGAGGTACATGGCTCGGACGAGTACGACGAGGAGCCGCCGTACTTCCGGTACCGGAGCCAGTACCTGCGCTCCAGCCAGGCGTCGCGAGAAGAGGCCCGCGAGGAGCGGATCGCCGGGCATGTCCAGCGGCACCGGGCGCGGGGGGCGCAGCCGCCGCGCCGCGACCGCGGGCTGTCCCGGGACGAGATCGTCAGCGCCGCCATCGCGGTGGCCGACGCGGAAGGCCCGGAAGCGATCAGCATGCGGCGCATCGCACGTGAGCTCAACGCGGGCGCGATGTCCCTCTACTGGTACGTAGCGTCCAAGGAGGAACTGCTCGACCTGATGCTGGACGCGATCGAGGCGGAGATCGAGGTGCCCGAGTCGTCCGGTGACTGGCGAGCCGGCCTCGGCGCGTTCGCCCACCGGACCCGGGCGGCCCTGGGCCGGCACATGTGGGCGATCGAGTTCATCGGCACCAGGCCGCCTTCCGGCCCGAACGACGTGCGCAACCTGGAGCGCCTGCTCAGCCTGCTCGACGAGACGGGAGTAGACGATTTCCGCGTGATCATGGGCGTGTTCATGACGGTCGCCACGTTCGTGATCGGAGCGGTGATGCGGGAGGCGCAGGAGCTACGTTTCCAGCGGGAACAGGACCGGATCCAGGCGAACATGACCGAGGCGGAGATACAGGCCGAGCACGAGCGCTTCTACGCGTGGTTCAAGAACTCGGCACGCTATCCGCACATCACCCGGCTGATGGAATCGGGTGTCGACCCGGACGACCCGGACACCAGGGAGGAGCGCTTCCAGTTCAGCCTGGACTGCGTCCTCGACGGCATCGCCGCACGCCTGGCCGCCCCTCAAGCTCAATGAGAGTGGCGCTCTACCCGAAAGAATCGGTAGAACGCCACTTTCATTGAACCCGTGCTGAGGCCGCTGGGGTGCCGGGCCGCTGGGGGTGCCGGGCCGCTGTTACGAACGCCCCGCCGCCTTGGCCAGCCGAACGGCCTCGGCCACGCCCTGGGTCCACGGGTCGCCGTGCCCGGGCAGCAGCAGGTCCGCGTCGATCCCGAGCAGCGCGTCCAGCGAGGCGAGGGCCTGGCCGGTGTCCTCGTTCAGCCCGGACGGCATGATCTGCGGGCCGATCCGGCCGGTGAGCGCATTCTCCGTGGCCATGACGTCGCCGGTGACCAGGACCCGGCGGTTCTCGAACAGGAGCGCCGCGCAGCCCGGGGTATGGCCGGGGGCGTGCACCGCTCGCGGGCGGCCGGGCACGTCGATCTGCTCGCCGTCGGCGAAGGCCGACACCTCCGCGATCGGGATCATCCGGCCGCCGCCGCGGCGCAGCAGCGAGATCGTGGTCCGGTAGAACGCCGCCCGGAGCAGGTAAGACGTGATCTTCCCGTCACGCTTGCCGGCCTTTCCGGTGCGCGCGGCCTGCTCGTCGGCGCGGTGGATCCACACCTGCGCGCCGGCCTTGGTGCGGGCCCGCTCGGCGAACCCGGTGTGATCGGGGTGCGCGTGGGTGAGCAGCACCGCGTCGAGGTCGGCCAGCTTGGCGCCAAGCCCGGCCAGCGAGCGCGCGAAGAACGCCCAGTCGGCCGGGGTCCCGGCATCGACCAGGGTGTACTTTCCGGATTCGGAGATGAGATAGAAGTTCGTGACGCCCTGCGTCAACCGGTGGACGCCCTCGCTCACCTGCACTGGCTCGCCTCCCGTACGCGTTGCCCCCCGATATGTCACGACGCTACCGCCGCAGCGGCCGCCTCGTCATCGGTCAAATGGCTGACGCGGGGACGGCGCGGCCAGCCGTTAGGCTGACGGCGTGGCTGAACAGGCGGGCCCGGACCCGTTGCCGGACGGGACCGCCGACGTCTGGTGGGCACGCCGCCAGGACGCCTCGGACCGGCTCGCCGTGCTGCTCGACGAGACCGAGCGGCGGCGCTGGACGGCCTACCGGCGCCCGGAGGACCGTGAGCGGTTCCTGGTCGGCTGCGCGCTGGCCAAGGCGGCGCTCGCGCGGTACACCGCCCGGCGCCCTGCGGACGTGCGCTTCGACCGGACCTGCGTTAACTGTGGCGAGCCGCACGGCAAGCCTGCCATCGCGGGCGGCGGCCCCGGGCACTCGGTCGCGCACTCGGGCGACCTGATCGCGGTGGCCGTGGCCGGGGCGCCGGTCGGCGTGGACGTCGAGCAGGCCGAGGACCGCCGGCACCTGCTGGGCGGTGACGGCGATCCCGAGGCGCTGGCGCGCCTGGTGCTGTCCGAGGCCGAGCAGGCCGCGCTGGCCGCGGTCCCGGCCGGCGGCCGGGCCCGTGCCTTCCTGGTCGCGTGGACCAGGAAGGAAGCCGTGACCAAGGCGACCGGCGACGGCATGCGCGCCACGTTCAGCGAGGTGATCGTGGCCGCGGACGACGGGCCGCCCCGGGTGGCGGCCTGGCCCTATCCGCGGTCCCCGCGGGACGTGTCCCTGCTCGACCTGGACGCGGCCGCCGGGTACGTGGCGGCGCTCGCGGTCATCGGCCGCTGCGAGGCGGTGCGGCCCAGGGATGGTTCGGCACTGCTGGCAGAGCTGGGCGGCGGGCTGAGCTCGACCTGAGGAAGGCCGAAAAGGTCGGATGTATCCGGGGGTCTGTGCCCCGCCGCCGACGCGTTGTGTAGCGTGGCGGACGGAGGCGGCTGATGCGTATCGGGTTGTTCGTGACGTGCCTGACCGACACGCTGTTCCCGGACACCGGCAAGGCCGTGGTGACGGTGCTGGAACGGCTCGGTCATCGGGTGGATTTCCCCGCCGGCCAGACCTGCTGCGGCCAGATGCACTTCAACACCGGTTACCGCCGGGAGGCGGTGCCGATGGCGCGCGGGTTCGCCGCGGCGTTCGGCGGCTTCGAGGCGGTGGTGACCCCGTCGGCCTCGTGCGCCTCGATGGTCAGGGAGTACTTCCCGGCGCTGGCCGCCGAGGCGCGCGATCCCGGCCTGGCCCGGGCGGTGGCCGAGGTCGCGCCCAGGACCCACGAGCTCTCCGTGTTCCTGGCCGACGTGCTGGGAGTGACCGACGTGGGCGGGTACTTCCCGCACCGGGTGACGTATCACCCGAGCTGTCATTCGCTGCGGATGCTCAAGGTGGGCGACGCCCCGCTGCGGCTGCTGCGCGCGGTCCGCGGCCTGGACCTGGCCGACCTGCCGGACGCCGAGACGTGCTGCGGGTTCGGCGGCACGTTCTCGGTAAAGAACCCCGACGTGTCGGCGGCGATCTGCGCGGACAAGGTGGCGGCGGTCCGGCGCAGCGGGGCCGAGGTGCTCTGCGCGGCGGACAACTCGTGCCTGATGCACATCGGCGGCGCGCTGGCCCGGCAGCGGTCCGGGGTTGCGGTCATGCACCTGGCGGAGATCCTGGCCCGGACCGAGGGGGCGCGGTGACCGCGCCCCATGGCAGCATGCCTACCTACATCGGCATGCCGTCGTTCCCGGCGGCGGCGCGGACCGCCGTGGCCGATTCCCAGCTGCGGGCCAACCTGACGCACGCCACGCATACGATCCGGGCCAAGCGGGCCGGCGCGGTCGCCGAACTATCCGACTGGGAGGAGCTCCGCCAGGCGGCCAAGGCGATCAAGGACCATACGCTGGCTCACCTGGATACCTACCTGCTCCGGCTGGAGGCCAACGTCACCCGGGCGGGCGGCCACGTGCACTGGGCGGCCGGCGCGGACGAGGCGAACGCGATCGTGGCCGGCCTGGTCCGCGACGCCGGCGCCGACGGCGTGGTCAAGGTGAAGTCGATGGCCACCCAGGAGACCGGGCTGAACGAGGCGCTGGCCGCCGACGGCATCGGCGCGCTGGAGACCGACCTGGCCGAGCTCATCGTCCAGCTCGGCCACGACAGGCCCAGCCACATCCTGGTCCCGGCCATCCACCGGAACCGGGCCGAGATCAGGGAGATCTTCCGCAGCCAGATGCCGGGCGCGCCGGCCGGGCTGACCGACGACCCGGCGGCCCTGGCCGGCGCCGCCCGGGCGCACCTGCGCCAGGCGTTCCTGTCCGCGCAGGTGGGCGTGTCGGGTGCGAACTTCGCGATCGCCGAAACCGGGTCGCTGGTGGTGGTGGAGTCCGAGGGCAACGGCCGGATGTGCGTGACGCTGCCGCGGACGCTGATCTCGGTGGTGGGAATCGAGAAGATCCTGCCGTCCTGGCGGGACCTCGAGGTGTTCCTCGCGCTGCTGCCCCGGTCCTCGACCGCCGAGCGGATGAACCCCTATACCTCGACCTGGACCGGGATCACGCCGGGGGACGGGCCTGAGCACTTCCACCTGGTGCTGCTGGACAACGGCCGCACCTCGGCGCTGGCCGACCCGACCGGCCGCCAGGCGCTGCGCTGCATCAGGTGCTCGGCCTGCCTGAACGTGTGCCCGGTCTACGAGCGGACGGGCGGCCACGCCTACGGCTCGCCGTACCCGGGCCCGATCGGCGCGATCATCTCCCCGCTGCTGCGCGGCGTCACCTCGCCGGCCGACGCGTCGCTGCCCTTCGCCTCGACCCTGTGCGGCGCCTGCTACGAGGTCTGCCCGGTGGCGATCAACATCCCCGA
Source organism: uncultured Actinomycetota bacterium (assembly GCA_963753225.1). Taxonomy (GTDB): domain Bacteria; phylum Actinomycetota; class Actinomycetes; order Streptosporangiales; family Streptosporangiaceae; genus Palsa-504. The sequence continues at coordinate 27,241 of CAVWBQ010000011.1, read as the reverse complement.
GGCGCTGGTGCACCTGCGGGCCAAGGTGGTCGACGCCAGGAGAGAGAAGAATTTTTCCGCCGAACGGGCGGTGTTCTCGCTCTCCGGACGGGTGCTTCGCTCGCCCCGGCTGCTGGCCGCCGCGCAGCGCGCGGCCGCGGTCAGCGGCCGGCTGGTGGCCAGGTCCGGCCGGATCAGGCGGCTGCCGCCGCCGCTGTCCGGCTGGACCGAGACCAGGGACGCCCCGGCCCCGCCGCCGGAATCGTTCCGCGCCTGGTGGTCCAGGACCAGGGGAGGCCGGTCATGAGCGCCGCGCGCGACCAGATCCTGGCCAGGATCCGCGCCGCCAACCGGTCCGTCGGCCTGACTGCCGGCGGCCCAGCGGCCGGCCAGCGCGCGGACCGCGCCGCCGACGCCGACGCGGCCTACGCCACGCTTGCCCGCCGGTACCTGCGCGCCCACCACGACCCCGCCGCGCACGACATCGCCGCGCTCTTCGCCGAACGCGCCGCCGACTACCGCGCCGTCGTCGAGCGCGTCCCTGAGGCTGGCCTCGCCGCCGCCATCGCCCGCGTGCTGGCCGCCCGGTCCGCCGCTGCCCCCGGCCCGTTCGTGGTACCAGGGGAACTCCCCGCCGGATGGCTGGCCGAACTACCCGGCAAGATCACGCTGGCCCGCGACGAGCCCCCGCTTCCCGCGGCCGAACTCGACCGGATGAGCGGCGTCGTCACCGGCTGCGCGGTCGCCGTCGCCGAGACCGGCACGATCATCCTGGACCACGGCCCGGGTCAGGGCCGGCGTGCGCTCACCCTGGTGCCGGACTTCCACCTGGTCGTCGTGCGCGAGGACCAGGTCGCCGCGGACCTGGCCGACGCGTTCGCCCGGCTCGACCCGGCCCGCCCGCACACCCTCATCTCCGGCCCCTCTGCCACCAGCGACATCGAGCTGATCCGGGTGGAGGGCGTGCACGGCCCGCGTAACCTGCACGTGCTGGTGGCCGGACCCGGTCAGGATGACGGCGGGATGTAGCCGACGGTGCGGTACCCATGCCACCCGAACTCCTCGTCATCGCGAAATTCCGCCGTGGATCGAAGTGTTCCCTCGAGGGAACTGCTGTCGCCGGGCGTGGCGCGGGCGGCGGAGGCGTGGCGCGGGGCGCCGGGGCGCGCGCGACCCGGCGCCGGAGGTGATCGCTCCGGGCGAACGCCGGACGGAAATTAATCTGGGCTCTCCTTTCTTGAGTGTGTATGACTCAAGCTTTGGAGGCCATCAAATGAGTGAAACACTCACGCTGCCGGTGCTGCCCGTCGACGACGAGGTGGTGCTGCCGGGGATGGTGGTGCCGCTGGAGACGTCACAGCCGGAGGTTGGCGCCGCCATCGACGCGGCCCGGATGCCGTCGCGGCAGGTTCCCGGCATGCGTTCGGAGGCAAAGGCGCGGGTGCTGCTCGTGCCGAGGCTGGCCGATCGCGGGCTCGCGGGCGTCGGCACGCTCGCCGTGGTCGAGCAGGTCGGGCGGCTGCCCGGCGGGCAGCCCGGCGCCGTCGTGCGCGGCACCGCCAGGGTCAAGATCGGTTCGGGTACCACCGGCCCCGGCGCGGCGCTGTGGGTCGAGGGCACCGTGATCGAGGAGACCAATCAGGGCCCGCGCGCCGACGAACTGGCTCAGCAGTACAAGACACTGATCACCAGCATGCTGCAGCAGCGCGGCGCCTGGCAGGTCATCGACGCGATACAGCAGCTCACCGACGCGTCTGCGATCGCGGACCGCGCGGGCTACTCGAGCTACCTCTCGACCGAGCAGAAGCTGCAGCTGCTCGAGACCGCTGACCTGGTCCAGCGCCTGGAGCTGGTGGTCGGCTGGGCCAAGGACCAGCTGGCCGAGATGGAAGTGGCGGAATCCATCCGCAAGGACGTCTCCGAGGGCATGGAGAAGCAGCAGAAGGAATTCCTGCTCCGCCAGCAGCTCGCCGCGGTCCGCAAGGAGCTGAACGAGCTGACCGGCGGGGGCAAGGGCACCGAGGAGGACGACTACCGGGCCCGCGTGGAGGCGGCGAACCTGCCGGAGAACGTCCACGAGGCCGCGATGCGCGAGGTCGACAAGCTCGAGCGGACCTCGGACCAGTCGCCGGAAGTCGGCTGGATCAGGACCTGGCTCGACACCGTCCTCGATATCCCGTGGGACGAGCGAACCGAGGACGCCTACGACATCGCCGGCGCGCGGCAGATCCTCGACGAGGACCACACGGGGCTCGACGACGTGAAGGACCGGATCATCGAGTACCTGGCGGTGCGCAAGCGGCGCAGCGACCGCGGCCTCGGGGTCGTCGGCGGCCGGCGTTCCGGTGCCGTGCTCGCCCTGGTCGGCCCGCCCGGCGTGGGCAAGACGTCGCTCGGCGAGTCGGTCGCGCGGGCCATGGGCCGCAAGTTCGTCCGGGTCTCCCTGGGCGGCGTCCGGGACGAGGCGGAGATCCGCGGGCACCGGCGCACCTACGTCGGCGCGCTGCCCGGCCGGATCGTCCGGGCTATCCGCGAGGCGGGCACGATGAACCCGGTCGTGCTGCTCGACGAGGTCGACAAGGTCGGCAGCGACTACCGGGGCGACCCGGCGGCCGCCCTGCTCGAAGTGCTCGACCCGGCGCAGAACCACACCTTCCGCGACCACTACCTCGAGGTCGACCTCGACCTGTCCGACGTGGTGTTCCTGGCCACGGCGAACGTGCTCGACTCGATCCCCGGGCCGCTGATCGACCGGATGGAGCTGGTTCAGCTGGACGGCTACACCGAGGACGAGAAGGTCGCCATCGGCCGGGACCACCTGCTGCCCAGGCAGCTGTCCAAGGCGGGCCTGAACGCCGAGGAGATCACGCTCACCGACGACGCGCTGCGGCTCATCGCGGCCGAGTACACCCGCGAGGCGGGCGTCCGGTCGCTGGAGCGGTCAATCGCCCGGGTGCTGCGCAAGGTGACCGCGAAGGAGTCGCTCGAGCCGGGTACGCTCCCGGTGACGGTCTCCCCCGAGAACCTGCGTGACTACCTGGGGCGGCCCCGGTTCACCCCGGAGACCAAGCTGACGTCGAGCGACCGCCGCACGGCGGTGCCCGGCGTGGCGACCGGCCTGGCGGTGACCGGCGCGGGCGGGGACGTGCTGTACATCGAGGCGTCCCTGGCCGAGGCCGAGACCGGCGAGACCGGGGTCACGCTCACCGGGCAGCTCGGTGACGTGATGAAGGAGTCGGCCAGGATCGCGCTGTCCTACCTGCGCTCGCACGGTGCCGAGCTGGACCTGCCGGTTACCGACCTGAAGGACCGCGGCGTGCACGTGCACGTGCCGGCCGGCGCGGTGCCCAAGGACGGGCCGAGCGCGGGCGTCACGATGACCACCGCGCTGGCGTCGCTGCTGTCCGGGCGGCCGGTCCGCTCCGACGTGGCGATGACCGGCGAGGTCTCGCTCACCGGGCGGGTCCTGCCCATCGGCGGCGTGAAGCAGAAGCTGCTCGCCGCGCACCGGGCCGGGATCACCACGGTGCTCATCCCGCTGCGGAACGAGCCGGACCTGGACGATGTCCCGGCCGAGGTGCTCGAGAAGCTGGACGTGCACACCATGGGCGACGTCCGCGACGTGCTCGCGCTCGCGCTCGAGCCCGTGCAGGCTCCCCAGGTCGCGGGCCAGGTCGCGGGCCAGGTCGCGGGGGCGGCCGCCTGACGGCCCGATACCGCGACTCAGCTGGCGCCGGGATCGCCGTCCTCTCCGACGGCGCCCGGCGCCTCTGTCGGCGGGCCGGGATCGGCGGCGGCCGGGAACACGTCCGTGGCGGCTAGGTCCCAGATGTAGCTGGGGTTCTCGGGCCGCCCGGCGGCGGTCAAACCAGCACCCTGGCCGGCCGTGGCCGGCGAGCCCGGCGAGCCGGACTGGCTGGATGAGGCGGACGAGACGGTATCGGCGCTGAGGACGAGGCCGGCCGCACGTGACGGCACGGTGAAGTCCGGGGCCTGGGGCGGCGCGTAGTCGACCGGGACCGGTGCCGCGGCGAAGCCGAGGCTCTGCCGGGTCGGAAGGCGCGCGACACCAAGGCCGTGCTCGCCGCCGGCCGCGGGCCGCGGCGGGAAGTCCGGGTCGGACGACGTGCTGACGTCGAACGGCGCGGGCAGCATCGCGTCGGGCGGCACGACGGGCATCGTCGTCATGTCTCCGGGCACCCTGATGCCAGGTCCAGGATCGGGCCCAAGCGCAGTGTTCGGCACCGACGGCAGCGGCCCGAAGTTCCGCTCAGGCTCCGGCGCGGGCGCCCACGGCGGGCCCGCCGAAGACGGCGCCGCCTTGGCCTTCGTCCTGGCCGGCTTCGGCGCCGGGGCCATGGCCGGGCGGAACGGCTCGGCCGGGGGCGGCTGCATCTCGCCCAGGCTGCTGCCGCCCTGCCAGCCTCCGGCGGCGGCCCAGCTGCCCGTGCTCGCAGGCGCCAGCCCGGGTGACGGAGCCAGCTGAGACCGGCCCGGGAGGATGACCGGCCCGGGAACCGGTTCCGGCCTGCGCTGCTCGTGCTGCCCGCGCGGCCGGGCGCGGCCGGGCGCCCCTTCGGCCGCGGCGACCCGCGACCCTGATGCCCGCTCCCGCCGGGAACGCATGACCAGGAGCAGCCCCACCAGCAGCACGATCAGTACGCACAGGGCGGCCACCACGTACCGGACCAGCGATCCGGCCAGGCCGCTGGCGTTCGCCCGGTGCGCGGCCGTGGTCGAGAGCCGCTCGGGCTGGTGCGGGCTGGCCGTGGCGGCGGGGCGGCCGGGCTCCGCGGCCGCGCTGATGGAGGAGGCCAGGCTGACCGCCTGGGCGGCGTCGATGATGCCGCGCCCGGCGCCGGGCGCGCTGGTCCTGACGGTGGTCGTGCCACCGGTCAGGGCCTGGCTGACCTGGGCCGCGGTGAGGTGCGGGAACCGGGACAAGATAAGGGCCGCCACGCCGGCCACGATGCCGCTTGACGTGCTGGTAGAGCTGATCCGCGCGTAGCCGTCGGGCGGGACCGCGGACATCAGGCCGACACCCGGGGCGGTCAGCGCCACATAGGAACGCCTGCTGCTGAACGGGGCGACCTGTCCGTTCCTGACGACCGCACCTACCGCGATGACCCCTTGGTAGGCCGCCGGGTAGTCCTTCAGGCCAGGTCCCTGGCCGTCGTCGCCGGCCGGGGCCACCAGCACCGCGTTCTTGCGCAGCGCGTACGCCACCGCCGCCGTCTCGGCCGGGCTGCCGCCGGCCGCGGCCGGGCTGCCCCGGCCGGTCAGGCCGGCCGTGCCCGGGTCCAGCGGCAGGTCGATGACCCGGGCGCCGTGGTCGACCGCGTAGATGATGCCGCTGGCGATGGCCGAGGGCAGCCGCCCGGCGATGGCCCGGTCGGAGTTCAGCGGGTCGTTGTACTCCAGGCCGACCCGGATGGACAGGATCTTCGCCGCGGGCGCGATGCCGAGAAGGCCGTCCGCGCGGCCGGTGCCGTGCCCGTGCCCGGCGATGACCCCGGCGACCTCTGTCCCGTTGACACCCCAGAACGGCCCGCCCTCGGTCCGGCCAGAACCGGTGAAGTCAGGCCCCGTGGTCACCGAGCCGGCCAGGTCCGGGTGCCGCGGGTCGACGCCCGTGCCGAGCACGGCCACGGTGATCCCGGCGCCCTCGGTGGACGGCCAGGTCTGCGTCACGTGCAGACCGCTCAGCCACCACTCCTGAGCCTGGACACCCTGGCCCGCAGCGTCATAGCCCGCTGCGGCGTGCGCCGGCGCGGACCCGAGAACGGTCAAGGAAATGGCAATAACCGCAGCTAGTCCCGAGGTAACTGGGGCCAAGGCGCTGCGGAATGATCGGTGTGACACTTGGTCCGATATCTCCTCCGAGACTGGCCGAGCTGGCCTGCGGCGGCGATGTCCCGACCCGGCCTGTCGTTATCGTGCCACGCGGTCGCCGTGCGTGGAATGCGTCACCGGGGAATAGTTTGGGGTATCGCGGTGATCGATATCTGCGCGCCGGGCGGCAGCCCGAGCCGCTGGGCCGCGTTTCCGCCGTTCACCGCCACCGAGATCAGTCCGGCGCTATCGGTGTAGACGACAAGTTCGCCGGTGGCCACCATGCCGAATGTATCCCGGTAGGGCAGCGTCAGCTGGCGGTGGCCGAGCCGCACGAGCACCGCCGCGCCCGGCTTTATGCCGATCTCCGCCGCGTCCGCCCCGGTGACGGAGAGCTGGACGTTGCCGAACCGGTCCACGGTGAGCACCTCGCCCGCCGCGGTGAAATCGCGGACCATCCGCTCCGGGGCGGGCAGCGTGACCAGGTCGCCGACGTCGATTTCGTCCCCGGCCGCGGCCAGTTCCGCGTCCGCCGCCAGGTGCGCCGCCACCGGCATGAAGATGTCGCGGCCGTGGAAGGTCGGCGTCACCCTGCTAAGCCACAGCTCCCGGTTGGTCAGGCTGAACGCGCGGTCCGCGCCGCCCACCGCGGTCAGGACCCAGGACAGCAGGCCGTTGTCCGGCCCGATGAAGACCGAATCCCCCGCCGCCACCGCGATCCCGCGCCTGCCCGTCCCCACGCCCGGGTCGACCACCGCCACGTGCACCGCCGGGGGCAGGTAGGGCACGGTCTGCGCGAGCACCGTCGCGCCGCGCCTGATGTCACCCGGCGGGATCAGGTGGGTCACGTCGATGATGTCCGCGTGCGGCGCGATCCGGGCGCCGACCCCGTGGCAGGCGGCCACGAAGCCGTCCTCGAGCCCGTAGTCGGTGAGGAAGCTGAGGTAGCGAAAATGGGGCACGATCCGTGAGCGTACGTCGCCTGTGCTGGCAGGTACAGGACCCCGGGACTTCCGGAATTTCAGGTACGGTCGCAATGACCGGGTCCCGAGGAGGAGGTGGCATGCCCGAATTGTCCGAGCGGGACATGCGGATCCTCGCGTTCGAGCGGCGTGGCTGGCGGTCGCCGGGGGTGAAGGAGCAGGCCATGGCCGAGGTGCTCGACATGCCCGCTACCCGCTACTACCAGCTGCTGAACGAGCTGATCGACCGGCCCGAGGCGCTGGCTTTCGACCCGGTGCTGGTCAAGCGGCTGCGCGCGCAGCGGGCCCGGCGGCAGCGGATACGCGCGGCGCGGCCGAAGGGCACCAAGGGCAGGCCCGGATGACGCTGCTCCGCCCGGCCACCCCGGAGGGCCTGGCTGGCCTCGACGCACTACTCGCCGACCCCCGGCACGCGCTGGTGGCCGCGGACTTCGACGGCACGCTGGCGCCGATCGTGGCCCGCCCGCAGGACGCGCGCCCGCACCCCGGCGCGCTGCCCGCCCTGACCGCGCTGGCCGGGGCGGTCGGCACGGTGGCGATCATCACCGGCCGGCCCGCGGCGGACGCGGTCGCCCTGGGCGGGCTCGAGACCGTCCCCGGCCTGGTCGTGCTCGGCCACTACGGCTGGCAGCGGTGGCAGGACGGCGAGCTGACCGCGACGCAGGCCCCGCCCGCCGTCGGGCAGGCCCGCGCCGCGCTGCCCGGGGTGCTCCGTGCGGCGGGAGCCCCCGAGGGCACCTGGGTCGAGGACAAGGCGCACGCGGTGGCGGTGCACACCCGCGGCACCGCCGGCCCGCAGGCGGCGCTGGACCGGCTCCGCGAGCCGCTCGGCGCGCTCGCCGCCCGGCTGGGCCTGGCCGCGGAGCCCGGCCGATTCGTGATCGAGCTGCGCCCGCCTGGCGTCGACAAAGGGAGCGCGCTGACTAGCCTGGTGCGCGAGAGAGCCGCCCGTTCGGTCCTGTTCTGCGGCGATGACCTCGGCGACCTGCCCGCCTTCGCGGCGGTCCGCGCGCTGCGGGCCGACGGCGTGCCCGGCTGCGCCGTGGCCAGCGCCAGCGAAGAGTCACCGCAGGTCGCCGCCGCGGCCGACCTGGTGGTGGCCGGACCGGCGGGGGTGGTGGCGCTGCTCACCGCGATCGCCGGCCAGCTCCGTAACTGAGCCGAACGGGCCGGGCCGCCCGCCCCCCCTCAAGATCCGGGCCCGAGCGAGGCGAGCTGGCCGCCCAGCCAGCGGGCGGGCGGGTCCGCGGCGGCGGTGGCGGCGAGCGCGGCGCCGCGGCGCCGGCGCTCGGCGTCGGGCATCCCGAGCGCCCGGTGCAGCGCCTCGGCCGTCTCGGTGACGTCGTACGGGTTGACCAGCAGTGCGTCGGCGGCCAGCGTGGCGGCGGCGCCGGCCTCGCGGGAGAGGACCAGCGCGCAGCCGCGCTCGGAGAGCACCGGGCCCTCCTGCGCGACCAGGTTCATGCCGTCCCTGATCGGGTTCACCAGCAGCACGTCGGCGAGGGCGCAGGCGGCCAGCGACCGCGGGTAGTCGTCTTTGACCTCGAGGATCAGCGGGTCCCAGTCGGCGGTGCGGAATTCCTCGGTGATCTGGCGCGCCAGCTCGCGTATCTGACCGGTGTAGGCGCGGTACTCGGCCAGGGCCGACCGGGACGGGTAGGCGAAGGCCAGGTGCACCACCCGGCCGCGCCACTGCGGCCGGGTGGCGAGCAGCTCGCGGTAGGCGGCCAGGCCGCGGACGATGTTCTTGGACAGCTCGGTCCGGTCCACCCGGACGATCAGCTTGCGGTCGCCCGCGGCCCGGCGGAGCGCGCCGATGTGCGCCCGGACGTCTTCGGCCCGGGCGCGCTCCCGCAGCGCGGCCGCGTCCACCCCGAGCGGGTGCACGGCCACCTCGGTGACGTGACCCCGGTAGGTCACCCGCCCGGCCGGTCCAGGGCCGGGACCGGCCAGGCCGGTCCGGGTCACGTCCGCGCCGAGCACGGCGGCGCAGCAGTCCATGAACGCGGTGGCCCACCGCTCGGCGTGAAAGCCGGCCTGGTCCGCGCCGAGGATGCCGTCGAGCAGCGCCCGGCCCACGTCGTCCGGCAGCATCCGGTAGTAGTCCGGCGGCGCCCACGGCGTATGGCAGAAGTGCCCGATCCCGACGGCCGGGCCGGCCTCGCCCGATTGGCCGTCTAGATGGTCACGGAGCCGGTCACGAAGCAGGCGCGGGGCCAGGCACAGGTGGTAGTCCTGGATCAGCACGCGCAGGCCGCCCTCCCCGGTCACCGCCTCCTGCGTGATGGCGTCGGCGAATGCCTCGTTGTAGGCCAGGTAAGCCTCCCAGTCGCGGCGGAACTCGCGACCGAACCGCGGCTGGCTCGGGGTGTCGAAGAGCTGGTGCAGCAGGAACCACAGGGCCGAGTTGGCCACCCGGTTGTAGGCGCGGTCGAAGGTGTCCGGCGCGATGTCGAGCATCCGTACCGGGACGCCTGCCCGCGGGCCCTCGCCGCGCGGGCCGGTGTCCCGCGACCGTGCGACCGCGCGGTCCGCGTCGCTGAGCGCGGCACAGATCCAGGTCGCGCTGATCTCGGGCCCGAGCGCGGCCAGCCCGTCGGCGACCCCGGCGATCATGCCGCCGCCGCCTCTGTGACCGGTCAGCGAGCCGTCGGCGCCGAACTGGTACGAGACCGGGCCTCGGTTGGACGCCACGAGCACTCGCTGATTCATAGTCCGGCAGGCTAGCTCCCCCCCGCCCAGGGGGGTACGGGGGGGCCGGGTAGGCCCCCCCGTGATCGGGGGGTTCCGGGGGGTCGTCCCCCCGGGAAAACACTGAGGTAGGCTTAATCGCGTTTGAACACAACTGAATAACGCTCATCCAGAGGGGTGGAGGGATCGGCCCTGCGAAGCCCCGGCAACCTAGCGCGCAGTTATCTGCCCGTCGTGAACGGCGAGGCGCGCGAGATGGTGCCAAGTCCGGCCCGCGGTCAAGGTGACCGCTGGGAAAGATGGGGAAGGGAAGTCCTCGCCGGTGACCACAGCAACGACACGCACGTCTCCCTCAGCCTCCGGGTTCGGCTACGCCACCGGGCTGTCCTGCCGCGAGTGCGGCAAGGTCTACGAGCTCGGCCCGCACTACGCCTGTGAGGAGTGTTTCGGGCCGCTGGAGGTCTGCTACGACTACCCGGCCCTGGCCCGGTCGGATATCGAGGCCGGCCCGCCGAACATGTGGCGGTACGCCCCCCTGCTCCCGGTTCCGCCAGATATCGCGTCCCGCCCCACCACCGAGCCCGGCTACACCAAGCTGATCCGTGCCGACAACCTCGCGCACGCGCTGGGCATGCGCCGGCTGTGGATCAAGGACGACCGGGGCAACCCGACGCACTCGTTCAAGGACCGGGTCGTCGCGGTGGCGCTGGCCGCCGCCACCGAGATGGGCTTCAAGGTGCTGGCCTGCCCGTCCACCGGCAACCTGGCCAACGCGGTGGCCGCCGCGGCGGCCCGGGCCGGGGTGCACTCGGTGGTGATGGTGCCCGCCGACCTGGAACTGCAGAAGATCATCACCACGTCCGTCTACGGCGGCACGTTCATCACCGTGGACGGCACCTACGACGACGTGAACCGGCTGGCCTCCGAGCTCGCGGGCGAGCACCCCGACTGGGCCTTCGTCAACGTCAACGTGCGGCCCTACTACGCCGAGGGGTCCAAGACGCTCGGCTTCGAGATCGCCGAGCAGCTCGGCTGGCGGCTGCCCGAGCAGGTGGTGGTGCCGATCGCGTCGGGCGCGCAGCTGGTCAAGGTGGACAAGGGCTTCACCGAGATGACCTCGCTCGGATTGGTACCGCACACCCCGTGGCGGGTGTTCGGCGCCCAGGCGACCGGGTGCTCACCGGTGTCCGCCGCGTTCGCCGCCGGGCACGACGTGGTCCGCCCGGTCCGGCCGGACACCATCGCCAAGTCGCTGGCCATCGGCAACCCTGCCGACGGGCCCTACGTGCTCGACGTGGTGCGGCGCACCGGCGGGTCGATAGCCGACGTGAGCGACGAGGAGGTCGTCGACTCGATCCGGCTGCTCGCCACCTGCGAGGGCATCTTCGGCGAGACGGCCGGCGGCGTCACCGTCGGCGTGCTGCGCAAGCTGCTGAAGGAAGGCCAGCTCGACCCGGAGGCCGAAACCGTGATCATCAACTCGGGTGACGGGCTGAAGACGCTCGACGCGATCGCCGCGGCGGTAGACGTGCCCGCTCCGATCAGGCCGACCGTCGAGGCATTTCAGGAGGCAATGTCGTGACTGTGCGGGTACGCATCCCCACCATCCTGCGGTCGTACACAGGCGGCTCGGCGGAGGTGACCGCCGCCGCGGGAACCCTCCGCGAGGTCATCGCCGGCCTGGACGCCGCCTACCCGGGCCTGGGCGGCCGGATCATCGACGACGGCGGCAAGCTGCGCCGGTTCGTCAATGTGTACGTGGGTGACGAGGACGTGCGTTTCGCTCAGGGCCTCGACACGCAAGTGCCCGCCGGAGAACGGGTTTCGGTCATTCCCGCCGTGGCGGGCGGGGCTCCCGAGGTAAAGGGAACATAGACCAGATGGCGTGATTGGTGGGTAAGTGGCGGCAGGCACCCTCGGTACAAGGTAAGGTCAGTTCCGGTCGCCGTCGGACGGGGACGAGGTGCGCGCTTGCACGCTCAGCCGTTCTCACCGGTTAGCGATCGACGGGTTCCGCGGTGACAAGGGCGGGGCTCGAGGCCCGAGCGTAGTTAGGGAGTTGTTTGGAATGGCTCAGGGCACCGTCAAGTGGTTCAACCCGGACAAGGGATACGGCTTTATCGCCGTCGACGGTGGCAAGGACGTTTTCGTCCATTTCTCGGCGATCCAGTCGGACGGCTACCGCACCCTCGAAGAGGGACAGCGGGTTGAGTTCGAGATCACGCAAAGCGACCGGGGCGCGCAGGCCGACAAGGTGGTCGTGGTCTCTTAAGTTCGCTCGTGGCCCCGGCTTCACGCGGGACCACAGATCTGCCGGGTTCTGCTGGCCGGCCCGGCCCCCGAGGGGCCGGGCCGATCTGAATTTTTCCCCCTGGCCCCGCCGGGGCGTTTGCACTCACACTATGAGAGTGCTAAACATGGTGCTGGCACTCTCCTTATGTGAGTGCCAGCATGATGGCGGGATCGGGCGACGAGGCATCCTCCCGCGGCAGGAAGAGACTGCCGCGCGGGCTGCCGTCCGTCGCGGGCGTCGGCTCGATCCGCGCGTACGCCACGGAGGACTGGAGCCTATGGCAGCGAAGATGATCGCGTTCGACGAGGACGCCAGGCGCGGCCTCGAGCGCGGTATGAACCAGCTCGCCGACGCCGTGAAGGTAACCCTCGGCCCTAAGGGCCGTAACGTGGTGCTCGAGAAGAAGTGGGGCGCACCCACGATCACCAACGATGGCGTGTCCATCGCCAAGGAGATCGAGCTCGAGGACCCGTGGGAGAAGATCGGCGCCGAGCTTGTCAAGGAAGTAGCGAAGAAGACCGACGACGTGGCCGGCGACGGCACGACGACGGCCACCGTGCTGGCCCAGGCGCTTGTGCGCGAGGGCCTGCGCAACGTCGCGGCGGGCGCGAACCCGATGTCGCTCAAGCGCGGCATCGAGGCGGCCGTCGAGGCGGTGAGCGAGGAGCTTTCCAAGCTCGCCAAGGACGTGGAGACCAAGGAGCAGATCGCTTCTACCGCCTCCATCTCGGCCGGTGACACGGCCATCGGCGAGATGATCGCCGAGGCCATGGACAAGGTCGGCAAGGAAGGCGTCATCACCGTCGAGGAGAGCAACACCTTCGGCCTGGAGCTTGAGCTCACCGAGGGCATGCGCTTCGACAAGGGGTACATCGCGCCCTACTTCGTCACCGATCCGGAGCGCCTCGAGGCGGTCCTGGAGGACCCGTACATTCTCGTGGTCAACTCCAAGATCTCGGCGAACAAGGACCTGCTGCCCCTGCTCGACAAGGTGGTGCAGTCGGGCAAGCCGCTGGTCATCATCGCCGAGGACGTCGAGGGCGAGGCCCTGGCGACCCTGGTGGTGAACAAGATGCGCGGCCTGTTCAGGTCGGTGGCGGTCAAGGCCCCCGGCTTCGGCGACCGCCGCAAGGCCATGCTCGGTGACATCGCCATCCTCACCGGTGGCCAGGTCATCAGCGAGGAAGTCGGCCTGAAGCTGGACAACGCCGACCTGGACGTGCTCGGCCGGGCCCGCAAGGTCGTGGTCACCAAGGACGAGACGACGATCGTCGACGGCGCGGGCGACGCGGACCAGATCTCTGGCCGGGTCAACCAGATCCGCACCGAGATCGACAACACCGACTCGGACTACGACCGGGAGAAGCTGCAGGAGCGGCTGGCCAAGCTGGCCGGCGGCGTCGCCGTCATCAAGGCGGGGGCGGCCACCGAGGTCGAGCTGAAGGAGCGCAAGCACCGCATCGAGGACGCGGTGCGCAACGCCAAGGCCGCGGTCGAGGAAGGTGTCGTGCCCGGCGGCGGCGTCGCGCTGCTCCAGGCGGGCCGCAGCGCCTTCGAGAAGCTCGACCTGTCGGGTGACGAGGCGACCGGCACGCAGATCGTGCGTCGTGCGCTGGAAGAGCCGCTCAAGCAGATCGCGGTGAACGCCGGCCTCGAGGGCGGCGTGGTGGTCGAGAAGGTCAAGACGCTGCCCGCCGGGCAGGGTCTGGACGCCTCGACCGGTGATTATGTCGACATGTTCAAGGCCGGCATCATCGACCCCGCGAAGGTCACCCGGTCGGCGCTGCAGAACGCGGCTTCGATCGCGGGCCTGTTCCTCACCACCGAGGCCGTGATCGCGGAGAAGCCGGAGAAGAACCCGGCCCCCGCCGCGCCCGGCGGCGGCGGTGACATGGACTTCTGATCCATACGGAAGTCGAGTCAGCCGAACGGCCCGGGGTCTTCCCCGGGCCGTTCGTCATTCCGCGGCCGCGGCGGGGACCGGGCGATCCGGCTGTGCCGCAAGGCACCCGCAGGTGCGGTCGTGTCACATGTTTCTGGATATAAGTGCTGGGTATAGCGCCAATGCGATGCTGAATCATCGGGGAGACCGCTTTCGGACTCCGGCCTCGCACGCGATCGGAGTCCCAGTACCATCCGAACGTGTCAGGCCGGACCGGGAACACCAAGCCGGCCATAACGAAGCTGCGATCGGGCGCCCCGGACCGATAGCCTTAGAAGTGCCCATAGCATCCTGCCGGTCGCCTGATCGCTGGTTGTTCAGTTCTCTTTCGACGTGAGGTCTGCGCGTGCCTACCGGCAAGGTCAAGTGGTACGACTCCGACAAGGGGTATGGCTTTCTCGCCCGTGACGATGGCGGCGAAGTGTTCGTGCACTCGTCCGCGCTGCCGTCAGGGACGACGTTGCTGCGGCAGGGACAGCGGGTGGAGTTCGGAGTGGCCGAGGGACGTCGCGGCGCGCAGGCGCTCCAGGTCAGGATCCTCGAGCCGCCGCCGACCGTGGCCGCCGCCAAGCAGGCCCGCAAGAAGCCCGACGAGATGGTCGTGATCGTCGAGGACCTGATCAAGCTGCTCGATCACGCGTCGACGACCTATCGCCGCGGCAAGCAGCCCGACACCAAGGAAGCGAAGCGGATCGCCACCGTGCTGCGCGGTGTCGCCGACGACATCGAGCCCTGACAGCGTCGCTAGCGCGGCCTGGGGCGCGGGCGGCGCGGCGCGGCCTGGGCCTCCGCGTACGCGGCCGCGGCCTCGGCCTCGGACCGGGCGCCGAGGATCCGCCGGCGCCGCCGGGCCACGAGCGTGACCAGCGCCACGGTCAGGAAGGCGGCCGCGATGGCCAGTCCGGCCTCGCCGTTGTCCAGGATCGAGACCAGCACGCCGGCCAGGCTGCCCGCCACGTTCGCCACCTGGTTCAGCGTCTCGGAGACCGCGAACGCCGACGACCGGATCTCCTCGCCGATCTCGCGCTGCACCGTGGAGTCGAGCGCCAGCTTGGCCAGCCCGGCGGCGAGCGCGGCGGTGAACGCCACCGCGATGACCGAGGTCAGGCTGAAGAACCAGGCGCACGCCGCCGTCACGATCGGCGCCAGGGTGAGCATGGCGAACAGGATGAACGCCGGGGCCCGGGCGCGCAGCAGCGAGCCGATCGCCATCGCGGCCAGGCCGCCGGCCGCGGCGGCTGCCACCAGGGCGCCAAGCGCGAAGTTGTGCGACACGCTGAAGTGCGCGGTGCGCAGGTAGAACGCCAGGAAGAAGACCATGTAGCCGGAGAACGCGCGGAGCACCGCGTTGCCCCGCATCGCCTCGCCCACGATCGGGCCCACGTTGGCCAGGGTCCGCCACCGTCTGCCCCCCGCCGCCCGGCCGTTCCGGCCGCCGGCGGTCTCGCGCGGAGCACCAGCCGCCGGTGCTCCGGGGGCCCGTGTTCCAGGAGGCAGCGCGGCCGGTTCGTACGGGATCGTGCGGCCGTCCCGGCTCACCCAGGCGTCGTCGCCGTGGCCGGGGGCGTACCGCCCATTCCCGTTCGGAAAATCTGGTGGCGACCCGGCCGCGGCGGCCGGCGGGACCGGCGCGGCCGGAGCCGGCGGCACGTCCACCTGGTCCGGGAGCCGCAGCGTGAGGACCATCGCGGCGAGGTAGATCAGCGTGCCCGCGCGCAGCACCCAGGCCGACCCGGCCGTCGCCAGGATCCCGGCCGCCACCGCCCCGCCCAGCATGGAGGCGGTCAGCGTGATGAGCTGGGACCGCGCGTTGGCGGTCACCAGGGTGATCTCGGCGGGCAGCAGCCGCGGCGTGACCGACGCGCGGATCACCCCGTACGACTTCTGCAGCACCAGGATGCCGAACGCCGCGGGCAGCAGCGTCACCGGGCTGGTGATGGCGGCCGACATCCCCCAGCAGAGCAGGCCGCGGGCCAGCAGGGTGCCGGCCAGCAGGAACTTGCGGCCCTGCTGCATCCGGTCCAGGGCCGGCCCGATGAACGGCGCGAGCACCGCGAACGGTGCCATCGTCACCAGCAGGAACAGCACCACCCGGCCGCGCGCCTGATCCACCGAGGTGCTGAAGAAGATCGTCCCGGCCAGCGACACGGCCACGAACGCGTCGCCGGCGCCGCTGGCCGCGGTCAGCTCGATGAGCGTGGACAGGCCGGTCCGTCCGGCCCCCGAGGCGCCGGTCACCCGGTGCACGAGGCCGCCGGTGCGGCGGGCCCCGGTGGCCCCGGCCCGCGCGCCGGACCGGAACGCGCCGCCGGTGGCGCGGGCTGCGCCACCGGTTCGCCGCATCGCCTCGGACAGCCGCATGTACCCAGTATTCTTGCTATTGGCCAGTGCGGCGACCCGGACCCCTTGGACCCCTGGGGGAAACCCTCCGCCCACTGTCCTGGCCGGCGGGTATCCGCACTTTCATGCTGCGTGATGAGTGAGAATTGGTAATTGTGAGCGCCACCCGCACAAGGACCAGGGAACCAGATCAGGCGTGCGCCGAGGCGGTGGACCTCGCGCGGGACGTGCTCGTCGCCGTCGCGGGCGCCGCCGAGGTCGGCGGCCAC
This sequence comes from uncultured Actinomycetota bacterium, assembly GCA_963753225.1. Taxonomy (GTDB): domain Bacteria; phylum Actinomycetota; class Actinomycetes; order Streptosporangiales; family Streptosporangiaceae; genus Palsa-504. The sequence goes on along the minus strand of CAVWBQ010000011.1, from coordinate 10,912 downwards.
CTCGGCGTGCAAGCCGAGGGCGAACGCATCGTCGCCCACCTGTTCGAGTGCGGGGACCCGGCCTACGCCGGCTGGCGCTGGGCGGTGACGGTCACCCGGGCGCCCCGGTCCAAGCTGGTGACGGTCAGCGAGACGGTGCTGCTGCCCGGGCCCGAGGCGCTGCTGGCGCCGGACTGGGTGCCGTGGCACGACCGGCTGCGGCCGGGTGACCTCGGCGTCGGCGACCTGCTGCCCGCGCCGCCGGACGACGAGCGGCTGGTGCCGCTGGCCGTGCTGGAGGGTGACGACGCGGTGATCGACTGGTTCGGCCCGGAGGCGGATGACGCCGACGCGGGTCCGGCCGAGCCGGGTGAGCTGCCAGCGCCGGGCCGGTCCCGGGTGCTGTCCGCCATCGGCCGGGAGGTCGCGTCGGAGCGCTGGTACACCAGCGAGCACGGCCCCAGGTCGCCTATCGCGCACGCGGCGCCCGCGCAGTGTTCCAGCTGCGGTTTCTTCGTCTCGCTGAGCGGGGAGCTCGGCCGCTTCTTCGGCGCCTGCGCGAACGCGTACGCGCCGGATGACGGCCAGGTCGTGTCGGCCGACCACGGCTGCGGGGCGCACTCCGAGGCCATGGCCGGCGCGGTCACCGCCCGGGCCGCGACGCCGGTCGTCGACGAGTTCGGCTACGACGTCGTTGACCTGCCCGGGGTCTCGGTCGGGGAGACCGTGTTCGAACCGCTATCCCGCGGCGCCGACTGATCGCGCCCGTCCCTGTCCGTTGCGGCCCGGGCCCGGCCGCGTTTCAGCCTCGGCACGTACCACAGCGCGAAGAGGCCGAACGCCACGCCGCACACGCACGTCCAGATCCACCAGCGCTGGTCGGCCGGGAGGCTGCCGCGGACGACGAGCAGGACCACGAGCGCGACCGCCCACCCGGCCGTGAGGACCCGGATGACCAGCTGGTCGTCCGCCTCGAGCGGGGGCGGCGGCAAGGGCCGCGCGGCCTGCTCGCCGGTCGGCTTGGTCGCGTCCACCCCTTCAGGCTACGACCAGCCTCACAACCGTGATGTACTTAGTCCACGCCCTAGGCCTGCCGACGAAGGTAGCCGATGATGACAGCAACGCAGACCAGGACCGATGCCGGTCTGGCCACGGCTCTCCGGATCTCCGTGAGCAGGCTGGCGCGCCGGCTGCGCGCGCAGCGCGCCGCGTCGGGCATGACCGAGGCGGTGCTCTCCGAGACCCAGCTGGCTGCGCTGTCCGCCCTGGAAGTGCACCAGGCGATGACCCCGGGCGAGCTGGCCGAGCACGAGAAGGTGCAGCCGCCGTCGATGACCCGGGTCATCGCCGTGCTCGAGGAGCGCGACCTGGTGCTCCGCTCGCCGCACCCGACCGACAGGCGCCAGGTGATCCTCACCGTCACCGGGGAAGGGCGGTCGGTCGTCCAGCGCGTCCGGCGGCGCAAGGATGCCTGGCTGGCCCGCCGGCTGGCCGAGCTGACCACCGAGGAGCGGGCGACGCTCCGGGCAGCGGTGCCGATCCTGGAGAAGCTCAGCCAGTCGTCGTGACCGGCCCGGTCGCATTCGGCCCGGTCGTATTGGGCGGGGTGCGCAGCGGCCAGTTCGCCAGCGAGGTGTACCGCGGGTGCTCGGTCGCGCCCAGGCGGCTGCGGACCAGGTGCACGCGGTCCGCGGTCCACGGCTGGCCCTGGTAACCGTCCAGCGCGGCCACGAGCTCGGTGACGTCGGCCGGCGTCCGGCACCTGGCCAGGGTCAGGTGCGGCTGGAACCGGCGGCCCTTGTCCGGCGGCGGCGTGCCCGCGCGGCTGGCGCCGGCCGCGACGGACTCGGCCAGCCTGGCCAGCGCCCGGCGGTCTCCGGATAGGCCGCTCCACAGCACGTTGGCCCGGGTGGCGGCGGGGAAGGCACCCGCGCCCGCGAACGCGAGCCGCACCTGGTGATGCTGTCCGGCGGCCCGCTGGAGCCGCGGCACCAGCCGGTCCGCCGCGGCCTCGTCGACCTGGCCGAGGAAGGCCAGGGTCACGTGCCACGCCTCCCGGTTGGTCCAGCGCAGGTCTCCTCGCCTGGAGCGGAACGGCTCGACCAGCGCGTCGAGCTCATCGAGCACTGCCGCAGGCGGCGCGATAGCCACAAACAGCCGCATGAGTTCCCCCGTAGCGGCAGCCGATCCAGGGGGCCGCTCAATCCCCTCGCGCTGGGTCTTCGGGTCTAAACCGGTCCGCGGGGAGTGCGCGGGCCCGCTCAGCAAGTCTGCCCGGTGAGCGTTGTCACCCATGACCCACCTCGGATCTTCTGAAGTCTGCTGATTTGTAGGCTGTCCTCGTGAACCGGCTGCCCCGCTGGCTGCTCCCGGCCGTGCTCGTGCTCCTCGTGCTAACGGTACTGATCGGGTCCGTCATCCGTTAGCCCGCCCCCGTCAGCTGGCACCGTCAGCTGGTAAGGCGTTCGGCTACGTAGTCGATGCAGGCGGTCAGCGCCTCCACGTCGGCCGGCTCGACCGCGGGGAACATGCCGATGCGCAGCTGGTTGCGGCCCAGCTTCCTGTAGGACTCCGTGTCCGCGATTCCGTTCGCCCGCAGGGTGGCTGCTATGTCGTCAGCGGCCAGCCCGTCCGTGCTGTCCCCCGTGCTGTTCCCCGTGATGTCAATCGTGCCGACGACCTGCGAACGCTGCGCGGGATCGGCGACGAACGGTTCCGCGAAGGCCGCCTTCTCCGCCCACGTATACAGTATGGCAGCCGACCGCGCGGTGCGGGCCGTGGTCCAGGCCAGGCCGCCCTGGCCGAGCATCCATTCGATCTGGTCGGCCAGCAGGAACAAGGTCGCCACCGCGGGCGTGTTGTAGGTCTGGTCCTTGGCCGAGTTCTCCAGCGCTATCCGCAGCGAGAGGAAGTCGGGTATGTACCGCCCGCTCGCCGCGATCTCGTGGACCCGCTCCACGCCGGCCGGCGACATCAGCGCGATCCACAGGCCGCCGTCCGAGCCCAGGCCCTTCTGCGGGGCGAAGTAGTAAACGTCGAACTCCTCGGCCCGTACCGGGAGCCCGGCCGCGGCGCTGGTCGCGTCGACCACGACCAGCGACCCGGGGTCGGCGCCGGGGACCCGGCGCACCGGCATCGCCACGCCGGTCGAGGTCTCGTTGTGGGTCAGCGCGTAGGTGTCGGCCCTGGGGTCGGCCCGCGGCACCGGGTGGCTGCCAGGGGCGGACTCGATCACGGTCGGCTCGGACAGCCACGGCGCCCGGGCGGCCAGCGCCGCGAACCTGGCCGAGAACTCGCCGAAGCTCAGGTGCTGAGAGTGCTCGCGGATCAGCCCGAACGTGGCCATCTCCCAGAACGCGCTGGTGCCGCCGTTGCCGAGCGCGACGGTGTAGTCGGCTGGCAGGCCGAAGAGCTCGGCCAGGCCGGTCCGGATCCGCTGCACAAGCGACCGGACCGGCGGCTGGCGGTGCGACGTGCCCAGGTAGGCGGGGCCGGAAGCGGCCAGCGCGGCCAGTTGCGCGGGGCGGATCCTGGCCGGGCCGCTGCCGAACCTGCCGTCGGCCGGCTTGAGCTCCGCCGGTATCACGAGGGCCGGGATCACGGGGTTGGTCATGGCCGCAGCCTACCGGCGGCCCCTAATACCGGCTGGTCGAGCACCTCGTCCGAGCCGGGGACGTCCCGGACCGGCCGCACCGGGGGACCGGTGTACCTCGCGGCCGGCCGGACCAGCCGGCCGGTGCGCTTCTGCTCCAGGATGTGGGCCGCCCAGCCCGCTGTGCGGGCGCAGGTGAACATCGAGGTGAACATGTGCGCCGGCACCTCGGCGAAATCCAGCACGATGGCCGCCCAGAACTCCACATTGGTCTCAAGCACCCGGTCCGGGCGCCGGGCCCTCAGCTCGGCCAGCGCGGCCTTCTCCAGGGCCAGCGCGACCTCGTAGCGCGGCGCGCCCAGCTCCTTGGCGGTACGGCGGAGCACCCGCGCCCGGGGATCCTCGGCCCGGTACACCCGGTGCCCGAACCCCATCAGCCGCTCGCCCCGGTCCAGCACGGAGGCCACGTATCCCTCCGCGTCCCCGGTCCGCTCCACGTCCTCGATCATGCCGAGCACCCGCGCGGGCGCGCCGCCGTGCAGCGGGCCGGACATCGCGCCGACCGCCCCGGACAGGGCGGCGGCCACGTCGGCGCCGGTCGAGGCGATCACCCGGGCGGTGAAGGTGGAGGCGTTCATGCCGTGCTCGGCCGCCGACGTCCAGTACGCGTCGACCGCCTTGACGTGTCGCGGGTCGGGCTCGCCGCGCCAGCGGATCATGAACCGCTCGGTGATCGTCGCGGCCCGGTCCACCCGGCGCTGCGGCACCATCGGCAGCCCGACGCCGCGGGCCGCCTGGGCCACGAAGGACAGCGCCATCACCGAGGCGCGGGCGAGGTCCTCGCGCGCCTGCTCGTCGCTGATGTCGAGGAGCTGCCGCAGCCCCCAGGCGGGCGCGAGCATGGCCAGGGCGCTCTGCACGTCGACCCGGATGTCGCCGGAGTGCACCGGTATCGGGTACGGCTCGGCCGGCGGCAGCCCGGGCGCGAAGGCATTGTCGACCAGGAGGCCCCAGACGTGCCCGTAGGAGACATGGCCGACTAGTTCCTCGATATCAACTCCGCGATACCTGAGCGCACCGCCCTCTTTGTCCGGCTCGGCGATTTCCGTCTCGAAGGCGATGACGCCTTCAAGTCCCGGCTTGAAGTCCGACATCGGTGTTTCCTCTCACCCGAAGATCCGCGATGCGCCGCGCGGATGGGCGGCAGGGACGATTCCAGCGCTACCATTCAACCGCCCTGACCAGGGTTGCGGTAGCCGAAACAGGTGTGAGGATCATTACCTATGGATACGACGCGGCACGCCGGGGAGCCGGACGGCCTGACCGAGGCCATGCTGGCCGGGGACCCCATGACGCAGTTCGCCCGGTGGATGGCGGAGGCCGGGGCGTCCGGCATGCCCGAGCCGACCGCGATGGTGCTCACCACCGTCTCGGCCGCGGGCCGGCCGCGCGCCCGCACCGTGCTGCTGAAGGCGCACGACCAGTCCGGCTTCACCTTCTACAGCAACAGGACCTCGCGCAAGGGCCAGGACCTCGCCGCGAACCCCAGCGCCTGCGTGGTCTTCCCGTGGTACGCGCTCCGCCGCCAGGTGACCGCCGAGGGCAGCGTGCGCATCATGTCGCAGGCGGACAGCGAGCCGTACTACCGGTCCAGGCCGCCGGGATCCCAGATCGGGGCGTGGGCCAGCAGGCAGTCCCGGGTCATCGGGTCCCGGGAGGAACTCGAGGACCGCGTCACCGCGCTGGAGCGGCGCTGGGCGCCGCCGGCCGTCATCCCGATGCCCGACTTCTGGGGCGGATACCTGCTGGTGCCTGAGACGGTGGAGTTCTGGCAGGCGGGCACGTTCCGGCTGCACGACCGGCTCCGCTACCGGCGTGACGGCGACGGCTGGACCGTCGAGCGTCTTTCCCCCTAGCTCCTGGGCATAGCATCACAAGCAGGAGGATGAGGAGTTGACAGCCCAGGGGCTCATAGACACGACGGAGATGTACCTCCGCACCATCTTCGAACTCGAAGAGGAGGGCGTCGTCCCGCTGCGTGCGCGTATCGCCGAGCGGCTGGCGCAGAGCGGCCCGACCGTCAGCCAGACCGTGGCCAGGATGGAGCGGGACGGCCTGGTGCACGTGGCCGGGGACCGGCACCTCACGCTCAGCGACCACGGCCGGACGCTCGCCACCCGGGTGATGCGCAAGCACAGGCTGGCCGAGTGCCTGCTGGTAGGCATCATCAAGCTGCCATGGGAGGAGGTGCACATCGAGGCGTGCCGCTGGGAGCACGTGATCTCTGAGAGCGTGGAGCGCCGCCTGCTCGAACTTCTCGGCTACCCGGTTCGCTGCCCGCACGGCAATCTCATTCCCGGCCTGCCCGAACTCGGGCTGCCCGCGGAGGCGCTCGACCGGGTGAGCGCGGCCACGAATGAGACGGGCGAGGCGATGACAAAGGTCGCATCAGGGGACGACACGCAAGTGGTCATCCGCCGAATTGGAGAACAAATTCAGAGCGATCTTGTTTTGATGCTTAAACTCAAGCGCGTCGGGATACAACCCGGACGCGAGGTGATTCTCATGGCAGGCGACGATGGTGTGCGCGTGACAGCAGGCGACTCGATGGACACTATCTCGACTGAACTCCCCAGAGACATCGCTGGACACATTTTCGTGTCCATTAGCAGTCGGTGTCAGACGGTGGCCGGAGCGTGATCATGTCGGTCGGCAACGCTGCCTGGGTCGGGGAGCGCGAGCGTGACGGGCTGGGGTGAAGCGGTTTTCGACGCGTATCTCCCCGCCGACATGGTCCTCGGCCATGCCGATATAGCGGTCGTGGTCACAGACCGGCTGTGCAATCTCCTCTACGTCAACGAGTTCGCGGCGCGGCTTTTCCGCATTTCCGGTGACGTGTCCCGGCTGGCCGGCTGCCCCGTCGTGTCGCTGGGCCTGTTCGCCGACGACGGCGTGCTCAAGACCGAGGACCTGGCCGGCCAGGTGCTGCGCGGCCGGTCCTGGGAGGGAACGTTCGAGAGCGAGCGCGGCGACGGGTCCCGCACCCTCGTCCGCGGCATCGCCGTGCCGCTGCGGCACCCAGGCGGCGACATCGACGGCATGGTGATCCTCGTCCGCGAGGCCGGGCGCCGCGACGGCCAGGGGCAGCAAGACAGGATCGCCCTGCTCGAGCGGGTCGGCGAGCGGCTGGCCGGCTCGCTGGAGATCGGCACCACGCTCAAGCACGTGGCGGAGATCCTGGTCCCTCAGTTCGCCGACCACTGCTTCATCGACCTGTTCCAGGGCAACCAGCTCTTCCGCCGCGCCATGCGGCACGCGAGCGACTGGGTGCCGCCGCCGGGCACCTGGGCCCAGGTGGGCGAGCAGATTCACTACCCGGACGGCCACTTCTGCCAGCAGGCGATGGCGCGCCTCGACACGATCGCCATCAACGACCTGGACAGCGAGTACTATCCCGCACCCAGCCCGGAGAGCATGGCGGCGGCGCACGAGGCCGGGCTGACGTCGGTGATCGCCGCGCCGCTCTATGCCAGGGGCGAGCTCCTCGGCGTGATGAGCCTGGCCCTGTCCAGGCTCACCGAACGCGACGAGCGCCACTACGACGCGCCCGACCGCGATCTGATCGGCGCCATCGCCAGCCGGGTGGCCATCGCGATCGACAACGCGATGCTCTTCGAGACCGAGCGGCAGACCGCGCTTGCCTTCCAGAAGAGCCTGCTGCCGCAGGCGATCCCGGACCTGGACGGCCTGGAGGTGGCCTGCCGGTACGTGCCCGCCAAGCCGCTCGAGACGCAGGGCCAGGGGATCCAGACGCAGGTCGGCGGCGACTGGTACGACATCATCCCGCTGTCCGCCGGGCGGGTCGGCATCGTCATCGGCGACGTCGAGGGCCGCGGCGCGCGGGCCGCGGCGATCATGGGCCAGCTGCGCGCGGCCCTGCGGGCGTTCGCGCAGGACGAGAAGTCGCCCGCGGACATCATGCGCAAGCTCGACGATTGGTGCCGCGCGCTGGCCCCGGCGGGCGAGAAGGGGACGGCGGCCGGGGATCCGCCCACGGCCAGCTGCATCTACATGATCTACGACGCCTGGTCCAGGGAACTGACCTTCGCGAACGCCGGCCACGACGCCCCGCTGCTGATCAGCGCGGGGCAGGTGGGGCAGCTCGAGTTCCAGCACAAGGGCGTCCTGCTCGGCGTGCGCGGCAAGGGCATCAGGGGGCTGCCCACCTACAGGGAGCAGACGATCGGCGTGCCGCCCGGGGCCATCCTGGTGTTCTACACCGACGGCCTGACCGACCGGCGGACCCGCGCCGACGGCTCGGGCCACTACACCGAGGCCGAGGCGGTGCAGATGCTGCAGCAGGCGGTGCGCGCGGCCGCGGCCAGCGGGGACGCCGACTCGGTGGCCACGGCGGCCGAGTACGCGGTGCCCGGTGACATCGACGACGACATGGCCATCCTGGTGGTCCAGTCCTCCCCGTCCGAGCTCGCCACGGCCGAGCGTACGTTCCCGGCCGAGCCGATCATGGTCTCCGAGGCGAGACGGCTCGCCGCCCAGACCTTCCGTTCCTGGGGCATGGACTCCGGCCAGGCCGAGCTCGCCTGCCTGCTGGTCTCCGAGGTGGTCACCAACGCCGTCCTGCACGCCTCGATCAGCCCGAGCCCGAGCCGTGACCTGGACCTGGACCTGGAGATGGGGCCGCTGATCATGCCCGCGCCGGTGGTGGTACCCGCGGCCAGGAAGGCCGCTGTGCCGCCCCAGAAGACCACCGGACCGGGAGAGGCTGTACCTGTCTCAGTGCCCATTCCAGGGCCCATTCCAGGGCCCATTCCCGGGCCCGTCCCGGGCCAGGCCGACACGGCCTGGGCCGACGCCTCGCCCGGCAGGCCGGCGACCCCCAGGGAGTTCAGGCTGCGACTGCGGCGCGGCGCGGCCTCGGTGTGGGTGGAGGTCTTCGACCCCGACCTCAGGCTGCCCCGGATCCGCACCGCGGCGGAGACCGACGAAGGCGGCCGAGGCCTCTACCTGGTCGAGCAGCTAGCGACCCGGTGGGGATCCAGGCCGACGCCGGAGGGCAAGGCGGTCTGGTTCGAGATGCCGCGCAGCGGCAGCCTGCCCTGACGGGGTGCCTCAGGCGTCTCAGTGGCCGGTGTGCACCGACCACATCAGCAGCACGACGATGACGATGATGACAATCGGCCCCAGCCAGTGCTTGCCCGAGACCCCCAGCTTCATCTTGCCGCGCAGTCGCGTCCATCCGAATGCCACCAGAGCGGCGATGAACACCAGCAAGATGAGTCCGTCCATACCCGCCTCCTGAGCCTGCGGCTTGCGAACCCGTTCCCGAGCCTACGGCATTGCGTTCCCGGGCGCGAGACGAGGTACCGTGAGGCTCAGGAGCGGAAAGCCGGGAATGGGCCCGGGAATGAGCAGGGCCGCGACCAGGCGGACCCGCGAGCCCGCAGACGGAGGCCGTGATGGCGGAAGCGTTCATAGCCGGTGCGGTGCGCACCGCGATCGGCAAGCGGAACGGATCCCTGTCCGGGGTCCACCCGGTCGACCTCGGAGCCCACGCCCTGCGCGGCCTGGTGGACCGGACCGGGATCGACCCCGCCGCGGTCGACGACGTGATCATGGGGTGCGTCTCCCAGATCGGCCCGCAGACCTTCGACATCGCCAGGAACGCCTGGCTGTCGGCGGGGCTGCCGGAGAGCGTGCCCGGCGTCACCGTCGACCGGCAGTGCGGGTCGTCCCAGCAGGCGGTCCACTTCGCCGCCCAGGCGGTGATGTCCGGCACGCAGGACCTGGTGGTCGCGGCCGGCGTGGAGAGCATGAGCATCGTCACCATGGGCTCGACCGTCACCCTGGCGATGAAGGCGGGCATGCCGGCTCCGTTCGGCCACGGCTGGCGGGAGCGCTACGGTGACCAGGAGATCTCCCAGTTCCGCGGCGCCCAGCTGATCTGCGAGCAGTGGGGCCTCAAGCGGAGCCAACTCGAGGAGTTCGCGCTGGAGAGCCATCAGCGCGCGGTCCGCGCCATCGATGAGGGCCGGTTCGAGTCGCAGATCGTGCCGCTGGACGGCTTCAGCCAGGACGAGGGCCCGCGCCGGGACACGTCGCTGGAGAAGATGGCCGGGCTCGCCCCGCTCCGCCCGGAATGGGAGATCACCGCCGCGGTCGCCTCCCAGATCTCGGACGGGGCCGGCGCCCTGCTCATCGCCTCCGAGGCGGCGCTCGAGCGGCACGGCCTGACCCCGCTGGCCCGGGTGCACACGCTGTCCGTGGTCGGGGCCGACCCGGTGCTGATGCTGACCGGCCCGATCGAGGCGACTCAGAAGGCGCTGGCCCGGGCCGGGCTGACGGCGGGGGACATCGACGTGTTCGAGGTCAACGAGGCGTTCGCGCCCGTGCTGCTGGCCTGGTCGGAGGACACCGGGGCGTCCCTCGACCGGACCAACCCGAACGGCGGGGCCATCGCGCTCGGGCACCCGCTCGGGGCGACCGGGGCGATCCTGATGACCAAGCTCGTCCACGAACTCCAGCGCACCGGCGGCCGGTTCGGCCTGCAGGCCATGTGCGAAGGTGGTGGCCAGGCCAACGCCACGCTCGTCGAGCGGGTCTAGCCCCCGGCCAGATCAGGGACGCCCAGGTCCTGCACGTCCGGCTCCTGGCCGCGGAGCATGTAACCGACGCCGCGGCGGGTGTGAATGAGCGGCGGCCCGAGCCCGTGGAGCTTGCGTCGCAGGTAGCTGACGTAGGTCTCCACCACCTGGGGCTGGCCGGTATAGCCACGGCCCCACACGCGCTCGAGCAGTTCGGCCCTGGTCAGCACGCTGCCCTGGTCCCGCAGGAGGCAGGCGAGCAGCCGGAACTCGGTCGGGGACAGGTCCACCAGCGTTCCCGCCCGGTGCACCGTCCACCGGGATTCGTCGAGCACGAGGTCGCCGCAGCGCAGCACCCGCGGCTGAGTATCCGTCACTGCCGTCACTGCCGTCACTGCCGTCACGGTCGGCGCGGTCGGCGCGGGCTCGGCAGCCCGCGCCCGGCGCGCCTCCTCCGCATGAGTCTGGGGACTTGAGGGGCTTGAGGGGTGGTGCCGGCGCACCCGCGTGGAACGCGGGTGCGCCGGCGAAGCTGGCACCACGAGGGGCTGGCCGACCGGACTCACCAGTGGGTCGCCACCGCGGTCGGCGTGACCACCGGCGTCGCGCCGGTGCCGGTGCCGGTTCCTGTCGCCGCCTTGCCGCCGACGGTGGCGGTGCTCAGCGGGGTGAACAGGACCAGCTGAGCGTGCAGCGTCCAGTGCGATCGGGTGCCGGCCACCAGCGCCAGGTCACCACG
>CAVWBQ010000010.1:0-180375 GCA_963753225.1 uncultured Actinomycetota bacterium | reverse complement strand
TACGCAGATGCTGGCCGTCCTTTTCTTCGCCCTATCGCCGCGTTGACTTCAGAAGCCGCCACATTCGCGGCGCTGCCGAGCGTCGCGATGAAACAGCGGCAAGTCCGCAACGTGGTGCTACCCCGTAACACCGTCGGCCCGGCACCGCTGCAGGCGCGACTCAGGTCCATCGGGAACGTGCTTACCGGGCCGGTCGACACAGACAGCAGGAGGATGTGCCGCGGCATGCGATCAGTTCGAAGTGGAGGCGTTTACGTTTGCTACTACTAGTAAGCGGCGAGTTACGGTATCTGCACGTCCCGGAGGCTCCCTTCCACGCAAGAGGGCAGCCTCCGGCCCTGCGCCTGTGCGAGTAGTCTCGGCGGCATGGGAGACGAGGCACTGCCGCCTTTCAGCCTGGCCGAGGTGGTGACCCGGTGGCAGTTCGCGCCTATAATCACTGCCTTCGCGGTGGTAGCGGCAGGCTTGTACCTGTGGGGCGTACTGCGAGTGCGGCGGCGTCATCCGGCGCGTCCGTGGCCGCTGTACCGGACCGCGCTGTTCCTCGGCGGCCTGGCCATCGTGGTGATCGCGACCCAGAGTGGCATCGGCAGCTATGACGACGTGCTGTTCTGGGATCACATGGTGCAGCACCTGCTGCTCCTCATGGTCGCGCCGCCGCTGCTCGTGGTGGGCCAGCCGGCCACGCTGCTGCTGCATGCCAGCCGTAACCCGCTGCACACCTGGGCCAAGAAGGTGCTGCGCTCCCGCGTCCTGGCCGCGATCACCTGGCCGCCGTTCGGGGTCGCGCTCTACGTCGGGGTGATCGTCGGCACGCACCTCACTGGGTTCATGAACCTGGTAGAGACCAACAGCACCGTGCACGACGCCGAGCACGCGCTCTACCTGATCTCCGGCTACCTGTACTTCCTGCCGCTGATCGGGCGGGAACCGATCAGGTGGCGGGTCTCCTACCCGTCCCGGATCTTCCTGTTGTTCATCGCCATGCCGGTGGACGCCTTCACCGGCCTGGTCCTCGGCTCCGAGAGCAGCAACCCGTTCCCCGGGCTGGCGCAGCAGCGCCCGGGCTGGGCGCCGAGCCCGCTCAGCGACGTGCACATCGGCGGCGCGGTGATGTGGGTGGGCGGCGCCGGCATCATGTTCGGCCTGGTGATGGCGGTGTTCTTCGCCTGGAGCCGGGAAAAGCGCGCCGACGGCGGGCTCGGCTGGCTCGAAGTCGCGCGCCGGTCTAACTTCGCCACCCTGGTCAGCTCGCACCAGGACGGCAGCGCCGGCCCTGGCCCGGCCTCGCCGGCGGCGACACGCCCGGCGGCGACACGCCCGGCGGGCCGCGGCGAGGAGAACGTCGACGACGACGAGCACCTGGCGGCCTACAACGCCTTCCTGGCCCGGATCAACAAGCCCCAGGACGGCTGACCGCCCCCGGCGCGACACGCCGGTAGCGCTTTCTAGCCAAATCTAAGATCCGGACTAGATCTGGCCATAGAGTCCGATTCCATGGATCCGGTGCGCAATCCATACGCCCCCGGCGCGGGGCAGCGACCGCCCGAGCTCACCGGGCGCGACCGGGAGATCGGCCAGTTCGAGGTGGTCCTCGAGCGGGTCGCCCGCGGCCGCCCGGAGCGGAGCATGGTGCTGACCGGGCTGCGCGGGGTGGGCAAGACCGTACTGCTGAACACGTTCAGGTCGATGGCCCTGCAGCGGCTATGGGGCACCGGCAAGATCGAGGCGCGGCCGGACCAGTCGATCAGGCGGCCGGTCGCGTCCGCGCTGCACATGGCCGTGCGCGAGCTCGCGCCGCGGCACCGCGCACCGGACCGGGTCGACTACTTCCTCGGCGTCCTGAAGGCGTTTGCCTCCCGTGACCCCAATGCACCCAAGGGCGCGTCTGTCACTACCGCGTTCGGCATCGACGTGCCCATGCAGCGCGGCCGGGCCGATTCCGGCGATCTCGAGGTGGACCTCACCGAGCTGTTCGCCGAGGCCGCCTCGGTGGCCGGCGATCTCGGCGTCGGGATCGCCCTGTTCGTCGACGAGATGCAGGACATTCCCACGACCGACGTGTCCGCCCTCTGCGCCGCCTGCCACGAGCTGTCGCAGACCGGAGGCCCGCTGATCGTGGTCGGCGCGGGCCTGCCGCACCTGCCAGCGGTGCTCTCGGCGAGCAAGAGCTACTCCGAGCGGCTGTTCAGGTACGCCAGGATCGACCGCCTGGATCGCGAGGCCGCCGACCTGGCGCTGATCGCCCCGGCCCAGCGGGAGGACGTGACCTTCACCGCCGACGCGCTCGACGCGCTGTACGCCGCCGCGGACGGCTATCCCTACTTCGTCCAGGCCTACGGCAAGGTGACCTGGGACGTGGCCGCGGCGAGCCCGGTGACGGCCGCCGACGTGCGCATGGCCGCCCCCGAGGCGGAGGGTGAGCTGGCCGTCGGGTTCTTCGGCAGCAGGTACGAGCGGGCCACACTGTCCGAGCGGCAGTACATGCGGGCGATGGCCGCGACCGGGGACGACCCCGTGCCCACGTCGGTGGTGGCCGACGAGCTCGGGCGCAAGCCGTCCAGCCTGTCGCCGGCCCGGGACGGGCTGATCAAGAAGGGACTGATCTACAGCTCCGAGCGCGGCCTGATCGCGTTCACCGTCCCGCACTTCGGCAAGTTCCTGCGCTCCCAGCCCGTCTGAGCCGGCTGGCTACCCTTCTATCGGATTCTCTAGCCGGATTACTAGAGCCTTCTAGATAACCGCAGACTCGCGGGTCCCGGTGGGGCCCAGGACCTCGTCGGTGTCCGCGTCGAGAACGGCCGCGCGGACGGCGGGCCGGCGTGACTGCAGGTAGACCGCGAAGACGATGTCCACCGGCCGGCCGTGCGCGTACCCCGGGTACACCACGAACCGCCAGCACCCCTCGCGCCAGACGTCCGACGGCGACCCGGCGGAGACCTGGCCCGCGTACCTGCGCCACTGCGAGCTCGCGTGCAGGGTGCTCATGGTCCGCCCGACCGGCAGCCGACGCAGTTCGCAGGGCTCGGAATAGCCGAGCCTGACCATGATCTCGCCGAGCTCGGGCGACAGGAAGGCGAGAAGGGCGAGTGCGAAGGCCAGCACCGCGAGGCAGAGTTCGGCCTCGGTCGGCGAGGACGGCATGCGCAGCGGCGGCAGACCGAGGGTAGCGACGGCGGACGCGCACAGCAGGCCCGGGCGGGCGATGGTACGCAGGCCGATGGGGGTGCCGCTGAGTTCGCCGAAGCAGCCGCAGCCCGAGTCGGGGCGTCGCTGCCGCATCTCGTTCAGCACGCCCACCGCGACGAGGAAGAACAGAGCCGTCCCGGTCCGCACGACGGTCGCGGGCAGGGCCGGCCAGGTGCGGCCCAGCCGGACGGCCGTGGCGATCAGCCCGAGGCCCAGGCCGAGCTCGACTGCGAACACCAAGATCATGATCGGCCGCCGCAGGTGGGCCGGGAACAGCCCGGTCAGATCCGAACGGGCCGGGTGGGCATGCGTCCGCGACGCCCGCCAGGCCTTGGCGAGGCAAGCGCCGAGCAGCATGGCCGCCAGCAGCGGGATCTGGACCTCTCGGATGGCGGTGAGCATGCCTCAGCCGCCGGTCATCATCGTGGCGTTGAAACAGCCGACCTCGAGGGTACCGCCGAGTTCCACGAACGCGGCCATGGTGAGGTCGGCGATCCGGCCCTTCCGTGAGGTCCCGCAGGTGACACAGCGGTCGCAGAACAGCCTCGCGGTCGCCCCGCAGCTGGTCACCGGGACGACCCTGGTCCGTTCGGCGCAGTCGTTCCGCAGCCTGATCATGCTGCCCACCGACAGGTAGGGGAGCCGGACACAGCCGGACCCCGTCGCGTGCGGGTCGACCGCGAATTCCTCGACCGTATGCAGGTCACCGGGACACAAGGACGCCGCCGAGGCGGCGCGTTCGCAGCTCGTCTCCGGGTCCAGGGCCGGGTAGGCCAGCCCGAGCAGGTTCTCCGGCTCTTCCCCGGGCTCGTGCCAGACGGCGGTGCCGCTGACCGGGTCGGGCACGTGGCCGCTCACCATGGGCGCGGCGGGCGGGTGGCCGGCCCGGTAGGGAGGCTGCGACGTCGCCGGAATCAGGGCCTGCAGGTATCCGTCGTGCTTGAGGCCGATCACGTCGACCAGGTAGCCGGGTTCGAGCCGCGGAAAGCGGACCTGGATCCGGCCGGTGGCCTCCGGGCCGATCAGGACGATCCGCCGGCCCTTGGCCGGGCCCTCGTCCACCAGCAGGTCGGCCGGGCCGTCCCGCTCGATGATCGTCCCGGTGACCCGGCCGATCTCGGCCCAGATCCGGTCGAGCACCGGTCCGCCTGCGAGGCGCCGATAGGCAATTGCGTGGTCGCCCTGCCTGAGGGCGGCCGGGGAGACCGGGCCGCCGCGCCAGGCCTCCGCCGAAGCGGCGAGCGGGAAACGCTGTTCGCCGCGCACGGTGTGCAGAACTAGAATGTGGGGGCTGACGTCGAGGATCCTCCCAGTTACTGTGTGTATCAGGGACCTCTCTGCTTCGGCGTCACCATTTCCCGTGGCTATGAGCGAAAAGTCCGATTCGTCGCGTCGGCCGAGGACCGCTGCCCTGAGCAACGGTCTGCGTGCGAATCGTGTCGGACTAGCCGAATCCGTAACATCGTCACACCAACGGGGAATGTCAGCCAAATGCCGCACTTGCCCTCCGTGGGATTGCATAGGCATCAATATGACCCTGCTTGGTGCCGCCGGTCACGTCAAGTCATTCCGGCACGTTCCTGTCCGAGGACATACAGATACATCCCCGGCGGATAGCCAGGCCAGGCCGACGCGGCCCGGTCGCCCGCCACGCCAGCACGGAGCGTAGTAACTGAAGTACTTTAAGTAAGGTAGTCGGCATGAGCTGCGCCGGCAATCACGATGAATCGCGAGCCTGCGACAACGATGCCGCGTTCCGTGAGTACGTCCTCACCCGGGGGACCGCGCTGCTGAGGATGGCTACCCTCCTCACCGGGAACCGGGCCGACGCCGAAGACCTCGTGCAGGCGGCCCTGGCCAAGACCTACCTGGCGTGGGGCAAGATCAACGATCACGCCGCGCTCGACGCCTATGTCCGGCGTGCGATGGTCAATACGCACATATCGTGGTGGCGCCGCCGTCGGCTCGAGGAATTTCCCACCGACGAGCTGCCCGACCAGGCCGTGGCCGACCACGCGCGGGAAAGCGACATGGCCGAGGTCGTCCGGCGGGCGCTCGACCGGCTGCCGCAGCGGATGCGGGCCGCCGTCATGCTCAGGTACTTCGAGGACATGACCGAACCGGAAATCGCCGCGACCCTCGGGATCAGCCTCGGCACGGTGAAAAGCACGGTGTCACGTGCGGTGGCGAAGCTGCGCATTGACGCGGAGCTAGGCGAGGATTCCGGCGCTTTATGCCCAAGCCCACGGCGATGGCGGGATTTGCCGTCGCCCGGCAGGGTCTACTGCCGGGCGCCTGACTCATGGCACTATCAGGTATGCAGGTCAGGCGCCCAGAGGAGGTGGCTCGGTGCGGAGCACGATGATGGATCTCCCGCTGACGATCACATCGATCATGCGGTACGGGACGTCCGTATTCGGCGATGGGGAGGTTGTCACCTGGACCGGAGACGGGACCAGGCGCCGTACTTACGCCGAGGCGGGCCGCCGGGCCGCCCGGCTGGCCAACGCCCTGCGCGGGCTGGGCGTCGATGCGGACCAGCGGGTCGGCACCTTCATGTGGAACAATGCCGAGCACCTCGAGGCCTACCTGGCGATCCCCTCGATGGGCGCTGTGCTGCACACGCTGAACATCAGGCTCGCGGCGGCCGAGGTCGGTTACATCGCCACCCACGCCGAAGACCAGGTCGTCATCGTGGACGCCTCGCTGGTCCCCAAGTTCGCCGAGGTCCTGCCCGATGCGCCGACCGTCAAGCACGTGATCGTGACCGGCGGCCCGCTCGCCGAGACGCCGGGAACCGACCAGCTCACCGGCGTAAGCGTGCACCGGTACGAGGACCTGCTCGCTGCAGAGGCGGACGCGTTCGACTGGCCGTCCATCGACGAGCGCTCGGCCGCGGCGATGTGCTACACGAGCGGGACCACCGGGCACCCGAAGGGCATCGTCTACAGCCACCGGTCCGCTTACCTGCACTCGATGGGCGCCTGCCTCGGGAACGCCTTCGCCCTGTCCGAGCGGGATCGCGTACTCCCCGTCGTACCCATGTTCCATGCCAACGCGTGGGGCCTGGCCTACGCCTGCCTGCTGTCCGGGGCCGCCCTGATCATGCCCGACCGGGACCTGACGCCCGCCACGCTGGTCCGCCTCATCGGCGACGAGCACGTCACCGTGGCCGGCGGAGTGCCGACGATCTGGGCCGGGCTGCTGGACTACCTGCGGTCGAAGGGCGGTGACGTGTCCTCGCTCCGCCTGGTGGTCGCGGGCGGCTCCGCGGTGCCGCACTCGATGATAGTGAGGTTCGAGAAGGAACTCGGCGTGCGGCTGCTACAGGCCTGGGGCATGACCGAGACATCGCCGCTGGCCAGCGTGGCGCACCCGCCGCCCGGTCTGAGCCGGGAAGATGAGTGGTCGTACCGGGACAGCCAGGGCCGGCTGTTCTGCACCGTGGAAGGCCGGCTGTCCGGAGACGGCGGGGCGCTGCTGCCGAGCGATGGCGAGGCGGTCGGCGAGGTCGAGGTCCGCGGACCCTGGATCACCGGCTCCTACTACAAGGACGACGACCCGGCGAAGTTCCACGATGGCTGGCTGCGCACCGGCGACGTAGGCTCGATGGACGAGCGTGGCTTCATCCGGCTTACCGACCGGGCCAAGGACGTGATCAAGTCCGGTGGCGAGTGGATCTCCTCGATGGAGCTCGAGAACGTCCTGATGTCCCACCCCGATGTGGCGGAGGCCGCGGTGATCGGGGTGGCCGACGACAAATGGGGAGAGCGGCCGCTCGCGGCGGTGGTGATCCGGCCCGGCGCGGAGGTGACCGCGGAGAAGCTGCGGGCCTTCATGACCGAGCAGATCCCGCGCTGGCAGCTTCCCGAGCGCTGGTGCTTCGTCGCCGAAGTGCCCAAGACCAGCGTGGGCAAGTTCTCCAAGCGGCAGATGCGAGATGCCTACCTGCGCGGCGACTACGAGGTCGTCGAGGTCCCCTGATCGCGGCCCCGCCGGATTGCTTTGCCGGGGCCGGGCCAGTGCCGGTACGCTATGGCCCACCGCACCGTGCGTGCGGGTGGAGGATTCGCCTAGTCCGGTCTATGGCGCCGCACTGCTAATGCGGTTGGGCTTTACGGCCCTCCGGGGTTCAAATCCCCGATCCTCCGCTCTGACCAGCAGTTTGTCCGGAAATGTCGGTCCCGGCGGGCTGCTGGTCCCGGCTTTGCATGTCCATTGCGTGTCCATCACGGTCACGGGGGCCGTTCTGTCCGGGCCTAGCCGGGCGAGCTTCAGGCGGGCTGGGCATGTTGGTTCAGCGGGAGCTGCTCGCGAGCGAGCCCGGTGCCGTCCATCACCTGCTGCACGATGGCATCAAGCGAGGCGTCTTCACCGATGATCTGCTCGTACCCGCCGGGAAGGACGTCTTGTTCCCGGTACCAGCTGCGCATCTCGGTGCGCCCGTATTCGCTGGCCTGGGGTTTGGTGGCGTGACGCCGCATGGTTTCCTCGAACGATACGTCCAGGTAGTAGAACCATGACTCGCCGCGGTGATCGGCGCGTAGCGCGGTCAGCATGTCGCCGTAGTGGGCGGCGTGCAGGATCCCCTCAACGATCACGTGATAGCCCTGATCGAGCGCGTAGCGGGCTACCGTGTCGATCAGGCCGATGTTCACGCCGCCGGGAACGTCACGCTCGCGTAGTACGATCCGGCGCAGGTGATCCTGACCGACGATCGCGATGCCGCGCCCGGGCCGGCTGGCCGGGCCCTCATGGGGCCGTGTCACCAGCCGTTGAGGGCGAATGCGATCCCGTGCTCGACGGCACGGATGATAGCGGCGGTGTACTTGACCGTGTCCGGCGGCAGGTTCCCTGGGTCAGCCCACAAGAGCTCGGAGCATCTGTCCGGCTCGCCGATGGCGGGCTGGCCGTCCCAGTGACCGGGTTCGAACGCGAACCCGATGCGGGTGTGGGTACTTGCGGGGTTGCGCTGGTGGATGGACAGGGCCAGGCGCATGGTCGCGGGGTCGAGCGTGATGCCGGTTTCCTCTTTGGCCTCCCGGATGGCGGCGTCGAGGATGTGCTCGCCTTCTTCGAGGTGGCCGCTGGGGAGGCAGAGCTGGCCGCTGGCATAGACGTTTCCTGCTCTGCGCAGCAGGAGGATCCGACCGGCGCGGCGCAGGAAGACGTGGACATCGATGATGCTGGTGAAGCGGTCAGGCACACATGCCTCCAGGTGCATGGGAGAACCGGGACTCGATGGTCTTGGTGCCATCCAGCAGCTATGCACGCCGACCGCCGTCACTCTCCGTGGAACACTCCCGGGCGCCAGGGAGTCGCCGAAGTCAGCGATCACCTTCAGTTCCCCGCCGAGCGCGCGAATGTAGTCGCCGAGGGTGGCGAGTTCGGCCACGGCACCGCTCTCGATGGCGGAGACGCGCTGCTGGGACACTCCCATCGCCTCCGCGACCTCGGCCTGGGTCAGGCCGGCCTTCTTGCGCATCTCGGTCAGGTACTCGGCCCGGACCTGCAGCGCCCGCCGCTGGCGGGCCTCCTCCACGGCCGGCCGGTCGTCGGGGTGGACGAACTCGTCCAGGAACTCCTCGCGGGTGTAGGTAAAGAACTCCGGTTCCTCGCTCATCGCTGTGCCCTTCCCTTCAGGTATGCCTCGTAGGCCGCCTCGGCTGCCGGGATCGCATCCCGGTACCACTGCTCCCACCGGCCGGACGTGTCTCCCGCGACCAGCAGCACCGCGTTGCGCGCCGGGTCGAAGATGAACAAGATCCGCACCTCGGTGGTGCCGCTGGAGCCCGGGCGCAACTCCTGATCTCGCTGATCACGTCGGACAAGCCGTCCCGGGCGTTACGGGCGACACTTCGCAGTGGAAGAAGCGCCTGGTCAGCGCTCGCCACGGCTTCGCGCACGCCCTTGAGCACGGCTTCCTCGACCAGGACAACGCAAGAATCTATCGCCCTTCTCCTGCGAGATCAGTGAGCAGCATGGCAATGAGTCGCTCCTCCATGACCGCGCGGCCGTGCTCGGCCAGCAACGCAGCGAGTCCTGGCTCCCATGGGCTGTCCGTTGGCGATCCCGTCAACGGCGTGGACTCACCTGTCTCAAGCGCGTGCCGGTAGTCAGCCGCTGTCATCCGCCATGGCCTGGCGCCGTGAGAAGTGATGGCGGCACTGACGATGCGCAGACCGGTCCAGTCGAAATCGGCTCGCCAATGCAATCGGGCACCCTGCGCGACGGCAGAGCCGAGCAGTTTGTGGCATGCAGCGCTCGGCACGCCCTCGGTGCACACCAGCGGCGGGCAATGCCTCCCGAGGTCAGATGCCGCGACGCGGAGCACGGCGGGATTCTCGCAGACGAAGATGTCAGCGGGTTCGGGCCGGACGTCACCGGTGGCTAGCTGCTGCAGGGTCAGCCGGAACGGGACGCCGCACTGGCTGGCGTCGTTCAGCCACCCCGAGACCAGACCGGGCGTGCCACATGCCACGTTGAGCACAAGGACCTGACTGGCCAGGTCGTCGGGGATGGCATCGTGCATCTCCCACAACGCCCGCTGCCCGGTGCGGTCGCGCGGCACGGATTCAAGATCAGAACGGATGGCCAGCGCCCGGAGCACGAGGGTGGCGAGCGGTGCGCCCGCGAGCAGTGCCTTGGTGTCCCCGGTGATCTGCTCGGCGAGCACCGGCAGCGGGATCGGGTGACCCGGCGCACGGCTGTGCAGGTGTTCCAGGACACCCACCGCGTGTTCGAGCAACCGGTCATCGCCGCGGCGCAGCAGCCTGGTGATCATCCCGTCATCCGCCAGGGCCGACCACCAGGAGCCGAACCATGCCTCGCTGGCGAGCACGGACGCAGCGGCCCTCGAGATGGCGGCCGCGCGCTGCCTTTGTTCCCGTTCCCGTTCGGCGGGCCGGTCGCGCAGCGGGCCGCCAAGCATGATCAAGGCGTCGTGCAGGCTGGTAGCGTGCCGTTGACGCAGGGCGGCATCCAGCGCGGCGAGCTGGATGGTGAGCCGTCCGACCGTCTGCGGCCGGTAGCTGCCTGTGATGCCGATGACCACCCGCCGTTCGGCGTCGGTGGGTGAGCTCAGCCCGATCGAGCGGTCCAGCGCGCCGCCGGTCCGTTCCAGGCTGCGCCGGGCCGCAGCGAGCAGCCGTTTCCAGCCTTCTCCGCGCAGCTCCGTCAGGTCCTGGACCACGGTAGCCTCACGCCGCGGCGGTGATCGTCCGCCGGGTACCTGGGGAACCTAGTGCCGCGGTCAGGTCGCCCGCCTCGTCGGCGAGGAGCTGTGCTCCGTCCCATACCAGCAGCAATGCGCTGACGGTGTGCTCGATGGGAGAGTGCGCCAGGTCGTAATGCGCGGCGGCGCGGACGGCGGCCTGGGTGGCCCACAGATCGTAGCCGGTCATGAACAGGTCCAGGTCGAACTGCGCGGCCAGGCTCATCAGCTCTCCGCGGCCGGTGTCGTCGACCCCGGCGAAGGCCTCGTCGAGACCCAGCAGGCGCGGCGCGTGCCGGTCGGCCGAGTTCAGCATCGCGTGCGCGGCGGCGAACAACGGCAGGTGCAAAGAGACCGACTGCTCGCCGCCGGACAGCCGGCCGTGCCGCGCCCGGGTCAGCTTTTCCTCGGTCCCGTCCGGGCTGACCATCTGGAACACGAACTGCCGCCAGCGGCGGTAGTCAAGCACCTGGGCCAGCAGTTCCCGGTAGGGAAGTTCGCGGTGCCGGGCGCGGGCGGTCTTGATCTGCGCGGCGAAGTGGCCGCGCATCCGGGCCATGGAGTCCGGGCTGAGCCGGGAGGCGTCGGCGTCGAGCAGCCCGCACACCGCGCGCTGCTCGTCATCGAGCCCGTCGGCCAGCAGCCATCGCACGCCGACGGTCTTGCCCGAGGACATCTTCCGTGACCGCATCTCGGTGTTCATCCGGCCGATCAGGTCTCTCGCGTCCACGGTCCGCTCGTGGATCTGCTGGGCCAGCCTGGCCAGCAGCGCGTCCTCGAGGACGCGCTGCTCGGACTCGGTGAGCAGCAGCTCCTGGTCGCGGCGGGCCGCGGCGATGCGCTGCGAGAACGCGCCGACCGGGAGCGGGCCCTGCTCATCGGCGATGCGGACGACGATGACGCCGTCGGCGCCGTCCCACGCCGGGTGGTAGTCCTGGCCGGCCGCGGCCAGCTGGGCCTGCAGATCCTCCAGCGCCCGGGTCAGCCGGGTGGTGGACATCTTCAGCGACGTCTCCGTCGGGGTGAGGTCGCGGGTGACCGCACAGATCGCCTCGTGCACGTCGATGACGGCCTGCGGCAGGCCGTCACCAGTCCAGTCCGCCTCCTGCGCGGGCCAGGCCAGGCCCGGCTGGCACTTCAGGACGTCCAGCAGCTCCCGGGCGGCGAACGGGGCGAGGCCGCGCGCGGTCGCCCGCTCCTCCGCAGCGGCGACGTCGAGGGCGCGCCTGCCGCCGGCGACCCGCTCGGCCGCGGCGCTAGCCGTCTTGATGGCCTCGACTTCGACGTTGCGGGCGGAATGCTCGGCCGACTGAGCGGCCGCCGTGGCCCGTTCGGTCTGTTCGATCTGCGTCATCACCTCCCTGGCCTCCTTGCCGACCGAGCCCTGCAGGGCGGCGAGCTTGGCGGCCTCCTCGGTGTGCCGCCGCCGGGCCGCCAGTTCGGTCTCGGCGCAGGCACGCTCCTCGTCCGCGGCCCGCTCCAGCCGACCGCGGGCGTCGGCGACCACGCCGCGCTGCTGCGTCTCCTCGCGGCGGCGGCCGGTGAGGTCCCGGGCGGCGGTCTCGAACCGCCTGGTGGCGGCCTCCACCCGGTCGGTCTGGTCTGGGTCGATGGCGTGGTCGATAGCGGTGCGGCGCAGTGCCCGCTCGGTGACGGTGCAGGCGGCCACCGACTCGTCGTAGCCGGACTGGGCGCCGTCGGCGCCCGCCCGAGCGGAGCGCAGCTCCCCGATGGCCTGGGAGTGCGTGCGCAGGGCGGCGGTGATCGCAGTGGTGCGGGGCAGCGCGGCGCGCGCCTGCGCGATCGCGGCCAGCGTTTCGGCCAGCCCGGCGGCCGCCCGGTCGAGCACGGCCAGCTGCTCTTCCATCTCGGCGATCCGGGCCTCGCGCTCGGCGATGCGCGCGGCCCGGCGGCGGCCCCGGGCGGTCGCCCCGATGTATTCGGCGTGGTCCTTGTGATGCGCTCCGGCGGTGACCCCGTGCGAGTAGCGGCCGTCGGCGCCGATCACGGCGGCCGCGGAGAACAGCTCACCGTCCAGGGCGATGGAGGCCAGCACCGCGCGGACCCGTGCGGCGGGTACCGGGATATCGTCCTCGGGCACCAGCACGTCGGCCAGGCTGGCCCCGCCTCCCCGCACCGGCACACCGGGCACCAGGTACCCGTCACTGTCGCCAGCGGTAATCGCGAGATCGCCCGGCGTGATCCATGCGTCCAGCATCCCGGTGGCTTCCAGGGCGGCCTCGAGCGCGGTGGCTCGCGCTTCCCCGACATCCTCGGCGAAGCGGACCAGCCGCCACAGGGGTGCGCCGTCCCTTCCCGGCCGGCCGGCCGTGCGCCCGGGGTGGGCCGGCGGTGCGTCGTCGCGTTCGGCGGCGATACGGTCTCGCTCCGCGGCGACGCGGTCCCGTTCGGCCTGCCCGGCGCCGCGTTCGGCGCGCACCCGCGCCTGCTGGTCACGGACGGTCTGCTCGGCGGCGGCGGTCGCGCCGGTGAACACCGACTCGAGGGTGGCGGCCTCCGGGTCACCGGACGCCTCGATGGCTACGCTCAGGTTCTCCGTCAGCTCCCGCATGGCCGCCTCGTCCAGCACGCCGGCGTGGGCGGCCGCCCACCGCGCCAGGGTGGCCTGCGCGTCCGTACGGGCCGCGGCCACCGCGTCGGCGGCGGCCTGCTCGGCTCGCTCGGTCGCGGTCACCGCCTCCAGCGCCCGGTCGAGTGCGAGCAGGGCCAGATCGCGGGCGTGCTCGGCCCGGCGGTGCGACTCCAGGGCGGCCCGGATCGCGCGGACAGCTTCCAGCCGGGCGGTGACGCGGGCGCCTGCACGTTCGGTGAACCCGTCCGGCTCGGCCGCGGCGGCCTGCCAGCCGATCCCGGCCGCGGCGGCGTGATCGGCGAGTTCGGCCGCGGTACGCGAGACCTCCGCCTGGCGTTCGGCGAGCATCCCCGCGGCTTGCTCGGCGTCGGCGCGGGCCCGGGCGGTCGCGGTGCTGCGCCTGCTGAGCTCCGCGGCGGCCTCGGCGGCGGTCTGCTCGTTGGTGCGGACGAGGCGTTCGAGATCGGCGAGTTGCTCGACCGCCTGGTAGGCGCGGCTGGACTTGAGCTGGTCATGCCGGGCACGCAGTCCGGCGAGGGCGTCCTCGGCCTCCTCGCAGCGGGCCCGTGCCTGCGCCTGCCCGGATTCCGCGCTGGCCAGGGCCGTGATATCGGTGCCGAGCTCGGCCAGGCGCTGCACGCTGGCCTCGCGCCGCCGGGTGAGCGCATCG
Organism: uncultured Actinomycetota bacterium; assembly: GCA_963753225.1. Classification (GTDB taxonomy): domain Bacteria; phylum Actinomycetota; class Actinomycetes; order Streptosporangiales; family Streptosporangiaceae; genus Palsa-504. The sequence goes on along the minus strand of CAVWBQ010000010.1, from coordinate 166,710 downwards.
GCGGCCGACCGGGCGTGGGTGCGCAGGTAGGTGGTGTAGGAGGCGAGGAAGGAACGGGTGGCCTCGTCGGCGGCCGTGAGGCCCTCCAGCGTCGTGGCGACCGCCTCCATGTCGTCGAACGAGCGGGCCGCCTCGGCGATCAGGTCGTCGTCGACCGGGCGCAGCCCGTCGGTGAGCGTGTCCGACAGCTTCGCCGGGTCGAGGTTCTTGGCCAGCTGAGGCCGCCGCAGCGTCAGGATCAAGGTGAGCAGCTGTTCGTAACGCTCCCGGCCGAGGCCGAACAGGCGCTGGTCGATGGCGGCCCGGTACTCCGTGGGGGAGGCGTACAGGCTGGCCTCCCCGATTTCGGCGGTCAGCTGCTTCCTGGTCATGGGCCGGTCGTCGCCCGTGATGAGGGAGAAGTCCGCGCCGACCCGGCCGCCGGCGACGAAATGCCAGCGGACCGGGGTATCGCGGTGCCTGGCGGCGTGCAGGCCGACCCCGACGGTGACGGCCTCGCCGGTGTCGCGATGCCGCAACTCCAGCCATACGTAGCCGACCGCGTTCTCGCCGCCGCGGAACAGGAGGTTGGACTTCATCGTCCGGTCCTCGGCGGCGAACGGGTTCAGCCGCTTCGGGTCGATGCGGCCATCAAGCACGAACGGGAACAGGACCTCGAGGGCCTTGGTCTTCCCCGAGCCGTTCGGGCCGCGCAGGACCAGCCAGCCGTCGGCGAAGCAGAATTCTTCGTCGCGGTAGTCCCACATGTTGATGATCCCGGCCCGGGTGGGCTGAAAACGGGTCATGCGAAGCCTTCTCTCGGCGGCGGGTTCTTGATCTGCGCGGTGACGCTGCGGTAGCGGGCCAGCAGCGGCAGGACGAGCACGCCGCCGTCTACCTTCCCCACCAGGCCCATCGAGGCGAGCAGCCGCACCGCCTCGGCCAGCAGGTGACCGGGGTCGGCGGCCTGTTTCTCCGCCATCCCGGCACCGAAGTCCTCGATCAGCTTGCGCAGCTCGGTGCGGAGCCATGCCTCGGACAGGAACGGATAGGCGGCTTCGGCGGCAGCGTCCTGCTCCGCTGATCCATCTTCGGCGGCCGGCCCCGCGTCGCCGGACCCCGGCCACCCTGCCTGGTCGGCGAGCAGGTCGGCGACGCGGCCCCGGTCCGGCAGGGCCGCGTCGATCCGCCGGGCCGCCTCGGCGAGCCGTTCCGCGGCCGTCGCCGCGGGCAGCCGTTCGGTCCTGGCGCTGTGATGCCGCAGGTAGCCGGCGATCCGCGCGCACAGCAGCAGCGCGGCCTGCGCGACCGTGCCTGTCGACGGGAACGCCACGTCGGTAAACCGCTGCCCGGCGCCGATCAGCGCCACGCCCTCGGCCCGCCGCTCCAGGCCGAGGCCGGTGAGCCGCTCGATGTCCTCGGCGAGCCCCGCCGAGCGGAGCTGGCCGCGCAGTTCGCCGTCCACGTCGGCGTAGTAGACGACCGGCTGCTCCAGGACGAGCCGCCGGGCCCGGCGCGCGTTGTCGCGCCGCTGTGCCTCGCGGCCCTGGGCCGGCGCCGTTCCGCCGGCCGGGCCGCCGCCGGGGCCGTCCAGCAGCTCGGTGACCGAGTTCAGGTGCTGAAGCACCCGGCTGGGCGCGTAGATGGCGCCGACCACCTGGCGATCGATGTCGTACAGCGCCTCGGCGCGTTCCGGGTCGTTGACCCACTCAGCGGCCGAGCCGTCGGCCATACGCAGCGCGCCGCGCGCCTCCAGCCAGGCGACCGCGTCGACGAACGCGTCCCGGTCGGGTTTACGGCCGGTGTCCATGCCCACGCCGTCGATGCGCCCGGCGTCGGCGGCGACCTCGCCGGCCAGTTCGCTGAGTGCGATCTGGGCGCCGGAGCGGCCCAGCGCGGACAGGGCCAGCATCAGGTAGGCGTAGCGGCGGCGGTCGAACGGCCGCCGCGCCCGGGTGAGCGCCGGGCGGGTGCCGTCCAGCGTGTCCTGCGCCCGGCGCAACCGGATGGTGTCGCCGCTGCTCAGGAGCGTGTAGCCGAGAACCTCGCCGAAGTCGGTCCGCAGCTGCCTGGCCCACCTGCGCACGATGGGAAGCGCCGCGGAGTCCGGATAGGACGACGTGATCAGCGGGTGGCGCAGCACCAGCCGCGCTGCCTTCTGGTACTCGGCCAGCTCAAGCGGGCTGACCTCGGCGGCGACCCTCATCCGGTCACCTCCACCGTCAGGCCGTCCAGGTGCAGCCGGCCGCGGACCGTGTGCAACGTCGTGGCGCCCGGGGCCGGCCGCAAGGTGAGCCGCACCCCGTGCGCCGACCCGCTCGCCGTCCGGCTGACCGGCACCCGCGCGGACAGCGCCACGTCGAGCAGGCTGAGCAGCGTCTGGGTCTCCGGCTCGTCAAGGACCCGGCCGTAGACGCCGTCGCCTGCCAGCGTCGCGGCGGCCGCGCGGCGCTGCGCGGTCGCCTTCAGTTGCTCCGCGCGCAGCCGCTGTTTCTCCTCGTCGTTGCGCTGGATACGGCCCGGCCCGTGCAGCGCCGCCGCCTTGCCGTTACGCACCAGCGTCCGGGTCAGCTCCACCGGCTCGGCATCCCACCAGGACAGCCGGCTGGGGATCGCCTCCGGGTCCTCGTGCCCGGCGGAGACGTGCCGGGGTGCGCCCAGCCCGAACACCGCCTGGAACAGCGCGTGGGCGTCGTCGTCCGACGGGCAGGCGGCGAACCACTGCGCCAGGTGGCGCAGCTGGCTCTCCCGGCTCACGCCGCCGCGGCGCGACTCGGTGACCCGGCGCAGTAGCGCCGTGACGTTGGCGATCGCGGTGATCGTGGCGTCCTGCAGGCGCTCGGCCTCGCTGTGCTGGCCGGCGCCGAACCACTGGGCCAGGCCGCTCCAGCGCGCCCGCCAGCCCGCGATCCGTTCCTCGAGGCCGCGGAATAGCGACTCGTCGGCCTCCGCGGCCAGCCCGGCGAGCAGGCCGGCGCCGGTGGCCTCGACCTCGGCGACGGCGGCGGCCAGCAGCGGCGCGAACCGGGTCAGCTCGGAGTGGAACTCCCGCATGTGGGTGAGCAGCGCGTCCTTATGCGCGAGGAACACCTCGGGCCGGGTGTCGTTGGTGCGCGCCAGATCACCCAGCATCAGGTAGAACCGCGCGGCGCGCTGCGCCATGTCGGCCAGCACGCCGTCAAGACGGGACAGCTTCCTGTAGACCTCCGCGGCGTCGCCCGATCGCACCGCCCCGGCGAGCGCCCGCAGGTCGGCGAGGATGTCCGGGAACACGAGGCGGGATAGCTGGGCGTCTTCCAGGCTGGCCGTCAGTACCTCCTCGACGGCGCGGAAGGCCCGGTACCCGGCCTGGGTGAACTGGTAGACGTAGTGGCGGTTGCGGTACTCGGCGAGGTTCGCGGCGCGGGTGCCGTCGTAGGAGCGGTCAAGCACCTGCCATTCGGCGAGAGCATCGAGCAGCACCTGCACGTCACCGATGGCGGCCGCCTCCGGGTGGTCGGCGGCTAGCTGGCCGAGCACCGCCTGGGCGTCGGACGCATGCATCAGCACCTGGTAGTTGGCCCTAGCCCGGTCGAAGGCGCGGAGCAGCCACAGGTACTCATGGCGCTTCTCGGCGGCCGCGAAGTGGAACAGCCGCAGCCGGTCATCGGCAGTGAACGCGTCGATGCCGAACGCGGCATCCCCGGCCGCGGCGGCGTCGGGAGCCGAGGGCGGGACGGGAAGTTCGGTGCCGGTCACGGGTGGAACCTACCAGCGGCCTGCGACAAAACCGGCTGCCCGCGAGAAGACGCTGCTAACCCGGCGCACCTCGCTAGGCCGTGCAGGGACTCCAGCGCGGTCAGCGCGGCGCCGCGGCTCAGGTCCTCGTGGTGACGCTCGTTGCGCGGGGTGCGCAGGCAGCCGTAGCAGGACGTCTCCGGGCCGCAGTCGCACGACGCCACCCGCCGTACCGCGGTGCGGATCACCGTGTCGAGCGCGCCGGCGATCCGCAGCACGCTGCCCGCGCCGCCCGGCACGGTATCGAACAGCACAAGCCCGCTGCGGCCGTCCGCGCCGGAGTGCACCAGGCCGTCGATGTCGGCATGGCTGATCTCCAGCCCGTCGGCGGCGCCCGCGAGCACCGCGTACAGCAGGGACTGCCACTGCTCCATCGTGCCGAGCCCGGGTGCGTCGAGGCGCAGCCGCAGGATGTCCGTCTCGTAGGTATGCGCGAGCGAGCGCCAGCGCAGCGGCCCGGTGCATGGCTTGCCGCGCAGCGGGCTGACATGCGACCTGGCGGACCGGCCGTGGTTGGGCGCGCCCCACCCGCACCAGTCGCAGATCAGGAACCCGGCGCCGCCCGGGCCCTCGGACAGCGCCACGAGCCTGCCGCGCGCGCCGGAGTGGCACCACGCCAGCGCGCCCGTGCTGGCCTGCCAGCGGATCTCGGCGAGTTCCTCGCCGAGCGACACCACGTGCACGGCGCCGTTCCAGGATCGCTGCGGCGGCGCATGGCCCGGCTTGCCGGTGCGGGGGTCGGCGACGAAGCCGAACTCCGGCACGCAGTACTCGCGGACCGGGCCCTCGGCGGGCCGCCCGCAGGCGGAGCAGGCCGGTTCCAGGTCGGCACCGCCTTCCCGGTAGTGCTGGCAGCCCCGGCATACCGTGTAGCTGCGGGTGATCAGCTCCCGGCCGGGGAGCCGGTAGATCCCGCCCGAGCGCCACAGGACCCCGCCGGCGATCAGTTCCGAGCCCGGTGCGTATTCGTGGATCGCCACCGACAGGTCCCGGTTCAGTTCCAGCCGCGCCCCGACCTGGCTGTCGCAGTGCGCGGTGCGCAGTTCAACCGTGTCCACGGGAAACCCGTACTTCGGCAGGACGTTCCGGTTGGCCAGGTAGCCGATCAGCGACCGCCGGGTGATGGTGGCGATGCTCCGCTCGAACCGGGCCGCCAGGTCGCTGCGCCGGGCCTCGAAGGCCTCCGCGCGGCGCTCCTCGAACGTCGCCAAGTCGTGCGCGAGTTCGGCGCTGACCTGGTCGAGCAGCCCGCACAGCTCGTCCACCCAGGTTCCGTCGGTCAGGCCGAGCCGCGGCCACGCGGACGCGGGCAGCACGGCGCGCAGGGCCTCCCCGACCTCGGCGGGCACCGGGGTGAGGTAGCCGCGGACCGCGCGGCACGGCGGCTCGCCGCCCGCGGCGGGCAGCAGGAAGTCCCCGGCGGTCTTCAACATCTGGCCCCCGTTGTCCCTGGCGTCGCGGAAGAAGGCGGCCAGCGCCACCGAATGCGCGTGCCGCCGGTCGATGCGGGGATTTCCCAGCGGCACGTAGGGCGCGCGGACCTGCCCGGTCAGCATCGACTCCGGCTCGGAGTAGCGGGACAGGTCGTGGGAGCGGCGCTGGGCGTAGGTGACGACCAGCGCCGCGGTGCCGCTGCGGCGTCCCGCCCGCCCGGCCCGCTGGATGTAGTTGGCGGTGGTGGGCGGCATGTTCCGCAGCAGCACCGCGGACAGCGCTCCGACGTCGACGCCGAGCTCGAACGTGGTGGAACAGCTCAGCACGTTGACCTGGCCGGCCAGGAACCGCTGCTGGATGTCGGCGGCCTCCAGGCCGGTCCACTGCGCGGTGTGCTCCCGGGCGACCAGCGGGACCGGCGCGGTCTGCCGGTACAGGGCACGGTAGTGGCCGTCGTCGTCGGCGCGGTCGGCCACCAGCTCGCCGGCGCAGCCCAGGGTCGGGCACACGCCGCGGAGCGCGGCCGTGGCAACCCGTCGGCACAGCGTGCACCGCCAGACGTCGCTGCCGCCCGCGCGGAGCGTGAGCCAGGTGTGATCGACCTGGTGCACCTGGCCCAGCCTGGGCAGGGCCGTGGCGTGCAGCCAGCCGTCCGGTGCCGCGCACAGCGCCCGCCAGCAGCCGGCCAGCACCTCGCGCGCGTCCAGCCCGGACCCGGGCTCGCCGACGGCGGCCAGCAGCCTGCGCAGGTAGTCGAGCCGCTTGTTGACGCCGCGGGTGGGCAGCCAGCTGAGCACCCTGAGCCTGGCCTCGGCGCCGTCGCCGCGGACGTAGATCGGGCCGCGCCGCGGGTCGAACATCTCGTCGGCCGGGTCGACCTCCTCCGGCATCGTGAGCGCGCCCTGCAGCCGCACCGTGCGGAGCAGTTCGGTGAGCAGCAGCCCGCACTCCGGCGCGGACAGGCCCAGGTCGAGCAGCGGGCGGGGCGGCTGCCACGACGGGTCGGCGCCCAGCCCGACCCGCAGCAGCCCGAGGCCCTCCAGGGACTGGCGCTCGTCGAGGGCGACCAGCTCGCGCAGCACCCAGCGGGCCGCCTCCCGGCGGCGGCCCTGCCGCGACTCGCGGCGGGAGAACACCCCGGCGCGGCCGGCCGCGGCTGCGGTCTCCTCGATCAGGTCGTCCACCGTGGCTTCCGCGTCGCGGGCGGTGGCCCGCGCCAGGCCGTCCAGGATCAGCCGCCGCTGCCGCACCAGAGCGTGGCTGGACTCGAGATAGGGGGCGAAGAACGCGGCCGCCTGCCTGCTGTCGCTGAACGTGAGCAGCTTCCGGCCGGCGCCGGGCCGGTCGGCCAGTTCCTCATCGGGCGGCAACGCCTGGTACAGCGCGGTGGCGAGCACCGCCGCGGCCGCCTCGTTGCCGCTCTCGAGCAGTCGTACCGTCCCGGCGCCGCGCGCGCCGCAGGCCAGGCACCCGCTCGGGGTGCCCGGTGCGGCGGCCAGCCGCCGCACCGGCCGCAGGCCGGCGGCGGGACATCCGCACGGTGCCGCCCCCGCGAGCACGGCCATGTGCAAGGCCCCGCAGCGCCCGCACAGCATGGCGTCCTTGGCGGTGGCGGCGGCGGCCTGCTCGAGGATCTCGTCGTCCTCGTCCGCAGCCTCGGCCGGGGCGCCGAGCAGCAGCCAGGTACGCCGGTCGGGCCGCACCGCACGTGACGTGAAGTGCTCACCGCCGGAGTCTCGCTCCACCGAGCCCGCCAGGTGGACCGCCCCGCACCGCTTGCAGCAGCCGAACTCGAACACGGCGCCCGCGCAGTCCGGGCATATCTCGTGCCGGGCCAGCGACACGTGCGGGCGGCCCGTGGCCAGGCAGGTGAACGCGCCCTCGGTGGCCCGGGCGAACAGGTGGTAGCGGGCCGACAGGACCGGGCTGCCGGTGCCGTCACGGATCTTCGCGCCTACCGAGACCAGCGCGGCGAGCGCCTCCTCGGCGCGGGGAGCATCCCTGCCGGTGAACACCTCGGCGGCCAGCTCGGCGAAAGGGCGGGGTGCGGCGGCCAGCAGGATGCGCAGCTTCGCCATCGCCTGCTCGTGCGCGAGCAGCAGCGCGGCGTCGCCGCTGCCCGCGGCGCCCGCCCCGAGACCGGCCGCCACCGGATCGTGCGCGGCGCGGCCATGCAGTTCCGCCGCGGGATCGGCCGCGGCGGCCAGGGCGAGGTAGCCGGCCGGGCCGAGCGGCCCCCACAGCGGCCCGGCCGGGATGTCCACCCGTTGCGCTCCGACCAGGTCCTGGCGCGCCGGGTCGCCGTCCACCCACTCGAAGGGGAGGTCGAACAGCTTGGCGGCGAAGTCCGTCACGGCGCTCGGATGGCCGCCGACGGTGGCGCTCGTGGCGATCGCCTGGAAGGCCGAGTCGTTCTGGCCGCGCCCGACGCGCTCGCGGAGCCGGCGCAGCAGCATGCCGACCTCCTCGGCCTTGGCTCCGTCGTAGACGTGCGCCTCGTCCAGCACGACGAACCGCCAGTGCCCGCCGTGCTTTCCCTCGAACAGTTCCATGTCGGCGGGGCGGAGCAGCAGGTACTCGAGCATCGCGTAGTTGGTGAGCAGCAGGTGCGGCGGGTTGTCGCGCATCTCCTGACGGCTGAGCAGCTCGTTCGGCAGGCGTGGCTCGCCCGGGTTCAGCGACTCGTAGAGCGACGCGCCCTCGGCGGCGCGCTCCGGGGTGTCACCGGTGTAGCGGCCGAAAGTGACCTGCGGGGCGTCGGTCAGCAGGCGGCGCAGCCGGCGGAGCTGGTCATTGGCCAGCGCGTTCATTGGATACAGCAGCAGCGCCCGCACCCCGGGTCCGAGCGTGCCCGCCGCATGCTCGGCGGTCAGCGCGGACAGCACCGGCAGCAGGAAGCTCTCCGTCTTGCCCGACCCGGTGCCGGTGGCCACCACCAGGTTCCGGCCCGAGGCCGCCTTCCGCAGCGCCTGCTCCTGATGGACGTACAGAGGCCGGTCCAGGGGCAGCCCCGGGCCGCCCAGCCGGGCGAACGCCGGATCGAGCACCCCCTCGCCGATCAGGTCGCGCAGGGTCGCCCCGGTCCGGTAGGGCGGGGTGGCCTCGAGCAGCGGCCCCTTGGTTAGCAGCGGGCTGGCCGCGATGCAGTCGGCCAGCGCGGCCTCGAGCGCCGGGTCACGGACCGGCAGCAGCGACCGCAGGTAACGCCGGTAGGTGGCGCTCAGCAGAGCGCTGGTGCCGATCGCGTCCACGCCGAGCCGCTTCCGGAGAAGGAAATGCCTGCCGTCATCCAGGGTGCCACGAGCGGCGCGGTCGCGCCCAGCTAACCGGGCAGGGCTAACCGGGCAGGGCTAACCGGGCAGGGCTAACCGGGCAGCCACGGGTCGCCGGTCGCGGCGGGTGCGCTGATCCGCGCGACCACCGCAGTTCGTGCGCCTACGGTGATCCGCAGTTCCGCGCCGCCGTGGACGCTCACCGTATCCAGCATCCGCCGCAGCGGGTACCGGCCTCGTTTGGTGGGCATCAGGACCTGAACCGTCCCGGCCGCGGCGACCACATCGACGGGCGGGTCCCCTGCGGTCCCTGGCAGGTCCAGGTGCAGCGCTCCGCCGCGGGTCAGGTCCGCCGCCCGCAGCGGCAGCGGCCCGAGGCTGCGCCAGGCCGTGGGGGCATCCCCGCTGCCCGGTTCGGGCTCGATCCGGACCCGGCAGTGCGGCGGAGTGAGCCGCAGCGACAGCACCACCGGCCCGGCCACGCACGCCACCTCGACGCTGGTGGCCTCGGCCGGGATCATCGCCGCGCGGGGCGAGGCGGTCATCCCGGGCACGGGACAGAGCACCGCCTCGACCGGCTCCAGGCCCCGCGCATCCGTCAGCCGCAGCGCCGGGGAGTAGCCGACATCCAGGCCCTCGGCCACCGTCACCGTCTGTCGCAGCCCGGTGGCCTGCGGGGAGTCCAGCGCAGCCACGGTAACGGCCAGTTCGCCGAGCACCGGGCGGGGCACCCGGTCCCACAGGCGCTCTGGCTCCCAGTGATCCCCGCTCGCCTCGACCGCAGCCAGCATCGCGCCGGAACCGGACCGCCGCATCTCGATCCGCCACCGGGTCCCGCCGGGCGGCAGCCACACCATCGGAAGCGTCCCGGACACCGGCAGGCCGTCCGGCGTGTGAAGGCCCGGCACCGGGACACCCGTCACCAGCCGCGGTCTCGACCGGCCCCGGACGCGGTGCGCCCGGGACGCCTTCCCCTCCGCAGGCTCCAGTCCTATCCAGGCGACGCCGCCCAGGTCCAGCTGGACCAGCCGCCAGCCATTCCAGGCGAGTGGCAGCCTGCTTTCCATCAGGACCCGTGGCATCCTGTCGGCCCGCAGCGCCCGGTCCCGCGGGTATGCCAGCCACACGGGCTCGGGTGGCAGCATGGCCGCGATCTGCTCGCCATCGGCGTCGAAAGCCAGCAGCGGATCCGCGGGCTCTGTGACCTCGGCCGGAGAAATCGCGGTCCAGGACCCGGCATCGTCCTGGCCGGGTCTGGCGTCGGGGTCCGCGTAACGGGCCAGAATGCCCCGCCCGAACGGATCGAGCCGCACCGGCCCCCGGCCGCCCGGCCTCGGGTGGCCGGCCGCGACGGTCCTGGCCGCGTCGACGATGCGGCGCGGCAGGGACAGGTCCGCCAGGTCCTCAGTGCTGGGACCGCCGGGCTCGGTGAGCAACTCCATGAGTCTGCGGCAGCGTCCGACGAACCCGGCGCCAGCCTTGAGGCGCAGCAGCGCGGCGACCGCGGGACCGAGCTCGGACAGCTCTCGTTCCGGCACCCCGGTACCGGCCAGCCGAAGGAATCCGGGCAGGGAGGACTCAGGCACCGCCGCGTGAGCGAGCACCGTCTCCAGCGGGTCGCCCGCCGGGGCGGGGACGCCCAGCGTCGCCAGCGAGCCGAGGAACGCATTGGCCCAGTCAGCCGCGGATCGGCGGGTGGCGCGCGTCCGGGTTGCCCGGAACCAGGCAGGCCAGACCTTCCCGTTCTTGTCGTAGCGGGCCGTGACCTGCGCGACGGCGACCACGACGCAGGCCGGCCACCGGCGGTTGAGCACCGTCGGCGGCTCGGACCGGGAGAGGTCTCCCAGTGCCAGCGCCGCCGCGTCCAGCATCTCGGGTTCCACGTCGAGGGTCCCGGCGGGCTCTCCGGCCGCGAGGTGCCGGCGCCATCCTGGTTCGAGCAGGTCGAGCAGTGTGCTGCCGGCCGATGGCCCGCTCATGATGGCCTCCTCACCGCGCCGGTAACTCCGGCCTGCTGCGCGCCCTCATCGCTGGGGCCGGGCACCGTACCGCAGCCTCCGTCCCGCTGCCGGTAATGCGATTTTGCCCGAACGATCCGCGCTGTACGTCCTCATGCCCGTTGCCCGCCCCGGCGCCGGGAACGCGGAACTTCCAGCCGCCGCCATAACGCGTGCCAGCAGTCCGGCCGGCTCGAAGTAGGCGCGCTTGAGCCGCCGCGCCGCCGTGTCGTGTGCCGCCCGGAGTTCGGCGACGAGTTCCGGTTGCAGTGTGTGGGGATGGAGCAGGAGACCAGCTACGGGAGTCCGCCCTGGCAAGACCGAATGAGGAAGATCCGGTAATGAAGTGGCAGCACGACGCCAGGACCCAGATCGTTGACAGGGGTGACTCGGCGGTCAAGTCACCCGCGGTGGTACGGCTCCTGGCCCGAGATCTGCCGTCAGCCATCGCTCCGGACGCAGGTAAATCGCGACCTGCTCGCCCAGTTCCGCCGTGACGAACTCGATATAGGCCGTGACCTTATCCGGCGGCAGATATCGCGCAGCGATCTCCCGCAACAGCTCATCGGTCCCCGGAACCGTGCGAGTGACCGGTCCCTCCACCGATACATACCGGACGGTGGGCGTGACCCGTTCGACCATCAGGGTGAAACGCCCGGATGTTTCGATGAGCCGGGCCTTCCGGGACCCTGCCTCGGTCAGCACCCACGCCTCCCCGCCCGGTGCGTACTGATACCAGATCGGCACGGTAAGCGGACCACGACCTTGACCGGCCGACACCGACAAAGCCGCGACGTGCGGCTCGGCCAGGAAGAATTCGCGATCGCCTACAGACAAGCTGACATTCGCCATAAGCCCGAGCCTACGCAGAGGTACTGACAATCTGGCCTGACGGCGCAGCGGCGCCTCGCGATCCAGGCCCTGGCGGCGCATGACCGCCGGTTTCCGGTCACCGGACGGTATTAAGTGCCGCGTCCGGTGACCGGATGCCACAAATTCCCAAGCTGATGGTTCGGTTGCAGTTCAATACCGGGCGGGATAGGGCCTGCCCTGGCTCACGAGGCAGTCTAGGGCGCCGGCACTATAGTGCACAAAAACCACCCGGGAGCCCCGATCCACCCGGATCTTCCGCCGCTGCCTGCCTCACCGCGAACATCCGCACCGGGCACCCCGGCCAGCACGGCCAGGGCCTGCAACCCGATCAGGAATCAGACCCGTGGCCAGGCCAGGCCAGGCACGACCACCCCGCCAACCTGGTTCCGGCCGTCGGGCCGCATTGAGCGATATTGCTCTTTGCCAGTGCATTTACCTAGACTGGGCGTGGCTCAGCGGCCGGACTAGGAGGGCGCATGCCAGTCGACTGGGTTGTCGTTGGCCTGGATAACGGCGGGACTACCAACAACGGGACCATCCTCGACTCCAGCGGCCGGTTTCTCCTCGACCGGTTGGCGGAGGTGCCGAGCGAGGTCAGGGAAGGACCTGACAAGGCCATCCAGTCCCTGGTCGTCTCCGTGGAGCAGGTGCTCGGGCTCACCGGGGTGCCGATCACGGCGGTCCGGGCGGTTGGCCTGGATACGCCGGGTCCCGCGAGCGGAGACGGGGTCATCTCGTCCAAGGGCGCGACTAACTTCGGCCATGCCGGCTGGCGCGGCTTCGACATCCGCGGCGCGCTGGCCGAACAGCTCGGGCTCCCGGTGATCTACAACAACGACGGGAACTCGGCCGCGCTGTACGCGCACAACGTGCGGTTCGGTGCGGAGTCCGGGCAGCGCAGTTCGGTGGCCGCGATCGTCGGCACCGGGCTCGGCGGCGGGATCATCCAGGCCGGGCAGGTCGTCAAGGGCGCGGCCGGGATGGCCGGGGAACTCGGTCACGTCCCCATCCCGCTCGACGGGCTGCTCGACGACGGTCAGCCGATGCCCGCGTGCAACTGCGGCCAGTCGGGTGACGCGGAGAGCGTGGCCTCGCTGACCGGTATCCAGAACAACCTGCTGCCGTACTGGCTCACCAGGTACAAGGGCCATCCGCTCAGCGAGGTGCCGATCGGCGTGGCGGCCAGGCAGGTGCGAAAGTACGCCGAAGACGGCGACGAGATGGCACTGGCCATTTTCCGGCAGCAGGCGATGGCGATCGGGCGGCTGTTCACCACCGCGGCGAACTTCCTCGATCCCGACGCGTACTTCCTCGGCGGCGGCGTGGTCGAGACCGCGCCGCACTTCCGTGACTGGTTCTTCGCCGAGGTGCGGGCACACACCGTCCTGCGCGAGGAACAGGCCAGGGCCGCGGAGATCTCCCTGGTGCCCGACCTGGATATGGCCGGCGCCCGCGGTTCGGCCTACGCCGCCCGCGACTGGCTCATCGGCCAGGGCCACCAAGTCAAGCCCGCCACGTTGTTATCCCTGAGCCGGCGGGATCACTACCACCATGGTGAGGCGGGCGGGCTGATCGCCCGCGTTCTCGTACCGGTGCGGGCGGCTGGCCGGGAAGCGGGCGCACTGGCCAGCGGCGATCTCGTGGCGCTCAGCCGCCACCGTCAGCGTGAGCGTGCCTGACTCGACCCAGACCATCTCCCTCGTGGCCGGCGCGTGTGCGTCACCGCCGAACGTCTCGCCCGGCATCACCTCCCAGCGCCACAGCTCGACCGCCCACGGCGGGTCGGTGGCGCCGATGATCGTCCCGGTGCCGCCGGAGGGGCCGCGCCAGAGTACCCGGGAGGCGTCCGGGCTGCTGATCTGGACGGCGGGCTCACCGCCCAGGTCGACCAGCAGGGTCACCGGGACGCCGAAGGCGTCGCCGATGCGCGCCAGGGTAGCCAGGTTGGGGTTCGAGCGTCCCTGCTCCAGCGCGACGAGCACGCCCTTGCTCACGCCGGAACGCGCGGCCAGCTGGTCCAGCGACCAGCCCCGGTCCGCGCGCAGGGCCTGCAGGGTCCGCGCGACCGCGGCCGTGATATCGGGCACCTCCGCCATGTCTCTCCTCACCGGGTCCGGGCCGCGGGGCGGCTGCCCGGAACTCGCCGGCCGCCCGGGCGGTCGGTAAGATGAACCATATAGACCAATATTCTGACCGACGCCGTTTCGTTCCGGGGGATGCTGACCGTGGTGACCATCCTGGCCCTGGCCGCCGCCGTGCTCTACGGCACCGCCGATTTTCTTGGCGGAGTGGCCTCGCGGCGAGCCAGCGTGTTCGCCGTGCTGGCGACGACTGTCCCGGCCGGCGCGGCGGTCGTGATCGTGGTGGCGCTGCTCGGCGAGGCGCCTGGGCTGGGCAGCGTGCTGGGGCACGGCCTGGGCTCGCCCACCTCGGTGGGCGGGTGGGGTGCGGTCGGCTGGGCGGCCGTTTCCGGCATCTGCGGCGCGATCGGCCTGATCGCGTTCTACGCCGGCTTCGCCGCCGCGCCGATCAGCGTCGTGGCCCCGGTGGCCGCGCTCGTCTCGACCGTGCTGCCGGTCGGCATTGCGATCGCCGGAGGTGAGCGTCTCACCTCTGGCATGGTGGCCGGCGGGCTGATCTGCCTGGTCGCCATCGTCCTGGTCAGCATGCCGCCCGCCCGCCGCGGGCGTCAGGGGCATCGGGATAGCCCGGGCGCCGGGGCGGCCGGCAGGCTGCGCGGGCTGGCCTACGGCGCCGCCGCCGGCGCGGGGTTCGGCCTGTTCTTCCTATGCCTGAAGAATGCCGGGCAGTCCGGCGTGCTCTGGCCGGTGGCGATCTCGCGGACGGCGGGAACCGTGGTCGCCGTGGGCATCGCTGTGGCGACCAGGACCCGCCCGTGGCGGCGAGATGGCGGCGGGACGGGCGTGATCGCGCTAGCATCCGGGGCGGTCGACGCGGCCGCCAACGTCTGCTACGTGCTCGCCACCCGGGCCGGCTTGTTCGGGCTGGCCGTCGTGATCACGTCGCTCTACCCGGGCATGACGGTGCTGCTGGCCCGGTGGGTGCTCGGCGAGCGGATGCGCTGGCTGCAGCGGGCCGGCCTGCTGCTGGCCGCGGCCGGGGTCGTGCTGCTGACCACCTGAGGGAGCGCACCCCTAGTCGGGGCTCTCCTCCTGGTCTTTGAAGATCAGCCCGCACACCTCGAGGTAGAGCTGCTCGGGGTAGGGAAGATAGTCGACGTTGGTCAGCGCCTGGTCTTGCCCGGCGGACTCCAGGATGAACTTGCCGTAGCCGAGGATCCGGCCCATGGCAGAGCGCTGGAAGGTCATGTCCGTCACCTTGGGGAGCGGCATCATGTTCACATTGCGGGTGATGACGCCCGTCGCGAGCACGAACCGCTGGGAGGTGACGACGAAGTAGGTTACCGCCCACTCCCAGACCTTCACCGCCAGGTTGAGGAAGAGGATTCCCCACAGAATCCAGATAATTAGGAGGACGGTGCCGTTGCTGTGCGCGATGGAGCTGCTCAGCCAGCCGGCGACGGCCAGCCCGATGAGGACCCAGAAGATTGGCTTGATCAGGATGGCGGGGTGCTGGTGGACGGTGATGACCTGGCGCTCGTGGGGAAGAAGGAACCTGTTTACCGAGGCAGGCACCGTGTCAGTGTTCGGAACCAGCCTCATCGTGCGCCCGCTTAGCTAGATCGTCGTCAGATAGACGAGACGAAACTGGAGAGCCCGGCCGCCGCCGTCGACAGGAAAGCGCCGATGTTGTGCACGAGGTGAGCGGCGGCCGTGGGCTGTTCTATGACCCACCATACGACGAAGGCGATTGCCGCCCATCCGGCGATGGTTTTTGCGTTCACGTCGCCTCCCGCGGGCGCCCAGACTGCCCTGTTTGCCAGAGAACCTATGCTAGCTCGCGCCGATTACCCGGCCAATGCTAACGGAGCGAAGTTGCCGTGTCGCCATGAAGTATGCCCCGGTGTTAAACACAGTATGCCCGATCGGCGGAAGCAGTGCGTGACCGGGGTGTGCCGACGACGCCGGCATCGGGTCCTGAACCGGCGGCTCGCGGCCTTGATCGGCGATTTTGCCGCCGGGATGCCCGGCCGTCTGACAGCATTCCTCCGTGCGGAGCATGCTGGTGAGATGACGATGGCAGACGTGGGTGAGACGGACTTCGCGGTCATCGTCTACCGGGAAGAGGACCAGTGGGAGGCCGACGCCCTGCCGTCGGCGGTGACCGCCGACCTGGATGACTTCGTCCAGGCACTGCGCCGGCAGCCCAGCATGGGCGGCACCATCGGCTTCGCCGGCGTCGACGACTTCTTCTTCGTGGCGGTCCGGGTCCTCGGCGACGACGTGTCGCTGTTCCTCTCCGACCTCACCGCGGCGGCAGACTATCCGCTGGCCCGCCAGGTGCTCGAGGCCCTGGACATCCCGGTGCCCGCGGACAACGAGGAACTCGACCAGGTGCTCCCGGCCGGGGACATGTCCATTTTCGCGGACCTCGGCCTGGACGAGATGGAACTCGGGGCGATCTCGGCCGACCTCGACCTCTACCCGGAGGACGCGATCGCCCACATCGCCGACCGGCTCAGGTTCGGTGATGTGGTCGAGCGGGCGCTCGATCTCGCGCTCGGCCCTTGACCCGGTTCACGTGACCGGATACACGCGTTCCTTCGAACCGGCCATGCGGCTCGCGCTGGCCGAGGCGGCCGCCGCGGGTCTCCAGACCCGGCCAGCGCAGGACGTCCCGGTCGGTGCCGTCATCCTCGACGAGGCGGGCACCGTCATCGCGCGGGCACGCAACCGCCGGGAGGCCGACCGTGATCCCACCGCGCATGCCGAGGTCGTGGCGATCAGGCAGGCGGCCGGGGCCCTCGGCAGCTGGCGGCTGACCGGGCTGACCCTGGTCGTCACGCTCGAGCCGTGCACCATGTGCGCCGGAGCGGTGACGGCGGCCAGGCTGGCCCGGGTGGTCTACGGCGCCGAGGACCCTAAGGCCGGCGCGGTGGGGTCGCTCTGGGACGTGCTGCGCGACACCCGCCTGAATCACCGCCCGGAAGTCATCGGCGGCGTCCTCGCCGCCGAATGCGGTGACCTGCTGCGCGAATTCTTCGCGGCCCGACGGGCGGATGCCGGGTAGGTCGGGCCGCCGCGTACGCGCGAATTCGGGTAAGCTCGCCTGCGGTGGAGTCGCCTAGTGGCCGAGGGCGCACGCCTCGAAAGCGTGTGAGGGGGCAACCCCTCCGTGGGTTCAAATCCCACCTCCACCGCTCAGCAGGGCCCGCTCGCACGGCCGCGGCATTCGCGGCATTCACGGTGCTGGTGCAAGAGTCGCGTTATGCACATAACCGGCCGCGGGTGCTGTCCGTGCCACCGGCGCCGGTCGCTCGCAGGGAACTTAATGTCACGTTCCGGACGTTCGGTGTTGTGATCATGTGTTGCGCGGAGGTGCGGCCTGCCCTCAGTGAGGCGGACCACCCCTGACGCCAGACGCCGGCGAGGAGAACCGAGTGTTTGAACCGCAGGGGGCCGGGTTCTTCCTGCTTCTCATAGTGGTCTTCGGGGGACTGCTCATCTGGGTGGCGCTGGCCAGGCAGCTCGTATTCCGGGTGCTCGCGGCGTGCCTGGCCTTCCTGCCCGCCATGGTCTTCGGAGTCGCAGCCGTCAATAAGTTCTACGACTACTACCAGACCTGGGGCGGGGCGATCAACGATCTGACCGGCCAGGGCGCGGGCAGCATTCCCAAGTACGCGGCCGCCGGGACCGGGACCAACAAGCAGTTCGACAAGAACATCGGCCGGGTCACCAGCCAGGCCGAGGACGCCCAGGTCGGCTACCTGTTCCAGACATCGGTCACCGGCGCGCACAGTCACCTCACCCGCGACGTGTACGTCTACCTCCCGCCGCAGTACTTCCAGAAGCCCTTCCAGCACTACAAGTTCCCCGTCATCGAGCTGCTGCACGGCTCACCGGGCGGCCCGCGGGCCTGGGTCGACGTCATGGGCGTGATCCCCACCTTCCTCAGCCTCCTGGGAACCCACCCCGACGACGCCGCGGTGCTGGTGATGCCCGACACCGATGGCTCGCCCCGGTACGGGCTCCAGTGCCTCAACAACCCGGGCGGCATCCAGGACATGACCTTCGTCGCGCGGGACGTGCCGGACGCGATAGCCCGGATCGCCCGCGTCCAGCCGCCGGGCCGGGCCTGGGGACTGGCCGGGTACTCGGAGGGCGGTTACTGCGCCGCCAACATCGGGGTGCAGGTCCCGAAGGGGTACGGGGCGGTGGGCGTGCTATCGGGGTACTTCGCCCCGATCAAGAGCCAGGTGCCGGCCGGCAACAAGCCCGGCGGCAAGCCGCTCACCGTCAACGTCTTCCTCGGTCATCCCGGCCTGCGGCTCATCAACACGCCGCGCGAGTACGTCACGCGGGTTCCGGTCAACGACATGCTGCCCGCTTTCTGGCTCGCCGTCGGCGCCCAGGACAGGGAGGACGTCCTCGCCGCGCAGGACTTCAGGCAGGTGCTGCAGACCCGGATGGTGTACGTGCCGCTCATGATGGTCCCGGGCGGCGGTCACCAGGCCAGCGTCTGGCGCGCGGCCCTCGGGCCGATGCTCAGCTGGATGACGCGGCCGCTGGCCTCGGCGGCGAAGCAGGCAGACGCCACCGCGGCACGCAAGGCGCACCACGGCAGGCCCCGGCCGCCGCACGCCGCGACGGCGTCCAGGAAGCCGTAGCGCGGCTCAGGGCCGCAGCGCGTCCGAGATGACCGCCAGGCCCTTCTCCAACTCGTCATCCGGTGGGTAGGCCAGGCCGATCCGCATCACATGGGCGCTGTCGCCGAACCACGTACCGGGGGCGACCACCGTCCGCCGCTCACCCAGCCGGTCGTAGAAGCGGCGGATGTCCGACGGCCCGAAGATGCCCGGGTTGAGGCGGGCGCAGCAGAACGCGCCCGCGTCGGGCCGCAGCCATTCCAGCCGGCCGTCCTGCTCGCCGATCCAGCGACCGACCGTGGCGCGGGATCTCGCCATCAGCGCGGCCCGGGACCCGAGCAGCTGGCCGGCCCGCGACAGCAGCCGGGCGGCGAGGAACTCGTCGAGTACTCCGCAGCAGACCGAGGAGTTGAACTTGGCCAGCTTGAGCTGCTCGCACAGCCGCGGATCGGCGACGGTCAGCCAGCCGATGCGCAGGCCGGGGACACCGTACGCCTTGGACAGCGAGGCGCAGGTCAGCACCTGGCCGGAAAGGCCGGCGAAGGTGGGTGCCGCCGGAGCGTCGCCGTAGTTCGCTTCCCGGTAGGTCTCGTCGATGAGCAGGACCGCCTCGGGGCAGCGACGGGACATGACCGCGAGCATCGCGGCTACTTCGCCGCGCGTGATGGACACGCCGGAAGGATTCTGCGGCGACGCGATCATGACCAGCCTGGTGCGCGCCGACAGGCCGTCCCTGAACGCGTCGAGATCGACGCGGTAACCGTCCTCGAAGCGCGCGGACACCGTGACGACCCGGGCGCCGAGGCCGCGCAGGGCGTCGAGCATCGGCGGGAAGCAGGGCCGCCCGACGAGGATCTCCCCGTCGCTGTGCAGCAGTCCCACCAGGAACAACGCCGCGGACGCACCCGCGGTGAGCAGGACCTGCCCCTCGGGGACGCCGAGCCGCGCCGCGATCAGGGCGCGCAGCTCTTCATCGCCCGCGGACGTCCCGTACCCGAGGCTCAGGCCAGCCACCTCGGCCGGATCGAGGATGTCCGCTACCGAAAGGTGCGGAGCATAGCTCTCGCCCAGGTTGTACTGCGGAGACCCGTCGATGAGCTCGGTGATCGGACTGGCGGGGAACTGTCGCATGGCAAGCCCTTGTCTAGACGGCACGTGCTTACTCCTGCCCATGCTCGGCGCGCCCGGCCGAACAACCAAGAGCCAATAGCGCCCGATTGGCTGGCGATGAGCGCCGCCTCTCCCCGAGTCTGGCTACGCAGAGTCACCGTTCCCCGGCGTTACACGAAAGATATGTGGCTGGCAAAACGGGGCAAACACCTGCGCATCGCCCGGCCGCCGATAGCAGAATTTGACGGCCGAACCGGATCGACCGGGACCGTCGCAGGACGGCAAATCCAGGGATCAAGCTGCGCCGACGATTGATATATTGCCACCTTGACCTGGGGATACCAGATGCGCCGATTGCCGTTGAGGCGTCAGTGCCAAACGGAAATTACTCTTCGTAATCAGCAAAATACAGAGTAAACCGCCTCTCATGTCGTCGCGTCTCGTAGATGTAAGGGCGGAAATCGCTTGGGGAAGTGATCCGCTTGGGGGGACGAGACCTGGCTGCGGCCAGGCTTTGGGAGGGCAAATCATGGTCAGCGACGGAATTAAGGCTGCCCGGATTCAGGCGCAATACTCACAGCTCATCAACAGCACCTGGCATGGCATGGCCTTCCAGGCGAACGTGATGTCCGCCGTCAGGCACGCCAGGGGCCTGCTGAACCCGCACCGGGGCGCCCGCCGGCCGGCGGGCTGGCACGCCGGGCCGCCGCGTCCGCTGTTCGGCCGCCGCGCACCGCACTGACCGGCTCACGGAGGTCAGCAACGTAGTTCTCGCGCGGCTGGCCGGAGGAAACGGGCAGTCGCGAGGCCTTTGCCGTTGATCGTGTGCACTCAGGGCCGCCATCGCGGGAGGGCTGAGTGCACACGATCACGAGGTGCGTCACGCGGGTACCCTGACCGCCGCTTGCATTGATCTATTTGCCGGGGTATTCCGCCTGCCAGACGATCGTGACGCTCCAGGATGTCGAGCTATCGTCCGAGGCTTTCGGCCCGATCAGCCGGATGCCCTCATGCGCCGAAACGCTCTGGAACTGGGCTGGCGCCGCTGCGCAAAAGCCGCCGGCCTGGAACTCGATATCGCATTCCGCGTCGCTGGTCAGCATGTGGTAGTCGTTCACATCCTGGGCGAAGGTCATGACCGTGACCTGATTCTCGCCCGGCTCGTTCTGGTCGCCGGTGCAGGCGGGCTTCCCGGTCGGATCGCACAGGCTCCAGTTGCCGTTGTTGTCGGAAACCGCGTCCTCGGCGTGAACCCAGACGTTGCCGGCCAGGCCGGTGTAGGTGACCGTGACCGGGAAGTGCCCGTTGGAGCCGGTGTTGCCCACCCAGCAGATCCCGTTGGGATAGCCCAGCTGGTCGCCTGCCGAGGCCGTATCGCCAGAGCCCTCCTTGCAGTTGCCGAAATTCACCGAATCCGGCGACACGGTAACCGAGCGGATCGTCGGAACGACCTTGAGGTGAGCGGTCACGCTCCCGCTGCTGCCGAAGGCGGGCGGGTCCTGCCCGCTGGTGCTGGCCGGCGGATCGGGGGAGTGCCTGGCGAAACCGAACAGCGCGACCAGGACGGCCACGCCGATGATCAGCCCGCTACGGCCCATGATGTCCTCCAGAACGGTTCATGCCGCGTTCTTCCGCTCCACCTTGATCCGCAGCCCGGAGCGCCGCCAGCCGAAGGTCGCGGCCGCCAGGATGACCAGCCCGCCGATCACCCACCACGTCCAGGCCGGAAGTGAGAGCCAGGACCCTCCCGGCGGTCCCGGCGTGACCTTGAACTCGAGCTTGGTCGCCGCGGCGGCACCGAAGTTGACGCCCGCCACGGGTGCCGTGGAGCCGGTGACCACGATGTCGCTTGCGTAATTACCTGACTCGGCGTCGGCGGGGGTGACTAGCTCGAGAGCTATGCGTGCCGACTGCTTCGGCGGCAGCTGGCCACTGAGAGCGCCGATGCGAATCCAGGATTCCGGGATGGCCCGGCCCGGACCTGTCCTTCGCACCACCCGGACGCTCATTGATTCTGCCTGGGTACCCGTATTTACGACGTACAAGGACGGGAGCGCGTAGCTCGCGCCCGGATGCGCCGTGCCGCTCAGGCTGACCGGATCGGCTTGCACGCCAACCCCGATGCTCGCGCGGGCCGGCCCGGCGAATCCGAGCCAGGCGGCCAGGCCGACGGCCATCGCGAGCCCCGCCGATAGCCATCGCAGATGCATGGTGCAGACCCGCATTCACTCGGATATTCACCGGTGCCCGCATATCGCCGTGGCCGAGATCGTCATGGCGTCCGGCTTTATGAGACGGCCTATAAGGTAAATGTAACTAAATGTCGCATGAGGTCAATGGGTACGGCTGGGAACGCTCAGTCCGACTCTGGCCCCGCGATGGCCACGAGCTGGGTCCTGGACTGCGCCGCGGTGATGCGGAGCAGGTTTTCCACATGCTTTTCCACAGTGCGCGGCGACAGGTGCAGCCGGGCCGCGATCTCCTTGTTGGAGATGCCCGTGGCCACCAGACGGAGCACATCGGCCTGCCGGTCGGTGATGCCCAGCCGGGCCCAGCGGCTCGGCCGCGGCCCGTCGAACAGCTGGCGGCAGCGCGCCGCCAGCGGTTCGATCCCGTGCCGGCCGAACACTCCGGCCGCCGCCTCCAGCCACGGCCGCGGCCTGCCCCAGCCGCCAGCCAGCGCGGGTCCCGCGGCGCACAGCCGGGCCAGGTCGGCCCAGACCGGGTAGTGCTGCAGGTCGGCATCGGCGGCCGCCGCCAGCTCGGTGGCGCGGGACTCGTTTCCGGCTCGCCCCGCCAGGATCGCTTCGGCGTATCCGAGCAGGCCCCGGTTGGCCCGGTTGACGGTCAGGCCGGTGGCCCGGGCGCGACCGATCGCGGCCATCGCCCGCGGGTCTCCGTGCGCGGCGAGCAGCAGCGGCCACAGGCCGCGGTAGGGTGCCGGCCCGCGCTGGGGCGCGGTGTCGAGCACGGCGATGCCCCGGCTGAAGGCGTCTAGCGCGCCAGCCATGTCGTCATCGAGCAGCGCGAGCATCCCCCGGGCGCCGGCCAGCGCGCTGCCTTCGATCTCCGGGTCGCCGGGTGCGGCCGCGCGGGCGAGCGCGATGAAGCGCTCCATCTCGCCGGGATTGCGCCGCAACGCGGCCACCTCGGCGCGGAACACGAGCACGATGGCGGCGGTCGTGCCGAGGCCCAGCCGGGTGCTCGCGGCCAGCGCGGACTCGGCGTATCGATCGGCCTCGTCCAGCTCGAACCGGAACATGGCCGTCGCGGTGAGCTGCAGGTCGATGACGGCACCAGTGCTGGCCGCGCCGAGTTCGGAGGCGATGCGCCGCGCCTGCGACAGGCGGCCAGTGCCCGCGTGGTCGAACATGTCGATCGTGCCGAGCTCGTGCAGAGCCCGCAGTCGCCACACGGCCAGCCCGGCCGCGTCGGCCGTGGCGAGGGCCAGCTCGAAGGCCTCCCGGGCGCCGTCGAGATCGCGGGCCCGGCAGACCCGGCCGAGCAGCTCCAGCGCCCGGCACCGGATCTCGGCGCTCGCCCCGGGCGAGGCCAGGGCGCGCTCGGCGAGGGCACGCGCCCGATTGCCCGCGTCGTCGGCGGCCAGGGCGATCTCTGCGTCCAGCACGGCCGTCTCGGCGCTGAGGCCGGGCTCGGGGTCGGCGGCGAGCAGGTCGCCCGCGATACCGACGTGCCGCCGTGCGGCCGCCCACCGGGTCCCGTCCACCGCCGCGTGGGCCAGCTTGAGGTGGATCGCCGCCCGCCGGATGGCGCCGTCGCCACCCGGCGTGAGCCGGGCGATGACCCGGTCGCCGATCAGCATCGCCTCGTCCACCTGCCCGGCCAGGGCCAGCGCCTCGACGAGGAGCGTTTCGGCCTCGGCGCGCTGATCCGGCGCGGTGAGCAGGCCCGCGGCCCGGCGCAGGGTGCCGGTCGCGGTGGCCAGCGCGCCCCGGCCGAGCGCCGACCGCCCGGATTCGGTCAGCAGCAGGCCGGCCCGGCCCGGCTCGCCGGCCTGGACGGCCAGCTCCGCGGCCAGGTCGCCGGATGGGCCGGGCAGCCCGGGATCCGCTGCCTCCAGCGCGGCGAGCGCCCGGGCGGCGAGGGTGACCCGCCGCGGCGGCAGCAGCTCAGCGACCACCGCCTCCCTGGTGAGCATGTGCCGGAACCGGAAAACGCCGCCGTCCGCGGCCAGCAGCTGCGCCTCCACCCCGTGCTCGAGCGCGTCGGCGACCACCTCGGCGGCCAGCCCGGTGGCGGGCAGCAGCATCCGCCAGTCGAACTGCCGCCCGAACAGCGCAGCGGTGTGCAGGACCAGCCGTTCCGCCTCGCTCAGCGCCGCCAGCCGGGCCCGGACCGCCTCGGCGAACGAGCTCGGCACGCCCGGTGCGGCCAGCGACTCCTCGACCAGGAACGGAACTCCATCGGCCAGGCGCTGCACCCGGGCGATGACACTCTCGGACGCGGCCGGCAGGCACGCGCGTACCATCGCGGCGACCTCCTCGGCCGATAGCCGTCCGAGCGTGATGCGGACCGCCGCACGCCGTCCGCGCAGCCGGGCCATCAGTCCGGACGCCGGCGTGGCCGGCTCGTCCCGGCAGGTGACCAGGCACAGGACCGGCTCCGCGGACAGGTTGTCGCTCAGGTACTCCAGGACCGCCAGCGTGTCCGGGTCCGCCCAGTGCAGGTCCTCGAGCACCAGCAGCAGCCCGGCGGGTCCGGCCAGCCGTCGCAGCAGCTGCAGCAGGGCCTCGCCGCGCACCGCCGGGGAGTGGTCGCCGTGCCCGCCGCCCTCCGGATCCGCGATCGCCGGGAGGATCGCACGCAACGCCGGCCGCCACGGCGCCAGGCCGTCGTCGGCGGGAAACGCGAGCCCGCGCAGCGCCTGCAGCAGCGCCTCGGTCAGCGGCCGGTAGGGACTGGCGGCGCTGGCCGGAACCGCCCGGCCGGTCAGCACCCGCACGCCGCGGGCCCGCGCATCGGCGGCCAGCTCCGCGGCCAGCCGGGACTTGCCGATCCCGGCCTCGCCGGCCAGGAATACCACTCCGCCCGCGCCGTCCCCGGCCGCGGCGAGCGCGGAGCGCAGCGCGCCGGACTCCGCCTCGCGGCCGATTACCACCGGGCACAGCAGGTCCGCCACCAGATCAGTATGCTCCGCGACCCGTTCCCCGGCATCGTCCCGACGGCTGCCACCAGCGCCAATACGTGTTAATACGCACGCGCCCCCGCTATCGTCCCCGGCCCGGTCCCGGCGTTACGTGCTCAGAACTCGTGTTTGTGCCGATGCCCGCGATCCCGGCGCGCGCCGACGATGGCCCCAGGCCCGCGGGCACCCGGCCCGGGACCGAGGAAAGGGAACTCCGATGGGAACAGGCAAGGAACAGGCCGAGCTCTGGGGCCCGGGGGCGCGCGACTGGTCGGACTACAACGAGCCGATGTGCACGCCCTTCTACGAAGCGGTCCTGGACACGACGGGGGTGCGCCCCGGCACGGAGTTGCTCGACGTCGGCTGCGGCGGCGGCTTCGCGCTACTGCTGGCGGCGCGCCGGGGCGCCAGGGTGTCCGGCCTGGACGCCACCCCGGCCCTGCTGGACATCGCCCGCGAGCGCGTCCCCG
The DNA here is from genome assembly GCA_963753225.1 of uncultured Actinomycetota bacterium. Taxonomy (GTDB): domain Bacteria; phylum Actinomycetota; class Actinomycetes; order Streptosporangiales; family Streptosporangiaceae; genus Palsa-504. The sequence goes on along the minus strand of CAVWBQ010000010.1, from coordinate 141,925 downwards.
GCGCGTCGCTCGCCGTCGGCGACCTGGAGGACCCGCTGCCGTTCGAGCCGGGCGGGTTCGACGTGGTCACCGCGTTCAACTCGGTGCAGTACGCCGCCGATCCGGTCGCCGTGGTCAAGAACATGAGCCAGCTCGTCCGGCCGGGTGGACTCATCGGCCTGCTTGTCTGGGGGCCGCCCGCGCAGTGCGAGAGCGGCGTACTGTTCGCCGAACTCGGTCCGCTGCTGCCTCCCACGCCCGACGAGGCGCCGGGCGCCATAGCGTGGAGCGAGGACGGGCAGCTCGAATACCTCGCCGGGCTGGCCGGGCTCATCCCGGCCGCCGTCGAGGACGTGCCCAACCCGCTGGTCTACCCGGATCTCGCGACCGCGGTCCGGACCCAGCTCAGCTCGGGCCCGGCCCGCGCCGCGATCCAGCACTCCGGGCTCGCCGCCGTCCGGGGGGCGCTCACCCGCGCCTTCGCCGGCAGCAGGAAGCCGGACGGCACCTACCGCCAGGACAACGTGTTCCGCTACCTGGTCGCGAGGACCTGAGCGGGCCCAGGCCTGGCTGGGGTGGGGCGGTCTCATCCGGCCCCGCCCGGCCTCCGGGCCGGGGCACCAGCCGTCATAGCGGCCTCTTTCATACCGATGACCATGATCAGCCTGGTGGTCGCGGTCGTCGTCGTCGCCATCGGCCTGTTCATCGTCGGCTACGGTGGCGGCGGCCTGCTGCCGGTGCTGACCGGCGGCGTGATCATCGGCGTCGGCGTCTCGACCATGCACTACGTCGGGATGTCCGCGATGAGCATGCAAGGTACCGTCCGGTACAACCTCGGCCTGGTCGGGGTATCGGTGCTCATCGCGATCGTGGCGGGAACGGCGGCGCTGATAGCCGGGCTGCGCGTCCGGGGCCTATGGTCCAGCCTCGGTGTATCGCTGATCATGGGTGTCGCCGTCACCGGCATGCACTACACCGGGATGGCCGCGATGCATGTGTATGCCGGAGGTAGCAGGATGACCATGTCCGGGGACTCCGCGGACAGCTTCCTGTTCCGGCCATTAATCTGCGCGGGCGTCCTCACGTTCCTGCTATCGCTGATCATCTCCGTGTCGCCCAACGAGGACGAAATCCGCGCCGACGCCAGCCTGAGCGAGCAGCTGTCCTCCGGCGCGACTGTGGTCCGCGTGGCATACGGCGACCCCCCAAAACGCTTTCCGAGGCTGTGGATCCGTGTTTACCGTAGGTCGTCGCCGTGTGCCACCTGCGGTGGCAGGGCCGAGCGTGGCCAGGTCAACCCAAGCGGACGAAGCTGAATAAGACTGGGCCGCGGCCCAGCTGTCAGGCCGTGTTCCCTGCGAAACCAGTGCAGCAATTCGAAGGAGGCGGCGATGTTGCGGGACGGGATGCAATGCCGGCAAAGCTCCCTCGGCGAGTGAGCGTTCAAAGGCTCGCGAGTGCGGGTGCTGGTCGCCTATCTGGCAGGTTATTCCGCTGCTCAGTCGGCCAGCGCCGGGGCAAGGGCGGTGACGGGCACCGTTCCGCTGATAGTCGTGCCCCGGCCCGGTGCGGACGCTACCCCCAGCTGGCCGCCCACGGCCAACAGCCGGTCGGCTATGCCCTGCAGGCCGGTGCCGTGCGCGGCAGCCGCAGGGTTGAAGCCTGCCCCGTCGTCCGCGACGCTGAATTCGACCCTGCCGGCGACCTGGTTCAGGGTCACCGTGGTCAGTGACGCTTGCGCGTACTTCGCGACGTTCTGCAGTGCCTCGAGGATGCAGAAGTACAGCGTCGTCTCGGCGTCACGGGAGAACCGCCCGATCCCGTCGGCGTCGACCAGCACCGGCATCGGCGCGCGGTCGGCCTGTGCCTGCAGGGCAGCGCGAAGACCCTGGTCGGCTAGCACGGGCGGGTAGATACCGCGGGCAAGGGCTCGCAGGTCATCCAGGGCTGCCCGCACTCCGGATCGCAGCTGGCCGGTCAGCTCCCTGACCTCGCCTGGATCGTCGGCGACTCCGTTGAGCAGGCCGAGCTGAACGCTCAGCGCGACCAGTTGCTGCTGGGCGCCATCGTGCAGGTTCCGTTCGATCCGCTGCCGCTCGTCGTCTTGCGCCTGCACTAGCCGCCGGCGCGACGCACGCAGGTCGTCGATCGTGGCCTGCAACTCGGCGGTCAGCCTTACGTTCCTGAGCACGAGCCCAGCCTGCGAGGCCAGATCGGTGAGCAGCCTGTCCTCCGCGGCGGATACCGGTTCGTTCTTGGCCTTGCCCAGCGTGATGGCGCCGAGCAGTTCGTCCTGGTGATACACGCCGATCGCCCGGGCGACCGGCCCAAGGGTGGCCAGGCCTGCTGAACGGGTCACCATCGCCGGCGCGGCTCCCGGTTCGGCATCGGCTGGCCAGACCGATCGAGGTGACAGACCGGCGCCGACCATCACCCAGACCTCGACGCGCTCGGCCCCGGTCGCCCCGCCGAGCACAGCGGCCATCCGGTCAAGCGCGGCGTCGGCGTCGAGCTGACCGGCCATGTCCTGGGCGAAGTCGGCGAGCACCTGGTAGGGCGAGGCGCGCCTGCCATAGACGAAGCGGTTCGCCAGCAGGTTGGCACGCTGGCGCACCGGATGGAAGAGCACCGAGACCACGACCGCCGCCGCCACGGTGAGCACCGGGCCGCCAGCGTAACCGGCCAGCGTCCCGATGCCCACCACGATGCCGATGTAGACGGCCGTCAGCGCCGCGGACAGCAGGCCATAGCTGACGGCCCTCTTGATGATGACGTCGATCTGGTACAGGCCGTATTTCAGGATCGCGATCGCGATCGCGATCGGGAATCCGGCCAGCCCGATCACCGAGACCACCACGTCTGCCGCCGTGGTCAGCACGGCCCAGGACTTTCCCCCGATATCCATAGATACCGGGACGACGACCGAGCAGCCGATCGCAGTGGCCGCCGTGAAGGCGACCCACTTGATCTGCTGCCGCAACTCGCGGCCTCCTGCCCGGTAGCGGATCGTCATGGCCACCGTGGAGGCCGCCATCAAGGCGATGAACACGAACCATGCCTGGCTGATGGTTCCGATCAGCACGGTCGCCAGCGGCGGTGGCAAGGAACGCACGCCAAGCGGGTTCTGGACCGAGAGCGAGATGCCGCCGGGAGCCGGAAGCTGCACTCTCTTCGGCTGTACCAGGAATCCGATCAAGGTCAGCGCGATGAGCAGCAGGCACAAGCCGCCGACCGGACGCCAGCGCGGTGACGGCAGGTGCCCGGTCGGGAAGAGCAGGAACATGAATGCGATGCTGCAAATCAGCGGAATGAAAGACCACTCGGCCAGAACGCCCATGATCGCGGGACCTGGCAGGGCACCTGGACGCCTGATGCCGAGCACGGCGTACGCGGAAGCAAGGGCCACCAAGCCGTCGGCGATGCCCGCGATGAGCAGGTACCAGCCGATGGTGTTGCCCGCACGACGGACGATCAGCGCTCCGAGGGTGGCGTACAAAACGGCTGATGGCACCTGGCAGGCCGTTGCAATCGCGTCACCGGTGACCAGGTTGTTCCAGGCGAGGATGATCAGGACCGAGGCACCTGCCGCGAGGACGACGGCGACGGTCCATGCTGCCGTCGCGGTGGTGCTCTGCCGCCGCGCGGTGACGTTCATGCGGCCCGGCGCCCGGTCCATACGTACAGGTAGGCCGGGATGGCCAGAATGAGCAGGCCGTCGGTCGCGTGCAGGGCTCCGAAGATCACGTGGTCGTCGGCCAGTCCGGCCAGCAGGCTCTGCAAGAACGCCGTCATCAGCACCAGCAGCACGGCACCGACGATCGCGCGCGCGCTCGGCCGCGCGATCAGCGACAGGATCAGGATGATGATCGCCGCCCCTGCCATCGCGAAGCCCAGCCTCCGGTGCGGATCCAGTGCCGGGTCACCGGCCCCGTGCAGGAGCTTGAAGGCGCCGAGGCCGGCCAGGAAGATCTGGACCACTCCGGCGGCCAGGAACACCAGCAGCGCCCAGCGGTAGACAGTCAGCATGACGCCGCCTGGTCGTGGCCTCGCGGCGGCGCCGACGTCGTGCTCGCTGGTCACGCTCGTGTTGTTCTCGCTCATCTCAGCCGCTCCTTCATTTTGCGGGGGCCGCGGATCCCGGTCAGCGCCTGGTACCGGGTGCCTGTCCGGCCCTCCGCGGTGCGGATGTTCCGGACGCTATTCACCCTCGTCGGGCGGCCCACGGTGAGCCCTCCACCGGGGCCCTCGGCCACCGGCAGAAACGGCGATAGCGAGCACGCACACCGCGAGGACGGTCCACCAGAACGGGGTCCGAGGACTGCCCGCCGGCGCCAGGGGCCGGGAAGGTGCGGACCCAGCGCGTGACCGGCGGCACGAGGCTGGGCGCCATCAGCACCAGTACGACGGCGGTGCCGGCCGCCGCGCCCGGTTCTCCGGTCCGCCTCCGGGCCGCGCACGCCGCGGTGAATCCGAGCAGCACGTTGCCGGCCAGCGCGAGACCGGTCCCCGTCCAGGGCAGCGCCAGCCCGCGCATGGCCGCCGTCAGTATTACCAGCGCGCCGGCGGCGAGCGGCGCCAGCAATGCCAGGGCGCGGATCGTGGTGCGCCGGGCGGGCCCGGTCGGCGTCACGTCGACGACCAGGCTGGCCGGCTCGTCGAGGGTGAACGCCGCGGCCGCGGCGAGCAGCGCGAAGCAGATCGGGAACAGCATGGTGGCCGCCTCCGGGAACGCGGCACCGCAGCCGCCCACCACGACCGCCACGCCAGTGACACCCGCGACCGCCGGCCACGCCCCGGCCCGCAGCACCAACGTGACCATCATGCGTTGACGGCGTGGGGGAACCCGCCGGCGGCGGCCAGCACGAGCATGATCGCGGCCACCACCAGGACGATCTGAAGGGTACGGATGACCCGGAAGCGCACTCGGCCTTCGGCCCCGCGCAGGAGCGCCACCAGTACCGCGGTCGCGCACAGGGCGAGCTGCCAGCCGATGAAGAACCACGGGGAGCCGCGCCAGGTCGTGACGTCGGCGACGTTCTTCATGTAGGTGAAGAACGCGAACGGCGAGAACAGCCGCAGTGCCGTGAATGCCGCCGAGTCCGGATGCGACAAGGACGCCCAGGTCGCCACGTTCACCCAGCCGTAGATGACCAGGAACAGCACGAGCGCGGCGCCCGGGAAGCGGACCCAGCGGCCCAGCGCGACACCGAGCAGCGGGCCGCCGAGTGACGGGATGACGATCTGCCCGACGAGGACGGCGACCTGCGCCGGCGGGCTGAACGCCCCGTACACCCGGGCGCCGACCGGGTGGAAATGCAGGAACGCGAACAGGGTCAGTACGCCGCAGAGGAACGGCATGACCGCGACCGCGCACAGGGCGGCGGTGCGCGCCGGCAGCGTGGTCGGGGTGACGCCGACGACCGGCTCGCTGTCGCGCATGGACCGGGTCAGCCAGAACGTGGCCATCATGCCGAACCCGCCAAGGAAGATCCACGGGTACCAGTTCCCGGTGCCGACCGCGTTGGCCGTCGCTTTCCGGAAGTCCCACGTCGTCCACGCGGTCATCACCACGGCGAACAGGAAGACCGGGTTGAGGGCGAACCGGTGCATCTCGCGGGCGGCGAGCGCGACGAGCGTGGTCCGGGCGGCGGCTGACTCGGGGCGGGCGGCCGCGAGCGTCGTGGTCATGACGCGACCTCCTCGGTCGGCTGGCTGTCCGGCAACTCGCCGCGCAGCAGCAGGTACGCGTCCTCGAGGGATGGTTCGACGTGTTCGACGCCGTCCCGCACGTGGGCGCCGACGTTGCGGTAGCGTCCGGTGCCGGTCCGCCAGGACACGGTTGCGGTCGGGTCCGGCTCGTCGGCCAGCCAGACCCGGCCGGCCGCCTGGCGGACGAGTTCGGTGACCGAACCGTCGTAGCGGACCCGGCCCTGGTCCAGCACGATGACGCGCTCGCACAGGGCCGCGACGTCCTCGGTCTGGTGGGTGGACAGCACCACGACCGACGTGCGCGCGATCTCCGCGAGCACGGTCCGCAGGGTCACCCGCTGCTCCGGGTCGACGCCGGTGGTCGGCTCGTCCAGGATCAGTACCGGCGGCGAGCCGAGCAGCGCCTGGGCGAGCGCGACGCGCCGGCGCTGGCCGCCGGACATGGCCCGGATCCGCTTCGGGCCGAGGTCGGACAGCCCCACCAGGCCGAGCACGCGGCGCACTTCGGCGTGCCGGGCCGCCGGCTGGGTCCACTCCTTGAGCAGCGCGATGTAGTCGACGAACGCGAAGGCGGTGAAGCCGCGGGGGAAGCCGGTCTCTTGCGGCTGGTAGCCGAGCTGGCGGCGGATGCCGGTGCGTTCGGCCGGCACCTCCGGGTCCAGGCCCAGCACGCGCACCTGTCCCTTAGTGGGCGGCAGTGCTGTGGCCAGCAGGCGCAGCAGGGTGGTCTTGCCGGCGCCGTTGGGGCCGAGCAGCCCGGTCACGCCGGGTTCCAGGTCCAGGTCGATGCCGGCCAGCGCCCGGGTGGAACCGAACGTGCGCCCGACGTCACGCAAGCTGATCGAAGCGGTCACCATTGCTACCTCCACGGCCGAAGCTGGCGCAGCCAGCGCCGGCGTATCAGGAAAATCCCGAACGAAGCCGCCGCCAGCGCCAGGAAGCCCGCCTGGGCCCGGGCCTGGAGCACCGCGTCCGGCGACCCGGACCGCGCCGCCAGCAGCCAGACCACCCCGACCCAGGCGGCGCTGACCGTGATGGCCGCGCGCAGCGGGCTGAACCAGGTCGACGCGGCCAGGACCACCGCGACGAAGCCGACCGCCGGCAGCAGCCAGGCGAACGCCGTCTCCCCGGGCACGACCAGCCCGAACAGCAGCACGGCCGGCAACACGAGGGCGAGAACCGCGATCGTGCGCAGCAGGATCAGCCGCAGCGCCGGATAGGGCGTGACGAGTTCCGGTTCGAGCGCCGGGTCCAGCCGCGGGTCGTAGCTGGACGCGACCACCAGGCAGGGCATGACCGGCGCCACGGCCAGGAACGGCCACAGCCCGCGGGTGTGCCCGACCGCCGCCGCGAACGCGGCGAACGCCAGGACCGCGGCCGCGCCGGCCAGCCACACGCCGCGGAACGCGCTGGCCACCGCGACCAGCCGCGCCTCGTGGGCGGGGAGCCCGGCGCCGCGCAGCAGCCGCTCGAACACCGACGACCGCGGCACCTCCACCGCATCCCGCGTGCGGTCCCACACCGCGGCGAGGTCGATCACACTGAGTTCGATCACGCTGGCCGCGGCGTTGATCCGCGCCCGGCACTGCTCGCAGGACATCAGGTGCTGCTCGACCGAGGCCCCCTCAGCCAGCGAACCGGTCCGCCCGACGTAACGCCGCAGCATGTCGTCGTCGAGATGCCAGCCGGTCATGACGATCCCTCCGCTAGGGCGGCCCGCAGGTGCGCCTTGGCCCGGTAGAGCCTGGTCTTCACGCTGCTCACCGGTACGTGCAGCAGCTGCGCCGCTTCCCGGGCGGTCAGGCCGTCCAGCACGACGGCCTGGATGACAGCGCGCATCTCCGGCGACAGCCGGGCCAGCGCCTGGCCGATGTCGCCGTACTCGACCGACAGCAGCACCTGGTCCTCCGCGGCCGGCGCGGCTCCGGCGTTCTCGAACACGGCGGCGACGCTGCTGCGGGTCCGCAAGCGGCTCACCAGCCGGCGGATCGCGATCCCCCACAGCCACGCCGCGACGTCGCCGTCGCCGCGGAAACCCCGCGGTTTCTGCCAGACGGCGACGAAGGTGTCCTGGATCGCGTCCGCCACCAGGTCGCGGTCGTTGCATCGCCGGGCGAGCCGGATCGCGAGCCACCCAGCATGACGCTCATACAACGTGTGAAAGGCACCCACATCACGACCGGCGACCGCCAGAAGCAGCACCTCATCGCCCGGCCCGCTATCCATGACCTAACTGTCGCGCCCCCGACCCGGAAAAGATTCACCCCGCAGCCGAAATCTCCGGGCCGGTTCCCTCCGCGAAGTAGGCACCGGCCAACCATGTCGAGCACACGCTGAACGTCAGCCTGCCCGAGGACGTCACCGATGCCGTGACCAGGTGAAACTCGGAGCGTTGAACCTGCACCCAGGCCTCGTGCGGCAGCTTCCTGGCCACGCAACTGAGACTAAGAAATGAGACTGAGCGACCTCGAGCTTGTCCGCTCTGCAGTGTCCGAGATCGCATCGCCGCAGGTCAGGATGGCGGAGGATAAGAGATTCGAACTCTTGAGGGCTTGCACCCAACACGCTTTCCAAGCGTGCGCCCTAGGCCACTAGGCGAATCCTCCGCCGGGAAGCTTACCCGAATCCGCCGGTGGCCGGGTTGGGGAACATCTGGTCCGCGGGCTGACTACACTGGCCGATGACCCCCCGCACGGCGTTATCCCGCCAACCCCCCCAGGGCCGGAAGGCAGCAAGGGTACGCGGGCTCTGACGGGTGTGCGGGGGGTCCCCGATTACCGGTGAGGATGAGCTGATGGCGGCAGCCGCGTCGGAACGCGAGGACACGAGCCTCATCGCCTCGGCGACCCCAGCAAACCTGGCCCTCTACCGTAAGTACCGTCCGGCGACGTTCGCCGAGGTGAAGGGGCAGGAACACGTCACCGGCCCGCTCACCCAGGCACTTCGAACCGGCCGGATCAACCACGCCTACCTGTTCAGCGGGCCGCGCGGGTGCGGCAAGACGTCCAGCGCGCGGATCCTCGCCCGTTCGCTGAATTGCGTCAAGGGTCCCACCCCCGAACCCTGCGGGGTCTGCGACTCCTGCGTCGCGCTCGCGCCATCCGGGGCGGGCAGCATCGACGTGATCGAGATCGACGCGGCCTCGCACGGCGGCGTGGACGACGCCAGGGAGCTGCGCGAGCGGGCCTTCTACTCGCCGGTGTCCGGGCGCTTCAAGATCTACATCATCGACGAGGCGCACATGGTCACCCAGCAGGGCTTCAACGCGCTGCTGAAGCTGGTCGAGGAGCCACCGCCGCACCTGAAGTTCATCTTCGCCACCACCGAGCCGGAGAAGGTCCTCCCGACCATCAAGTCGCGCACCCACCACTACCCGTTCCGCCTGGTCCCGCCGTCCGTGCTGCGCGAGCTGATGCAGGACATCCTGCGCAAGGAGGGCGTGGCGGTGCAGGAGTCGGTGCTGCCGCTGGTGGTGCGGGCCGGCGCCGGGTCGGCCCGGGACTCGCTGTCCGTCCTGGACCAGCTGCTGGCGGGCAGCGACGAGTCCGGGCTCAGCTACGAGCGCGCGGTTTCGCTGCTCGGTTTCACCGACGCCAGCCTGCTCGACGAGATCGCGGACGCGTTCGCGGCCGCCGACGGCGCGGCGACCTTCCACGTGGTGAACCGGGTCATCGAGGGCGGCCACGAGCCGCGCCGGTTCGCGGCCGACCTGCTGGACCGGCTCCGCGACCTGATCGTGCTGGCTGCGGTGCCCGACGCGGCCGAGAACGGGCTGCTCGAGCTGTCGCCGGACCGGGCCGAGCTGATGGCCCGGCAGGCGGCCAGGTTCGGCCAGGCCGGGCTGGCCCGCGCCGCCGAGATCGTCAGCACCGGCCTGGACCAGATGCGCGGCGCCACCTCACCCAGGCTGCTGCTCGAGCTGATGTGCGCGCAGGTGCTGCTGCCGGCCGCGGCCACGGACGAGAAATCCCTGCTCGCCCGGCTGGAGCGGCTGGAAAAGGGGATATCGGCCGCGCCGCGTCAGGTACCGCAGTCACCTTCGCGCCCGCCGCGCTCCGCTCCCGGCGATGAGGCCGAACGGGCCAGGGTACCGAGCCCCACCGCCCGCCCCGCGCCCCAGTCGGCCGAACCCGTCCGCCCGGCTCCGCAGCCCGCCCGCCCCGCCCCCGCCCCCGCCCCCGCCCGCGCCCCCGCCGCCCCGGCTCCGGCGGCCGCCGGAGCTTCCGCGGCCGACTCGCTGCGGCAGAGCTGGGACGCGATCCTGGAGGCGGTCAAGCAGGAGCGCAAGGTGGCGTGGATGCTGCTCAGGAACGCGAGCGTGCTCTCCCTCGAGGACGGCATCCTCACCCTGCGGTTCTCCCGGGACGGGGACCTGAAGGGCTTCAGCGTGAGCGGCCACGACGCCGTCCTCAAGCGCGTGCTGAGCGCTGACTTCGGCCTGAACGTGACGATCAAGGGAGTGGCAGGCGAAGACGTCACGGCTGGAGGCGGCCGACAGGGACGGCCAGGACCCGGAGTCCCCGGAGCGGATCGCCAGCCCGCGGTCCGGCGGGATCCCGTCCCCGCGCCGTCGGAGTCCGCGCCGCCGGATTGGGCCGGGCCGTACGACGACGAGCCGGACGACTTGCCGCCCGATGAGAGCCTCAGGGACGAGCCGTCACCGGACGACCGGGCGGCCAAGAACGCCGAATTGACCGGCATGGACCTCATCCAGCGTGAGCTGGGCGGCCAGGTGATCGGCGAATTCGAAGGCTGAGTCCAGCGCGCCGGACCGGCTTATCCGCGCCAGGCTCGTCATAGGCTCTGCGTAGGAGGGCGATGTGGAACCCCAGATGGATATGCAGCAGCTGTTCGCCGCGGCGCAGCAGATGCAGGAACAACTCATGAACGCCCAGCAGGCGCTGGCGGACGCCGAGGTGACCGGTACGGCGAGCGGTGGCCTGGTCAAGGCCACGGTCAACGGCCAGGGCGAGCTGCTCGACCTCAGCATCTCGCCGGCCGCGGTGGACACCGACGACGCGGAGGAGACCGCGAGGACGATAGCCGACCTCGTGCTCGCCGCGGTCCGTGACGCCTACCGGGCGGCCGAGGACCTGCAGCAGCAGCAGATGGGGCCGTTCGCCGCGGCCATGCAGGGTGGCGGCATTCCAGGCATGCCGGGCATGCCCGGCGGAGGCGGCCTCGACCTGCCCGGCGGCCTCGACCTGTCCGGCCTCGGCATCGGTGGTCCGGGCCCGCAGGGCCCGCAGGCGCCGCACCACCAGGATCCCGACGACGAGAACAAGCCGGAGACCTAGGACCCGGCGTGTACGAAGGCGTCATCCAGAATCTCATCGACGAGCTGGGGCGGCTGCCCGGCGTCGGCCCCAAGGGCGCCCAGCGGATCGCCTTTCACCTGCTGGCCGTGGACCAGGCCGAGGTCAGGCGGCTCGCCGACGCGTTGATCGAGGTGACCGAGCGGGTGCGGTTCTGCCGGACCTGCGGCAACGTGGCCGAAGCCGACGAGTGCCGGATCTGCCTGGACCCGCGGCGCGACCCGACGGTGATCTGCGTCGTGGAGGAACCCAAGGACGTCGCGGCGGTGGAGAAGATCCGCGAGTTTCGCGGCCGCTACCACGTGCTCGGCGGGGCGATCAGCCCGATCGACGGGGTCGGCCCGGACGAGCTGCGGATCAGGGAGCTGATGACGCGGCTTACTGACGGGACGGTGACAGAGCTGATACTCGCCACCGATCCCAACCTCGAAGGCGAGGCGACGGCCACCTTTCTCGCTAGGCTGGTCAAGCCGATGGGCTTGCGGGTGACCAGGCCCGCGAGCGGACTGCCGGTGGGAGGCGACCTGGAGTACGCCGACGAGGTGACCCTGGGCCGCGCCTTCGAAGGACGGAGACTGCTTGATGTCTGAACCGCCAGCCCAGCACCAACTCAAGGGGGATGAGTGGCGGCCGCTAGCGGATCAGATCGCGGTGAACGTGAAGAACTTCATCGACGGCGTGGACGCCCTAGCCCAGAGCGGCGGGGACGAGACGGTACCGCTGCTGCTGCTCGAGGTGTCCCAGATCCTGCTCGCCGGGGCCCAGCTCGGCGCCAGCCGTGACGTGATCCTGCCGGGCAACTGGGAGCCGGAGGTGAGCGACGACCCCGACCTCGACGCGCTGCGCACCGGCCTGGCCGCGCGGCTATCCGCGGTCGACGAGTACGCCGAGGTATTCGATCCGTACAAGGACACCTCGTGCCTGCCGTTCCGGATCTCGGATGACATCGCGGCCGTGGTCGCCGATCTCATCCATGGCCTCAAGCACTACCAGGCCGGCCGGTCGCTCGAGGCGCTGTGGTGGTGGCAGTACAGCTATTTCAACCACTGGGGCACCCATGGCGGGGCCGCGCTGCGCGCCCTGCACGCCGTGGTCGCGCACGCCAGCCTCGACGTCGCCGAGGAGAGCACGAGCCCGTGACGACGGCGAGTCACCCCGGCTCGTTCGGATAAAATCAACCGTCCATCCACGACCCGGGGAGGTGCGGCGCGGCCGTGGCGCTCATCGTGCAGAAATACGGCGGATCTTCGGTTGCCGACGCGGATGGCATCAAACGGGTCGCACAGCGGATCGTGGCCACCCGCAAGGCGGGCGACCAGGTGGTGGTGGTCGTATCCGCGATGGGCGACTCGACCGACGAGCTTATGGACCTGGCTAGCCAGGTGAGCCCGCTACCGCCCGCGCGTGAGCTCGACATGCTGCTGACCGCCGGCGAGCGGATCTCGATGGCGCTGCTGGCCATGGCGATCGCCACCCTCGGGCTGGAGGCGCGCTCGTTCACCGGGTCCCAGGCCGGCGTGATCACCGACGCCACCCACGGCCGGGCGCGCATCATCGACATCAGGCCGAGCCGGATCGCCGAAGCGCTGGCCGACGGCGCGATCCCCATCGTGGCCGGGTTCCAGGGCGTCTCGCAGACGACCAAGGACGTCACCACGATGGGCCGCGGCGCGTCGGACACCACCGCGGTCGCGCTCGCCGCCGCCCTGAACGCCGATGCGTGCGAGATCTACACCGACGTGGATGGCGTGTTCACCGCGGACCCGAGGATCGTCCGGTCGGCCCGGCGGATCCCGCGGATCAGCTACGAGGAAATGCTCGAGATGGCGGCCTCCGGCGCGAAGGTCCTGATGCTGCGCTGCGTGGAATACGCGCGCCGCTACGAGGTTCCCATCCACGTGCGGTCGTCCTTCACCACCCGGCCCGGCACCTGGGTCAGCGGCCACGCGGAAGACAGTTCGGAGGTAACCGGGATGGAGCAGGCCATCATCTCCGGGGTCGCGCACGACCGGAGCGAGGCGAAGATCACCGTGGTCGGCGTGCCGGACCGGATCGGCGAGGCGGCCCGGATCTTCACGGCCATCGCCGACGCCGGCATCAACATCGACATGATCGTGCAGAACGTCTCGGCGGTGGCGACCGGACGGACCGACATCTCGTTCACCCTGCCGAGCGACGACGGCCAGCGCGCGATGACCACGCTGAATGCAATGCAGCAGTCGGTGGGCTTCGAGTCGCTGCTCTACGACGACCACATCGGCAAGGTGTCCCTGGTCGGGGCGGGCATGCGGTCCCACCCCGGGGTGAGCGCCAAGTTCTTCAAGACGCTGGCCGACGCGGGCGTGAACATCGAGATGATCTCCACCTCGGAGATCAGGATCTCGGTCGTGATGAACCAGGACGAGGTGGACCAGGCGGTGAACGCGACGCACAGGGCCTTCGATCTCGACGCCGACCAGGTCGAGGCCGTCGTCTACGGCGGGACCGGCCGGTGAGCGCCGGTAAGAGCCAGCAGAGCCGGCCGGCGCTCGCCGTCGTCGGCGCCACCGGCGCTGTCGGCACGGTGATGCTGGACCTGCTGTCCACCCGGGAGGACGTCTGGGGTGAGATCAGGCTGATCGCCTCGCCGCGTTCGGCCGGGCGGCGGCTGACGGTCCGGGGCCGCGAGACCGAGGTGGTGGCCCTGTCGGAGGACGCGTTCGACGGCATCGACGTGGCCATGTTCGACGTGCCCGATGAGGTCTCGGCCGCCTGGGCGCCGGTCGTGGCCGCGCACGGCACGGTGGCCGTGGACAACTCCGGCGCGTTCCGGATGGACCCGGATGTGCCGCTGGTGGTGCCGGAGGTCAACCCCGATCACCTGGGCCGCCGGCCCAAGGGGATCGTCTCCAACCCGAACTGCACCACGCTGTCGATGATCGTAGCGGTCGGGGCGCTACACCGGGCATTCGGCCTCGAGGAGATGGTGGTGGCCTCCTACCAGGCGGCCTCCGGCGCCGGCCAGGCCGGCATCGACACGCTCTACGCACAGCTCGACAAGGTATCGGGCACCCGGTCGCTCGGGCAGCGGGCCGGCGACGTGCGCTCGGCGGTTGGCGACCTCGGGCCGTTCCCGGCGCCGCTGGCCATGAACGTGGTGCCGTGGGCGGGCTCGCTCAAGGCGGACGGCTGGTCGTCGGAGGAACTGAAGATCCGCAACGAGTCGCGCAAGATCCTCGGGCTGCCCGCGCTGAAAGTCGCCGCGACCTGCGTCCGGGTGCCCGTCGTCACCACCCACTCGGTGGCGGTGCACGCCACGTTCTCCCAGCCGGTCAGCCGCGAGCAGGCGTGGGAGGTGCTGCGGATGGCGCCGGGCGTGGTGGTGGCCGACGATCCGGAAACCGGTGAGTTCCCGACCCCGGTCGACGTCGTCGGCACCGACCCGTCCTGGGTGGGCCGGGTGCGTCAGTCGCTCGACGACCCGCAGACGATCGAGCTATTCGTCTGCGGCGACAACCTGCGCAAGGGCGCGGCGCTGAACACAGCGCAGATCGCCGAGCTGGTGGCGGCCGAGCTTGGGTCGCGCCCGCTACCCTGACCCGGCCCGGACGTGACGCCTCATGGCCGCGCTCGAGCCCGTCCGGTTCACCACCTACAACCTGCTCAACCTGTTCGCCGCCGATACGGCCGAGGAGCGGGAGCACTTCGAGACGATCACCGGGGTGATCCGCGCCCTGGACTGTGACGTCCTCGCAGTCCAGGAGATCCTGGCGCCGGACGCCGCCACGGCGGCGGAGCGGCTGCGCACGCTCGCGGACGACGCGGGCCTGCGGTGCGAGGTGGCTGGGTCGCCCGGCTCATCTGATTCCGAAGCCGCGGTCGCGTTCGGCGGCCACGGCTACCACGTGGGACTGATGTGGCGGGAGGGGATCGAGCCGGTCCCCGGATCGCTGCGCTGCTACGGCGGCCGGGACTTCTGGCACGGCCTGGCCCTGGTCACGCTGGACGTGGGCGGCCCCAGGATCAGGCACGGTTCGTTCCACGCCACCCCGTTCAGCCCGGGCCTGCGGGCAGACCAGAACGTGCGCGTGGTGGCCGCGGTCACCAGGCCCGTCGGCGAGCCGCCCGTGCTGGTGGGCGCCGACTGGAACACCGAGTGCGCGGACCGGATCCCGGCCGGCCAGACCTGGGACCTGTACGAGCCCGCCGATCCCTACGCGGGCGCGGAGTGGTTCGCCGACCTCATCTACCAGTGCCAGTGGGACTATGACGAGCGGGGACAGCGCAGGCACTGGGCCGACCGCCGGCCCGGAGACGTGCTCTGGGCCGGAGGCCTGCACGACGTCGCCGCGGTTACCGGCGCCGGCTGGCAGCCCACGACCGGGCATCACCCGGCCGACGTCTACGGCGCGCACGGCGTCCGGCGGCGCATCGACGCCGTCCGGGTGACCGGACCGCTCGTTCCCGCGATGCGCTCGCACCACGTGCACGACACCGCACAGACCCGGGAGGCCTCCGACCACCTACCGGTGACGGTCGGGTACCTGCCCGCGGCGCTGCGCGGGTAGGGCCGGGACGAGCTCTGGCGGGCCGCAACACATCCGCATCTTCTGTCACTTCTCTTAACGCGCAGCCGAGAGTCAGCGCCATCTTCCGCGGGATGGTATAGACGCGCTCATGAACGCGTCGTTACTGCCCATATGGGAGTGAATGTCTAATTTCTGCGGCCAAGTATGACAGCTGGAAATAGACGTTTATCGGGCAGTCGCGGTGTACCGCCGGAAGAGTTCCGTAAGCAGGGACCTTGCCGGTTTGGCAGATCTGCCGCGGTTGCGCGCTGTATAAAAGTGATGGAGCCGGGGTAGCGCGAAGGAGGAATCTGCTGGGAGATCGCATCAGTCCTCTTACCCAAGGACGCTCCGATCTTGGACGATGTGCCCCGCGGCGACGCGGACCCCGGAACCAGCTGCTAGCCATGTGGCGGCGGTCGGCTTCTGGTGCCGCGTGCTCGCGGTCCGGCCCGTCCAGGTCAGCTTCGCGCTCGTCTCACCCCGCCCGAAATCGTGCAGATACCATTTCGCCGCCGAAGCGTTATTGACGCTGATATAGTCGCTGGGCCACAAGCTACCGGACTAGGGACAACAGTCAGCGTTCTGGGCGTCGCAATAGGTCTTCTCTCGTCTATCACGATCCTGAGGAGGTTACGCGTGCCAACGACCGTCGGCCGTTCACGCGGTCGTCAGGGTGTGCATTCGGGGGCACAGGGAGCGGCTGGCGACCACATGCCGAAGATCATGACCACCTTGATCACCGCCATCGTCGTCCTGATAGCCGTGCTGGTCCTGACCAAGGCCGGCCGTGACATTGACGCAGCTACACAGCGGTTCATGCTGTACTACGCCGGGGTGCTCGCGCTCGTCGGCCTGACAGGTTCGGTGCTGCTGGGACTGGTGGCCACGGACCGCATCGTCATGACACCCGGGCACCGGGTGATGGCTCAGGCCGTACACCGGGCCTTTTCCTTCGGCACGCTGGCGTTCCTGATCATTCACATCGTCACCGAGATCCTGGCCCAGCGGTCGCACGTCATCGACGCGGTCGTCCCCTTTCTGTCGCCGTACCGGACCTTCTACATCGGGCTCGGTACGATCGCCTCCGATCTCATCGTCCTGCTCGTGGTAACGAGCATCTTGCGCAAGCGGTTCACCGAACACGGAAAAGCCTGGCGCTGGCGGGCCATCCACTACGCCTCCTACGTCGCGTTCGTGTTCGGGGTCCTGCACGGCCTGCTCGGCGGCCGGGCGGCCAAGCCGTACGTCGACTGGAGCTACGGGTTCGCGATCGCGGTAACTGCTCTCGGCCTCGCGGTCAGGTTCCTGGCCATCTCGCTGCGGCCGAGGGAAAGCCTGCCGTCGTCTCCCAGCGCCGACCGGGCCAGGCCCGCTGGCTCGTCGCCGCTGCGCTCCGCGGCTCTGGGCCTGGCGCAGGCCCGGCTGGGCAGCACCATCGGCAGTACCGTGCAGGTACTGCCGGCTGGCCTGGCCGGCCAGGGCACCACGGACTCGTGGGCCGCGCTGCCCGTGCCGGGCCGGTCACCGGCCTCCGGTCCGCTGCCGGCCCTGGGTCCCGCCCCGGCCTCCGGCCCGCTACCGGCCCTGGGTCCCGCCCCGGCCTACGCCGGGCCGTCCGCCGACGCCTACCACGACCTCGGCTTCACGCCGCTTGGCGCGCCGCCGTACGGCGACGGTGGCCCGGCCGGAATGCGGGCCCGTCCCTACGTGTCCGCGGACCAGGCGCGCCCGGCGCTGGCGGGTCCCGCCCGGCAACCGCTCTACGAACCCGGGTACGACGGACCGCCTCGGTTCGCCGGCGCGCCGAGGGGACACGGCGAGATACCCCAGGACGAGCTGTCCTCCTATCCGTACGGACCGCAGGACCGCGGCCCGCAGCCCGCGCCGCCGTATCCCGTGGGCTACCCGGACCATCCCGGTGCCGGACCGCGAGGCACCAGGCCCGGCGTGCCTGAGCCCGCGCATCCCCGGGCCGCCCTGCCTGCGCCGCCCCGCCCGGGCGACCGGAATTCTGGGCCGTTTCCCCAGCTCAGGACCGATTCGATGGCTCAGCCCGGTACGGGCCCGATGCCCCGCTTGGATACCGGCCCGCTGCCCCGGCCCGGTCGGGGGCCGGCGCCGCGCCCCGGCACGGGTCCGATACCGCGTACGGCCACGGGTCCCATGCCCCGGGCCGACTCGGGTCCCATGCCCCGCCTGGGCACCGGCCCGGCGCCGCGCCCCGGCACGGGCCCTATGCCTCGCTCCGGCACGGGCCCGGTATCCCGCCCCGACCCCGGTCCCTTGCCGCGCCCCGGTCCAGGACCGGCGCCGCGCCACGGCACGGGTCCGATACCGCGTACGGCCACGGGTCCGATGCCCCGGTTCGACGGCCGCCCGGATGCCGGGCCAATGGGCCGGCCGGACACCGGGGGGATGCCGCCGCATCCCGCTACCGGTCCGGTGCCGCGGCCAGGCACCGGTCCGATGCCGCGCCCAGGGGAGGCCATACCCCGCACCGATCAGCCGTTGCCGGCCAGCGGCCCGCGCACCGGCCCGCCGCCGCGCGCCGCGCGCCGCGGGTCACACCGGGCCAGGCCTACTGACCCGAGATATCGCGACATGCCGGGGCCGACCGGAGGTAACGAGTGGCAATGAGCCCGATCAGGGGTCTTGACGCGCCGACGATCATGAGGATCGGAGCCGCCAGGCTGACGGCCGGCCTCGACCGGATGCCCCGGCTCGACCTGGAAGCGCACCGCGACATCTTCGGTCCGCTGCCCCGGCTCACCGCCGAGGAACTGATCTCCATGACTGAGCAGGTCGACCTGCGCGGTCAGGGTGGTGCGGCCTTCCCCTTCACGCGCAAGCTCAGCGCGGTCGTGAAGAACGCGGAGGCGCACGACTGCGCACCCGTCGTGGTCGTCAACGCCACCGAGGGCGAGCCGGGCAGCGCGAAGGACAAGATGCTCATGATCCGCTCGCCCTACCTCATCCTCAGCGGTGCCGCGCTGGTGGCCGAGGCCATCGGTGCCGAGGAGATCGTGATCGGAGTCGCGGGTAACGAGCTAGCGAACAGGTCGATGGAAGCGGCCATCGCCGCCGAACCCGGCCTGCGCAAGATAGCTCGCGTGGTCCAGATGCCCGACCGGTTCATCTCGGGAGAATCCGGCGCGCTGGTCCGCGGCATCAACGGCAAGCGGCCGGTACCTCCGGGACGCAAGGTCCTGGCCAGCGATTTCGGCGTCGCGGACCTGCCTACCCTGCTGTCCAACGCGTCGACGTTCGCCCAGTTGGCGGTGCTCGCCTTGCTCGGGCCCGAGCGTTTCGCGGCGGTCGGCATGCCGGAAGAGCCCGGCACCGTCCTGCTCAGCGTAGGCGGCTCCGCCGTCCACCCGGCCGTGGTCGAAGTGCCCACCGGTGTTCCGCTGGCGGCGGTCCTGGACATCTGCCAAGCCCCGGCGGGCGACGGCGTCCTAGTCGGTGGCTACCACGGCATGTGGCTGCCGGCCGGCACGGCGTACGTAGTGCCGGTCTCCCGTGAAGGCCTGGCCGCCGTCGGTGGCACGCTCGGCTCGGGAATCGTGCTCCCGCTGGGTGATGGGACCTGCCCGCTGGGCGAGGTGTCACGGATCGCCAGCTACCTGGCCGGAGAGTCCGCGGGCCAGTGCGGGCCGTGCAAGCTCGGCCTGCCTTCCATCGCCCGGGCGCTGGCGGCGCTGATCGACGGATCGGGCGGTATCGAGGCGCTCGACCTGGCCAGGCGGTCCGCCGCGGGGGTGGCCGGCCGCGGCGCCTGTTCTCACCCGGACGGCGTGACCAGGTTCGTGCTCTCGGCGCTCGACGTGTTCACCGAGGACCTCGCGGCACACGTCTTCCACTCCTCTTGCGGCCGCCCGGTCCGCGGCGTGCTGCCGCTGCCCGGCGGCCCGGAGCAGCAAGAGCAGCAGCGCCTCGAGGTGGACTGGACCCGCTGCCACGGGCACGGCCTCTGCGCGCACCTGGTGCCTGAGATCATCCACGTGGACTCACAGGGTTTCCCGGTCATCCTCAACATCCCGGTGCCTGCCTGGCTGGAGAAGGACGCGCAGCAGGCGGTGCACATGTGCCCGGCGCTGGCCCTGCGTCTCACGAGTGCCGGATCGTCCCCGGCGCGCACTGGTCCGGCGGCCATTCCGGCCCCCAGCCTGCGCACCGGCCTGGTCGGCGGCGGCCGTAAGCAGATCACCGCCGGATAGGCCTCTCACGGCGCGCCCTCAGGGCCCGCGGAATGGCCGAAAGGCCCGTTGTGCTCGTGCTAGCTTTTCCATGAATGTGGCGCTCTATCCAAAAGGGCGCGTCAGTTATTAACACGCTGGTCTGATCTCGGGTGCGAGCGGGCGGGGCAGTAGCCGTGGCGGCGGTGCGGGGTCGGCGGTTCTGGGTCGATGTGCCGTTGGTCCTGTTCTAACCGGACCAACGGCACATCGACCCAGCTGTTATCACGTCAGCGCGCCAGAAATCCCGAAGCAACGGGTTATTTCATGACGCGCTCAAAGGTTCGGTAGAGCGTCACATTAATTGACAGCAAGGATGCTAGTAGACGCGCTTGAGCTTGCCGCGCTGGCGGATTTTGCCGTTCTCGTACCCGGACAACGCCTCGACGACGAGGTGGCTCGTGTAACGCGTCACCATGGCCCGGCACTGAGCGTGGTCATAGCCGACGGTCACGGTGCTGACGTTACGGTGATGCCGGTAGCTGGAATCGAACGCCAGTCCGACCGCTGCCGCACCGTAGACACTCGGCGCGGTAACCTCGACGCACACGGTCACCCGGATTCCCGCCCCTGCGCCAGAATAAGTGCCCCAGGAGTGGACGCCGTACACGCCGGGAATGCCGAAACGATGAACATGGCTGGTCGCCGCAGATGTTGGAAGCGCGCTGAATGCTAGCGTGGCGGCACAAGCGGCGATCACCGGAATGCGGCGCAACATGGCTGGCTCCCGATGGGTGAATGCCCGGCAGAAACAACCTATATTACCGGCTGATCATTTGGCGGGAAATGGCCCGTCCCCAGGCGGCTGATAACCGTCCAGCACCTTCTGCATATCGTCGATGTACACGGCGTGCCACCGGGCCGCCGACTCCAGAGCGGCGAAGACCTGCCCGGCGACCGCCTGCTGGCGCTGCTGGTCGCCGCCGGTATCACGGAACTCGATCATGGCCGGGTACATGCTGCGCAGCGGGATGTCCGAACCGCCCGGCCAGGCGATGTCGTCGTCATCGAACTCGTGCCCGCCGACGTAAACCGCCATCGTGCCGACCCGGATGTAGGGGTCGCTCCCCTCTTCGGACCTGAAGGTCCCGCCGAGCGCCTGTTCGACCAGGTGCACCAGGTCAGGGTCCCTGGCCTGAGTGCCGACGAAGATGAATGTCTGCCGTGACATGACTAGCAGGCTCGCTTCCAGTCGATGGTGTAGTTGTCCCCGATGATCAGCACGGCGTCGAGCCGGTTCCCATGCGGGGTTCCAATGAATCGCCGAATGCCGCGATGGGCTTGGTCCTCGGTCAGGCCGGAGTCGCGGGCGTCGATCGCGGCATGCCGGGCCTGCCCCTTGGCGCTGTTGAGAGCCGCCTTGACCGTCCGGTCGCTCGCGCCCGGATCAAGGCTCTTGAACTCGACAGGTATACCGTTCATGCGCGCATCGGCTGTGCGTCCGTAGATTCCGAAGCCTTCGGACACTGAAACTACCGCCGGGCCCGGGTCGGCGAGGTGTTCTGCGATGCGGCGTTCCGCTGCCGAAAACCTCTTGGCCCGCTCATCGATCACGCCGAGGCCGCAGTGGTCGACCTCGCCCCGGCTTAGCGGTATCTCCCACTCGTGACGCTGCGAGGCGGGCCGCGCGCCCATCAATGCCGCGAAGCTGACGATTTCGTAACCGCGCCCGGACCTGAGGACGTCGTAGTAGTCCTGCCGGGTGCGCGTCTCGGGCCGGATTTGCGATGACGCGTGATGGTCGGCGGGTTCACTGGCTGGACAGTCTTCACGCGGCCGATCGGGCTCCTCCTCCGGCTGGCCGGAGGGACCGTCTGTGCTCATGTACCCATGTTCGTACGCCCCGTACGCGCCGTATGCCAGCGGGCGACATAGCGGCGCTGACCAGGCGTCTCGACAGCGTGCGGGTCGTAGTGCTCGCGGACGAACGCGACGGCATCGGTGCCCGGGACGCCGTTGAGAATGGCCAGGCAGGCCAGCGCGGTGCCGGTGCGCCCGTGGCCGCCCGCGCAGGCAATCTCGACCCGTTCGGCCACGGCGCGCCGCCAGGCCTCGGTCAGCGTGGGGAGCACCTCGGCCTCGACGGCAGGCAGCCGGAAGTCCCGCCACAGGAGCCAGCGCGATTCCCACGGCACGACGGGCGGGCGCCGTCCGAGCAGGTAGACGCCGAGGGCCGGGACGGGACCGTCCGGCAAAGGGCGGCTGAGCCCGCGGCCCCGCACCAGCCTGCCCGAGGGCAGACGCAAGATACCCGGCGCCGAGGGCTTCCACGTTTCGGTCACAGCCGGATCGTACGCACCGCCGTGCCAGGCAGGCCGGGCGACGTCGCCGTATCCACTGCGATACTTGCCGTGTGGCCTTCGATCCCTATGCCCCGTATGGCTCGCTGGCGGAGTCGGCCGTCCGGGTGGTCACGTGGAATGTCTGGGGGCGGTACGGGCCGCGGTGGGAGACTCGGCAGACCGCCCTGGAGGACACCCTCGCCGAGGTCGAGCCCGACGTGATCTGCCTGGTAGAAGCCTGGCGCTGCGGCGAATCGAGCCAGCCTGAGCGGGTTGCCCGCAGGCTCGGATTGCCGTACCACCATTTCACGGGTGACTGGGAGCAGGAGGACTGGGTCTCGGGAATCGGCCTGGTTTGCCGGTGGCCGATGAGTGAGCCGCAGCGTCTCCCGTTGCGCTCGGAAGACGGCGCGGGCTTCGGGGAGGTCGTGCATGTCGTGGTGGATGGCGAGCGCGGGACCATCCAGCTGTTCGCGGTGGTGCTCGACTATCCACTCGATGCCAGCGGCATCCGCCAGGCCCAGGTGAGGCAGCTGGAGTCGTTCGTCAAGGAAGTCGCTCCGAAGCGCGATCTCGTCATCGTCTGCGGTGATTTCAACGCCGGGCCCGATTCCGACGAGATCAGGATGCTCACCGGCCGTTCCGCCCCCGCGAGTCCCGGCCTGGTCTTCTACGACAGCTGGGAGATGGCAGGAGACGGCTCTCCCGGCTATACCTGGTCCAACAGCAATCCCCTTGCCGCTATCGGCCTGTACCCCAACCGGCGCTTCGACTACATCTTCTCCGCCTGGCCGCGGCGCCACGGCGTCGGGCACCCGATCCGATGCGCGCGGCTCGGCGTCCGCCCGCCTGACCAGGACCAGATATCTGACCACTACGGGGTCGTAGCGGAGCTTCGCTACTGAACTAGCCTGATCAGGCCAGGCCCTCGCCGATGAAGGTCAGAGTCAGCTCGTCGAGGTGCCGCCGGGTGGCATCAGGGATGTCGCGCAGGGGGCCTTGCCCGGCGAGCACGGCCAGCCCGTGCACCGCGGACCAGATGGGGTACTCGATGCCGTCGCGGCGCTGCCGGCGGAGCACGCCGGCGTCGACCAGTTCGTCGAGCACGGTGCGGAGCTGACCAAGGGGCGTGCGGTCCCGCCCGGTCCCGTCGTCCGGGGCGCCGTAGCCGTGTTGCTGGGGCAAGGCGAACGCGGTCGCGAACAACCCCGGTTCCTCACGAGCGAATTCCAGGTACGCGGTACCGATCGCGCCCAGTCGCCGGCGGGCCGCGGCGGCATCGCCGTGCTCGCCGGGCACGCGGGCGACGTCGGCGGCCATGCGGTCGGCGAGCTCGCCCATCGCCGCCGCGCAGACCGCAGCCAGCAGCTCGTCACGGTCGGCGAAGTGCCGGTAAGCGGCATTAGGCACCACGCCCACCATCCGGGTCGCTTCACGGAGGACCACGGCGTCCGGGCCGCCGGTCCGGGCCAGCTCGAGCCCCGCGGCAACCAGGCCGTCGCGGACGGCGCCTCGCGGACGCCGCCGTCGCTCCGCGACAGCTTGGTCTTTCACCTCTGCTGATCGGCTGGCCGTCACGGCGACAGGATAACAAAGTGGACAGCGTCCACAATCTTGATTAATGTGTACAGTGTCCACTAAATACTGAGGGAGGCTCCCGATGGGCAGGTACAACACGACGGATCCGCCACGGCGGGACCAGGCGCTGGTAACGGCGGCGGAATGGTTCGGCGGCGGGCAGCGGATCCCGTACGACCCGGAATCTGCGCGCGTGCTGACCGAGGAGGAGGCCGTCGCGACCCCGGGCGCGCTTCGGGTCTTCGAGCGCGTCGCCGGCGCGGAGCGGGACGCGGACACGATCTGGCTCACGCTGCTGCCCGGATTCCCGGACGGCTCCTACGGCTGGGCGCAGGTGGACCGGATGCTCGGTGACGACCTCGGCCCGCGGCTGTACGCGGAGCCGGTGGGGCAGGGTGACTCGGACAAGCCCCGGGACTACCCGTACTCCACCTTCGAGCGCGCGGACCTGGTCGAGGCGCTATGGCGGTACCACGGTGTGCGCCGTACCGTCGTCGTCACCTTCGACTACACGTCACTGGCTCTGCTCGAACTGCTGCGCCGCCAGCCGGAACGCCGCCAGCCGGAGCGGGCCGCCTCTCGCGGCACCGCCGGGCCAGTGATAACGGCCGCGTTCATGGTGAACGGCGGCCTGTTCGCTGACGCGCACACGCACCCGTGGCGGGGTACGCCGCTGCTGCGCACCCCGCTGGGCGCACTTGGAATGCAGCGGGCGCAGCGCTCGCCGCGCGTGTTCGCCACTGCGATGACGCAGGCGCGCATGTACTCCCGCGGCTACCGTCCCGCCCCGGAAGAACTCGGCGAGCTATGGTCGTCGGTCACCCGCCGGGACGGAGCGGCGTTCCTGCACAACGCCGCGGGGTTCGTCAGCGAGCACGGCCGCCACGCGCAACGCTGGGATCTGGCCGCGATCGCCCGCGAGCTAGACGGCGCGGTCGGGCTCTACGTCGGCGGCAGCGACGAGGACCCCTACGAGCACCGGCAGATCCCGGCCGCCCGCGAGCGGGTGCCCCAGGCCGAAGTCCTGACCTTTCCCGGCGGCCACCTGACCACCAGCGAACACCCGGACCTCCTCGCCGCGGCCATCCGTGACATCGCGGTCCGCCACGGCGTGGGCACCCCGGTCCCCGCCACCGCCGAGATGGCCCCTCGACACGAAACGGAACCAGCATGACCAGGATGACCCCCCTGCTCGGCCGCAACGAGCAGTTCGCCCGTACCTACACCCCGGTGGCGCTCGGCCTGCCCACAGCGCAGGTGCTCGTCGTCACCTGCCTCGACCACCGGGTCGACCCCGCCATCGTCCTCGGACTTCAGCTCGCAGACGCTCCCGTCATCCGCAACGCGGGAGGACGCGTCACCCCGGCCGTCATCGACGACATCGCCTACCTGGCATTCCTCGCAGAGCAGCTGTTCGGCCGCGAGGGCCCGGCGGACACGCTGTTCGAGGTCGCGGTCGTTCACCACACGCAGTGCGGAACCGGCTTTCTCGCCGACCCTGATTTCCGGCGCCGGGCCGCCGACGCGACCGGAGTCCCGGAGGCGGCACTGGGCGCCTCCGCGGTCGCCGACCCGCATACCACCGTCAAGGCCGACGTCGAGCGCCTGCTCGCCTCGCCCTTGCTCTCACCGAAGGTGAGCGTGTCCGGCCACGTCTACGACATCGCCACCGGACGCGTCACCACGACCCTGGATGCCCGGTACCCATAGTGGCCGCGCCCGTACGTCAGCGCGATGCTCCCGTCCTTGACCGCCCGGCTACCGGACTCGACCGGGATCGTGATCTTAGCCATGACTCGCATAACTGCCCCTCCCCTGGGTGCGGCTGCGCCGGTCCGCGTCCCCCCTGCGCCTGGCCCGCTGGAGTGTTGTCCTCCGGCTGACATCGACCTCGAGGACCTTGCCCGGCGACGCTACTCGGGACGGGAGTTTACGCTGCGTCGCACAGTCTGGACAGACCCTGGCTAAGCTCTGCCGGTGACCACTGACATGCCAGACAACCAAGCTGAGCACACGCTGCGAACCCGTGAGGCATACGACCGGCTGGCGGCAGTGTGGTCATCGACCACCGACGAAGGGCCATTTAACGGGCTCCTGGAGCGGCCTGCTCTCAGGTCACTGGTACCCGGCGACTTGCATGGTGCCGCCGTGCTGGATGCAGGCTGCGGATCCGGAGCGCAGGCACAGTGGCTACTAGAACAGGGCGCCGATATCGTCGCCGTCGACATTAGCCCCCGGATGATCGGGGAAGCTGAGCTTCGCTGCGCCGGACGGGGCCGGTTCCTAGTCGCCGACCTAGCCAAGCCACTGCCGCTGGAACCCAGGTCGCTCGATGGCATCACCTGCTCCCTTGCGCTGCACTACGTCGCAGACTGGAGCGTTCCGCTGCGGTCGTTCGCCTCAGCCCTCCGGCCCGGCGGCTGGGCTGTTATCTCCCTCGATCACCCATTCGGGCCGCGCAGCCCTCACCAGGGTGGTGGCTACTTCGACACCGAGCTGGTATCCGATACCTGGCGCAAGGCCGACGTCGAGGTGACACAGCAGTTCTGGCGCAGGCCGCTGGCGGCTTCCCTCGGCGCATTCGCGGACGCCGGGTTCAAGGTGGACCGGGTCGCCGAGCCGCAGCCGTCAGCTGAGGCGCTGCGGCTCTTCCCGGATGATCTCGGCCCTCTCGTCGGAGTACCGTCATTCATCGTTTACAGGCTGTGGTTTCAGCCCTAGGCTGCTCCAGCCGTAGATATCACGGATGGAGCACCAGACCAGCGATGTAAGTGATCAGCATCGACAGAACACCGATCCCTGCCGTGCGTATTATCGGAAGCACCGGGTGGACGTCCGACATCCGCGCCGAGATCCAACCCGTCAACGCCAATGCCAGCAGCACGATTACGAAGGTCACAGGCGCTCTCGACGGCCCGGGTATCAGCACCATGGCCAGCCAGGGAAGCATGGCGCCCGCCGCGAACGCCACGCCGACCGCTAGCGCATCGTGGAGCGGAGAAGTCAGGGAGGCGAGCGTGATGCCATGCTCCGCCTCGGCATGCGCTGCCAGCGCATCGTGAGCAGTCAGTTCGATTGCGACCTGTCTGGCGAGGCCAGGGGAAAGACCACGGGACACGTACAGCTGGGTCAGCTCATCGAGTTCCGCATCGGGCGCGGTCTCGATCTGGACTCGTTCCCTGGCCAGCTGGGCCACCTGCTGGTCGCGCTCGGCACGTAGTTTGGAGTACTCGACGGCGCCCATGGCGAGTGTCCCGGCCACGAGCCCGGCGAACCCGGCGAATATGAGCACGCTCGAGCCGACGCCGGCGCCGGCGAATCCTTCGCAGATCCCGGCCGAGGTCAGAATTCCGTCGCTGGATTCGGGTACGTGCGGACGCACCCACTCGATGATGCTTCCCGCGGCGCCCTTGACCATCAACTCGCCCTCGAACTTGTCGTCAGTTTGCCCGGCTGACCTGGACAGTTCTTGTTTCCCTGTGCTCCTGCGGATGACGTGGATAGAGCCCTGCGGGGATCTGGCTGCCCAGGTCATCGCGTAGTTCACCTGGAATTTTACGCAGGTTCACCTGAGATCATTAAGCACGCGAAGCCGTGGAGGACGGTCCCGGCATTCTGCGAAGTTCGCTACCGCGCGCTTCGGGCCCCGCGCGGTATGGCGCCGCTGTCCATTCGGGGCATTGCCGTTCGTCGTGCTGATGACAGACGGCAACCGCGGGTCGTTACCGGGGTGCCTGGCAGGCATAACGCGATGCTGGAGGAGCAGGCCATGATGCCGTACCAGAGTTCTCAGCTATGGGACACAGCGCGCGCCAACACGACCTCTGAGCAGCGTGCCGCCGATGAGCGGCTCGGCCAACTCGCCGCCGCCATCTCAGGATCGTTCAGCCAGGCCCGCGGCAAGGTGCGCGCCGCGGCGGGCCTGCGATCAAAGCTAGGACGTTCTGCTCGGCTAGCCGATGCCGATGCCGATGCCGATGCGGCAGCATATCTGCGGGCAGCAGGCTGACACCTGCCGCGGGGCAGGGGCGCCGAACGCCCGGCCGGAACCATCGAGTACAGGACCGGAGGAGCCGTGCGCTACATGCTGCTTCATTGCGTCGATGAGGGTATCGAACTGAGCCTCGATCAGGCGGCGGAGGTGGAGGCCTCCACCTCGGCCTGGATCGAACAGACGATCCGGGACGGCGTGGCCGTGCACGGTGCTTACCTGGAGCCGGTCTACGAGGCGAGAACGGTACGCCTGCGTGCCTCGGAGGTGCTGGTCACTGACGGACCGTTCGCCGAGACCAGGGAGCAAATCGGCGGCTACGACATAATTGAGTGCGCGAATCTCGACGAGGCGATCGCGGTAGCATCCCGGCACCCGGTCGCCCGGATCGGCACGATCGAAGTGCGGCCGCTTCAGCAGCGCGCGGATGACTTGTGAGCCTGGGAGATCAGCGGCGCCGCAGGCGCATGGGAGGTGGCCTGTGACCTGGGTCGGGGTGGCCGGATTTGAACCGGCGGCCTCTTCGTCCCGAACGAAGCGCGCTGCCAAGCTGCGCTACACCCCGCCCGCGCGAACCTTTCCGGTACCGCGCGAGACTTCGACAGTCTAGCGGAAGCGCGGGCCTGCTCGCGCATTGCTGCGCCGGGCGCCCGCCGAGCGGAGATGACCTAGCCGGATTCGCGCGGGGTGAGAGTGAGCAGGCTGGCCTCAGGACGGCAGGCGAACCTGACCGGGGCCCACGGCGACGTGCCCAGACCTGCCGAAACGTGCAGCCAGGCCCGTCCGTCCGCGGGGTGCCTGTGCAGCCCTCGGACTCGCTCGCGATCTATCCCGCAGTTGGTGACCAGCGCGCCGTAGAACGGCAGGCACAGCTGCCCGCCGTGGGTGTGCCCGGCGAGCAGGAGGTCATAGCCGTCCGCCGCGAACAGGTCGAGCAGTCTCGGCTCGGGTGAGTGCATGACCCCGATGCGCAGGTCGGCGGCCGGGTCGGCCGGGCCCGCGACCTTCTCGTAGCGATCACGCTTGGCGTGCGCGTCGTGCACTCCGGCCAGGGCGACGTCGAGCCCGCCGGCGGTCAGCCGGCCGCGCTGGTTGTTGAGGTCCAGCCAGCCCGCCGCGGTCAGGTCGTCACGGAGCTTCTCCCAGGGCAGGTCGGGTTCCTTCCGTATCCGCCAGCGGGAACTCGGCCCCATCAGGTAGCGCGCCGGGTTGTGCGGCTCGGGCGCGTATATGTCGTTGGAGCCGAGCACGAAGACGCCGGGCCGGTCGAGCAGTGGTCCGAGGGCGTCGAGGAAACCCGGGACCGACTCCTGGTGCGAGATGGAGTCCCCGGTGTTGATCACCAGATGGGGGTCGAGCTCGTCGAGTGCCCTGACCCAGGCCATGAGCCGCTTCCGGCCGGGAGTGAGATGCGTGTCCGAGATGTGCAGCACGCGCAGCGGCGTCGCACCCGGCGGCAGTACCGGAACCTCGTACCGGCGCAGGGCAAACCAGTTCCGCTCGATCACCGTGGCGTAGCCGACCGCGGCGGCGCCGAGGGCGGCTGTGACCGGGATAAGAGTTCGCAATCTCACGGTCCCATGGTGCCATGAGGCCAGGCATGCCACTGACCGCTCGCCGCCGCGGCCCAGTTCCTAGGATGGGCGTGTGGCTGAACTGAAAGACCGGCTGCGCGCGGACCTGAACAGCGCGATGCGCGCGCGCGATCAGGTACGGATGCGCACCCTGCGGATGGCGCTGACCTCGATCACCAACGAGGAGGTGGCGGGCGCTTCGGCCCGCGACCTGAGCGACGAGGAGATCGTGAAGGTGCTCACCCGCGAGGCCAGGAAGCGGCGGGAGGCGGCCGAGGCGTTCGGCGCGGCCGGCCGGGCCGAGCAGGCAGCGGCCGAACGAGCCGAGGGAGACGTCCTCGCGGACTACCTTCCCGCACAGCTCAGCGACGATGAACTCGCCGAACTGGTCAGCGCGGCCATCGCCGAGACCGGCGCGACCGGGATGAAGGGCATGGGCCAGGTGATGAAGACCCTGACCCCGCGGGTGGCGGGCCGGGCCGACGGGGGCCGGGTCGCCGCGGAGGTCCGCCGCCGCCTGGGCGCCGGCTGACGCAGCCTAGAAGCGGCCGCCGGAGATCCGGCGGTCCCGCTGGGTCTGGCCGCGCTCTCCGTAGGGGTAGTCCGGGGCGCCTGGGTCGCTGGCCTCGTCGAGTAGCCGGGTCTCGTACTCGCTGAGGTCCAGGTCGCCGGCTGCGAGGTTATCATCGAGCTGGGCCAGGGTACGGGCGCCGAGGATCACCGAACGGACCGCCGGACGGGCCAGCACCCAGGCGATCGCCACCTGTGACATCGAGGCACCGCGGCCCTCGGCGACCTTGCGGACCGCGTTGATGACCTGCCAGTTGCGCTCCAGGTGCCCGCGCTCGTTCCAGATCCGCATGCCCTGGTCCATCTGGTCGGACAGCCTGGTGCCCGCGGCGGGCGGCTCGTCCCGCCGGTACTTGCCGGTCAGCCAGCCGCTGGCCAGCGGGGACCAGGACAGCAGGCCCAGGCCTTCGGCCTGGCAGGCCGGCCCGACCTCCCATTCGATCGCGCGGGTCAGCAGGTTGTACTGCGGCTGCACGGTCACCGGGCGGATCAGCCCGTGCGCGTCGGCCAGGTCGACGTACTTCTGGATCTGGTAGCCGAGGAAGTTCGACAGGCCGATGTAACCGATCTTGCCAGCCTGCGCCGCGTCGTCGAGGAACCGCAGCGTCTCCTCGACCGGCGTCAGCGGATCCCAGCCGTGCAGCTGGTAGAGGTCGATGGCCTCGACGCCGAGCCGCCGCAGCGACGCGTCCAGGGCGCCCGCCAGGTGGCGCCGGGAAAGGCCGTGCCCGTTCGGGTCCTCGGTGGTCGGGAAGCGGCCCTTGGTCGCGATCACCACGCGCTCGCGCGCTTCCGGCCGGGCGGCCAGCCAGCGGCCGATGATCTGCTCGGACCGGCCGTCCGCGTAGACGTCGGCGGTGTCGATCAGCGTTCCGCCCGCCGAGACGAACCGGTCGAGCTGGGCGAAGGAGTCAGCCTCGCTGGCCTCGTTGCCGAACGTCAGCGTGCCGAGCGCCAGCGCGGACACCGCGCAGCCGCTGAGCCCGAGCAGCCGGTACTCCATCAGTCGTCACCTTCAGCCGTGGCCGCCGCCGCCATTACCTCCTCCGCCGCCGCCGTTACCGCCGCCGTTACCGCCATTACCGCCGCCCCCGTTACCGCCATTACCGCCGCCGTTGCCGTTGCCGTGGCCCTTCTTCGGCTTCTTCGGCTGCTGGACCACCTGGCCGTTGCCCTGGCCCCAGAGCGGACTGTCCGGCGGGACCGGCACGAAGTAGGTGACCTTGCCGAGGGCGGCGTGGTCGAACGTCATGTGCCAGGTCGACCCGGGCGCGTTCGCGCCGAACATCTCGCCCGGGCATGACGGGAAGCCGCCGCCTTCCGTCCGGTAGCAGGCGGTGTAGCCGGTCATCGTCCTGCCGGTCGGGGAGATGGGGTTGAACACCGAGACGTATCCCACCAGGCTGGGCGTGTAGCCGCCGAAGGCGGCGTACGGGGTGCCGCCGCCGCCCTCCACGTTGGAGGTACCGGTCTTGCCCGCCGCCTGGCGGCCGGCCAGGCCGCCAATGTTCGACGCGGTTCCGCTGGTCAGGACGCCCTGCAGGATATAGCTCACGGCGTCGCCGACCACCGCGGGGAAGGCCCGGTGGCAGTTGGCCGACGGCACGGACAGGTTCTCGCCGGTGTTGTCGAGGATCTTGCCGATGGCGACCGGCGCGCAGTACATGCCGCGCGCCGCGACGGTGGCGTACGCGGCCGCCATGGACAGCGGCGCGACGTTGACCGAGCCCAGCGTGAACGAGGGAATGTTGTCAGCGGAGTCCTGGCCGCCGTCCTGCTTGAGCAGCGAGGTGCCGTCGGCCCTGGTCATGCCCATGCTGGCCGCGGTGCGTACCACGTCGCAGAGGCCGACCTTCTGCTCGAGCTCGGCGAAGTACACGTTGACGGACTGGACGGTGCCGGTGTACAGCGACTGGTTGGAGTCGGACTGCGGGCCTTCCGCGTTCGTCACGTTGAACGCGCCCGCCTGGCCCTGGAAGTAGCCGGCCGGGCCGCCCTGGCAGTTGGTGTAGCCGGTAACGGTGGTGCTGCCAGGTGCGTGCATGGTGGCGCCGAAGGGCATGCCTTGCTTGAGCGCCGTGATCAGGGTGAACAGCTTGGACGAGGAACCGGTCTGGACTCCGGAACTGCCGCCGTACGCGGTGTTCACCGCGTAGTTGATCTCGGTCTGGCCGCGGCTCGTGCCGTACGGCCGGTTCTCGGCGATCGCCATGATCTGGCCGGTACCTGGCTGCACCACGGCCTCGGTGTCCGCGTTGCGGCCCGGGTTCCAGTACTTGCTATTGGCGGGCTCCACGTAGTTCACCGCGGTGTTCGCCGCCTGCTGGTCCTGCGGGTTCAGCGTGGTGTAGATCTTCAGGCCGCCGGTGGCGAGCATCTTGGCCCGCTCCATCGGGGTCTTGCCGTAGGCCGGGTCGTGCAGGAAGACCTCCTCCACGTACTGGCAGAAGAAGCCGGCCGAGCCCACCGAACTGGACTGGCAGCCGCTCTCGGGGATGGAGACCTTCAGGCCGAGCGGCTTGGCCTCGGCGGCCGTGGCCTCCGCGGCGGTGAGCCCGTTGTTGGTCTGGGCCATCCTGGCCAGCACGGTGTTGCGCCGCTCGAGGGCCACCGCGGGATGCTGGACGGGATCGTATTTATGCGGGTTCTCCACGATGCCGGCCAGGGTGGCGGCCTGGGTCACCGACAGCTTCGCCGCGCTGGTGCCGAAGTACGTCTCGGCGGCGGTCTCGATCCCGTAGGCGAGGTTGCCGAAGTAGGCGTTGTTCAGGTAGCCAGCCAGGATCTGCTGCTTGGACTGCTGGTGCTCGGCGGCCACCGCCATCCGCAGCTCGTTCAGCTTGCGGCTCAGCGTCTCCGCGTTCGCGGCCTGCAGAGCCTGGCTGTTTTCCGCCTTCTCCGCCTCGAGCAGGAGCACGTTCTTCACGTACTGCTGCGCGATGGTGGAACCGCCCTGGACCGGCTTGTGCTGGAGATCGTTCATCGCGGCCCGGATGGTGCCGCGAAGGTCGATCGCGCCGTGCTGCCAGTATCTGGAGTCCTCGATGGCGACGGCCGCGTTCGCCACGTTGGGCGAGATCTGGTCGTAGCCGACCGGCTGCCGGTCCCAGCCGAAGTAGTGCAGCGAACTCGCGCTGGTGGTGCTGTTGTAGTAAGGCACGTCGACGCCGTACACGTAGGCGAGGAAGTGACCGTACCGGTCCAGGATCTCCGAGCGCTGGGGCAGGCCCGCGCTGGTCAGCGACAAGGTGGTGAACTTGTCGGCTTCGTTCCTGACCAGGACCCCGGTCGCGGCCACCACCGGGATCACCATGGCCGCCGCCAGCACCCCGCCGGCGATGGCAAACGCGACGAGCCGTCCGAGTAGGCTCGTCCGGGTGAAAATCGTCTCTATGCCATGCACGCGACTTAGCGTACGCCGCGTTGGCAACTATCCAGTGCCTACGTACCGGGCATCGGGGCCCGCATCAATCGAGGCTCACGAACCTCGCCGAGCCTCAGATAAATCGGAAGTATTACCCTAAGTTGCCATCTGCGGACCAAAATGCCCCAGATGTAACGGTAAGAACATGATCACCTCCAGAGAGTGACTATTTTTCGACGTGCATATAGCCCGTGAGAACTATTTGGTAAATGGCCATGCCGGGGTCTTGGCATCGCGGCCGGACTTCCGTAAGTTGCTGGATCACGAACAGATAACCGTGGCAGCGCGGCCGCACGCACTCGCCCCGGGATCGCAACCCCATCGAGACGACCGTCGGGTACTCGTGCTCGACGATCAAGAGGAGTGGGCACATGTGGATCACTGACTGGACCACACGCGCCGCATGCAAGGGAACCGACCCTGACGAACTGTTCGTCCAGGGAGCAGCGCAGAATCGCGCCAAGCTGATCTGCCGGGGATGCTCGGTTCGCACGGAGTGCCTTGCGGATGCGCTCGACAACGGAATCGAGTTTGGTGTCTGGGGTGGTATGACCGAGCGGGAGCGCCGGGCGCTGCTCCGCCGGCGCCCCGATGTGACCTCGTGGCGCGAACTGCTCGAGCGCGCCCGCGAGGAGTACGAGCGGCAGTCTCTCGACGAGCTCGTCGCCAGCTGAAATAGTGCCAGCTGAGCAGTACTAGCTGAGCAGAGTCGCTCAGCGTCGGCCTAGGCAGCGTGGCCGGGCCGGATCCCGAATCGACTGATCAAGGGCTACTCATGCTGTCCCGGCAGGACTACGAGTCCTGCCGGGACAGTATCGTGCCGACCACCCGCAGCCCGTCGAGGTCGTGAACGTCCTCGGGCTGGGCGATTACCTCCGCGACGGGGATGGCCGGGTGAGCCGAGGTGAAGTGCTCGGCCAGCCGCCGCTCCCGCTTGCTCAGGTGCATCCGCTCCGCGTGCATGCGCAGCGCCGCCACGGCGATCGAGTAGCGGGGGGCGTCCGAGCCAGACCCGTTCGGCTTGTCCTGCATTTCCAGTGTCTCGGCGGCGGCCAGGCTCCGTGCGGCGCTCAGCCGTCCGGCGGACGAGGTATGCACCCGGTTGAGGATGAGCCCGGCGAGCGGCATGCGCTCGGAGTCGAGCCGCTCGACGAAGTAGGACGCCTCGCGCAGCGCGTCCGGTTCCGGCGCGGCCACCACGAGGAACGCGGTGCCCGGCGCTTGCAGCAGCTGGTACGTCGCCTCGGCGCGCTCACGGAAGCCGCCGAACATGGTGTCGAGCGCGGTGACAAACGTCTGCGCGTCCTTGAGTACCTGCGCGCCGAGGATCTTAGTCAGCACGCCTGTCATTATGGCGAACCCGGCGTTCAGCACCCGCATGGCCGACATGCCCGTCTTGGCCGGGGCGGTCAGCAGCCGGATCAGCCGGCCGTCGAGGAACCGGCTGAGCCGCTGCGGCGCGTCCAGGAAGTCGAGCGCGGACCGGCTCGGCGGGGTGTCGACCACGATGAAGTCCCACTCGTCGGCGTGCCTGAGCTGGCCGAGCTTCTCCATGGCCATGTACTCCTGCGTGCCCGCGAAGCTGGACGACAGCGACTGGTAGAACGGGTTGGCCAGGATCTGCGCGGCCCGGTCGGGGTCGGCGTGCGCCTCCACGATCTCGTCGAACGTCCGCTTCATGTCGAGCATCATCGCGTGCAGGCTGCCGCCGCCGCCGGTATCCACCCCGTCCACCTCGCGCGGGGTGTTGTCCAGCGAAGTCAGGCCCATGGACTGGGCCAGCCGGCGGGCCGGGTCGACGGTGAGCACGCAGGCCTGCCGGCCCCGTTCGGCGGCGCGCAGGCCGATGGCAGCCGCGGCCGTGGTCTTGCCGACGCCACCGGACCCGCAGCAGACGATGATCCTGGTCCGCCGGTCGTCGATGAGCCGGTCCATGTCCAGCCGGGGCGCGCTCATGCTGCTCCCTGTTCCCTGAGCGCGGCGGCCAGCTGGTACAGGCTGGCCAGGTCGATCCCCTCCGGGATCATCGGCAGCTCGTAGTGCGGGCGCCCGGAGGTGAGCAATTCGTCCCGCTCCCTGTTCTGCAGCGCCACCTGGAGCGCGTGCTCCTTCAGTTCGGTCATCAGGTCGGCGGCCAGCCCGTGATTGTTGCTGATACCGGCCGCCTTCAGGCTGAGGGCGAGCTCGGTGACGTCCAGCGAGCCGCTGGCGGCCGCGGCCAGGTCGGCGTCGTCGAGCATGGCCGGGCGGGCCATGTTGATGAAGATGCCGCCGGGCCGGATGGCGCCGCCGGTCCGCTCGTGCAGGTCGGCGAGGCCGTCCAGGGTCTCCTGCACCGGCATCTCCTCGAGCGTGGTGACGAAATGCACCGCCGTCTGCGGCGACCTGATCACCCGCGCCACCGTGTCCGAGTGCGTTTTTATCGGGCCTACCTTGGCCAGGGCGGAGATCTCGGTGCTGACGTCGAGGAAACGGCTGATCCGGCCGGTCGGCGGAGCGTCCATCACCACCGAGTGGTACACGTGGCTGTCGTCCCGGCGGTTCACCCGCCGCCGGGCCGCCTCGGTCGCCTTGCCGGTGACCAGCACGTCGGACAGGCCCGGGGCGATGGTGGTGGCGAAGTCGACCACGCCGAGCCTGGTCAGGGCCTTCCCGGTGCGGCGCAGGTTGTAGAACATCGCGAGATAGTCGAGCAGCGCGCCTTCCGGGTCGACGGCCAGCGCGTACACGTCACCGCCCTGGCCGGACCCGTGCGCGCCAAACCCGATCGCGACCTTGCGCTCCTCGTAGGGGAGCGGCGGGCAGTCGAAGAGCCGGGCGATGCCCTGCCTGCCCTCGACCTCGATCAGCAGGACCCTGCGGCCCGCGGTGGCCAGTGCCAGTGCCAGGGCCGCCGCCACCGTGGTCTTGCCGGTGCCGCCCTTGCCCGTGACGACGTGCAGGCGCACGCCATCCCAGTCGGTATCCCTCGTGGTCATGCCCTTGCTGCCTCCGGTTGTCTCCTCCCACGGAGGCTATCTCCGTTCCGATACCTTATGGTTCAGCGGGCGGCTGCCAACCTGTGACCCTTTTGTCACTACGCTGGGGTCCAAGGAAGAGAGGTGATCCCGGTGAGTGCAGTCTTCGCCGTAATCGTGATCCTGGTTCTACTCGGGATAATCGCGGCTGCGCGCTCGCTCAAGGTGATTCAGCAGTACGAAAAGGGCGTCATCTACCGGTTCGGGCAGGTCCTGCCCGAGCTGCGCGGCCCCGGGCTCCACGCCATCCGGCCGATCGGCGACCGGATGGCCAAGGTCAACATGCAGATCGTCGCCATGGCCGTGCCCGCCCAGGACGGCATCACCAGGGACAACGTGACCGTCCGGGTGGATGCGGTGGTGTACTTCCGGGTGGTGGACCCGATCAAGGCCACCGTGAACGTGCAGAACTACATGTTCGCCATCTCCCAG
This sequence comes from uncultured Actinomycetota bacterium, assembly GCA_963753225.1. Lineage (GTDB taxonomy): Bacteria > Actinomycetota > Actinomycetes > Streptosporangiales > Streptosporangiaceae > Palsa-504. The sequence goes on along the minus strand of CAVWBQ010000010.1, from coordinate 105,269 downwards.
CAGGCGCAGACCTCGCTGCGCTCGATCATCGGCCAGTCCGAGATGGACCAGCTGCTGGCCGAGCGGGAAAGCGTCAACCGGGAACTGCGGCGGATCATCGACGAGCCGACCGAGGGCCCGTGGGGCATCCGGGTCGAGCGGGTCGAGATCAAGGACGTGTCGCTGCCGGAGAGCATGAAGCGCTCCATGTCGCGGCAGGCCGAGGCGGAGCGCGAACGCCGCGCGAGGATCATCACCGCCGACGGTGAGTACCAGGCCTCCAAGCGGCTCGCCGCCGCGGCCAACGTGATGGCCCGCGACCCGGCCGCGCTGCAGCTGCGGCTGCTGCAGACCGTGGTCGAGGTGGCCGGCGAGAAGAACAGCACGCTGGTCATGCCGGTCCCGGTCGAGCTGCTCAGGTTCTTCGAGAAGATGGCGCCCGGCCCTTCCGATCCCGAGCACCAGGCGCCCAGGGAGATCGAGGACTACGGCGACGCCGAGGTGGCGGCGGCCGAGGCGGCCATCTCGAGCACCCACGTGCCCGAGCTCGAGGAGCCGGCCATCCCGCCCGTGCCCGAGGTGGAAAGCGCCGCCGTGCCCGCCGAGGTGCGCGAGGTCACGGCCCCCGATCTGGCCGCGAAGGACGAGGCGTAAGGTCAGTCCATGCCAAAGTGGGAGTACGCGACGGTGCCCTTGCTCGTGCACGCGACCAAGCAGATCCTGGACAACTGGGGCGACGACGGGTGGGAGCTGGTGGCGGTCATCCCCGGCCCCAACTCCGAGCAGCTCGTCGCCTACATGAAGCGGGAGAAGCCATGAGCGGCCCGGCCGAGCGGCTGGCCGCCCTGGGGCTGGCGCTGCCGCCGGTGACACCCCCGGTCGCCGCCTACGTGCCGGCCCTGCGGACAGGACCGTACGTGTACGTCTCCGGGCAGGTGCCGGTGACGGACGGGAAACTGGCCGGCACCGGCAAGGTCGGAGCCGAGGTCAGCACCGAGGACGCGGCCCGGATGGCTCGTACCTGTGCGCTGAACGCGATCGCGGCCGCGGCGTCCGCGGCCGGCGGCCTGGAGAACATCCGGCGCATCGTGAAGGTCGTCGGCTTCGTGGCCAGCGCGCCCGGCTTCAGCGGCCAGCCGCAGGTGATCAACGGGGCGAGCGAGCTGCTCATCGAGGTGTTCGGTGAGGACGGCAGGCACGCTCGCAGCGCGATCGGCGTGGCCGAGCTACCGCTGAACTCGCCGGTGGAGGTCGAGCTGATCGCCGAAGTCCGCGACTGAGCCGCCGGTGAGGCCGCAGCGATGAACGAGCCCCGGATGACGGGTTCGGGCCCGGTGGTGCCGCGCGGGCTGGCCGACCGGGCCCGCGAGATCGCCGACGGGCGGCTCGCGCCGGCCGTTCCGCGCGACGCCGCCACGGTGATCCTGCTCCGTCAGGACGCATCCGGGGTCGAGGCATTCCTGCTGCGCCGCACCGCCGAACTCGACTTCGCGCCGGGAGCGTACGTGTTTCCCGGTGGTTCGGTGGACGCGCGCGACACGGATCCCGGCGTCGGGTGGGCCGGGCCCGGCCCGGCCGAGTTCGCTGCCCTGCTCGACGTGCCGCCGGACCGCGCCCGGGCGCTGGTGAGCGCCGCGGTCCGGGAGACGTTCGAGGAGTCCGGCGTGCTGCTGGCCGGAGCATCGCACGACGACCTGATTAGCGACAGCGCCGTGCTGGCCGCCGACCGGCACGCCCTGCTGGCCGGGTCCGCCTCGCTCGCCGAGGTGCTCGGCCGCCGGGGCCTGGTCCTGCGCACCGACCTGCTGACCCCGTGGGCCCGCTGGATCACGCCGGAGGCCTCGCCGCGGCGCTTCGACACCTGGTTCTTCGCCGCCGCCCTGCCGCCCGGGCAGGAGGCCACGGCGGCGCCGGAGGGTCACGCGGACCCCGGGGAGTCCGAGTCGGGCGCCTGGCTGCGGCCCGCGTCGGCGCTGGAGGCCGCCCGGGCCGGCCAGATGACCCTGCTGCCGCCCACCGAGGTGACCCTGGGCGAGCTCGCCGGGCATCTCGATGTACCCGCGATCCTGGCCCGCCGCCAGGTCATCACGCCGCGGCTGCCCAAGGTGATCGTCGAGGACGGGCGGGTGCGGCTGGCCCTGCCCCACACCGGGCCTCAGACCGGGTCCCAGGCCGGGTCCCAGGCCGGCCGGGAGCGGGAAAACCGGTGACCACGGTGACGCCGGGTATCGACGGGTTCCGCACGCCGCGGGCGACCTGCCTGCTGGCGCCGAACCCGTCGCCGATGACGCTGGACGGCACCAACACCTGGCTGATCGCCGAGCCGGGCTCGTCCTCCGTCGTGGTGGTGGACCCCGGGCCCGACGACGGGGACCACCTGCGCCGGGTGCACGCCGAGGCGGTCGCGGGCGACCGCCAGGTGGCGAAGATCCTGCTGACGCACGGTCACCCGGATCATTCCGCCGGGGCGGCGCGGTTCGCCGGGCTGACCGGGGCGCCGGTGCAGGCGGCCGACCCAGGGCACCGACTGGGACCCGGAGACCCGGAGGGGCTCGCGGACGGCGACGTGGTCACCGCGGCCGGCTGCGAGCTCCGGGTCGTGGCCAGCCCTGGCCACTCCGCCGATTCGGTGTGCCTGCTGCTGCCCGCGGACGGCGCGCTCTTCACCGGCGACACGGTACTCGGCCGCGGCACCACGGTCATCGCCGGCGACGGGAGCCTCGCTGATTACCTGCGCAGCCTGGCCCAGCTGCGTGACCTGGCCGGAGCCCGCGAGGTCGGCCTGCTGCTTCCCGGTCACGGGCCGATGCTCACCGACCCGCTGGGAACGCTCGACTACTACCTGTCGCACCGGCGGGAACGGCTGGACCAGGTCCGGTCCGCCCTCGCCGCGGGCGCGAAGACCCCCGCCGAGATCGTCGCCATGATCTACACCGACGTCGACCCGTCGGTCTGGCCGGCCGCCGAGTGGTCGGTCCGCGCCCAGCTCGACTACCTCGCCGACTCCGAACCATGATCGCGGGCAGTTTCGGTCACATAACACCGCAAACTGCCCGCGATCATGAAGTGGCGCACTCCCGGGGTGCGCCGGGCGGGCGCGCCGGGGCCGGGCTTGCTAGCGGGCGCGCTTGCGCAGGCGGTCGGTGTCCAGGATGAGTACCGAACGGGCCGAAATCTGCAGCCAGCCGCGGGCGGCGAAGTCCGCCAGGGCTTTGTTAACCGTCTCCCGTGACGCTCCGACCAGCTGAGCCAGCTCCTCCTGGGTCAGGTCGTGATGGACGTGCAGCCCGTCGCGTTCCTGCACGCCGAACCGGGCCGCCAGGTCGAGCAGGTTCTTCGCCACCCGCCCGGGGACGTCGGTGAAGACCAGGTCGGCCACGACGTCGTTGGCCCGGCGCAGCCGCCGGGCCAGCGCCTGCAGCATGTGCATGGAAACGTCCGGGCGCTCGAGCAGCCAGGAGCGCAGCGTGTCATGGGCGAGCGCCGCGAGCGTCGCGTCGGTGACCGCGCTGGCCGACGAGGTCCGCGGCCGCGGGTCGAACAGCGACAGCTCGCCGAACATCTCGCCCGGCCCGATCACGCTGATCAGGTTCTCCCGGCCGTCGGCCGCCGCCCGGGTGAGCTTCATCTTGCCTTCCAGCACCACGTACAGCCGGTCGCCGTCCTGTCCCTCCAGGAAGAGGTGCTCGCCCCGGGACAGCTTGACGTCAGACATCTGCCGCCGGAGCGCCCGTGCGCTATCCTCGTCGAGCCCTTCGAAAAGTGGTGCCCGCCTGAGCACAACTTCGGCGTCCTCCACCGATCCTCCTTGCCAGCCTTTCCGCCGCTGACCGCAGCCAGCGGGCCGGGCCAGCGATAGCCCTGGCCGTGCCCTCTAAGTGAATCATTCGCACGAACAGATGTGCTCGGGATCACATTCCTGCCTTGCCCTGGCGGCAATAGCGACGAGACTAACATCACATTACGCAAGAGGATAACTACTCTTAGTAGCCGGGAACATGGGGAGTGTGACGGGTGGGGATCCGGGGGTGGCAGGGGCTTGAGGGATGCACGGGGCGCTGGGGGCAGGACACGGGAAAATAGGGGCAGGGGTAAGAACAGGCTCGGCAGACACGCCAGCTTGCGCGTGGTGGTGGGGTGCGGCTTGATCGTGGCGCTCAGCCCGCCGGCCACCGCCCAGGCTCGGCCGCGGCTGGATGGCCATCCCAAGCCGCCCAGTCAGGCCCAGATCAACGCGGCCGAGAACCAGGTGCGGCAGCATCAGGCGGCGCTCGGCACCGAGGAGGGCAAGCTGTCCGGCGCCAGCGCGGCGCTCACCAGGCTGCAGACCCAGGCCGAGGTGCTGATCGAGCGCTACGACCAGGCCCAGGTGAACGAGCAGCGGGCCGCGTCGGCGCAGGCGGTCACCGCGGCCAGGCTCCACCAGGCGGAACGGCAGCAGGCCGCCAGCCGGCTGCGGGTGGCCCGCATGGCCGCCCAGCAGTTCGAGTCCGGTGGCGGCTTCAGCCCGGTGACGGCCATGCTCGGCGACGCCGACGGTCCGCAGGCCTACCTGCGGCAGGTCGGGATGGGCCAGGCCCTGGCCGAGTCCGGTACCGAGATCCTGGCCGCAAACCAGGCCGCCGACGCGGTAGCCAGGGTGTTCCGGGCGCAAGCGCACAAGCTGCTGGTGGCCAGGCAGGCCGACCTGCAGGAGGCGAACGACCTCAAGGTGGCCATCCAGGCCGCGGTGTCCAGGCAGCAGGCGTTCGTGAAGCGGACGCGGGGCAAGCGGAACAAGCTGGCCGGCGAGCTGGCCGCGGCACAGTCGAAGGCGTCGTCGCTGAAGGCGGCCAGGCAGGCGGCGCTGGCCGCACAGGCCGCGCAGGCCGCCGAACGGGCCGCCGCAGCGGCCGGCGGGCCGTCTGGCTCGAGCCAGGTACCCAGCTGGGCGTGGGGTTCGGGCGCCTCGGCCAGCCAGGGCGACATCGCAGCCAACTGGGCGCTGACCCAGCTGGGCAAGCCCTACCAGTGGGGCGGGGCCGGTCCGGGCACCTACGACTGCTCGGGGCTGACCATGGTGGCGTGGGCGCACGCGGGCGTCCAGCTCCTGCATTACACCGGGTACCAGTGGCAAGAGGGACCGCACGTGCCTCTCAGCCAGCTACAGCGCGGTGACCTGCTCTTCTACGCCACGAACACGTCCGACCCGAGCACGATCCACCACGTCGCCATCTACATCGGCAACGGCATGATGGTGAACGCGCCTTTTACCGGCGCATTCGTCCGCATCGACAGCATCTACGCGCCCGGCGGGCTTATCGGTGCCGTCCGCCCGGCGGGCTGACCGGCGCGTCGGGTCCCGCGGGCCTCAGCTGGTTGAGCACCTGGCCGTAGGCGGACGAGATCAGCTTGACCACGTTGCCGTGCACCCCGAGCGGCGCGCAGTACTTGGCGCCGATCACCATGGCGGCTTCCGCGATGACGGCCTGGTCGGCCTCCGGCCCGATGACGCACGGGGCCAGGGCGATCCTGGTCACGCCCATGCCGTGGAGCTGGGCCGCCGCGTCCTCGATGGAAGGCTTGGCGTCCATCGAGGCGGCCATCACCGGGAGCGCGAGCCGCGCCGCGAGCAGGAAGGCGGTGACGCTGGCGGTGCCGACCGGTTCCTCTCCGCCCACGGTGGCCAGGATGATGCCGTCGGCCGAGGTCGTGATGCTGAACATGCGCACCCGGTCGGCCCGGGCCAGCCCGGCGTCGGCGAGCCGGTGGTGCAGCGCCTCGGCCAGCAGCGCGTTGGTGTTGAATACCTCGCCGATGTGCGCGTTGACCCCGCTGGCGGTGATGGCCTCCCGCACCGCCCGGATGCTAGCCGGGTGCGGCGTCACGACCTGCGGTATCACCACGGCCGAAGGGGCTCCGGCCGGCCGCCTGGCCGCTGCTTCGGCCAGCACCGCCCGGATCCCGGCCGGGTCGCCGCGGCCGCCGGCCTCGATCCGCGCCGTGCGCACATCCAGGGCCGGGTTGTCCACCCGGAGCACGGTCGCGATCTCGGCGGTCACGCCGGCCAGCCCGTCTTCGCCGGCGTCGGGAACCGCGAGGACCAGGGCCGGGGCGCTCTCGGGGAGGCTAGCGGGCATCGCGCGCCGGTGACGGCCACCGGGTGCGACCAGCCTGGCCGGCGTCCGGCTGGGCGGCGAGCCCGGCTGACGCGGATGAGAACCCGGGGCCGGCTGCCTGCGGGCCAGCGCCTCGCTGTCCGGCTGACCATAACCAGGGAAATCGGCTCCCTGTGAACCTGATCCGGCGGAGAATTGACCTTGCGGCGGCATCGCTCCCCGTCCCGTCCCCTGCAGCGACGGCGTTTCCGACGGTACGTTCGAGTCCTGTCCTCGCGCGGGCAGGCCCGGCGAGGAGTCGCGAACGTCTGTCACATAGCGGAAGCGTAGTCGCCGGTGATCAACAATATGTGAAAACCCTAAAAATGGGACATGCGGCCAGAAGTGACGCGCGCGTTCATTTGTGTCCCCGTCGTAAACACCAGGCCCGCGCTCGTCGGATTAGTTACCAGCCGGTAGCATAGGTCTCGTACAGGGTAAACGTGCCAGTGAGACGGCCCGGTTAGACGGCGGTGCAGCGATGAGCCACTACAAGAGCAACCTGCGGGACATCCAGTTCAACCTGTTCGAGGTGCTGCGGCGCCAGGACCTGCTCGGCCAGCCGCCGTACGACGAACTCGACGAGGAGACCGTCCGCGGCATCCTCGGCGAGCTTGAGCGGATGGCGACCGGCCCGCTGGCCGAGTCGTTCGCCGACGCCGACCGGAACCCGCCGGTGTTCGACCCTGCCACGCACTCGGTGCGGATCCCCGAGTCGCTGCGCAAGTCCTACCGCGCCTTCATGGACGCCGAATGGTTCCGGCTGTCGCTGCCCGCCGAACTGGGCGGGACCGAGGCGCCAAGGTCGCTGAACTGGGCCATGGCCGAGCTGATCCTCGGCTCCAACCCGGCGATCTGGATGTACACCAGCGGGCACACCATGGCCCGGGTGCTGTGGGACCTCGGCACGCCCGGGCAGAAGAGGTTCGCCGAGCAGGCCATCGAGCGCGAGTGGGGCGCCACCATGGTGCTGACCGAGCCCGACGCCGGCTCCGACGTCGGCGCGGGCCGGACCCGGGCGATCGAGCAGCCCGACGGGACCTGGCACCTCGAGGGGGTCAAGCGCTTCATCACCAGCGCCGAGCACGATCTGGCGGACAATATCTTCCACCTCGTGCTGGCCCGGCCGGAGGGCCACGGACCGGGCACCAAGGGCCTGTCCATGTTCCTCGTGCCCAAGTACCTGGTCAACGAGGACGGGTCGCTGGGCGAGCGGAACGGTGTCATGATCACGAACGTCGAGCACAAGATGGGCCTGAAGGCCTCCACCACCTGCGAGGTGACGTTCGGCGCCGGTCAGCCCGCGGTCGGCACCCTGGTCGGCGGCGTGCACGACGGCATCAGGCAGATGTTCATGGTCATCGAGGACGCCCGGATGATGGTCGGCACCAAGGCCATCGCCACCTTGTCCACCGGCTACCTGAACGCGCTCGACTTCGCCAGGAACCGGGTCCAGGGCGCGGACCTCACCCAGATGACGGACAAGACCGCGCCGCGGGTGACGATCATCGCTCACCCCGACGTGCGCCGGATGCTGATGCTGCAGAAGGCGTATGTCGAGGGCATGCGGGCTCTGGTGCTTTACGCGGCCTCGATCCAGGACACCCTCCAGGTCGCCGCCGCGCAGGGACGGACCGATGAGGCCGCCGCGGGCCTGAACGACCTGCTGCTGCCGTTGGTCAAGGGCGTCGGCTCCGAACGGTCGTATGAGATGCTCACCCTGTCCCTGCAGACCCTCGGCGGCTCCGGGTTCCTCCAGGACTACCCGATCGAGCAGTACATCAGGGACGCGAAGATCGACAGCCTGTACGAGGGAACCACCGGGATCCAGAGCCTCGACCTGTTCTTCCGCAAGATCATCCGGGACAACGGGACGGCTCTCGGGGCGCTGCTCGGCACGATCAAGGAGTTCGCCGCCGCCGAGGGCGGCAACGGCAGGCTCAAGGCCGAGCGGGCCGCGCTGGCCGAGGCGGCCGGGAACGTCGAGGCGATGGCGGGCGCCATGGCCGGCTTCCTGATGGGTTCGGCGGACCAGCCCGGACAGATCTACAAGGCGGGCCTGAACACGACCCGGCTGCTGATGGCGCTGGGCGACCTGGTCATCGGCTGGCTGCTGCTGACCCACGCCGAGATCGCCCTGCGCAGGCTGGATGAGATCGGCGCCGGTCATCCCGACCGCGACTTCTATACGGGCAAGCTGAGCGCGGGCCGCTTCTTCGCCGCCACCGTGCTGCCCCGGCTGGCCGTCGAGCGCAGGATTGCCGAGGAGACCACGCTGGACCTGATGGAACTGCCCGAGGGCGCCTTCTAGTTCAGAACTCGCTCAGAACTCGTACTGCACCGCGGCGCGCTCGGCGATGATCGGCCGGATGAACTCCGCGATGATCGCCCGGTGCTCCTGGTTGTCCCGGTAGGTCAGGTACCCCTCGAGGTCGTCGAAGTCCGCCACCGCGGCCCACTCGAAGTTGCCCTCGTTGACGCCCAGGTCCGCGCCCATGTGGTAGGCGCGGAGCACCGGCAGCAGCGCGGGCAGCCGGCTGAGCTCGGCCGCCACGCGCTCCTTCTGCTCGTCAGTCGCCTCTGGGGTCCACCGGAACATCACCACGTGCCTGATCATGGCCAGACGTTATCAACACTGGCGTTATCAACACTGGCGTTATCAACTCCAGGCGAGCATCCGGACCGGGTCCTCGAGCATCGAGCCGATGTCGCGCAGCACGGCCGAGCCGAGTTCCCCGTCCACGATCCGGTGGTCGAAGGAGAGCGACAAGGTGCACGCCTTGCGCACCGCGAGCTGCCCGTCGACCACCCAGGGCGCGTCCTTGACCTGCCCGAACGCGAGGATGGCGGTCTCGCCGGGGGTGAGGATCGGGGTGCCGGAGTCGACCCCGAACACCCCGACGTTGGTGATCGTGATCGTGCCGCCCGTCAGGTCGGCAGGGGTGGCCTTGCCCGCCCGGCCGGTCTCGGTCAGCACCTGCAGGCCGCGTGCCAGTTCCGGCATCCCCATCGCGTCCGCGTGCTTGATGTTCGGCACGATCAGGCCGCGCTCGGCGGCCACCGCGATGCCGAGGTTCACGTAGTGCTTGACCACGATCTCCTCGGCGGCGGCGTCCCAGGCCGAGTTGATGAGCGGGTGCCTGGCCACCGCGATGAGCAGCGCCCGGGCCACGAACAGCAGGGGCGAGACCCGCAGCTCTGCGAATTCGGGCAGCTCCCGCACCCGGCGCACCGCGGCCACCGTCCCGGTGACGTCGACCTGCAGGAACTCGGTGACGTGCGGCGCGGTGAACGCGCTCGACACCATGGCCGCGGCCATGTGCTTGCGCACGCCGCGGACAGCGATGCGCTCCTCGCCGCCGGGGACCTGAAGGGGCGTAGCCGAGGTGGCCGTCCGGGATCCGTTTCCGGAAGGGGCCGAACGGACCGGGGTATCCGCGGCCGCCGCCCGCTGCACGTCGTCCCGGGTGATCGAGCCGTCCGGACCGCTGCCCGCCAGCGCGGCCAGGCTGATGCCGAGGTCCTTGGCCAGCTTGCGCACCGGCGGCTTGGCCAGTGCCGGCTTGGCCAGTGTCGGTTTGGATTGTGTCGGTTTGGGCTGCGTCGGCTTGGCCAGTGTCGGCTTGACCTGGGATGCGCTGGGAACCTCGGCCGCTTCCTGGCGCCCGGCCGCCGCCGCGACGGCCGGGGACGTCTTGCGCACGCGGCGGATGGTCGACGACGTCCTGACGCCGTAGCCGACCAGGACGGCGTGCCGTTCGGGCTCTTCGGCCTGAGGGCTATCGGCGGCAGTGCTCTCGGCGGCAGTGCTCTCGGCTGGCGCGGGGGCGGGAACCGAGACCCGTTCGGCGCTATCTGGTGTCCCCTGGCCCGCCACCTCGACCGCGATGATCGGAACGCCGACCTCGACGGTCTCGCCCTCGTCCGCCAGCAGCCGGGCGACCGTGCCGTCCCACGGGCAGGGCAGCTCGACCACCGCCTTGGCGGTCTCGATCTCCACGATGATCTGGCCGTCCTCGACCTGGTCGCCCGGCTTGACGTGCCAGGCCACGATGTCGGCCTCGGTCAGGCCCTCACCTACGTCGGGAAGCTTGAACTCCTTGAGCTCGGCCATGTCGCTCCCGTCCCCTCAGTAGCCGAACGTGCGGTCGACGGCGTCCAGGATCCGGTCCAGGTCGGGTAGGTAGTGCTCCTCCAGCCGGGACGGCGGGTACGGGGTGGCGAAGCCGCCGACCCGCAGTACTGGCGCCTCGAGATGGTAGAAGCACTGCTCGGTGACGCGGGCGGCGATCTCCGCGCCGAGGCCGGCGAACACCGGCGCCTCGTGGGCGACGACGCAGCGGCCGGTCTTGCGCACCGAGGCGGAGATCGTGTCCATGTCGAGCGGGGACAGCGAGCGCAGGTCGATGACCTCGACGCTGCGCCCGTCCTGGCGCGCGGCGGCCGCGGACTCCAGGCAGGTGCGCACCAGCGGGCCATAGCAGAGCAGGGTCAGGTCGGTGCCCTCGAGGGTGACTCTGGCCCGGTCGAAGGGCAGCGCGCCGGCCACCCCATTCGCCGTGTCGACCTCGGCCTTGTCCCAGTAGCGCCGCTTCGGCTCGAAGAAGATCACCGGGTCGTCGGAGCTGACCGACTGCTGGATCATGGTGAACGCGTCGGCCGCGTCCGAGCAGGCGACCACGCGCAGGCCCGCCGTGTGCGCGAACAGCACCTCGGGGGACTCGCTGTGGTGCTCGACGGCGCCGATGCCGCCGCCGCACGGGATGCGGATCACCACCGGCAGGCTGACCTTCCCGAGGGACCGGTACCGCATCTTGGCCAGCTGGCTGACGATCTGGTCGACCGCGGGGAAGACGAACCCGTCGAACTGGATCTCGCAGATCGGCCGGTAACCGCGCAGGGCCAGGCCGATCGCCGTGCCGACGATGCCGGACTCGGCCAGCGGGGTGTCGATCACCCGGGCCTCGCCGAAGTCCTTCTGCAGGCCGTCGGTGACGCGGAAGACCCCGCCCAGCTTGCCGACGTCCTCGCCCATGATCAGGACCTTGGGGTCGTTCTCGAGCGCCTTGCGCAGTCCCTCGTTGAGCCCGCGGGACAAGGTGAGCCTGGTCATCGCGCGGGACTCCCGTCTTCCCTGGCTTCGAACGAGTCCAGGTAGGCCGAGTACTGCTCGCGCTCCTGGCGCAGGATCGCGGTGGGCTCGGCGTACACGTGGTCGAACAGGGACAGCGGCGGCGGGTCGGGCATGGTCCGGCACGCCTCGCGGATCCGGGCGCCGACCTGCTTTGCCTCCGCGTCCACCTCGGCGAAGAACTCCGGCTCGGCCAGGGCGCCGCGGACTAGGTAGGCACGGACGCGCTCGATCGGGTCCCTGAGCTTCCACATCTCCAGCTCGCTGGCCAGCCGGTACCTGGTCGGGTCGTCGGTGGTGGTGTGCGCGCCCATGCGGTAGGTGAACGCCTCGATCAGCGTGGGCCCCTGGCCCTCCCTGGCCGCCTGCATGGCCTTCTGAGTCACCGCGTAGCAGGCCAGCACGTCGTTGCCGTCCACCCGGAGCCCGGGGAAGCCGAACCCGCGGGCCCGCTGGTAGAGCGGGATGCGGCTCTGCTTTTCCAGCGGCTCGGAGATCGCCCACTGGTTGTTCTGGCAGAAGAAGACGATGGGCGCGTTGAACACCGACGCCCAGATGAAGGCCTCGTTGACGTCACCCTGGCTGGTCGCGCCGTCGCCGAAGTAGGCGATGACCGCCTCGCCCCTTTCCTGGCTGGCAGGGTCCCCGTCGACGGCCCCGTCGCGCTGGATGCCCATCGCGTAACCGGTGGCGTGCAGGGTCTGGGCGCCGATCACGATCGTGTACAGACCGAACTTGTGCTCCTCGGGCGCCCACCCGCCGTGGCTGACGCCCCGGTACAGCTCGAGCAGCTTGACCGGGTCGATGCCGCGGCACCAGGCCACGCCGTGCTCGCGGTAGGTGGGGAACACCATGTCGTCCGGGCTCAGCGCCCGGCCGGACCCGATCTGGGCGGCTTCCTGGCCCAGCAGCGAGGCCCAGATGCCGAGCTCGCCCTGGCGCTGCAGCGAGATCGCCACGGTGTCGATGGTGCGGACCAGCACCAGGTCCCGGTACATGTTCCTGATGTCGTCGGCCGACAGGTCCAGCGGGTAGCCGGGCTGGTCGATCCGCTCACCCTCCGGGGTGAGCAGCTGGACGAACTCGCCGGCCTGGTCTGGCATGTCTGGTGCGGGCTGGTCGAGTGCTGGTGCGGCGGTGGTCGCGGTGCCGGATTCGACGGTCACGTGCCACTCCTTTCCGGGCCGGGACTGGGATCACCAGCGCCGGCCTTACGGCTGAAGGTTCCCGGACTGCGCTGTCTCGGGGCGGTCGCGTACGCTGCGTGCCCGGTGAGGACGCACGCGTCGCGGTGCCCGTGGGACGCTCCTCACCTGACGATATATGCCCCTGATGGCCCTGGAGGATACGTGGCGCGGATGATCGTGGAAGTAATGCTCAAGCCGGAGATTCATGATCCGCAAGGGGAGGCCATCGCCAGTGCCTGCCACCGCCTGGGGTTCGGCCAGGTACTCGGAGTCAGGCAGGGCAAGCGGTTCGAAGTGGAGCTGGACGGGCCCGCCGACGAGGCGGCTGTGACCGCTATCACAAACCTGGCGCGGGATCTGCTATCTAACCCGGTCATAGAGGACTTTACGCTGCGTGCCGGGGGAGCCTGAGCGGCCGTGTCGTCTTACGGTTTGGCGACGGCTGGTTTCGGTCGCGTTAACGGGGAATCACTCGACCCATGAGGGCGCTGCACAGTATTTGAAGGGGGCCTTGTGAGTACGGGTGTGAAGACGCGAGCGAAGCCGATGCCTGATGTGAAGTTCTGCCTGGTCTTCCAGCGCGAGACCCTCAGCGTCCCGGTCATGCGCCGCGTCCTCGGCGACACCCTGCGCGGGCTCGGCGTGGACGAGGAATCCGTCTACGACATCCTGCTCGCGGCCACCGAAGCCTGCACCAACGTCCTCACCCACGGCGGCCGCAAGGTCCGCAGCTACGCGGTGGTCACCAGCCTCGGCGCGGTCGGCTGCCAGGTCGAGGTGGCCGACGACGGGGCCGGCCTGGCTCTGCCGAGTCCGGCCCCGTCGAATATGGCCTGGTCGAATATGGCCCCGTCGAATATGGCTGGGCGCGGCACGCCGGAGACGCAGCCGGATCCGCAGCAGACGCCGGTCGCCCAGCTGCCCGAGTCGGGTCGCGGCCTGGCCGTCATGCGGGCCTGCGTGGACAACGTCACCCTGGACAGCCGTCCCGGCCGCGGCACGGTCGTGACCATGCGCAAGCGCATCCGGTGGCCGGACGACGCCCCGCTGCGCCAGTTCCGCGCGGCCAGCTAGATCCCCGGAGGCTCGGGGGCCCCCGGAGCTAGCAGAGCCCCGCTGCCTGGCTTTCCCGGATATCCTTCCTGGGTGCGGATAGGGGTCATCACCTTCCCCGGATCGCTGGATGACCGGGACGCGGCGCGCGCGGTGCGGCTCGCAGGGGCCGAGCCGGTCGGGCTCTGGCACGGCGACCGCGGCCTGCGTGGCGTCGACGCGGTCATCTTGCCCGGCGGCTTCTCCTACGGCGATTACCTGCGCTGCGGTGCCATCGCCCGGTTCGCCCCGGTGATGGCCGGGCTGGTACCCGCCGCCCGGTCCGGGCTGCCGGTGCTCGGCATCTGCAACGGCTTCCAGATCCTGTGCGAGGCGCACCTGCTGCCGGGCGCGCTGACTCGCAACGCCGGCCTGAAGTTCATCACCAGGGACCTGGCGCTGCGGGTGGAGAACGCGCGCACCGCGTGGACCCGGGCCTACTCCGGCGGCGAGCAGATCGTGGTGCCGCTGAAGAGCGGGGAGGGCGCCTACGCGGCCGATCCGGGCACGCTAGCGGACCTCGAGGCGTCCGGGCAGGTCGTCATCAGGTACGCCGGGGACAACCCGAACGGTTCGGCGGCCGCCATCGCGGGGGTGTGCAACGCGGCGGGCAACGTGGTGGGGCTGATGCCGCACCCGGAGCACGCGGTCGACCCGCTCACCGGCCCGTCGGCCGACGGCCTCGGTTTCTTCGCCTCCGTGGTGGCCAGGGTGGCGGCGTGAGCCCGGTGGATACGGTGGCGCGGGCGGCGGCAGAGGCTGACCTGCCGCAGCCCTTCGCCGAGCTGGGGCTGACGCGGGACGAGTACGGGAAGATCGTGGCCACCCTGGAGCGGCGGCCGACCGGGGCCGAGCTGGCACTGTACTCGGTCATGTGGAGCGAGCACTGCTCCTACAAGTCCTCCAAGGTGCACCTGCGGCAGCTCGCGGCCAAGGCGCCGCCATCCGGCGCGCTGCTCGCGGGGATCGGCCACAACGCCGGCGTGGTCGACATCGGGCAGGACTACGCGGTCACCTTCAAGATCGAGTCGCACAACCACCCGTCGTACGTGGAGCCGCACCAGGGCGCGGCCACCGGCGTGGGCGGCATCGTCCGTGACATCCTCGCCATGGGCGCGCGCCCGGTCGCGGTGATGGACGCGCTGCGGTTCGGGCCGGCCGACGCCCCCGACACCGGCCGGGTGCTGCCCGGCGTGGTCGGCGGCATCTCCTTCTACGGGAACTGCCTGGGCCTGCCCAACATTGGCGGGGAGCTCGACTTCGACCCGAGCTATGCGGGTAACCCGCTGGTCAACGCGCTCTGCGTGGGGGTCATGCGGCACGGTGACCTGCAGGTCGCGGCGGCCAGCGGGCTAGGCAACAAGGTGATCCTGTTCGGGTCCACGACCGGGCCCGACGGCGTGGGCGGGGCCTCGGTGCTGGCCAGCGCGACGTTCGGCGACGCCGCGTCCGCGAAGCGCCCCAGCGTGCAGGTGGGAGACCCGTTCACCGAGAAGCTGCTGGTCGAGTGCTGCCTCGAGCTCTTCGCCGGCGGCCTGGTGACCGGCATCCAGGACCTCGGCGCGGCCGGGGTCGCCTGCGCCACCACGGAGCTCGCCGCGGCGGGCACCGGCGGGATGCTGGTCCGGCTGGACGAGGTGCCGCTGCGGGACGCGTCGCTGGGGCCGCCCGAGATCTTGATGAGCGAGTCGCAGGAACGCATGATGGCGGCGGTCGAGCCCGGCCGGGTGGAGGAGTTCCTCGCCGTCTGCGCCAAGTGGGATGTCCGGGCCGCCGTGATCGGAGAGGTGACCGGCACCGGCCGGCTGGTCATGACCTGGCACGGCGAGACGGTGGTGGACATCCCGCCCGCCTCGGCCGCCGACGGCCCCGTCTACCACCGGCCGCTGGCCCGGCCCGCGAGCCAGGACGCGCTGGCCGCCGCCGACCCGGCCGCGCTGCCCCGCCCGGCGGACGGCGCGGGCCTGCGCGCCGACCTGCTCGCCCTGCTCGGCTCGCCCGGCCTGGCCGACAAGAGCTGGGTCACCGACCAGTACGACCGGTACGTCCGCGGCGACACCGTGCTGGCCATGCCGGACGACGCGGGGCTGCTCCGGGTGGACGAGGCGACCGGCCTCGGCATCGCGCTGGCCACCGACGGCAACGGCCGCTACTGCCGGCTCGACCCGTACCTGGGCACCCAGCTGGCGCTGTCCGAGGCTTACCGGAACGTCGCGGTGACCGGGGCGCGGCCGCTCGCCGTCACGAACTGCCTGAACTTCGGCTCGCCCGAGGACCCCGCGGTGATGTGGCAGTTCGCCGAGGCGGTGCGCGGGCTGGCCGACGGCTGCGCCGCCCTGGGCGTGCCGGTCACCGGCGGCAACGTCAGCTTCTACAACCAGACGGGGACGGTGGCCGTCCACCCCACCCCGGTGATCGGGGTGCTCGGCGTCCACGACGACGTGCGCCGCCGGGTCGGCATCGGGTTCCCGGCCTCCGCAGACGGGGACGCCCCGGCCAGCCTCGTGCTGCTCGGCCGGACCGGGCCCGAGTTCGGCGGCTCGGCCTGGGCGCACGTGTGCCACGGTCACCTCGGCGGCCGCCCGCCTGCGCCCGGCCTGGAGGCCGAACGGCGGCTGGCCGGCCTGCTCGTCGCGGCGGCCGCGGACGGCCTGCTATCCGCCGCGCACGACCTGTCCGACGGCGGGCTTGCCGTCGCGCTGGCCGAATCCTGCCTGCGCGGCGGGACCGGCTGCACGGTCCGGCTGCCCGGCGACCCGTTCACCACCCTGTTCAGCGAATCGGCCGGGCGGGCCGTGGTGGCGGTGCGCCCGGGCGCGCAGACGGCCTTCGCCCGGCTCGCCGGGGAGCACGGCGTGGCCGCCGCGGCCATCGGCAGCACCGGCGGCGACAGCCTGACCGTGGACGGCTGCTTCGCCGTCCCGCTGGCCGAGCTCGCCGCTGTGCACGCCGGGACGCTGCCGGCGTTGTTCGGGCCCATGCTGCCCGGCCCCGTGCTGCCCGACTGAGCGGCCTGGCTGGCCAGATGCCTCCCCGGCGACCGGACCCGCGCGGACCAGCCAGCGTCGAGGCCGTGCTGCGCGCGCTGGACGCGGGCACCGGTCCCGGGCCAGAAGACCAGCGCATCGCGGCCAGGTACCTGCTGTACACGCTGGCCGCGCGCCATCCCGGCCGCGTCCTGGAGGTGCGGATCCCGCCGGTGGCCGCCGTGCAGTGCCTGCCCGGCCCGGTGCACACCAGGGGCACGCCGCCGAACGTGGTCGAAACCGACCCGCTGACCTGGATCCGGCTGGCCGCCGGCCGGCTCGACTGGGACGGCGCGGTTCGCTCCGGCGCGGTCCACGCCAGCGGCCCGCGTGCCGATCTGGCGGCTTATCTGCCGCTTGTTTGAATAAACTGAGTTGGTGACACCCCCCGACGGTCGTCTCACAGATGAGCTCTTCCCCGAGGACCGGCCGCCACGAGACGCGTGCGGCGTGTTCGGCGTGTGGGCGCCGAACGAAGACGTGGCCAATCTCGCCTACTACGGCCTGTACGCGCTGCAGCACCGGGGGCAGGAGTCGGCCGGCATCGCGGTCAGTGACGGCAGCCGCATCGTGGTGCACAAGGAGATGGGCCTGGTCGCCCAGGTATTCGACGAGCCCGCGCTGACCGCGCTCCGCGGCCACATCGCGGTCGGGCACTGCCGGTACTCGACCACCGGCGCCTCGGTCTGGGCCAACGCCCAGCCGGCCTTCCGCTCCACCGCACAGGTCAGCCTGGCCCTCGGCCACAACGGGAACCTGATCAACACCCGCGAACTGGCCGCGCTGCTGCGCAGCCTGGGGGCGGGCAGCGCCGGCATCGTGGCGACATCCGACACCGACGTGCTCACCGCGCTGTTCGTCAGCGACCCGGCCGCGCTGAACGCGGCCAGGGCAGATCTTCCCGGCGGTGCGGCGACTGCCGACGGCCCGTTCGGCACTATGGAGTCCACCCAGGGGGCAGCAGCGTCGTCCCCCCCGGCCAGCCCGGTCGAGACCGCGGTGGCCACCGTCCTGCCGCTGGTCAAAGGAGCGTACTCGCTGGTCTTCATGGACGAGCAGACCCTATACGCGGCACGGGACCCGCACGGCTTCCGGCCGCTCGTGCTCGGCCGCCTGGACAGCGGCTGGGTGGTGGCCAGCGAGACGGCCGCGCTGGACATCGTTGGGGCCAGATTCGTGCGGGAGATCGCGCCCGGTGAGCTCGTCTGCATCGACGGGCGGGGGGTGCGGTCCCTGACCTTCGCCGCGGCGCGGCCGAGCGGGTGCCTGTTCGAGTACGTCTACCTGGCCCGCCCGGACACCGCGATCTCCGGCCGGGGGGTGCACGCCACCCGGGTCGCGGTCGGCAAGCGGCTCGCCGCCGAGCATCCCGCGGACGCCGACCTGGTCATCCCGGTACCCGAGTCGGGAACGCCGGCGGCGATCGGCTTCGCCGAGGCCAGCGGCATCCCCTTCGGCCAGGGGCTGGTCAAGAACTCCTATGTGGGCCGGACCTTCATCCAGCCCAGCCAGACCATCAGGGAGCGGGGCATCAAGCTGAAGCTGAACCCGCTCAGGGACGCCATCGCCGGCCGCCGGCTGGTGGTGGTCGACGACACGATCGTCCGCGGCACCACCCAGCGCGCTCTCGTCGCCATGCTCCGCGAGGCCGGGGCCCGCGAGGTGCACGTACGGGTCGCCGCCCCGCCGGTAAGGTGGCCGTGCTTCTACGGCATCGACTTCGCCACCCGCGCCGAACTGATCGCGGGGCATCTCTCGCCCGAGGAGATATGCACCTCGATCGGCGCGGACACCCTGGGCTACGTGTCGCTGGCAGGCCTCATCGAGGCGACGACTTTGCCGGAAGGTCGGCTATGCCGCGCCTGCTTCGACGGACAGTACCCCGTCCCGGTCGGGGAAGACGACCGGGGTAAGCATGTGCTGGACGGCCTGGGCGTCGGATCCTGATCGCGGTCAGCGCGGCCAGGCGTCCTCAGCGTCTTTCCAGGCGTCCTCGACATCATCGGGAGATTCGTCGTCGTCTTCGTCGTCGTAGTCACCGGCGGCGGAATCGTACTTGCCGTCGCCGGAGTCAGCACCGACACCCAGCTCCGCACGCAGCCGGTCAAGGTCTGTGTCGTCGCTCTTGTACTTGAGCTGGCGAGCTACCTTCACCTGCTTGGCCTTGGCTCGGCCGCGCCCCATTGGCTCGACCCCCTCGAACGTTCGGAGCCAGTCCGGCCCCATGATCTCCGCCTCGCTGGTTTGGTGCGCCATAAAACGCCGTCGCCACCCCGCAGCGGAGAGCGCGACGTTCACCAGCATCCGTACAGATACAACCGTACCCGCTTTGCGCCCCTGATGCCTACGCTGATCCCATCGTGCCCAGCCAGATTCCGCGCAGCCGGCCAACCTCGGACATCCGGCGCTCCGCCAGACGGTCCGCCGCGACCGATGGCGGCACCCCGTCGGCGTCCGCGATGGCGAGCACCTTGCCAGTAGTGACGAAAATCTGTTCGGTGGCCGCCCGGGCGCGCTCGAAGCTGAAGCCCGCCTGCTCGTCCGCCACCTGGATGACTCCGCCCGAGTTGACCACATAGTCGGGCGCGTAGAGGATGCCCCGGTCGGCGAGCAGTTTCTCGATGCCGTGATGGGCTAGCTGGTTGTTGGCGCCGCCGCAGACGATGCGCGCGGTGAGCGCGTTCACCACCCGCTCGTCCAGCGTCCCGCCCAGCGCGCACGGGGACAGGATGTCCAGTTTCTCCGCGACCAGTGCCTCGACGTCCGCGACCGCGCGGACCTCGGGGTGACGGGCACGGACGGCGTCGACCGCGGCCGCACTGACGTCGCAGATGACCACCTCGGCCCCGGCCTCGATGAGGTGCTCGACGAGGCGGTGCCCGACCTTGCCCACGCCCTCGACTCCGACGGTGCGTCCGTGCAGGCTGGCGCGGCCCCAGGCGTGCTCGGCCGCCGCCCGCATGCCGTGCATGACGCCGATGGCTGTCAGCACGGACGAGTCGCCCGCGCCGCCGTTGGCGGTCGTCCGGCCCGTCGTCCAGCGGCATTCCCTGGCGATGACGTCCATGTCCTCGCTGCGCGTGCCGACGTCGCACGCGGTGACGTAGCGGCCGCCGAGGGAGGCGACAAAGCGGCCGTAGGCGCGCAGCAGCGGTTCGGTTTTGATCTTGGCCGGGTCGCCGATGATGACCGCCTTGCCGCCGCCGTGGTCCAGGCCGGCCAGTGCGTTCTTGTAGGCCATGGCGGTGGACAGCCGGAGCACGTCGGCGAGGGCCTCGTCCTCGCTGCCGTAGGGGTAGAAGCGGGTCCCGCCCAGCGCGGGGCCCAGCGCGGTGGAGTAGATGCCGATGATCGCCTTGAGCCCGGAATGGTGATCCTGGCAGAAGACGACCTGCTCGTGCCCTGCCTGCTCAAACTGGGCCCGCCCGGCTGGTTGCGGTCCGGCGGCGGTGCCGTTCTCGTGGTGGGGTATCGCGAACACGTTGGTCACGGTGGCGACCCTCCTCATCCCGTTCCGGTTCCTCGTTGAACCGGGTCGGAACCAAGCGTATTGCGTGCGCGGGGTGGCGACCTTGGGTAGACACCGGCCCCTGGGGACGCCCGGAGAGGCGTGAAACGCCCGATGCGTTCCGTACCGGCTGGTAACTGACAGTAGAGATGATGTTGTTACATTGACCACTGCCTTTAGGGCGTTCTGGTATGTCACGATACGACAGTGATGGCTTACGCCGCGTATCTCCGCATCTACGAGCCGGTGTCGGCGTTCCGCGAACCCGACCGGTCCCGGTGGGTGGCATACGCGGATTCCGCCACCCGGCCGCCGCGGCGCGACTCGCTTGCGGTCGAGCACCCTGGCTCTCTGCTCACCCGGCTGCACATCCTGGCCAGCGTCTGGGCCATTCCGCTGGCCACGCGCGCGCTGGTCTATACGACGCCGATGTCGCGGGCACGCCGCCGGGTAGCGCGCGGCCTAGCGGCATTGCGCCACCTTCCGGCCGGATCCGGCGACACCATCGGCGAGCCGGCCCGGGGCGAGCACGAGCTCGCCTTCGCCATGTACATGCGCGCCCGCAGCCGCTGGCGTGCATTCGCTGAATTCGAGCTGGCGAACTGATTACCGGGGGGGTTCGGGGGGGATCAGGGTTTCGTCTCGCCCCGAGGAGGGTCCCGGGGGATCGGTCCCCCCGGGACAGGAAGAGCCAGCAGAGGGCCCGGGGGCCTCCGGCCAATACTTGCCGGACAGTTATTTCCGAATCTGGCGCGATGCGACGATAAGTATCGCTAGAATCACCCTGAGTGACAGTGATCGGCGGAGTAACTGGGCATCCCGGTACAGAAACTTTGCGCCTGGTGGTCGACGCGTCACCGCTGGTGATGGCAATATGGTCCCTGTCGGCCATATAGGACATCCCCGACAAGCTCCCCACGGAGCACCAGGCAATACAAGAAACGCAGGATCGCAGCACTGGTCCAGGAGGAGAGGCCACGAATATGTCCGCACGTACACCAGAGGCTGAGCCGCTGTTGACGCCCGCGGAGGTCGCCACGATGTTTCGCGTCGACCCCAAGACCGTCACACGCTGGGCGAAGGCCGGCAAACTGACCTCGATCCGCACGCTGGGGGGACACCGGCGCTACCGGGAGACTGAGGTTCGTGCACTGCTCGCGGGTATTCCGCAGCAGCGCTCCGAGTGACCTTCTGCCGTTTCGCCATGGGGGCGCCCGTCAGGTACCACCCAAGGTGAATGCGGCAGCACTCGATCAATGGAATGGGGGGTCGGCCCCGGTGGCGGAGTGCCGCACCGAGGATGCTGCCCGGCAGAGAATCGCCCGCCAGGCACATCCCGGTAGGCACGTTGCCGGGGCCGGTCCGCTCTCAGGGGAGGATCGCACGATGCGTGATCCAGAATTGGTCGCACGTGCTCAGCGCGCCGCGACGCGCCTGGAATCTGCATGGGAACAATGGCGCGCGCTGCATGGACTCGCGGTCGCGCCCGGACAGCCGGTCGTGAGCTACGTCGGCTACTCACTCAAGGAGCCCTGGGGTGAGCCCAGGGTCGTCATCGGAATCGACGCCGACGAGGCCGACTACCTCGCCGAGTTCCTTGACCGCGACGAATGCGCACAGCGCGGGAAGCAGGTCCCGCCGCAGCCGGCACAGCTACCGCAGGCACAGCTGCCGCAGGTCCCGCTCCAGCAAGTGCCGCCGCAGCCGGGACCACTGCAGTCAGGTCCGCTTCATCAGGTCAGGCTGACCGAATCACTGCCGGAAGGCACCGGTGAATACCCGAGTTCGGCGCTTCTGGGCGCGCAGGTGTCCCTCGGCCGCAGCCGCCAGTCAGCGGATCAGGCCCGGGATATGGCCGGCTGGGCCTCGGGTGAGCTTCCTGGTCAGGTGAGCGAGCAGCTCGCCTCGTGGCCGCCCGGCGCGGACCAGCCGCCAGCGAGCGCCTGACGTCGGCGCGCAGCCCCCGCGCCCAGCAAAATCCACTTGAAAGCGGGTTCACAGCTGCGTCCTAGCGTGCTGTAAGAATCAACCGGCATGATCTTGATCGGAGGGCCGAGAGCAATCTCGCCTTTCCCGTCTGGGCTCGGGGTGGCCAGGCCCCGCTCCGAGCCCAGGCTTCCTTGCTGTCTGGGCATCTATGCCTGGTCCTGCCCTGGTCTTACGCCTGGTTCCGGTCGGTGCGGCCGCTGAGCGGCGTCACCGGCACCAGTCGCGCCACGGGCACCTGCGACGCTGTGAAACCGTGGCTCCGGAACCCGTGTTGGCTGTGAAACCGGTCAGTTCCTGTCCTGGTCGCGCTGGCGCAGTCCGTCCAGGACGATTTAGCCACCGCAGCGCGGGTTCAGCGGACGGCGGCGGTCGGTCGCCTACCGGGCACGGCAGATCACTACCGGCAGGGGAGTTTCCTGGTACCAGCGTTTTGCTCGTACGATATATCCGGCGTCGCCTGCGGGCCGCTGACGGCCTGATTCTTTACTTCAGACGCTCGGATCAATTCTCGCCTCGCCTAGACGCATGAAGCACATGCGCACCATTCTTCACAATGGTGCTTGCAAACGTTTGCAGGGTATTTTCCGTTCGGCCGAGAGTCATCAGCTTGAACGTGCAACGACACGATGCACATGCATCTGTTCGTGCACGGTACTCGAAAGTTACTATTTGGATAGGCGTGTCCTCATCCTGGCCTTGACGTGCGTTAATGCTGAGCAAACCCCTCAGAGCAGCAACCACACCGTGTCCGACTTGGCATTTTTCGCCCCATGCTCTTAGTTCCGGGGGGTAGAGTCATGCTCGTCGTCCAGCCCTCCGGCGGGTCGGCCAGCCAGCCGATACTCGGTCTTGAGCGGGTCGCTTGCGGGGCGGCCGGCCGGGGGCGGTACGCGAACGGGGCCTCTCGCGAGAAACGGCGGGAATTCCCGGCACTTGCCGCGGCTGTACTTTCTTTCGCTCGCGCGCGATAGCCGCGTGAGCGGCGAAGGCCTGCATTACCGGGCCAGGACTGATTACCCGCGGGTATCCCAGTGTCGGCCCGACAATCAAGAAACCGAGAAGCCGGAGGACCGTCCGGTACGTCGTGGCTCACTGGTGAGACAGAACACCACGGGACGACGGACGGCCCTCCCATCTCCACCTCCCGGGAAGGAGACGAAGCGTGTACGACATTACTGTCTTGGGCCCGTCCGGCGCGAGGGATTCCTCCGCTATTACGCTGCGTGAGCCCGGTGCCGAGAAGGCTGGCCCGGGGGAATTCCGTACCCGGGCGCCTGGTGCCGGAGCGCCTGGTACCGGGGCGGCCGATCGCGCCGTCTCCGGCGCGGGCCAGCGGTGAGCCGCCCATCCGCCAGGACGCCCGCCCCGCCGACTGACGGCCAGGTGTGTGCCCTGTTCGCGGTGGACATCGCCGGGTTCACCGGCCCGCACCGCGACGATGACATCCGGCTGTACCTGCACGAGGAGCTCTACCAGTTCCTGCACAAGGCCTTCGACGGCTCCGGCATCCCGTGGGCGGACTGCTTCTGCGAGGACCGCGGCGACGGCGCCCTGATCGTGGTGCCGCCCGTCGTGCCCTGCAAGGGCCTGATCAACCCGCTCCCGGAGCGGCTGCGCGGCCTCATCCGGCGGCACAACCACGTCTCCTGCGAGGCCGCGGGCATCCAGCTCCGGGCGGCCGCCCACATCGGGCCGGTCGAGCACGACGGACACGGTTTCGTCGGCACCGACATCAACCTGCTGTTCCGCATGCTGGAAGCGCGGCCGCTCAAGGCCGCGCTGGCCGGGTCCGGCGCCGAGCTGGCGCTGATCGTCTCCGAGTACGTCTTCAACAACCTGGTCTGCCGGTATCCCAGCCTGATCAGCCCCGACACCTTCCGCCCGGTCAAGTTCCAGGTCAAGTACACGCGGGCCCGCGCGTGGACCTACCTGCCCGCAGCTCTTCCCCCGTGATCCCGGCGTGCGGGGCCCGGTGACCTGGGCGTGCGGGCCAAGTGACCTCGGCTTGCGGGGCCGGTTACGGCGGCGTGCCACCGCTGGTGTCGTGGTGGAGGCCAGCTCTGGGGGGCCACTGGAACGTGCGTTTGAGCTGGTGAGCGAGCGAGACCGTGGGCGCTCGGCGATGTTCTGGGCTATCGGCTTGGGAATCTGACAGAACCACGCCGTCAGACGGCCCGACCTGCCGATTTGTGATCCGTCCCAGGATGTAGACCGTTGCTGCTCCTCGCCCGTGTGGGCCGGTGACTGACGGCGCTCAGGCAGCCGGGGTCAGGAGGGTGCCCCGATCGATCCTGGACTCGTCGCGGTTGCCGTAGCGCTCGCGCAGCGCCCGCCAGGCATCCAGCTTCTCCGGGCGCATCCGCTGACCGTCATACAGGTCGTGCACGTAGCAGTGGAGCGCCGTCTCCGCGCCTGGCCCGAGGAACTGCACGGTCAGGACCTCCCGACCGGGGAACGAGGGAAACGGGTAGGGCCCGCGCACGAAACGGACCCCGGTGATCTCATCGACCCGCACGGACATTGTCCAGATCGTCGTGTCGTCGCCGAGTTCGACGTGCCGCCAAGCCTGCGCCGTGCCGCCAAGCCTGCGCCGTGCCGCCAAGCCTGCGCCGTGCCGCCAAGCCTGCGCCGTGCCGCCATGTCCGGCGTGGCTCCTTGTCCGGGAAAAGGATATCAGTAAGATAAATATATGGTATCAATTTTGCTTAGGAGAGGAGGCGCCAGATGGCTATCGAGACCGTAGCCCCCGCAGGCCCGGACCTGCCCGACCGGCGGGTGGCCGAGCACGAGGCCCGGTCCCTGACGGGCCTGCGCATGGTCGCGCCCGCCGGGGTGCACATCATCGAGTCGCGGCTGACCCGGCTGTCGTATGCCCCCGAGATCGCCCAGGCCATGCTGCGCCAGCAGCAGGCCAGCGCCGTGGTCGGCGCGCGGCAGCGGATCGTGGAAGGCGCGGTCGGCATGGTCCAGCTGGCCCTGCAGCGGCTCCAGGACGAGAGCGTCGTCGAGCTGGACGAGGAGCGCAAGGCCTCGATGGTCTCCAACCTGCTCGTCGTGCTGTGCAGCGAGCAGGCCACCCAGCCGGTCGTCAACACCGGCACCTTGTACCAGTGACGGCCCCGCCCGTGACCACCGCCAGGGAACCGCGGTGACCGAGCGCAAGAGCGTCCTGCTGCGCCTGGACCCCGCCGTCCACGACGCCCTGGCCCGCTGGGCCGGCGATGAGCTGCGCAGCACCAACGCCCAGATCGAGTTCCTGCTCCGCCACGCGCTCGCCCAGGCCGGGCGGCTGCCCGGCCGCGCCGGGCCGATGCGGCCCCGCGGGCGGCCGCCCGCCGCCCGCCGCACCGCGACCAGCCCGCCACCGCCCGGCGACGACCAGCCCGGCTGACCACGCGCCCTGGACGCAGGGCAGGAGCACCGCCGCTCCGGCAACGGCCGCCTGGCCCTGGCCGCCGGGCACGGTCACACTGTTGTCTCTTTGACCGTGAGCGACCGCCGCCTTTGACATGTCATCTATCAAAATGATATCATTTTGATAGGCGACCGAGGTGGCCGGACACCGCAGCCGACAGGAGGCGATCCTGATGGACGCACCCAACAACACTGATTCAGAGTGCCTGGAGCGTGGGTACCGGCGAATACTGGCGTGCTACCCCCGTGCGTTCCGGCGCGAGAGCGATGAGGAGATCCTCGCCGTCCTGATGGCCACCGCCCGCGAGGGCCAGCGACGGGTAGGCCTGGCCGAATCCGCGCAACTGCTCAGGGGCGCAGTGCGGATGCACCGCGGCCCGCGGCTACCGCGCTCGCTGCTGATCGCCGTCCGCCTGACATACGTCGGCGCGGCGGCCGAGCTGGCCGTGCTGATCACCCTCCTAGTGAACCTCGCGAGCGTTACCTCGGCCAGCATCCGCAGCCACCCCGACTTCAGCGTGGCGCAATGGCACGCTGTCCTGCTCACCCATCTCACCGCGGCTATGGTCGGCGCGCCAACGCTGCTGGGATTGTGGGTCTGGATGGCCTGCGCGAACGCCAGGGGGCATCACGCGGCCAGGGTCGCCTTCCGCGTGGTCTGGGTCGTCATCACCCTTGGTGTTGTCGCCGAGGCTGCCCCAGCTATAGCGGCGTACGGCACAGGCGCCGCGATCGCCGGCGGCGTCATGATACAGGTCCAGCTCGCGGCGCTGGGGCTCATCTTCTACTCCAGCAAGGACCCCCTGCCGTACCGCCGGCACCGCCAGCTAGACCCAGCCCAGCACTAGAGACCCGCACGACCAGGTAACTACATCCCTGGGGCCTAGCCGATTGTGCGCAACGAACAGGGCGCACCACCAGGCACGCCAACTGGCCCCACGACCAGCGCAGAGACCTGCAGTGAACCCCGGCGGTCTCAGCCTGCGGCTGTAGTACCAGGGGTTAAATGAATAGATCTCGCTGGTTGGCACCTTGCTTCTGGGACCCCGACGCCTGGCATTGACGGCGCTACGGCGCCCAGTACGAGGCCTAGCGCAGCCGGTTGGCAAGCAAAGGAGTCTCGCTGGGGATCTTGGCCCGCAGATCGCCGTCTTTGCCTGGCGCTGGGTGGCTCACTAGGGCCGATGACAGCCTGCGAGTGACCGTGGCGCATCGCCGCCGACCGCTATTAGTGGCACGCTAATGGCACTGTGGTCTTGGCCTGGCAGAGAACTGTCGGACCTCGGAAGCATCCTAAGTGAAGCGGAACCGGCGTGACTCAGTGTCGACCACAATGTCCTCTTCCCCGTACCGGTCAATGAGTACCTGTCGCGCCTCCGCGCTGTAATGGGCGAGATAGATGCGCACCTTGCCCGAGACCGGGTTCTGGTCCCCACTGGCCCATCTCGGCACCATGTTCCGCCAGCCATCCCCTGTCTGCGGCTAGCTGCCTCATGATCTCCGTGTTCCTGGGCGTGCCCTGTCCCTGCGTCATGACCTACATTTTGCGCTCACAAGGTCTGGCCCAGCTGTACTGGCTCAATGCCAAGCCTCACGATGATGTTGTCACCCAGCGCGAGTATCCGCCCCGGGTCGCCGACCGCGCCCGCCAGCTCGCTGCCGTCGTGGACGCTTATGGCGTGACGGCCGCCCAGCGCCGCGGCTTCCTCGACGAGATCATCCAATTCGCCATCTGCGACGCCGCCATCACCCCAGAGACGACCGCACATCCGATCGCACTGTGGGCGATGGCCTGGCGCGCCCGATCCGCTGCCTGGATGATCCGCAACCGCCGCACCCTGGAAAGGCCTCGCTCGATGGTCACCGCCCAGGCCAGCTCGGTCCTCCGTAGATGCCGCCGCATGGCGTTGAACTGCAACCTTCTGATCCGTAGTGATCTTCAGCCAAGTCTGCTGCCTGCACATCTGATGACTGTCCTGCTGGAATGCTGATCAACGATCAGCAGGGAGCGGCGGCGTTGAGCACCGTTGTGAGGCCAGAATGAGGCCAGCCACGTCGGGCTATGTCTGCGGCCACCGGCCCCGAAGCCGGTACGGCACTGGCAGTCCGCGCTGAGACATTCGCGCTAACGATACCCCGCGATCATCAAGACAATGATCACGGCAATCGCAACCACCGAAGGTATCAAGATCACCACAAGAATGTGCTCGAGGACCCAGTCCTGGCGCATCTTCCGCTGCTGTTCCTTCAACGACATTCTGGGCTTAGGCGGATGATAGCCGGGGGGAGGATCGTGCAGGTAAAGTCCTCGGCGGCCCCGGCCCAGGCGGTCTCCTGGGTCCCTTCGCGGGCCACCAATCCAAACCATCACGCCTCCCGCCGCCAGAATACCGCTGTCCATAGCGCGCGCACGACTCGCGCTATGACCTGAGCCGTTTTCATTATCAGGGAATCCTGGTGGTGATCTTACTTTCGTATCTTGGCGATGAACTGCTACGAGTGTCAGCAGATGACCAGCGCGGCGCGCCCGTGCCGGGCGGGCGCCCCCAGCGCAGAGCCCGGCGACGGAGCGCGCCAGCGGTGCCGCTCTTGATTCCAGGTACGGGCCCAATTCGGCAGTGCAACGACCTGTTCGACTGTCCTGTCGGACCACGGCAAGTTGCGGCGCCGCTGCGGCGGCGTATGCCCGCTACGCTCGGTCACGGCCATGGACCTTTGCCCGCCATGGTCCCGGCCGCGCTGCCCGGGCCACCCGGCGGTCCACTACGACGTCACCGGCTACGACTGCGGTCCGGCCCTGCCGAACGACGATGAGCCCTTCCTCGGCCTGGACAGCTAGGGCGTGCTGTAGCGTCGCGACCCGCACGTCTTGCCGGGTGCTCATCTCCTGGACAGGAGGCAGCGATTCGCCCGCCGCGAGAATCCCAGAGTTGACCGCGCCCCTGGAGCCGCTGGGAAGTTGCTCTATGTGTCCGGGCGACCCCTTACCCATGACATGACGGTAACTCGGACCTCCGGCATTCGGTCCACGAGGACAAAGATCAGGATGGTGTTTTGCCTGGTCGGGGGGCGCCAGGGGGGCCCGTCAAATCCTGATGCCTGCGCTGCCGGGAATGAGAGCACTGCAGACGCAGATATTTCGGGCCTGCTGGGCATGCTGGCGTCGGTCGCCGACCCGCGCAGCCCGCAGGGGATACAGCACGCGCTGGAATTCGTACTGGCGGTCTACGTGGTGGCGATGCTGGCCGGCGCGAAGAATTACCGAGAAATCGCTGGCCACGCAGCAGACATTCCCCAGCACCTGCTGAAGAAGATGGGTGCTGAATGGAACTGGTTCAGGCACCGCTACAAGCACCCGAGCGAGTCGACAATACGGAACGTGCTGACCAGGATCGACGCGGCCGAAGTGGACATCATAACCGGCACATGGCTTTACGCGCAGGCCAGGAAAGACGGGAAAGGCGAGTGGGTAATCGCACTCGACGGGAAGGTAATGCGCGGCGCATGGACTGACGAGAACGACAAGGTCACGATGTTCTCCGCGATGCTCCACCATGAGGCGGTTACGATAGCGCAGGTCAGGGTGCCGGACGGAACCAACGAGATCACCCAGGCGGGCACGCTCCTGGACGCCGCGGGAATACCGGAAGGCGAATTAGTCCTGGTCACCATCGACGCGGCACACACCCAGCGGGAAACCGCAGAATACATCGGCGCCAGACCCGGATGGAATTACCTGATGACCGTCAAGGGAAACCAGCCGGCCCTGCAGAGGCAAGTATTCGACGAGATTCTCCCGCTGCTCTCCGGAGCTCCGCACCACATCATGGAGGAATACAGCCGGGGACGAATAAAGAAATGGTCCTGCTGGCTCACCGGCGCCGACGGCATCGATTTCCCGCATGCAGCCCAGGCAGCCTGCATCCGCCGCGAGATCTTCGATATCTCCGGCGACCGGATCAGCAAGGAAAATGCCCTCATCCTCACCAGCGGGAAAGCAGGCGAAATGACAGCTACCGGAGTGAACCAGGGTGTCCGCCGCCACTGGGGAATCGAGAATAAAAGCCATTACGTTCGCGACACCTTCGAACCCTGAACCAATGGGTTAAAAGTAGCCCGGCCTAGTGTCGTGATCGCTCTAGCTGCACAGATGGCACGGGTCGAAGCCGTCAAAACGCCTATTGCACCCGTTTCCGTGGCCAACTCGGTCCACGAACCGGTCCACGAATCTCGGCATCTTCGGGCGCATTTTAACTACACAGCGTAATAGTCGGCAACCGGTGTTGCGACGTCGGTTTGCTTGCGACTCGTCGTACTATGGCCGCATGGCCGCCGAGCCCGTTGAGCATTACGAAGATCCGCTGGACCCGCAGCGGATCCTGCGGGAACTGCCCGGCCAGGAGCGCGCGAACTTTCTTGCTGCCTACCGCGAAGCCCTGGACGGCGCGCGAGATCCAGCCGGATGGGGGAATCTGCGGCGCGTCTTGCGGCTCTGGAGCGGGATGGTGATCGCTACGAACCGCCTCCGTTTCTACGAGGCGCAGGAGGCGGCACTGGCCGGGGCTGGCGGCGGAATGCTGCTGGAGGACTACATCCGGCTCCGTCGTACCCAGGCGTGAGCTACCGGCCCTATCTGGAGTCCGGCGAGCTCCGGCAGATGCAGGGCCTCCCGGAGCAGGCGTTCGATATGCTCGTGACGCTGCCGGCCAGGATCTGCGACGACCCGTACGACCCCGTGTTCAGTGCGCCGACCGGAGTGCCACGACGGCGGGTGGCGGACGTCGGCGACTTCGGGTTCATCGTATTCGCGGTGGACGAAGCCGCTGGTCTGGTCACCTTATATGGACAGGCTGAGGCCGAATGCCTGGCCGGGCGGCCGCGGCTAGGGTGGCGGCGTGGACCTGAGAAGCGCCAGGTGCGGCTGCCCCGGACCGGTGACTTCGGCTGGCTGCGCGATTACGGTGATCCGGTCGTGCCGGTGCTCCATGCGATCCCCCGTCGTTGGCCTGGTGCCGCGCGCCACGGGGCGCTGCTCGCTCTGCTCACCTGCGCAGAAGCCGGGCTGGACGCGGAAGACCCCGCCGTGGTGCGGCGCCTGATCCGGGTCAAGGCGGCCCGCGACGTGCCGTACGCGTTCGACGCGTGCTTCACAGCTGGCTTGCCTTGGAGGGAGGCGATCAGCGCGGCATCATGGCCGTGCTCGGTCTGGCCGACCCGGCCCCGGCCACTACCCCTCTGGGGGAGGCAGTGGTCTGCCACCTGGCGCATGGCGGCCCCGACCGGCGGGAGGACTTCGCCCACGTGTTCATATCGCCCCAGCTCAACGGCTGAACAGTGGTCCGCGGTCCCAGCTGCGATCCGGACCGGCCCACAGGTCGCCGACTGGGCCAGACGGCTCAGCGGGCAGTACGGGCGGGCGCAGGCTTACTTCTTCGGCTCCTAGTAAGGCGGCCGCATTGCGCTAGCTGACCTGCGCGATCTCTTTAGTCAAGCTGCCCGAATCGGTGGCGATGCGGCCTGTCGTGCTGTATATCTGGATCGCCCCGGCATGGTCGTTAGCTCCCGCGGGGAATGGGATGGGGATTGCTCTGCCGATGGGTGCACTTCAGCCTGGGGATCCTGGCAGCGTGGGCGTGTACCGGTTGCTCGGCAGGCTCGGGGTCGGCGGCATGGGGCAGGTGTTCCTCGGGGTCTCGCCGGGCGGCCGCCGGGTCGCGGTCAAGCTGATCCACCGAGAGTACGCCGGGACCCCGCAGTTCCGTGAGCGGTTCGCGAGGGAGATCGAGGCGGCGCGGCGGGTCGGGGGGTTCCACACCGCGCCAGTGGTAGACGCGGATCCGCATGCCGATCCGCCGTGGATGGTGACGGCGTTCATCGATGGCCCATCGCTGCAAGACGACGTTGATAGGAGCGGACCGCTGCCGCCGGACAGGGTGTGCACGCTCGGCGCGGGTCTTGCCGAGGGGCTCGCCGTGATCCACGCCTGCGGGCTGGTTCACCGGGACCTCAAGCCGGGCAACGTGGTCCTCGCCGCGGACGGGCCGCGGATCATCGACTTCGGCATCGCCAGGGCCATCGGCGCGACGACCGGGCTGACCTCGACTGGCGTGGTGGTTGGCACGCTGACGTACATGTCG
Organism: uncultured Actinomycetota bacterium; assembly: GCA_963753225.1. Lineage (GTDB taxonomy): Bacteria > Actinomycetota > Actinomycetes > Streptosporangiales > Streptosporangiaceae > Palsa-504. The sequence continues at coordinate 73,669 of CAVWBQ010000010.1, read as the reverse complement.
CCGGAACAGATCCGCGGGGATGCCGTTGGGCCTGCCAGCGACGTGTTTGCGCTCGGTAGCGTGCTTGCATTCGCCGCAACCGGCCGGGCGCCGTTCGGTCACGACTCCGCCGTCACGGTAATGTTCCGCATCTGTACCGAGCCGCCGGACCTGGCCGGGGTGGCCGACGAGCGCCTCCGCAAGCTGATAGACGCAAGCCTGGCCAAGGCTCCGCAGGACCGGCCGACGCTTCCTGCGCTGCTGGGCGCCCTCGGCGGTGCGACCCCGGCGGCTGCTCCTGCCGCCCCCGCTCGCGCGGTCCCGGCTGCGGATATGCCCGCCCCCAGCCACGCGATTCCGGCCGCGACGGAGATGCCGACGCAGACCCAGGCGTCCGTGCCGGCATCGACGGGCTCGGGCCGCGGACCGCTGCGGCCGCCCTCCGGTCTGGCGCCGGCCAGGCGAACCGAACCGTCGCACATCGTCTCAGGCCGTGCTGGCGGCGGCCGGGCTCGCGCCCAGCAGCGGCGCAGGGCTGCGTTCATTTCGCTACCCGTGGCCCTGGTCATCCTGGCTGCGGCTATCGGCTGGCTGCTGACCCACTCACAGCACGTCGCCTCGCCCGGCTCGGACCCGCAGATTGCGGCCACGCGTGACACCGCCCCGGCCAGTGTGCCGCCGTCACCGCGAAGGTCACGGTTGCCCATCCGGAAACCTCACCACGCCATCCGGCCGTCGCCCACCGTGTCCGCGTCCTCTCGCCAGGCGGCCACCCCGGCCTCCGGCGCCGCCGCCGCTCAGGTCCTCGCGCTGGTCAACCACGCACGCGCCGCCGCCGGCCTGCCCCCGTTGACCATCACCGCCGGCCTGGATGCCAGCGCGACGGCTCACAACGCGACCATGGCCGGCGGATGCGGGCTTTCTCACCAGTGCCCAGGCGAGCCGGATCTCGGCGCCCGCGAGACCGCCGCCGGGGTGACCTCGACTGGCCGCGGAGAGAACATCGGCGAAGGGGGCCCCGAGGCCGACAACGCCGCTGCCATCGCCCAGATGGCGGTCTACCTTACCCAGAACATGCTCAGCGAGAAGCCACCCGACGATGGTCACCGCCAGAACATCCTCAGCAGCACCTTCACTCACATCGGCATCGCCGTCTACCGCGACGCCTCCGGCACTGTCTGGCTCACCCAGGACTTCTCCAACTAGTCTCCGCCATTCAGCGGTGGGGCCTTGGGGTGTGGACTGGTTCGTGGACCGCGTCGCCGGATAATTTCCAGCGCAAACGAGTGCTATCAGTGCGATGTCACGTGATATCGGTGCAGCTAGCTGTCATTGAGGGGCTATCCCCCGCTGGGATATTCCGTGTATTCGCCGAGGTCAGGCTGGCTGCTTCTGCGGATGTTTCATGACCGGACCTGGGTGTACCCGGGCGGGATCCGCACCGTGAGCAGGGCCAGGTTGGCGCGGGTGGGCGGGAGCCACCGGAAGTCGACGCGCATGGGCACGGAGGCTTCGGGGCGGGTCTGCTGGGTGGTCAAGCGGACCGGCAGGTACGTGGCGGGATCCACCCATATGATCGTGACAGTGGTTGCCGGGGTTCTTTTCAGCCCGAACCGCGAATGCTGCACGGAGACGAGCTTGAGCGCGTTGACCCCGTTGACCCGCTGCATGCCCTCGGAGCTGAGGGCGCCGCAGGCCAGATCCTGGTGGAGTCCCGCGGCTATTTCCGGATACGTGCCCCAGGTCGGCGGCAGAGAGAAACCGCAGCCCTTCTCACGGGGCTTAGGTCCCTGGTACGTCTGCTTGGACCACGTCTTGTTGTATTGGTAGACGTTGATATAGGTCTGGTAGTTGGCCGGCGTCGCCGTCATCCCGGCCTCCCAGTAGAGCTCGCCGCTGCGCAGGTCAAAGTATTCGGCCCGGTACGCCTGGCCCTGCGGCCGGTCGTAGGCCCAGATATCCACAGGTGACGCGACGCGGGACGAGACATGCATGTAGGCGATCTCGTTCGCCGCGTCCAGCGCCGATTCGACGTGCTTGACCACGTACGCGGTGGTGTAGGTCCCGGAGTCACGGGACGCCCCTGTGGTCCCGTTGCTCACGATCACCGCCCCGGCCACCGCCACCGCGGCCGCCACGGAAGCAGCGCTCGCGCGGGACACGATCCGCCGCCGCCGGTCCCGGCGAGCCCTGCGGACCAGGCCGGACGGCGCCGATACCCCGGTGGTGGCGTGCCGCATCTCCGCCCGGAGCCGCTCCTCGAATTCCGTACTGATCACTGCGCCCTTCCTCTCTGATCAGCGGCGACCTGGTCGGCGGCCACAACCGCCCTGGCCCCGCTGAGCTCACGCAGGCGGTGCAGGCCGCGCGCGACCGAGGACCTGACCGTGCTGGCCGAGCAGCCCAGCACGTCGGCGGCCTCGGCGTCGCTCAGGTCCTCCCAGTAGCGCAGCACGATCGCGGCCCGCTGTCCCGGCGGCAGCCGCAGCAGCAGCCGGACCAGTTCGTCCCGCTGCTCGACCTGCACGCTGCGGTCCGGCGCGACCCCCTCGCCGTCGCCGCGCAGCAGCGCTAGCCGGGCCCGCCACCGGCCCCGGCGGCGCCAGCCGTCGGCGGCCAGGTGGTAGATGATCCGCCGCAGGTACGCCTCCGGGTCCCCGTGCACGGCTGACCCGCGCCGCAGCAGCCGTTCCAAGGCGGCTTGGACCAGATCCTCGCCCGCCTCCTTGCTGCCGGTCAGAAGCACCGCCGCCCGCAGCAGATGCCCGCCCCGTTCGGCCAGGAGCCGTTCCAGCTCGCCGTCGCGCGGATCCTCCGCCATCCACCGCCTCCGTCCTGTCACCACCAAGTACGAACGACGAGCCGGAAACGCTGACGTTCCATAGCGGATCTTTTCGCTGGCGGGAGTTGATCCTGTAGCGGACGGTCCGCTTCTGCGCGCACGCCTGGGCCTGGCCGGCGTTGATCATGAACGGCGACCGCCGCCGGGCACGGCAGGTGAGCCTCGCTAGTCCCAGCCCGGGACACAAGTACGGGGCCGAGCACGTCGAGGACGTCTTGCAAGGGTGCCGCTGCACCCAGCAGCCCTGGGCACGATGACTGCGAATTCAGTCAACAACGCTGAGCGGCTCAGTCCGCCCCTCTCGCCACGTATCGACGGTACCTCCGCCGGCGGCGGAGACTGAGAAGCACATCGCTGTGGGCACCGGCCGTTGTGGTCTTGCGTGCCGCTGGAGACGGGGTGCATGGAGAACACCTGCCGCTGTCCGTGCAGGACTATCGGGTGGCGGATAGGGGCTAAGTCCCCCAACCCGGGGGTCCGGGGCGGAGCCCGGGGTCCGCGGCACCGCGGACTGCATTGACGGTCGCCTTGTCCGCCGCGATCGGGAAACCGGCCGGGAAGGATCGGTCGGCGGATGAGCGTACCGATGATCTGGTGGAGTCTCGCGGCTACTACGGCCCGGCGCGCGCCGCGCGGGCCTCCCAAGGCTGAGCGGCGGCGCTAGCTCCGGGCCAGCTGGTGCCGTCAATGCGATGACCGGTGCCATCCGTGCAGCTAGCGTGCTCAATGCAAGATGCAAGAGGTCGTACTACTTGTAAACGGGTGGCCAACGCCACGCCAGATTTAATGCTGGCACTGCTGCGTCTCGTGCCGCACTGTTCACCCTCGGATCTTCCGGACCTGCAGGTGCCCGAGAGCGGGCTTGATCACCCGCCGGATGTAGACCTCGTTCGCCTTCCGGGTCGACAGGTCCCAGTCGGCGACCTCGGCGTACCGATCCATCAGCTGCGCCACGGTGACGTCCGTCTCAGGCTGGCGCCCCGCCGAGGCCTGCTCGAGCAGCTTGCCGAGCTCGATCTGCGCGGCCCGTTCGGTCTTACAGGTCTTCCGCAGGCGGATCTGCCGACCCGTCAGCGGATCAGTCCCGGCGTAGACACTTGCGCGGAACGATCCGCTGGGGAGCTGCTGAATGTAACCGCCTGTGGCCTTAGCGATGACAGCACGATAACTCGGCCAGGCGTATCCGTGCCACAACCCGTGCCACGCCTGGCCATCCCTACGATATGTTTTGCCTGGTGGGGCGCCAGGGGGTCGAACCCTGAACCAATGGGTTAAAAGCCCACTGCTCTGCCATTGAGCTAACGCCCCGCTGCGCCGGGCGAGCCGACGCCTGCTACGCCGACCGAGCCGGCGTCTAGAGACGAAGCGTACCGACTTCGCGGCCCGGTCGCGCGCTGAGATTAACGGTACGCGGAGATGCCGGTGAGCGCCTGGCCGATGGCCAGCGTATGGATCTCCTCGGTGCCCTCGTAGGTCAGCACGGCCTCCAGGTTATTCGCGTGCCGGATCGGCGGGTACTCCAGCGTCACGCCGCTGGCTCCGAGCACCGTCCGCGCCTGCCTGGCGATATCGAGCGCCGACCGCACGTTGGTCATCTTGGCGATGCTGACCTGCACCGGGCTGACCGAACCCGCCTCCTTGAGCCGCCCGAGGTGCAGCGCGAGCAGCTGCGAGCGGTACAGGTCCGCCGCCATCCAGCTGAGCTTGGCCTGCGTCAGCTGGAAAGACGCGATGGGCTTGCCGAACTGCTCGCGGGTCTTGGCGTACTCGATCGCGCTCTCCAGGCAGGCCCGGGCCGCGCCGGTGACTCCCCACGCGATGCCGAACCTAGCTTCGCTCAGGCACGACAGCGGTCCCTTGAGCCCGGTGACGCCGGGAAGCACGGCGCCGGCGGGCAGCCTGACCTCATCCAGGTGGAGCTCGGAGGTGATGGAGGCGCGCAGCGACAGTTTCTTGTGGATATCCCGGGTGGTGAAGCCGGCCGTGCCGCGCGGGACCAGGAAACCGCGGATGCCTTCCTCGGTCCCGGCCCAGATCACGGCGATGTCGGCGATGCTGCCGTTGGTGATCCACATCTTGGTGCCGGACAGCACCCAGTCGGAACCGTCCTGGCGGGCAAACGTCCGCATGCTGCCCGGGTCGGAACCGTGATCGGGCTCGGTGAGGCCGAAGCAGCCGACCGCCTCCCCGGTCGCCATCCGGGGCAGCCACTCGTTTTTCTGTTCGTCCGACCCGTAGCGCCAGATCGGGTACATGGACAGGGAGCCCTGGACCGAGGCGGCGCTGCGCAGGCCGGAGTCACACGCCTCGAGTTCCCGGCAGGCGACGCCGTAGGCGATCGCCCCGGCACCGGCGCAGCCGTAGCCGGTCAGGTGCATGCCGAGTACTCCCAGCTTGCCGAGCTCCGGCATGATGTCCCGTGGCAGCGTGCCCTCCTCGAACCAGTCCTCGACGTGCGGCAGCACCCGGTCGCCGGCGAAGGCGCGCACGGTGTCACGGATGAGCCGCTCCTCGTCGGTCAGCTCGTCGTCGATCTGCAGCAAGTCCGTGTTCGGTGCGCCTGTGGCCATGGCCGGTTCCTCTCTTCTGGCTCAAGATCAGGGTATTAACCGGGATGTTCCTGATGTCAGCCCGCCCCCGGAGTGGGCATGATCTAGCCATGACCGAACCAAGTAGCAACGGAACCAAGCGCCTGTACCGGATCCGCGAGGGTCGTGTCGTCGCGGGCGTCTGCGCCGGCCTAGCGGCCTATTTCGGCATCGACCCGACCCTGGTCCGGCTGGCGTTCGCTTTGTTCACTATCTTCGGCGGGGCCGGCGTCCTGCTCTACCTGGTCGCCTGGATCGTGATCCCGGAAGATGACGGTGACGGCAGCTCCATCGCCGAGAGCTTCGTCAGCAAGCGGCGCTCCTAGCCGCCGGGGCTAGGGGCTCTCCGGCCCGTTCGGCCGTGCCTGGATCAGCCGGCCGCGCAGGTGCGTCCAGCTCATGGCGAGCATGGTGGCCGCGGTCAGGCCGAGCAGGCCGGCCAGGCCGACGGCGAGCGGGGCGCCGATCAGCTGTGCCACCGCGCCGCCGGCCAGGATGCCGAGCCCTTGCACGGCGTACAGGCCGGACTGGGCCACCCCGAACGCGCGGGCCCTGGTATCGGGGCGCAGCGCCTGCACGAACGCCGCGGCCGCGGCGAGCTGGTAAGCGCCGCCCGCGCCCGCCAGCATCCACAGCGCCAGTACGGCCCAAAGCGGCGGATTCCACGCGCTGCCGATCAGCGGCGCGCAGGACAGGACGGCAAGCCAGCCCATCATCCTGATCCTCGCGGATGGGGCGGCGATCCGGCCGAGCAGGAAGGCGCCGATTACCATGCCGAGAGGCACGGCGGCCATCAGCAGCCCCACGGTCAGCGTGTTGCCGTGCAGGGAGCGCGCGTAGGGCACGGCCAGGCCCTCGGGGACGATGTAAAAGCCAGCCAGCCAGCCGAAAAGCAACAGGGCCAGCAGCAGGCGGTTACCGAAGACGATCCGGATGCCGTCCGCGGAGACAGACCATAGCGAGGCCCGGGTCCCGCCGGCCGGGCCGGCGCCGGACGGCTCCGCACTCCGGTCAGGACGATGAGGGCCGACGCGGCGAACGTCGCGGCATCAATGCCCAGTGTCTTGTGCGGGTCGAGCACGGCGACGACGGCGGCGCCCGCGACGAAGCCGAGAATCTGGCTGGCCTGAAAGGTGATGTTGCCGACTGCGGAGCCGAGTACGAACTTGTCGCCGGGCAGCACGTCCGGCATGAGCGCGGCCCTCGCCGAGGAGAACGGCACACCGGTCAGCACGGTGCAGAACAGCAGTGCGCAGAGCGCGGTGAGGGGGAGGCCGGGGACCGCCATCAGCCCGACCGTGCCGATCCGCAACAGGTCGCAGACGATCATTACCCGGCGGCGCGGGAACAGGTCGGCCAGGCCGGAGAGCAGCGGGCCGCCCGCGATCGGCGGCAGGTAGGTGAGCGCGTAGGCCAGCGCGGTGAGGAAGGGCGAGTGGGTCCGGCCGTAGACCAGGATGGCGATGGCCACCTGGGCGAACTGATCGCCGGCGCAGGAGAGTACCTGGGCACTCCACAGCGCGCGGAACTCGCCGATGGCGAAGACCTCGCGGTAGGACGACCGTGCCTCGGGGGCACGCCGGTGACGGCCTGAGTGGATGACGTGGGCATCCTGGCCGTCGTTCCGGATCCAGGCTTTGCCGGGCTCGGCCCGGAGCTCAGACGTCACGGTCTGGCTCACCTTCAGGCGCCGGCCAGGATTGTACGCAACGTATGCCCGGTTTCGCCGTCAAGCATGTAAATGCCCCCTGGTCGTCCAGTGACGCCCGCCGAGATCGCCGACGATTGTCATCACTGTGTAACTCCCATATCGCTTACCGTGTCTGATGCGGCCGATCTTTGCAAGGGGTATGGCGCTGAATTCCGGCCGACTTGGCGGCGGTCTATCCGCTTTGCTGGTTCTTGGTGTCTTCCCCTATGCTGGGGCCGTCCAGACGGTTGGCTGACGCCGTCTACGGCGGCCAAAACCGGCGGCGCCCCCATCGTCTAGCGGCCTAGGACACCGCCCTTTCAAGGCGGCGGCACGGGTTCGAATCCCGTTGGGGGCACGCGCTGATGGTGCCGTTCCTGGCCCCGGTTCCGTGCGGGCCAGGAAGCGGCCCGGGCCCTGGCCGCGATGTTCTGGAGGGTCTTGCGCAGCGGACCGCCGGGGCAGAACGTCTCCTCGTCGAGGTCGGCCGCGATGCGGATGCCGCGCCGGTGAGTTCACGCCCGTCGGGCGTCAGGCCAGGCGCTTCACGCGTCCGCCGGCCGGATCAGGCTGCCGGATCACAGGCCGCGGTCCACCAGGCTCTACAGCACCTTGGAGGCCATCATCCGGGCAGCGCCGGCGTGACCGGCCATTTCCTGCTGGGTCGGCGGCCGGGCGGAGGTCGTAGCCAGCCACCCGGCGGACGCCAGCAGCATGAACTGAGTCGCCGGTCGAACACCTGCCGCCAGCCCAGCGCCGCATGGTGCAGCCAGAAACCCGGGCTCATCAGCGGCCCGCGTGGGCCGGGTCGGCTAGCAGGCTCATTAATGCCGAACGGGTCGGCGGACTCGCCCTGGTCACCCGGGTCAGCTGGCGCGTTCTTGACGCGTGACCCGGCGGCCACGCCCTGGCCCCGCGGCTCAGCCACGCCGTCTCGCCTCGGCCTCCAGCGCGGCGAAGCTGCTACGGCCCGCCGTGGTCATCGGCTGCCCGTCCTGTTCGCTGCCTCACTACCGGCCCGCCGATGGTATGCTCTTGCGGGCGAAGGCGGTTGCCTTCTGCAGTCCCCATCACGGGGACACGTCGACTACCGTTGGCGGCACGAGGTCCTGTAGAGCAGCTTGGAGTGCTCGCCACCCTGTCAAGGTGGAGGTCGCGGGTTCAAATCCCGTCAGGACCGCAGGGATCCCCGGTGAGGTTCACTGGGGTCCCAGCCAGGTCAGGTAGCTCAGTCGGTATGAGCGTCCGCCTGAAAAGCGGAAGGTCGGCAGTTCGACCCTGCCCCTGACCACCATCATCGGGCGCGTCACCGGCCCTCTCACCTGCGAGAACGCAGGAAGCGAGGGATTGCCATGGCGCAGATCGCGCCGCTGCGACCCAAGATCAACACAGAAGTAACACAACCGTCCTCCGCCCAGACGTCACGGCGCCGACCGCAGAAACGGGCCGGGGTCGCCGGGCGAGCCCGGGGTTCGGTCCGTGATCCCGGCCGCGCGGTGATCGAACTGGACGACGGGGTGACGGTATACCCGCCCCAGGCTGACCGAGAGCCATGGCGGGCGGTGTTCACCGAGAACGGGCAGCGGCGGTACCGGCAGGCCGCAACCGAGGCGAAGCTGGCCGCCAAGCTGGCGAAGGTCACCGAGCGGTTGCAGGCTGACGCCCCAGACATGGAGCGGCCGGGTGCCGACCTGATCGCCTGGTACCTGTCACCTGGCCGGCATCGGGCCGGCCAGCCGTGGTCCCGCAAGCACGCCGACACCCAGCGGCGGCTGTGCGAGCGGTTCGTGGCCCCGGTCATCAGCGCGATCAACTGCCAGGACATCACGGCCGGCGACATGCAGCGCGTCGTCAACGCCGCGCCCACCGAGGGCGAGGGGGCGCGGCTGCGCAGGTGCCTGTCGGCTATGGTCACAGCGGGGATAGCGGGCGGGTACCTGGCTAACCCGCGCCTGAAGCAGGTGCACTGGCAGGCCGGGGACCGGGCCGCGCCCGAACCGCAGGTCAGCGTGTCCGGGGAAACCGTCCAGTACGTCGACCCGGGTGAGATACCCGCTGCCGCCGATGTCGCTAGGCTCGGCCGGGCGCTGGCCGATGGACGGAACGGGGAACTGCATGAGCTGATGGCGAACACCGCCGCCTACACCGGGCTGCGCCTAGGCGAGCTGTTCGCCCTGACCGTCCCGCAGATAGCCGCTGCCGACCGCGTCATCACGGTGAACCGCAAAGTGGTAGAGGTTGGCGGGAAGCTGTTCCTAGAGGCTCCTAAGGGCCGCAAGCGCCGCAGCACCATCTACCCTGTCCGGACCCCGGCTGGCTACCCACTGGCGGAGAAGCTGGCGGCCCGCGCCGAGGAGGCCCAGGCCGAGCAGGAGGCGGGCGTCAACCCGCTGGGGCTGATGTTCCCGTCCCCGCGGGGGGCGTACTGGCGGTCCTCCAACTTCGACCGGCGGGTGCTGGCCCCCGCATACCTCGCGGCCGGATGGCGCGACGTGGACGGCAACGGCGACTGGATCTGGCACAGCCTGCGGCACGTGTTCTGCGTGGTGGCCTTGTTCACCTGGAAGCTCGACCCCACCGATGTCTCTTGCATGGCCGGGCACGCCAATGTCCGGACCACTCTGGACATGTACGTCGGCAGCACAGCCGGAGTCCTCGACCGAGCCCGCCAAGCCACCCGATGAACACCCGGACGCGGCACTAGGCGCCCAATATCAGAGATAATGCGCGGGAGTCAGGTTCGCTGCGGGCGCCGTTCCCGCAGGACAGCCGGCGAGTTACCAGAGGTAATGGGCTGTTACCTCTGATAAGTCATGGCCCGATGATGTCCGTCGGGCTCGGCCCGGCCGTGGCGTCCGGAGGGTCGGTGCCGGGCCGGGTGCCGGCGGCCCGCGCCGGCCTCCGGCGGGAGGCGCGGGCTGGGGCAGCAGGCGGCCTTGAGGTCAGGGACCTGGCGTCGCCGTGCCGGGCGTAGATCATCCGGGTCACCCGGTCCGAGCGGTCGCCGCTGGCGATGACCCAGCAGGCCGCCCCGAGCGCCGCGACGGCGAGGATGACCGCCGCGGCCAGCGCAGGCAGGCCGAGCCGGGCCAGCGCGGCCGCGGGCAGCAGCCCGGCCGCCATCCGGCCGGCCCGCCTCGCCGCGCTAATCACGGTGCCGCGCCCCGGCGCCGCAGAGCCCGCAGCGCCCGGCCGGTCCGCGGCGCGCTGCGCAGCTGCCGCAGCGCGTACCCCAGCTGGCCGGGGCCCGCGGTGCCGGCCCGGGCCAGCTCCCACAGCTCGCTGCGGTACTCCTCGGCGTACCGGGCCCGATCGGCTGCGGGCAGCAGCCGGGCGGCGCCGGCCAGCAGCCTGGCCGCCGGGTACGCCACCCGCCCGGCCTCCCGCTGCGCACGGCTGCGGCCGAAGATGCCGGCGGCGGCGCGGTCGAGGCCGAAGTGATTGAGGGCGCTGACGAGGACGGCGGCGCGGGTGAGGGCGAGGTTGAGGTCGTCGGTGAGGGGGAGGTTGCGGTCGTAGGTGAGGGCGCGGTTGCGGTCGGGGGCGCGGTGGAGGGCGCGGTCGAGGTCGCGGGCGCGGTTGCGGTGGTAGGTGAGGGCGCGGTTGAGGTCGGGGTCGCCGGCGAGGTCGAGGGCGCGGTCGAGGTCGCGGGCGAGGGCGGGGTTGCGCTTGAGGACGCGGTCGAGGTCGCCGGCGAGGTCGTAGGCGATGCGGCTGGGGGGGCGGTCGTGGTTGTGGTCGATGGCGAGGCGGCGGTCGAGGGCGACGACGAGGTCGCGGACGCCCGTTATTCTGGCGCTCATGCCAGGCCTCCGGCAGGCCGGGCTCGCAGGCTCAGGGCGGTGACGGAGGTGGTGGCCTGGGCCAAGGCGATGCGGGCCCGCTCGGCGCCGTCTTCGGTCAACCGGTAGTACCGCCGACGCGGGCGGCCCTCGTCTTCGGGCCTGACGTCCTCCCACTGGGAGGTCAGCCAGCCGTGCTCGTTCTCCAGCCGGGCCAGGATCGGGTGGATGGTGCCGCTGGGCAGCCCGGCGGCCTCGCAGATCTGCAGCCCGTACATCTCCTGCGTCGGCTCGGCCAGCAGGGTGCGGAGGACCAGCTGGGTCGGGATCGTCATCCGCGGTCCGGACGGTTTCTTGCCTGCCATGGTCTTACTCTACCAAGCCCCTAGGTAGAGAACAAGTTTGCCCGTCGGTTAGCGGAGATAATGGGCGGTTACCTCTGATAGTGGGAAGCTGCGGGCTAGGCTGCCGCCAATAATCAGGTATGAGTAGAGCCCTGTCAGTTATCTGTTAGCCGGGATGAGATCCCACAGCCTCACCGTCTTGTCGTCGCCGCAGCTGGCTAGCAGCCGCCCGTCCGGGCTGAACGCCACCCCGAAGACCAGGCTGCGGTGACCGGTCAAGGTACGGCGGGGCTCGCTCGAGGCCAGGAGGGCTGGCCGGCCCGGTTGCGGTCAAACGGTAACCAGAGTCCATCCCAGTGCGCCCTAGTCCGCGAATGCCTCTGAGCGTGTCGGCTTGCGAAGGCGGCGAAATGCAATCAACCTTAGAGTTGACAACTCCAGGAGTTGACAGCCGCTGCCAGCGGCTGCCGGCAAGGAAATGCCCCACCCGAGGATTGTGGCCTCAGGCGGGGCGGTACGGATAGGACAGTGCGGTCCGCTGGGCTTGCTAAAGGCCCCAGCTCCGCCAATGCGTCATGACAATGTATGCAGCCGCCCGCACGGCGATCTGAGCCGCGGTCTGAAGCCACTTGCGCCTCAGCTCATGATCGTCGGCGGGCGCGTGACGCTGGCCTTCATCTGCCACTGTTCCCTCCTTCCGGTGTGCCGGGAATCGGACCCTCTCATGTCAGCACCAGCTATCTACTCTGGCCAAGCATCGTGGTGACGTGTCGCGGGAGAATTTACGCGCTGGCCCTACCTGGCATGATCCAGTCTCCCCGCCGAGCTCGGGTTTCTACAAAAACTCAAAGACCAGTACGCTTGGATAACGATTAAGTAAAGTCCGAGTGGCGATGATGGCCGGGATGACCCGCCATCGCTGCCCTAGCCCCGGAGGCGACGGAACAGAGGGCAGAGCTAAGGCCCGGAGCTTAGAGGCATCCGCCAGGACAGCCAGGAGAACCAGGACTCCGAGGGCGGGCAGGCCGAGCCCGGCCACCATAACCGCCGGCACTATCCCGGCCGCCACCTTCCCGGCCCGCCTGAGCACCGCCGTCACCGCCCGGATCACGGCACCGCGCCGCGCCGCCGCGGGATCCGCAACCCAGCGCGCAGCCGCGGAGCCGCTATCACCAGCCGGGCCGCGTGCCCCAGCTGCGGCCGCCAGCCCCCGCCGGCCCGCGCGATCTCCCACAGCTCCGACCGGAGCTCCTCGGCATACCGGGTCCTGTCCCCAACCGGCAGCACCCGGGCTGCCGCCGCCACCAGCCGCCCGGCCACCCGCACCTCCGTACGCGCGCGCCGCTTCTCGGCGAGGGCGTTGATGGGGGAGGGGTCGGAAGGGATAAAGCGAGGAGCGGTGAAATTCCAGCCGCAGGCTTCGCAGAACAGATACTGGCCGATCCTGGGGGTGCCGCAGCGCGGGCAGGGTTCGGCAGCGGAAACGGGGGCGCCGTCGGCGCTGCGGACGAGGGCGCTGACCAGGGGGCGGGTGAGGTCCGCACTGAGGGGTCTGTCGCCCCGGTTCGCCGTCATGCTAGGCCGCCGGCGGCACGCGGGCGCAGTTCCAGGGCGGTGACCGAGGTGGTGGCCTCGGCCAGGGCGATGCGGGCCCGCTCGGCGCCATCCTCGGTCAGCCGGTAGTAACGGCGGCGGGGTCGGCCCTCGTCTTGGGGGCTGATGTCCTCCCAGCGGGAGATAACCCAGCCGTGCTCGTGCTCGAGCCGGGCCAGGATCGGGTGGATGGTACCGCTAGGCAACCCTGCCTGCTCGCAGACCTGCAGGCCGTACATCTCCTGCGTGGGCTCGGCCAGCAACGCGCGCAGCACCAGCTGGGTCGGGATCGTCATCCGCGGGCTGGCCCGCTTCTTACCAGTCATGGTCGAACTCTAGCAAGCCCCTAGGTAGAGAACAAGCATCAAGTCAGCCAGCCAGCGCCACTCGTGTTATCAGAGGTAAGGGGTCATTACCTCTGATAGCGGCCAGATGCGTGGGCACAGCCGGGCGCCGTGTACGGCGGATGTGAGGGCCCAGGGCGTGACGCCCTTTACCCGCGGGCAACTGACCCGTCCGGGTTCAGCCCGAACCTCCGCAATCGCTGCTTCTTCGCCCCGGCCGCGCTGCGCCAGCAGCGCAGCTAGCCGGTCGGCGTCACCGTCGCCGGCGTCGGCGTCGGTGCGCAGGAGCTGCTCGGCCTCGTTCAGGTCACCGCGCTCGGCGAGCAGCCTGGCCAGCGGCCCGGCGGCGCCCCGGTCGCCGGCGTCGGCCCGGGCCCGCAGTCCGTTCAGGTCCCCGGTGTCGTACAGCAGCTCGGCCAGCGGCCTGGCGGCGTCCGGGTGGCCGGCGTCGGCGCGGGCGCGCAGGAGCTGCTCGGCCTCGTCCAGGTCCCCGTGCTCGGCGAGCAGTCCGGCCAGCTGCACGGCGGCGTGCGGGTCGCCTGCGTCGAGGAGGATGCGCAGGAGCTGCTCGGCCTTGTCCAGGTCCCCGCTCGGCGAGCAGTCCGGCCAGCCGCCCGGCGGCGTGCCCGTCGCCGGCGTAGGCCTGGGCCCGAAGTCCGTCCAGGTCCCCGCGCTCGGCCAGCAGCTCGGCCAGCAACCAGGCGGCGCCCCGGTCGCCGGCGTCGGCCCGGGCCCGCAGTCCGTCCAGGTCCCCGCGGTCGTACAGCAGATCGGCCAGCTCCATGGCGGCGCCCCGGTCGCCTCCAGCTACCCGTTCGGGCGCGAGCCAGACGGAACCCCATCGCAACCCTGGAAATGGCAAGAGCCGACCAGCTAGTGGGTGTGATCGCACGTGGGTGGTGGCCAGGGCCCCCCGGATGGCGTGAGGTCGCGCGGGGGCGGGCCCAACTTGAGCGCCAGCGCGGCCGGTTATCCGCCAGACAGGGACACCCATCCGCACAGCATGCGGCCGGTGCGCAGCGCGTCCTGGACCTGGCTGACCAGGTCGTCGTCGGAGTCCGGGTCGGCGGCGTAGGTGACGGCGAGCATGATGCCCCGCTGGCTGGAGATCTCCTCGGCGAACCGGGTGTCGCTGGCGGTCAGCGCGCACTCGTAAGCGTCGCTCGGCGCGGGCATCTTCATGGTGATCGTGACCGCGCTGGGGGTTAGCCGGGCGGCGGCGCCGGTGATGGGCTTGTACACCCGCAATTCCGGCCCGGGCGGGGCCATGCCCATGGCGGAGAACACTGCGTGCATCTGCGGATGCCACTTCCCGTCGTCGTCCGGGACCAGGATCACGTTCTCCATCGAGGGGTTGACCACCATCACCGGAATCTGCCCGAGTCCGGTGCCTCGCAGGTCGCTCAGCGGCGGCATGGCCAGTCGCGTCCGGTGAGTGACCAGGGCTCCGCTGGTGCCCGTCAGGGGGCCGTCGTTCCATCCCGGGGCGCGGCAGCGGTCGTGGTGCAAGGTGGCCATCGCGAACGTGCCCACGTCATCGACGCACAAGGCCGGCGGGCGAAGGCCGAGGGGCTGCCCGCAGGTCTGGCAGTCCACCGGCCACAAGCTGGCCGCTGCCTCGGCCACGCCCTCCTTGCCGAGCCTGGCCTCGATGTCAGTGGAGGTAAGCATCTTGCTGACCGTCATTGGACACCACCCGGGATTACTTTAAGGAATGGGGACAATCCTTACCGTAACTGATGAGAGCTCCCAGGAATGCTCGTACGCCGTCTTCGGCCGCACCAACACCGCCGGGCCCGCGATCCCCGTCGGGGGTTCCCGGGCGTCATCGCGATCACCCCGGACGGCCGGACCGCCTACGTGGCGAACTCTGCCTCGGGCACGGTGACGCCGATCCGTACCCGCACCAACACCGCCGGGCCCGCGATCCCCGTCGGGGACGGCCCGTATGCCATCGCGATCACCCCGGACGGCCGGACCGCCTACGTGACGAACTATCGCTCGGGCACGGTGACGCCGATCCGCACCCGCACCAACACCGCCGGGCCCGCGATCCCCGTCGGGGGGTTCCCGGGCGTCATCGCGATCACCCCGGACGGCCGGACCGCCTACGTGGCGAACTCTGCCTCGGGCACGGTGACGCCGATCCGTACTCGCACCAACACCGCCGGGCCCGCGATCCCCGTCGGGGCGGTCCCGGGCGCCATCGCGATCACCCCGGACGGCCGGACCGCCTACCCATAGCCAGCGACCTCACACCGCCGAGGATCGCGGCCGCGCCGCGACTGGAGTAGATCGCATCTGTTAAGGCGTAGGGAATGTCCTTTCTGGCTGTTTGTTTCCGGCTAATTTAGGCGCTGCAATCTCTCTGCCCGGCGGGGGGCGCCTGGCGCCGGCCTCGCCTTCCTCCTGATCCTCCTCGACCAGCACGCCTTCAACCCCCGCAGTTCGCCGCACTCAGACCGATATGGATCAGCCCCAAAGCCCTCGCCGACTACTACGCAGTCAGCGACGACACCCGCGGCAAAGGCATGACCGACCTGCAGGACCTCGGCCTCATCACGATCAGCCGCCAGGCCATCAACCCAAACGACTTCGGCATCCACCGCATCCGCAACGCCTACACCCTCAACATGGACACCCTCAAGCGCCCCGCCCGCCGGCAGCATAGATAGCGCGGCGACCGGGTGATAACCCGCTGTATCACCCGGCCAGTGTCAGCCCCCGCCGCTACCATCCGGACTGTGCCAGGTGACCTCGAAAGAGTGCCCGCGCGCGCCTTGGCGCCCGGGCCCGGCGGCGCTGGCGGCCAAGGTAAGCCCGAAACCTGCGACGTGACGTAACCGGCACGCGGGTCAGCGGCGGCTATCCGGCCACCCGCTATATACAGACTGTAACTACTCGACTACGCTAAGCGACATCGTTGGTTGGGCCTGCCGTGACCGGCCCTGCCGGCTGCGGGGCTAGCTCCCGGCACCAGGGCAACGGGGACACGGTTAGGGGACAGGTTATGCGCGTACGGCGGGACCATCATGCCAGCGCCGGCCAGCGCGGCAGGACCTCAGCCCGCTGGCGCGGCGCCGCCATCGTCACCGCGGCGGCCGCGCTGTCGCTGACGGCCGGCGCGGTGCCCGCCTCGGCGGCGAGCGGCTACACCGTGACCGCTACCATCCCCGTGGGCACCTCCCCGTTCGGGGTGGCGGTGGACCCCGCCGCCGGGACCGTCTACGTGACCAACCGTAACAGCGATGGCACGGTGAGCGCTGGCACGGTGTCGGTGATCGACGCGGCGACCCGCGCCGTGACCGCCACCATCCCCGTCGGTAACGGCCCGGTCGGGGTGGCGGTGGACCCCGCCGCCGGGACCGTCTACGTGACCAACGAAAACGATGGCACGGTGTCGGTGATCGACGCGGCGACCCGCGCCGTGACCGCCACCATCCCCGTCGGCACCAGCCCGTCCGGGGTAGCGGTGGACCCCGCCGCCGGGACCGTCTACGTGACCAACAACGTCGGCGCTGGCACGGTGTCGGTGATCGACGCGGCGACCCGCACCGTGACCGCCACCATCCCCGTCGGCACCAGCCCGTCCGGGGTAGCGGTGGACCCCGCCGCCGGGACCGTCTACGTGACCGACAGCGCCGATGGCACGGTGTCGGTGATCGACGCGGCGACCCGCACCGTGACCGCCACCATCCCCGTCGGCTCCTACCCGGACGGGGTGGCGGTGGACCCCGCCGCCGGGACCGTCTACGTGACCGACAGCGTCGGCGCTGGCACGGTGTCGGTGATCGACGCGGCGACCCGCGCCGTGACCGCCACCATCCCCGTCGGCACCTACCCGGAAGGGGTGGCGGTGGACCCCGCCGCCGGGACCGTCTACGTGACCAACAACGCCGATGGCACGGTGTCGGTGATCGACGCGGCGACCCGCACCGTGACCGCCACCATCCCCGTCGGCTCCCGGCCGGAAGGGGTGGCGGTGGACCCCACTGCTCACACCGCCTACGTGGCCAACGGCGGCGCTGGCACGGTGTCGGTGATCAGCGCGTCCCCGACCGCGCCGCCGCTGGCCGCGCCGTCTGGGCTGGCGGCCGCGCTCGCTGGCCCGGTGTCCGGGCCGCCGTCTGGCGTGGCGCTCACCTGGACCGACAACACGACGGACCCGGCCGCGACACGGGTGCGGGTCGAACGGGCGTCCGGCCCCGGGTTCACCGCCGGGGTGACCGACTTCACCGCCGGCGCGGCAGCCACCTCTTACACCGACACGGCGGTAGCCGAAGGCGCGACCTACTACTACCGGGTCCGGGCCGAGAACGACGCCACCGCATCCGGCTGGTCCGACCCGGTCTCCATCACGTTCACCACCGTCCCGGCCGCCCCCGCCCGCCTGACGGGAGCGGTCACCGGCCCGGTATCCGGCCCGCCCGCCGGGGTGACCCTGAACTGGACCGATACCCCCGGCGCGGCGCCGGTTGCGCACATGGTGGTGCGGCGGGCGACCGACCCCGGCTTCACCACCGGACTGGCCGACTTCCCGCTCGGCGCGGCAGCCACCTCCTACACCGACACCAACGTGGTGCAGGGCACGACCTACTACTACCGGGTCCGGGCCGAGAACGAGGCCAGCAACTCCGCCTGGTCCAGCACCGTCACCGTCGTGTACACGACGGTCCCGGCAGCACCGGCAGGCCTGGCAGCCACCCTCGCCGGGTCATCGGTGTCGCTGACCTGGACGGCCCACGCCGGTACCGCCCCGGCGACACGCCTGCGGATCCAGCGGGCGACCAACTCCGGGTTCACCAGCGGCGTGACCGACATCCTCGCCGGCCCGGCAGCCACCTCCTACACCGACAGCGGCGTGGCGCAGGGCACGACCTACTACTACCGGGTCCGGGCCGAGAACCAGGTCAGCAACTCCGCCTGGTCCAGCACCGCCTCGATCCTGGTCCCCCGGCCGGTGCCGGCGGCGCCCGCGAACCTGACCACCCGGGCTTACGCGCAAGGCTTGGCATCAGCCTCGATAGATCTCACCTGGACCGAGAACCCGGCCGCGGCAGTCACGGGGTTCACCATCCAGGCCGCGACCAGCCCCGCATTCACCACCGGAGTCACGACTTCCACGGCCGGCCCGGCGACCAGGACCTACACCCTGACCGGACTGCGCCGCCGCACCCGCTACTACATCCGGATCAAGTCGGTCAACGGGCCCGCCGCCTCCGGGTGGACAACCGCCATGGTCACCACGCCCTGATGACCCGGCCCCGGCGCGCGGGCAGGCCGAAGCCGGCCCCGGACCGCTGGCGGCTACCGGGACGGCGGGCTTCGTCGCCCCCCACGCTGCGCCAGCTGCTCGCGAAGCGGTCGCGGGCGCTTCCGACCGGAGACACACGGACGACGGTCGCGCGGCGGCCCCTCCAAGAGCGGCCGCCGCCATCGTCCGGCCGGCTGACCGGGCAGCGGGGCCCGGGTGATCATCTCGGCTGCGGCGGCCCATGCCGGCGAACGGGGCGGTGTTTCACAGCGGTCACCCATGAAACAGCCAGCCTGACAGTGCCCGATCAGGGCCGGACGCGTTTCACGGGCCGCTGCAAACAGGCGGGCGAGCGAAACGCGCACATGAAACGATCTGCGTTGAGCTACCCCGGCCATGACATCCCTGACGGCGCCCCGGACAACCCGGTGTAGGGGAAACGACCGATTTCCGACAGCCACGCTGAGTGCGGAGGCGTAGGTCTCCTGCCGCGATCGGTGGGAGACTCGGTTGTCATGGCGGGAGCGGACGGTGCGGGCCCGGGTACCGGGCTGCGGTGGCGGTGGGATGTGGCGCTGTCGTTCGCCGGGGCGCAGCGGGACTATGTCGGACAGGTCGCCGAGGCGCTGCAGACGCGGGGGTGCGCTGCTTCTAGGAGAGCGGGACAAAGTGGGGGAGGCTACGCGACCGGGTCGTCCAAGGCCACTCCATTGCTAACTTAAGCCGACACCGTAAAGAGTAAAGAGCGATCGTTGACATGCACCCGGTCTGCGGGCATTCAGGCGGCTAGCTGGGTGACCGCTTGGCCGTTCAAGTAGACGGCTTGCACTGCGCTGAGGGCGCGGATGTCGGCGTGGGGATCGCCCTCGACGACGACCAGGTCCGCGTCGTAGCCGGCGCGGAGCCGTCCCTTGCGGTCGCCCAGGCCGCAGGCGCGGGCTGCGACCGAGGTGGCTGAGGCGAGAGCGTCTGCGGCCGGGATGCCGCCGGCCACCAGGTCGGCTATCGCGTTCGCGAGGATGCCGTGCGGTCTGCCGGCGCTGATGCCAGCGTCAGCGCCCGAGGCGATGATGACCCCGGCCGCGTGCAGCTTGCCGGCCAGGGCCTGGCGGGCCTGCCAGGTCAGCCCGGTGCGCTGATAGATCGCCGCCATTGCTGGCGGGAGCGTGGCGCCGGGTTTCCTGCCCAGCGTCGGGCACACGAAGATCCGGCCCGCGGCGAGCCGCTCGAGCAGGTCCTCAGGCGCCTCGATCCCGCGCTCGGTCAGGCAGCTGCAGTGCTCGATCCCGTCCACGCCGGCGTCGACTGCCTGGATCACCGCGGGCAGCCCGTGTGCGTGCGCGGTGACCGCCAGCCCGCGGGTGTGCGCCTCGTCGGCCACGGTCCACAGTTGCTCTAGGCTGTACTGGCACGCCAGGAGGTCGGTGCCGGCCGTCATGGCCCCGCCGCTGGCCATGATCTTGATGATGTCGGCGCCGCGGTCGGCGCGTTCGCGGACCGCGGCGCGAAGCTCGCCGGGACGTCCGGCTTCGCCGCCCATGTACCAGCAGTGGCCGCCCGGGGTGGTGATCGGCGGTCCTGATGCGACGATCGCCGGGCTGGGGAAGCCGGCCTGGTCAGTGGTGGCCCGCTGACGCCAGTCCAGGACAGCCCAGCGGCGGTCACCCAGGTCCCGTACGGTGGTGACGCCGGCTCTGAGCTGCGCGCGCAGGGCTGCCCCGATAACCTGGCCGAGTTCGTCGTCGCTATGGCCTGCCAGGCGGTCCAGGGCGCCGTTGCGGGAATCCCCGCACAGGTGGACGTGACAATCGATCATGCCCGGGAGCACGGTGGCGCCGGGAAATTCCGCGACCGGCCAGCCATCCGGCGCCGGCGCGGTGCCGGGCTCGATTCCCACGATCTGGCCGCTAGCACATAGGACCAATGCCCCGCCGGGGATCATCTCGCGCCCGTCGAATGCCCTGTCCGCGCGGATAGCCAGCCGGCTCGTGCCCTGGTTCGCGGCCGCGCCTGGCATCAGCTTCTCCTCATCGTGAACTAGGGGTCATTGACGGGTTTCGCGTGCACACCCTGTACCGGGCGGGGCTGCAGGAGGAGGAGGAGAACGGGACAAAGTGGGTGGAGGCTACGCCGCGAGCGCCACGGGATCCGGTGCCTGGACGGGCACCTGGTGTGTCGGGTTGGGGTGCACCCCAGCACGACGTCAACCACCCTCCCGGATCACGTCCAGTTAGGGTCCCAGCCCGAGTTTATTGACGCTCGCCTGCCAGAGTCATAGATTCTAGCCTGACACATCGGGGTGGGTGGAGGAGGGGCCGTGGCGAGCGGGCAGCGCGTGGGGTACATCCGGGTGTCCAGCGTGGGGCAGAACCCCGCCCGGCAGCTCGATGGCGTCGAGCTGGGCCGGGTGTTCGCCGACACCGTCTCCGGCAAGTCCGCAGCCCGGCCGCAGCTTCAGGCGATGCTGGCCTACGTCCGCGACGGGGACACCGTGATCGTGCATTCGATGGACCGGCTGGCCCGCAACCTCGATGACCTGCGCCGCCTGGTGCGCGAGCTGACCGGCCGCGGGGTGGCCGTCCAGTTCGCCAAGGAGCAGCTGACCTTCACTGCCGAGGATGCGCCGATGGCCACCTTGCTGCTGTCGGTGCTGGGCGCCTTCGCTGAGTTCGAGCGGGCGCTGATCCGCGAACGTCAGCTGGAGGGCATCGCCTTGGCCAAGGCCCGCGGCGCCTACACGGGCAGGAAACCGTCGCTGACTCCCGGCCAGGCCGAGGCCCTGCGGACCCGCGCCGCGGCCGGGGAGGCCAAGGCGGGCCTGGCCCGGGAGTTCGGCATCAGCCGCCAGACCCTCTACTCCTACCTGTCCCCGCCCGTGCCGGCGTCATCGTAGGCCGCCCGGCCAGAGCGTGGCCGGGCCAGGATGGGCAGATGGCTGATACCTCTTCTTGCCTCGGCATCACCGTCTACCGGCTGCGGGTGGTGATCGCCGGGATCAGCCCGCTGATCTGGCGGCGGCTGGAAGTGACCGCCAGCACCACTATCGCCGGGCTGCACGCCATCGTGCAGACCGCGTTCGGGTGGTCCGGCGAGCACCTGCACCGGTTCGTCATCGGCGGCACCGAGTACGGCATCTCCTACCTCGGCGGGCCGGGCTTCCGTGATGACGCCCGGCAGGTCCGCCTCGCCGGCCTTCGGCTGCGTGAGGGCGAACGGTTCACTTACGAGTACAACTTCTCTGCCGCCTGGCGAGTGGATCTGCGCGTGGAGCAGATCGCCTGCGCCCAGCCCGGGCGTGCCTATCCGCGGTGCACGGGCGGGCGGCGCGCCGGCCCGCCCGAGGACTGGGACGGCCCGTGGGCGTTCCTGGAGCGGACCCAGCCGCACCTGGTGCTCGACGCGACCGTACGCGCCGCGGAGATTATCGGCCAGCTGCTCGATGCCGGCGAACATCACGACCTCGTCGGCGTGGACCGCGAGGAACTGGCCGACCTGGCCCCGCTGCTGGGCTTGGAGCGTTTCGACCGCCGCACCTGCAACCACGCCCTCCGTGGCCTGGCCGTGGACGTGCAGACCGCTGAGGGGAGCCGGAGATGAAGTTCAGCGTGCAGGTGATCGTGCACCCCGACGACGACACCGACGCCTCGCCCGTGGTCCGGGAGGTATTCGCCGCCGACCGCGACGACCTGGCTCCGGACACCCTCGGCCTGCAGCTCACGGAGGCGAAAGACCTGCTGGCGGCGGTGCAGGACACCGTGGCCGGGCAGCAGGCCAGCGCCGCGATTGCCAAGCAGGTGGCCTGCCCGCACTGCGGCGTGCCGCGCCGGCACAAGGACACCCGGACGATCGTGGTGCGCAGCCTGTTCGGCAGGCTACGCCTCGCAAGTCCCCGCTGGTGGCACTGCGACTGCCGCAACCAGCCTGCCCGGACCTTTCAGCCGCTGGCCGCCCTGCTGCCCGAGCGGACCACCCCGGAGCTGGCCTACCAGCAGGCCCGCTTCGCCGCCCTGGTCTCCTACGGCATCACCGCAGACCTGCTCGGTGAGCTGCTGCCGCTGGGTCGGCGTCTGCACCCGGCCGTCGTACGCCGCGCAGTCCACGCGGTCGCGGACAAGCTGGAGGGCGAGCTCGGCGAGGAACAGCCCAGCTTCATCGACACCTGCCAGCGTGACCGTGAAGAACTACCCCGCCCGGACCTGCCGATCGTGGTCGGCCTGGACGGCGGCTACGTCCACTCCAGCCAGCAGCGGTCCCGCGCCGACGGCTGGTTTGAGGTCATCGCCGGTAAGGCCATCCCCGCCGACGGACGGCCCGCCTGCTTCGGGTATGTGCAGACCTACGACACCAAACCCAGACGGCGCCTGTTCGAAGTGCTCCGATCCCAGGGCATGCAAGCCAATCAGCAGGTCACCTTCCTCACCGACGGCGGCGAGGACATCCGTGACATTCCCTGCTACCTCAACGTCCAGGCCGAGCACCTGCTGGACTGGTTCCACCTGACCATGCGGATCACCGTCATGGCCAACATGGCCAAGAGCCTGCCACTGCCCCTGCCAGGCCCGGAGTTCCCGGACGAGCCGCCGGCCGACCTCGCCAACGAGATCGGCACGCAGCTGCAGCGGCTGAAGTGGTTCTGCTGGCACGGCAACGTCTTCCGCGCCCTGCAAACCGTCGATGACCTGATCTTCGACCTCGACACCGCCGAAGCCGCCCCTATCGAGCAGGTCAGGCTGCTCAAGGCAGTGCGCGAGTTCGATGCCTACCTGCGCGCGAACGCCGGCCGGATCCCGAACTACGGGGAGCGCTACCGCGCTGGCGAGGCCATCTCCACCGCGTTCACCGAGTCCGCAGTCAACCAGGTGATCAGCAAGCGCATGGTCAAGAAACAGCAGATGCGCTGGACACCCCGCGGCGCCCACCTGCTACTGCAGGTCCGTACCCGCGTCCTCAACGACCAGCTCGCCGGCGACTTCCACCGCTGGTACCCCGGCCTTCACCAGCCTCCGGACCCCGCAGCGCTCGCCGCGTAGCCTCCCCCACTTTGTCCCGCTCTCCGTACAGCCTGCATGCGGCGGGCGCGCAGGACCAGGTCGCCGCCCTGGCCGACCGCGCCGCAGCTCATGTCTCCCTCGGCGACACGTACGCCGTGGCCTGGCTGCTGCGCGGCCTGCGGCGGGCGGGCGCGCGCGAGCAGGCCACCGCGCTGCTGCGCCGTGATCCGGCCGCCCACGTCTCCCTCGACAACCCGTACGCCGTGGCCTGGCTGCTGGGCGGCCTGCGGGAAGCGGGCGCGCGCGAGCAGGCCACCGCGCTGCTGCGCCGTGATCCGGCCGCCCACGTCTCCCTCGATGACCCGGTCGGCGTGGCCAGCCTGCTATACAGCCTGCGGGCGGCGGGCGCGCAGGACCAGTTCGCCGCCCTGGCCGACCGCGCCGCCGCCCACGCCCCCCTCGACAACCCGCACGCCATGGCCAGCCTGCTGGGCAGCCTGCGGCGGGCGGGCGCGTACGAGCAGGCCCCCACGCTGGCCTACCGCCCCCCCGCCTACGCCATCCGCGCCGACCCGGACCCCATGACCGAGCTACTGACCGAGCTACTGACCGAGCTTCGGGAAGCGGGCGCGCACGAGCAAGCCACCGCGCTGACAGCCCGGCTGGCGGCGGCAGGCATGTTCAGCTTCTTCCTCGAGCAGCCAGGCTGTGCGGATCGGTTCCGTTTCGGACGGGAGGCCGATGGCAGCCCGAGCGCACCATGGGGCTGGGAAGATCTGGACTAAAGCGACCCGGTAAAGAACCCGGCCGGTGTCCGTAAAGGGACCGGCCACCGGACACGGCGGAGTACCGCCCTTCGGGTCAGGTGACTTGCGGGAACGTCGTCTCGTAAGACCGGTCCGCTCACTTGTCCGGTGACGGGAGGTTAAACGTACGCTGCTCCTGCCAGGAGCAATGCGCTCCCGAGAGACTCGGGCCGCGAGGTGCCATGAATGAGGGCCGCCGCTGCCAGCCGTGCCTTCACAGGCACGGTCTGGCCCCCGGAGAAGTAAGAAGGTCTCCCGCGCCAACGGGAGGCCTTCTCTGTCCGGTGCGTGTTCCGGGCTAACAGACCTGCGCCGGAAGCCGGGCATATGCCTGGCTTCCGTTGTTCAGCCCCCGGTGACCGGCTGCTGTTCGGCAAGTAGTCCGGACAATCTCCGGCCCGCTGGCCAATACCGGCGGACCAGGTACGACCTGACCAGGCATTACTGCCTCAATAACACTGTATGGCCGTTCGCCGCGGCGATGAATGCCTCCGGGGTGGCATCCTCGGCGTCTTGCTCTACCGCAACGGCCATGCGAAGGCAGCTGCCCGGCAGCTTGATGGTGACCTCGCCGATGTCCTGTTGCCGGAGATCTGGTGTATCAGGTCGCCCGGGCGGGCCTCCGAATATGCACGAGCCAAGAGCCTAACGCAGCACGGAGGCAACTGCCGTGGCCGCAGCGGTGACCGCACGAACATGGTGGCCATCTCGGCCGGCGAAGGCGCCCCATGACCCCCGCCCCGCGCACCGCCCGCCCGGAGCCGGGACCTTCAAGTTCACCGAGGAGGAGCGCACGTCATGAGACCAGGGCTAGTGATCGGATCAAGGCACGTCGTCCGGTACACGGTGCCGGTGCACCAGACCGTGCCGGACTTGCTCCCCGCCCTTGCCGAATTCCGCCGCGGGCAGCCTGTGTTCGCGACCGGATTCATGGTCGGCCTGATGGAGGCCCCGTGCATGGCGGCGGTCTATCCGCACCTGGAACCGGGCGAGGTGACCGTCGGCACGCTGATCAACATGACTCACCTCGCCGCCAGCCCGCCGGGGACGTCGCTGGCGGCCGAGGCCCGCACGGTCGCGGTCGAAGGCCGGTCCGTGCGCTTCGCGGTCGTCGTCGCCGATGCTGCCGGCGAGATCGCCGCCGCCGGCGAGCACGGCCTGCGGGTCGTCGATGCCGCGCGCTTCCGTGATCGCCTGGCCGCCAAGCAGGCACAGGTCCCTCGCCCTGGCTCGTCTCCGCTTCCCCGGGACACCAACGGCCCGCACAACAGCCATCGCACCTTTCAGCGGTGGCCAGATCGTCCCTTCCCTGACGACGCCCCGCCGGTTCATCCGGCACTCAACCGGCGCGCGATCTATTCATAACCGCAGCACACGCCCGGCACCGAAGGAGTGCACATTGCTACCTCAACCTGAACCTGGCGCGGACGCCGCCGGTGGCGTCGTCGCCACCTTGGGCCTTCCCGATGGCCCGGCCCTTACCGTGCGGACCGTGACGGAGGCCGACGTCGAAGGGCTGGACGCGCTGTTCCAGGGGCTCTCCGATGACGACCGGCACCACCGCTTCTTCAGCCTGCGCCATCCGGCTCGTAAGTTCCTTGAGCAGATGACCCGGGCCGAGGATGAGGGCGGATATCGCCTGGTCGCGGTCGTTTCCGGCCCCGAGGACGCACTGGTCGCCGAGGCGGGCTACGCCATCCTGCCTGACGGCGACGGTGAGTTCGCCCTTACTGTTGCCCCTGGCTGGCGAGGGTGGCGGCTAGGACGCTACCTGCTCGGCGCCGTTGTTGCCGCCGCGGCGGCACGTGGCGTGCCCAACCTGCAAGCCGACATCATGCTCGACAACGCCCGGATGCTTGCCCTGGTCCGCGACCGTGGCTACATAACTCTCCACCGTGATGAGTTCTCGGACATGAGGATCGCAATCGATGCCGCTCAACCTGCTCGCCGACGACAACGAGCGGGCACTCTTGCGTCCTGCGCGGCGATGGCGTGAAGACAGAACACTGACCACCAGCAACGACAAGACGGTGCGGGTGTGGGACTGATTTGGCGTCCGTAGGTGTCGGGAATCGAGCGTTACCCCGACACCGCCGCCCGGCGCCGCGCCGCGCCGGGCCCCGCATGTGACCTTCAGAGGTCTACGGCGCGGAATCTTCAGCGCTAAATGGCATGTGCTCTGAGTGGATTACCTCCTGGTCGCTGGACGGGGCCAGGGTCTTCTGGCCGAGAGTGGGAGACTCGGTAGTCATGACGGGAGCAGACGGCGCTGCGGGTCAAGACGCCCGGTCGCAGTGGCGGTGGGATGTGGCGCTGTCGTTCGCCGGCGCGCAGCGGCCCTACGTCGAGCAGGTCGCCAGTGCGCTGAAAGCGCGGGGGGTGCGCTGTTTCTACGACGCCGATGAGCAGATCGAGCTATGGGGCAAGTACCTGGTCGAGGAACTGCCGGCCATCTACGGCGAGCAAGCGGCGGCGGCGGTGGTGTTCGTGTCCGCCGAGTACGCCGTCCGGGACTGGACCCGGCTCGAGCGCCGGGCCGCGCTGAACAGGGCGGTGCGGGAACGGCGGGAATACGTGTTGCCGGCCCGGTTCGATGACACGCCGCTGCCCGGGCTGCTATCGGACCTGGTCGCGGTAGACCTGCGCGGCCGGACCCCGCAGCAGTTCGCCGCCATGATCGCTGACAAGCTGGCCCGGTTCGCCATCTCCACGTCGGCGCTGTCGTCTGATGCGGCAGATCCTGCCCGGGACATGGAGCCGGCGTACCGGGCGACGCTGCGGCAGCTGCAGGCCCATACCGGGGTGCTGCAGGACCGCGACAGGGAGCTGGCGGCGATCGGGGCGTTTGCTGCCGGACGGCCTAGCGTGCTGGCTCCGCCGGGAAGTCAGTATGCGTGGCTGGTCGGCGGCCCGTGGGCGGGCAAGACGGCGCTGCTGGCCGAGGCGGTGCACGCGCTGCCTCCCGAGGTCGACTGCGTGGCCTACTTCTTGACCCGGCCCACCGGCGATGCCGACCGGGAGCGGTTCCTGGCCGCCGTCGTGCCGCAGCTGGCCTGGCTGCTCGGCACTGACCGGCCGTCCGCGCTGGATGAGTACGTGCTCCGGCAGCTGTGGGAGCAGGCCGCGCAGCGCGCCGCGGATACGGGTCGGCATCTGCTCCTGGTCGTGGACGGGTTGGATGAGGACCTGCGGCCCGGCGGCCATAGCGTGGCCGGATGGCTGCCCGGCCGACTGCCCGGCCTGCCGGCCCGGGTGCTGGTCGCCAGCCGCCTGTACCCCCGGCTACCCGACGACGTCGACCCGGCCCACCCGCTGGCAGGGCTCGAGGCGGACAAGCTGTACACCCTGTCGGACAGTCCACACGCCGCCCGGCTGCGCGAGCTCGCCGACCGAGAGATCTCCCAGCTGCTGCGCCGGGTCGGCGAGGACCTGGCTCTGGACGTGCTCGGCCTGCTCACCGCGGCGCGCGGCGGCCCGCTTGCTGACGCTGACCTGGCCACGCTGACTGGCAGCCGACTGTGGAAGCTGCGCGGGGTCCTGGATGGGGAGGCGGCGCGGACCCTGCAGCAGGTCGGGCCGACAGACACACCGCGCTATACCTTCGCCCACGAGACGCTGCTCGCCCGCTGCCAGGAGCAAGGTGTCAGCGATCCCGGCCATGCACGCCGCATCGAGGAGTGGGCGGCGACCTGGCGGGACCGCGGCCGGCCGATAGCCCACGACGGCGAGCAGGGAACCCCGCTCTACCTGCTCGACCGGTACCCGCAGACGCTAGACGGTGATCCGCAGCGGCTGGCCGAACTGGCTGGCGATGCCTCCTGGGTCACCGCAGCCATCCAAAACCTCGGTGTTGACGCGGTGCTGGCCGAGCTGAAAACGGTCGTCGCCGCTGCCGCCGGTGAACCGCGGCTGGCGGCCATGCACGCCGTGGTGCGGGGCCAGGCCCACCACCTGCGCGACCGAGAAGCGGCCGATGACCCCGGATTCGTGCCTCGGCAGCTGTGCCTGCAAGCGGTCGAACTCGGCGAAACCCTCCTCGCCGCCGACTGCCAGACCCGGCAGCTTGCCTCCGACGAGCCCGGCCCGGTGCTCCAGTGGACTACGCGGCGGACGAACCCGGCCCTGATCCTTGAGCTCGGCCGCCACGAGGGCGGGCTAGGGGCGGTGGCGGCGCTGCCGGACGGGCGGGTGGTCACCGGCGGCATCTGCGGCGGGGGGCGGGTGCTGGTGTGGGACCCGGCGGAGCCGGGCACCGGCCCGGCCGAGCTCGGCCGCGACGAGGGCGGGGTGGGGGCGGTGGCGGCGCTGCCGGACGGGCGGGTGGTTACCGGCGGCATCTACGGCGGTGGGCGGGTGCTGGTGTGGGACCCGGCGGAGCCGGGCACCGGCCCGGCCGAGCTCGGCCGCGACATCGAGGTGAGGGCGGTGGCGGTGCTGCCGGACGGGCGGGTGGTCACCGGCGGCATCGGCTTCGGCGTCGGGCGGGTGCTGGTGTGGGACCCAGCGGAGCCGGGCACCGGCCCGGCCGAGCTCGGCCGCGACGAGGGCGGGGTGAGGGCGGTGGCGGTGCTGCCGGACGGGCGGGTGGTCACCGGCGACTACGGCAGCCGGGTACGGGTGTGGGACCCGGCGGAGCCGGGCACCGGCCCGGCCGAGCTCGGCCGCCTCGACATCCTGGTGGCGGCGATAGCGGTGCTGCCGGACGGGCGGGTGGTCACCGGCGACTACGCCGGCCGGGTACGGGTGTGGGACCCGGGTGCGGCGCAGCACGGCTCGGCCGAGCTCGGCCGAGCCGAGGGCGAAGTGCGGGCGGTGGCGGTGCTGCCCGACGGGCGGGTGGTCACCGGCGGCGGCGGCCCCGGCGTCGGGCGGGTGCTGGTGTGGGACCCAGCGGAGCCGGGCACCGGCTCGGCCGAGCTCGGCCGCGACGAGGGCGTGGTGGAGGCGGTGGCGGTGCTGCCCGACGGGCGGGTGGTCACCGGCGGCCGTGGCATCTACTTCGGTGGGCGGGTGCTGGTGTGGGACCCGGCGGAGCCGGGCACCGGCCCGGCCGAGCTCGGCCGCGACAAGGGCGGGGTGCATGAGCTGGCGGTGCTGCCCGACGGGCGGGTGGTCACCGGCGGTGGCGTCTCAGGCGATGGGCGGGTGCTGGTGTGGGACCCAGCGGAGCCGGGCACCGGCCCGGCCGAGCTCGGCCGCGACGAGGGCGGGGTGGGGGCGGTGGCGGTGCTACCGGACGGGCGGGTGGTCACCGGCGGCGGCGGTGGGCGGGTGCTGGTGTGGGACCCGGCGGAGCCGGGCACCGGCCCGGCCGAGCTCGGCCGCCAGGAGGGCTGGGTGACCGCGGTGGCGGTGCTGCCGGACGGGCGGGTGGTCACCGGCGGCGACGACGACCGGGTGAGGCTGCGGAATGTGCAGAGCAGCTCACCCGGCACTCTGCTCGCATGCTCCGCGCGCGCGCTCGCTACTTCCCTCTCCCCGTCTGGGGCTCGCATCTTCATCGGTCACGCAGTGGGCGGAATTTCATGCTGGGAGGTCCGCCCAGCGGCACAGAACACGCCTGGAGCCCGGCAACGCGCGGGTAATGCGATGCATCAATAATAGATGTGAGTGTCCCCTAAAGTTCCGGGTGGAATGGCGAGTCGGCTGTCGGGCAGCCTTTCTCGTCTCAGATACGGTCGTTTCCCGACACCTGGATGACTGGCGGCCCGGCCAGGATCATCGCTAGCGCCAACGGCTGTACGGGTCTTCCCCCGAACCCGTGGTCCCTCGGGCGGGCCAGGTCAGTCCTCCCAGATGTCGCTGGCGAGCGTGATCGTCGCGAACCCGTGCCGGGTGCGTTCCCGCTTAGCCGTGCCGCTGATCGTGGTCATCCTGCTGTCCTGGTGATATTCGTCGCCCAGCTTGATGCCGAGCGCCGCGGCCCACGCGGCGAGCGCGGCCCGGCGGGCAGCGCCCGGCTGGGCGTAGGACCGGCCTGTGACCTGGGCGCCGTGGTGGCTGATCGTCCACTCCAGCACGGGCAGGCCCTCGCGGTCCCCGCGCTCTAGCAGGTCGGTGAGAACGCGGGCGGCCCGCAGCTGCCGGGTCATCTGCTCGCGGAACCCTGACGTGGCGCTCTCGCCGCCGGCATGCGTCATGGCCTGCTAAGTCCTGGCCCTGGCGCAGCTGCTCGATGACTGCGCTGGCCACTGCCTCGCTGGCCGTCGTGGCGTGGATCATCGCGCGGATCGCCTTCGCCAGCGGCAGCCGCGGGAAGTCCGGGTTGACCGCGATCGCGGCACCGCCCACCCACCGGTTCAGCTCCGTGTACGTGGCCGGGTCCAGATCGACGGTCACCCGCACCGGCTTGGTCCGGATCGCCGTCCGGCCCGGCTCGCAGGCCGGGTCCGGCCGCTGCGCCGCGCTCTTGCGTGCCGTCATCGCACCGCCTCCGTGGCCAGGCCGCGGCCGTTGAGCTGGGCGTTCGCGGCCGACCGGTTGAGCAGCACGCAGCACCACGGCGGCGCGTCCCGCTCCGCTGACAGCCCGGATCCCCGCGAGCCGGGCACGGCGCTGGCGGTACCGGCATGGTCCTCCAGCTGGCCGCAGCCGGTGATCACCAGGTCATCCGGCCGTGTATAGCCGGCTATCCGCTTATCTAGGTCCCGCCTGGGCAGGTGCACGATCCGGAACGGGAAGCCTCCTGCCCGGCCGGCCCGGTCCAGCGCGGACCTCCCTCGCACTGCGGCCATGATGGCTTGCGCATGGGAGCATACTGCGGCCACTGCGGATACGGAACTACTGCGCGCCTGCCGCTGCCGGGAGCCGGGCATCGGGCCGGCGCCAGCGGCCCGGCTCGTGGCCGGACAGCGTCGCGCGGGCGAGTGCGGTGATGAACGCGGGCGTGGATGCGGCGCTGGTGAACAGGGCTCGCTGGCGGTCGGCTCCGGTCCCCCGGTCGTCGAGCCGGCGCAGCAGCCTGGTGACCGTCTCGGTGTCGCCGTGATCCCTGAGCGCGGGGCGGACATGATCGAGGAGGCGGGCGCGGAGCGCCGGCGCATCGACGGCCTGCCCGGTGAACGGGTCGACTCCTGCCCCGGCGAGCCCCTGCCGCGCCGCGGCGGCCAGCGCCGCGGCGACCTGCCGGGACGGCGCGGCTGGCGCCGGCGTCCCGCGGCGGGCCTCGGCCAGGGCTGTGGCGACCAGGGCGCGGGTCAGCCCCGCCGCGAGCACCGCGGTGCCGGCGTCGAGGCAGACGTCGGCGACCCGGACCTCGACGGTGGGGTAGCGCGGGGACAGCCGGGCCAGGAAGTAGACGTTCCGCTCGTCCAGCGCCGCGCCCCGGGCGATGAGGCGGCGGACTGCCGCGTCGTAGGCGGCGGCGTCCGGCCACGCCGCGGGCGGGGTCGCGGTCGGCCAGCGGGACTGGATCGCGTACCGCCAGCTGGCCCAGCCGGTATCGTGCCCGCCGGCGATCGGGGAGTTGGCGGTGACGGCGAGCAGCGGCGCGAGCCAGGGCCGCAGCCGGGCCAGGACCTGGACGCCCAGGTCCCGGGAGGGGACCCCGACGTGCACGTGGCAGGCGCAGGTGCCGGCCTCGGCCACCACGGGACCGTACCGGCGGGCCAGCTCCTGGTAGCGGGGCTGGTCTGTCACGGCGGCCAGCCCGGGGGCGCGGTACGGCGCGGCCCCGGAGGCCACCAGGCGGCAGCCCAGCCGCGCCGCGGCGGCCGCGGCGAGCCGCCGCAGCCGGATCAGCTCGCGGCCGAGGTCGTCCAGGCTGGTGCACACCGTGGTTCCGGTCTCCACCTGGAACCGCATCAGCTCTTGCTGCACTCCCGGCTCCCCGTCGAGCATCCGCACCAGATCGGGGGCGGCCAGCACGGTGGCGCCGGTGGACGGGTCCAGGAGCACGAATTCCTCCTCTACCCCCAGCGTGATCGCGCCGGCTGCGCGCGCCGGCCCCGGCGGGCCGCCGGGCACCGTCGCGGCCCGTCCTGCACCGCCCGTTCCGGGCGTTACCACGACCACCTGCTGCTCCGGGAGCGGGCGTAGCGGTAGCCGCTGGCCCAGCGCGCTGGCCAGGCCGACCATTGCGTGGGCTGCGGGGATCAGCGGCCACAGCAGTGCGGCCAGCGTGATGGAGGCTGCCGCCTGCATGGCCACCGCCTGGGCGTCGGCAAGCGTGACGACTTGCTCGGCTGCCTTCCGGGTTGCGTCCAGCGCCTGCTCGGCCGGGATCGGCAGGGTCTGGGCCATTATCTCGTCCTTTCTGTCGTTGAGGACACCCCGAGGCCCGCGGCTACTTCGCCTCCGGTGACACGTTCCTTCTCGGCGCCCCGGCCTGGGGCTGTGGTCCGGGCTCCTGCGCGGCCGCTAGCTAGCGGGGGGCGTGCTGGGCCGCCGCCAGGGACTCCAGTGCCCCGTCCAGGGTGCGGGCCAGCGGTACCTGGCCGTCCAGTCCGGTCAGGCGGAACAGCTGCCGGGTCCGGGGCCGGGCGCAGACTGCCTGCAGGCTGGCCCCGTGCGCGGCGGCACGCCTGGCCGCGCCGGCCAGCGCCGCGAGCCCGGCAGAATCAATGAAGCGGACCTGGTCCAGGTCGACTACCAGCGGGCGGCCGCTGGCTGCCAGCTCGAAAAGGCGCTCGCGCAGCCGGGTCACGGTGGCAATGTCAACTTCCCCGGCGACAGCCACGATCGCATAGCCCTGTTCGCGCCGAACCCGGATGGTCAGTGCCTCGCCCATAGCTAGCCTCCTGCCCGCCCCTGGGCCATGCCCCGGACGTTACTCCGGGTGCATGGGATTTGCACAGAAAGGAGCGGAAAGAGTAGCCGCGGGGATAGGGCCGGGCACTTCACGTGAGTCGCAAGGGGACGGAGATGACTACCTGGGGTGCAGCCAAGGTAAGCCCGAAACCCGCCATGGGCTGATCTTGGGTTTGGGCTCGCACTGACCCGCCCGGCGTTGCCCTCGGTTGAGTCGTCGCAGGAAATGCCGGATTCCCCGCGGCACCCGGCTGCGGCGCCGGGCCCCGGCCGCCGCACCCGGACCAGGCTTGCCCGGCGGCGCCGGGCACGATCTGCGGTGACTGTGCGTTGGAGTCACGTACGCCGTCGTGCCTGGCCCCGGCTCACCTGAGCCAGGCGAGCGGCAGATCAAGATCTTCTTCCCGGGGCTCGTTACCCTTTTCGCGCCGGCCGGCAAATGACACGGTGCCACCGCCGCCGCAGCCGGTAGCCGCATTCAACGTCATCAGCAGATAGTTTCGTTAGAAGGCTCGTTTCTCATGGGGAACATGCTGGCGTTCCTCGGCCGTGACATGGCGGTCGACCTCGGCACCGCGAACACCCTGGTGTACGTGCGCAGGCGGGGGATTGTGCTCAACGAGCCGTCGGTGGTAGCACTCAACACGAATACCGGCAAGATCGTCGCGGTCGGCGTCCAAGCCAAACGGATGATCGGCCGGACGCCCGGCAACATCGTGGCGATCCGGCCGCTCAAGGACGGTGTCATCGCCGACTTCGATATCACTGAGCGGATGCTGCGCTACTTCATCCAGAAGGTCCACCGCCGCCGCCACCTCGCCAGGCCGCGGCTGGTGGTGGCCGTGCCCAGCGGGATCACCGGCGTGGAGCAAAGCGCGGTGAAGGAAGCCGGGCACCAGGCCGGTGCCCGCCGCGTTTACATCATCGAGGAGCCGATGGCGGCCGCGATCGGCGCCGGGCTGCCGGTGCACGAGCCCACCGGAAACATGGTCGTCGACATCGGCGGGGGGACCACCGAGGTCGCGATGATCTCGCTCGGCGGCATCGTGACCTCCCAGTCCATCCGGGTCGGCGGCGACGAAATGGACCAGGCGATCATCGCCTTCGCCAAGAAGGAGTACTCGCTCATGCTGGGCGAGCGGACCGCCGAGGAGATCAAGATGGCGGTCGGGTCGGCCTGCCCGTCCCCAGATGAACCGCACACCGAGATCCGCGGCCGCGACTTGGTCAGCGGCCTGCCGAAGACCATCGTGATCTGTGCCGAGGAGGTTCGGCACGCGATCGCCGGACCCGTCAGCACCATCGTGGACATCGTCAAGACCACGCTCGACAAGTGCCCGCCCGAGCTTGCCGGCGACGTCATGGACCGCGGTATCGCGCTCACCGGCGGTGGTGCCCTGTTGCGCGGCCTCGATGAGCGGCTGCGCGAAGAGACAGGGATGCCGGTCCAGCTGGCCGGAAATCCGCTGGAATCAGTCGTGCTCGGCGCGGGCAAATGCGTCGAGGACTTCGACGCCCTCCAGCAGGTGCTGGTACCGCAGAGGCGCCGGTAGCGGTTGAGCGAGGGGACCTGCGCACCAGGGCGCGTTCCCATCGGCTCGCTGCCTCCTGGTAATGGCCGCCCGCGCCGGCGCTGGCCAGCCTGCTGCCCGCAGCTCGCCGAACGCCGCGTCCACCGCATCCAGGTCGGCGTCGGCCACGAGCTGGTGCACCCGGGAGGGTGACAGCCTGATCGCCGTGGCCAGGGCGCGGATCGAGATCCCCTCGGCGCGGGCCGAGACCAGCGCCCACGTCCGTTCCCGTTCGGCCTGCTCCAGCCGCCACGCGGCACGGGAGACCCGGGTCAGGACCCGCCGCTCCTGCCGGCCCGCCTCGATCCGCTCGCTGATCGCCACCCGCCCATCGTGCCAGCCGCGTTCAGGAAACTGGACGCTGTAGCGGTGCTGACGGGTCCATTGTTACCGGCACCCCGGCTCCTGCCAGCAGGGCGAGGGCACTCGCGTGCTCGCATCGACGCCCGAGATCCTCTCGACACCACGCCGGTCGACGTGGACACGCGCATCTTCGTGTGGCAGCGCGACGGCGGCCGCTGCCGACACTGCGGAGCTCGAAGCCAGCTCCATTTTGACCACGTGATCCCGCGGTCCTGGGGCGGCGCGAGCACGGTCGACAACGTGCAGATCCTCTGCCGCCGCTGCAACCTCCGGAAGGGCGCCTCCCTGCTCGACGGCCGCTATCGCCACTGACCGTTCGGTTGTTGCTCAAGGGCCTAAGCGTCGCCGTCCCTGGCTGGCACTTGGTCGCGGACAGAGCGCAAGACACTTCGACATAGACGGCGATCAGCGTCATGGGCTTTTCAGCGTTCGAGCGATGCTTTTTGCCCAGCCCTCGATCTCGGGCCAGTCGCGGTTGTCGCCGAGCCGGCCGCCGAAAGCATGGAAGAACAAACGCGAGGACAGCGGCCACTGATGTCGCTGGATCGCGCCAGCGAAGACCCTGTACTCGCGCGGGTGAATCGCATCTTGGAACTCGCCGATCTCCCTGGGCTCGCGCCTCATCAGCTTGCCGATCCCGCGATGCGTGTCACCGAACGAGCCGACACTGAACAACCACACTGGCCGCGCGGCAAGCGCGGCGCTGTTGGCGCGCAGGAACCCGGTCGCGCTCGGGATCCAGCTCTGGTTGTAGACGCCGCTGCCGAGAACGACCGCGTCGTATCCCGCGAGGTCATCGACGTCATCGACTGGCCGGGCGTCGACTTGGGCTCCGGCTTCTGCGAGCGTGGCGGCGATTCGCTCGGCGACACCTTTAGTGGATCCGTGCTCGGTCGCGTAGGCGACGAGAACGCGCGTGCCCTCGCTCACGTCCGCGAGCCTATGCCAGTTGAAGGCTGGTGACCGGCAGCCGTGGCGGGGCTTGATTCGGGGTGTCGGTAAGAACCGCGCCATGAACACCGCCAGCGTGTCCACTTTGCTGAACGGTGCACGTGGGACAGGCTGTGTGCATGAAGATCGCGGAGCGGACGGCCACGTGGGCGGGGAGTCATGCCCGAAGGGTACGGAATGCTGCCCGGCTCGCCCACGGAGTTTTCATCGCCGGGTTGCTCTTCCAGCCTGATCGGGTCTAAAGACCAGCGTCGTGCACGCATGTCGGCCTGGTAGCCGGAGTACCCGCTCAGAACACCCCTGGCCAGGCCAGCTTGGGGTTATTCGGTAGCTTTGCGGGCGCGACCCAGGACGCCGGCGGTGGCGCCCACATACATATCCAAGGTGATGCGGTAGTTGCTGTGGCCGGCCATGCGGGACACATCAGTGGCGTCCAGGTGCCAGGTGAACAGGGCAGTGGTGCAGAACACGTGCCGCAGGCTGTGCCAGGTCCAGCCTCCGTTGTGGTCCGCGTCGCGCCATCCTGCTGCTAGGTATGCAGATGCGAGGACCCGTCGGTTGAAGTTGGAGGACCGCCAGTATGTACCTCGCGGGGAAGGGAACAGGAGCGCCATCGGGTTGACGCCCGCTTCCCGCTCGGCCCGGGCTTCCTCGACGCGGGTTGCTATCTTCTCCGCCAGCGGATAGCCAGCCGGGGTGACCCGCGGGAAAATCGTCTGCCGCCGTTTGCGGTTCTTGGGTGCCTCCGAATACATGTGCCCGGCCACCTCGATGACCTTGCGGTCTACCGTGATTACCCGAGTGTCAGTGTCGATCTGGGACCTGGTCAGAGCGGTCAGCTCACCCCACCGCATGCCGGTGTAGGCCGCCGTATTGGCCATCAGTTCGCCGCGGTCACCGTATCGCCCCTCAGCCACGGCCTGGCCGAGCTCGGCGACCTCGGTGGCAGAAGGAATCTCGGCGGGGTCGACCCATAGGGACGATTCGCCGGCCACGCTCATATTTGGGGCTGGTAGCAGGCGTTCCCCCGCTTGCCAATGCACCTTGGCCAGCCGCGGGTTGGCCAGGTACCCACCTTCGATTCCCGCGGCGACCAGGGCCGAGATCATCTGCTGCACCCGCTTGCCCTCCCCGGCGGTCGGTGCGGCATTGACCACCCGCTGAATGTCGGCGAGCCGGATGTCCTGACACGGCAGGCTGCCAATGGCCGGAGCCACGAACCGCTCGCACAGCCTTCTCTGGGTGTCGGCGTGCTTCCGAGACCATTGCCCATCGGCCGGGAGCCGACCGGGAGACAGGTAGTAACCGATCAGGTCAGCGCCGGGCAGTTCCATCTTCGGCGCGTCAGCCTCGAGCCGCTCGATCACCTTCGTCAGCTTGGCAGCGAGCTTCCCTTCGGTTACCGCTTCGCGGAATCTCCGTTGGCCGTTCTCTACCCATACTGCTCGCCAGGGCTCACCATCCCGGCGCGGCGGGTACACCGTGATCCCGCATCCCAGCTCGATAACCGGATGACCGGGAGCGACCTGAGGATCGGTCACTGCGCCTTCCTGCGGTTACGGGCCATGCGCACCTTGCCTGTAATCCGAAGCGCCGACGTGTCTCGAGCCGCCGGTGCCCCGAGCCTTGGCCGACTGCGGCCGGGCTGGGCCTGGTCACGGAGGCTAGCGGCGAACGCGGCCACCTCGGTGTCCCACCATCGGTAGCAGCGTGACGAGATGCGCACGGGGGCAGGGAAGCCGGGGCGATGGGTGAGGTCGTATGCCGCGGTACGGCCGAGGCCAAACAGTTGGCGTATGTCCCTGATACTGATCAGCTTGTCCGCTACCTGCGGGCTTTGGCCTGCAGGCAGCGACTCCCGCGTGCCGCGCTCCACTGAGGTGATCTCAGCGAAATAGGTTCGGACAGTTGGGCTTTATACGGGGCAGGCGAGGACATCTGGGCAGACACGCGGACGAACCGGGCTGCCCGAAATGGACGTGGAGCCCCCAGTAGAAGAGGTCTCACCACAAGATCTTCTTCTCCGGAAGGCTCCACGTGATCGCCTATCGTGCCACGCTTGACGTCCCCAGGGAACTGGTCTGGTTCGTTGCGAAGCTGCTGCTCGCCGAGCGCCGGCGACGCGGCACCCCGCGCGGCAGCAGGGCGCTGACCTGCTTTTGGCAGGCCGTGCTGGGTGTGCGCTGGTTCCGCGACCACACCGTCCCGGAGGCGCTGGCCCGGGATCACGGCATCTCGCGGGCCACCGGCTACCGGTATGTGGACGAGGTGATCGCCGTACTCGCAGACCAGGCTCCTGACCTGCGCGAAGCGCTGGAGCGGGCCCGGGACGCGGGCCTTGCCCATGTGATCTTGGACGGGAAGATCATCCCCTGCGACCGGTGCAAAGAGCCGACCGTCAGCGTGAAAGGCCAGGTCATCGATCTGTGGTACTCCGGCAAGGCGCACAGCCACGGCGGCAACATCCAGGCCGTGCTCGCCCCGGACGGATTCCCGCTGTGGATCTCGCCCGCGGAGCCCGGCTCGGTGCACGACATCACCGCCGCCCGCGCCCATGCCCTGCCCGCCCTCTACCACGCCGCCGCAGACCTGCCCACTTTGGCTGACCCCGGCTACGAGGGCGCAGGCATCGGCATCCACATCCCGGTCAAACAGCCCGGCGATGGCAGAGAACTTGACATCAATACCCGCACCCGCAATGCCATCCAGCGGTCCTTGCGCTGTCTGGGGGAACGCGGGTTCGCCCTGCTCACCGGCCGCTGGCGCACCCTCCAGCACATCACCGCCAGCCCCAGCAAAATCGGCGACATCGCTCGCGCCGCACTCGTCCTGTGTCCATTCACGGGGTACCGGGACTGTAAGTATTCGGAAGTCCTGTGGGCAGGCATGCTGACAGGCGGCGTCGGCTCGTTGCTGGCGGGACGCCGCTGTTGTGACGGCTGGGGCGCGTCAGCCGGGCGAAGGCGGCTGCGACCACGCGAGCCGGTCTTCGGGACTGGCTACCCAGGGCAGGAACCGGTCCAGTTCGGGGCCTGGCAGGGGTTTCCCGCCGCTGCGGCCGCACGCGTCCAGGTATGCGGTGAGGTAGGTCAGCACGTTCAGCCCGGTCATCTGGGCGGTGGCGGTGACGGTCCAGAACGTGGCGGCCAGCCGGGCGGCGTCCTCGTTCCGCGAGCCCCCGGCGTTCTTCCGGGCGGCGTTCTCCGCTCGCAGCTCCTCCGCAAGCTGCGCCAGCCGCCGGTTCGCCTCCAGCGTCTGCGCCAGCGCATCCTCTGGCGGCGCGGCAGCACCAGTGTCCGCCAGCACCTCTGCCGCAACCGCCACAGAACACGGCAAACACCCGCCCAGCCCGGGAATCATGCAGCCCGGCCGGTGTGCCGCCCCGCAATCACCGTGCCGCCCAGCGGCCTACGGCCGGGCCATCACTATGGCTGACCGGCAGCAGGACCCCTGGCAGCCGCCGGCCGGTGCGCGCCAGAATGTCATTCATGGCACACCTGCTGATTACCGATGACGCGGTCACGATCGATATGTCCCGGGGGGAGAAGCTTGAGACAGGGCACCGGAATCAGACATTCCCCCGGAGCGCGATCAGCGGCGTGCGGGCCGTCCCGGACTGCGTCGCCGAAGTTCACGGCATGAAAGGGGTAGGCATTCAGCTTCCTGACAGCCGGGTAGGGAGCTGGCATGATCACGGGCACGTCACCTTCGCCGTCTGCCACGGCCGTGGCCCCGGGATTGTCATCGACCTGGCCGGCAGCAAGTATGACAAAGTAGTCCTGACCATCGAGAACCCGGAGGACATCGCAGCGCGCCTGTCCGCGCCGGCGGGCTAGTGCCGTGGCAACCGGCGTTTACGCCGCGACATCTCTGAACTGCGGCCTCCCGGCCCGCTCATCGCCCGAACGGCCGGCACGGCCATGGAGGCCGCGCGTGCGCAGCCGGCGGCCGATACGGAGACCTCGACGGTCCCCGTAACACCGGCCCGCGGCCACCCCACCAGATTTCCGAATAGTTACCCGGGACTTGGCGTCAGCTGATCGCGGGCAGTGGCGGTAGCCAGGGCTTTCCCTCGATAGCGGCGCGCACGGCATCGAGTGCGGTGACGCCGTGCGCGGCGGCGGAGTCGAGGTAGCTGCGCAGGCGGCACCAGCGGGCGAGGGTAGCCAGGGAATGCCAGTATGCCGAGACAGCCTGATGGCGCTTGGCTGCTTTCGCTCCGCGTTCGCTGACATTATTTGTCCAGTCCACGGTGAAATCGCGGGTGAACAGGAAGACCTGTTCCTTGTAGTCGCGCAGCCAGCAGCCGAGGCTGTACCCAGGATGATTGCCGCTGTCCCAGTCCCGGAGCCTGTTGTGGATGATCCCGGACCGGACGGCGGTATCGTAGCGTTCGCGCAGGTCATCGAGGACCTGCGGGTCCAGGGCGGTGCTGCCGCGGGCGCGGGCGTCATCGACGGCCCGGTGCGCGTCGCGGAGGACCGTGATGATGTCGCCGGCCCAGTTCTGGGCGCCGCCGGGGCCGAGTTTCTGCACGGCCCGGCAACGTCGGGTTATGTGCTGGCAGCACTGCTGGATGCCCGCGATCCGGCCGAGAAGATGCTGGTAGCCGGTATAGCCGTCGGTCATCAGGTACCCGGCGAAGGCGGCGGGGATGCCGGCGCCGACGCTGCCCTTGCGGCGGGAGGCCAGGGCCAGCATGAGCCGCAGCCGCCCGTCCGGGGTCGTGACGATGAGCACGTGCGGCGCCCCGGCGGGGGTCTTCCCGTCCTTCTCATCCGGATCGGCTTCCCCGTCCGGATCCGGGGCCGGCACGGGGGTCTTGTCCAGCACGTTCACCGGCGTCTCGTCGGCGGCGAGCACGTCTTCCGCGGCCAGCGCGGCGGCCAGCGCCTCGTCGAACCCGCCGGCCTGCAGCCGCGCGTTCACCCTGGCGACGGCCTTGTCGACCCAGCCGGGCGAGACGTCTTCGCCGGTCAGCATGCCGATCAGCCGCGCTGAGCGTTCCGCGGGCACGTTCCCGTAACAGGACAGCAGCACCGCGGCCGCGTTAAGCACCGGCCCGTAGGTGACGGAGCCCGCGTGGAAGCCCGGCGGCGCCGCGGCGAACGTGACCGTCCCGCAGCCGCCGCAGGACAGTCCCGGAAGCAGGTACTCCGTTACTTTCCGGAGGATCCCGATGTCGATGACCTGCGCCCACCGCGGGTCCGCTGCCTCCGCGCCGTCCAGGGACGCATGGCAGGACCGGCACTCCGCGGGCGGCTCCGCGGTCTGCGTGCGGTCCGGGCCCGGGTCCCGCTTCAGGCCTTTGCCCTGGTGACCGGGCTGCCCGCCACGCTTGCGGTCCTTGCGGCGCTCCCGCTCCGATTCCTGCCGCGCCCTGCGGGCCTCTTTCGCCCCGATCCGCTCCTTCGAGGACGGCGTCCCCGAGTCGCTGCTGTCCATCGACAGGCGGCGTTCCAGCTCCGCGACCCGCAACTCCAGGCGGCGCCGCTG
This sequence comes from uncultured Actinomycetota bacterium, assembly GCA_963753225.1. Classification (GTDB taxonomy): domain Bacteria; phylum Actinomycetota; class Actinomycetes; order Streptosporangiales; family Streptosporangiaceae; genus Palsa-504. Next base: position 32,327 of record CAVWBQ010000010.1, on the reverse strand, counting down.
CTCCCGCTCACCCCTCAGCGCGGCCAGCGCCGCCTCCACGCCCGCCGTCAGCGACGCGATCTGCTCGTCCTTCGCCGCGATCACAGCCCGCAGCCGCGGCACAAGCGGCTGCTCAGCGGACTCATCGGCCACGAGCCGCAAGCATGCTCAACCCGAACTAAAACTTCAAGCAGCCAAGCCCGTCGGCGTGCCGCGGTCGAGACCCCGTGAATGGACACCTCGTCCTCACCCATTTCGAATACCGCTACATCACATGAATTTCGTTGAGATCACGTCACTGTCAAGGCCGATTCCGTGGACGTCGCCGGACTGCTCCAGGAGATAAATCGCTTGTGTGCACAGCAGCAAGATCATCGCTGTGCGCCATGTCGCTGCACGCCGTCTTACGAGACGCCCCCTAGAGCCTGAGATAATGGCAATTCCGGCGCTCCGCCGCTGAGTGTGCCCAGTCAGGAACTCCGTGGCCTGACTCATGCGGTCCTCGAATGAGGATCGGCTGCGATCGATAATGTTCCAAATCAGAACAATCAATGTGCCGAGTAGCGTGACCAAGGCCACGATCAGGTCTACCGACATGAGGCGCCTCCAGATGCGCATTTGCTCGCAACGTCATCACAACAGAGCGCCAGGCAACGACTTCTGATACACCCGTGCTTGATCACACAGGCGGTTCCACGGCATTCCGAGCGCCGGGCAGGCAAGAGGGTCTATCGGTTCTGTGTGGTACTTAAGCGGCAACATTGCAGCTTTGAGCAACGAGTCGCCGTCATATGCCTCATGTGGCGACTGCCTTGCCGAGTCGCGTGGTCGGAGACTGGCGCCCAGGCAGCCTTGAGGTCTCGGCTGTGGCTCCCGGAGCAGGGGTGTGCGAATCCGATGACTTTAGGCGGTGGCTTCGACCAGACTAGGGCGGAAGGCATCGGCGTACGCTCCTGCGGACGCCGTGCGGGCGTGTCATCGTTGTTGTGGTGCGCTCAATGGCAGAGTGAGACGAAATTCGGCAAAGGTGGGTTGCATTGAGGGCTGACAAGACCCGCGACGCAGCAGAAAGACTGGAGTCGCTAAGGTGGCATATCTTGCGACTTGACAGTTTCCGGGGAGGGTTGTGGAATCGCGCCGGAATCATTCTGAGCGCAAATGCTCTTGTAAGTGCGGCGTCCGCAGTTCTGATCTCTGTGGGATCGCGGGCTGGCCATCTCACGCTGATTACCGCCGCATTGGCGATGGTTGCAGTCCTGGTGTCAGTCTACGAAGCCATGGGCGTGGGGGGCGCCCGCCGCCAGTGGTTCGGATCTTACGAAGATAGGCAATCGCCGCCCGCCTTTGTATATGCGGTTAGTGAGACAATGGCTCGCATCGAGAACTTCGGAGATTTCCAGAGGGCTCTTTCTGAATGGACAGAGCGCAAGGAGATTGAGGCGGCGGCATCGGAAGTATGGCGCCTAGAGGTGCTGCGCCACCGTCGAGTACTCCAACTTATGCGTTCAATCAGATGGCTATTCACGGCTCTTATCATGCTTACGGTCTCGGGAATGGTCACTGTCTTCAGCAACTGGCCGCACGTGTGAGTCAACGCTTCGGATGCGTGACCGGCTTCTGTCACAACGCGGCCAGGTCGCCGTAGGTGTGGCCTCGAGCATGTCCCCGGCGAGCGGGTGACCGTATCCGCGGGCGCCTCTACGTCCGCGCAGCGCAGACCGGAATTCTGCCTGCAGACGTGTCCATTTCGCCAGGCCAACTCACTCTCATGCCGCCGACAGGGTCTCCCCGGATCGCCATGGCGCTGGCATCTCCGTCAGCAAGCGCACGCCGCATTGGGGTCCGTCATCCTGACGGCGAAACCGATCGCCGGTCACGACGCAGAGGGCGAGCGGCGGGAACCCCGGCCAGGACGGTCCGGATGCCGCCGATGTCCTCGATCTGGATCCCGGGCCCGGAGATGGGCACCAGCCCTGGATCATCCAGTGGGCTCGAACCCGGCAGGCGGCCCAACCCGGGAACGCCGCAGCGGAGCCGGCCGCCACGGCCCAGGCCGCCAGGGCGCAGGAGGATGCGGTTGCCCGGAACGTCCGCGTCCCTGTTCCGGCGTAACGCTGAGCGACGAGGGAGGGTCAGGGAGAACGCACGCGGATCCGCCGCTCTGAGCGGGAGTGGCCGCCCGGAGTTGGGTCGGTGGCTGCGCCCAGATCAGGTCGATATGTTGCGGTCGGCCCGGCCCTGGTTCCCAGGAACCGTGGCGAAGGTTTGTAATACTGATCTTGTTCCGCCCGGTTCTCTCGTGCCCAGGACGGCCTGAGCGCAGTCGCTTTCGTTAGGCAGAGCCGATCGAGGGTGACAGCCTTCGCCGCCGAGTCGGGACACAATTGCCTGGTGAACCATGTACGGCGTATCCAGCTAGCCTTGCTGGCAGTCCTCGGGGTGGTGGTCGCTGGCAGCATCGGCTACCTGGTGCTCGGATTCGGCCTGCTCGACGCCGTCTACCAGACGGTCACGACGATTACCACGGTCGGGTTCCGCGAGGTCCGCCCGCTGGGCGTGGCGGGGAAGATCTTCACGATCACGCTGATCGTCGTGGGGGTGGGCACGGCGCTGTACGCCTTTGGCGTGGTACTGGAATCGCTGGTGGAGGGTCATCTGCACCAGCACTTCGAAAGGCGCCGGATGGAACGCAGCATCGCCCGGATGAGCGGGCACACTATCGTCTGCGGGTGGGGCCGGGTGGGCCGCGCGGTCGCTGGCTACCTGGCCGGGCAGGGCGCGGCGGTGGTGGTGGTCGACCTGGACCCGGCGCGGGTGGCGGAGGTCAGCTTTCCCGCGCTCACCGGGGATGTAACCGACGACGAGGTGCTGCGCAAGGCGGGCATCATGCGGGCCAGGGCCCTGGTCACCGCGATCAACACCGACGCGGAGAACGTCTACGTGACGTTGTCCGCCCGGGCGCTGCGTCCTGACCTCATCATCGTCGCCCGTGCCCGCACCGAGGCGTCGGAGCCGAAACTGCTGCGTGCGGGCGCAACTCGAGTCGTGAATCCGCAGCGGATCGGTGGCCAGCGGATCGCGGCGGCCGCGTTGCAGCCCAACGTGGTGGAATTCCTGGATGTCGTGATGCATGACGGGAGCCTGGAGTTCCGGTTGGAGGAGGTACCGGTACGTGGCGGCTCCAGGCTTGCCGGGCGCACCCTGCAGGAGGCGAATGTGGGCGAGGCGACCGGGGCGCTCGTGCTGGCACTGCGCGGCCGCGACGGGACTTTCCTGACCAACCCGCCGATGCAAACCCCGGTCGAGGCGGGCTACGTACTGATCGCGATCGGTACTCAGCAGCAGCTATCCGCCCTGCAGCAGGCAGCGGACCAAACAGGGTGACCTGTGCCGCGGCGACGTCAGACCGGTCAGGACAACCCCGGCCGGCTGACCACCGGGCGTGCCGACACGGACATCGCGACCGGTGACCGAGCGTGGCGGAGTCCCGCCTCTAGTCGCGCCGATGACTTCGCAGGGCGCACGCGGCACACGAAGACGAATACCGGTGTACTGCCTTGCCCGGAACCTCCACTCCACCTCTTTCCCGACGACGGCGGGGCCGGCACGCTCTTGAGTGGGGAAGCATCATTCTCCTGGGGGTCGCAATACCTTCCGGCGCGCCGCGTCCACCTTGGCCCATGCGGCACCGATTGCCTCTAGAGCGACGAGCCTGGCACCGCGGTGATCGCCGTAGCCATCCCGGTGAGGTGGTCAGCGGTGGTGGCCCGGCCCGGCGCTGTCCCTGGCCCGGTATCGCGGCCGGCGCCCCAGTGGTGTTATCGCAGTAGGCCAGCGACGGTCAGCTGGCCGGATCTTTGATGCTGGGCTCGGGAGATGAGGAGGCGGGGCATGATCCGCCGTGACACGTTGTCGGAGTATGTCCGGGGGTCGCTGTGGGTGCTGCCCACGCTGTCGGTGGCGGCTGCCCTGGCCGCCGGGTCGGTGTTGTCGGTCGTCAGCGTCGGGGTGCACGCGCCGCTGGCGTTTCAGGGGACTCCCGATGATGCCCGCAACCTGCTGATCGGCATCGCCGGCACGATGGTGACGGTCATCGCGCTGACGCTGGGCCTGACGGTGGTGGCGCTGCAGCTGTCGTCCACCCAGTTCTCGCCCCGGCTGCTGCGCAACTTCCTGCGGGACCGGCCGACCCAGGTCGTCCTGAGTGCCTTCGTCGCGACCTTCGCCTACAGCATGGCCGGGTTGTACACGGTCGGCGTGTCCGGCGGCAACCGCACCGCCGGTTTCCCCCGGCTCGCGGTGAGCGGCTCGATCGTGCTGGTCTTCATCAGCCTGGGCCTGCTGGTGTTCTTCGCCGACCACCTGGTGCACTCCATCCAGGTCGATACGATCATGCACGTGGTGCAGCGCAACACCGTCACGGTGATCCGGGACGGGCTGCTCCCCGGCAGCCAGGACGCGCCCGAGGTCCCGGCCGGGGCCACGGCGATCACCTCCCGCCGCTCGGGCTACGTGCAGGCGGTGCACTGCCGCGCGCTGCTGACGCACGCTGCCAGGCACGGGGCCTGCCTGCGGCTACGGCCCAGGGTCGGCGAGCACGTGGTCGCCGGGACCACGCTCGCGTGGATCTGGCCCGCTTCGGCCGGGGCTCCGGCACCGGACCGGCAGCTGTTCACGCGGGTCCTGCAGGCCGGAGTCCGGATCGGGTTCGAGCGGACCCTGCAGCAAGACGCCGCGTTCGGGATCCGGCAGCTGGTTGACACGGCATGCAAGGCACTGTCCCCGGCGGTCAACGACCCCTACACCGCGGTCCAGGCTGTCGATCACCTGTCGGTGATCTTCTGCGCGCTCGCCCGGCGGCCGCTGGGAAACCACGTTGCCCGCCACCTCGGCGGCGCGGCGGTCATCGTGCCCGGACGGCGATTCCCCGAATACCTCGCGGTGATGTGCGGCCTCATCCGCCGCTACGGCGCCCACGAGCCCACCGTGGCCGACGCGCTGCTCCGGCTGCTCGAAGCCTGCGCCGACGTGGCCGGCGACGACCCCGAACTCTGCACGGCGATCGATGACCAGGCACACATCATCATCGCCGACGCCGAACGGGAAATCCCGCAGCCCGCCGACCTTATCTCCGCGCACGCCGAAGCAGAAACACTGCGCCAGGCAGTGCTCAGGCACCGGCCCACGGCACGATGACGACCGGGCAGCCGCACCCGCACCGCCGGCCCGACCTCCGCCACCCCCAGATCGCCGGCTCCGCGCAGCCCAACCCCGGCAGCAGGCACCGGCCCCCGGATTCGCCTCCGCCCGCCCTTCTGCCCGGGACAGGTGAGCACGCGGGAAGCGCCGAACGGCGGCACCGTGCGCTCCGTCAGCGGCTCGCCGCGCAGCCATCGATCAATTCGCCCGCCATCTGCGTAATCCGTGGTCCGCACAATTATGCATCGCCGCCACGCGTGGAGAACGCTCGCTTTGCCGCATATCACGCGCCAACTCCAGCATGATGTGCCCGGGCCGCCGCTGGATGCTGCCTCGACATGAACCTGACCAGCGACCCATGGGCCTCCAGCAGACCAGTCCAATCGGTGCTGGATCGGAGGTCGGCCTCAAGGTGATGCCGATCGACAGTGTAACGTTGAGTGACGAGCGCTCTCCGAGAGAACGCGCGCCGACCCGCCGATCTGGCGTGCAGGCAGGACCGAACGAGCGGAGGTGTTGGCAGCGCATAACTGGATGGTCTGCCCGCCGGGTCGGGGATTGGGCCTGCTTGGTGATCGTGATTCTTTGGGTGCTGTGCGCAGGGCGACGGGTTGGTCGGGAGGCCGTTACGGGTGACGGCCTTGAGTTCGGAGGTGAGCAGCAGTTCGCCGTCGATGCCCATGCTTTCGAAGGCGCTGCCCAACTCGAGCGAGACCAGGCCGTGGACGCGTAACCAGAGGAGGGCGCCGAGCCGCAGCACGGCCGGTCCGGCGCTTGGATCGGCACCGGTCTTGCGTCCCCATCGCATGAGTTGCTGGCCGAGCGTGCCTGCGGCGAGCCTGTCGTCCGCCGGACTGATCTCCTGCAACGCCGCCAGCAGGGCGAGCATGCCGACGTTGATCGCGGCGATCCACAGGGAAGCGGCGGCGAGCACTCTTGCACCCTTCGCAGGTCATCAGAGGCCATAAAGAAGTGGGCCACTGGAACTCCTCCCGTGGCACTCTTCCGCTTCCGAAAGTGGTGCTCTTCCCGATTCAAGAGTGCCACTAGCACTCTTCAAAAATGCGGTCTGAGTTGCGAAGAGTGCAACAGGTTCATAAATACAGGCCGCTTGAGGGAGTGGCATTCTTCATTTGGCACTCTTCCCGGGGTCGCTCGCCCGTGTCCCGGTGGCCCGGTCATGGCTGACAGCCCCTCGGCCAGACTGGTAAATTTCCGACGTCGACCTGGGAGGGGGACGGTTGAGCGTCGCGACATGCGAGACACAGGTCAGATCGGGACCGTGCGGCGTGATGGCCGCTGGCCGGTGCATCGACTGCCAGCAGGCGTTCTGCCCGTCACACCAGGGGCTCGACGCCAACGGGCCTTACACGAACCTGTGCTCCTCATGCCTCATCGACCGCGTGACACAGGCCAGGGACCAGGCCGCTGCTGACGCCGAGCGCGCGGTACGTGAAGCCGGGGAAGCCGCCGCACGCAAGAAGCGGGATCAGGAAGCGATCAAAGCCCGTATCGTCGATACGGCTCGTCGTCTCGTGCAGCATGGCAGCCCCGGCTTGACGCCCCGTACCAAGGTGGTTGGCCAGAAGCAGACGATACGCGGCTGGTCGAAATACAGGGATGATGTCCGGCCTCTCCCCCAGGCCTGGCTGGTCGGTGAGTTCGACTGGCTGATATACACGCCGGAATGGCACGACGCTTCCGCCACGCTCGCCCCGCGTAAATGGCGCACCTATGTGACTTCCGGGGGCGTGATCGAGCCTGAGGCGCCCCCGCTGAGTAGCGGCCCCTGGGCGATCCTGGAACCTAAGCACCCGGCTACGCTGGACGCCTGGCGCGGCATCGAGGCTGCATTCAGCGAGCTTGCCCGGCGCCTTCTGCGCGGATAACCGCCGCTACCTGGTCATCCCCGCGCTTCCGCCGTGGCCTTCTCGCTCCGAACCGGGGGACTGTGACCGACCGCCACCCTGACGGCATCTCCGTCCACTCGTTCACCACGGTCAGTGTCGTCTTCCCGGTGCTGCTCGTCCCCGCCCTGCGCCGCCTCCCGGGCTCAGCAGTCGTCCATCTCTTGCCCGTCGCCGAGGACGCGAGCGGCGTCCTGGCGGCGATGGATCTCCCGCCTGCGGCGTCGTCTCCGGCGAACCCCAGTACAGCTGTCTACGGGCTGGCTGGCGTCCGTCCCTGACCAATATCCGCAGTCTTGGGTGGGTCCATAGCCCGACATTTATGTACGCGGCGAACCCATGCGATCGTACGGTCTCGATCACGTAAATAATCGGCGATATAGACAGCCATTCCGGCGACCGTGACGACGACAATCGGAGCTCACGGATGACGACGGCACAAGGGGCGGCCTGTGTCATCACGCGTCTACTGTGCGCTGCTGGCACGGCTGTGCAGGTCGGCTTGTAGCCGGGCTATTGTTGCGGCTTGCCGGTCGGTGATACCGGAGCCAGGCCGCCAGGTCCGGGTGATGTCCGCCGGATCGCGCAGTTCGATGAACGGATGATCCCCGTGGAAGTCACTGAATGCCTCCGGGTCTACGGCGGGCGGCGCCAAGCGGCACCCGGCCCGACCGGTGCCGGTTTCACCGACCTTCCCCCCACATGATGCCGGCATGGCTACTATGTCCGGCCAGGGAGGGGAATTGTATGGGCTGTCCGCGCTGCGGTGGTACCTCGCGAGTGATACTCACGCACGGGTTCTACCGTTGTACGACTGAATTTTCCGAACGTGTCCCGACCGGCCTACCCCCGAGCGGAGCACACGGCCCTGCCTACCGGGACGTCTGGTACCAGTGCGGACGCGAATACCAGGAAGGGACCGGGCAAGCGGGCCAAGGCAACTGCGATGAGCACGGACTCTTCGCCATAGGCGTCTGTACCAACTGCCGCACGAATCCGATTTGCGGGGACTGCTCTAGCCGAACGTGCCGTGCCTGCCGCCATGCCGATGCCCTGGCTGCTGCCGAACGCAAACGGGTGGAAGCCGAACGGCAGATCGCCGCCTAGGTCGCGGCGGCCCAGCAGGAAACCGAGCGGCAGTGGGCACATGGCGCCCGGGTCAGAGCTAACGCCGCGAGGTACCCGAAGCCGCCAGAGTGGTACGAGCTTGAACTGGAAGACATCCAGGCTGAACTTGCGAGGACCGAGAAGCAGTTGCACCCCCGCATGTCCACCCCGTTCGTGGAAAAGTTCGTCCGAGGCATGCTTGTCTTCGTGTGCCTTGCCTGGCTAGCAGGCGGCATGACGCCAGCCAGCGCGAGGGTACCCATCGGCGCGCTATTCCTTCTCGTCGGCTTCCTGTCCTTTGGCGGGGTCCGCCTGATCCGGGTTACTGCCGCCAAATCCAGGAAAGCCCGCTTGCTCGACAGGATGGGGGAGGTAGTTCCCGCCATCGGCTGCGGCTCCGATTGCGAGTACGACTGCCTCGCCGAAGCGACGGTATAACTACCCGGCGGTACACGGAACAATTGGGAGGGAAGTCGGCTATGTCCCAGGAAGACTGGCAACGCTGGAACTTTGACGACGTCCGGGAGGCGCGGCATGCCCAGCAGGCGTCGCAAGCGCGCGACCGCTACCGTCAAGAGCTGCAAGCCCAAGCGCGTGCCCGCACACGCCAGCAAGAAGGGGTGAAGAAGGCCGAACTGGCACGGCTGTTTGCGAAATGGGCCAGGAAATACCGCATTCCGCCCGACATCGGCTACTTCAGCAAACGTGCGAACCCGCTATTTCCCAAGTGGTGTATAGCTCAGATATATAGACCTAACACGACAGATTATGCCGCTCCAGGCGAGACGTGGATTACCCGATCAGGGCAACTCAGCGACGGAAATGCCCTCAGCCTGGAGAGCTTTGAGCAATACGTCAGGGCTAGAATAGGACGTTACGATTATCCGTGGCCGCCGTAAGCCCATAACAAGGCTGGGCAGGATTTACACCGAGCTCTCCCTGCCCACGATACCCGGTCCGCGCAGGCCAAATGAATGCCACGCCATCAAGGCGGGCAGCCGCAATGAGAGCGACGAACCGGGCACCTGGACCGATCCTGGCCAGACACGGGTCCTTAAGGCAAGTCAACAAGTAGCCGCGATGAGTACCGCGGGACGCGAAGTCGATTGAGCCAGAACCGGACGTTCTGTTCGTGACGAGCGATACGCTGGCACGGCAGTCGGTAGATACCTATTCGGCGTTCTGAACGGCTTGGGATCATTGCGCTCTCGTTTGGTCGTCACGGTTCGTGAGGCTCGTTGCGGCAGCACGATTAGCAGCGACCGGATGGCCGCTCCCCGATCTCGGCGAGTGCCGTCAACGTCGGCATCGTCGGGATGCTCGGCCAAGCGGGCGAAGCCAACACGCGAGTAACACAAGTCCGGGTGCGCGGCATGATCAACACCGGGGTAACACGGACAAAACGGTACTCCTCGGCACGTTGCGGCACAGCGGCTAAAATAATCGCGTAGACCCAATAGCCAGCAACAATACGGGTGAACTGGGTCGATGATCTGCCTCGGAGATGGTGCGGCCGACCGTGATAGGACCCCTGAAAAGCGGAAGGTCGGCAGTTCGACCCTGCCCCTGACCACCAGCTCAGAGGCCCTTTCGAGGGTCGGCTCCCGAAGCGGGGAGCCAAACGGGGAGCCAAAAAAGAGTTACGCTCCCGGCATGACGGACAACACAGCGCGCCGTCGCGGTCACGGCGAGGACGCGATCTACTTCGATGCGGCGAAGAACCGCTATGTCGGGGCGATCTCGGTCGGCTTCGGCCCGGACGGCAAGCGGATCCGGCGCAAGGTCTCTGGGCGCACTAGGGCCGAGGTCCGGGACAAGCTCAAAGCGGCCCACCACGAGCTCGACCGCGGCCTGCACACCTCGGCCACGTACACGGTCCAGCAGGCCGTGGACGACTGGCTGGAGGGCGGGCTGCAGGGCCGGTCGGAACGGACGAGGTCCATCTACCGCGAGGCGCTCAAGCCGCTGCTGGAACACATCGGCACCCGGCCGCTCCGGGAGCTGACAGCCCGAGACGTGCGCCGGGGACTCGAAGCGCTCAGCGAGCGGATGTCGACCAGGTACCTGCAGCTCGCCCGGGCGTCCCTGGCGCGGGCTATCCGGTATGCCGAGGCGCACGACCTGGTCGGCCGGAACGTGGCCACCCTGGTCGACAATCCCAAGGGCCAGGTCGGCCGCCCGAGCCGCTCTTTCACTCTGGAGCAATCGCTCGCGCTGCTGGAGGAGGCCCGGGAGTCGCGGCTGAACGCCTATGTCGTGCTGAGCCTCGCGACCGGCCTCCGCACCGAGGAGGCCCGAGAACTGCACTGGGATCACGCCGACCTAGACGGGGATCCAAGCGCGGCGCGGCCCGTGCCGCCCTCGGTGGCCGTCTGGCGTTCGGTAAGGGAAGGCGGTGATACCAAGACGGCCAAGTCGCGGCGGACGCTGGCGCTGCCCCAGGCTGCCGTGCAGTCTCTCCGAGACCACCGGAAGGGGCAGGCTGAGGACCGGCTGGCGGCCGGGGCCCTGTGGCAGGATAACGGCCTGGTCTTCGCCTCGGCTATTGGCACGCCCCTGGACGCGGCGAACGTCCGCCGCGAGTTCCGCAAGATCACAGAGGCAGCTGGCCTCGGCACAGACTGGGCGCCACGGGACCTGCGCCACACCTTCGTCTCCCTGATGTCCGCCGACGGCGTCCCCATCGAGGAGATCGCCCGCCTGGCCGGTCACAACCGTACCGCCACAACAGAACTCGTCTACCGCCACGAACTCCGCCCCGTCATCACCACAGGTGCCGAGGTGATGGACCGAATCTTGAACATGCGTGGCTGACAGGACTCCGGGTTCAACCGACAACCCCGGCCGCCAGGAGATGTCCTGATCGGCTCCCGGACCCGACCAACTTAGTGCACAAGTCAGCCGGAGCGATTGATGGCATCGAAGGCGCGGCGGAGGTCGTCGCGGAATGGCTCGGCGGCGGTGATTCCGCGAGGGCCAGCCTGGATCTCGATTTTGGGACACCAGCAGCCAGTGCGGACGAGTTTCCTTATTGGCACGACCCGCGGCGAGGGCGTTAGCCGATCGCGAGCGCGGAGACTAGTAAGGCAGCCGCACTTGGCATCGTGAGCTGGGCGAAGAGGGCCTGGTGTGGTTGATGCGGCCTTGTTACGGGATGGCCTGATGTGAGCGCAGCCGCCTCGTGATCATGCCTGTGTGACGAGTACAAGAACCGAGGCGGCCGCTGCCGTCAGCATAGGCGCCAGCCTGGCGCTGCAGAAACGGAATGAGCTGCTGGCGCTGCTGCGGCCGCATTTTGCCCGGACACAGCCATGGCTGCAGGCAGGCAAGTACGTGTCGGCGCTGACCAGCGAGCTTCCCCGGGTGAACGGGTGGAGCATCGCCCGGCAGAACGGGGACCGGACGCCGGACCGGACCCAGCGGCTGCTGAACCACGCGAGCCGGGACACCTCCGCCGCGATGGCCGAGGTGCGCCGGTTCGCGGTGGCCGGGCTGGAAGCGGCGGCCCGCCGGGGTCGGCGGGGCAGGATGGTGATCGGCGCGATCGACGAGACCGGGCAGGAAAAAGCGGGCGAGGCCACGGCGGGAGTCAAACGCCAGTACATGGGATGCGCGGGCCGCGTGGCCAACGGGATCAACACGGTGCACCTGTCCTACGTCCGGGAAGGCACCGGGCACACGCTGATCGGCGCCCGGCAGTGGATTCCGGCCGAGCACCTCGCCGACCCGGTCAAGTCCCTGCTCATGGGGCTGCCGCTGGATCTGGCCTTCCGCACCAAGGGTCAGCTGGCCATCGACCTCAGCACGGATGCCGCCGCCGGCGGGATCCGGCCGGACTTCTACTGCGGGGACGAGGTCTACGGCAGCTGCACCGAGCTGCGCGAGCACTTCCAAGCCACCGGCCAGGCCTACGTGCTGCGCGTACCGTCGAACTTCACCCTCACCCTGGCCGCGGGCACCAAGATGACCTGCGCGGAAGCAGTCACGGCGCTGCTGCGGCACAAGCGGCGCTGGGAGATCCGCTCCGCCGGCCACGGCTCCAAAGGCCAGCGCTGGTACGCCTGGGCCTGGCTCGCCACCGCCTCCCCGCGCCACCACCTGCTCATCCGCCGCCACCTGCGGACCGGTGAGCTGGCCTTTCACTACTGCTACGTACCCGAAGGCCAGCTCCTGACCAAGACCAGGCTGATCAGGGCGGCAGGGCTGCGCTGGCCAGTAGAAGAAGATTTCGCCTTCAGCAAGGACTGCTTCGGCCTCGACCAGTGCCAGGCCCGGCTCTACACCGCGATCGCCCGCCACGCGGTGCTGGTTATGGCCGCGCTCGCCATCTGCGCCGTCACCACCGCGCTGCTGCGTGACCGCACCGACACCCAGGCACCGCCGCCAGTCAGGCCCGGCCAGCCGCCACCGCCGGAACCCGGCATGATCCCGCTGACCATCCCCGAGATCAAGCGGCTGCTCGCCGCCCTCACCACCCGGCCCCTGCCCCGGCGGCTCGTCATCCACTGGAACGCGTGGACCCGCCGCCACCAGGCCCGCGCACGATGGTTCCACAAACGCGCCAGGCTAGCCCGCCACCCCGAATTTGCCCAGGTCAAACTGTGAAATGCGGCTGCCTTACTAGGGCGGGTAGATCATCGTCTACCATGACCCGAAGCGGCTTCTCGGTTGACTTTCCTGACTGTGTAATGATCAGTGCCGTGAGCGGCTTGCCCTCCTGACCGCCCTTGGACAGCCGGTGGATCGCGTCGGCCGCCGTGATGGACCGGGGCACGTGCCGGGCACGCTCGTGCTGCTCAGCGAACTTGAGAACGCGGCCCACTGTCTCGGCCTCCGCCAGTCCTCCGCTCGCAGCCAGCTGGCCGGCCAGCCAGCGGGCGATCGCGTTGGTGGTCAGGATGCCGACATAGCAGCCGGACCGACCTTGTTTCCCCGGTAGCGTGGATGGTCATCGGCGTGCCGTGGCGCGTGCGCCACCCGCGGCGGCTGACGGTGCTCGCGATCGCCATGGAAGCCCCGAAGGCCGTGTATAGCGTCCTGCGGGCGGCGCGGGCCGTGCAGCGGCGCAGGCCGAGGATGGCCGCCGGGTCAGCCCTGGTCGCAGCCGGATCGGTAGCCCGGCTGCGGGCAGCATCGGGCTACCGATCCGGTAACAGCAGGCCCGCAGCGGCCACCGCGACAAGAGAACACGGAAACCGGGGAGTACAGCAGTGGGGTACAGCAACCCGCACGCGTTATGGCCATTCTGGCCAGCCGACCACACCCATGTCAGCCTGGCCCTTCTGCTGCGAGCAGGTCCGTGCCGGTAGCTACGGATCCGATGGTTTTCCTATGCCTGGCATCTGTAAGCCTTAGCCGAACCGGGTGACTGGAGGTGGCGCCCAGGTGCCGTCGAGGATCGGCTGTTCTGGCCAGTAGGCGCGCAGGTACAAGGAGAACGGCCCGGCGGGGGCCGGCAGCCAGTTGGTCCGCACGTCTTCGTCGGCTGGGGGAGTGGCGGAGGCGGTCAGGGTCAGTGATCCGTCGGCGGCGTGGTGCAGGGTCTTGTTCTTGGTGCCCAGTGAGTAGCGGTGCAGATCGTTGGGATGGAAGAAGTGGTGTTCGTTGTACAGCGTCAGCGACCAGAATCCGCGGACCGGCGGCAGGCCATGCGGCGGGAGGGTCACCGAGTATGAGCGTGACCCGTGCAAGCGTTCGCCGTGCTCGTCCAGGTCCTGATAGAAGTATGTGGTCTCGTCGGGGGTGTTGACGAAGATGTTGGCCTTGCCCATCGCGGTCCGGGACAGGTAGTCGGTGCCGAACCGGGCGCCGTTGTGCTGGGTGCTCCAGTGGCCGGGGAGCGGCAGGCCTATATTTCGGAACTGGAACAGGTCTGCGACCAGGCCCTCGTTCGCGTCAACCGCCGCAGCGGTGAGCTTACCGGCGACGTCCGGATCGGTGGCCGCCGCGTCCAGCAGTGATTTCACCCATCCGTACCAGGCTTCCTCGCCAGCCTGGGCCGGCACATCGGCCATCACCGCGGGCAGCTCGACGAAGAACTGCGTGGGATCGACCCACTGGGTCTCCTGCTCACCGTCCGTGGCGTCCCCCGCCGGGAAGCTCGGCGCGGCCGTCCAGTTGGTGCTGCGCATCTGGCCGGTCTACTCGCTCAGCGGGTACATCATTACCTGGTTGATGAGCGGTTGTATCGCGGCCCGGTCCTCGGCGGTGTCGTCCATGAACACCCGGGGGATGCAGACCGCGATCCGGGTATCGAACCGGAACACCTCCGCGATGCCGTCGGGCACTTGGCCCTTCCAGGATTCCGGGGCGAGCAGGTATAGCCCTGGCCTGGTCTGGTACATGGCCCCCAGGTGCACGAACGAGTCGGTGCGCTGATCCACTACCTGGTACACCCAGAACCGGCCGTCGAAGTCAGGGACCTGTACCACCGACGGGCCGCGCTTCGCGTCGATCACCCCGAACCCGTACACGACATCCTGGTTCGGGCACGCGACCAGCCTTTCCTCTGGAGTGATGTAATCGTGCAGCATCCCGAGGCTGCCCGGTGAGGCGGCCGGGACCACTCCGCCCAGCAGGCCCGGACCCGGCAGCTTCTCCATGATCGACAGCCGGTTGTGCATGTTCACCAACGGCCAGCCCCACAGGTAAGCCAGCCGTGCAACCGAACGTAGGTAATCCTCCGTCATCTGTGGTGCTTCCATGAGCACCACGATGCCCGGCACCTGCCCCAGCCAGGATCACCCGGGGAGAGTGAGCAGGACAGCAACGTAGTAGCACCCCTCATGGTTGGCGGACGACCCTTGTGCTCGGCTGTGCAATTAGAGTTCCCAAGCTGACAGTGCGAGTTCTGCCAGCTCACCGCCGAGGTGACGCGATGGGCAGTGGTTAGCCTCCAGCCTCGTGGTCGATGTCATGCTCAGCGGCGAGCTGGAGGATGTCCGCTGATGGGGTGATCTGCGGTTTGGGTGGCTGCAAGATCGCATCCCGCCATGGCGTCCCCGCGCGGCAGGAGATGCCTCGCCGGGGTTGGCCCGGGTCGCATCCTCGCCGGGGATCAGCTGTCCCGGCTCGTTCATCGCGGCGCGGAAGGCCTGCTGTTGTACCGTGAGGTCGCCCATTCGGGCCGTCGCACTGCTCCCTTGCTGCGGGGCTAGGCCCGGGTGCTGGCGTTCAGCGCCGTTGACAGGGGCTGGCTCTGCCGAGCGCAGCGGCTCGAGCTTGCGGTACGGGTGGCGTCGGCGGAGTTCGGTGTCGGCGGCGATGGCCAGGCGGCGGGATCCGGCCGTGTCCTGCTCCCATTCCTGCCGGTCGGTCATGGCCTGGGCGAAGTCCTGTTCTTGCTGCTGGTAGTGGTCGCGCAGGGCTCGGTAGCTGGCGGCCAGGTGCTCGTGCCGGGCGGCGCGGTCGTGGTCGCCGGTCTTGCGGGCGGCTTCGGCTTCGGCGTCGGCGCGGATGGCGCCGAGGGCGGCGTCGAAGGCGCCGAGCCGGGCCAGCCGCAGCTCTTTGCCGACGTGGCGGGTGTTGAGCGCCGCTCAACACCAGTCGGCTGCCATCAGCAGAGCGTTGTGGCCGGCGAGGTAGGCGCGAGCGGCCTGATCCATGATCTGGTCAGGTTGGGCGCCGCGGATGCGGCCGTGCTGGTCGTACTCATCCAGCGCGGTCGGGTCGCCGACGCGGAGGCGGAGGGAGGCGGCGCGTTCCCAGGCGGCGGTGAACCGGATGGGTTCGGCGAGCTGGACGTAGCCGAGCCGGTCCGCGAGCAGCGTCATGGCGCCGCCGCCTTCGACCGCGGCGAGCTGCTCCTGGTCCCCGGCCAGGATGAGCTTGCAGCGGTTGCGGGCCGCGTACCCGGCGATCGCGGCCAGGTGGGTGAGGGATATCATTGAGCCCTCGTCGGCCACGATCAGCGAGCCGGGCGGGATCCGGCCGTGCTGGATGGCGCCAAGCAGTCGGGTGGTGTTCACGGTGACCCGGATGCCAGCCTGGCGAAGTTCGTTGGTGGCGTTCTGGGATGTCGCGGTGCCGACCACCGGGCCGTCCCATGCCCGGGCGATGGCGGCCTGGACCCGAGTCTTGCCGGTGCCCGCCGGGCCGGTGATGATCTCGACGGTGCGGGCCGAGGTGAGCACGTGCCAGGCGGCGGCGGCCTGGTCCAGGCGCAGCCCGCGCGGCGCGGCATGCTCGCGCGTATCGCGTGCGCGGCCAGCCAGTTCCGCGCGTATCTGCGCGAGATGGGCGCCGAGACGCTGCGCAGCTAGCTCGCCGGGGATACGCGGCGCGCCTTGCGTCTGCGCATGCGCGACGAGGCGCTCTTCCATCGACAACTGCGCAGCGGTGGCATACCGCGCGACGCCAGGACGCGTGTAGATGCTGCGGCCATCCAGCTCGCGGCGCAGCTGCGCAGGCAGCGGTGGCCACTCGGGGGCCTCCAGGCACACCACCTCGCCGGTCCGGCCGGATAGCGCCTCCTCGGCCAGGCCGAGCAGTAGCTCCTGGGCTTCCTCCGGGGCCATCTGCCGGGTCTCGGGCGGCAGCGCCAAGGCGAGTTGTTTGAGCAGGTCATGCCGCGTCCACGCCGGGTGCCTGTCTGATACCAGGACCAGGGCCTTAGCCAATGCCCGTTCCTGGGCCTCGCGCGCAGGCGGTCCGGACGGCGCCCGGCCCGCGTGATGCTCGCGCCCGTGTACGCCGGGGCCGCCCGCGTTCGACACCGCGGGCACGATCTCGGCCAGGTCGCCGCCGAGGGTGGCATCCCACCGCCGCGCGAGCGCGTCCCAGTTGATCGCGGCCGCGTCCTTGCCCTTACGTGACTGGAGCGTGGCGGCGTTGGCGATATGCAATAGCTCGCGCGAGGTCGGCGCGCGGCCATGCTTACGCTCCCACGCCCGCGCCAGTTCGCGCTCCTTCTCGCGCACCTGCACCGTCCGCGTGGAATACGCGCCCATCTGCGCCTGCGTCACGCCGCGGATCTCGTTGCCGCGGCCGTCCGCGCGCGGGTGGCTATGACGGCTCCGATTGGCCCCACCATGACGGCTTGAAGTGGCCCCACCCTTTGGTTGCAGTTGGTACCGGGATGGTCGTGTCGGCTTGAAGTGGCCCCACTTGGGAGCTTGACGTGGGATGGTCGGGGTGCATGCAAACCTGAGGGGGCTCTGTGGCGGCCTCCAAGGTTGAGTTGTTCGAGCTGATCCGGCGACGCGCCCGCATGCCTCAGCAAGCCGGGCAGGAGCGGTGCGGCGCGAGCCGGAGAGGATGGGCGCGACTGCTGGGCCTGCCTGCCGGGTCCCGGAGTCCGCGGGTCGGTGCCCGCCTCATCGCCGGGCGGGTTCTGCCGCGTGGTCGCGGATGTGCGCGATCACGGTGTCCAGGGCGGCTTCGAGGGCATCGGTGGTGTGCTGGGCCTGGGCGAGGAGCAGTCCGCCCTCGACTGCGGCGAGCAGTGCGAGGGCAAGCTGGCCCGGGTCGGTCTCGGGCGGCAGGGTGCCGTTGCCGGTCATGGCGGCCAGGCCGGCGCGGATGGCCTCGGACCAGGCGGTGAAGCTGGCGGCCAGGGCGTCGCGGGCCCACGGGTGGTCGTCGGACAGTTCGCTGCACAGGCTGCCCAGCGGGCAGCCGCCGGCGCCGTGCTGCTGCCGGGCGGCGTCGACCACGACGTCGCGCCATGCACGGAGCGCGTCGAGGCTGTCAAGCCTGGCCAGGAACGGTGCATGGAAGGCCAGCATGGCGTCGGTCTGGAACGCGATGACCGCCCGGGTGAGGTCGTCCTTGTCGGCGAAGTAGTGGTAGATCTGCGAGGAGCTGACGTCGGCGGCGTCGCGGACCGCCGGGGTGCTGGTGCCCGCGACTCCGTGGAGGTACATGAGATCCGCCGCGGCCGCGACGATCCGGTCTCGCGTCGCGCGGCCTTTCCTCGTGCTCGGCGCGTCCTGCTTCGGCATCTGATCACCCGCCCCCTGGAATGGATTTGACGATCCAATCGTACCCGGTCTAGATTGGACAGGTCGATCCAATCTAGACGGAGGCGTCAGATGAGCTTCGAGCAGGCGACCGTGCTGGTCACCGGCGGGACGTCCGGCATCGGCCGGGCGACCGCGCAGTTGTTCGGCGACCGTGGCGCGAAGGTGGTTGTCAGCGGCCGCGACGAGGCCCGCGGCCAGGAGGTGGCCGCCGAGACCGGCGGGCGCTTCATCCGCGCGGACCTGGCCTCGCCGCAGGACGTGCGGCGCCTGGCCGCCGAGGCCGGGGAGGTGGACGTGCTGGTCAACAACGCCGGGTTCTGGGAGCTAGGCCCGAGTGCCGAGACCACCGAGGCGGGCTTCGAGGCGATGGCCGCGGTGAACTTCCGCGCGCCGTTCTTCCTCACCGCGGCGCTCGCCCCGCAGATGGCCGCACGCGGCCGCGGGGCGATCGTGAACGTGTCGACGATGGTCGCCGCGCGGGGAGCGGCGGGCATGGCCGCCTACGGGGCGACCAAGGCCGCGCTGGAGGCGCTGACCCGCTCGTGGGCGGCCGAGTTCGGCCCGGCCGGCGTGCGAGTCAACGCCGTCGCCCTCGGGCCGAGCCGCACCGAGGTCACCAAGAGCATGGGCGACATGCTCGACACGTTCGCCGCCGCCAGCCCCCTGGGGCGCCCGAACGAACCGGATGAGGTTGCCCGCGTGATCGCCTACCTGGCCGGCGAGGATGCCCGGCCGGTCACCGGGACGGTCCTCGCCGTCGACGCCGGCCGCGCCGCCACTCTCTGACCATCCACGTTTCAGCCAGTTCAACCTGGCTGGACCCGCAGAAGAGAAGATGAGAGGGAATCACGATGAGCACACTCCCCGGAAAGACCGTGCTGATCACGGGCGCCAACGCCGGGATCGGCAAGGACGTGGCCCGGCAACTGGCACTACGTCCCGAGATGGCCCGCATCTACCTGGCGTGCCGGAATAAAGACCGGGCGACAACGGCGAAGGCCGAGCTCGAAGCGAAGACCGGCCGGCGCATCTTCGACATCATTCTCATGGACGTCGCCGATCCGGGCTCGGTCCGCGCCGGCCTGGCGGGCATCAACGGATCGCTCGACGCGCTGGTCATGAACGCCGGTACAGTCGGCGGCAAGACGGCCCTGGACTTGACCGCCAACGGGGTCACCACCGTGTTCGCGTCGAACGTTCTTGGCCACGTCGTCCTCCTCGAGGCGCTCCTGAAAGAGGACCGACTTGGCGAGGTGGCGGTCTTCGCCGGAAGCGAAGCAGCCAGGGGAGTCCCGAAGATGCGGATGAAACGGCCATCGTTCGTCTCAACCTCCGCCGACGAGCTCGCCACTGTCATCGACGGCAGCTATTTCGCCGACCGCAAAACTGACCTCACTTTGGCCTTCGGGCAGGTCAAGTACATCGGGGCCCTGTGGATGGCCTACCTGGCCCGCCAGCACCCCGACCGCCGGTTCATCACCGTGAGCCCCGGCAGCACCTCCGGCACCCAAGCCCCCAACGACCTTGCGCTACCGCTGCGTGTAGCGGCCAAGTACGTCATACCCACCCTGGGGATGGCCCACAAACTTGACGTGGGCGCGAGGCGTCTGGTCGACGGCGTCACCGACCCAACGCTGTCGAGCGGCGTGTTCTACGGCAGCGCGGCCAACACGATCACCGGTCCCTTGGTCGACCAAGCGGACATCTTCCCCGACCTGGCCAACCCGTCCTTCCAGGACCACGCCAACGAGGCCATCCACCGCTTTATCACCTAATGACCTTGCCCCCGTTCTGACGGCCGGAAGGTGGGGCCACTTCAAGCCGTCACCCCGACCCCGAATCAGTCCCAGACGGGGCCACTTCAAGCCGTCATGGTGGGGCCAAATGAAACCGTCCTAACCACGCGGGATCCACGCCACGCCGAACTCGCGCGAAAGCTCACACTCCACCGCCATAGCGGCGACCGCCTGCTGTCCGATGACACGCATGACAGCCTTTTGACAATTAACACGGCCCGTCTGGGGATTTTGTCAGTAGAGTTGGCCCGTTCCTGATCGGTGCGATGACGGGCGGGACGGGTGATGAGTGCTGCTGTCGCTGCGGCGGGTGCCGCGGATGCGCGGTTCACGGTGGAGTTCCGGGCGGCTGACGGTACCTGGCAGCGCGGGCCGCTGATGTCGTGTCTGGGAGTGCGGTTCGAGGACGCGCTGCAGGCGCGGGAGTTCCGTTTCGGGAAAGGCCTCCGGAATTTCGCGGGCTGGTGGTACTTCGCCACGACGGACAGCCATGTCGGTTTCGAGTCCTGGCTGGAACGTCCTGTTGACCGAACTAACCCCAGGCCAGAGTTCTCCGGCCCGTCCGGCCGGTTGTTACGGAAGGTAGCCTCCAGCGCCGTTGTCTTCGTTCACGGCCCGTCCCAGGCCGGCCCGGCTTGTGCTGTGATCTCGGTCGTCAGGTTCGTGACGAGCTGGGAGCAGACATGACGGGCGAGCAAGAGCGGAACGTCGCCGAGCTGATAGTGCCGCGGGCCGGCCGGGTTGAGGAGGTCCCGGAGAGACCAGTGCCCTACCGGCTGGTGGACGGGTCCGGCACCGAGGTGCCGGCGGTGACGGAGTTCCTGCGTGATCTCACAGCGTGCGACTGCTCGCCGGCGACGGTACGTTCCTATGCCTATGAGCTCCTCAGCTGGCTCCGGTTCTTGCAGGCAGTAGCCGTGGCGTGGGATCGGGCGACACGGACCGAGGCTCGCGACTACGCGCTCTGGCTGGGACAGGCATGCAAGCCGCCACGGCAGCGGCGGCGGGATAGCCCGCCTCCTGGATCGGTCAACCCGGTCACCGGGAAGTCCTATCCCGCCGGCACCTATGCGACGGCGACCCGCCGTCACGCCCGCACCGTGATCCATGCGTTTTACGAGTATCACCGGGTGCAGCACGGCCGCCCGCTGATCAACCCGTTCCCGGCGGCCCGCAGCGGGGCGGGCGAGCACCTCAACGCTCACCACAACCCGATGCAGCCCTGGCGGCGGACCGGGCGCCCAGCGCCATACCAGCCCAAGGCACCCAAGCGGGTCCCGCGGGCGATTCCCGACGAGCGGTTCAACGAGCTGTTCGCCGCCTTGCCGTCCAACCGGGACCGGGCACTGCTAGCGTTCTGGATCTCTACCGGCGCCCGCGCGCAGGAGCTGCTCACCGTGCTGCGAAGCCGGGTCGACCCGGCCGAGCAGCTCATCGGCGTTGTCCGTAAGGGCAGCCGTGCGCTGCAGATGTTGCCGGCGTCCGCCGACGCGTTCGTCTGGCTCCGGCTCTGTCAGCACGAGCTCGGCGATGACGTCCCGGCCGGCCCGGATGATCCGTTGTGGTGGACGCTGCGACGCCCGTATCGTCGGCTGTCCTATGACGCCGCCCGGATGATGTTCGGCCGGGCCCAGCAGGCCCTCGGCTCCAACTGGACGTTGCACGATCTTCGTCACAGTGCTGCGTATCGCATGGTCAGCGACCCGCACATGTCGCTGGTCGACGTCCGGTGGGTTCTCGGCCATGCCCATCTCAGCACGACCGAGGTCTACCTGACCCCCAATCCCGGCGAGCTGGTCGAGCGGCTCCTTGCGCATTACGCCCGTCAGGCGGAGGCACCTGCCGCCCGGCCTGCTCCTGGCTATCGGCCCGAGGTCCTGCAGGCCCTGTTCGGTGACCTGCCGATGAGCGGTGAGGCGACGTCATGACCATCGACATCGCGTCACCGGCCGGCGTCTCGGTCCACCTCACCGTCACCCGTCAAGATCGGCAGGAGTATCCGGCCCGGCCGAGGGCGGGGACCTGGCCCGAGACGCAGCAGCCCCGCCCGGTGCTGGTGGAGCGGCTGTCGAATCCGCCGTATCGATCCGGCAGCGTTGATGTCCGCAGGTGCATACGGCGCGGGCTCACCGCGTTGCTGGACTGGCTGGAACGCAAGCCGGGCCGGAGCTGGCAGGAACGCTGGCTGGCCAGTGGCGCCGAGGCTGAAGGCCGGACATGGACAGACCTGGTACGACGCGAAGTCCCGTCTCTTGCGTCCCGGCCGGCCGGGAGTGTTCACACCGATCTGCTGACGGCGATGCGGGTGATGCTGACCGGCCAGGTCCTGCGCCCGGGGTATGCCTGGTTGCTGCGTTACCGGCCCAGCGTGCTGCTTGACGAGGCTCGCGACCGGCTCGATTCCGCCGGGTTCGCCCGGCTTTGGGCTCACTGTGATGCGACGGGCCGGCGCAATCCCCAGGACCGCAAGGAGGCCCTCAACCGGATCACGTGGATCCTGCTCAACAAGGGTGGCCTGATCGGCGACATCACCGTCGGCGACTGCATCGAGATCAGCAACGCGCTGCAGGAACACCAATGTCAGGGAGCCAACAACCGGCCCTTGTTCTATGCGCTGCTGGCCGAGACCGGCGTACTTCCTGCCGGGGCTCCTCCGGTCTTGAAGGCGACCAGGATGGCGGGCCAGCGCACCCCCGCCCAACTCGTCGGCAAGTACGGCCTGCAAAGCGAGGCGATGCGGGAGCTGCTCACTTCCTATCTGGCTGAGCGGGCTGCCGAACTCGACTACGCCTCCCTAGCGGGCATGGCCAACACCTTGTGCGGCCTGTTCTGGCGAGACCTGGAGCAGCACCACCCAGGCATCTCCTCGATGCACCTGGACACCGAAGTCGCCACGACCTGGAAGGAGCGGCTCAGGCAGGTCCGGGACCAAGACGGGCGGCCGATCGGTGACCGGGCTACCGCCCGCAGCCAGCTACTGGCCGTCCGGGCGTTCTATCTCGACATCGCCCGGTGGGCCGCCGAGGATCCGTCGCGGTGGGCACGATGGGCGGCACCGTGCCCGATTAGGGCCAGCGAATGTTCCATGGACAAAGAGCGCAAGCGCCTCAAGGCCGCCATGGACCAGCGAACCCGCGCCCGCCTTCCGGTCCTGCCCGCCCTGGTCCGCACAGCCGACCAGGAACGCAAGGCCACCCGGGCCCGGCTCGATGCGGCGTTGCCGGCCGCACCTGGCCAGGTATTGGAAGTTCACGGCGAGAAGCTGCAGCGGAGAAATGCGGTCGCGGGCCGGATCTATGTCACCGATCTGGCCGCCGGCCGGCGACGCGACCTCACCTTCGAGGAAGAACGCGCCTTCTGGGGATGGGCGACCATCGAGATTCTCAGGGCCACAGGCATCCGCGCCGAGGAACTGGCCGAGCTCTCGCACCACAGCTTCGTCGCCTACAAACTCCCCGGCACCGGCGAGATCGTCCCGATGCTCCAGATCGCCCCGTCCAAGACCGACACCGAGAGATTGCTGCTGGTCTCACCCGAGCTCGGAGAGGTCCTCGCCGAGATCATCCACCGGGTCCGGGGCGCCAGGGCGACGCTACCGCTGGTCCCTGCCTACGACCCCTACGAGCGGACCTGGAGTGCGCCGATGCCCTTCTTGTTCCAGCGCCCCCGCGGCCCGGAACACCGGGCGATATCCCGTACCACCCTGCGCCAGTTCCTCCTCCACATCCTGGCCGTCTCCGGGCTCACCGACGCCTCGAACAGGCCGCTGGAGTTCACGCCTCACGACTTCCGGAGGCTCTTCGCGACCGAAGCCCTCCGCTCCGGCCTCCCGCCGCACATCGCCGCCAAGATCCTCGGACATGCCGATCTTGGAACCACGATGGGATACGCCGCGATCTACTCTGAAGACGTCGTCGCCCACCACCGGGCCTTCATCGCCCGCCGGCGCGCCCTGCGTCCCGGCGAAGAGTACCGCGACCTCACCCCAGAAGAATGGGACCAGTTCCTGCACCACTTCGAGCTCCGAAAGGTCGCTCTCGGGGTCTGCACCAGGGACTTTGGCACTCCATGTGTCCATGAGCACAGCTGTGTCAGGTGCCCGCAGCTTCGACCTGATCCGGCCCAGGAACCCCGGCTGCTGGAGATCCGCGACAACCTCCAGGCCCGAATCACCGAAGCCCGCCGCGAAGGCTGGCTCGGCGAGATCGCCGGCCTGGAGGCCACTCTTCAAGCCGCCGAACAGAAACTCCAGACCATGCACCAGATCGCCAGCCGCCACGGCGTCACCCGCCTTGGCATGCCAAGCTTCCGCGACGCCGTCGGCCAGGCCAGCACCTGACCCCGCGACACGCCGAACAGGCCAGCAAGCGCACATTCTCGGCAGAGACAGACAGTTACGGCCGGTCACTACTAGCAGTAACAGCAGTTACTCTCCGTGTTGTTCGGATAAGGGACCATCTCATGCTCATGGACTTCGATCCCGAGGTGGCGGCGGTCGCGTCACAGCCGTTCTGGCTGCACTGGCACGGCGAGGATGACAAGGGCCGCCGGCATGTGCCTGATTACTTCGCCCGCCGGCGGGACGGCAGCGCCGTGGTCGTCGATGTCCGTCCCGATGACCGGATCCCGCCGCGGGACGCGGAGACGTTCGCGGTGACCGCGGCGGCGTGCGCGTCTGCGGGCTGGGATTACCGCAGGTCCGGGGACCTGGACCCGGTCCTGGCGGCGAACGTGCGGTGGCTGTCGCGGTACCGGCATCCCCGGTGCCTGATCCCCGGGGTGGCGGCGGTGCTGCTGGAGGCGTTCGCCGGCGGGCGGGCCCTGTTCGAGGGCGCAGAGCTAGCCGGGGATCGGCTGAGGGTCCTGCCGGTGCTGTATCACCTGATGTGGCAGCGGAGACTGGCGGCCGATCTTTCGGAGCCGCTGGGCACGGCGACCGCTGTCTGGCCGGGCGGGGCCCGGTGAGCGCGGCCCGGCGCCGCGGGGTCGGGGTCGGCGACCGGATCCTGGCCGGCGGGGTCCCGAACGTGGTGGTCAGCGTGTCCGGGATGCATGTCCGGCTGGCCGATGACGACGGCGCTGTCCAGACGGTCACGGCGGCTGACCTGGCCGACAGTATCCGGTTCGCAATCCCGTCCCCGGTCCCGCCGCGGGGACCGCGGCCGGACACGGGGCTGGAGGGCATGCCGGCTGCCGCGGTCGAGGAGGCCTCGTGGTGGGAGGCGCATATCGCCGAGGTGGTCTACGGGCTGCGGCCAGACGCGCCGGCGGGGACCCGGCCGAGGCCGCAGTACGACCCGGAGCGCACCAGCCTGACCGGGCGGGAGAAGGCGAAGGCCGCCGAGCTGTCGGCGGCGGGGAAGAATGTGCCGGCCAGCACGGTCAAGCACCGCC
Organism: uncultured Actinomycetota bacterium; assembly: GCA_963753225.1. Lineage (GTDB taxonomy): Bacteria > Actinomycetota > Actinomycetes > Streptosporangiales > Streptosporangiaceae > Palsa-504. Next base: position 6,983 of record CAVWBQ010000010.1, on the reverse strand, counting down.
GGCAGCGGTGGGAGGCCTACGGGCTCCCAGGGCTGGCCGACCGGCGGCTGTCGCGGCGAAAGCGGCCCGCCGGGCGGGCCGACGAGCAGGTCGTGGCCGCGATGCGGGAGGCGATCGGCGAGACGGAGAACGCGTCCTCGCGGACGGCCGGGCACGCGATCCGGCGGGCGAAGGAGATCCTCGGGCAGGCCGACTATGACGGGCACGTGCCGTCGGACCGGACGCTCTACCGGCTGTTCGGCACCCTGGCGCACGGCTGGCACGTCACCGGGGCGGCCTCAACCCGCCGGTCGCTGGCCGGCCGCCCCGGCGGCATGTTCGGGTCGGCGCCCGCGGCGGCGCCGGGCGAGGTGGTGCAGATCGACTCCACTCCGCTGGACGTGCTGGTGCTGCTGGATGACGGCGTCCCGGGGAGAGTCGAGCTGACTGCCATGATCGATGTCGCGACCAGGGTGGTGCCCGCGGCGGTGCTGCGGCCCACGACGAAGGACGTGGACGCGAGCGTGCTGCTGGCCCGGGCCATGACTCCCGAGCCGGCGCGGCCGGGCTGGCCCGAGGCCCTGAAGATGGCGCACTCGGTGCTGCCGTATGAGCGGCTGCTGGACATCGACTCCCGGCTGGAGCAGGCTGCGGCCCGGCCGGTGATCGTCCCGGACACGGTGGTGATCGACCACGGGGCCGCGTTCATCTCGGCCGGGTTCCGGTCGGCCTGCCGGCACCTGGGCATCTCGGTCCAGCCCGCCCACCTGGGAAGCGGATCCGAGAAAGGGCACATCGAGCGCTTCCTGGGGTCGGTGGCCTCGCTGTTCTGCCAGTTCGCGTCCGGCTATGCCGGGCGCAGCCCGGACCGCCGCGGACGGCACGTCGAGGACCAGCCGCTGTGGTCGGTGGCCGAGCTCCAGGAGCTTCTCGATGAGTGGCTCATCGCGTTCTTCCTCAACCGGCCGCATGACGGACTGCGCGACCCGGAGCACCCCGGGCGGGCGTTCACGCCGAACGAGAAGTACGCCGCCCTGGTCGAGGCCTCCGGATACCTGCCGGTCGCGCTGTCCGCTGACGATTACATAGAGATGCTGCCCGCCGAGTGGCGCAGGGTCAACGCCTACGGCATCAGCCTGGCCCGGCGCACCTATGACAGCGAAGAGCTGAACCCGATCCGACTGCAGCCGTCCGGGATCAGCGAGCACGATGACCGCTGGGAAACCCGGCGGGATCCTTACGACATCTCCAAGATCCACGTCCGCGGCCCGGACGGGTGGATCACCGTGTTCTGGAAGCACCTGGACCGGGCACCGCTCCCATTCGGGGAGCTCGCCTGGGACCACGCCCGCCGGAGCCTGGGCCGCGAGGCCACCGAGGAGCAGATCGCCGATGCCGTCACCGCGCTGCTGCGCCGCGCGGGCGCCGGCCCTGACGAGGGGAAACCAAAGATGAGCAAGCGCGACCGCCGGGTCGCCGCCCGCACGAAGGCCACCGCCCCCGCCGCGGCCCCGCAGGAGCCCGTCCCGGACGAGCCCGGACCGCCGTCCCCGGACGAGGACGGGAACAGGGACGAGCCGCTGGCGAAGGTCATCCCGATGCCGGCCTTCGACCCGTTCGCCGAAGCGGACAAGCGCTGGTGACCGCCGCCGGCAGCCGGGAAGATCCCGGCGCGGACGGCGAGGACCGCTTCCGGCAGCTGACCACGCTGCCTGGATGGCGGGAGTTCGTTTCCGAGCGGCCGCAGGTCCCGGACCTGCTGCCCGAGAACGAGTGGAAGGCCCTCGGCGACGAGGAACGGCTTGACTACGACGAGGCCCGGCTCGCCCACCACGCCCGGCTGCTGACGGTCGCCACGCCGGTGATGCAGCAGGTGATCACCGAGGGCCGCCGGCTCCAGTACCTGAACCGGCACGCCGACGCCGGCCGCTGCGGGCTGCTCCTGTCCGGCCCGGCCCGGACCGGGAAGACGACCTGCCTGGCCCAGCTCGGCAAGACCATCGAGACGATGCACCACCGCCGCAACCCGCACGCGGCCGGCCACATCCCCGTCATCTACATCACCGTGCCGCCGGCCGCGACCCCGCGGATGATCGCGGTCGAGTTCGCGAGGTTCCTCGGGCTGCCGCTGAGCCGCCGCGCCAACGTCACCGACGTGCTGGAATCGGTCTGCGGCGTCTGCATCGATGCCCGGACCGCCCTGATATGCGTAGATTTTACCGACCGCTACCGCAGCTGTTCTTGATGTCCGTCCGGCTTGCGTGCTGGGACGTTCCGTGATCTTTTACCGACTTGGTTCGGGACGTCCGCGATGTTCGCAGGTATCGAGACGGAGGGCATGTGACTCGGCAGGTTGTGATCGGCCAGCTCAGGGTGCAGAAGCTGACGAGGAGGGACGGACGGCGATCGTGGACGATCGTGTGGCCGGAGGGGACGGTGCATGCCGAGGCGGACCGGTTCCTGCGCCGCCACGACGGGTCGGGAACCCAGCGGACCTATGCCTATCTGCTGGTGGATCATCTGCGGTGGCTGGACCGTGAGTGCCTTGGCCTGGACGGGGTCACGCTGCGGGATCTCGAGAGGTATATGGGCCTGGTCGGGGCCGAGGTGCGCATGCCGCTGGGCGAGCCGTGGCGGGCCGGCAAACGCCCGTACGGCCGGGCCGCTCTCTCGGGCGCCGCGGCGTGCCTGAAGGGTTTCTACCTGCACCAGTCCTCGCACGGCGTCAACGGCGAGCTCGGCGCGCGGCTGAGCGGGAGCAGGCTGCCGTCCAGGGCTGACCGGCGGCGGTCATTCCTGGGGCACGTGAAGACCGCGATGCCGGCCAACCCGCTGGCGCCACGGGGCCCGCACCGCCGCCATCCGAAGATGCTCCCCGACGGGGCCAGGGACAAGCTGCTGGCCGTGGTGAACAGCGCCCGCGATGCGCTGACGGTGACGTGGCTGGCGGACGGGGGCCTGCGGATCGGCGAGTTGTGCGGGCTGCACCTGGTGGACCTGCATCTTCGGGAAGGGGCTGCCTGCGGCCAGTGCCGCGCGGCGCACCTGCACGTCTGCCATCGGCCCGGCAACCCGAACGGGGCCGAGGCCAAGACCAAGCACCCGTGGAGGGCTGAGGACGGCATCGTGACGGGCGGGCTGATCAAGCGGGTCAGCCCCGCCATGGTCCATACCTACTTCGAGTACCTGACCAGCGAGTACCCGCGCGGGGCCGGGCACGGGATGCTGCTGGTCCAGCTGCACGGCCCAGCGGCCGGCCAGCCGTGGGCACCGGTCGCGGCCCGCCGGATGCTGGCCCGGGCCGGGAAGCGCGCCGGGCTGGGGATCGTGAGGCCCCACGCATTCCGGCACTCCTTCACCTCGGCCGTCCTGGATGCCTCGGGCGGGAACCTGCTGATCGCGCGGGACGCCGGCGGGTGGGCATCGGCCGCGATGGTGGACGAGATCTACGGCCACGTGGACGTGCACGACCCTGCGTTCGACGCGGCGCTGCGCAAGGCCTGGGGCGAGGACCGGTGAGGCGCCAGGACTACCTGCGCCCGCTGCTGGGCGATCGGCCCGAGCGGGCCAGCCGGGACCGGCTGGAGATCTTGACGGCGCTGATCGGCGGCCCGTCGTTCGACCCGCTCTACCGGGACGACATCGTCAAGATCCCGGGCGGCCACCCCATCTACCGGTGGGAATGCGTGGTCGGCCCGTGCGTGCGGACCCGCACGGGCGGCTCGGACCTGTGCACCCAGCACCAGCAGGAATGGGCCGCGCAGAGCGCGCAGGGAGTGGGCAGGGCAGCGTTCGTGGCCGCCGCCTGCGGGCTGGAACGGCGGGTCGGGACGGAGGAAGTCGCCTGCCAGGTCTGCGTCAAGCGGCCCGCCGCGCACGGGGAGCTGCGGCTATGCCAGCGGCACCTGTCCCGCTGGACCTATCACCGGCAGTCGCAGGCTAAGGAGGCCGACTTCGCGGAGTGGGCGAGTCATGAGCACCCCTTTGACGGATACGGCACCTGCGCCGCAGTGGTCTGCCCGAACCTGGCCGAGTCGCCCCTGGGCCTGTGTCCCTGGCACTCGAGCCGCTACCGTCACGACGGCAGGCCGGGGGCGGCCGCACTGCCGGAGAACTGGTGGAAGCGGTATGAGGAGCACGGCAAGCCGGTGCCGGTCGGCTACACCGGCCAGCCGGCCTTCCGCAGGTGGTGCGCGACGGTGCCGGCCCAGCCGTGGCCCGGCCAGGTCAACCTCCGCGGCCTGCGGCCCCTGGCGAGGGCTGAGATCCAGTGGGGGCTGTTCATGCACACCCAGCGGGCACGGCCGACACGGCGGGACCTTGGCTGGATCCGCTCACTGGTCGCCACCTGCCGCGCGCAGGAAGCCGGCTCGCTGATCGACCTGGAACTCAACGACGACGGCGTTGCGCAGCAGACCCGGGCGATCGTCAAGGAGATGCTGCACGAGCTGCGGCTGGTCTACTTCACCCCGGCCCAGGCGAAACAGGCCGGGTTCCTCGAGACCGAGCACTTCGGGGTGCTGTTCCCGCACCGGATGAGCCACATCGACCTGACCGGCATCCCGCAGCGCTGGCTGCGGGACCTGACCTGGGACTACATCGCTAATCTGCTGCGATCACCGGGATGCCCGCGCACCGCCAGCCCCCTCGACGGCCTCCGGCGGGCGGCTGCCGAGCTGGGTGTCTTCCTGGACCTGGAGGCGCCAGGCGGCGGTCATGATCCCGCCGTGCTGCGCCGCGAGCACATGGACCGGTTCGTCGCCGACCAGCGGCACCGCGAACGCCAGGCCCTGCCCTCCCTGGCCGTCAAACGACCCGGCGGAGGCCCGGGCACCATTACCATCACCACGCGGTCGATGGTGTTCAACGCCGCCCGCAAGCTGCTGCGCGATGCGCTGGAGACCGGCGCCGCCGAGCGGCTGGGGCTGGACCGCGAGTTCATCATCGCGATCCCGGCGGCCGGCGCCACCATGGGAAGGACCGCGCGGCGGCCCTTCCCGGACGAAGTTGCCCGGGCGCTGGCCGACGAGGCCAACCTGGCCGCGCTGGCCGCCACCTACGACGTCAATGACGGCGGCGTCCGCGATATCTGGGAGACGACCGTCATCACCGGCCGCCGCATCGGCGAGGTCATCAACCTCCGGTGGGACTGCATCGGCCGCTACGGCGGGCTGGCGATGTTCTGGCACGACCAGACCAAGGTCGGCAACTACGACGCCGCGATCCGCATCCCCGAACGCCTCTATGACCTGCTCGCCGGACGGCAGCGCAAGACCCTGGACCGCTTCACCGCCCGCTACGGCTACCGCCCGGTCGGCGAGCAGCGCGCCAGGCTCGCGCTGTTCCCGACCATCTACCGCAGCCAGGACGGAACCGTATCGCTGACCCACCAGTGGTTTTACAGCCGGTTCCGGCCCTGGGTCGACGCCATGGACCTCGGCCACTACGTGCCTCACCAGGCCAGGCACACGCTGGCCACCAGCCTGATGCGCCATGGCGCGACCCTGACCCACATCCGCCGCTACCTGGGACAGGTCAGCGACCGGATGGCCGAACACTACGTGCACCTGTCCCACTCGGACCTGGAGGACATCCTGCAGCATGTCTGGGTCGCCGGGCCCGGCACCGCCAGCCCCGGCCAGCTCCTCGCCGGGGATGCCGCCCCGCTCACCCGTGAGCAGGCCCAGGCTCTCGCGATCGACCTGTCCCGCCGCAGCACTCCTGCCGAGGGCGGGTTCTGCACCTTCCAGCCCGTCGTGGACGGCGGCGTCTGCCCCTGGAACCTGGACTGCCACAACTGCGGCAAGTTCGTCTTGTCCGGGGCTGACCTGCTCTACTGGCGGCGCAAGCGCGAACAGTGGCAGCTGCTGGCCGAAGGCGCTCCCGACGACGCCACCGCCACCTACCTGCACGACTACTTCGAACCGACTGCCCGCGCCATCGACGGCCTGGAGAAGGCCCTGGCCGGACTCGGCCTCCTGGACGACGCCCTGGCCCTGGACCTGCGCAAGCCCCAGGACTATTTCCACCGCGTCTGGGCCACCGCCTTCCGGGCCTCCGACCTTGCCACCGCGGAATCAGACGGCGGCGCCGAGGACGACTACGGCCAGCACGACGCCGGCGATGGCGAGCACGGCCCGGATGCACGGGCGCACGCGTGACCGGCGGCGATGGCGGACGCACCGCCGCCGCGGCCGCCGCCCGCCGGAGCAGCACCCAGGCCGCGATCGCGCGGGTCCGTGACGTCCTGGCCCGGATGCGGCGGGAGAAGACCCCGGTGACCGTCGCCGCTGTCAGCCGGCGGGCCGCAGTCTCCCGCACCTTCCTCTACTCCAACCCCGAGGCCCGGGCACTGCTGGCCGACGCCATAGCAGGCACCCGGGCTCGCACGGCGCAGGACCTGGCCGGCCACGACGCCGGGCAGGAGGCCGCCTGGCGGGAACGGGCGCTCAACGCCGAAGACGCGCTCAAGGCCGCGCACGCCGAGATCGCCCGGCAGCGGGAACGCATCGGCGAGCTCCTGGGCCAGGTCCGCGACCTTGAGGCCGAGTGGACCCAGGACGCCATCCAGCGCATCACCACCGAGAACACCACCCTCAAACAGCGAGTACGCCAGCTGACCGCCGACAACCGGACCCTGGACGAGCGGCTGAAAGCCGCACGATCAAACCTGCGGTTCCAGGACCGGCGCGTCGCCGACCTCGAAGCCCAGCTCCTCGACCCGCCGCACAAATAGCCAGGCCAGACCCCGTCCCTCAAGAGCCCGGCCGCCACCCCGGCGGCCGGGCTCTTCGGCATCCGCTGTCCAGCGCCGGGCAGCCGCCTCACGAGCCACAGCGCCTGCGGTCCAGTCAGCATCTGCAGTCCCGGCACCGCCGAGGGACATATCCCGACGGGCATCCCCAGCCATTCACAGCCCGAACCGGGCGATCTTCCGAAACCTCCTCATCTCCCGTGGAGAACATGTAAGCTACGTATCAGCGCAGGTCAGACGGCAAGTCCAG
>CAVWBQ010000009.1:0-136117 GCA_963753225.1 uncultured Actinomycetota bacterium | reverse complement strand
CCCGGCTCATCGACTCGGCCGCCGCCCGCTTGTCGCCCTCCAGCAGATGCCCGTACACGTCCTTGGTGATAGCGATGCTGGCATGCCCGAGCACCTCGGAAACCACATGCAGCGGCGTGCCCTGGGCCAGCATCAGCGAGGCCCCCGAGTGGCGCAGCTCGTGCGGATGCCAGTGACCCAGGCCCGCCCGCTCGCATAGCCGGGCGAAGGAGTGGGAGAAGTTGTCCGGGTCCATCGGCGTCCCGACCTCGCTGGCAAAGATCAGCCCGTGATCCCGCCACAACGTCCCGGCCGCCATCTGGGTCTCGGCCTGCCGCGCCCGGTGTTGCCGGAACCTGGCCACCAGCTCGGGAGTGAGGGATAGCGTCCGCCGTGACTTGGGTGTCTTCAGCTCGCTTACTACCAGCCGGGTCCGGCGGCCCGAGGAGGCGTCGCGGTCCTTGACCCGCTTGACGCCGTGTGTCACTCCCAGCGTTCCGGCCTTCCAGTCCAGCGCCGACCAGTGCAGGCCTAGCACCTCACCGCGGCGTATCCCGTAGGCCAGAGCCAGCACGACCGCCGCCTCGAACCGGTATCCGGCCGCGGCCTCCAGGAGTTGCCGCGCCTGGTCGACGGTGAGCGTCCGGCCCTCTTTGGCCCTGATGCGCGGCGCGGCCGACAACCCGGCCACGTTCCGGACCACGATTCCCTCGCGCACCGCTTGCCCGAGGGCGCGGCGCAGCACTGTCCGCATGATCCGGACACTGTTCGAGCTGTAACCCGCGTCCCGTTTCGCCTTCCACAACCGGTCAAGATCAGCGACGGTCAGCTTGGCCAGCGGCTTACGGCCGAGTGCCGGGACGAGATGCAGGCGCACCGTGTCTACGTAGTCGTCCTCCGTCGACTCGGCCACGGAGCCGGGCAGGTTGATGGTCAGCCAGCGATCGAGGAACGTCTGAACCGTAAGTCTGTCATCTGGGACAACGCCACTATCCACCTGCTGGTGGAGCTTACGAAGTTTCTCGGTGACCTCGGTACGAGTACGGCCCGATACCTTCTTGCGAAGCCGGTCGCCGTGCTCGTCATACCCGAGCGATACCGCGCCTCGCCACCGGTCGCCGTCTCGGTAAATAGAATCCTCACCGCTTCCCCGGCGCCTGGTCATGCTGCCTCTTCTTCGAGTCGGGTCACGAACTCGTTCAGCGCCGCTACCGGAACACGGCGCAGGCCGCCAACTCTCACCGAGCGCAGCGCACGAGATCGGATCAGCTCGTAGACCTTGGTCCGGCCGACTCCCAGCACGCGGGCAGCGTCCTCGGGACGCACGAGCAGGACTGGAAGTCCGTTTTCGGCGGCCTCGGTCTTCATGCCGCCCTCCCTGCCACCGGATGATCACCATCCGGAGGCATTGCGGCTCTGCGCCTGGCCTCCGCTAGTGCTGCGTGCCATCGTTGCCGATCGGCGACGACGTGCAGGAGCCGCTGGCCATTGGGCATGTGGTCGTCGTCGCCGGACCTGACGGGTTCCCAGGTGTACCGGGCCGGGTCGGTTGCCGGAAGCCCGAGCATCCCGGTCAGCCAGGTGCGCCGGTCGGCGCGGTGGTCGGCCAGGGTCTTGCCGGACCATTTGCGAGAGACCAGGACGCGGCGCCCGGCGTAGCCGAGGTACTCGCGGCGGTGAGCTTTGCCCCTGCAAGCCCCTGGCCGCAGGCCCGGCCGGGCGTTCTTGGGCTGGATGCCGTAGCGGAGCCAGTTCGCGCAGGTCGGCGAGCACGGCTCGTACCGCAGCGCGTCGGCGAGCCGTTCGGCGTGGTCGGCCTGGCCGTCGGTGGCGGCTTGGTGGCAGTCGCCGAGGTGCTTGGTCAGGTATTTGGTGAGGTAGCCGATGCACCGGCTGGCGTCCCGGGATCCTGCGAGTACGCCCTGGGCGTCGAACCGGTTGCCGAACCGGGCTACGTGCCGAGGCTCGTCCTGGCCGGTGATGGCGTCGAGGGCCTGGTCCCAGGTGGGCAGGACCTCGCCGGTGCCGGGGTCGAGGTAGGTGCCGGTGTGCTCGTCCCAGACCGGCATGGCCCCGCCGTCGTACGTGACGGCCTGAGTGGGCCACCAGACCTGGTGGTAGGTGGCGGCGATGACCTCGCGGAGCTCGGCGCGGGAGATGGTGCCGCGGATGGCCAGGTGGACGTGCGGGGCGAGCGCCTTTGGGGTTCGATGGCGGCGAAGTACTGCAGGTCATAGCCGGTGTAGCGGCGCAGGTTCTGGATGAACCGGTCGAACAGCGCGGCGAAGTGCAGCGCGTCCCGCGCCGCTTGGGTGTAGTCGTAGGTGTCCGGGTCGGCGGGTGCTCCGTCCTGGCCGACCCGTCCGTAAGACGGGCAGGCCAGCGTGACGAACAGCGAGGGCCGGAAGGTCTTGCCGTCCGCCGCGGTGTAGGTCTTGCCGACCGTCCGGGGGTTGACCGTGCGACGGGGCAGCGGTGCGGCGTCTTGCCGACGCTTGGTGGAGCGGTGGCGGCGCGGTCGCGCGGGCAGGACCTTGTCGCGGAGCCCGGCATCGGTGATCTGCTCATCCAGCTCGCCGATTCTGGTGTCCAGGTCGCTGGTGTCGAGGCTTTCGCCAGCGAGGAGGTCCCGGCCTTCTTGCGTCTCAGCCCGGTCAGTAATCAGTGCCCGCTGGTCCTTGGTAGCCGGGTCGGGGTCGATGACGGGCTCTTGGTCGAGGTGCCAGCCTTCGCGGCATTGCGTGGCCCGCAGGACCCGGGCTCGTTCAGCACACGACGGGCACACCGAGGCCAAAGTGTGCCCGCACGGGATCAGCATCTGCTCGACGTAGCCGGTGTCGATCTCGGTCCGGCGCAGCTGCACCGGGCGCAGGCAGGCGCCGTGCTCGGCGGCCAGATCCTTGACCACGGTGCGGGCAAGCGGCATCGCCATCCGCTCGGCCCGCGTCGTCCTCCCTGCTGTCCCAGTCACCAGGCACCGTCCCAGTCGGTGTCTTCGGTGTCGAAGGGTCCGGCGTAGCCGCACAGGCGGCACTCGGCCCGCAGGACCGGCCCGCCGGTGTCGACCAGGACCAGCCCGGTGCCGCAGATAGGGCAGGGTTCGTCGGTGCGCCAGGCAGTTTCCCTCATACGCCACCGCCAGGCATGTAACCGATGGCGTCGGCCATGGCGCAGATGTCCGCATCGGATATGTAGGCGGCCCGGACCCGCACCGGGTCCGGGGAGGCCTCCAGCCGCACGTACCCGACCCCCGCGCCCGTGTAGGGGTCGGGAGAGATCTGGTCGGCCAGTGCGCCGCGGTCCCGGGCGCCGTCGCCAAGCACCATGTCCACTTGATCGGACTCATCGAGCCGCAGCGCGATCCGGGTGGAGAACAGGTTCCGCAAGCTGATCACGTCCTTGCGCGGGTCCTGCAGCGCGCCGACCACGCACACCCCCACCGACCGGCCCTGGGAGGTGAGCGTGGCGATGGCAGCCTCGGCCCGCTTGCGCAGGTCCCTCTCGGGCTGGTAGGCGGTCAGGAACGCCAGCTCGTCCACCAGCACCACCACGAACGGGAACCCGGTCGAGGGGGTGAAGGTGCGGGTCCGGCCGCCGAACTGCCCGGCCCGCTCATGCATCACGGCGACCGCGGCCTCCAGCAGCTCCACCATCGCGGTGGCGTGGCAGGCGTACCGGTGGAACAGCGCCCGGCCGAACGACAGCTCCATCCGCTTGGGATCCAGCGCCCACACCTGCACCCACCCCGACGCGATGGCGGGGAGCAGCGCCCGGATCAGGGACCAGATCACCGAGCCCTTCCCCGCCCCGGTAGCCCCGGCGATCAGCACATGCGTCGCGGCCAGCCGCAGCCGCCAGGGCGAGCCGTCCTCGCACCGCCCCACCGGCAGCCCGGACAGATCCACCTCGCCCGTGACCGGCAGGGCGGCGATCGGGTCGACCAGGGTGTCGGCGCGGACCAGCTCCAGCACCACCACGCCGGGCGCGGCGCTGCGGATGCGGCACAGCCGGACGCCGTGACCGACATCCAGGCCGCTCAGCTCGCCAGCGTCCAGAGCATCGGCTATGCCAGCGAACCCGGCATGCGAGAACGCCTCACCGAAGCCGGGGCAGGTGCCATCATCAACAGCCTCGCCGACCTGGCCCTCAGGCTCCGCGCCCGCGTAGCCGATCCAGAGCTGTTACAGCTTTCTTCACAGTCTCAAGGGCACGCCTCCGGCGCGCCACGCCTACGGCCGGAACCGGCAACGCGAGCTGGCGCGAGCAACCGGGGAAAGCAGAGTGGCGGGGGACCGGTGATAAGCGGGAAGGGTCGCCAGGGGTCTCGCCGTTACGGGGCGGCAGCTTTCGCCGCGCCCTTCGGGCGGAAGCCCTACGGCGCGACGAGCTGCCGCGCACGGCTGCCCCGCCACCGGCCGCAGCCGGTCCCCGCCGTCACGCCCGATGCCGCGCCACACAAGCTGGGCCAGTCGTCTCGCGCCAGGTGCGCCAATCGCCAGGCGAATGGTCACAGGCACCGAGCCGGAACGCCGCGCATTGTCCGGGTCGGCCCCTCCAGCCTCAACGGTGACCGAGGCCGACACGCTTCGCCGCTCGGCAACACGGCGGCAGGACAGCAGCAAGACGCTCCGCTCTCCGCGCTGTGATCCGACGACTGATCCACGACAGTCGTCCGCCAGCTGATGTGCGACAGGTCTAGAAGCCTGCCGATCACACATGACGGGCGGCAACGCACAGATCTGCCGATGAGCGCGCCCTCATGAAGCGAAAGTCTTCAGCCCGATTGCACGATGCCGGTCGACTTCACTACGAAGTCGATGACTTCACTCTCGAACACCACCAGGGCCTCAAATAGAGTCGGCCCAGGTCCGGACAAGGCCAAAGCGAATCGAGGAAGGTCCTCCAGCGGCAGTGTGACAGAGAGGTGGTGCTGGCCCTGGACCGTAATGAACTTTCCGACGTTCCCGCTGGGCGGAGGGCCGAAGCTTACCGTGGCATAGGAGACGGGTTTCCCGTCTATCCTAAACGTGGCGCCCGTGAGCGCGAGCTGCGCGAGGACAATGGTTTTGACATTTCCACTGGCGTCGACACGCGACCGTTCGTAGCTCCACTTGCAGTCCTCGACTGTCCCCCCGGTGATGGGCACCTCGTCGCCCATGCGAACCTCCCACGCTCAATCGCCAATGGTCATGGTCGCCAATCGTCGTGCTACGGCTGGTGGCTGTCAAGCCGATTCGCGATACTGCAACCTCGTCGAGCCGGTTCAACGCTTGCGGCCTAATGCAATGGTTGGTGCCACGGCGATCTCCGCTGCATACGCTGAACGCTATGGAGGGCGACCCCATCATCGACACTGCGCTTGACGTTCGTACGGACGCGGGAGGGCGGGATCCTGACAGTCACAGGCAGGACACTTCGCCGTTATCACCAGTTGCTCTGGAGCAAGCCGCTTCCTCACGGTGCGGCCTCGCGGGCATCTGAGTAATACTCAGGAAGCTACGAGCCGCCTGGCGGAAGGCGAGGACGATCTTATTCCTAACAGTCTCAATAAACTTATCGGTCCAGAATGACTTCCCCAGCAGCTTCACGAGCCGCAAGCTCAGCAAGGCGCTTTCGGCGACTGTAGAGCAACCTGCCTCATCCCTCCGTGAGTACCACGCACGTTGGAAGTGGCCGGACCAGCTGGGAAACCGTGCGATCCGCGTGCGATAACACACGGCGAACCACGGACACGAAGAGCGTCTAGCGGTAACTCACAGCTGCCAGCGCCAGACTTGCCAACATGCATTTGCACAGCTCATCGAGCTGGAGACCTGTGGTCAGGGGCAGGGTCGAACTGGCGACCGTCGCTTTTCAGGAGGACGGTCAGACCCGCCAGTGACCACGGAGGAGCGTACCGTAACGGTAGCCGCGGCTGTAGCTCGTCACCCAACTGTGCCTGTTGAGCTTACGGGCGGGGGCAGGATTTATACCCGATGTGACAGTGCCCTGCGGTGGTGGCCTGACGGCGGCGGTACTCGCGTGCAGGTCCGGCTCAGAATGGGTAGGGCTGGCCCGGATCGATGTAGCCCTCGAAATTGGTCACCCCCGCCGCCGGCATCAGGGCGCGGACCGGGCCACCTGGCGAGCTGTCGGTGACCACGCCCGAGATCAGGATCTCATCAGGTTGCCCAAGAGTTTTCTTACGAAACGCGCCCCAGCACACGAGCGGCTGAGTCTGCTCCCCACTATCGGCCGAGAAGATCGCGCGCCAGCCGTCCGCTGATGGTCCCAAGCTGATCACCTCGAAGGTGGGTTCTGCCATCGTGAACCTCCTACTTAACCTACTGGGCCGTCCTGTAAAACAGGCAACTTGAGTCAACCTTTAAGCTGACATGACTCAACTATCACATGCCTAGCCGGGTACTGTCCAATACGTGAGAGGGTCGCAAAGCAGAAGCGCTACCTGAGCCTGGATGCTACGTCCGGGACCTGCCTGATTGCTCACGCGGCGGCCCCCCAAGGACACAAAGTCTCCGCGATCGCCCGTGCCATTAACTCCGGTCATTACCGGTATCTGGCAGTCAACTGCGGCCAGCGGGGCCGCCCGTTCTAGTCTCATTCCTAGTTCATACATGTTCGTGTACCTCGGTTCATCATGGGCCACCGCCGAGCCCTGAGCAGGGCGGGAGACCATCATGGCCAGCCCTGGACTGTCACCCTTAATCTGAAAAGAGGATGGTCACCGGCCGATGATCGAGCCGACGTAGTGGGCCTGGCCACGCTGGCCGCTTTTTGGCCGCACCAGGACGCTCAACGCTGCCGCCTACTGCGCATCAATGAGTACCGTTTCGGCAGGTCAACAGCGGAATGGGCAGGTAGAGGGTGCGCGTGACACAGTCTACGGATCAGATGCTGACTACTGACGTGGCAGAGAGGCTCAGGTTCTTTGCGCAACTTTCAGGAGTCCCAGACCCGTGCAAGAGTGCGCGCATGCACGGCTCAGCAGGACCCCAGCAGACGCTTCTCTGCCTACCGTGCACCACGGGCAAACTATGAACCGGCCAGGTCAGCCTCCCTTCCCTCGCTGCCGATCTTTCCCCGTGCACAGCAGTGCGCCACATACTCGCCCAGCTCAGCGTCTACGGCGCACAAGGTCTGACTGCTGAAGAGGACACCGTCACACCGGCTGCGCGCCAGTCAAACCCCTCCGGCCACTTGGTCCGGACGTCAAGCTTCCGCCCCCTGAAGATGGGTTCCGTCGAGGTTCGCACCTTCGAGATCGGCGGCGGAGAGACGTGCACCTTCTAGGTGGCTGTCATCGAGATACGCCCCCCGCAGGTGAGCACCAGCGAGGAAAGCGCGTTGCAGCCCGGCGAAGCGCAGGTCGACGTCGCCCAGCCGCGCATTGCGTAGGTCGGCGCGACGTAGATCCACCGCGGACAAGTCAAGCCACTGCTCCTCGCCCAGGGCGTCGGCGAAGCCGCCGCGGCCAAGCACCCAGAGACTGGCCTGCACATCTGCCGCCCGCGCCTGCAGCTTCGGCACCTGGTCGATCGGCGCTGTTTCCAGGTACTGACTAGGCAGGCTGGGTGGCCAGGGCGCGTGGCTGCGGATAAACGCAGTCAGGACCTCGCCGATGGTGGCGCGGTCACCAGGTGAATCACGGGCGATCCGCTCAAGCGCGTAGATTCCGCCGAGCCGCACATCCAGGTGAGCGTGGCCGAGCTGGTCGATCGCGCGGGTGAACCGCTCGGTGATCTGCCCTTCGCGTGTGATTTCCAGGGTGCGGCGAACGTCAGCGTGGGCAGCATCGATAGTTGCCTTGTTCGTGTCATGCGCAGCCTCGATTGTCTTGTCGGCGGTGGCCCTGGCCGCATTGATCGTTGCCTGGTTAGTCGAGCGCGAGCTACGGAAACCCACGATCGCAACTGCTACGGTGCCTCCCACGCCTACGAGAGTCGCGACGCCACCAATAAGCGCCGATTCGACGACAGGATCCATGCCGCGATGCTACGAGGCCAACGCCATCAAATCGAGCGTGGGAGACGCGCTGGGGGTGACTGATCGCGCGAGCTTGACTCCCCGCAGAAGAAGCGGAAGGTCAGGGGCCGCCGGGTGCAGAGGCCAGTTGCTAACGCCGTGCTAACAACGGTTGCGGACACGTGGGGTCGATCCTGGACACCGAGATGCCCGGGCGAGTCATCTGGCCTGTTCAGGTGGCCTGCGGTGGACTCGTGTGGACACGCGCGTTCTCATTAGACATCCCAGGGGCTTAGGTGAACGCAGGACAGGGAGCCTGGCGACCCCGGAGACAGCGAGTGCCCCGGCCCGAAAGGTTACCGAGGCACTCTTACTCCGTGTCAAGATTCGGGCCCTAGCTCCATAGGCTCTCGCCTCCCTTCGCGCATCGACTGCGGCTATGCGTACGGCGACCAGCGGTGCCACCGCTCCAAGAGGTGGCGGACAACGTGCGTCCTGTGCGGCCTGTGCGGATGAAGGTCCATGACGGCCTCCCTTCCTTCCGTTTCACGCGTACCACTCCGGACGTTCTGGCATTAGAGGCGTTGGACCCGTTTCCAGCGTGATGTTGGACCCGTTTCCAGCGTGATATGGAGCACAGTCACCCTGCCCGCTGAGCAACGCGCAGCTGTCGTCCTCGGCGTGTCAGTGTCCCTATCCCGGTCACAGCTCGCCATATCTACGCGGTCAACCATAGGCATCAGTCCCGCGTCCAAGAAGCACATCGGTTCTAGGGGAGGGATCACAGCATGGGACTGCTCTGGCGGCTGTTCGCACCGAAACCCCTGAAGAAGGCGCGCCGCACCGCCCGGAAAGCGGCCCACCCCGTGCGCACCGCTACGCGAGCCGTTACGCCAAAGCCGGTCAAGCAGCCCAGGTCAGAGGCCCCTTTCGAGCATGGAAGGGGCTCTTTGCTAACGCGGTTGCTAACATCGGGGGCCTTAGCTGGTGGCCGCGACGGCGCGGGCGAAGATGTCGGCAGCCTCGGTGAGCTGATCGCTGATGACGTGCGCGTAGACCCGCAGCGTGATCGAGGGATCGGCATGGCCGAGCCGGGCGGCGACCACGTGCACCGGGACGCCAGCGCCGACCGTCACGCGCGGATCGAAGTCCAAGACAATGGCGGTCCCTGGAACCAGGGAATGATCGATCCGACCCGGCACCACGGATTGGACATTGTCCGTGCTGTCGCCGACGAGTGGGGAATCGACGCCGACAACACCACCCGCACCATCTGGGCGCGATTCGACTGCCGAGAGTAGCCATAGGCAGGCCTGCGCCGGGGCGATCCGACGGCCGCAATACCGATGCTGTGAGGATCTTCTTCACGATCATCAAGGGCGCACCTCCGGCGCGCCGGGCCTGACGGCCCCGGCCGTGAGCAGCCGGGGCGGGCGCGAGCAGTCGAAAGGGAATGAGCGAGCCGATGGGCCGTTGGTCAGGCTAGAACCGGACCAACGGGACATCGACCCAAAGCATGATGGTCGGCGAGGAGGTTAGTCCTCGGTGGGAAGGTCGGTGAGGAGGTCCTCGGCGGTCTCCATGCCCTTGCGCCAGACCGACCGGGCGATGATCTTGCCGGGGTCGACCCGGTCGCGGCCAGGGTGACCCGCCGTGGGCGGCCGGGGTTCACCCGGGGGTCTCGTCGTTGCGGGGCGGCAGCTTCCGCCGCGTCCTTCGGACGCGAGCCTTACGGCGCGGCGGCTGCCGCGCACGGCTCTCCCGGTGACCGGCTGCCTGCGGTCTCCGCCGTATCCCGCTGCCGCGCTCGCCAGCATCACGGCTAGTGCGCTGACCACAAAGGTTCACCGGCTCGGCTGACATGCGCCGTGATGGCTTCCACACTCGATCTTGTGACGAAGTTGAGTGGCGGGAGGCGAGATGGCTGAGCCGGTGCGGGCGCGGCGGCTAACTGATCAAGAAGGGCAGCGGCTGCAGCAGATCGTGCGGCGCGGCAAGCACGGGTCGGTCCGGGTGCGCCGGGCGATGATCATCATGGCGTCGGCGTCGGGCACGCTGGTGCCGGCGATCGCCCGGCTCGTGGCGGCCGATGAGGACACTGTCCGGGACGTGATCCACCTGTTCAACGCCAAGGGGCTGGCCGCGCTGGACCCTCAGTGGGCGGGAGGCCGTCCCCGCCGGATCAGTGACGAGGCCATCGAGGTCATCGTCACGGCGGCCAGGACCCGGCCGGAGAAGCTGGGCCTGCCGTTCACCCGGTGGAGCCTGCGCAAGCTGGCCGCCTGCTTAGCGGAGGGTCCCGGGGTCTGCATCGGGCGGGAGCGGCTGCGGCAGATCCTGCACGCCCGCGGCATCTCCTTCCAGCGGACCCGGACCTGGAAAGAGTCCCGTGATCCGGACCGGGACGCCAAGCTGGACCGGATCGAGTACGTGACCAGCGCCTACCCGGACCGGTGCTTTGCCTTCGATCAGTTCGGGCCGCTGTCCATCCGGCCCTGCCACGGCACCTGCTGGGCGCCGCGCAAGCACCCGGTGAGGCTGCGCGCCACCTACCACCGCACCCACGGCATCCGCTACTTCCACGGCTGCTACTCCCTGGGCGATGACCAGCTGTGGGGCGTCGTCCGCGAGCACAAGGGCGCGGACCACACCCTGGCCGCGCTGAAGTCGATCCGGGCCGCCCGCCCGGACGGCTACCGGCTGTTCGTGATCACGGACAACCTGTCGGCGAACAAGACCCCGGCGATCCGCCGCTGGGCCAGGCGGGAGAACGTCGAGCTGTGCTTGACGCCCACGAACGCGTCGTGGGCCAACCCGATCGAGGCGCACTTCGGTCCCTTGCGGACCTTCGTCATGGGCAATTCAGACCATCCGGACCACCCGGCGCTGGCCCGCAGGCTCCAGGCTTACCTGCGCTGGCGCAACGCCCACGCCCGCCACCCCGACGTGCTGGCCGCCCAGCGCCGCGAACGAGCCCGCATCCGCAGTGAACGCCAGCAACGCTGGGGCCGCCCGAAACCTAAAGCCGCATGACCGACCCGGTGAAGGTTCGTGGTCAGCGCACTAGGCCGTCAGCGTTGCGCTGAGTGCGCTGGTCGCCGGGGGAATGCCACAGTCACAGGGGCGGAACGCCGCGCATTGTCCGGGCCGGCCCCTCCAGCCTCAACGGTGCTTCGCATCCCGCTGCGCGGGACGCGCCTACGGCGCGCCGTTGACCCCGGAGACCTCTGCCAGCCCAGCGGGCCTGACGGCGAGGGCCAGGCCAGAGGCCAGGCCCGAGACACGCGCGGCTAGCCCTCGACGGCCCCGGTGCTCCCTCCCAGAGTAGTCTTGTCGTGGAAGCAATACACGCAGTTCTACGGTGACTTTATCGGCTCCGAGTCACACCGTACGCGTCATGAGCATCACATTCCGGAAGGAGTGATCATGAAAGCCGGGACCATCGTTCTCGCTGCGTACATAGCGGTCCTCATTGCTGCCTTGGTCTTGGGCCCGCTGGTCGTCCTGCACGGCTACCGCGCGTGGTGGCTGGATATCTTCTACGCAGGTGCCTTCAGCGCTTACATCGGCGGCATCATCAGCCACAGCAGCATAGTACGGCGGCGAACCAGGAAGGCCTGACCCCGACGATCTTCATGCTCGCGACAATCGCCACGTATAGCAGCGCGGTACAGCAACCTGTACACGCTACGGCTGTCTTGCGCGAGCATCGGTACGCGTGCCGAACTGGACCGGTCAACCGCGCAAGAGCGCACCAGTAGTTTGCATCCAGATGGTCATTTCCCCGGCAGCGTGCCCGTTGCGTGCCCGATAGGGAAGTCAATACCAGTACCCGACGGCTACTCACGGACAACCGAGGGTGGCCGCTGACCTGCGGTGCCCTGGTCACTGAGACCTGATGACAAGCCAATTCCCAAGCTGACAGTGCGCATGTCAGGGGAGGGCAGCCACGAGCGCATCCCCGACCTCACCAGCATTTGCGGTGAGCCATTGCACCGTGGGCCAGCATGAAAATGTGGTTCGGGCCCGCGCGAACTCGCTTGGCGATCATCTGAAGTCCGCGACCCCTCACGTAAAGAGGAATGACGCTGGCCTCGTCGGGAGAGACCCGGACGATGCTGGCATAGCCGCGGAGAAACCGGCCGATTCTGGAAAGATCGAGGTGGCCGGCCGTCTCATGAGGACGGCCGCTGCGCCACAGGCCATATCCGACATCCGCCAGCGGCGTTTCTACGTGGGCCAGGGCAAAAGTCGATGACTCCGCTCGGCGCAGGCGGCATGCCGCGCGCGATCACGTTGTCGTTGGTGAAATCGCCGTGAATTACCGTGCGTTCCCCGGCCAGGTGCCCAGTGTCGTCCAGGTCGCAGCGCGGCGGGGCGCTGGCCGGTCATCTGCATCTGCCTGACGGCGACGTGGTAACGGCCGAGCAGGGCGCCGATCTCCTCCATCGGAGGAACCGCCGCCCACCCAACAGCCTGGCCGGGCAGGAACGAGACGATCTCCCGGAGCGAGCCTGCCTCGATGATCCATGACATGCCGTCAAAGCACGGGAGCGGCCGAGGCGAAGGGAAGCCAGCTTCGGCAAGCCGGGTCATGAAGCCGTGCAGCCAGGTCATGTCCTCAGCCAGATTGGCCGCCACGGCGGCCGACACAGGCAGTCGCCTCAGCACCCCGTGGTTTCCCTGCCAGCCGACCAGCCAGGCGCGGCCTTCCCTCGGCCGGATCTTCTCAGGCAGAACGACCAGACCGGCCTCGCGCAGAAACCGGGCAGGCGGATGGTCAGCGCCCACATCCGGATGGTTTCACATACGCTGCGAACCAAGCGTCCACACCGTACCCGTTGCGTCCGATCGGCCGGTCAACGCCGGAACTGACGGTTACTCCCGGACCGCTCTCTACCCCTGCTCACCTACGGACCGGCAGGGCGACCCGCGCCTGCGTCCTCCTAAGCAATGGGTCGTGAGTTCGCACCAGTGACATATGACCACCTTGGCGATCATGCTTCGCCTGCCGTCCATCGTGCTTGCTAGCACAGCAACCAGCCGTCAGGGTTGGCCTATGCCAGAGATCATCGGCCAGGTTGTTATCCTCACCGTCAGCGACGCCCACCGAAGCGCGGCGTGGTATTGCGACCTGCTCGGCACAGAGGAAACCAGCCGCTATGTCCAGCCGGATGGCCACGTCGCGCTGGTCCACCTCGCCGAGCCGCACAGTAACGCGGAACTGTGCCTGGTGGACCACGGCGCGGACCCGGGTAACTTCAACGAGTTCCGGGCCGGGCTGGATCATCTGGAGTTCTTGGTCGCCCAGCGCAGCGACCTCGACGCCTGGGCTTGCCGGCTGAGACGAGCGGGGAGTACGCCACTCCGGCGTCAAGGAACCTTCCTACACCGCGAATGCCGTGCTCACCTTCCGCGACCCAGACAACATCCAGCTGGAGTTCTTCTGGCGCGCGCCCACGTCCTGACCGGCGATGCCGGGGGCTGTCCTGACGACAGGGTTGCAGTTCGGGTTGCAGTTCACCATCATGCGGCACCGTCCAAGGAGGACCGATCAAGGATGTTGGTCCAGGTGGACCGATCTGGACGGCCACGACCCGAGCTGCTAATACGGCACACCGTACGGCGCGAAAGTACAGCAACGTCCCCTCACAGCCGCCAGCGAGCACGGCCACCGGCACACAGAGCTAGCTGGGACGACGGCCAAACGCCGAGCGGCGCACTAAAAGACCTTTAATGGCGGAGGTTAAGGGTCCTGATGATGGCCGAGCAGCGTAGGGATTCAGTTGAGTCGTCTGAGGCCTTGCGAACTTGCCGGTTCGGCACCGGGGATCGGGGGACCGTGTCGCAGCGGAGCTGGATTTTTCTCCTCGGCTTTGGCTTGGCTCCACTGGCCGCCCCGGCGCTGCAGCCGGTCTGCCCTGGTCCTGCGTCATTGGGAGGGCATCTGAATCCGACGTAGGCGAGCCCGGCTAAAGACGCCCCGCTGGTTCCGCCGGGTGAAGGACCCTGGGCCGAAGCGGCCCCACGCCACGAAGGCGGCCATGGCGAGGTAGATCAGGTCGGGGATGATTGTTACCCTCTCGCCACGGCGGAGGCGCGTGATCACCGCGCCAGCAAACAGCAACACCGCACCGGTAGCAGCCAGCGGCACCAGAACCGGCGCGATGCCGAGCGCGGCGGGCACGATCAGGCCGACCGCAGCCAGGAACTCGAGGGCTCCGATGGCCTTGAGGGCACCGGGGCTGAAGTCTTCAACCCATTTCGAGGCGGCGCCGCCCATACCGGCCAGCTTCTCCTTGGGCACGAACAGCTTCGTGCTGCTGCTGACGACGAAGGCAACGGCCAGGATTCCGGCAACGATCCACAGAGCGAGGTTTAGCTTGCGCTTCATGAGGATCTCCTTGAAGGGGTATCGGCACTAACCGGGTACCCGATGCCTTTCCCACGGACGTCGCCCGCACACACGAGGGTCCGTGGATGGTTGTTCACGACCGACCTGCGGCCGGCCCTGGCGTGTCCGTGTGACAGGTGCTGGCTTCAGGCGGCACCGCTGTGGAACGATCATCCGCGGTGTTCGCCGTGGCCGTGGCTCAGGACGGCCAGGATGGTCAAGGGGGGATCGGATATGTGGGCGCAGCTCATGAGCTTCAGGTTGAAGCCGGGCAAGGATACGGCCGGACTGCGCGAGCAGCTGCAGGCGGTCGAGCAACCCGGTTCGGGCCTGCTGCAGACGATGATCATGCAAGACCAGAAGGACCCGGATCAGTTCTACACACTGGTCATGTTCGAAAGCGAGGAGAAGGCGCGTGCGCGCGAGCGCGACCCGCGCCGCCAGGAGGGGTTGCAAGTCCTCCGGGCGATGCTGGCCGACAGGCTCGCGGGTCCGCCGGAGTTCACCGATCTGGCGGTCGTGGAGGAGTGGACCGGGTAGGAGGTCGTCCCGTGCAGCAGCAAGGTACAGCAACCCGTGCGCGCTACGGCTGCCCAGGGCAAGCATCCACATACGCGCCAGGCTGCACCGTTTGATTGCGACCAGGGTCGTGCCGGTAGTTTGCATCCAGATGCTCAGCCTTGCTCCCACGAGTCATGCTGCCGCTGGCATCATCCCCGGAGGACGCGGTTGCCCCACATGCTGGTGGGGGTCACCCGGATGAAGTGCGCAGGCACCCCCTCAATCCACGGCTCAAGCCCGGCGCCGATGATCGGCGCGCGCTCGGCCTCGGTATCCAGATGATGCGCGGCTCCGCGCACCAGCACGATCCACCCCTCGCGCGCCTCCAGATCGAGTTGGTCGGCCTCCACGGCGACCCGGTACTCGGCGTGCGCGATACCAGTACGCAGGTCTTCGTCAAAGAGGGCGGGGTCCCACGTGCCCAAGACAACCGATTCGCCGTCGATTCTGTACACGGTCGGCAGCGCCGTGGGCCCATACCGGCTGTTGTAGGGTCGCGGGCCAGTTTCATGACGCCCCCGATGCGGGCGGGCGGCACCGCCATGGTAAGACGCCCGGACGCGGCGCCAGGGTCGCTGGGCGGGGTGTTCCGCGGTATTCCCACGGGTATAAGACCAGGGTCTTCACTGGCGCGATCTGCCCGCTGCCATACGAGAATGAAATCGTCGTCTCGAAGGGAGCGCCGACATGACAGGAACCACAGCCGACCTTATCCCCATCATCGTCGTCCCGGTCGTCGCACTCGCCTTCATGCTGTTCATGGTGAATTACGCCAACAGCCACCCGCAGTGGGGCAGCCAGGCTCCGGCGGACACCGTCTCTACGCCCCCGCTGGAGAGCGGCATCCCGGCTCAGCGCCTGAGCAGCCCCGGGCCAGTGGTTCCTGGCCAGCGTCTAGGCACCGCTGCGGACGAAGTCACCCCCGAGCAGGCGCGGGCCAGCGAAACCCGAAGGGGATAGCGTCATGACCGGGGCGGTCAACCAGCCGCCGCGGGCCTAGCCGCGGGATATGCGCGGGATGATCTTGCTTGGCGATCCATTCCCGAGTGCGCCGACGAGGCAGGTAGCCGCGATGGCGGAGCGTGAACCATGGACGCTCTTGAAAACCATTAGCTGTGACCGGGGCGTGCGCCTGGGAGCCACGCTGATGAACTGCGCGCAGCCGTCATCGTCGGCGTCGATCGTCCAGCTCGCCGGTACCGCGTCACTACCGTTCGCCTGCCCGGATCCACACCGACACGTGGGCTGGTTCCAGAGCGTTCTCCACGACGCCCGCTAGGTCGTCGCGGACCGAGTCCAGGTCAACCGCGTCTTTTAGCCGGGCCGCGAACGCCGTCACGGTCTGGTCGGCGTCATACCGTGCCCGGTTGAACCGGCGGTCCACCCCGTGCTGCACCCGCCGCCGCAGCGGGTTGAACAGTGCCGCCGCGGCCAGCGTGGACATGGCCACCGCTACCGAACTGTGGAACCGCAGGCCCTGGGTGGCCAGCAGCACCAGCCCGGCGTATACCCCGACCAGCAGGCCGGTCACGATCGCGTAGGCCAGGGTCCGGCTGATGATCCGGTCGATCTCATAGAGGCGGTACTTCAGGATCCCCACACCGATGCCTACCGGCAGCGCGGCCAGCCCGATTCCGAGAATCTCTCCTACGACACTGATCGAGCTGAACCCGAGCGACGCGGCAACCACGATTAGGGTAACCGCGGCGCCGGTGGCCAGCCACTTCAGCTGCTGGCGCCGCTCGCCCGTGGCACGCCGCCAGCTAAACACCTGGTGGGCCACGAACGACAGCACGATCACCAAGATCAAGCCCAGGCCCAGCGGCGCCGCCACGGCGAGAAGGCCGCCGTGCGGCCGCCCGGTGCTGATCAGGTTGCCTGCGGCGTCAATGCGGACGTCATGACGGGCCACGGCGGTGACCGCCGGGGCAAAGATGGCCGCCGACGCCAGCGCTCCGGCCACCGCATAGGCCCGCAGTACCCACCGCCAGCGCCGCGCCGCCAGCCTGCCGTCCGGAAACAGCAAAATCACCACCGGGAACAACAACAGCGCCGGTGCCCACAACGGTCCCAGCACGACGGCAACCGGGGCCAGCGGGAGGCCATGGTGGCCGAACCGGTAGTACAAGGCGGCATACCCGCCGGCAACCCCGCTCAGCAGGAACACCACGATCCAGGTGATCAGGATCCAGCCGATCGGATTGCCCGGCTGGCGGCGGGCCACGACGAAGCCCACCGCCGCGTAGACCACCACGACGGGGACAATCGGCCCCGAGCCCAGGACCGACAGCTGACCGGTCAAGGCGCTCAGCACCAGCGCTCCGGCCAGCAGCATCAGCGACAGGACGGCCAGGACCGTCGCTGTCACCGGAGACGCCAGCCGGAAGCGGGCCGCGGCCGGTTCCGGCCCGCCTGCCGCCGGTATCCCCACCATGAGGGGCAACGCTACGCCCGCAGCGTTCCGGGAACGTTACGGCCCAGAGTGTCAGGTGCACGAGTCCTGGCTGGGCTCAGATCCGGGCATGGCCCGCTGAGTGTACGTGCCCGCCCCTCCAGCATCAAGCATGACTGTGACCGCAGGCAACGAGCACAGGGGAAAAGTGGCTGGTCAACGTACACGCCGAAATCATGCTTGACCCTGGAGCCTGATACCGGGGCTGGCCGCAACGGCAGGCTCGGATCCGGTAGCGGCCGGCGAGTGAGCACTCCCGGAGCCTGGGCGGACTGTCCAGCCCTGCGTAGAGACCGTGCCCTTTCCTGGCCGTGAGGAGAGCAGTGCCACTGAAGGGGTGTCGTGCCCGCCGCTGGCGTGAGCACTATCCGTTAGGCCGTTGGTGTTCTCCTCCCGCTGCCGCGGCTGTTCATTGAGGTCACGTGACGGATCGAGGGAGGCTGGTGTGCTGTTGGCCGGGGATGGCTGGGCGGAGGATCACCACGACATCGAGCTGCAAGACGAGCAGGGCCAGGTGCTGGCCCGGGCCGCGGCCCGCCGCAAGATCAGCCAGCTGGAAGAAGCGGTGGAGGGCGCGGAGTTCTTCACTGATGACCACGCCGCCCTGCCGGCCAAGGTACTGGCGCGCACCGGCCCGCCGTCCGCCGGCCTCGAGGACCTGACCGCGGTGATCGAACGGTTGCTGGCCCCGTACGAGGAACAGCTGCAGCAGCGCTGGGAACAGCGGTAGCCCGGTATCTACTGATCTGAGGGTTGCATTCTGCTGGGCTCAGCCGGACCTCGGCTTAACAGGATGAACCTCCCGGTGGGTACGTAGCGACCGCTCACCGCTAGGGCGACCGCGAGGACGAAGATTGCGAGGAAGAGAATCGCCACGAGCAGCCTAGTAATGCGGCTCACTTGCCGCTTCTTCTTATGAGGCCGTAGGTGCGGCTTGTTACTCATCACGTTCCTCTCGCGGGAACGGAGAGATTGAATTATAGATGACTGAGGCAGGCTGTAACTAGATCAGCCTCGCCACTAACGTCAGTCCCGATCCATGTGGCCACCGTGCCCGTTGCGTGCCCGATCGGCCAGCCGGTACCGGCGAATCACGGTTACTCGCGGACACTCGGTTCTGGGCTCCGACCAGCGCACAGGCAGGTCTGCTCAGTGGCGCCCACGTCCTCCTAAGCAAGTAGCTCAGACCGTGCCATCTTCCGATGAGGAATCCTCTAGCTTGACCTCATCACGAAGCACGCTGTAACACTGCGCCTCGTGGCGCAGCAGCAGTGAGGTACAGCAACCCACGCGCACTACGGCTGTTCTGAGCAGGCATCCGCACACCCACCGGGCTGCATCGTTGAACACCGAGCAGGAGCGCGTCGGTAGTTTGCATCCAGGATCGACATAGCGAGCAAAATTCCGCTGGCATCTAATCGCAAGGCGGAGGGCAGCATCAGTGTGATTGATGCGATCCGCTGCCGAATCATGCCTTACTGGATCAACCGGCGCCGCTGTGCGGCGCCGGGTCTGGCGCTCATCGCGCCAGGCTCTGGCCTTGGGAGGCCCGCCTGGCTGTGGGCGCCCGCGCCGTCCCAAGCCTGACAGCGCCACTGATACAAAAGGCTGGTGCGGCACGTACGACATGCCGTCTTTCTTGCTCCGCCGACCAGGGCGTCACGCCCGGCACCAAGACGCCCGGCCTCGGCTCTTACCTGGGTGTCCTCGGCCAGATCGGCTACGCCCTGCCCGGCAGCATCACCATCCGCCGCACCCGCTGCGGCAAGCCCCGCCGCGCCTGCAAGGAGATGGCCCGGGCCGAACGCTGGGCCACGATAACCCCCGGAACCCAGGCACCGCCGCGGACCCGGCCAGTCCGGGGACCGAACCACCCCAAACTACCCAAAACGCCGGGAGGTCAGTCCGCTTAACCCGGCAACAGCCCTCCGCAGGACTCCCGTAACCGCAGGTCCCCAGAGTTCTGCCGTTAGCCCACCAACCGCAGCAGGGTGGGTACGGGCTGCCCGTGGCGTCGGCCGTTGCGATCAGGCTAGTCAGATGTCGAGTTCTTCCACGTACTTCGCGCCGAGCGCGTCCGCGACGTCGGCTCTCAGCCTGTCGTCAACGCCTTCGTCATCGGCGAACGCGTCGTACTCGTCGTAGGTGTACAGCTCCTGCTCGCGGTGGTCGTAGACCGCGATCGTCCCCTTCGGCGTCAGCCACGCGTCAGCCTTCTGGCTGCTGCCGATCTTGCGGCCCCGGAACGCGATGTCGTGTTCCCGCTTGCCGTCGTAGAGCTTCACCCGCTGGTAGCCGTCAGCGTCGATCTTCTCCATAGCCTTCTCCCGTTCCAGTTCGATGCGCAGCGCGGCCTGGCAGACCGCGCTGATGTTCGTATCGGTCAGCCCGGCTTTCACCTCGGCGGCGAGCGCATCGGGCAGGTAGATGGTCACTTTCACGGGCTCCCCTCCCATATCGGTACATCGCTGCAGTATATACCGACATTGGGCTGCTATGTATGTATAGAGACGGACCCGCCGTCAATGGCTTGGTCCGAGACGGCTCGCCCCTTGTGCCTTGCTTACGTCGGAGGGGAGGGCAGCCTGCAGTTCAGGAACCGATTTGGGCACGGGACGCGGCGAGACGGGCTGAGACGCAGGAGACGCGGACGGTCTGGGACGACTTCGTGGCGTAGGCCTCCCGGGGCGACCTCTCTAGACGCGAGTGAGCCGCCCCATGATGAGCTTCGCGGGCGTGCTGGCCACCTAGTGATCAGCTCCCAGATCGGTCGGGACATGATGCCTCATGGTGAAACGCTTCGCGATGGCTTCGCCAGCCTGGACCCGGCACCCGCCCCTGCCCATGGAACAATTTCCTCATGTCCTATGACCGTGCCGTCTGGGAAGAGGGTCGGCCAGCAGGCGACGCAGTTGCTCGCCAGGAAAAATGCCCGTGCCGAAGCGGAAGATGAATCCTGACGAAATCGATATCGGCCTTCCGATCGTCGCCCGGCTGATCGCGGAACAGTTCCCGCAATGGGCGAGGCTGCCGATAACCGAGGTGCCCTCCGCTGGCACCGATAACGCGATCTACCGACTCGGTGAGGAAATGGCCGTGCGCCTGCCCCGCCGTCCTGGAACCGTTGCGGCCCTGGCCAGGGAGCAGCAATGGCTGCCGCGGCTGGCTCCGCTGCTGCCGCTCGCCGTACCGGTGCCGCTCGCGCATGGCGCTCCCGGCGAAGGGTTTCCTTTCCCGTGGTCGGTGTACAGGTGGCTCGATGGCGAGAACGTTGCGGATGAGCCCGATGTCAACCTGCCCGACGCGGCCGTGCGGCTGGGCAGGTTTGTCGCCGCGCTCCAGCGGATCGACACCGCGGGCGGGCCGCTGCCGACGTTCCGGGCCGAGCCGGTGAGCGCCCTCGATGACCGGGTCCGCGTCGAGATCCGCGGCCTGGCCGCAGACGGCATGGTGGATCCCGATCTGGCAACTGCCGCGTGGGAGACGGCCATGGCCACCCCGGCGTGGGAGGGCCCGCCCCGCTGGGTACACGCCGACCTGTCTCCCTTGAACCTGCTGGCCCGCCACGGCAGGCTGACCGCCGTCATCGACTTCGGCGGGCTCGGTGTCGGCGACCCCGCGATCGACATGCTGCCTGCCTGGGCCTGGCTCACGCCGCAGACCCGCGACCTGTTCCGCGCCGAGGTCAAGCCCGACGACGCGACCTGGTCACGCGGGCGTGGCTGGGGCCTGGCCCTGGGGCTCGGCGCCGTGAACTATTATCGGGTCACCAACCCGGTACTGGCGGCCAATAACGGGCGTGCGATAGCCCAGGTTATTGCCGACTACCAGCGCACCGCCTGACGGGGCCAACGGCCACGAGGCCCAGGGCGACGAGCCCGTGCCATGAACCTGAGCGAGTCGAGCCGCGCGACGGCAAGGATCAAACCGGGGATGCTGCCTGTCCACGTCGCGAGCGAGTACCCGCCGCGGCCCGCGCGGCGCTCTCGCGCAGCGCGGCGATACGGCCCGCGGGCACCTTCGCGACGACGAGCACCCGCCTGGCGTCCGCCAGGCTGGCCTTGGCCCCGACGTACCGGGCGAACGCCTCTCCGGCCGAACCCTTGAACGTCTCGCCCCACAGCACCGTCCGCCCGTTCTGCGCGGCCTGCTGCGCCGCGCTCCGCAGCAGGGCGCCGCCGGTCCCGCGCCGCCGGTGCGACCAGGAAGCACGCCTGGTCCAGCTCACAGCACGCCCGCATCCCGGCGTCGTCGCCCTGGGCCCATCGCGCGATCCGCACCGCCTCAGCCAACCGCATGAGGCGGAACTACCGCGAATCGTTTTCGCACCGAAAGCGCGAACACCCAAGCCGGACGCAGACGCCAGGGTCCGCGAGGAATGAGCCTCGGAGAATCCGGCCCGTCGCAGCAGATATCGAAGGCGGCGGCGCGGTTATTATGAGGCAGAGGCAGTAGCGCCTGCCCGCCTCCGAGCCCTCTCTGCCGCCCACGCCGGCCGCGGCGTTACGAGGACAAGGGTCACCGACTCGCGTCGTTCTCGAGCACGGTCATGACGATCCAACCGGCCTGGGAAGCGCGGGTTTCCGGTGCCGTGAATGGATGACGCCATGACCTCAGATCGTTCGGCGAAGAAGGCCGCCCGCGCCCGGATGGCCGCCACCGGCGAGCCGTACAGCACCGCCCGGCGGGCCGTGCAGACCGGGCCGGACCGCCCGGCTGCGCTGGCCCGGCCGCCCGCCATTGACCCGCGTGAGCATGCCGTGCATTCCCGCCACTGGGGCGTGCACGCCTGCTACCTAGTCGGCTACCAGGGCCGGTACAGTGCATGGATCACCGGCACCGATCCCAGTGACCGAAGCCAGGTCTACGGGATGCCCAGCGAGTCGGCGGGCCGCGCCTTCGTGGACGCCTGGCAGGCCACGAATCTGCTGCACACCCCGTGGGACGAACGCATCGCCACTATCTTCCTGCTCAGCCCGAGCACCCGGAACGGCATCCTCTACCAAGCCGCGGTGGTAAACGTGGAGGACAGCGGAATCTGGCTGGCCTGCTTCGATGACACCGCCAACAACGGGGGCACGCGCACGCTCGGTCAGTTCGGGGATCCGGACGAAGCCCTCGAAGATTTCGCCGCCCTCGCGGAGCGGGCCGCCGACCGCCTCGACAGCAGGCAGGCCATCGGCAAGCCGGACCTTTTCGCCGGGGTCCTGCGCTACCGGGCGGCAACGATACGTGCCGACGCCGCGCGGGCCGCGCTGGGCGATGCCATCCGCCGCCACCAGCCCCGAGTCGGCGGCGACGATGGCCTGCACCCGCTGTGGCACGAGGCCGGCCTGCCACAGGAGTCCCTGGGCCGCGTGCTGGCCGGCGAGGACTGGGCCTCGCCGCAGCGGCCCGTCGTCCGCCCCCCCGGCTCCCGGCTCCCGGACACACCCACCACCACTCTCGCCACCTGCACTGTCGACGGCCATCGCTTCGACCTGATCAGCTACCTGGATACGGCCGGCGGCCGCTGCATCGCGATCGACCGGGACGCCCGCCAGGGCGCGTCGGCGTGCGACATTCAGGTCGATGAGCAGCATCTGGCCAACGCCGCGATGACGATGGCGACCCGGGGACACGGCACGGCCGCGATCTACGGCCGCGTCCACGCCAGCGTCACCGAGCTATACGCGGTCATGAAGAACGGCGAACGGGTGGACTGGCCCATCTACGACGATCCGCGGAACGCCGAACGCTACTTCGCCGTCATCGCCGACTCCGAGGCCCTGGCCAACATCGTCGCGGCCGCGCCCGCCGGCAGCACGTCATTGAAGCCGTTCTTCGGCATGTGGTTCAGCCAGCCGCCCGGCCCTGGCCTCAGGAGGTCCCGGGCACGCGGCACTGACGCGGGACCCGGGTCCGGGCGAACCAGCTCGGGCGGGATGGAAACAACACAGTCGTAGCTGGTAAAGAGAAGGAATGCCAGTACCGGACTACCAGTCATTGATGCCGGTGTTGCCGGAAACCTGGCCACCAGCTCGGGAGTGAGAGATAGCGTCCGCCATGACTTGGGTGTCTTCAGCTCGCTTACTACCAGCCGGGTCCGGCGGCCCGAGGAGACGTCGCGGTCCCTGACCCGCTTGACGCCATGTGGCACTCCCGGCGTCCCGGCCTTCCAGTCCAGCGCCGACCAGTGCAGTCCCAGCACCTCACCGCGCCGCATCGCGTAAGCCAGAGCCAGCACGACCGCCGCCTCGAACCGGTGTCCGGCCGCAGCCTCCAGGAGCTGCCTCGCCTGGTCCACGGTAAGCGTCCGGCCCGGCCCTGATAAGGTCCGCGAAGCCCTCGGCGAGCTGAACCTGGCGATCCGGGACGTCAGGAACGTCGTGTTCGATCACCATCAGCCTGATCGGCCCTCCGGTCGGGCGCTCGGCTAGGACGTTCCGGGCGCGGCCTGGCGGGCGGCGTTGCCTTCTGTGCCGGTTTCCTGCACGGTGGCGGCCGGGTCCTGCGGGCGGGCGAGAACGTCCGCCACGTGGGCCAGCAGGGACCGTACTGTCGCGTCAGCCACCCGGTGAAAGACCGCCCGGTCCAGGCCCGTGCCCAGGGCACCGAGCGGAGGCCGGTAGACCCCGACCACCGACAGCCGGGCGGAACGCTCTCCGGCGGGGGTCAGCCAGATGTCGGCATCCAGGGCGGGAAACAGCCCGCCGCCCGGCCCGGTGGCCTGCCACCGCAGCGCGAGCACGGCGGATTTACCCCGGGTCACCACGTCCAGGACATGCACCTCGACCAGCTTGGACATGCCCGGCACCTCGCCCAGCGGGCCGACCCGGGCCAGGCCGGTAAGGCCATCACCGTAAGCTGCCTGCGACACGCCGGTCAGCAGCCCGCTGCGAGCCAGATTCGCCAGCCCGGCCGCTGCGGCCGGAAAGCCCAGGTCCACCAGCGCCTCGGCAGATACGAACATGCACTGATCAGACCAGGCAACACGATCACCCTGCTAGGGACCAAAGTCCCGCCCCACCCGCACCACGTGCGCCGCCGCCTTCACCCGGCCTGGCCGGGGACACCCTCCAGCATCAAGTACGACTGTGCGGTGGCCTCAACCCCCTGGGACAGGGTGGTGTGCGGAAGTCGTGGGGCCAGTCCGGCGCGCTAGCCAGAACCGGCGTCCGCGCCATCGTCCGCGTTCCGCGGCGGACGGCCGGGGCGGCGCAGTTGCCTGAGGTGTCCGGGCAGGCGGCCTGCCTCGGCCATGGCGCGGCGGAGCAGGAACTCGATCTGGGCGTTGGTGCTGCGCAGGTCGTCGCTGGCCCACCGGGCCAGCGCGTCGTGCACGGCGGGGTCGAGGCGGAGCAGGATGCTCTTGCGCTCGGTCATTACTGGTACAGCGAGCCGGTATTCACTACCTGCTGAGTCGCCTGTTCACTGCACAGGACCACGAGCAGGTTGGAGACCATCGCGGCCTTGCGTTCCTCGTCGAGTTCGACGACACCCTCCTCCTGAAGGCGCTGCAGGGCGATGCGGACCATGCCGACCGCGCCTTCGACGATACGCGCCCGCGCGCCGATGACCGCGCTGGCCTGCTGCTGGCGCAGCATGGTCTGGGCGATCTCGGGAGCGTAGGAGAGCCTGGTCAGCCGGGTCTCGATGATCTGCACGCCGGCCGCCGTGACCCGCTTGGTCAGCTCGGCCGAGAGTTGCTGGGTGATCTCGTCGGCGTTGTCCCGCAGCGACAGCCTGTCCTCGCCGCGGCTGTCGTACGGGTAGCTGGACGCGATGTGCCTGACCGCGGTCTCCGTCTGGATCGTGACGAATTTCGTCATCTCGTCGACCGAGTAGATCGCGTGCGCCGTGTCTATGACCTGCCAGACGACCACGGCGGCGATCTCGATCGGGTTGCCGTCGGCGTCGTTGACCTTGAGCTGGGTTGACTCCTGGTTGCGGATCCTGGTGGAGACCACGAGCCGCTTGGTGAACGGGTTCACCCACTTCAGGCCGGTGTCGCGGATCGTCCCGCAGTACCGGCCGAACAGCTGGATGACCCGCGCGTGCCCCGGGCTGACCGGGGTGAGGCCGGCCAGCATCAGCGCGCCGCAGAGCAGTATGAGCACGGTGAGCAGGATCAGGCCGTCCGACGCGGCACCGGTCAGATGGGACGCGCCCACGGCCACCGCGACCCCGACGAGGATCACGACGATGCCCAGCAGCAGCATCCGCACGCCGGGCAGGAACCACGCGGGCTTCTCGGTAACAGGCTGTCTGGCGCCGTCCAGCTTTCGTTCCGTCACCTGAACCATCTCCAGAAATAAGGCTTGACTGATACCCGATTTCTATCATATTGATATCAATTTTACAAGAACCGCCGAGGCATCCGGCGGGAGGTGCCCAGGGAGAGGGTCGCCGTGCTTGACGAGCTGACCACCGGGCTGGACCCGGAGGCACGCCGGGACACCTGAGATCTCATCGAGGGAACCCGGCGATGACAGCCACCACCGCTGTCGGCGCGCGGCCCGCACGGCGGCGCTTCTCCCCGGCGCGGCTCACCCTCACCGAGGCGAAGCTGTTCCTGGGTTGCCGGTCAGGCGAAGACCTCGGCACCTATCAGGAGGACAGGGGATAATCGAACTGTCCTGGCTTTACTTGGAGTGGATAGCGCCTTCAAGCACCTGCTTGAGCCTGGTGAGGTCAGCAGCCACGGCACCCGCGTCGCGCTCAAAATCCTCGTCGCTCATATCTGGGAGTCGGCGGAGCGTGAACACCACCTCACAGCCACTTCCGTCTGTGATTGCCCGTAGGGGGATATGGATGATCTCACCCGAAGGCAACGTCACCTCGTGATCGAGGACACCGTATTTATTCCGCGGGGCGAAGCCGAAGCCGACCTGTCGCAGGCCCACCGGGCATCGCGATTGTACGGAACGGACATGCGGATGGCGGTTCCTGCGGCTCAAGTCTCACCTGCCGCTTGACGGTCAGCGGTCCGCCTGGATCCGGCCATCGTTGTCGCTAATCGTCGGGCTGCTCCTGGGTCTGGCACGTAAGTGCGGCCGACGAGGCCAGTAATCGATCACATCCCAGTTGCGTCGGCGAGGGCTTCCGATCACGATAAGCGCATGCTGGATCCGAACTTCGTGCTGGATGACGACGGCCGGGAAAGGCTGATCGCCCGGTTCGGCGCCGGAGTGGACGCCTGGTGCGCCGTACTGCCTGAAATGGTCGCGCTGTACTGCCTGCGCTGGCATCTGGAACTGGACAGAGCTCTGGCGGGCAACACCTCACGCGTGTTCATTGGCAGGCAGCACGGCCACCGTGGCGTTGTACTCAAGCTGACACCGGACCTGACCATTGCGAACGAGGAGGCAATAGCACTACGAGCCTGGGCGGCCACACCGCACGCGGTAGACCTCCTTGACGCTGACCTGGAGACAGGAGCATTGCTCCTGGAGAACATCGAGCCCGGTACCAAGGTCAGCGACCAGCCAGAACCCCCGCCCGTCAGCGAAGTCGCCGAGCTGCTCACTGGCCTGCGAGGTGCGGCCAGGTACGACGGCGGGCAACTGCCCACGCTGGCGCAGGGCGTGGAGTCGATGTTCTCGCGTATCGGCGGGCTGCTGAGTAACCCGCGAGTGAGCTCGCTGGTACCTCCGCAAGTCCTGGCCGACGGGCACCGGAAAGCCCGCGAGCTGGCCAGCGACGGCCCAGCGGGACTGCTCCACGGAGACCTCCACCTATCCAACATCCTCAGGGCCGGGCCACCCCGGGGACTCGTGGCTATCGATCCCCGGCCAGGTGTCGGCGATCTCACCTTCGACGCGATCGACTGGATACTAGACCGGGCCACCAGCATTGATGAGGTCAACGAGCGGATCGGACAGCTATGCAAGCTCGTCCGGGATCTGGACCGCGACAGGCTCTGGCGCTGGTGCCAGGCCACCGCCGCAGCCCTCGCCGTCCTCCGGCTGCGCTACCGTCCTCAAGACGGCACCGTACAACTCCTGCTGAGGCTCGCGGCCAGTAACTAAGCTAGGCCGGCCTCGCCGCGTAGCCGGCACCGTCGTGCTGCGGCCCGGTTATCTACGCCGGGCTACCCAGTGCCCACCACGACTTCGACATGTTCGAGTCCATCCGGTCCGCCGCGGTCAGCCAGGCAGTAGAGCAGTTCACCGCGAGTATTTACTTGATCAGGAATCGAGAAGCGTCCCCGGTCCGCTGTCGTAATACTGCTGACGAGACAACAAGCCGACAGCCAGGGCGGTCTCCCCGGCCGGCCCCGCCGATCAGGTAGACAGGGACCGTTGCCGCGAACGCGCCGGCGGAGGCCGCGGATGCGCCGCCTGACAGCCTGACAGATGGAGACACGATGAGCATGGCCACGAGGACGGACACGCAGTCGCCTGCGCTGCACGCCGCCGACAGCCACGATCTGATCCGCGTGCACGGCGCGCGCGTGAACAACCTCAAGGACATCAGTGTCGAGATCCCGAAGCGTCGGCTGACAGTATTCACCGGTGTCTCCGGCTCGGGCAAGAGCTCCCTGGTGTTCGGTACGATCGCCGCGGAGTCGCAGCGGCTGATCAACGAGACTTACAGCGCCTTCGTGCAGGGCTTCATGCCGACGCTGGGCCGGCCAGATGTCGACGTGCTGGACGGGCTGACGACCGCGATCCTCGTCGACCAGGAGCGGATGGGCGCCGACCCCCGCTCCACGGTCGGCACCGCCACCGACGCCAACGCTATGCTGCGCATCCTGTTCAGTCGGCTCGGGAAGCCGCAGATCGGCTCGCCTCAGGCGTTCTCCTTCAACGTTGCCTCAATCAGCGGCGCGGGTGCGGTCACACTCGAGCGCGGCGGGAAGACCGTGAAGGAGCGGCGCAGCTTCAGCATTACCGGCGGCATGTGCCCGCGCTGCGAAGGCCGGGGGGCCGTCACCGACATCGACCTGTCCCAGTTGTACGACGACAGCAAGTCGCTCAACGAGGGCGCGCTCACGATTCCCGGTTATACGGCGGGCGGCTGGAACTTCCGCCTTTATAGTGCGTCGGGCTTCTTCGACCCGGACAAGCCGATCCGTGAGTACACCAAGAAGGAGCTTCACGACCTCCTCGAGCACGAGCCGGTCAGGATGAAGATCGCGGGCATCAACATGACCTATGAGGGGCTGATCCCGCGGGTCCAGAAGTCAATGCTGTCCAAGGACAAGGAGGCGATGCAGCCGCACATCCGCGCGTTCGTGGACCGCGCGGTCACCTTCACCACCTGTCCCGAATGCGGTGGCACCCGGCTCAGCGAGGCGGCCAGGTCCTCGAAGATCAAGGGGATCAGCATCGCGGATGCGTGCGCGATGCAGATCAGCGACCTGGCCGAATGGGTCCGCGACCTCGACGAGCCGTCGGTAGCACCGCTGCTCGAGGCGCTGCGGCAGACCTTCGACTCGTTCGCCGAGATCGGGCTGGGCTACCTCTCGCTCGACCGGCCGTCGGGCACGCTCTCGGGCGGCGAGGCGCAGCGCACCAAGATGATCCGCCACCTCGGATCCTCGCTCACCGACGTCACCTATGTCTTCGACGAGCCCACCATCGGCCTGCACCCCCATGACATCCAGCGGATGAACGACCTGCTGCTCCAGCTGCGGAATAAGGGCAACACGGTGCTCGTCGTCGAGCACAAGCCGGAGGCGATCGCCGTCGCCGACCACGTTGTCGACCTCGGCCCCGGCGCCGGCACCAAGGGCGGGGAGGTGATGTTCGAGGGCACCGTCGAGGGATTGCGGGCCAGTGGCACCATCACCGGACGGCACCTTGACGACCGTGCCTCCCTGAAGCCATCGGCGCGAACGCCGTCGGGCATGCTGGAGGTGCGCGGAGCAAGCCTCCACAACCTGCAGGACGTCGACGTTGACATTCCCCTCGGTGTGCTGGTCGTCGTCACCGGGGTGGCGGGCTCGGGCAAGAGCTCGCTTATCCACGGCTCGGTGGCCGGGCGGGACGGAGTGGTGGCGGTTGACCAGGCCCCGATCCGCGGCTCGCGACGGAGCAACCCGGCGACCTACACCGGGCTGCTCGACCCGATCCGCAAGGCGTTCGCGAAGGCCAACGACGTAAAGCCGGCCCTGTTCAGCGCCAACTCCGAGGGCGCCTGCCCGAACTGCAACGGCGCCGGCGTGATCTACACCGACCTGGCGATGATGGCCGGCGTCGCCACCACCTGCGAGGTCTGCGAGGGGAAGCGGTTCGCGGCCTCGGTGCTGGAATACCACCTCGGCGGCCGGGACATCAGCGAGGTTCTCGCGATGCCGGTGACCGAGGCCGGGGAGTTCTTCGGCACGGGCGAAGCGCGCACTCCGGCCGCGCACGCCATCCTCGACCGGCTCGCCGACGTCGGGCTCGGCTACCTCAGCCTCGGCCAGCCGCTCACCACGCTGTCCGGCGGCGAGCGGCAGCGGCTCAAGCTGGCCACCCACATGACCGGCAGGGGCAGTGTCTACGTCCTCGACGAGCCGACCGCCGGCCTGCACCTCGCCGACGTCGAGCAGCTGCTCGGCCTGCTGGACCGGCTCGTCGACTCCGGCAAGTCGGTCATCGTCATCGAGCATCACCAGGCGGTCATGGCGCACGCCGACTGGATCATCGACCTCGGCCCCGGCGCCGGCCACGACGGCGGCCGGATCGTCTTCGAGGGCACACCCGGCGGCCTCGTCGCCACCCGATCCACCCTCACCGGCGAGCATCTCGCGGCCTACGTCGGCACCTGACCGAGGCCCTGGCCTGCACCGCCCGGACGTCCGCCCGGACGAGACCGTGTTCGTCGACGACACCCCGATGCCGAGAGCCCGAGGAGACTAGCCCAGTGACCGAACAGGCCGTCCGGGTGGAGCGATCGGGACCCGTCACCACGATCTACCTGCACCGTCCCGCCCGGCGTAATGCCGTGGACGGTCCCACTGCGGCCGCGCTGGCCGTGGCCTTCCGCGCCTTCGACGCCGATCCGGACGCCGCCGTGGCGGTTCTGCACGGCGAGGGCGGGATCTTCTGCTCCGGCGCCGACCTCACCGCGCTCGGTACCGAACGCGGCAACCGGGTGGCGCCGGACGGCGACGCGCCGATGGGTGTCAGCCGGCTGCGGCTGTCCAAGCCGGTCATCGCCGCGGTGGCCGGGTACGCCGTGGCCGGCGGCCTGGAACTGGCCCTGTGGTGCGACCTGCGGGTCGCGGACGAGAGCGCCGTCTTCGGCGTCTTCTGCCGGCGCTGGGGCGTGCCGCTGATCGACGGCGGCACGGTGCGGCTGCCCCGGCTCATCGGCACCAGCCGGGCGATGGACATGATCCTCACCGGACGCGCCGTCGACGCCCGGGAAGCACTGGCCTCCGGGCTGGCCAACCGCGTCGTGCCGGCCGGCCAGGCGCTGGCAGCCGCCCAGCGGCTCGCCGCCGAACTGGCCGCGTTCCCGCAGGTCTGCCTGCGCAGCGACCGCGCGTCAGTGCTCGACCAGGAGGGCCTGGCCGAGTCCGCCGCCTTGGCATCCGAGTTCACGCACGGCCGTCAGGCGCTGACCAGCGAGGCCATCGGAGGGGCCGCCCGGTTCGCCGCCGGGGCGGGCCGCCACGGCTCGTTCGGCCCCTGACGCGCCTCCGGACCGCGCTGACCTGGCACAAGGCGAGGCGCAACCCTCAATTATGACTGCATGTGACTAGTAGTTACAGTGTGTAGAACCAATAGTCCTGTTGTCACTGAGGAGAACGGCCGCGGATGGCAGTCGAAGCCGAAGACCTGGCCGCGCGACTGAAGGCCGAATTCCCTCATGCGCTGCGCAGCGGCCAGGTGGTCGCCTATTACCAGCCCGAGGTCGAGCTGTCCTCCGGCCGGCTGGTGGCGGCGGAGTCGCTCGCGCGGTGGGAGCATCCCGAGTTCGGGACCCTCCCGCCGGCCTTGTTTACCGCGGTCGCGGGGCAGCTCGGGCTGATGGGCGAGCTCACCCGGCTGATGCTGCGGCTGTCGCTGGTGCAGCACCGGACCTGGGGCGCGGTCGGCTGGGTCGTCCCGATCTCGGTCAACATCGGCCCCGACTGCGTGACCGACCCGGGGTTCCCTGCCCTCATCGCCGAGTTCCTGCGCACCGAGCAGGTGCCCGGCCCGATGCTCGCGCTGGAGGTGAGCGAGCAGACCGGGACCGCCGAGGCCAGCATCAGCTTCTTCGCCCAGCTGGCCGAGCTCGGCGTGCGGGTCGCCCTCGACGACTTCGGCACCGGCTTCGCCTCGCTGGAGAGCCT
Organism: uncultured Actinomycetota bacterium; assembly: GCA_963753225.1. GTDB lineage: Bacteria > Actinomycetota > Actinomycetes > Streptosporangiales > Streptosporangiaceae > Palsa-504. The sequence goes on along the minus strand of CAVWBQ010000009.1, from coordinate 104,515 downwards.
GGGCGGCTGGCCCGTCAACGAGCTCAAGCTGGACATGTCGCTGGTGCGCCCGATCGCCAGCAACCCGAGCTTCCGGACCATCGTCCGCACCACCATCGACCTCGCCCACCAGCTTGGTGTCAAGGTGGTGGCGGAAGGGGTGGAGTCCGAGGCGGTCCGGTCCGAGCTGCAGGCCCTCGGCTGCGACTTCGGCCAGGGTTTCCTGCTCGGCCGGCCGATGGCGCCCGGCGCCTTCGCCGACTGGATGCGCGAGCGGGAGCAGCCCCGGCGGTTCATCCCGGCTCAGGCCGGCGTGCCAGCGACCGGGGCCGTCCGGGGCGACCGCGGCCCGCTCGGCCGTGCCGTACGGTGGCTACGCCGGGTCACCGATCCGGTGGGCGGCTGGACGCTGGCCTCCGCCGTGGCCATCATGGTGGCCTACGGCCTGTGGCAGGTGTTTCGCTGGGGCGGCCACCAGCACCAGGCCCTGATCGGGGACCTGGCCTTCTTCCTGCCGAACGCGGCCGGCGGGTACTGCGCCTGGCGGGTGTCGCGGCGCACCGACCTCGGCCGGCCCACCATCCGGGCCTGGCGGCTGCTGTCCATCGCGATCTGGCTCTACCTGCTCGGTGATGCGATCCAGCTGGTCTACGAGGTGATCCTGCACCAGAGGCCAGATCCGACCTGGGCCGACGTCGGCTACCTGGCCTTCTACCCGGTGGCCTGCGCCGCCTTCTTCGCCTTCCCTTCCCCGGCCCGCACCGGGCCGGAGCGGTTGCGGAGCCTGCTCGATAGCGGCACCGTTTTCGTGGCCGGGGCGACGTTCCTCTGGTACGTGGCGCTCGGCCCGGCGGTCGCGTCGCGACCCAGCTTCGACCTGCCCGACCTGGTGATCTTCGCCTACCCGATCGGCGACCTGCTGCTGCTGTTCGGCCTGCTCTCGCTGCTGTGGCGGGGCGTCCCGCAGGCGAGCGTAGCGCCGTTGCGGATCTTCGCCACCGGCATGCTGGTGTTCATCGTGGCCGACGTCACCTACGACTACACCACCATTCACGCGTCCTATAACGGCGGCGACCCGGTCGACACCTTGTGGATGCTGGCGCTGACCATCTTGTGGGTCGCGGCCGCGTGCCAGCTGCGGGCCGGCAAGGCACCCGGCTACATAGCGCCGCGGCGGCAGGGCGCCGCCCAGCCCAGCGCCCTGCCCTACCTGGCGGTCGCGGGCAGCTATCTGCTACTCACCGTGGTCGGCCTGCGCCACGTCAACTTCGACTCCCTCGGCGGCGTGCTGCTCGGCGCGGTGCTGCTGACCTGCCTGGTCAGCGCGCGCCATTTCGCCGCGCTGCGGGACTACGGCCGGCTCGCGGTCAGGTACCAGCAGCTGGCCTCGATCGACGGGATGACCGGCCTGTACAATCGGCGTCACTTCATGGAGGTGGCCGAGGGCGCCTTCGCGCACGCGCGGCGGCTGGGCCAGCCGCTGTTCGCGCTGATGATCGACGTCGACCACTTCAAGCAGATCAACGACGTGCACGGCCACGCCGTGGGGGACCGGGTGCTGGCCGACCTGGCCCAGGCCTGCCGCGAGCACGTCCGGCCCGAGGACGTCGCGGGCCGTTACGGCGGCGACGAGTTCGTCATCATGGTGCCGGGGATCACCAGCCTGCGGGCGATCCAGATTGCGGCCCGGCTGACCGGGCCGCCGGCCCGCGTCACCGGCGGCGACGGGAACCCGGTCGCCTTCAGCGTCAGCGTCGGTATCGCGGAATGCGGGTCATGCCGGGACCTGCCGACCCTGCTCTCCCACGCCGACCGGGCCATGTACGAGGCCAAGCGGGCCGGCGGAGGGTGCTGGCGGCTGTTCGAGGACACCGAGCAGGCGGCCGACCCGGCCCTCGCCTAGTTCGAGGCCGAGGTCCGGCCACCGCGGTCCGGGAACCCTCACCTCCGGCATGGGTAGCAAGACAGCTACCGAACGGGCGGGCAAGGGGCCCGGGTTCGCGGTGACGCCCTGGCCTGGCTCGGTGAGCTCACGCCGGTCCGCGGTGGTCACCAGCCAGAGCCGGCGGCCCCTCGCGGTGGTCGTCATGGCGTGCTGGCACTGGAACCGGCAGTTCACGCAGCCGCCGGCTCCGGCACGGCGGCGGCGGGTGGACATGAGGGTGGCGAAGACGAGCGCCGCGGCCACGGCCGCGCCCGCGGTCGCGACCAGCACCGCCACCATGACGGCTGCGGTACCGAAAAAGTGGCTGACCGGCCCGGAGAACACCAGCCAGGCGACGGCCACGATGGCGACCAGCAGACTCGCGGGGCGGGCGTAGCAGACCATGGTCGGCCTCTCTTCGCTAACGTGCCGTCGAAGGGTGGTGGCCGTGCGTCGTTGCCGTCCAATAACTAAATCGCTCAAACGGGCCGAAATGTCAAGACCCAGAGTTGACCGGCCTTGAGCGCAGCGTGATGAACGAGAGCAGCCCGGCGGCCAGCACCAGCCCTGCGGACAGGTACAACGCCGCGTGCAGGCCGTCGTGGAAAGCCGTGTAGGCCGCGCCGATGACCTCCTGCACCAGCTTGCCGAACCCCGCGTAGGCAGCGGTGTTGCTCGGAATCGTGCCGGTCTCGATGGCGTTGATGACCAGGCCCTGGAACGCCTTGGGCACGCCCAGCTGGTTCATGTGCGTGACCAGGCTGACGTGCAGCTGCGAGTACACCAGCGAGCCGAGGATCGCGACCCCGGTGACGGCGCCGATCTCCCGGCTGGTGTTGCTGGCCGACGCGGCCATACCGGACCGCTCGGGCGGCACCGCCGACAGCACCGAGGAGGTGATCGGCACCACGGTGGTACCGATGCCGAGGCCGGCCAGCGCGAGCGCCACGGTCAGCCCCGCGTAGTTGGGGTGCGGGGACAGGTAGCTGTCGGTCAGGAACAGCCCGGCGGCCAGCAGCAGGCAGCCGAACGTGATCGACCAGCGCGGTCCGGTCGCGTCCGTCCAGCGTCCGGCCAGCACCGATGCGAGGATCATCAGCACGGTCATCGGCAAGAAGATGAGCGCCAGCCGGTAGCCGGACGCGTTCACCACCTCGACCAGGTAAAGGGCGGTGAAGAAGAAGATGGCGAACGTGGCGAAGTAGGTGCAGAACGCGGTGATGTTGGCCGTGGTGAACTGCGGCACGCGCAGGTAGCGCAGGTCGAGCAGCGGGTTCGGGGCCCGGCGCTCCCACCAGCCGAACGCCGCGAACAGGACCACGCTCAGGCACAGCAGGATGATCACGGGGGTCGAGCCGAAGCCGGCCGACTCGGCGTCGATGATCGCGAACACGAACGTGGCCAGCGCGCCCGCGCCGAGGATGGTGCCGGCCGTGTCCACCCGCTTCGCGGTCGGGTCGGCGCTCTCCGGCAGGATGACCGCCGCCACGATGAGTGCGGCCAGCCCGAACGCCAGGTTGAACCAGAAGATGCCGCGCCAGCTCCACAGCCCGGTGAGCACGCCGCCGACGACCGGTCCGGCCGCCAGCGCGAACCCGGACGTCGCCGCCCAGATGCCGACGGCCCGGTTCCTAGCCCGGGCGTCCGGGTACAGATGGCGCAGCATGGACAGGGTGCCCGGCTCGCTGGCCGCCGCGCCCAGGCCCATCACCGCACGCCCGGCGATGAGGGTCTGGACGTTCGGGGCGAGCGCGCACAGGACCGAGCCGGCGCAGAAGACCCCGGCCCCGGCCAGCATGACCTTCTTCCGGCCGAGTTCGTCCCCGATCATGCCGCAGGCCAGCATGATGCTGGCGAAGGTGAGCGCGTAGGCGCCGACGACCCACTGCAGATCGGCCACGTTCGCCTTCAGGCTGACCTGGATGTCGCCGAGCGCCACGGCGACCACGGTGTTGTCGAGGAAGGTCAGGAAGAGCAGCGTGCACAAGGTGGCGAGGGCTAGCCCCTGGCCACCCCGCAGCCTGGCCACGGGAGCGGGCCTTAGCCGGCGCAGACTGACGGTGAGGTGCCGGCGTTCTCCAGCTTGAGCAGCTGGCAGAAGCTGACGTCGCCGACCTTCCAGACGCCGCCCTGGTAGATCGCGGTGCCGGTCTGGTTGCCTAGCGCCGTCGCGCCGCTCAGCGTGATGTCGTAGGTCACCGTGGCCTTGGTGGCGGAGTTCACCACTACCGCGGTCACCTTGGCCCCGGCCGAGCTGGCCAGGCCGGAACCGGCCTGCGCGTTGATGACCGTCGCGAACTTCTGCCCGTTCTCCAGCAGCGAGATCTTCTTCGCGGCCGAGGTCTGGCCGTTGAAGAACGCCTCCCAGTTCGCGGTGATCTGCGCCTTGGCGTTGCCGGACGCGGCGGCCGTGCCCGAACTGCTTGACGCGGGGGAACTGGCGGGCGCCGAGGGCACGGCGGAGGCCTGGGAGGCCGACGCGGCGCTCGACGGTTCGGCGGTCGCGGGAGAACTCGAACCGCTGCTGCAGGCGGCCATCGTCGCGGCCAGCGCCAGGCCGAGCGCCGGTGCGGCAATCCGGCGAGCCAGCAGGTTGAATCGCATGACACGCCTCCGTTGTCCCGGTCGGATGTCCTGGTGAAACGCTGCCATTGTGAACAGAACTGACATGCGTGCTCAGTCTGCACCGAATGTTTGCCCAGGGTTGGCTGGTTACCCTTCCGTGACCGACGTGCGCGTCAGGGTAGCCGCTCTTGTTGCCGGCCGCTACCAGCGGAAATGCACGAACAGGCGGCCGAAGTTCTTTGAGTCCTTCTCCACCCGGTGGTATTTCGCTTTGATCTCTTTTTGCTCGAGGAACCGCAACACGTGCTTCTTGAGCTGGCCGGAGCCCTTACCCGGGATGATCTCGACGAGCGGGGCCTTCTTCGCCACCGCCTCGTCGATGATCGCCTGCAGCGCCCGGTCGATGTCCTGCCCGCGGTTGTAGACGTCGTGCAGGTCAAGCTTCAGCTTCATGACCCTGCCAGACTAGCGCGATGATCTGCTCGACCGTGGCCTGCGGGTCGCCCGCCGGGACCACGGTCAGCACGCGCTCGTCCGGCTCCGGCGGCTCCAGGGCATCGAACTGGCTGGCCAGCAGCTGCTCCGGGAAGAAATGCCCGTGCCGGGCCGCCAGCCGCCCGGCCAGCACCTCCCGGGTCGGAGCCAGGAAGACCATCCGGGCCCCGGGACGGCCGACCAGCAGCCGATCCCGGTAGGACCGCTTGAGTGCCGAGCAGGTGATCACGGCCGGCTCGCCCCGCGCGATGCGCTCGTCCATCCAGACCCCGATGGCCCGCAGCCACGGCCAGCGGTCCTCGTCGGTGAGCGGGATCCCGGCCCGCATCTTCTCCACGTTCGCGGCCGGGTGAAAGTCGTCGGCGTCAGCGAACGGCCAGCCCAGGCGGCCGGCCAGCAGGGCGCCCACGGTCGTCTTGCCGCTGCCGGAGATGCCGGCGACGATCACGATCATCAGGTTCCGCCGATTCTCAGCTTGCCGGGAAGGCCTTCACCCGATCCTAGGAGACCTCGTAGCCGACCATGACCTCGCCGGCGTCCATCCGGGTGACCGAGATCACGCCGGTGCCCTTGGGGTTCGGGAAGCGGACCATGGTCTGGCCCTTGGTGGAGTCCACCGTGACGTTGTTCGTGACGTGCCACTCAGTGTCGTAGATCGCCACCCGGAGCACGGCGGGCGGCATGCCCTGCAGGCCGTTGTCGCAGCCGAACGCGATGTTGGACGCGCTGCCGTGCGGCACCGAGATAGCCGTGACGGCGCGGGCGCCGTTGTTGAGCTGGCCTGACTGCACTTCGACCTCCACGTTCGGCTGGAAAGATTTGATCCACGCGGTCAGCTCGGCCGGGGTCCCGTTGAACACGTCGTTGTCGTGGCCGCTGGCCTCGCCGGACTGCCAGATCTTCCAGGCGTGCCAGGGCGGCGGGGCGGTCGGCGTGGCCGACTGGAAGATGGCCAGCCACAGCGGGTACGAGCCGAGCCCGGCGCAGTTACCCGAGGTGATGAAGTTGTAGAAGGAGTACACGCCGCAGGGGTTGTGCGGCCGGAGCGAGGTCAGCCTGGCCATGAAGGCGCGGGCGCACGCGGCCACCGCGGCCGGCGACGAGCCGGCCGTCTCGTTGTCCATCCAGAGCATGTCGGTGGTCTCCAGGCCGACCTTGCTGACCGTCTGCACGAAGTTGCTCGCCTGGGCCGCCCCGTCCAGCCGGGGATCGAGGAAGTGATAGGCGCCCCTGGCCAGCCCTTTGGCCTTGATCCTGGGCCAGTTCCAGGACAGGAACGGATCCGGTGAGTTCGTGCCGGGGGCGCCCAGGCCCTGGCTGGCCCGGCAGATGCCGAACGACAGGCCCGAGGTGCCGGCCCAGTCGAAGTTGCCGCTGAAGTTCGAGACGTCGATGCCCTTGGCGTTACCCGCCACCGTACCCACCCCTCCCGCGTCGTAGCGATCGTAGCGTGGTGCATATCACCCGGGAAGCCACGCTTACCATGAAGAGTGGCAATTTCCGCGGGAGTAGTGCTGGCCGGCGGACGGTCATCGCGGATGGGCATGCCCAAGGCAGCGCTGGAGTGGCACGGGTCCACGCTGCTGCGCCGGACAGTCGGGATCATGGCGCGGGCGACGAGCGGCCCGGTTGTGGTCGTCCGCGCCACTGGCCAGGACCTCCCGGGGTTGCCGGAGGGCACCCTGGTGGTCGACGATCCGCGCGAGGGTAAGGGCCCGGTGCAGGGTATCGCCGCGGGGCTGGCGGCGCTGACCGGGCGAGCCGACGTCGCGTTCGTCAGCTCGACCGACATGCCGTTCCTGCACCCGGCTTTCGTCCGGCGGGTGCTGGGCGCCGTGGAAGGGAGCCAAGACACGGATGTGGCCCTCCCGGTCGCCCGCGGGTACCGGCAGCCGCTGGCCGCCGCGTACCGCGTCTCGCTCGCGGAAACCGCCGAGCGCCTCGTCAAGGAGGACCGGCTGCGGCCCGCGTTCCTCTTCGAGGAGTGCCAGGTGGACACGCTGGACGACGCCGCGCTGAAACGGGACCCGGTGCTCGCCGCGCTCGACCCGGACCTGGACTCGGTGCTGAATGTCAATACCCCGGCCGACTACGCGGCGGCACGCGCCCGCCCGGCGCCCGAGGTGACGGTCCAGCTCTTCGGCACCCTGGCGAAAGGCAGTAACGCTAGCGGGCCGCACGTGGTCCGCGCCGCCACCGTGGGCGGCGCAGCCGAGGCGCTGGACATCGTATTCGACCGGCATGTGACAGCGGCGCTGAACGGCGACCAGATAACCCGCGACAGGGCAACGCCGCTCGCGGCGGGCGACACGGTTTTCTTCCTGTCCGCGGACGCGGGAGGGTAGCGCCGTGGTCATGCCAGCTGGCGGTTACTTCGGGCAGGCGCTCGTCGTGGACGTGACCAGCGGCACCAGCCGGAACCAGCCGCTGCCCGACAGCGTGCTGCGCGGCTACGTTGGTGGCTCCGGGCTCGGCACATGGCTGCTGTGCCAGCTGGGAACTGCGGGCGCCGACCCGCTCGGGCCCCGGTCTCCGCTGGCGTTCGTATTCTCCCCGCTGGTCGGAACGTCGCTGACCACGAGCGCGAAGTTCGCGGTCGTGGCGAAGTCGCCGCTGACCGGGATGCTAACCGACGCGCTCGCCTCCAGCCAGTTCGCGATCGCGGGGAAGCTGACCGGCCACGACGCGATCGTGGTCGACGGCCGGGCACCGGAACTCTCCGTCCTGCTCGTCGACGGCGACGGGATCCGGCTCACCGGTGCCGCGCACCTGGCGGGCATGAGCGCAGCTGACACGGATAGGCGCCTGCGCGACGAGCTTGGCCGCGGCTGGCGGGTGGCGGCGATCGGCCCGGCCGGCGAGCTAGGTATTAGGTACGCCACGATCTCGCACGACGGGCGGCACGCGGGCCGCGGCGGCCTTGGCGCGGTCATGGGCGCGAAGAACCTGAAGGCAATCGCCGTCCGCGCGGCGGCGAAGGTGGCGACGGCTGACCCGGCGGCGGTCCTGGCGGCAGCCCGCGACCTGCGGGAACGGTCGTTCGGCCCGGCCACGGCGAAGTACCGCGAGCTCGGTACGCTGGCCAACCTGCTCACGTTCAACGCCATCAGCGCTCTGCCGACGCGTAACTTCCAGGCCGCGACCTTCGACGGCGCGGGGGAACTCGCCGGGCAGACAGCCGGGAACGTGGCCGGAGATGTGGCCGGAGATGTGCAGGGCATGCGCCGCGTGGCCCGCAGCAGCTGCGCGTCCTGCACGATCGGCTGCGAGCACATCTACCGGGTCGGCCGAGGCAAGAAGACGCGCGTGGAGTATGAGAACGTGTTCGCGCTCGGCCCGATGTGCGGGGTGAGCGACCCCGACGCCGTGCTCGCGGCCAGCGCCCGGTGTGATGAGCTGGGCATCGACACGATTTCGGCGGGCGGCACGATCGCGTGGGCGATGGAGTGCGCGGAGCGCGGCCTGATCGACGCGCCGTGGCTCCGGTTCGGCGACTCCACCGCGCTGCTGCGCGTCCTGGACGAGATCGGCGACCGTGGCACGCCGCTCGGTTCGCTGCTGGCGGAGGGATCAAGACGAGCATCCCGAACGGTCGGGGCTGACTCCGCGTCGTTCGCCGCGCACGTCAAGGGCTTGGAGATGCCAGGGTACGAGCCTCGCACGCTCCACTCGATGGCGCTGGGCCTGGCGGTTAACGCCAGGGGCGCGGACCATAACCGTTCAGGCGCCTACGAGGCAGACCTGTCCGGCGACCTGGACCGGCTGAATGGCGGCGATGCGCACGTGGCCGCGGCGATCGAGACCGAGGACCGGGCCGCGGTGATGGATTCGCTGATCTTGTGCAAGTTCCTGCGCGGCGTGTTCACCGACCCGTTCACCGAATGGGCGGGGCTGCTATCCGCGGTGACCGGCTGGGAGGTGTCCGGCGAGGAACTGCACAAAACGGCCCGCCGGATCGTCATGGCCAAACGGGTCTACAACATCCGTGAGGGCTGGCAGCCCGCGGACGACTGGCTGCCGGACCGTCTGCTGAACGAGCCGCTCAGTCTCCCGTCCGGGCGGGTAGCCACCCTCACCGCGGACCGCCTGCGGGCGATGATCGACTCTTACTACAAAATGCGCGGCCTCGACCCTGAGGGCCACCCAGACCCGGCGGCCGTTGACGGCCTCCGCTTGGCTTAACGTCGCGGGCGGGCGGATACTGCGAACATGGCTATTACTGCCCCGGAGAGCACGGGGACGGTAACGCTCACGATCGACGGACGTGAGGTCACTGCCCCGGAAGGTGAGACGATCTGGCAGGCCGCGAAGGCCGCCGGCATCGACATTCCCGTGCTGTGCCACGACGAACGTTTCGATCCTGTGGGCGTCTGCCGGATGTGCGTGGTCGACGTGGGGGCGCCCGCGTTCGCCGCGTCGTGCGTACGGGCCTGCGAGAACGGCATGCAGGTCAAGACCGGTACCCCGGAGCTCGAGCGCAACCGCGCGATGCTGACCAAGCTGCTTGTTTCCGACCAGCCGCCGCGCGAGCGCGACCCCAAGCAGACCACGACCGGCGACAACGAACTGCTCGCGCTGGCCGACAGGTACGGGGTGACCGGTGACAACACCGGCCTCCCGTGCGGTTCCGGCCGCGGCGTCGATGAGTCCAGCCCGGTCATCGCGGTCGACCACGACGCCTGCATCCTCTGTGACCGCTGCACCCGGGCGTGCGACGACATTCAGGGCAACGACGTGATCGGGCGCAGCGGAAAGGGCTACGCCACGCACATCGCATTCGACCTCAGCGACCCGATGGGCGCCTCGTCCTGCGTATCGTGCGGCGAATGCGTGGCGGCCTGCCCGACCGGCGCGCTGACGAACAAGCCGATCCACGACATCCCGATCCGGCCGCGCACCGAACTCGATGCGGTGGATACCGTCTGCCCGTACTGCGGCGTGGGCTGCGCGCTGACCTACTACGTGGACCGGGAGCGCGGCGCGATCGCCTACGCCGACGGACGGGAGCAGCCCGGCTCGCAGGGCCGGCTGTGCGTCAAGGGCCGGTACGGCTGGGACTACGCCGCGTCGCCGCAGCGCCTGACGATGCCACTGATCCGCCGCGAGGAGTCCTACCCCAAGGGGCCACTGTCCACCGACGTCCGCGGCGACATGGCCGGCGGCGGCAAGGCCAACGATCACGGGATGACGAACGACGGCGACCCCAAGCAGAAGCGCAAGGGCGGCAAGCGCGGCCGCAAGCCCGGCGGCCTCGTCGACTACGCCGAGGTGCTGCCGCACTTCCGGGAGGCCAGCTGGGAAGAGGCGCTGGACCTCGTGGCGCGCAGGCTGAGCGAGATCTACGCCGAGGGCGGGCCGGCCGCCATCGCCGGGTTTGGCAGCGCCAAGTGCTCCAACGAGGAGGCCTACCTCTTCCAGAAGCTCATCCGCACCGGCTTCCACACCAACAACGTGGACCACTGCACCCGGCTGTGCCACGCCTCCAGCGTGGCCGCGCTGTTCGAGGGGATCGGCTCCGGAGCGGTCTCCACCACCTACGGCGACATCAAGAACGCCGGGGCGGCGATCGTCACCGGCAGCAACTCGACCGCGAACCACCCGGTCGCCTCCAGCTTCTTCAAGCAGGCCCGCCGCAACGGCACGACCATCATCTACGTGGACCCGCGGGCCGACAAGATGGCCGACCACGCGGACATCTACTGCCAGCTCAAGCCCGGCACCGACGTCGCCTTCTACAACGGGATCATGCATGAGGTAATAAGGCTCGGCCTGACCGACGACGCCTTCATCGCCAACCGGACCTCCAACTACGAGGCGCTGAGGAGCACGGTCGCCGACTACCCGCCGGAGCGCGCCGAGCAGATCACCGGCGTGCCCGCCGAGCTGATCCGGCGGGTGGCCCGCGCCTGGGGCGAGGCCAAGGCGGGCATCATCTTCTGGGGCATGGGGATCTCCCAGCACACCACCGGCACCGACAACGCCCGCTGCCTGATCGCGCTGTGCGCGATCACCGGGAACGTCGGCAAGCCGGGCGCGGGCCTGCACCCGCTGCGCGGGCAGAACAACGTGCAGGGCGCCTCGGACATGGGCCTGATCCCGATGTTCTACCCGGACTACCAGAAGGCCGACGACCCCGGCGTGAAGGCCAGGTTCGAGCAGGCCTGGGGCTCAGCCGACCTGGACCCCGTGAAGGGCCTGACCGTCACCGAGATCATCGGCTCCGCGCTGGCGGGCGGCGTCCGCGGCATGTACATGCTCGGCGAGAACCCGTTCCTGTCCGACCCGAACATCAACAAGGTGCGCAAGGCCCTGTCCAAGCTGGACTTCCTCGTCGTGCAGGACATCTTCCTCACCGAGACCGCCGAGTTCGCCGACGTGATCCTGCCCGCCTCCTCCTATCTGGAGAAGAACGGCACCTACACCAACACCGACCGCCGCGTGCAGCTCGGCCGCAAGGTAATGGACACCCCCGGCCAGGCCCGGGTCGACTGGGAAGTCGTGCAGGACGTCGCCAACCGGATCGGCCTCGGCTGGCACTACGAAACGTCACGGGACATCTTCGAGGAAATGGTCTCGGTCATCCCCAGTTACAAGAACCTGACCTACGACAACCTCGGCCTGACCGGCAAGCTGTACCCCAACCCGGACCCGGCCCGCAGCGACGGCACCGTCGTGATGTTCACCGAGAAGTTCAAGACCAACGACGGGCTCGCGCACCTGGTGCCCGCCGAGTGGCTGCCCGCGCGGGAACTCCCCGACGAGGAGTACCCGTTCGTGCTGAACACCGGCCGGATGCTGGAACACTGGCACACCGGGTCGATGACCCGCCGTTCCTACGCACTGGACGCGATCGCCCCTAAGGCACTGGTGTTCATCCACCCGGACGACGCCGCCGAACTCGGCCTGGAAGACGGCGACCTGGCCCGGGTCAGCTCTCGCCGTGGCGTCATCGAGCTGGAAGCAAAGGTCTCGCACCGGGAGGCCAGGGGCAACTGCTTCATACCGTTCCACTTCCGGGAGGCGGCGGCGAACCTGCTGACGATCGACGCGATCGACCCGGTGGGGAAGATCCCCGAGTTCAAGTTCTGCGCAGTGCGAATCGAACCAGCGCGAATCGAACCAGTGCGAATCGAACCAGCGCGAATCGAAAAGGCCGATGGCTGAGGCCCCGCCCCGCGCCCCCGGTGTCGAGGCGCGCGCCGGCAAGTTCCCCGGTCCGAGCCTGATCCCGGCGCTGAACGCGATCCAGGAGCGGGTCGGGTGGCTGCCCAGGGAGGAACTCGCGGCGCTGTCCCGCGACGTGCGCCGGCCGCTGTACGAGATCGAAGGGCTGGTCTCCTTCTACCCGCACTTCCGCACCGACCCGCCGGTAAAGGCGGAGCTCCGCATCTGCCATGACCTGTCCTGCTGGCTCCGCGGCGCCGACGAGCGCATCGCTGCCCTCAAGGGGCGGTACGGCTCCGACGCCGACGTCGAGATCGTCGAGGGATCGTGCCTGGGCCGCTGTGATATCGCCCCTGCGTGCACCGTGAACGAGGCCCCAGTCCCGCTCGACGCGGCCGACGCCGCCGTGGCGGCGGCCCGCGCGGGCAGCCCCCCCGGCAGTGCTGCTCTGGGGGGGATCGTTCCCCCCGAGAAGACATGGCCGAACGATCCCTACCCCACCCCCGGGGACCGGTACGCAATGCTCCGCGGCGCGCTGGCCGGCCGTCTGGACGTGGCGCGCATCATCGCTGCCCTCAAGGACACAGGGCTGCGCGGCATGGGCGGGGCCGGCTTCCCCACGGGCCGCAAATGGGACCTGGTCGCGGCCCAGGATGCCACGCCGAAGTACGTGATCTGCAATGCCGACGAGTCCGAGCCAGGCACGTTCAAGGACAGGGAGATCCTCGCCACCCAGCCGCACCTGGTGCTCGAGGGCATGCTGCTCGGCATGCTGGCGGTCGGCGCCGAGGAGGGCTGGGTCTTCATCCGCCACGAGTACGGCCCGGAAGAACAGGCCATCCGCCGTGAGATCGAGCACCTGCGGGAGGCCGGCCTGGTCGGCCAGGCTCCGCTTGCCGGAACCACGGGGCGCGGCTCCGGCCGGCGGCTGTCCGTCGAGGTCTTCACCTCGCCCGGCGGCTACATCCTCGGTGAGGAGTCGGCGCTCATCGAGTGCATGGAAGGGCACCGCGGCGAACCGCGGAACAAGCCGCCGTTCCCCGGCACCTACGGCCTGCACGGCAAGCCGACGCTGATGAACTCGGTCGAGACGTTCGCCCACGTCCCGGTCATCGCCGCCAGGGGCGCGTCCTGGTGGCAGGCGCAGGGCCGGGGCGAGCACGCCGGCCTGAAGTTCTTCGCCGTCTCGGGCCACGTGGAACGGCCCGGCGTGTACTGCGTCCCGATGGGCACCACCGCCCGCGAACTGCTCGACTTGGCCGGCGGGGTCTCTGGCGGCCGGCGCCTCGGCGCCATACAGCCGGGCGGCGCGTCCTCCAACTTCATCGGGCCGGACCAACTGGACGTGGAACTGGACTTCGGCACGCTGCAGGAGGCGGGCTCGATGCTGGGGTCCGGCGCGATCGTCGTCATGGCCGAAGGCACCGACCTGCTCGCCGCGGCAGTCAACGTCCTGCGGTTCTTCCGCGACGAGTCGTGCGGCAAGTGCGTGCCGTGCCGGGTCGGCTCGGCCAAGGCGCACGTCATCCTGGACGGCCTGCTCGGCGCGGGCGGCGGTCCCGCCGAGGTGGACGGTGACGTCCACGACCTCGCCGAGGTGATGCGCCGCACCTCGATCTGCGGGCTCGGCCAGGTCGCGCTCGGACCGGTGATGAGCGTGCTCCGTCTCGAGGAACAGGGCCTCGAGGAACAGGGCCTCGCGGAGGACCATGGCTGACGCGGCCTCGCGGGAGTTCTTCACCACCCGGACGGTCGCGGAGGCCCTGGCCGGCTTCGCCCAGGCCGGCGTACCAGGACCGAGAGGGTACCGCTGCACCTGGCGCTGCGCCGGGTGCCGGGCGAGCCGGTCATCGCGCCGCACCCGCTGCCTGGATTCCCGCGCTCCACCGTCGACGGGTACGCCGTCCGCGCCGCCGACACCTACGGCGTCTCCGAGGGCCTCCCGGGCTACCTCACCGTCACCGGCGCCGTCCGCATGGGCGCGGTGCCGGAGGATGCGGTGACTCCCGGCAACGCGATCGCCATGCCGACCGGCGGCGTCATCCCGCCCGGCGCGGACGCGGTCGTGATGATCGAGTACACCGCCGAGGTGATGCCCGGCACGATCGAGGTGGTCCGGCCGGTCGCGCCCGGCGAGGGTGTGGTGCGGGCCGACGAGGACGCCAGACCCGGCGAGGAGATCATCGGCAGCGGGCGGCCGCTCCGCCCCCAGGATCTCGGGATGCTCGCCGCAGCCGGCGTAACGTCCGTGACGGTGCATTCCAAACCGGTGGTCACGATCTTCTCCACCGGAGATGAGGTGGTCCCGGCCGACACGCGGGAACTGAAGCCCGGGCAGGTCCGCGACGCGACAGCCGCCGCGCTAGCCGCGCTGGTAGCGGACGCAGGCGGCGAGCCCGTCTTCGGCGGCATCATGCCTGATGACCCGGGCGTCCTGGAAACGGCGCTCCGCGACGCCCTGCTGGCCAGCGACGTGCTCGTGATCTCCGCCGGGTCATCGGTCGGCGCCCGGGACGAGACCGCGAACGCCGTCGCCCGCCTCGGCAAGCCCGGCATCTGGTGCCACGGCCTGGCCATCAAGCCCGGAAAGCCCACCGTGCTGGCCGAATGCGCGGGAGTGCCTGTCATCGGGCTGCCCGGGAACCCGCGTTCTGCACTCGTGGTGTTCCGGCTGATCGGGGCGCCGGTGGTCCGCCTTGTCGGCGGCTGCACGGTGCCGCCGCCGGAACCTTCGACCAGGGCCCGTTTGTCCCGCGATCTCGCGTCCTCGACCGGGCGGCTCGACGTCGTCCAGGTGAAGGTCAGCGATGGCGTGGCGGTACCCGTATTCGGCCTGTCGGCGCTGTTGTCGGTCCTGACCGTGGCCGACGGCTATATCGTGATCCCGGACGAGGCGACCGGGCTCGACGCGGGCAGCGAGGTGAACGTGATCCTGTATGCCTGACAGCCCGTTCATCAAGGACGTGCCGGCGGCGCAGGCCCTGGCAGCCTGGCGCGCCGCCCGCGAGGCCGCTGGCTGCCCGGAGCGGCTGCCGGCCGTCACCGTGCCCGTAACCGAGGCGGCCGGGTTCGTCACGGCCGCGCCGGTGTGGGCCGTCCGGTCCTCGCCGCCGTTCGACGCCGCCGGGATGGACGGCATCGCCGTCCGCGCCGCCGATACGCTCGGCGCGAGCGAGACCACGCCGGAGTGGCTCTCGCCGGGCGCTTACGACGTCGTGGACACCGGCGACCCGATGCCTGACGGGCGCGACGCGGTGGTCATGCGCGAGCATGTCCACTACGACGACGACCGCGCCGAACTGCGCGCCGCCGTTCCCCCGTACCAGCACGTCCGGTCGATCGGCGAAGACGTCAGCGCGGGTGAGTTGCTGCTGCCGGAAGGCCACCGGCTGCGGGCCGTCGACCTGGCCGCGGCGGCCGCGGCAGGTCAGACGCGGCTGACCGTCCGGAGGAAGGCTCTCGTCCTCATCCTCCCCACCGGGGACGAGGTTCGGCCGATCGGCACCGAGCCGGGACCGGGCGAGATACTTGACACGAACTCGCTGATGCTCGCGGAGCAGGCGCGAGAGGCCGGCTGCGAGGCACAGGTGCTGCCGATCGAGCCGGACGACCCGGCCCGGATAGCGGCCGCCGTGCAAGCGGCCGCCCCCCGGTGTGACCTGCTGATCGTGATCGCCGGATCCAGCGCCGGCCGGGACGACTACACGGCGCGGGTGGTGGCGGCCGAAGGGATGCTGGCCGTACACGGGGTCGCCGTCCGGCCCGGGCACCCGGTCGTGCTGGGGGTTGTCGGGCGCACGCCGGTGCTTGGCGCGCCCGGCTACCCGGTATCGGCGGCGCTTACGTTCGACATCTTCGCGGTATCGCTGCTAGCAGAGCTGTCCAGTGTGCCGCCGCGCCAGCGGCCGCGGGTGGCGGCCCGGCTGGCACGCAAGCTCGCATCACCGCTCGGCATGGACGACTGGGTGCGGGTCCGGCTCGGTTCCGTCGGCGGCTCTTTGGTGGCAACGCCGCTGCCGCGCGGTGCCGGGGTACTGACGTCGCTGGTCCGTGCCGACGGGCTGCTTGTCGTGCCGGCCGGGGTGGAAGGACACCACGCGGGTTCCTCCGTCTCGGTCGAGCTGCTGCGAGGGCCCGACGAGATCGCGGGCACGATCGTGGCGATCGGGTCACACGATCTGGTGCTTGACCTGGCTTCCTCCGCGCTACGCGCCGACAACCCGCTGGTGACGCTCGCGTCGTCGAACGTCGGGTCGCTCGGCGGACTGGTGGCACTGCGCGACGGACTATGCCACATCGCCGGGTCGCACCTGCTCGACCAGGAAACCGGCGAGTACACCCTGCCGTACGTGGACCGGGTATTCGGCCGCGCCAGCCCAGACGTGGCCGTGGTGCGGCTGGTGGAACGGTCACAGGGACTGATCGTGGCGGCCGGGAACCCGCTGGAGATCGAAGGGCTAGCTGACCTCCGCCGGCCCGGCATCCGGTACGTGAACCGGCAACGCGGCGCCGGGACGCGGGTACTGCTCGACGTCATGCTCGGACAACTGGCAATCACGCCTTCCTCGGTCGGGGGATATGCCCGGGAGGAGCCGACGCACCTGGCCGTCGCCGCCGCGATCGCCTCCGGGCGGGCCGACACGGGGATGGGGATCATGGCGGCTGCCCGGGCTTTCGGGCTGGATTTCGTGCCGCTGGCCGTCGAACCCTACGACCTGGTCGTCGCGCCAGGCGCGATGGAGTCACCGCAACTCGCTCCGCTTTGGTCGCTGCTCCAGTCAGACCGCTTCAAGGCATCGGTGGAGGAACTCGGCGGCTACTCCACCAAGGAAATGGGCCGCCGCCTGCGCTGAGGCCCGTCATTGGCCCCTCCTGCGGCGCAGCGATCGTAACGTGGTAGATATGGCAAGGGAGGTCGTTCGCCCGACCCGGAGGTGAGGCTGGCACCATGGGAGGCCGTAGCTGGATCGGGTCGTGGCCGGTATACCGGCAGCTGACAGGGACCGACCGGCGCGGGCTCGGCGTCGCGGCCAAGAGCGATCGCCCCCGCGTGGCCAGGACCAGCACTGCCGACGCGGTGGTCAAGTCGGTCTGCCCGTACTGCGCGGTCGGCTGCGGGCAGAACGTCTACGTCTCCAGCGGCAAGGTCGTCCAGATCGAGGGCGACCCTGACTCCCCGGTCAGCCGGGGCAGGCTCTGTCCCAAGGGCTCGGCCAGCATGCAGCTCACCACGGGTGGCTCCCGCCAGTACCGGGTGAAATACCGCCGCCCGTTCGGGACGAAGTGGGAAGACCTCGACCTGGACACGGCGATGGACATGATCGCGGACCGGGTCCTGGCCGCCCGACGGCACGGCTGGCAGTGGGAGGTGGACGGCAACCGGACCCGGCGCACCCTCGGGTTCGCCAGCCTCGGCGGCGCCACCCTAGACAACGAAGAGAACTACCTGATCAAGAAGCTGTTCACCGCGCTGGGCGCGATCCAGATCGAGAACCAGGCACGGATATGACACTCCTCCACCGTCCCCGGTCTGGGGACTAGCTTCGGGCGCGGCGGCGCGACCACGTTCCAGCAGGACCTGGTCAACGCCGACTGCATCCTCATTGAGGGCTCGAACATGGCGGAGTGCCACCCGGTGGGCTTCCAGTGGGTGATGGAAGCCAAGGCGCGCGGCGCGAAGGTCATCCATGTCGACCCGCGGTTCACCCGCACCAGCGCGGTCGCTGACCTGCACGTGCCGATCCGGGCCGGGGCCGACATCGTCTTCCTCGGCGGGATCATCAACTACGTCCTGGCCAACGAGAAGTACTTCCGTGACTACGTGGTCAGCTACACCAATGCCGCGACGATCCTGACCGAGGACTTCAAGGACACCGAGGACCTGGACGGGGTGTTCTCCGGCCTGGACCGCGAGCACCGCACCTACGACTTCGAGGCCTGGCGCTACTCCGGTGCCGACATGTCGGCGGCGGCTGGGGACCGGGACCGCCCCGAAGAGCCTGAGGAGAACCACGGACCCGAGCACCGGCAGGTGCGGCAGGCGGCGCGTGGCGAGGCGCATGGTTCCGGCGGCGCCGCGGCCCACACGGATCCGCACCGGGACGAGACACTCACCTCGCCCCGGTGCGTGTTCCAGGTGCTGAAGCGTCACTTCGCCCGGTACACCCCGGAGATGGTCCAGCAGGTCTGCGGCGTGCCGCCGGATGTCTTCGTCCAGGTCTGCGAGGCCCTGACCGAGAATTCTGGCCCCGACCGTACGACCGCGTTCGTGTACAGCGTCGGCTGGACCCAGCACACCGTGGGCGTGCAGTACATCCGCACCGCCGCCATCTTGCAGTTGCTCCTGGGCAACATCGGCAGGCCGGGAGGCGGCATCCTCGCGCTGCGCGGGCACGCCTCGATCCAGGGCTCCACCGACATCCCCACCCTGTTCGACCTGCTGCCCGGCTACCTGCCCATGCCGCACGTGCACGGGAACGAGGATCTCGCCGCCTACGTGCATGCCGAGAGCATGGACAAGGGTTTCTGGGCGGATATGGGCACCTATATGGTCAGCCTGCTCAAGGCCTGGTGGGACGATGCGGCCACGGCGGAGAACGACTTCTGCTACGACTACCTGCCGCGGCTGACCGGCAGCCACAGCACGTACGAGACGGTGGTGGCGCAGATCGAGGGCGAGTGCCAGGGGTACTTCCTGTTCGGGGAGAACCCGGCGGTCGGCTCGGCCAACGGCCGTATGCAGCGGTTCGGCCTGGCCAACCTGGACTGGCTGGTGGTCAGGGACCTGGTCATGATCGAAAGCGCCACCTTCTGGCAGAACGGCCCGGAGACCGAGACCGGGGAGATGCGCACGCAGGACATCGGCACCGAGGTGTTCTTCCTGCCCGCCGCCGCGCACACCGAGAAGAACGGCTCGTTCACCAATACCCAGCGGATGCTGCAGTGGCACCACGAGGCGGTCGAGCCGGCCGGGGATGCCCGCAGCGACCTGTGGTTCGCCTACCACCTCGGCCGCAGGATCCGGGAGAAGCTCGCCGCTTCTGCCGATGAGATGGACCGGCCGGTGCTGGACCTTACCTGGGCCTACCCGGTCGAGGGGCCGCTGGCCGAGCCGTCGGCGGAGGCCGTGCTGGCCGAGATCAATGGCTGGGATGGCGAGGGCAAGCCGCTGTCCTCCTACACCCAGCTCACGGACGACGGCTCCACGACCTGCGGCTGCTGGATCTACTGCGGCGTCCGCGCCGACGGCGTGAACCAGGCCGCGCGGCGCAAGCCGGGATCCGAGCAGAGCTGGGTCGCCCCGGAGTGGGGCTGGGCCTGGCCGGCCAACCGGCGGATCCTGTACAACCGCGCCTCGGCCGACCCCGACGGCAAGCCGTGGAGCGAGCGCAAGGCGCTGGTCTGGTGGGACGCGGACGCGGGCAAATGGACCGGGCACGACGTGGCCGACTTCATCGCCGACCGGGCTCCGTCCTACCGGCCCGGCGCGGACGCGACCGGGGTGGCGGCGATCTCCGGCGTCGACCCGTTCATCCTGCAGGCCGACGGCAAGGGCTGGCTGTTCGCGCCGGCCGGCCTGGTGGACGGCCCGCTGCCCGCGCACTACGAACCACAGGAGTCCCCGTTCACCAACCCGCTGTACGGCCAGCAGCGCAACCCGGTCCGCGAGATCATCAGGCACCCGCGGAACCCGCTCCAGCCGTCTGGCCGTGAACTCGGCTCCGACGTGTTTCCCTACGTCGCCACCACCTACCGGCTCACCGAGCACCACACCGCAGGTGGCATGTCCCGCATGCTGCCCTACCTGTCGGAATTGCAGCCCGAGTTCTTCTGCGAGGTCTCGCCCTTGCTGGCCGCCGAGCGCGGCCTGGAGAACGGGGGCTGGGCCACGATTGTCACGGCGCGAACCGCGGTCGAGGCCCGGGTCCTGGTCACCGAGCGGATCCGGCCGATCGAGGTACAGGGCCGCCGGCTGCACCAGATCGGGTTGCCGTACCACTGGGGCGCCAACGGCCTGTCCACCGGCGACTCCGCTAACGACCTGGCCCACCTCGCCCTCGACCCGAACGTGCACATCCAGGAGGTCAAGGCGCTGGCCTGCGACATCCGGCCAGGCCGTCGGCCGCGCGGGCCCGCGCTGCGCCAGCTGGTGCAGGAGTATGCGAACGAGCAGGCATCACCGACGACACCGGCACGGAGGTGTAGATATGAGCCCTGACCTTATGGGCACCGACCCGGCCGCCCGCGCCGGCCACCTCGACCATCCGCCCCGGATGGGCTTCTTCACCGATACGTCCATCTGCATCGGGTGCAAGGCCTGCGAGGTGGCCTGCAAGGAGTGGAACGCGGTGCCCGAGGACGGGTTGAGCCTGTCCGGGATGTCCTACGACAACACCGTCGGCCTGGGCGCGTCCACCTGGCGGCACGTCGCCTTTATCGAGCAACCCGCGGGGGGTTCCCCCCCGCGTACCCCCCATGCCGAATCGGGGGGTTCCCCCACCCGCGGGGGGACACCCCCCGCGAACCCCCCGTCTGACAGCATTCGCTGGCTGATGTCGAGCGACGTGTGTAAACACTGCACCGAGTCCGCCTGCCTGGACGTGTGTCCCACCGGCGCGCTGTTCCGCACCGAGTTCGGCACCGTAGTGGTCCAGGACGACGTGTGCAACGGCTGCGGCTACTGCGTGCCCGCCTGCCCGTTCGGCGTGATCGCCCGGCGGGAGGAAGATGGCCAGGCGCATAAGTGCACGCTGTGCTACGACCGGCTGGGGGCGGGCATGGAGCCGGCCTGCGCGAAGGCGTGCCCGACCAAGTCGATCCAGTTCGGCCCGCTGGACGAGCTGCGCGAGCAGGCCCGGCTCCGGGTCGAGGACCTGCACGCGGCCGGGCAGGACCAGGCCCGGCTGTACCTGGACGACCCGGCGGACGGGATCGGCGGCGGCGGGGCGTTCTTCCTGCTGCTGGACGAACCCGAGGTGTACGGCCTGCCGCCGGACCCGGTGGTCACCACCCGGGATCTGCCGGGTATGTGGAAGCACGTCGCCATCGCCGCGGCCGGGCTGGCCGGCGTGGCGGTCGCGCTCGGCCTGGGCAGGCGCCGATGAACGGGCCGGTGAACGCCCCCGCCCGCCCGCGCAGGCGCCGTCGCGGGGCCGAGCAGGCCATGGTGCCCGACGCCGAGTTCACCTCCTACTACGGCCGCCCGGTGATCAAGGAGCCAGTGTGGAAGGCGCCGGACGTGGCAGGGTACCTGTTCTTTGGCGGCCTGGCCGGCGCCTCCTCGGTGCTGGCGGCCGGCGCCCACCTGTCCGGCTACCGTGACCTGGCCCGGGTGGGCAAGGTAGGCGCGCTCGGCGCGATCAGCCTGTCCGCCGTGGCCCTCGTCCACGACCTGGGCCGGCCCGCACGGTTCACGAACATGCTGCGGGTCTTTAAGCTCAGCTCGCCGATGAGCGTCGGCTCCTGGCTGCTGGCCGGGTACGGGCCGGTCGCGGGCGTCGCCGCGGTGTCCGAGGTGACCGGGATCCTGCCCCGGGCCGGGACCGCCGCCACCTTCGGCGCGGGCCTGCTCGGCCCGGCCATCGCGACCTACACCGCCGCGCTGATCTGCGACACGGCCGTGCCGGCCTGGCACGAGGGCTACCGGGAGATGCCGTACGTGTTCGCCGGCTCGGCGGCCAGCGCGGCGGGCGGCCTCGGCCTGCTCGCCACCGCCCCCGCCGACGCCCAACCCGCTCGTCACCTGGCCGTCTTCGGCGCGGCCGTGGAGCTTGCGGCCAAGCGGCAGCTGATCAGGCGGCTGGCCGCGTCGCCCGGGGCGAGCCTGGCCGAGCCCTACGAGACCGGGACGACGGGCGCGGTCCTGCGGCTGGCGGAATTCCTGACCGCGGGCGCGCTGGCCGGCGCGTTGCTCGGGCGGCGCAGCCGGGCCATCTCGGCGCTGTCCGGGGCGTCGCTGCTGGCGGCCTCGGCGATGACCAGGTTCGGCATCTTCGAGGCGGGCATGGCCTCGGCCCGGGATCCGAAGTACACGATCGTTCCCCAGCGGCACCGCCCCTGACCATGGACCCGCGGCGACCCGGACGGAATGAACTGGCCGGTGCCGCTGTTTCCGGGATATGGTGATAGTTCACCTGGCGCCTCCGTCGGCTCGCTCCAAGAGCTGACGTCGAGATTTCTCTTCTCCTGTTAAGGAGCAGCGCTACTAGCGCTTTCCCAGCTGGCTCAGCTGCCGGTTAGAGCACGTCAACTGCCCCGCAGCCATCTCCGCGGACCTGCGCCAGCGGTTTCTCTCCGCATGCGCGAATTCAGCGCGCATCCGCATCCCAAGGAAATTCACCCATGACAGCAACAATCACCAATTCGCCGGCTCAGGTTAAACAGGCTCCGGCCGCCATCGCGGTGTCCGGCCTCGTCGACCTGGCCGACAGCCACGCCTTCGTCCGCATCTCCGGCTACCGCCGTGGCCCGGACGACATCTACATCTCCGCCGCGCAGATCCGCCAGTACGGGCTCAGGAAGGGCGACCTGATCGAGGGCACGGCCCGGTCCCAGCCCAGCGGCACGGCGCGCGGCAAGTTCAGGCCGCTGCTCGCAGTGGTCACGGTCAACGGGAGGCCACCCGGCCAGCCCCGCCCGCATTTCGACGACCTGACCCCGCTCTACCCCGACCAGCGGCTGCGCCTGGAAGACGGGGACCCGTCGGCGACGGCCCGGATCATCGACCTGCTCGCCCCGATCGGCAAAGGCCAGCGGGGGCTCATCGTGTCCCCGCCGAAGGCCGGCAAGACGATGGTGCTGCAGGCGATCGCCACCGCCATCGCGAACAGCCACCCGGAGGTCGTGCTGATGCTCGTGCTCGTCGGCGAGCGGCCGGAAGAGGTCACCGACCTGCGCCGTTCGGTTCGCGGCGAGGTCATCTTCTCCACCTTCGACCAGGCGGCCGAGGATCACATCCGGGTCGCCGAACTGGCCATCGAACGGGCCAAGCGCCGGGTGGAAACCGGAGCCGACGTAGTGGTCCTGCTCGATTCCATCACCCGGCTCGGCCGGGCCTACAACCTGGCCGCGCCGGCCAGCAGCCGGACCCTCGCGGGCGGGGTCGCGGCCTCCGCCCTGCAGCCGCCGCGCCAGTTTCTCGGCGCCGCGCGCAACATCGAAGACGGCGGTTCGCTCACCATCTTGTCCACCGCGCTGGTGGACACCGGCTCCCGCCTGGACGACGTCCTGTTCGAGGAGTTCAAGGGCACCGGCAACATGGAGTTGCGGCTCCGCCGCGAACTGGCCGAGCGGCGCATCTTCCCCGCCATCGACGCGATGCCCTCGGGCACCCGCCGGGACGAGCTGCTCATGGCCCCGGACGAATACCAGGCCGTCAGCACACTGCGCCGCGCGCTCGGCGCCCTCGACTCCCAGCAGGCCATGGAACTCCTGCTGGACAAGACCAGGGACACCGCGTCCAACCCGGAATTCCTCCGCCAGGTCCAGCTCTCCCGCTGACCCCGCCCGGCCTGGTGGTTCAGCCGAGCCTTCGCGCGACGTGCAGCACCGCGCCCCAGCCCCGCCGCACCGCGTGGTCGCGGCGCAGCGCCAGCCTCCGCCTGATCTCGCCGTACAGCCGCCGCCGTTTCCACTCGGCCATGTCCAGGTGGCCGGAGAAGGTCTCGAGCAGCTCGATGTACTCCTCGGCCGGGTAGACCCGCTCCCAGCCGTACTGGCGGACGGCGGTGACCTCGAAGAGCCCGCTGGCCTCGATCCCGGCCCGGTCGTCGGCCAGCTCGCCCGGTCGCGGCTGCCCCGCGCCGGGCGGCAGCCCTTCGCCGATCTCGTCGTAGATGTCCTGGATTTCCTCGAAGAACGGATCGCCGCCCTCGGGAAACACGTGACCGGCCGCCCAGAAGGCGAGATGACCGCCGGGCCGCAGCGCCTGCCAGGCCCGCTGGTAGCGGACGCCGGGGTCGATCCAGTGCCAGGCGGTGGCCGCGTATACCAAGCCGAACGGGTGCGGTGCCTGCCATTCCTCGAACGGGGCCCGCACCACCTCCACTGCGAACCCGGCCAGGTTCTGCCGGGCGACCGCGGCCAGCTCCGCGCCGAGCTCGACGCAGGTGATCCGGTAGCCGCGCCGGGCGAGCGGGCGGGTGGCCTTGCCCGTCGCGCACCCGACCTCGAGCAGGCGGTCGCGCGGTTTCAGGCCGGTCAGCGCGACGAGATCGTCGAACAGCGACTCGGGATACTCCGGCCGGACCCGGTCGTACCGCGCGGCGGCCGAGTCAAACGTCTGCCGCAGCCGTTCGCGATCCTCCTGCGTGTGCACCGGGCCAGTATCGCACCGTGTTTATAGCAGCCGTCCCCGGCGGCTGCTATAACGTTGCCGTCCGTTGTTCGGAACCGGCGAGGGCGGTGACAGCTGAGAACCTGGCGGGCCGGGCTCGTCCGGCGCATGCCGCACCCTGGGCGGGGCTTCACCCAGGGGCTGATAACGGACGGCGGGACGGTGTGGGAGTCCACAGGGCTCTACGGGCAGTCGGCGCTGAGCCGCTACCCGCTCGGGTCCGCCGAGGTGGAGCGGCGCGCGGCCCTGCCCGCCGAAGTGTTCGGCGAGGGCATCTGCCGGTCCGGTGACGTCATCTGGCAGCTGACCTGGCAGGAGCGGGTGGCCCTGCGCTGGGATGCCGGGTCCCTTGAGCTGACCGGCCGAGTGCCCTACAACCGGGAAGGCTGGGGCATCTGCGCCGCCGACGGCTACCTCGTGACCAGCGACGGAACCAGCGAGCTCGTCCGGCGTGACCTGGACCTGATCCCGCAGGCGGTGATCTACGTCCGCTGCGCGGGCCGCCGGGTACTCGGACTGAACGACCTGGCCTGGTCGGCCGGGACCATCTGGGCGAACGTGGCCGGCACCCGCTACCTGGCCGGGATCGACCCGGACAGCGGCGAGGTCACCGACATCGTGGACGCGAGGCCGGCCGCAGAACGCCGCCTGGGCGACGCGCAGGCCATCATGAACGGGATCGCCGCCCTGCCTGGATCGGGGGGGCCTGGACCGGGGGGGCCAGGACCAGGGGAGTTCCTGCTCACCGGGAAGGGCTGGCGCTGGATCAGGCAGGTGCGGCTGAAGCCGGCCAGGGAGGGCAGCGCCCGGCGGCACCTGCTAGCGGGCCTGAGCCACTGACCGGCGCGAGCCGGGCCTCCGCCGCAGGGCAGGCCGCAGCGGCTTGTCCGTGTAGCCGCCGCCGGCCAGCCCGGCCCGCCGCTCGAACACGTTACGGCAGCCGCTGTCACCGGTCAGCGCCCACGACACGGCCGCCGCCACCAGATACAGCGGCACCATCATCACCCCGCCGCAGCAGGCGTACTGGGTGGCGTGCCGCGCCTCGTGCCGGAACAGCGCCGAGGAGGGGTCGAGCCCGTGCAGCCGCGTGACGATGACGTTGCCCAGGCAGAACGCGGGCGCGGGCGGCACCGGGAGCCGGTACCCGGTGCCGACGAACAGCCGGTCCGCACTGCGCGCCACCCGGGCGCCGCCGAGGGCGGCGACGCCCAGTCCGGCCAGCGTCGACCCGTTGGCCAGGTTGACCACCTGCCGGGCCCGCAGCGCCGCGGCTCGGGTCAGGACGGCTCCGGGTTATGCCCGTTCAGCCCCGGCGGGTCGTCGGCCAAGACGATTCCCGCCCACGGCGAGACCGGGGTGGCCGAGGTGGCCGGCGGAACCGGCGCCGGCATGTTCAGCGCATCCATGCTGTGATCGCGGTGCGCCCGGGCCGCTGCCAGGTGGTACTCGTTGAGCGAGTCCAGGAAGCTCTCGTCGGCGTACACCCGGCCGTCCACCAGCGGGCCGCTGGTGTGCTCCAGGACCGCGACGACATCCTCGCCGCTGAGCGTCTTGTGCGTCTCCAGGGCGTGCGCCAGGGCCAGCACCTGGCTCCTGTTCTCCACGAGGATCTGCTCGGTCCGGTCGAGCAGCCTGGTCAGCTGATCCTCGATCCGGTCCGCGAGCGCGTGCCTGACATTAGCCTCGGGGTCCTGCCCCTTCTTCAGCGCGCCGCCCCGGCCGCCGCCTGGCGAGCCGACCTCGAGCCGCTTGGCCGTGGAGTACGAGGACACCGTGGTGCCCATGCCCCAGAAGCCCTCCATGAACGAGGCCACCGTGGTGGCGGACTCCAGGTCCCCGGACACGCCGGAGGAGCTGTCCTTCTCGAAGAACATCCGCTCGCCCGCCAGCGACGCCAGCGACACCAGGATGTCCGTCTCGTACTCGCTGCGCCACCGGGTGAACTGGTCCTCGGGCGGGATGCTCGCCACCATGCCGAGGTAGTCGCTGCCCTTCTCGATCGTGGCGATGTCGATCTCCATGTGCTGCCTGGTCCGGAACGCGACCAGCGCGTGGCAGGCCTCGTGCACGGCGACCGCGTGCCGCTCGCGCTCGATGTACTCCACGTCCTCCGGCGGCCCGAGTTCCTTGAGCTGCTTGGCCTTGATCACGTCCGGCCAGGTGATGACGTCCCTGCCGTTCCTGATCGCGGTGATGAGCGACTCGTTGACCAGGTCCTTGATGGTGGCGCCGGTGGCGTAGGGCGTGATCGTGGCGAGCTTGTCCATCTGCTCCCCGGTCAGCTCGTGCTGAACCTTGGCGAAGTACCCCTCGTAGGTGCGGATCCGGCCGGCCTTGGACGGATAGCCGACCTTGTAGATGCGGTCGATGCGGCCCGGGCGCAGCAGCGCCTCGTCCAGTGCCGTCGGCATGTTGGTCGCCATCATGACGAGGATCCGGTACTTGGGCGGCGGCTTGGGCCGCATGCCGAAGACCCGGCGGATGTGGCGGTTGACGAAGCCGCGCGGCTTCTTCAGCCCGGACAGCTCGGTGAGCAGGGCCTGCAGCGTGCCCATGCCGCCCCCGCCGCCCCCGTTCATCATCCCGCCGATCATCTGCCGGTTCCGCCGGGTATCCGGCTCGTCGGGGATCGCGGCTTCCATCGCGTGCTTGGCCAACCGCCACTGCGTGTCTTCGGACAGGTAAGAGAACCCGTGGCAGCCCGCGTGGGCGAAGGCAGCACCGGAGCGTTGCGGCCCGCCGGGGGCGCCCTGGGTCATCATGCCGCGGTTGCCCAGCGAGTCGGCCTCGTCGAAGAAGACGATCACGCCGCCGTAGCGGAGCGCGAGCTTCCGCAGCTTGCGGAAGAGCGACTTCACCTTGAGGATGCCGACGCCCATGAACATGTTGATGAACGCGCCGGGGTCGACGAACACGTAGGGCCGCCCGGTCTCGCCCGCCACCGCCTCGGCCATCAGCGTCTTGCCGGTTCCCGGCGGCCCCCACAGCAGCAGGCCGCCCGGCACGTAACCACCGCGCTCCTCGACCAGCTCGGGGTGCTCAAGGAAGATGATGTTCTCCTTGACCCGCTCGAGCACGTGATCCTGGCCCCAGACGTCGGAGAACCTGGTCTTGATGTCGTCCGGGAAGTACACGTCCACCCCGCCGCGGGACATGAACCAGAAGATGGCGGCGAACTGGCCCACGACGATCAAGAGCAGCAGAACGATCTGCAACACGAACGGCAGCACGTGCCAGATGAGCTGGGGTCCGCGGAGCAGCGCCAGGATCGGCGTGGTGTGGATGATCTTGCCGGTCACGATGGCGATGATCGCGATCCACAGCACCCAGGTCACGATCCGCCGGATGCGGAACCGGGACCAGTCCGAGATCCGCCGGTGGGTCATCCGCTCGAAGCCGCCGAATACCTTCTCGGTCCAGAACCGGTTGTAGGCGGCCCAGTGCTCGCTGATGAGGAAGTGAACCTGCCGGAGCAGTTCCAGGCCGATGAGGACGAACACCCACCAGCCCGTACGCACCTGGATGCGCATCGCGTCGGAGAACCCGATCAGCGGGTTGTTGGCCATGGCCGACCAGACCAGGATGAACCAGACCAGGCCGAGCAGGAGCAGGAACTTGATCCTGTCCCAGATGGACATGGGCTTGCGGGTCAGCCGGGCCTCGTGCCCGGGCCGCCCGCTCGGCGGCGGCGGGGGCGGGGGTGGCGGGACCCCCGGAGGTCCTGAGGTGATGATGTCCGGGGGCTGGGCCTTGTCCATCACTGGCTCCTGATGGTGAACGACGACATCACGTCGTTGATCTCGGTCTGATCGTTGCTGTAGCACCTGGTGGTGCAGTGCAGCACGAGGAGGTAGACGACGGTCTGATCGGCGTTGGTCAGGGCAACCTCGTCGAACGTGTCGGTGACGTTGCCGGTGAAGGTGTACTGGAACGTTTCCCGGACCCCGTGCACGCCCTGGCCGAGCGAGAGCGTCTGGTCGCGGATCTGCTTGAAGCCGGTGAGCGGGAACCCCTGGGACGACGCGCTCTGCCGCGCGGTGGCGGTCACCGGGAGAAAGAAGTCGCGCA
Source organism: uncultured Actinomycetota bacterium (assembly GCA_963753225.1). Classification (GTDB taxonomy): domain Bacteria; phylum Actinomycetota; class Actinomycetes; order Streptosporangiales; family Streptosporangiaceae; genus Palsa-504. The sequence continues at coordinate 75,986 of CAVWBQ010000009.1, read as the reverse complement.
GCGTGTCGTAGGACAGCTCGTTGCTCGCGGTCGAGTTGAGCTGGCCGACTTCGGCGAACACGAACGGCTGGGCCGTACCGAACGAGAGGAAGTCGCCCGCCTTCGGCTTATGGCCGGCCTCGTACGCCACCGTCCACGCGCCACCGGAGCCGCCGGTCGCGCTCTTCAGCTCGGAGGAAAGCGACGAGTCGCTGATCTTGTGCCAGGCGTAAGGGACCTTGAAGTACGTATTGGCGCTGGAGTTGGCCACATAGGTGAATTGCGGCGCTGCACATCCGGACAGCGCCACCCCGAGGACTATCGCGCAACCCCCGACGAGGCCCCGAACGACGCGGTGAGCCTTGCTCGCCAAGAGGTGCGACCTCCACGTAGGGACTACGTAGTGTCAAGTATGACGCCTTCATCCGCAATGGTACAGGTCTGCCGCGGTGTGAATGACACCCAGCACTGCCCATTAGCGGTACGTGCCCTGACCTTCTCTTTCCGTACCCAAGTTGACCACGCTCACCCGCGCTGAGCGCAAACTCGGCCGGGTGGAATCGGGCCGCCGACGGCGTGGTGGCTGTCTGCGGCCGAGGGGGCCGGCTAGCGTGCGCGGTCGTCGCCACCAGCGGGTCCGGGGCTGAACGGCGCGCCGCGCTCACCGTCGGCCGGGCCGTTTGCCGGAGCCGATTTTGAGGAAATCCAGGAAAATTCTGAGGAAGGAAACAACGATGACCGCACCGGAAATCCAGCAGGGGATCGAGCACACCCGGGAGCATCTCGGCGAGACCGTGGAAGAACTCGCCGCCCGGGCCGACGTGAAGGCGAGGGCCCGGGCCACGGCCGCAGGGATGAAGGACAAGGCGGCCGGGATGAAGGCCAGGGCGCAGGGCAAGGCCACCGAGGTGTCCGGGCAGCTGAGGCAGAGTCAGCTGGTCCAGGGGGGCACGGGCCGCCGCTGGCCGCTCGCCGCGGCCGCCGTGGGCGCCCTGCTCGTCGGCTCCGTCCTGGTCCGGCGGCGGCGGAAGCGGTAACCGCGCTGCCCCCGGGCGTCGACGGGCGCCGGCCGGACAGTTGCGGCTGGCTCGGCGCCGTCGGCGCTGCGGGGGATGCTATCACCGACACTAGAGCGGTGATCATGAACACGAATGACCCGAGGGATCCGCTCGGGCTGGCGGCGGACGCCCCGATGCTGGCCGCCTGGCTGAACTGGATGGAGCAGGCCGAATCGGGACAGCTCCTGCCGATGAGCACGCCGGGCCACAAGCAGCGCTACGACCTGGTGGGCACGGTGGTGGCGGGCGACGCCCCGCTCTACGGCGGGCTGGACGCCATCAAGCATGCCGACCGGCTGCGGGCCGACGCCGAGGCGCGCGCGGCCGCGCTGTGGGGGGCAGACTGGTGCCGCTTCTCTGTGGCCGGGTCGACCCACGGCAACCAGGCGTTCTGCCTGGCCATGGGCCAGCCGGGCCAAGAGGTGATCATCACCAGGACGCTGCACAGGTCGCTGCTGCTCGGCATGGTGATGGCGGGCCTGCGGCCGGTCTGGGTCCGGCCGGACATCGACCCGGGCACCGGCCTGCCCGCCGCGGTGGCGGTGCAGACGGTACGGGACGCGCTGGCCGCGCACCCGGACGCCTGCGGCGTGATCCTGGGCGACCCGTCCTACATCGGCACCACTGGCGACCTGGCCGGTCACGCCCGGGTCGCGCACGAGGCCGGGGTGCCGCTGATCGTCGACCAGGCCTGGGCCGCATACCTCGGCTTCCACCCGGACCTTCCGGCCCACGCCATCGCGGCGGGCGCCGACGGCCTGGTGACCAGCGCGCACAAGACGCTGCCCGCCTACACTCAGGGCGCGGTCGTGCTGGCCAGGACCGAGCGGCTGGGCCGCGCCCGGCTGGAGCGCGCCTTCGACGCTACCCACACCACCAGCCCGGCCGGGTCCATCCTGGCCAGCATCGACGCCGCCCGGGCGCTGCTGGCCCGGGACGGGGAGCGGCTGTGCGGCCGGCTGCTGCGTGGCCTGGCCGCTGCGCGCAAGCGGCTGCGCGAGGTGCCCGGCCTCGACGTGCTCGACGGGCCGGGCGTGGATCCGGCCAAGCTGGTGGTGCTGCTGGCCGGCACCGGGGCGCATGGCGGGCGGGTCGAGGCGGACCTGATCGCGGCGGGCATGCCGGTGGAGATGGGCGACCGGGACACCCTGGTGCCCATTGTGACCATGGCCGACGACGAGGAGCAGATAGCGGCGTTCACCGAGGAACTGATCGCCGCGGTGGAGCGGCACCGCGGCCAGCCGCGCCCCCCGGTCGCGACCGCATCCTGGACGGTGCGGCCGCAGCCGGTGCTGGCGCCGCGGGAGGCCTTCTTCGCGCCGAACGAGACCGTCCCGGCCGACGATGCAGTCGGCCGGATCAGCGCCGAACTGGTCGCCCCCTACCCCCCCGGCGTGCCGGTGCTGGCGCCGGGCGAGCTGATCACCGCCGAGGCGCTAGCCGCGCTGCGCGAGGTGGCCGCCTACGGGGGCCGGATCGCCTACGCCGAGGACCCCAGCCTGGCCACCTTCCAGGTCGTTGCCGGCTGAGGCCGGGGCGGCCTCGCCGTGCTCCTCGTGCACGTACCGGCCGCCGCGCAGCAGCGACGCCACCGCCGCGACCAGGCACGCCGCGATGGCGAAGTCGAACGCGATGTCCAGGCCGTGCTGGAACGGCGCCGAGATCAGCGACGGGAAGAAGGTGTGCCCGGTGAGGTAGGCGGCGTGCCCGGCGGGCAGCTTCGCCAGCGCGGGGCCGAGCAGCGTGCCGATCGGGTTGTAGCCGAGTAGCGCGGCGAACATGATGGACACCGGCGGCAGCGCGGCCAGCCGGGCCGCGTCGGCCAACGGTACGCCCTGGGCCACCAGGCCGTGGTTGAGGGTGGCGGGCAGCGACGACGCCAGGCCCAGGATGATCAGCGTGAAGAAGATGCCGATGGACAGGACCATGGCCGAGTTCTGGAACGTCGCGCTCATGCCCGCGCCGACGCCACGCCGGTCCGGCGGCAGGCTGTTCATGATCCCGGCCCTGTTGGGCGAGGCGAACAGGCCCATGCCGATGCCGTTCATCAGCAGGACCAGCGCGAACTGCCAGTACTCGAAGTTAACCGGCAGCAGCTCGAGCAGCACGAAGGAGAGCGCGGCGACCACCATGCCGCCGGTGGCGAACGGCCGGGCGCCGAAGCGGTCGGACAGCCAGCCCGAGGCCGGGCCGGCGATGAGGAAGCCGACGGTCAGCGGCAGCATCGCGATCCCCGCCCACAGCGGGGTCCGCTCGAAGCTGTAACCGTGCATCGGCAGGTAGATGCCCTGCAGCCAGATGATGAGGATGAACATCAGGCCGCCCCGGCCCAGGCTGGACAGCAGGCTGGCCAGGTTGCCCGCGGTAAACGGGCGGATCCGGAACAGCGAGAGCTGGAACATCGGCTCGGCAACCCGGGTCTCGATCACGCAGAAACCCGCCAGCACGGCCAGCCCGCCGCCGATCAGCCCGAGCACGACCGGGCTGGTCCAGCCCATCGTGTGCCCGCCGTAGGGCTGGATGCCGTAGGTGATGCCGACCAGCACCGCGATCAGCCCGGCGGCGAAGGTCAGGTTGCCCCACCAGTCGAGCGCGGCACGCCGCCTGATGCCGAGCTCCCGCAGCTTCAGGTAGGACCAGATGGTGCCGAGCACGCCGAACGGGACCGAGACCAGGAAGACGTAGCGCCAGCTGAGCGGCCCGAGCACGCCGCCGAGGACCAGCCCGATGAACGAACCGGCGATCGCGGCCACCTGGTTGAGACCGAGCGCCAGCCCGCGCTCGCGGGCCGGGAACGCGTCGGTCAAGATCGCGGCCGAGTTGGCCATCAGCATCGCGCCGCCGACGGCTTGCAGGATCCGCATCGAGATCAGCCACCAGGCGGCGGCCGTACCGTGCAGCCAGGTCACCGACAGCATGATGGAGAACAACGCGAAGATCGCGAACCCGAGGTTGAACATTCGCACCCGGCCGAACATGTCGCCGAGCCGCCCGAAGCTGACGACCAGCACCGCGGTGACCACCAGGTAGCCCATCAGCAGCCAGAGCAGCAGCGTGGTGTTCCCCGGCTGCAGCGGGTCGACGCCGATGCCGCGGAAGATGTCCGGCAGCGCGATCAGCATGATGGAAGAGTTGACCGTGGCCATCAGCATGCCCAGCGTGGTGTTGGACAGCGCGATCCACTTGTACCGGGATCCTGCCTGGGCAGGCGGTTGAGTAACTGCGGACGGCACCGGTGTTCCTTCGGAGAAGATGGCCTGACATGGCGCGATCCGTTGCCGGGAGACCGTCAGTCGCCCGCGCTCCGCCACCACGCCCATTTAGTTGCTATATGACAACTAAATGATGCCGCGGTCTGTTCCCGCCCAGCGCAGCGGGTTCTCCGGCCAGGCCCTGAATGGCCTTGCTCAGGCCGACTTCTTGGCGTACCGGCTTGCGTGCGCCTCGTGGGGCCGGTGCGCGATCTGGGACCGGCGGTCTGACTTCGCAGTGCCGCGGGCAGCGCTGAGGGCAGTGCCGCGAGCGACACCCTCCCGCCCGGAGCCCTCCCGGTCGCCGGCCGCGACGCGGGCCGTACGGCGGCTGCTGCCAGTGCGGCTGCCGCCGCCCGCGCGCCCGCTGCCGCCGCTGCTATACCCGCTGCTGCTGCTATAACTGCTGCCATAGCCACCGGCACCAGCACTGGCACCGGCGCCGGCACTGTTGCCTCTGCGCTGGCCGTTGCCTCTGCGGCGGGACGGGCCCCGCGCGGCAGTCCTGCCCTCCGGTGTGGCCGGGGCAGGCGGTGCGGGCGGAACGGGCGTGCCCGACGCGGCGATCTGGCGGACGACGTGATGTCCGGCCGCAACCTCGTCGTTGGCCGCGGTGACGCCTGCCGCGTCGTGCATTCGCTGCAGCTCGCGGACCTGGCCGCGCTCGACGAGCGCGATGACCATGCCGGAGGCGCCGGCCCGGGCCGTGCGGCCCGAACGGTGCAGGTAGTCCTTGTGGTCGTTCGGCGGGTCGAACTGCACGACCAGGTCGACGTCGTCCACGTGGATGCCGCGGGCCGCCACGTCGGTGGCGACCAGGACACGAGGATGCCCGGCGGTGAACGCGTCCAGCGCCCGCTGCCGCTGGCTCTGGTTGCGGTCACCATGGATGGCCGCGGCCTCCACTCCGGCCCGGGACAGCTGCTTCGCGAGCCGGTCCGCGCCGTGCTTGGTGCGGACGAAGAACAGCGTCCGCCCCGGGCGGCTGGCGATCTCGGCCGCGACCGGCACCTTGTCCTGCGCGGACAGGACCAGCACCCGGTGCTCGGCGGGTCCGGAGTCAGTCGAGGACGTCACCGCGTGCAGCGCGGGATCACTGATATAGCTGGTCACCAGCTCGCCGACCCCGCGGTCCAGGGTGGCGGAGAAGAACATTCGCTGGCCGCCAGCCGGGGTCAGGTCGATGATCTGGGTGACCGCGGGCATGAAGCCCAGGTCGGCCATGTGGTCCGCCTCGTCGAGCACGGTGACCTGGATGTCGGAGAGCGTGAGAGCATGCCGTTCCAGCAGGTCGATGAGCCGGCCCGGCGTCGCCACGACGACGTCGGCGTGGCGCATGCTGGCGACCTGCCTGCTGATGGACACGCCCCCGTAGACCGTGGCGATGCTCACGCCGATGGCGCGGCCCAAGGGCGCCAGCACGTCGGCGACCTGCTGGGCGAGTTCGCGGGTCGGGACGAGGACCAGCCCGCGCGGTGCCTTCTCCCGGCGCCGGTCCGGCAGGGCCGCCAGCCGGGTCAGCAGCGGCAAGCCGAAGGCCAGCGTCTTGCCGGACCCGGTCTGGGCGCGGCCCAGCACGTCGCGGCCGGCCAGCGCGTCGGGAAGCGCCCGGGTCTGAATCGCGAACGGCTCGCGGATGTCACCCGCCGCGAGCGCCCGGACCAGCCGGGGATCCAGGCCGAGCTCGGCGAATGTGGCCGCGGCCGGCTGCGGCGCCGCGGCGGCGGCGTCCAGGGCGAGATCAAGCTCGGCGTACGGTTCGGCCCGCGGCGGGCGAGGGGTCCTGGCGGGACCGCTGCGCCGGGGGCGACCGTGCCCGGAACGACCCTGGCCGTGGCGCTCGGAAGACGAGCGCGGACGCCGGGAAGTATGCGGCATGCGGGAAACTCCATCGGTGGTTCGGGGGCCGCATGCTCGACAGACGTCAACGACAACGGCGACCTGCGGGCGGCTCGCCCGCGGAGCGGCGGCGAAGATCGCCGCATCGAATGCAAGGCTATCAGCCGGTCTGGTATTCCCTGCCGCTTCCGGCCTCGGCGCGGATGACCTCGAGTTCGGCGGTCAGATGCGAGCCGGTGACGCCGTAGTCCGCGACGCAGCTGGCCGCGGCGCGGACCGCGAACTTCAACGCCGTGCGCTCCGGCAGCCCGCCGGCCCGCAGCGCGAGGAAGACGCCGGCCAGGACCTCGCCGCCGCCGGTCGGGTCCACCAGCGACGGGACGGGCGCCTCTACCTCCTGCGGATGGCCGTCCACGATAAGGCGCGCGCCGGATGGCCCCCGCTTGACGATGAGCGGCGCCTTCGGCACCGGAAGCTGCGCGTCGCCGTACAGGCCGTCGTACTCGGCCTGGTTCATGAATATCAGGTCGACGCTGTCGCAGACCTCGCGCGAGGCGGTGGGGTAGGTGGCCACGTAGTGCTCGAACATGTCGGCCGAGACGTGTGCCCGGCAGCCGCGCTCGTGCAGGTACTCCAGCCAGGTCAGCTGCTGTTCCGGCGGCGCGGTGCCGAGGTGGATGTAGTCCGCGTCCAGGTAGCGCGCGGGGAAGGTCCCGGTCTTCACGGCGGCCGCGACTCCGAGTTCGGCGCTGAACGAGCGGCTGCCGTCGTCGAACTCGCGGACCCGGAGCTTGGCCGAGGGGCCGGGCAGTTCGGTGACGCCGTCCAGGTCGACTCCCCGGCTCCGCAGCGGAGCGAGGTCGAAGTCCTTCCCGACCGCGGCCACCAGGCCGGCCCGGCCGCCGATCAGCACCCCGGCGGTGGCGGCCACCGCGTAGCCTGAACCGCCCGCGGAGGTCCAGCTGATGGCGCCGGCGTGCACGATCGACGTACCCACGTGGCCGACGACGACCAGCTCCGGACCCCGCTCCTTGGGCCCGCCGTTAACTTCCGCACCCCGCATTTCGCACTCCCATGCAGGCAGCCAGCGGACGCGTTATCTGATTACCGGCTGTACCGGTGGCTTCTTACCATAGTGCCCCGTTTGCCCGCTGACCAGTATCACCGAGACTCTCTGTCAGCCAGTTGAAACAACCAGTGTCAGCCAGTCAGCCGCCTGGCGACCGTCTCGGGGTGGTTCAGCTTCAGGCCGCGGCCCGTGTTCGGTCGACCGCATGTACGCACGGTATGGCAGCGGCGTTTCGTTCTGAACTCCGCGCCCAGGCGGCGGTGGCCGGTCCTAGGGCTGACCGACCCTAACGACGACGAGCAGTGCCCTGCTGGTGCTGGGCCCGCGGGAAGGAGTGGTGGTTCGCGGTAGGCGCGGACTCGGCCTCGCCGCGGTTTGTGTACGCGTCCGGGGTCTTGAGGCTGTCGAGTTCGAAGTCGAAACGAGCGTCGAGAGCCGTGGCCAGAGCGGCCAGCGTTCGAAGCGTCAGGTTCTCGCCGCCGCCGAGGATCTGGCTGACCCGCCCGGGCGAAACGCCCATCCGGGCCGCGAGGTCCGCGCGGCTGATCCCGCACTCGCGCATATGGAAGGTGATCTCGTTGGTCAACCGCGTCACCAGCGTGTGCATCTCGTCGTCGACCTTGGCGTCGATGACCCTGTGGTCTGGCCCGTGCTTGCTGGATCTCTGCTGGTCACGTCCATGTCCGAAGACCATCAGTGCCTCCACTTGCTGCTGCCAGACACGGTTGCGCCCGGTTCTCGTAGCTATCAGTGTACTTAGCCTTAGCTAAACGTGTAGATATACCTAAAGTCTCGCCGACACTAGAGTCAGGGAACCCCTCGCGGCCGATCGTTACCAGAACGTTATACAGATGCCGGCCGACCCTGACCGGGCCTCCTCGCGCTGGACAACGAAGAATATGATCAGGTTAACGCGATACCCGGGATAAAGCCTAGATAGATCCCTTATGACCTGAAAGCATTATGCTCGGGGATAGCGGCCAAGGGCCTGCGTGCGCAGGCGTAAGGCGAGGGGCTGGGACATGCTTGGCTGGATCGTGGGTGGGGTCGGCACTTTCGTGGTGTCGCTGGTTATTTCCTGTACGTTCCTGCAAATGCGATGCCGCGGGGTCGGGCCGCCGTTCGCCCGGCACGCGCGGCCGTGGGCCCTCATCATCACGCTGGCTACGGCACTGGTGTCCACCGGCATCGGCCTCCTCATCCTGGCGGCCAGCCACCAGACTTCCGCCGCCCTGGCCGGAATTGTCGTGCCAGGCGGCCTCTGGTTCACCAATGTGTCAGCGTCGCGCGACCGACTCCGGGCCGGGTGGCTGACCCGGCCGCTCAGCCACCTGTACGACGCCATGGGCGAGGACATGCAGGCCTGGTGTGATATCAGGCACCGGGCGGCGACAGAAGAGCCGCAATGGATATCCGAAGCCGCGCAGTATTACTACGACCAGGTCAAGGGCGGGGTAAAGAACCGCCGGGCGCTGGAAGAGCTTTGCGACTGGAGGGACTCCATAGTGCACAAGATAAATATTGTGCGCCTGATAAACCTGGAAACCACTCCGGCCCGGCTGCACGATTCGCTGCAAAAGCACCCCTCCACGCAAACCCTGCGCCGGTACGCCGACAATGACCTGCCGTGGCTGTCCCGTCGGCTGGAGAGCGACGCGACCAACGAGCTGGACCTGTTCCTCGCCAAGGTGTACCGGCTCGGCTACCACAAGCTGCTGATCTACCCGTTCCGGCCGTCGGTGCACCGGTCGCACCGGGCCAGCAGCCCGACGTGAAATAGCCGGGGCCCGCGTGCGGTTGCACCGGTGGCGCCCCTTGCGCCGCGCGCCCGCACCCAGCGGGCGGCGCCATCAATGAAGGAGCTATCGTGGCGGACACTTACCGCAAGGATCCCGAGGCGGTCTCCCGGCTGACCCCGGAGCAGTACCGGGTCACCCAGCAGGCCGATACCGAACCCGCGTTCAGGAACGAGTTCTGGGACAACAAGGAGCCGGGCATATACGTGGACGTCGTGTCCGGCGAGCCTCTGTTCGCCTCGGTCAACAAGTACGACAGCCACTCCGGCTGGCCGAGCTTCACCGTGCCGATCGACCCGGGCAACGTGACCGAGCACTCAGACAATGCCTACGGCATGGTGCGGACCGAGGTCCGTTCGGCCCACGGGGACAGCCACCTCGGCCACGTGTTCCCCGACGGACCGCCCGCCGACGGCGGCCTGCGCTACTGCATCAACTCCGCGGCACTGCGCTTCATCCCGCTCGACGACCTCGAGCGTGAGGGCTACGGCGCCTACCGCAAGCTTTTCGACGACAAGGGGAGCTCATCATGAGCACCGAGAAGGCCATTCTCGCGGGCGGCTGTTTCTGGGGCGTGCAGGACCTCATCCGCAAGCAGCCCGGCGTGATCTCCACCCGGGTCGGGTACACGGGCGGCGACGTGCCGAACGCCACCTACCGGAACCATCACGGCCACGCCGAGGCGATCGAGATCATCTTCGACCCGGAGAAGACGTCCTACCGGGACCTGCTCGAGTTCTTCTTCCAGATCCACGACCCGACCACCCGTAACCGGCAGGGCAACGACGTCGGGACGAGCTACCGGTCGGCCATCTTCTACCTCGGCGACGAGCAGAAGCGGGTCGCCGAGGACACCATCGCCGACGTGGACGCCTCCGGTCTGTGGCCGGGCAAGGTGGTCACCGAGGTGACCGCGGCCGGCCCGTTCTGGGAGGCCGAGCCGGAGCACCAGGACTACCTGGAGCGGTACCCGGCGGGCTACACCTGCCACTTCCCCCGCCCGAACTGGAAGCTGCCGCACCGGGCTGAGCAGTCTGGGGCGGGGCAGTCTGGCGCGGGGCAGGCCCGCTAGGCGGAGAACCCTACCGAGTCGACGGCGCCCTGGTCATCCAGGGCGCCGTCGATGTATGTCACGGTGTTGGTCGCCACCGCCGGGATGCGCGGGCCGGGCAGCAGGATACCGGCCAGGTTCAGCGGGTCGGCGGCGGACAGCACCACCGTTTCCGCGGTCCGCGGCCGCTTCCTGGTTTCCCGCAGCATGCCCACCGCGTCGGGGTGCGCGAACTGCTCGCCGCTGAACCCGTGCACGAACCGGCCGCCGCAGATCGTGCCGCGGGCCTCCATCCGGCGCAGCGCCCACAGCACCTCACGCCACGGCACGGCGAAGTTCTCCCGGGCCAGCAGGTCGCGGAACACCACACCCCAGCGCGCCGCGAGCTGTTCGGCGACCGCCTCGGCCAGGTCGTCCGGATCGCAGTCGGCCGGCGGCTCGGGCAGCAGCGACCACCGGCCGGCCGTCCGCGAGCTGAGCTGGCTGCCGCGCCTTAGCCGGCGACGGCCGGGCGCGTTCTGCATCGCACGGCGGGCGAACAGCGACCGGACGGCGCGGAAGCCGTCCGCGGTGACGAGGCCGCGGGCCACGCCGTCCCACAGCGCCTCCTCCACCTCGGACGGCAGCCGCCCGGCCAGCGACTCCAGGTCGGGCGGGAACAGCGCGCCGCGCTGCCGGAGCGCGTCGAGGACGTCGCTGGTGCTGCCCGGTCCCGGTTCGGCGGGCCGGTGCTCGCCGCGGGCCGCCCGCAGCAGCCACGGCAGGTCGTCACGGATGGTCAGAGTGACCGGGGTGGCCCGGGACGGGGCCCCGGCGCGCCGCGGCGGTTCGTCCGCCTCGCCGCGGACCGAGAGCCGGCCCCAGGCGACGCCGCCGTCCAGGCACACCTCGTCCAGCCACTCCCGGCGGTACCCCGTCACCCGGGCCGGGAAGATGGCCTTCTCCCAGGCCCCGGCGGCCAGCTCGAAGCCCTGCAACTGCTCCACCACAGCGAGCACGCCGCGGCTGCCCTCCCGCCGGGTGTCCGCGGTGACGTGCTGCCAGCGCAGCAGGAAACGGATGAAATCCCTGGCCGTGACCGGCTCGACCTCGCGCCGCTTGCGCTGCCTGGTGTACGCGTGGATGCGGGTCAGGATGCGCCGGGCGCACCATTCTTCTGTGCTGGCTTCCTCAGGGCTGGCTTCCTCAGGGCTGGCTTCCTCGGGCCCGTTTGGATCGGTGAACCGGCCCCGTAGCGCGAAGCCCTCGTTCTCCAGCCGGAGCAGGGCCATCGTCACGTCCTGCTCGCGCAGCCCCGTGGCCCCGGCCAGGCCAGCCGCGGTACGCGGACCCGACACGTCCAGGTGCCCGCGCAGCATCTCCGCCGTCACGGCCTCTGTGTCCATCGGCTTCACGTCCGGCATCCTGGCGCCCGGCCGGACGTTCGCGGCGGGGAACAGCTCCCGGAGCACCGGCACCCGTTCCGCTGCGCACCATAGCGTCCCCTGGTCCGTTGCGAGCGTCCCCTGGTCCGCTGCAGCCGCCTCCGGTCCCGGGGTGATCTCCGCCACCCGCCCGGCCGCCGCAAGCTCGGCGAACCACTTGTCCCACTCCGGTCCCGGCCGCATCACGTAAAGCGTCATCAGCAGGTCGTGCAACTCGTCCGCGTCCCGCGGCCGCGGCTGGATTTCGTCCCTGACTCGCTCGATCGCGCCGGGGTCGAGCCGGGCCAGGTCGCGGGCCTCCACCGGCAGCCCCCTGGGGACCTGCACCTGCCGGCTACGGCGGTTCCCGGCCTCCGTCTCGTCGTCGAGGAACGTGAACGGCGGGCCGTTCAGGATCTCGTGGGCGAGCACGGAAGGCTCGGTGGTGTCCCGGGTGATGACGGAGATCCGGCCGGCCTCGATGCCGGCCACCAGGTCCCGCAGCCCGTCAATGTCCATCGCCTCGTGCAGGCAGTCCTCCAGGGTCTGCCGGACCAGCGGGTGGTCGGGGATCTCCATCGGGCCGGGCGCCACGTTCTCCTGGCACGCGGCCAGCACCGGGAACACCGCCGCCATCAGGTCGTCGGCCTCCATCCGCTGGATGGCGGGCGGGTTCTTCCGCCCGCCGCGCATCCGCAGGATGGTCAGCGAGGTGTTCAGGTTCCACCGCCAGCGGGACTGGAACAGCGGCGCGGTCAGCACGGCCTGCCGGACCACCTGCTCGACGCTCGCCGACGCGAGAAACTTCGGGACCTGCTCGAGCGGGAAGCTATGCTGCGGCCCGAGCGAGAGCAGGATGGCGTTGTCGCTGGCCGCCGCCTGCAGCTCGAAGTCGAACGTGACGCAGAACCGCTTGCGCAGCGCCAGCCCGAACGCCCGGTTCACCCGCGCGCCGAACGGCGCGTGCCCGACCAGCTGCATCCCTCCGGCCTCGTCGAAGAAGCGCTCCAGGATGATGGTGTCCATGGTGGGCAGCGCGCCGAGCGCGGCCAGCCCGGCCCGCAGGTAGGCCACGATGGTCTCGCCCGCGGCCCGGCCGATGCCGCACTCCTCCTCGAGCCATTTTCTGGCCTCCGCGGGATCGCTGTCCGCCACGGCCTGCCGCAGCGCCGAGACCTCCTCAGACAGCTCCCGGGTCCGCCCGGGCGCCTCGCCCTGCCAGTGCGGCACCGACGGCGGCGCGCCGTGCGCGTCGGTCACCCGGACCGTACCCGGCTCCACCCGGCGGATGCGCCAGGAGTGGGTGCCGAGCAGGAACACGTCGCCCGGCCTGCTCTCCACCGCCCACTCCTCGTGGACGGTGCCGATCTGGACCTCGTCGGGTTCGGCCACGACCCGGAAGTCGCCGAGCTCGGGGATGGCCCCGCCCGAGGTCAGCGCGGCCAGCCGGGCGCCCCGGCGGGCCTTGACGGTGCCGTTCACCCGATCGCGGTGCAGGTAGTAGGCGCGCCTGCCGCGGCCGGTGCGGATCCCCTCGGCGAGCAGGTCGGTGATGTCCTCGAAGTCCTCGGCGGGCAGGTCACGGAACGGCGCCGCCTGCCGGGCCAGGCCGAGCAGCTCGCCTTCGGCCCAGGGTTCGGCGGCCGACTCGGCCACCATCTGCTGCGCCAGGATGTCCAGCGGCCGTTCAGGGACCACGATGGCGTCCAGCCGCCCCTGCCGCGTGCCGCGCAGCAGCGCGGCGCACTCCACCAGCTCGTCGCGGGTGGTCGGGTACAGCCGCCCGGACGGCGTCCCGGTGCGGGTGTGGTTGGACCGGCCGACCCGCTGAAGGAAGGTGGCGAAGCTGCGCGGCGAGCCGATCTGGCACACCAGCTCCACCGGCCCCACGTCGATGCCGAGCTCGAGCGAGGCGGTGGCCACCAGGGCCCGCAGGTCCCCGGCCCGCAGCCGGGCCTCTACCCGCTGCCTGCGGCCCCGGGACAGCGACCCGTGGTGCGCGGCCACCTGCGCGCCGAGCTCGTCGCCGAGCCGTTCCCCGAGCTGGTGGGCGACCCGCTCGGCCATGCTGCGGGTGTTGACGAACACCAGCGTGGTCCGGTGGGCGGTTACGTGGCCCGCGATCATGTCCAGGATCTGCGCCATCTGCTCCGTGGTCGGGACCGCGCCGAGTTCGTCGTCGGGCATTTCCAGGGCCAGGTCCAGCCGCCGGCGGTGGCCGGAATCCACGATCGCGCACCGCGGCGACCCGTCCGCGTTGTCGCGGTCCTGGCCCGCGCCCACCAGCAGCCGGGCGACGGTCTCGATCGGCCGCTGGGTGGCGGACAGGCCCACCCGCTGCACCGGCTGCTCCGCGACGTGCGCCAGCCGTTCCAGGGTGAGGGTCAGGTGCGAGCCGCGCTTGTTCCCGGCAACCGCGTGGATCTCGTCCACGATCACCGTGCGGGCGCTGCGCAGCATGGCCCGGCTCTTTTCCGCGGTCAGCAGCAAGTAGAGCGACTCCGGCGTGGTGATCAGGATGTCCGGCGGGTGCTTGAGCATGGCGGCCCGCTCGGCCGCCGCCGTGTCGCCGGTCCGGACCGCCACGGTGATGGCCGGCGCAGTCAGCCCGAGCCGCCCGGCCACCGCGGCGATCTCCCGCAGCGGCGCCTCCAGGTTCTGCTGAATGTCGGTGGCCAGCGCCTTCAGCGGCGACACGTACACCACCTGCGGCCCCGACCCGGCCGGCCCTGCTCCTTCCGGCGTCGCCCCCTCCTCCGCTCCCTCCGGGGCCCCCGCCGCCAGCAGTTCGTGCCCGCAGTACAGGTCGTGCGCGCAGCACAGATCCTGGGCGCGGTAGAACCGGTCGATGCAGACCAGGAACGCCGCCAGCGTCTTGCCGGATCCGGTCGGCGCCGCGATCAATGTGTGTCGGCCTGCGGCGATCTCCCGCCACCCCGCGGCCTGCGGCTCGGTCGGCCCCGCCGGAAACCGGCCCTCGAACCAGCTACGCACGGCGGGATGGAACGACTCGAGCACGCGCTCACGGTACCTCCGCCCGCCGACATTCCTCCCGGTAACGGGCAGCCCCGGATGACGCCGCGGCACTCGGTTCCCAGCCGGCGTCATCCGGTACTCGTCCCTGGCCGTCACCCGGGCGTCACCCGGGGCGGACGGGCGGCCCGTGGCTGTGCAGTACTTTGGTCTTGTTCTTGTTCCAGGCGGTCGTGGTCCCGTCCGGGTTGAGGACCAGGGTCCAGCCCTGCTGGTGGATGACGATCTGGTGGTGGAAAAAGCACAACAGGACGCAGTCCTTGGTGCTGGTCTTGCCGCCGTGGGCCTTGTGTTTGGTGTGGTGGACGTCGCAGGCGGAGGCGGGCTGGTTGCAGCCGCCGGCCCACCGGCACTTGCGGTCCCGCAGCACCACCGCGTTGCGGATCCCGGCGGGGATCGACTCGGCGTAGCCGATGTCCAGCGGCAGGCTCGGCCCGCCCAGCCGCGCCCCCAGCTGCCGCCGCCGCAAGAAGCTCGCCAGCCCGCCCGGACCCGACAGCAGGTCGACGGCCTTGCCGATGACCGCCTGCTCCAGCGCCGCCCAGGCCTGAGTGGTGTCCGGGGCCGGCGTGTCCGGGCGTCCGCTGTCGCCGGCCCGGCGGTGCCGCTCGAGTTCCGCGCACAGCCGGATCAGGTCTTCCAGGGCGTCGATGTTGACGTCGCCGGTGACCAGCGGGGCCATCGCCGCGTCGCACGCGATGCCCTCGGCGGCGTCGCCGTCGAGCCAGGCGCCGCCGTCGCTGCCGGTCTCGGACGCGAACGCCCGGCACCCGGCCCACCGCTCCCGCACCCGGGCGGTCCACTGCTCCTGCAAAGCCGAGTCGCGGTCGAGCAGCAGCAGGTCCGCCAGCGACAGGTGCACCCACGCCTTCACCGGCTGCCCGGCCCGCCCCGGCACCAGGTCACTGGCGACCAGCCGCCGCATCGCCTCGGCCAGCGCGTCGTGGTACCGCTGCTCCTTCGTCCGGTCATCGTCCTTGCCGGCCGGGGCGCCCAGCGCGTCCAGCACCCGCCCGGCCACCTCCGCGCACTCCGCCGTCAGCTCTCCGTGGATGACCCCGGCCCCGCCGAACGTGGTCGCCAGCTTCAGCCCCCGGTCGGCGAAGTCCCGGCCCGGGTCCTGATCCGGGAGGTCGCCGCGGGCCCGCTCGTACATCTGCGCGGCCAGCGACGCCAGCTCCTCCACCCCCAGGCCGGCCGCCGCGGCGGCCAGGAGGACCTCGTCGGACTGGTCCCGGAACTTCTCCGGCAGCCGGTTCGTCCACAGGCAGATCAGCCGCCCGACCGATTCGGAGACCTGCCCGGCGGCCAGCGCCGCGACCACCTTCGGATGGGTCCGGGTCCGCCTGGCCCAGGCGGCGTGGCCGACCGCGGCGCCCCGGGTGATCCCGGTCCGGTGCATCAGCCACGACACCGCGCTGTACTCCGCGTCATCGGCGTACCCCTGCCCGGCGGTGAACGCTGACAGCACCAAGGCCCGCGCCGCGACCGCGACCGCATCGGCCTGCTCCAGCTCCCGCAGGCACTCCGCCTGGGTCGCGGCGGCGAGCTGGCTAGCGTCCGCAGCGGCGAGGTAGCCCAGCCCGGCGCGGACCATGTCCAGCGCCTCACGGGCACACGCCGGGGCAGTACCCACCGGGGTCACCTCCCTCCCACCGCGGTTCGTCGCTGCTGCTGCCGGTCCTGCTCCTTCCCGGAAACACCTCTAGGATCTGATTTCGATTCTACCGCCGGGCTCTGACATTTCCCGGGATATCCACGCCGGTCCGCGATATCGGTGCGCATGGTTGAAATGAGACTCGTGGTGCTGGGAGAAGATCGAGGCTGTGTACCCGGTCTGACGCCAGGGCCTTTACTGGGCCGGATTCGCGCTCGGATTCCCGCCGCAGAGCACCTGCCCGGCCGGCGGGGTGCCGATGGCCGAGGATGTCGAGCTGTCAGGGACCGAGTGCTGGACCTGTGCCCGCGACCGGCTTGGATCACAGGGTTCCCACACCGGATCGACTCGGGCTCGCCGTCGGCTGCTGTCGGCGGCCACCGCGGGACCGGCGGCCAGGATCCACGCCAGCCTACGTAGACGTACGGCCTCTACCTATGTAGAGTGACGTGGGTGACGTCGTCCCCCGGGTTCTCCGCGCAGACGCTGTCGGTGCTGGCCGCGCTGTGCGACCAGCCCTCGCAGTGGCAGCACGGGTACGCGCTGGCTAAGCAGACGGGCCTGAAGTCCGGCACGCTGTACCCGATCCTGATCCGGTTGGCGGACCGGGGCATGGTCGAGGCCTGCTGGCAGGACGAGCCCGGGCCGGGCCGTCCGCGGCGTCACCTGTACCGGCTGACGGCGGCCGGCCTGGCCAGCGCCTCGGTGGCGCTGGCCAGCGCGACCAGGCCGACGGCTGCCAAGGCGGCGCGGACGCCGGCCGTCCGCGGCGCGGTCATGGGGGTGGTGCCATGAACAAGCTGAACCAGGCGGCCGCCGCGGCCAGGCGCGCCGCGGCGTGGCTGCTGCCCGCCGGGCGGCGCGACTGGGTCGCGGCTATCTGGGCCGAGGCGCACGAGGTGCCGCCGGGGCTGACGCGGCTGGCCTGGCGGGCCGGCGGGGTCTGGGTGATCGCGCGGGAGGCGCTGATGCCGCGCCGGATCGCCCGCGCGGCGCTGTTCGCGGCGGTCGCCGGAGTCGCGGCCTGGGCGGCCTGGCCGCAGCCGGCGATCGGCCACGCGGCGGTCAGCCAGTTCCACGTGATCGCCACGGTGCTGATACTGGCCGGGCTGCCGCTGCTGGCCCGGCGGTTCTTCGGGCCGCCCAGCCCCAGCCGGGCCGGCCGGTCCCTGCGCGTCTTCTGCTGCGCGGCCATCCTGGCCCTCATGCCGGGCCTGACCATCGTCGAGGCGTTCGCCAACCTGACGCCGGCGCGGCCCGCGTACAAGTACGTCTTCTGCGTCGCCCAGGGCTGGAGCGGCGATTCCCAGGGCTGCGGTGGGGCGCCCGGCAGGTCGACCGGAGGTCCGCCCTGGGCGGGCGAGATCGCGCTCCTGCTGATGACCATCGCATACGCGGGCGTCATTCTCTTTCTAACCTCGCGGCGCTCCCAGGTCACCCGGAGCGCGCTGGCCATCGGCACGACCACGGGCCTGCTGTTCGGCGTGGTCATGTACGCGGTGGCACCCCTCGGGCTCAGCCACGACGCCAGCGATCCGTGGCTGCCGGGATCGAAGGCCGATCCGCTGGTGGCGCTGGCCTGGATCCTGCTGTTCGGCGGGCCGGCCGCGGCCGGCGCGCTGGCCGCATGGCGCGGCCGCGGCCCCGGTGGCGCCGCACTGCCCCGCAATGTCAGGATCGGCCAGGGCATCGCCGCCGGGGTACTGGCGAACGGGGTCGCCGCGTTGTTCGTCTCCGCGCTCGGCACCGGCACGATCGCGCTGATGCTCAGGTCCTCATGGCTGCTGCACTGGCTCAACCACGGTCACCAGCTGACGGCGATTGCCGCGTACCGCTACGAGGCCAATGCCAGCTCGGGCGCGGCCGTGTACATCTTCATGTTGATCTGGTTCCCGGTCATCGGGCTGGCCATGAGCGCGCTCGGCGCGTCCTGCACCCGGCTCGGCAGGCCCGCACCAGGGGAACTGACCCCAGTCCCCGCCACGCCCCGGTAACCGCGGCGCAGCCAAGTGGCCGTCGGACACCTGGTATTCATGTGACTTGCCGAGGCGGAGCGGCAGGGAACGCAAGGCTCACCGAGCAGGCACAAGCGCTGCTCGAGGCGGCCAGCCATCCCCACGACCTCATCGCGGATGCGTCAAAGTGAGGCAGGGCGGGAACGACGTCCGTTCGGGATACTGGGTAGGCCTGAAACCGTGACCCCGAGTATCGCCCAGTTCATGCGCGACCTGGAGCAGGCCTGGGATGCGCACCAGCAAGCCCTGCTCAGACGCCGCGACCTCACCGCGGCGCTCGCCCCGCTCGCGGCCGAGACCGCCGTAACGCACATTCCGGCCATGACCGGCGCGGCCGGACGCCGGGCCGTCGAGCGCTTCTACGCCGATCAGTTCCTCCCGTACCTCCCCGATGACCTGAAGCTGAGCAGGATCTCCCGCACGGTGGACCGGTGGCGGCTGGTGGACGAGACGACGGTGTCGTTCACTCACAACCGGGAACTGCCCTGGCTGCTGCCCGGGATCGAGCCGACCTTCCGGCGGGCCGAGGTGCTGGCCATCGCCGTCGTCGGCTTCGACCGCACCAGGATCCGCTCCCAGCGGATCCTGTGGGATCACGCCACCCTGGCCGGCCAGCTAGGACTCAGTAACCAGATCACTGCCCCAGCAGCCACCGTCCCGGCGCGATGAGCTTGCGTGCCCCGGCCGGCCTCGACGAGCCCGGCGGGTAGGACGCGACCCGGGGCGGGTTGGACAGCAGCGGCCCGACCGCCTTCCACGCCGCGGCCAGCCCGTCCGGGCGGGTGTACAGCGATCGGTCGCCGGTCAGGGCGTCGTGGATCAGCCGGACGTACGGCGGCAGCGGGTCAGCGCCGGGCAGGCGGGACAGCGGGAACGCGGCGGTGCCATGGTCCAGGTCGAGCCCGGGGCCCGGCCGCTTGGCCACCAGGGACAGGTCGATCTCCCCGTCGCCGGCCAGCGAGAACGACAGCACGTTCCCCTCGCCGGACAGCTGTCCGGCCAGCGGCCCGGCCGGCTCTCGCAGGACGAGGCTGACCCGCTGCCTGGTTTCGGCCAGCCGTTTGCCGGTGCGCAGGTAGAACGGCACGCCGCGCCAGCGCGGGTTGTCGATCCACAGCCTCGCCGCCACGTACGTGTTCTGATCGGACTTGGCCGCCACCCCTGGCACGGAGCGGTACCCGGTGAACTGGCCGAGCACCGCCTCGGCCGGGTCGAGCGGCCGGAACGACTTGATCACCTTCTCGCGCGCGGCCTGCAGGTCCAGCGCGCCCAGGCTGGCCGGCGGCTCCATCGCCACCTCTGCGGCCACCTGGAACAGGTGCGTGACGAGCATGTCGAGCACCGCGCCGGTCGCGTCGTAGAACACCGAACGGTCGGTGATGCCGAGCTTCTCCGGCACGTCGATCTGCACCGACTCGACGTGCTCGCGGTTCCACATCGCGGCGAACAGGCCGTTGGCGAAGCGCAGCAGGTGCAGGTCCTGGGTGGCTTCCTTGCCCAGGAAGTGGTCGATGCGGTAGACCTGCTGCTCGTCCAGGACCGAGTGGACCACCCGGTCCAGGGTGCGGAACGACGCCGGTGAGGTGCCGAACGGCTTCTCGTACACCACCCTGGCGTTCCTGGCCAGCCCGTGCTGGCCGAGCGCCCTGGTTAGCTCCTCGAACGCCACCGGCGGCACCGCCAGGTAGTGCACGAGCTGCGGGTCGCCGCCCAGCGACTCGCGCGCCTTGGCCAGGTCGTCAAGCAGGCTGCCGGGGCTGTCGCTGGTGAAGCCGCCGCCGGCGAAGAACACCCGTTCGGCGAACGCCTTCCACTCCTTCTTCGCCGGCTTCGGGCCGAACTCCCCGAGCACGTCCCGCACGTGCTTGCGGAAATCCTCGTGCGCGACGTCGCCGCGGCCGTTGCCGACCAGCAGCCACTCCCGTGGCAGCAGGTCCTCCTGGGCGAGTCGGTAGAAAGCGGGCAGGACCAGGCGCTTGGCCAGGTCGCCGGTCGCCCCGAACAGGACGAAGATCGTCGGTCCCAGGACGCTCCTCTTCTTAGCTGGCATGCATGCCAACCTACGTGACCCTCCCGGCGAGAGCCGGTCTAGGGTGGGGACCGACGCCAGATCGAAAGACGACCCTGATCGAAACCGATGAGGAGAACGCATGCCAACTCGCACCGCACGCACTGGCTGGACCGGGACCCTGGAGCAGGGCGTGGGCAAGGTCGAGCTGACGAGTTCCAAGCTCGCTACCTTCGAAGTGTCCTTCCCCAGGCGGGCCGCGGAGGACGCGGGGGGATTCACCAGCCCGGAGGAGCTCATCGCGGCCGCCCACTCGGCCTGCTACGCCATGCAGCTGTCCGCGCTGATCGGCCAGGCCGGCGGCACCCCGCAGGCGCTCGACGTGCAGGCCGACGTGTCGCTCGGACCGGACCCGGCCGGCGGCTTCAAGCTCACCGGCATCAAGCTCACCGTCCGCGGCGAGGTGGACGGCCTGAACGCGGAGCAGTTCCTCGAGGCCGCCCAGGCGGCCAAGGCGGGCTGCCCGGTCAGCAAGGCGCTCACCGGCGTGGACATCACCCTGGACGCTGCCCTTGAGGAGTAGAGCCCTTGAGGAGTAGAGCCCTCGAGGAATAACAGGGCCAGGCCGCCGTCGACCGGGACGATCGCCCCGGTCATGGCGCTGGCGCCGTCCCCGGCCAGGAACGCGATGACCGCGGCCACCTCGGCCGGGGACACCAGCCGGCCGAGCGGCTGCTGGGTCGCGAAGACCCCGGCCGCGGGCAGCCCGTAGAGCCGGGCGCTCTCGTCCAGGATCGGGGTCTGCGTCGAGCCCGGGCTGACCGCGTTGGCGGTGACGCCAGTGCCGCCTAGTTCGGCGGCCAGCGCGCGGACGAATCCGGCCACCCCGGCCTTGGCGGCGCAGTAGGCGGCGAGCATCGGCAGGCCTCGGGTGGCGGCGGCCGAGGCGACGGCCACGAAGCGGCCCCGGCGCGGCTCCGGCCGGCGGAGCAGGGCTGGCACCGCCACACGGGCCAGGTTCAGCACGCCGCCTAGGTCCACGTCGAGCACCGCCTGTTCCTGGCGGGGCGGGACCTGCCAGGCGGGGACCCCGCCGGCGATGACCCCCGCGGCCGCGACCGCCGCGTCGAGCCCGCCCCATCGCTCCTGCGCCAGCCGCACCGCCGCGGCCAGCGCGTCCGGGTCCCGCACGTCGGCCTCGGCGGCCGCGACCGCGGCCGGATCCGGCGCCGCCGCGACCACCCGGTCCAGTTCGGCGCGCGATCCCAGCGCGTACGGCAGCGCCGGGTCGTCCGCGCACAGGTCCACCGCGACCACCCGCCAGCCGTCCGCCGCCAGCGCCGCGACCGTGGCCGCGCCGATGCCCCGCGCCGCGCCCGTGACGAGCGCGACGCGGCCGGTCACAGCTGGCCCTTGGCCGGGTCCCCGGCCGGCACCGCCTGCAGCACGATGACCTCGGCCGGCCCGGCAAGCTTGCCCGCCAGCCTGGGGCCCTGCGCGGCCAGCGCCGCGCCCCGGCTGTGCGCGCGCAGCGCGTCGGCGCTGGCCCACTTCTCCACCATCACCAGCCGGTCGTCCGCCTGGTGCAGGGCGTAAAGCTCGCAGCCGTCCTCGTCGTGCACCTTGGCGACGGTCTCGGAGATGGTCGCGATGACCTCGTCGCGGTGCTCGGGCCGCGGGACGATGGTGGCGACGACGACAACGGACACGTTGGCTCCTCAATGGGTAAAGATCGCGCCCAGGGCGGGCGCGACGCCGGTGTAGCCGCCAGGTGAGAATCGGTCAGCTTTCCTGCCACTTACGTCACTCCTTCCACAACCGCGAACGCAGTTCTCACCGTGACCTGCTGCGAGGCCTGATCAGGGACGGAAACCGGCCAGCGGGTTCTCGTCGCAGGCGCGATCAGGTCTGCGGCCAATGGTGACCGGCACCGGCCGGTTCCGGTGCGAATGATCACCGAACGGCCTGGGCACGGGGGCCCCGGCGACCGCCGCGAGCGCGTGCTCGCCATGCCCCTTGACGCACTCCGGGTCGGGGCCGTCCAGCGGCAGCCCGGTGAAGAACTTGGCCGCCATGCACCCGCCGCGGCACGAGTCGTAGGCCGAACACGCCTGACAGGCGCCCCCGGTCTGCGGCCGGCGCAGATCGGCGAACAGCTCCGACTCCCGCCACACCGCGGCGAAGCCGCCGGGGCCGCGGACGTTGCCGGCCAGGAAGGCCTCGTGGATGGCGAACGGGCACGCGTAGACGTCGCCGACCGGGTCGATCAGGCAGACCACCCGGCCCGCGCCGCACAGGTTCAGGCCCGGCAGCGGGTCCCCGTAGCCGGCCAGATGGAAGAACGAGTCGCCGGTGAGCACCTGCTCGCCGCGGGCCATCAGCCAGTCGTAGAGCTGCCGCTGCTGGCCCGCGGTGGGGTGCAGCTCGTCCCAGACGTCCGCGCCGCGGCCGGATGGCCGCAGCCGGGTCAGCCGCAGCTGCGCGCCGAACCGGTCCGCGATCGCCTGGAAGTCATCCAGCTGGCCCGCGTTCTGCCTGGTCACCACCACGGAGATCTTGAAGCCCCGGAATCCGGCCCGGGCCAGGTTGCCCATCGCCCGCAGCGCGGTGGCGTACGAGCCTGGGCCGCGGACCGCGTCGTTGACCTGCCCGGTCGCGCCGTCAAGCGATATCTGCACGTCGACGTAGTCGCTGGCGGCCAGGCGGCGGGCTCGTTCCGGGGTGATCTTGATCCCGTTGGTCGAGAACTTCACCCCCACGTGGTGCGCGGTGGCGTAGTCGAC
This sequence comes from uncultured Actinomycetota bacterium, assembly GCA_963753225.1. Taxonomy (GTDB): domain Bacteria; phylum Actinomycetota; class Actinomycetes; order Streptosporangiales; family Streptosporangiaceae; genus Palsa-504. The sequence continues at coordinate 53,044 of CAVWBQ010000009.1, read as the reverse complement.
CAGGTCCCAGAAGTCGGGACGGACCGTGGGCTCGCCGCCGCCGATGTTCACGTAGAACACCTGCATCCGCTCCAGCTCGTCGATCACCGCCCGGCACTGCGCGGCAGTCAGCTCGCGCGGGTCCCGGCGGCCGGAGCTGGACAGGCAGTGCACGCAGGACAGGTTGCAAGCGTACGTGAGCTCCCAGGTCAGGCAGATCGGCGCGTCCAGGCCGTACTGGAACTGCTCCACCAGGGCCTGTGGGCTGCCGGGCTGTGTCTTGCCGGCCTGCGTCATGAGTCCTCCCGGGCACGGATCATCTGGGAGGCGGCCAGCGTCTGCAGGGCGGCGGTGTAGGCGGGCAGTTCGGCCTCGGTCACCCCGGCCCGCCGGAAGGCTTCCCGCGCGCTGGGCGCTTCGCCGAGCTCACGCACCACGGTGAGCAGCGCGGGGCTCTTCAGGAACGACAGGCGGCGGGTGCCGAAGTGGTAGAGCAGCGCGCCGAACCGCTCCGGCCGGACCGACACCTGCGGGTGCAGCTGCCAGGGGCGGTCGAGATCGAACCCCGCCCGCGGCTGTATCTTGGTCAACGCCGTCTCAGTAGACACCGCACATGCCGTCGATGGAGACCTCTTCCACCAGCAGCTCTGCGCTCGCCAGCTCTGCGCTCGCCAGCTCGGGGCTTGCCAGCTCGGGGCTTGCCAGCTCGGGATCCGCGGCCTTGTCCTGGTTCTCGGTGATCTCGGCGGTCGCGACACTCTCGCTCATGACGCTCTCCCTAGCTGCGCAGACGTGGACAATGAATGCGGCGGCACCATTTCCGTCACGCGGTGACGAATATAATCCGCATGTTAACGTCACCTTGTGCCATAAGCAAGGCTTGTCCAGGAGGCAGACGGTGTTGACCAGCCCAGCATCGATCGGCAGGGCGGCGACCGAGCCCCGGCGCGGCCGGCCGCCCGGCACCAGCCGGCGTGAGCTGGAGCTGATCGCCCTGCGCCTGTTCACCGAGCAGGGCTTCGACAACACCACCATCGAGCAGATCGCGGCCGAAGCCGGCGTCAGCAAGCGGACGTTCTTCCGCTACTTCAGCTCGAAGACCAGCGTGCTGTGGAGCGAGTTCGACCACGAGGTGGACCTGATCCGGGCCGCGCTGGCCGAGGTGCCGGCCGGGGTACCGATGATGGACGCCATCCGCCGCGCCGTGGTCGCGGCTAACCACTACGGACCGCCGGACGTCCCCGAGCTGCGGATGCGGATGAACCTGATCGGTAACGTGCCCGCACTGCAGTCCAGCGCCGCCCTGCACTACGACGCGTGGGAGCGGGCCATCAGCGACTTCGCCGCCACCCGGACGGGTCAGCCCGCCGACTCCCTCTACCCGCTCGCCGTCGGCCGCGCCACCCTAGCCGCCTGCCGTGCGGCCTACGACCGCTGGTCCGCCCGGGCCGACGCCGACCTGACCTTCTACCTGGACGCCGCGCTGGCCGCCCTGGAGGCGGGCTTCGACCCCGACGTGATCCGGGCCAGCGCCCAGGCGCTCAGCCAGGACACCCCCCGCCGCACCGGCACCTGACCCCCGCCCGGCCGGTGTCGGGCAACACCGCTCTTATGTGCACGTTGCCACGCTCATACCCAGCCAGCGGTCGCCGCGCCACCGCGCCCGGCCCGCCGCCGCCCCCGTGCGCGGCGGGCCCTGACATTACCTTCGAGAGTCTTTCAGAGGTAACCCATCCAAGCAATATATCCTCAGCAAGCTCTCAGCAGTTACCATAGAAGCGTGATCGAGGGTAACGACGCCCCACTGCCCACCGCCGGCTCTGACCCCGGTTCCCGGGCGCCGGCCCCGGGCTCGCTGCGGCTGATCCAGGCCCTGGTGAACACGCTGAACGCGGAGACCGGACGAGACCTGCTCGCCACCGCCCCCGAGGCGGCCCGGTGGCTCACCGCAGTCGGCCTGCTGCCGGCCCGGTCCGCCCTGACCGGCGTCCAGCGGGCCGCGGTGGTGGAACTGCGCGAGGCGACCAGGCAGGTGCTCAGCGGTCACGTCGAGCGGCGGGAAGATCCTGAGGCCGCCAGCAGGCTGACCATGGCGCTGGCCCCCAGCCGCCTGACCCTGGCGGTGGACCCGGCCGGGGGCGTGCGCCTGGTGAGCGCGGACCACGATCCGTTCAGCCGGGTCATCGGCGGCGTCGCCGCGGCCATCGCCGAGGCCGCCACGGCCGGCACCTGGGGCCGCCTCAAGTGCTGCCCGGGCCGGCGGTGCGGCTGGGCGTTTTACGACCGGTCCGCGTCCAGCCGGTCTCGGTGGTGCTCCATGCAGATCTGCGGCGCGCGTGCCAAGATGCGCGCCTACCGGGACCGGCTAGCTGACTGAGTTCTCCGAATCCGCTCGGAGGAGGCCGCATCGCGCCACGGCGGGGGGACAATGTGAGCATGACGAGTCAAACCGGGGGGCGTAAGCGCGGTGCGGTGCGGGCACCGGAAATCGACGTGGCCGAGGCGAGGAAGGCCTTCTTCCTCATGGTCGGGTTCATCGCGCTGATCTGGGTGCTCCAGATCTTCAACTGGGCCGACCACTACCGGCTCGACTATGACTACGGCATCTTGCCGCGCAGCATCGGGCGGCTGCCGCAGATCTTCTCGGCGCCGTTCCTGCATTTCTCCTGGGATCACATCGAGGGGAACTCCGGGCCGCTGTTCGTATTCGGCCTGCTCGCCGCCTACCGCGGTGTGACCAAGTTCCTCGGGGTGACAGTGCTCGTCGCGGTTACCAGCGGCCTGGCCGTCTGGCTGTTCCAGGGCAACAACGAGCTCACGGTGGGGGCCAGCGGGCTCATCTTTGGCTACTTCGGCTACGTGCTGTCCCGCGGCCTGATCGACCGGAACCTCATCGACGCGCTCGCCGCGGTGGTCATGGCGCTGTCCTACGCCTACATCCTGACCGTGGCGATACCGGGGACGCCCGGCGTGAGCTGGATGGGCCACCTGGGCGGGCTGATCGGCGGGATCGCCGCGGGCTGGATCTTCCGGTCCCGGCGTGCGGTCTCAGGGACGGCCCGGGGCAAGGTCTCCGGCGAATCCGGCGGCCGTCCGCCCGCCACCACGGTCGCCGTGCCTGCGAACAACCCGCGTGCGGACCTGCACAAGGAGCTAGGCGACCTGGGCTTGTAGGCCCAGCCCGGTCGAGCTGCGCAGGGAGACCTCCAGCACGTCCTGCCGGCGGCGGGGGTCCATCAGGTTGGCGCCCATGACGGCGAGGTCGCGCGGGCCCGGCGTCACGACCGTGACGCGCTTGCCCTGTGCGCCGAGTGCTCTCGCCCGACGGATCAGCGCGCGGGTGAACATCTGCCTGACCCTCCGCTCGAGCCGCAGGTGCGGCTGGAGCGGATGATCGGGTTCGGTGCTGGCCATCGGCGCGAGCACGTATATCTCCTGCATGTCCGTGTCGGCCACGACGCCGAGGGAGGTGGCCGAGCGGACGCCGCCGTCCACGTACCGGCGGCCGCTGATGCGAGCCGGCTCGTACCAGCCCGGGATCGAGCAGGAGGCGACCACGGCGTCGGCCAGCGATGCCCGCGGGGCACCCGGGTGGCCGAACAGCACCCGGTGCCCGCTGTCGTAGTCCACGGCCACGATCCAGGTGCGGCCGTCGGCCCAGCTTCCGGCGGCCAAGCTCCCGGCATCTGAGCTCCCGGCGTCCGGGCGATGGCGCTCCTGCAGCGCACTGACCAGCGACCGGAGCGCCGCGTGCCGGCCCCGGCCGTGCGGCAGCCAGCCGCTCGCCCCCACCCAGGGCGGCACCTGGAGGAGCAGCGCCGCGCGCGCGAGCGGCAGCGAGCCGGGGCGCAGCCGCGGCAACGGCGGCAGCGGCCCGTCCTGCGCGGCGAGCACCATCGATTCGCTCAGCATCCCGCTGGCGTCCCCGCACTGCCACGCCACGATCTCGTCCAGCGATGCGCGGCAGCGCAGCGCGGCGGCCAGCACGCTGCCCGCGCTGGTCCCGACGAGGAGATCGACGTCGGCGGCCGGAAGGCGCTCCTGCAGGCGGACCAGCGCGCCGGTCATCCAGGCCGCGCCGAGCACGCCGCCCGCGCCTAGCACCAAGCCGGTCCGGGGGCGGCCGCGGCCTATCACCCGATCAGGACCAAAGACCACAGCAGGCACGTCTGCCTCCGCAACCCACCCGCACGGGTGATGGGGTTACTTAAGAGTAACTGTAAGAGCCGCGCGAGCGGTGGATGATACAGCCGCGGAGCTGTGACTGCCGCGATCGGCGGCCCGGAAAACGGTTCGACGGCTCTGCGGAGTCCTGGCACAGTGGCGCAATATGACGAACTTCGAGCTTGTGACCGCTGCGGACGTGCAGCTCATGCAGGGTCTGGCGCAGCGTGTCACCGCCACTCGCCCGGACCTGGTGAACAGCGACGCGTCGTTCGGCGAGCTGGCCTGGATCTGGGGCAAGGGGCACGCCGCCGACGGCGCAAGCTGGCCGCGTCGGCTGTGGTTCTCTGGCGGGGATCTGGTGGCGTGGAGCTGGGCCTATCTTCCGCACCAGGTGAGGCGGAGCGACGGGTCGGTGAAGGACGTCACCGGCGCCTATCTGGCGTATCAGGTCCATCCCGACCACGCCGGGCTGGTTGACGAGGTGATCGACTGGTACGACGGTACGGCGGCGGACATCGAGCGTACGGTGATGCCGAGCGCCGCCGATGAGTTCGCCCTGAAGCGATGGGCGGCCCACGGCTACGTGACCGACCCAGCCTCGCTGGGCGACGCCGGGTCCTGGACCCAGCTCAACGAGCGGGACCTCACCGACGTGGAACAGCCGGTACTGCCAGACGGATTCCGGTTCCGCACCGCCGACGAGGCCGGGCCGAAGGCTGCGGTCCAGGCCCATCTGGACGCCTGGGCTCCCTCGACGTACACGGCAGAGGGCTACCAGGGCGTCCGGCAGACGGCGACGTATCGCGGCGACCTGCACATCCTGGTGGAGGCGCCAGACGGAACGATGGCATCCTCGACGATCATGTGGCTCGACGAAGCGAACAAGACCGCTGAGTTCGAGCCGGTCGGGACGCATCCGGACTACCGGCGTCTGGGGCTGGGAAGGGCGATGCTTCTGCACGGGATGCATCTGGCGCGGGCGGCCGGGGCCACTCATATGACGGTCGCCTGCCTGGGTGCGCCGGGGCATCCCCAGGCGCGCGGGCTGTACTACAGCGTCGGGTTCCGCGAGCTCGGGCGGGACGCGCCGCTCATCAAAACCAAAACCGCGGACTGAGGACGGCACGGCCACGGTGCCCATCCGGGGCAATCCGCGCAGGACGATCGAAACCAGCTGATTGCCCCGGCTGGTGCGAATGTGTCCCGGCTACTCTCCGCAGCTTTCATGCTGGCCATATCGCCGCAGGTCAGCGACACTATACGAATGGGGGATCAAAGAGCGCGGCCGGAGGCCGACCGGATTCTGGTGGCTCAGCTGACCGGCGAGGCGCGGCATCGCGCCAAGTGGCGCCCGCTCACCGAGGAGGAGGAAGCGGCCGCGCTGGCCGAACTCCGCGCGCTGGCCTGCGGCCGGGCCGACCTGCTGGCCCAGGTGGCCGGGATCTTCGAGGGAACCAGCGAGGGCGAGCTGGACGAGCCGCTGGCCCGGTCGGCCGCGCAGCTGTGCCGCAAGGCCGGGGCCGATACCGACGCGATACCGGCCTGGATCGAGGAAGGCCGCCGCCGCTCGGCCAACGCCAGGCGCCCGCCGTTCTCCGGCTAGGCCCGTGCCGGCCCAGGGGCGGTGCCGGCCCAGGGCCAGGTACGGCCAGGCTCAGAACGGGGGCTCGTCGGTGTAGCTTCCGCCGCCGTCGGACGACCACGGGTCGGTGTCCCCGCCGCCGGGGCCGCCGGAGCCGCCGGGGCCGCCGGAAGGCCGGCCGCCGCCCTGGCCGCCGCCGGAGCTGTTCCGCGTGGCCCGGTTGACCTTGGCCGAGGCGTTCCGCAGCGAGGGGCCGACATCGTCGACCTCCACCTCGTACACGGTCCGCTTCTCGCCCTCCTTGGTCTCATACGACCGCTGCCGCAGCCGTCCCTGCACGATCACCCGCATCCCGCGGGTCAGCGACTCGGCCGCGTTCTCCGCGGCCTGCCGCCACACGTTGCAGGTCAGGAACAGGCTGTCCCCGTCCTTCCACTCATTGGTGTTCTTGTCGAGGAACCTGGGCGTTGAGGCCACCCGGAACTTCGCCACCGGCTGCCCCGACGGGGTGAACCGCAGTTCCGGGTCGTCTACGAGGTTGCCCGCGATCGTGATCTGGGTATCGCCTGCTGCCATCTGTCTGCTCTCCGTACTCAAGCTCTGAAGTATTAACCCTGGCGCTCTTCGTTTCCGGTCCCATCTTCCACCGGACCACTGACATTTCTGGCCGCATGAGCGCAGGTGAAGTACCGTCGGGAAAATGGTGCTCAGTCCCGATGGCGCCGTCCTGCTGCTGATCGACCTGCAGGAGCGGCTCATGCCCGTCATCGCCGATCACGAGGTCGTCCTGTCCCGGGCCATACGGCTCGCGGAGGCGGCGACGCTGCTGGACGTGCCGGTCCGCGCCACCGAGCAGAATCCGGCGGGCCTGGGCCCGACGGTGCCGCCGCTATCCGGCTACCCGCAGGCGGTCCTGGCCAAGACGACGTTCTCGGCGGCGGGTGACCCCGGCTTCGCCGCGTTGCTGCCTCCCGCCGCGGGGGAGGTCGTAGTGGCCGGGGTCGAGGCGCACGTCTGCGTCCTGCAGACGGTGCTCGACCTGATCGACGCCGGGCGCCGGGTGGTGTGGGCGGCCGACGCGACCGGCTCGCGCGACCCAGCCGACCGCGCGGCCGCCATCGACCGGGCCCGCCGGCACGGCGCGGAGATCGTGACCTCGGAGATGGTGCTCTTCGAGTGGCTGCACGACGCCAGGAACCCGAAATTCCGCGAGGTACACAAGCTCGTCAGGTAACAAGGTAACCACGCTGGCTCCGCTACGGTGGGGGCCATGCATCCGGGACCCGGCCCGCTGGCGCTGGTGGGCAGCGGTGAGTACCTGGCCGTCATGGCGGGCGTCGAGGGCGCCCTGATCGAGGGACGCCCGGGCCGCTATGTCCAGATCCCCACCGCGGCGGCGCCCGAGGGAAAGCGCCGGCTGCAGTACTGGCTCGACCTGGGCGCCGCCCAAGCCGAACGGCTCGGCGTGCGGCAGGTCCCCGTGGTGGTCAGGGACCGCGACGACGCCGGATCCGCCGACCTGGCCGCCCTGATCGACGGCGCCGGCCTGGTCTACCTGTCCGGCGGCAACCCGCAGTTCCTGGCCCGGACCCTGCGCGGCACGCGGGTCTGGGCCGCCATCGAGGCCGCCTGGCGATCGGGCGCGGCGCTGGCCGGCTGCTCCGCCGGGGCGATCGCGCTCACCGACTGGGTCCCCGCCGTCCGGGCCCCGGCCCTGGCGGCCGAGCCCGGGCTCGGGGTGCTGCCATGGCTGCGCGTCCTGCCGCACTTCGACCGGATGCGCTCCTGGGCGCCGGACCTGGCCACCCGGGCCGCGGCGGGCGCGCCGCCCGGCACCACGGTGATCGGCATCGACGAGGACACCGCGATCGTCGACCTGTCCGGCGGCGGCCGCAGCTGGCAGGTACACGGCCGGCAGCAGGCCTGGGTGCTGGACGGCGCCCAGGATGGGCGCCGGTCGTTCCCGGCAGGCGCCGCCGTCCAGGTATAAAGTTTGACTTATATAAGTCATCCTTGATATTTTCCGGTTGTGCACGCATTCGATGTGCTCGGCGACCCGGTGCGCCGGCGGATCCTCGAGCTGCTCGCCGAGGGCGAGCTGACCTCCGGCGCGATCGGCGCGGTCGTCCAGCAGGAGTTCCGGATCACCCAGCCGGCCGTATCCCAGCATCTGAAGGTGCTCAGGGACAGCGGGCTGGCGACGGTGCGGCCGGAGGGGACCCGGCGGCTGTACGCGGTGAACTCAGGGCCGCTGCAGGAACTCGACGCGTGGCTCGATCGCTTCCGGCGCTTCTGGACTCCGCACCTGGAGGCGCTGGCGACCGAACTGGCCCGGGGCAGGCGCGAGCGCCGCCTCGGTAGCCCAAGACCGGCCGGTACAGCACCGAACGAGAGGGGAAAGACTCCATGATCGACGTGACCCAGCAGATCAACGCGGTCCGGCGCCGGGTCGGCACGCGGGTGCTCGAGGCGGGCGAGGCGCGCACCGTCACCATCAGCCAGACCTACCGCGCCGCCGTCGAGGACGTCTGGGACGCGTGCACCAGCGCCGAGCGCATTCCCCGGTGGTTCCTGCCCGTCTCAGGGGAGCTGAAGGCCGGCGGCCGCTACCAGCTCCAAGGCAACGCGGGCGGCACGATCGAGCGCTGTGACCCGCCGAGGTGCTTCTTCGCCACCTGGGAGTACGGCGGTGAGGTGAGCTGGATCGAGGTCCGCTTCACCGCCGAGGCGGCCGACCGGACGCGGCTGGAGATCGAGCACATCGCGCACGTCGGCGACGAGCGGTGGGCCGAGTTCGGCCCCGCCGCGGTGGGCATCGGCTGGGACATGGCGCTCGTGGGCCTGAGCCTGCACCTGTCCGGCGGTCCGGCGATGGACCCGCGAGACGGCATGGCCTGGGCCGCGTCCGAAGAAGGCAAGAGCTTCATGAAGCTCAGCGGCGAGGGCTGGTGCCAGGCCCACATCGCCGGCGGCGGCGGCGAGGCCGAGGCCCGCGCGATGGCCGAGCGGACCATCGCCGCGTACACCGCCACCCCGGCCGGGTAACCCGCTAGGACGCCATGGCCTCCTGGACCAGCCGGAGCACCAGGGCGAGCGGCGCCCAGGCGGCGTGGCCGCGGCGGGTCACCGCGTAGGACCGCTGGATCACCTCCGGCTGCCGCAGCCGCCGCAGCGTCACCCCGCGGACCGGGCGGCCGGCCGGGAGCCGTGTAGCCGGGAGTAGGCCGACGCCCAGGCCCGCCAGGATCATGTCCTGCACCAGGTCCAGGCTGTCCGCGCGTTGCGTGATCCGCGGCTCGAAGCCGGCCAGCGAGGCCACCACGCGGATCACCTCCTCGTCGGCGGTGTTCCGCGAGTTGACGATCCAGGCGTCGTCCCGGTACCGGCGGAAGACCTCCACCGCGGTGCCGCGCGGGCCCGGCCCTGACGGCGTGCCCAGGCTCCACGGAGTGGGGCCGAGCAGCCGGCTGTGCAGCTGCTGGCTGTACGGGCCGCGGTCGAACCTGGCCGGCGCGAGGTTGTAGTCGTAGGTCAGCGCGAGGTCGACCTCGTCCGCCGCGAGCAGGCCCAGCGCCTCGGCCGGCTCCTGCTCGAGCAGGTGCAGCCGGACCTCCGGCTGCCGCCCGGCCAGTACCCGGGCCACCGGCAGCAGGACCTGGCGGAACGCCGAGGCGAAGGCGGCCACCCGTACCGTCCCGGCCGGCGGGGCCGCCGGGTCCAGGTCGCGCCGGGCGGCCTCGACCGCGGCCAGGATGGTGACCGCGTGCCCGGCCAGCCGCCGCCCGGCCGGGGTCAGCCGCACCCGCCGCCCGTCCGGCTCGATCAGCGGCGTGCCCGCCTCCCGGGCCAGCGCCGCGATCTGCTGCGACACGGTGGACGTGGTGACCTGCATCGCCTCGCCGACCTCGCGCATCGAGCCGAGGCGGGACAGTTCGAGCAGCAGTTCGAGGCGGCGCGGGTCCACGAACAAATCATTCATTATTCATGAACGGTATGTCCATTAATCTCACGTGGACACGGACGATTCTGGTCGGATCTACTGGCCATCGTGAGCACGAGCGTGACGCCAGCCCGCACCGGGACGTTGATGGCCGTGGGCTCGATGACCTGCGTCCAGATCGGCCTGGCGCTGTCCGTCCCGCTGTTCGGCCAGCTCGGCCCGCTGGGCACGGTCTGGCTCCGGCTGACCTGGGCCGCCCTGATCCTGCTGGTCGCGGTGCGCCCACGGCCCTGGCGGTTCCGGCGCCGGATCCTGCTCGCCGCGATCGCCCTGGGCGTGGTGACCGGCGGGGTCACCATGCTGTTCATGGCGGCCGTCGCCCGGATGCCGCTAGGCACGGCCAGCGCCCTGGAGTTCCTCGGCCCGCTCGGCGTGGCCGTCGCCAGGGGCCGCGGCCGACGGCGGCTGCTCTGGCCCGGCCTGGCCGCGGTCGGCGTGCTGGTGCTGACCCACCCGTGGCAGGGTGGCGGCAGCACGCTCGGCATCGCCTTCGCCCTCGGCGCGGCCGTCTGCTGGGCCGCCTACATCCTGCTCACCCAGGCGGTCGGGGATGAGGTGGCGGGGCTGGAGGGGCTCGCGGTGTCCATCCCGGTGGCCGCCCTGGTGTCGACCCCATTCGCGGGGTCCGAGATCGGAAGGACGCTGACCCCGCACCTGCTGCTCGCCGGTCTCGGCCTGGCGCTGCTGCTCCCGGTCATCCCGTTCGCCCTGGAGATGTACGCGCTGCGCCGGCTGACCACGGCGGCGTTCGGCACCCTGATGTGCCTAGAGCCGGCGCTGGCCCTGCTGGCCGGGCTCGCGCTGCTCGGCCAGGTGCCCCAGCCCTGGGCGCTGGCCGGCGTCGCCCTGGTGGTGACGGCCGGGCTCGGCGCCGAACGGACCGGCGCGCGCTCGGACGAAACACATGTTCGAATTGGATCTGAACGGGTAGGGGTGGCTGCGACCTACACCGGAGGAGCCATGTCTGAGGAAATGACACCGCAGGAAAACCCGGCTAAGGATCCGGAGGACTGGGTCACCGGCGACGAGCCGATGACCGGACCGCAGCGGTCGTATCTGCAGACGCTGGCCCGGGAGGCAGGCCGGGACGTGAACGTCGACGCGCTGTCCAAGGCGGACGCGTCCAAGCTGATCGACGAGCTGCAGGTCGTCTCCGGGCGCGGCCGGGCCAGCTAGCTAGCTAGCACAGCTAGCCGGCACAGTTAGAGGAGCCGCAACTGGCGGTCCGCGGGCCGGCGCGGACGCGGCGGCCCGGTCAGCCCGGGCCCTGTCAATGGGGGCACGGCCGGGTCGAGCGCGGCCAGGAACGAGGACCGGCCGGTCGCCTGCTCGGCACCGTGCCTAGTCCGCCGGGCGGCGTAGCTGAGCAGCAACCGCTCGCGAGCCCTGGTCATGCCGACGAACAGCAGCCGCCGTTCCTCCGCGGCGTCCTCCGGGCTGAGCGGCCCCGAGCCTGGCACCCGCAGCGGCAGCAGGCCGCGCTCGCAGCCGGCCAGGAACACCACGTCGAACTCCAGGCCCTTGGCGCCGTGCAGGGTCAGCAGCGTGATCGCCTCGGCCCGCGGGTCGAGCGCGTCGGTCTCGGCACCCACGGCGATCTCGCCGAGAAATCGTTCCAGGTCGTCGCGGCAGCGCCGGGCCAGCGGCAGCAGTAGCTCGCCCGCGGCGCGGACGTCGGTTACCGTCGCATCCCTCTCACCCCGGGCGGTAGCTATGGAGCGCACCGCGGCGGTCACCCGCGCGACCACGTCGCCGCCCGCTGCCAGGCGCGCCTCGCGCACCACGTCGGCCACGCCCGGGCGGCGGGCGAGCAGGTCGTGCGACCGCTTCTGGTACGGCAGCCCGGCCCGGGTCAGCGCCTGGGCGATCGGCCCGGCCTGGGCGTCGGTGCGGTAGAGCACGGCGACGTCGGCCAGCCCCACCTTGCCGTGCTCGTGCCCGTCGGCCCGGCCGCTGTCCAGGCTGTGCAGCGAGGTGCCGCCGAGCAGCCTGTCGACGGTGGCGGCGATCCAGGCCGACTCGGCGTGCTCGTCGGCCCCCTCGTCGAGGGTTACGACGCCGCCTGGGCCTGTCCGGGCTGCGACCGCGATACGCCCAGGGACCAGCGTGGCCGGCGCGATGGCCTGCATGGCGGCGGTCACGATGCCGGGGTTGGAGCGGTAGTTCCTGGTCAGCTCCACCGTGGCGGCGCCGGGGAAGTCGGCGGCGAACCGGCCGAAGATGCCGACGTCGGCGCCGCGGAACCGGTAGATGGCCTGGTCCGGGTCGCCGATCGCGGTCAGCCCGGCGCCGTCGCCGCTGATCAGCCGGAGCAGCTCGTACTGCGCCGGGTCGATGTCCTGGTACTCGTCCACGCTGATCCGCGGCCAGCGGGCGCGCAGCCCGGCCGCGGCGGCCGGGTCGTCGCGGAGCACGGCGCCGGCCAGTTCCACTAGGCCGTCGAAGTCGACCAGGTCCCGCTCCGTCAGCGCCTGGCGCAATGTCAGCCGGGTACCCGGGGCCGAGGCCGCCTCGGCTATCAGCCTGCGCCCGTCCCGCTCGGACCCCGCCACCTCGGTCGCGACCTGGAGCCTGACGGCTTCGTCGGCCACCTTGAACCGGGGGGAGAGCCCGGCCGCCTCATGCTGCTCGCGCAGGATCCGCAGGCCCAGGCCGTGGAACGTGGTCACCGTGGGCTGGCCGTCGGGACCCCTCTCCCATGGGCGGAGCGCGGCCAGCCGGTCCTGCATTTCCTGCGCCGCGCGGCGGGTGAACGTGATGGCCAGGAAGGATTCGGCGGGCAGGCCGCGGTCGGCAATCTGGTGAGCGATCCGGTAGGTGAGCGTGCGGGTCTTGCCACTGCCCGGTCCCGCGATGATCAGCAGCGGGCCGTCCGCGGTGGCCGCGGCCCGCTGATCCGGGTCCAGCCCGTCCAGCAGCGTTCCGGTCGCCGCGGTGGCAGCAAGGGCCGGGAGAGCGTCGTCCTGCCTGGGCGCGGGGCGTGCGGCGGGGCGGGAGACCCGGGCCCGTTCGGCATCCTTGTTCTTCCCCGCGCCGGCCAGGCTGAACAGGGCTACCTCTTGCAGCTCGTCCGGCTGGAACAGGCGGATCGTGCCGTACTCGCCGTCGTATCCCGCATCCCTGATGACCTCGCCGCGGCGCAGCCGGGCGATACCCTCGCCGAGCAGCGACCCGCCCGCCCGGCGCACGTCGTCGAGCGGGACGTCGCGCAGGATGCCAAGCTCGGGTCCGAGCGCGGCCACCAGCCGCCCGACCTCGCCGGTCACCTTCTTGCTCTTCGGCCCGGTGGCCAGGATCTCGCCCATGATGTAAGGCAGCTGGATCAGGTTGGTGAACCCGGCCGCGCCGGGCGGCCGGTATCCGGCCGGCCGGTCGGCGAGCTCGGCCACCCGGTGCAGCACGCCGACGGTGAGAGGCTTGCCGCACTGCGGGCAGATGGTGTCCAGCGACCTGGTCTGCTCGGGCTCGAACCGCACCCCGCACTTGCGGTGCCCATCCAGGTGGTACTTCCCTTCCTCGGGGAAGAACTCGACCGTGCCCGCCAGGCCCTGCCCGGTGCGCAGCGCCGCCGCGATGGAGAAGTAGTCCATCTCGGTGTCGAACACCGTGGCCTCCCGGCCCAGCATCGGCGGGGAGTGCGCGTCGGAGTTGCTGACCAGGCGGTACCCGTCCAGCGCGGAGCAGGCCCAGTTCATCGGCGGGTCGGAGGACAGCCCGGTCTCCACCGCGAAGATGTGATCGGCCAGGTCGGCGTAGCAGTCCCGCACCGCGTCGAAGCCGGACTTGGAGCCGAGGACCGCGAACCACGGTGTCCAGAGGTGCGCCGGCACCAGGAAACAGCCCGGGCCGGCGGACAGCGTGATGTCCAGCAGGTCACGTGAGTCGAGCCCGAGGATCGGCCTGCCGTCCGAGGCCAGGTTGCCGATCCTGGACAGCGCCGCGGTGATCCGGCCGGCCGCCTCGAAGCCGGGCGCATACAGGAGGTGGTGCACCTTCCTGGTGCGGTCGTCGCGCCTGTAGATGGTGGAGATCTCCACGGAGAGCATGAACCTGACTTCGCCCGCGCAACTGGCCGGGGTGTCGCGGAAGAGCCGCTGCTCCAGGTCGGGACGGATCCGGAACAGGCCGGGCTCGGCCTCGACGAGGGTTTCCCTGAGCTCGGCTGCCCACGCGGGGTGGGTGAAGTCGCCGGTGCCGAGCACCCGCAGGCCCTTGCGCAGCGCCCACCAGGACAGGTGCTCGATGTCGCAGTCCTTGCTGCACGCGCGCGAGAACTTGGAATGGATGTGCAGATCGGCGTGGAACATGGCGGGTCTGATCCTGCCATGGAGCACTGACATCCGCCCCCGGAACGGCCGTGAGCCCGGCGCCTGGAGAGAAGGAAGGTTCAGGCGCCGGGCTGGTTTGGGTCAGGTGATGCCGTCCACCCGGTGGACGAGCCCGCAGTCCACGCCGAGCGCGGCGTGGTGCTTGCGGATCGCGTCCTCGTCCGGCCCGTCGAGCAGGCAGTACACCTGGCCGTCGGCGTTGTGGTACAGCTCCACCTGCCGGACGCCGAACTGGTCCGCCCGCTCGTTGCGGGTGTCGTCGGCGATCTGCGCGATGGCCTCGGGCGGCAGCTTGAGATCGGCGTGGAAATCCATGAACCGGGGCATGTCAGTTCTCCTTCTGTTCGGTCGGTTACAGGATCGGGTCGGCCATGGGGCAGGGCCGGCGGCGGGCCGTACGGCTCCGCTCGACCAGCACCGCCACAATCGCCGTGACCAGCGCGGCCACGACCGCGATCGAGGCGATCTGCCATCCGGGCATGCCCCCCACGATCACGGTGTGGACCACGGCGGCCGGTGCGGGGGTCCCGCCCGGGGCGGCGCCTCCGCCGCTACCGCCCACCGGGATCATCGACGTCGACGCCGAGGCGCCTCTCGCGAAGGCCGCCGCGATGATCGCCAGGCTCGCCAGTACTGCGCCCAGCCTGCTCAAGCTCTTGATGGTGCTCATGAATGGTTTCTCCCTCCCTGGGACGCGACCGCGGACGCCAGCCCGGACCGCTTACGTTCCTTACACTGCGACGTTATGGCGGCACCACCGCGTTCAGGATCGGGAGCATTACCCAGTTTTGCGTTCCGGTTCCCTACTTTTCGCTTTCCGTCGGACAGCAAAACAGCGCCGCGTAGCACGCGGCGCTGCTGCGCTGGGCTTCAGATCCGCCGCCTGGCCAGAGCGGACCCTGCGACCGCTCTGGCCAGGACAGCCTTTGGGGAAGGCTTAGCGGAGCTGGACCGGGTGCGAGGTGGCCAGCGCCGACGGCGCGAGCAGGAAACTGGCGGTGGCGAGAGCAGCGGAAGCGACAACTCTGGCACGGAACGACATTGGTGAAAATCCCCGTTCTGCGGCTTCCCAGCCAGGCCCTCTGGCGGTCCCCGTCGCATTGCGAAAGCATCGTATTGGGCGAAATGACCGCTCCGCCGCCACTGAGACCAAATCGGGATATTTGAATCCCGTACCCGCTGGCTCACCCCACGATGCTAGACCTCGGCCGGTTATGTTACTGATGGGAACCATGCCAGCAAGGGAGGAGGCCGGCCATGCCACTCGCCTGGGTACCCTACGCCGACCGCGCCGAAGCCGAACGCCGCCTGAACGGCGTCCCGGCCGGCCTGGAGCTAGACTTCTACCGCGCGGACGCGGACGACTTCCCGGGCACCATCGACGAGGTCGCCTTCTACGTCCTGCCCTACATGAAGGGCCCCAGTGTCCTCAGCCGGGCCGCGGACATGCCCAAGCTGCAGGTGGTGCAGACCCTGACGGCCGGCTACGAGGAGTTCCTGCCGCTGGTGCCGCCCGGGGTGACGCTGTGCAACGCGGCCGGCCTGCACGACACCAGCACGGCCGAACTCGCCGTTGCCCTCGCCCTGGCCAGCGGGCGGCACCTGGACGACTTCGCCCGCAACCAGACCAGCGGCGCGTGGCGGTTCGAGTTCGGCCGGGCCCTGGCCGACCAGCGGGTCCTGATCATCGGGTACGGGCACATCGGGCAGGCGATCGAGTACCGGCTGAACGGGTTCGAGGTCGCCTCGGTCACCCGGGTGGCCCGGCGCGGCCGGACCGGGCCGCCGGAGGTGCACCCCATCGAGGACCTGCACCGGCTGCTGCCGAACGCCGACGTCGCCTTCGTCATCGCCCCGCACACCCCGCAGACCGAGGGCATGATCGGCGCCCGCGAACTTGGGCTGCTGCCGGACGGGGCGCTGCTGGTCAACGTGGCCCGCGGCAAGCTGGTCGACACGGACGCACTGGTCGCCGAGGTATCTACAGGAAGAATCCGGGCGGCGCTCGACGTGACCGACCCGGAGCCGCTGCCCCCCGATCATCCGCTCTGGCGCCAGCCCGGGGTGCTGATCTCGCCGCACGTCGGCGGGGCCAGCTCGGCCTTCTTCCCGCGCGCGGACCGGCTGATGGCCGCGCAGCTCAACCGCTTCATGGCCGGCCAGCCGCTGGAGAACATCGTCAAGGCGCCCTGACCGGCGCGGGCCTGACGGCCTAGGCCGCGGCCAGCTCGGCGTAACGGCCGTCGCTGGCCAGCAGGCTCGAGTGGTCGCCGGACTCAACGATGCGGCCGTGGTCGAGCACGACGATCTGGTCGGCGTCGCGGACGGTCGAGAGCCGGTGCGCGATGGTGATGGTGGTGCGGCCCCGGGCCAGGGTGTCGAACGCCTTCTGCACGGCCCGCTCGGTCTCCGTGTCGAGCGCGCTGGTGGCCTCGTCGAGCACGAGCACGCGCGGATCGCGCAGCAGCGTCCTGGCGATCGCGATCCGCTGCTTTTCCCCGCCGGAGAAGCGGTGCCCGCGCGATCCGACCATGGTGTCGTAGCCGTCGGGCAGGCTGGCGATCAGGTCGTGGATCCGGGCCGCCCGCGCGGCCGCCTCGATCTCGGCGTCGGTGGCGCCGGGCTTGGCGTAGCGCAGGTTCTCCCGCACGGTGGTGTGCAGCAGGTAGGTCTCCTGGCTGACCACGCCGACGATCGCGGCCAGGTCGGCTAGGCGCATGTCGCGCACGTTGATGCCGTCGATGCGCACGGTGCCGGCGCTCGGGTCGTAGAGCCGCGCGACCAGCGAACCAAGGGTGGTCTTGCCCGAGCCGGTCTCGCCGACCAGCGCGAGCGTGCTGCCCGCCGGGACGTCCAGGTTGACGTCCGCCAGGGCGGGGCGGTCGGCGCCGGGGTAGGTGAAGCCGACGTCGGTGAAGGTGACGTGCCCGGTGATCCTGGCCAGGTCAACACTGACCGGGCGGGCCGGCTCGTCCACCTCGACCGGCAGGTCCAGATACTCGAAGATCCGCGCGAACAGCGCCAGCGAGCTGATCACCGAGACGCTGGTGCCGAGCAGGCCCGTGATCGGCCGGAACAGGCTGTTCTGCAGGGTGGTGAAGGCGACCAGGGTGCCGATGCTGATGGCGCCTGCCGTGAACGGCAGTCCGGCCGCGAGGTAGATGATCGCCGGGATAGTGGCGAAGATAATGGTCAGCGAGGACATCCGCCAGCGCCCGGCCAGCTGCGAGCGCAGTTCCAGGTCGATCAGCCGGGCCGAGGACGCGGTGAACCGGCGCACCAGGGCCGGGCCGGCGCCCATGGTCTTGGCCAGCTGCACGCCGTTGACCGACAGCCCTTCCTCGATGGTGACGTTGAGGTCGGCGAGTTCGCGCTGCTGCTCGGCGGTGATGGCGCGGCGCATCCGGGCGACCTTGCGGGTCAGGTAGACGGCCGGCGGCATGACCACGAGCGAGATCAGGGACAGCCGCCAGGACAGCGCGACCATGGCCACGGCGGTGCCGACCGCGGTGGTGAGGTTCGAGGCGATGGAGGTCGCGGTCGAGGTCACCACGGACTCCATGCCGCCGATGTCGTTGGTGATGCGGGACTGCACCTCGCCGGTGCGGGTCCGGGTGAAGAAGGCGATCGACTGCCGCTGCAGGTGGCCGAACACGCTGGTCCGCAGCCCGTGCATGACCTGCTGGCCGACCTTGGTGGAGATCCATGTCTGCACCACGCCAAAGGCAGACGTGATAGCGGCCACCGCGACCATGGCGAGCACCAGCCAGGCCAGCAGCCGCACGTTTTTCTCCGGCAGCGCGGTGTCGATGATCGCGCGGAGCAGGAACGGCGAGGCCAGCCCGACCAGCGAGGAGGCCACGATGATCGCGGTGACGACGGCCAGCGGCCACCGGTAGGGGCCGAACAGCCGCCCGATGCGGCGCAGCGACACCTCTCGGGCCTGTGTCTTCTCCGCCGCGGTAACGGTCCGCTGGCCGCGGCCGCGGCCGTGGGTTTCTCGGTTTGTTTGGGTTGCTGCCAAAGAGCTGCTCCCTTTCCTGACGACTCCTGACAATGCTGAGGTTACCTCAATATGAGGCTATAACAGAAACCGCTGGTACGCTATTCCCCGTGACCCAGGACCGCGACGACGCGAGCGCGGAGCAGGCCGGCGACGACGCGCTGTCCGAAGTCTTCTGGGCGGTCGCGCGCCAGCTCCGCGAGCGTTCGCAGGAGACGCTGGCGCCCTGGGACATCACCCCGGCCCATCTGCGCGCCCTGCGCACGCTGCGGCGGCACGGGACGATGCGGCTCTCCGAGCTCTCCGACCACCTGCACATCGCGCCCCGCTCCACCACCGAGGTGGTGGACGCCCTGGAGGCCAGGGACCTGGTCCGGCGGCGCGCCGACCCGGGCGACCGGCGCGCCACGCTGGTCGAGGTGACCGAGCACGGCGCCGACGTCCTGGCCGCGATCCGCGACACCCGCTACACCGAAGCCGGCCGGGTCTTCGGCCGCCTCAGCCCGTCCGACCGGGCCGAACTGGCCCGCATCCTCGGCCTGCTCAGAGACCCGGTGTGACCCCAGGGGACCCGGGCTCGGAAGGGCAGCTCAGCCAAGCGGGATAACAAGCACGTCCGCCACCGGGGCTTCGGGGTCCGGCCCGGCCTGCGCCCGGGCCACCTTGCGCCAGCCCCACGCGCGGAAGGCGTGCTGCGCCGCCGCGGCCCCCGGCAGCACGGTCAGCGTCGCGCGTTCCTCGGGCCGCCCGGCCAGGATGAGGTCGTGCAGGTCCCGCCCGATGCCCTGCCGGCGCCAGGACGCGCGTACCAGCAGGTCGACGACTGCGAAGGTCCGCCCCGGGTGCTCGGCGGTGACCTCGTCCGGCAGCGGTGTGGTCAGCTCCCGCCACCACGACGTGGACGGCCGCAGCGGCATCCCGGCCGCGTATCCGACCAGGTAGCCGCCGTTGCGGGCCTCGGCAAGGACGAATCCGGGCTGCCGTCGCTGGACGGCGAACCGGCGCGGGAACTCCAAGTCATCGGCCTGCCGGTACGGCGGGTCGGCGTACACCTCGGCGTGCAGTCCGTGAAACTCTTCCGCGTGCGCGGCCGCCTGCCCACCGTCGAGCAACTGGTAGGTGAGGCCGGGTCCGGTCACTGTCAGTCGAGCAGGGCCAGGTCGAGCCCGGCCAACCGGTCCGGCTCGCCGATGACGTCGATCTTGGTGATCTTGTCGCCGGAGAAGGTGAAGGCGAGCGCGACCACCAGCCGCCCGCGCGGCGCCATGATCAGGCCGGGAGCCCCGTTGACCAGGGCGATCCGCCCGTACCTGGCCCGCGCCGAGGCGGCCCGTGCCCCGCCGGCCACCGCGGCCGCGCCGCGGACCATCAGCGGAACGCCGGACGGCGACGCCGCCGCGTCCGAGTGCAGCACCACGTCGGGGTCCAGCACGGCGATCAGTCTCTCCAGGTCGCCATCGCGGGAGGCGGCCATGAACGCCTCGGTCACCCGTCGCTGCCGGGCTAGGCGCCCGCCCGCGGCCGGGTCGGCGTCCGGGCCGGTTCCCTGGATCCGGCGACGGCCCCGGCTGGCCAGCTGACGAGCCGCGGCCGGCGACCGGCCGGTGATGGAGGCGATCTCGCCGAACGGCAGGCCGAACGTGTCGTGCAGCACGAACGCCACCCGTTCGGCGGGCGGGAGCGTGTCGAGCACCACCAGCAGCGCGAGCCCGACCGAGTCGGCCAGCATCGCCTCCTGCTCCGGGCCGCTCACCGCCGCGTCGTCCGGGTCCAGCGGCTCCTCCCGCCGCGACTTGCGCGAGCGCAGCATGTCCAGGCACACCCTAGCGACGATGGTGGTGAACCATCCCTCCAGGTTGGCCACGTCGTCCGCGCCGCCCCGGGCCGCGTGCAGCCAGCCCTCCTGGACCGCGTCGTCGGCGTCGCTCAGCGAGCCGAGCATCCGGTAGGCCATCGCCCGCAGCCGCGGGCGGCTCGCCTCGAACCGCCCGGCCAGCCGGTCTTCTGCGTCCATTGGTCCCATTGTCCCTGTCGTGTTCCGTCGTAGGGATGACGGATCCCGCCCGGCGAATGTGACGGCAGGCGGGGCACTAGTTTCCCGGCGCGTAGAGCCCGAAGATGAGCCGCCGGTCGCCGGGCCGGAACGTGCCGCCGGACTGCGAGCTGTCGCCGATCTCGCGGCACCGGGCGAGCAGCGCCTGGCCGAGGGCGAGCTGGCCGCGTTCCCACCGGGCCAGCGCGGCCGGCACGTCGCCGCCGGCCGCGGTGAGCTCGGCGGCGAGCGCCCAGCCGTCGGCGGCGGCCTTGGCCGTGCCCGCTGCCGCGTGCGGGCGGACCGCGAACGCGGCGTCGCCGAGCAGGCAGACCCGGCCGAAAGCCATCCGGGGCACCGCGATGTCGTAGACGACCTGCACGAACGGCTCGGCCACATCGGTCACCACGGCCGCGATGGGCGGGGCGAGCTCGCTCCCGGCAGCGCTCCGCATGGTGGTGACTGCCTGGTCCCTGGCCGCGCCGGGCGGCAGCGACACCGTCCGGTGCACGCCGTCCCGGCCGGTCATCAGCTCGTCGAGTTCCTCGCCCTCGGCCACGTTGACGTACCAGACGAAGTTGACCAGCCGCTCGCCCGCCTTCAGCGCCCCGTCCAGGCCGGGGATGGGATAGACCAGGATGTGGCTGTCCTTGAGTACCTGGTAGGTGATCGCGTCGCTGAAGAGCTCGCGGGCGGCCGCGGGCAGCACCTGCTCCGGTACCGTGCCGCGCCAGGCCACGTAGCCCGAGTAGGACGGCCTGACCTCGGGCAGCAGCCGGGCCCGGCCCAGCGAGCTCACCCCGTCCGCGCACACCAGCAGGTCGGCCTTTGCCACCCGGCCGCCGGCCAGCGTCACCCGGACCGAGTCCGCCGCCTGGCTGAACCCGGTGACCTCGCGGCCGAGCAGGTAGCGGTCCGGGTCGAACAGCTCGAGCAGCGACCGGTAGATGGTGTTCCACGAGGAGAACAGGTACCGGTGCTCCTGCTCGTGCCGGACGCTGCCGTCGGCCCGCAGGAACCGGATCCAGTTCGTGGACGAGCACACGTCGGCCACCAGCCGGCCACCCCGCTCGGTCAGGTACCGCAGCGTGGCCTCGAGGGCGGCGATGCCCGCGCCGCGGGCCTGCAGCGCGGCCGACGATCGCTCGAAGACCGTGACGTCACACCCGGCGTCGCGGAGCACCAGCGCGGCGGTGAGCCCGCCCACCGACCCGCCGGTGACCACGACGCGGGGCATGGAGGACACGGCCTAGGGCCGCCCGAACGTGGCCACCTTGACCACCTCGAGCTCGAACAGCACCCGGCGCTCGTCCATCGACGGGTCGCGCAGCGCGTAGGGCGGTTCGTTGCCGGTGTACTTCACCCAGATCCGGTCCAGCTGGTCGGTGACCCGCTGGCCCTCGGCCGGGTCGTCCTCGGAGACCTCGCGCTTGACCACCGTCTTGAGGCTGAGCCAGTGGTAGGCGTTCTCCGGGTTCATCAGCAGGAACGTGGCGTGCGGCGCCTTGCGCAGCCAGTCGACCTTCCTGCGGTGGGTGGCCAGGTTCAGCAGCACGGTGTCGCCCTCGTAGTCGAACCAGACCGGGGTCAGGTTGGGCTGCCCGTCGGAGCCGGTCACCGCGACGACGGCGGTCACCGGCTCGTCGAGGAGCCGCTTGTAGATGGGGTCGAGGTCGGCCAGGCTCGTCACCGGCTCCCGCTCGCCGATCATGAACTGGCCGGGCTGGACGCCTTCGGCGACGTCCCTGAACTTCGCCACGGTAATGCTCATCGCGAATGCTCCTTCACCTGGTTGGCCCGGCTGATGCCGGGTACCGATCTGCGTCCGGCCTGGCCCCGGCTGAGGTCCATGATCGCCGGGTAGCCGGCCGGGTCGACATGAGCGTCGATCACGGTGGGACCGGGCCTGGCCAGCGCGTCCGCCAGCGCCGCGGCCAGTTCCCGCTCGGTGCTCACCGCGGCGCCCGCGGCGCCCATCGCGGTCGCGGCGGCCGCGAACGAGACCGGGCGGTACCGGACCGCCCCGTCGCCGCCCTGCCCGGCCGGCTTCTGCTTGATCTTGATCAGGCTGAGCGCGGCGTCGTTGAAGACGATCACGATGACCCGCAGCGACAGCCGGACCGCGGTCTCGATCTCGGCCAGCGTCATGCCCAGGCCGCCGTCACCGGTGAACGCGAGCACCGGCGCCTCCGGTGCGCCCTGTGTTTGTGGCAGGCAGAGCGCGGCCGCGATCGCGGCGGGCAGCGCGTAGCCCATGGTGGCCAGGCCGCTGGAGGTCAGCAGCATGCGCGGTCCGGGCACCTCCCACAGCGGCATGGCCACCAGCATGTGCGCACCCGCGTCCACGGTGGCGATGGTCTCCGGCGGCGAGAAGGCCCGCGCGGTGGCGACGACCTGCTGCGGGGCCAGGAGCCCGGGCCCGGCCACCGCCGCCGCCGCGAGCCACCGCGCCGCGTCCACCCTGGCCGTCCGGCCCGTGTCCGCCGGCCAGTCATGCCCGGGCCCCGCGGCCAGCACCCCGGCCGCCTCGGCGATCGGCATGCTCAGCACGCTCGCGCCGGTGAACCAGCGGCCGGCCGGAGCCGCTCCCGACTCGCTGACCAGGATCGTCCGCGCCGCGTAGTCCCACCGCGCCGGGATCATCTCGGCCTCGTCCACGCCCAGCCCGACGATCAGATCGGCCGCGCTGAGCAGCGGCCACTCCATCGTGCCCCCGGTGACCAGCCCGGCCGCCTCCCCGCCCGAGTCCGGCAGCACGCCCCTGGCCCGGTAGGTATGCAGCGCCGGGATACCGCGCCCGTCCAGCGCCTCCCGGACCGCCGCGGTTCGCGGGATCGCCCCCGTGCCGAGCAGCACCACTGGCCGCCGTGCCCCCGCCACCGCCTCGGCCAGCAGCGCGCGGCCTGCCCGGGCCGCCATGGCCTCAGCCGCCCGCAGCGCCTGGACCTCGACTCCGTTCTCCACCCGCAGCGGGCCGTCCTGATCCGCCGCGCCATCGTCCATGTTCGCGATGACCGGCCCCGGTGGCGCCGCCAGCGCGATGGCGACCGCGCCCGCGGCCGCCGGGGGGCCGGTCACGGTTACCGCCGCCTTGGCCACCGACCGGCCCAGCGCCGCCTGGTCGATCCGCTGGTGGCTGATCCGGCCGGCGTCGGCGGCCGCGATCGTGTCCGCGATCACCACCACCGGCAGCCGGTCGAGCGCCGCGTGCGCGATCCCGTTGACCGCGCTGGCCAGCCCTGGTCCCCGCGTGACCACCACCGCCCCGGCCACTCCGGTGAGGTCCGCGCTGGTAGCGGCCATGATCGTCGCCGCCGTCTCGCCGTGCGCCAGGACGAAGCGCAGCCCTGCCGCCTCCGCCGCGCCGACCACGTCCAGGTTGGGACCGCCGCCAGGCACGCCGAACACCAGCCGGGTACCCGCCCGGGCCAGCGCCGCCACGATCGCCCCGGCCGCCGGAGAGGCAGTGCTGGCTTCCAATGAGGCTCCTTTTCTGACGGTCATTCTGTGGTGCTCCTGATGCGTCGTCAAGGCGCATACCCACCCGTTCGGCCCATACCCGGCACTCCTCGCCCCGCACCCTCCCCTCGGGCCGGGGCCGTACCGTATGCAGCGGTGAACGTCCGGTGGCGAGATGATGAACATGAACCGGACGGCGGAGGTGAGGGGATGCGGCTACCCGTGCTGCAGGGGCTGCTGCCGGTCGAGCGGTCCCGGCTGCCCGCCGACGCGCTGGCGGGCCTCACGCTGGCCGCGCTTGGCGTTCCCGAGGTCCTCGGCTACGCCAAGATCGCCGGGATGCCGCTGGTCACCGGCCTGTATACGATGCTGCTCCCGATGGCGGTCTTCGCCGTCCTCGGTTCGTCCCGGCACCTCGTCGTCGCCGCGGACTCGGCCACCGCGGCCATCCTCGCCGCCGGGCTGACCGGAATGGCCGTGGCGGGCTCGGCGGCGTACGTCAAACTGGCCGGGCTGGCGGCGCTGCTGACCGCCGGGATGCTGCTGGCCGCGAGGCTGGCCCGGCTCGCCTTTCTCGCTAACTTCCTGTCCCGCACCGTGCTGGTCGGCTTCCTGACCGGGGTCGGCATCCAGGTGGCGGCCGGGCAGCTGCCGGACATGCTCGGGGTCAGCGCCAAGGGCCAGTCCACCGTGCCCAAGCTGCTGCACACGGTGCGCGCCCTGCCGCACGTGCACTGGGCCGACGTGGCGGTGTCGGTAGGGGTCATCGCGATCGTGCTGGCGGCCCGCCTGATCAACCGCCGGATCCCGGGCTCGCTGGTGGCGGTGATCGTCGCGATCGCCGTGAGCCAGGCCGCGGGCCTGGCCCGGCACGGCGTGGCCGTGGTCGGGTCCGTCCCGCGCGGGCTGCCGAGCCTGGTGCTGCCCGCCTTCGGCTGGCACGCGGCCGGGGCGCTGACCGGCGTCGCGGCGTCGATGTTCGTCGTCATCCTGGCCCAGAGCGCGGCCACTTCCCGTGCCTACGCCGCGAAGTACGAGGAGGAGTTCAGCGAGGCCACCGACCTGGACGGCCTGGGCGCCGCCAACGTCGCCGCCGCATTCACCGGCACGTTCGTGGTCAACGGCAGCCCGACCAAGGCCCAGATCGTCGACAGCGCCGGCGGCCGGAGCCAGCTGTCGCCGCTCACCGCGGCCGCGGTGGTCCTGATCGTGCTGGTGGCGCTGACCGGGCCGCTGGCCTACCTGCCCGTCGCCGCCTTGGCCGCGGTGGTCTTCCTGATCGCGGTCGACCTCATCGACCTGGCCGGGATGCGGCGCATCCTGGCCACCAGAAAACACGAGTTCGCGGTGGCCTTGCTCACCACGGCCGCCGTGGTGGGGCTGGGCGTCGAGTACGGCATCATCCTCGCGATCGTCGCCTCGATCGTCGACCACCTGCGGCACAGCTACAGCCCGCTGAACAGCGTCCTGGTGAAGTCGGCGCAAGGGCACTGGCGGCCGGTCCCGGTCGGGCCGGGCGCGCGGACAGCGGAGGGGCTGGTGGTGTACCGCTTCGGCACCAGCCTGTACTACGCCAACGCGGCCAAGCTCGCCGAGGACATCACGGCGCTGGCCGGCCACGGCGCCCCGCTGCGCTGGCTGGTCCTCGACTGCGCCGCCATCGGCGACGTCGACTACACCGCGTCCGCGGTCCTGACCAAGGTGACCGAGCACCTGCACCAGCGGCACATCCGCCTGGTGTTCAGTTCGGTCCTCGGCCCGGTGCGGCAGCAACTCGACCGCTACGGGATCAGCATGGACGCCTGCTACGACACGCCCGGTGAGGCCCTCGAGGCCTTCGACGCGACGCGGGCCGACCCGTAGTGTGAGCGTACGAAGCGCCGGGAAGTCTGGTCGGCATCGGCCGCGGATCGGAGAGGCGGGCCGGCTGCGTGCACAGTGTCGAGACCGTGGTGGTGCTGGTCGCGCTGGCGACGGTGGTGGCGGCGTTCGCCGGCCGGCTGCGGGTGCCCGCTCCTCCGCTGCTGGTGGTGACGGGCCTGCTGGCCGGCCTGGTGCCGGGAGTTCCGCAGGTGCACGTGCCGCCCTCGGTGGTCAGCCTGGTGGTGCTGCCGCCGCTGCTGTACGCGGCCAGCGAGGAGCTGCCCTGGCGTGACGTACGGGCGGTCTGGCGGCCGGTGGTGATCCTGGCCGTGGGGCTGGTGCTCGCCTCCGCCGCCGCGGTCGCGGCCGTGGCGGGCGCGGTGGCGGGGCTGCCGGTCGCCCTGGCGTTCGTCCTGGGGGCGGTGCTGGCCAGCACCGATCCGGTGGCGGTCAGCGCGCTCTCGCGGCGGATCTGGCTGCCGGCCAGGATCCAGGCGCTGGTGCAGGCGGAGAGCCTGTTCAACGACGCGACGAGCCTGGTCCTGTTCCAGATCGCCGTGTCCCTGGCCGTCGGCGGGACGGCGGGGACGGCCGCGGCGGGCATCGTGCTGCGCGGCGCGGGCCAGTTCGTCGTCCTGGCGGGCGGTGGCGTGCTGGCCGGCCTGGCGGTCGCGGCCGGCGCGATACTGCTGCGGCGCCGGCTCACCGACCCGGTGCTGGAGACGGTCGCGGCCCTGCTCACACCGTACATCTCCTACCTGCTCGGCGAGGTGCTGCACGTCTCGGGGGTGACCGCGGTGATCGTAGCGGGACTGGTCATCGGGGCCCGGCGGCCGCGCATCACCACCGCGCGGACCCGGCTGCAGCTGCACTCGGTCTACCAGACCGTCATCTTCGTGCTGGAAAGCGTGGTGTTCAGCCTCATCGGGCTGCAATTGCCGACGCTGGTCCGCGCGCTCGGCGCCAGCGAACCGTGGCCGGCGGCGGCGCTGGCCGTGACCGGCACGCTGATCGCCGTCCGGGTGGCGTGGGTCTTCCCGCTGTCGGCGTTGGCCCGCCGGCGCAGCGATGCGTCGCGCCCGGCCTGGCCGGCCGCCGCGGTGATCTCGTGGGCCGGCACGCGGGGCGTGGTGCCGCTGGCGGCGACACTGTCGATCCCGCTTACCACGAACGCCGGGACGCCGCTGCCCCGACGCGACCTGGTCTTGGTGCTGGCGGTCACGGCCATCGTGATCTCACTGGTCGTGCAGGGTTTCACCCTGGAGCCGCTGGCCCGGCTGGCCGGGTTCGGACCCGCGGACCGCGGGGCCAGCGGCCCCGGCCACGAGGAGACGATCGCCCGGCTGCGCCTAGCGGAAGCGGGGCTGGCCCGCCTGGACGAGATGGCCGCAGAAGACGAGGTCCCCGACGCCGTGATCGACCGGCTCCGGGCCGGCCTGCAGGCCCGGGTCGGGACCACGCGTGCCGACCTGGACCCGGAAACCCCGCCCGCCCCGGAAGACCCCGACCGGGAGTCGCGGACCGAACCGGAGATCCGCCGCGAGCTCATCGCCGCCGAGAACGCCGAACTGGCCCGGCTCTTCACGGACGGTACCATCACCGCGGCCACCAGGCAGCGGCTGCAGCACAGCCTCGACCTGGAGGTCGCCAGGCTGGCCGGAGGGTCGCGATAGGCCTAGTAGGTCGCGCGGCCGCCACGCTCACACACCCGATCCGGCTCGGTGGATCAGGGCTGATTCCTCCGGCTTGACGCATGCCGATATCGGCATATGATGGCGGCATGGCACGAGCAGCGACGACGTCGGACGTCTTCAACGCGATCGCCGAGCCGCAGCGCCGGGAGATCCTGGTGCTGCTGCGGGCGGGTGAGCGGCCGGTGACCGAGTTGGCCCAGGAGCTGAGGATGACCCAGCCGGGGGCGTCCAAACACCTGCGGGTGCTCCGGGAGGTCGGACTGGTGCGGGACCGCAAGGCAGGCAAGCAGCGCCTGTACGGCCTTGACGCCGGCGGGCTGCGACCGGTTCACGAGTGGACCGGCGGGTTCGAGCGGTTCTGGAACGAGAGCTTCGACCGGCTGGACGAGTACGTGCAGGACCTCAAGCAGGCAAGGCAGGAGGAGGAGTAGCTGATGAGCGCGACGGGACGAGGAGCGCCGGCGCAGTCCGCGACGGCCGACCGCGAGATCGTGATCTCCCGGGTCATCAGTGCCCCACGGGAGCTGGTGTTCGAGGCGTTCACCGAGGTGCGGCACCTGTCGCGGTGGTGGGGACCGGAGGGGTTCACCACCACCACGCGGGCGTTCGAGTTCCGCGTCGGCGGGGAGTGGGACTTCGTGATGCACGGACCGGACGGGACGGACTACCAGGAGTGGATCTCCTGGACCGAGATCGCCCCGCCGGAGCGGATAGCGCTGCTCCACGGTGAGTCCCGCGCCGACCCGAACGCCTTCGAGTCGGTCTTGACGTTCGCGCCCGACGGCGCGGCGACCCGGATCGAGATGCGCACGGTGTTCCCCACCAAGGAGCTGCGCGACGAGGCGGTCGAGAAGTACCACGCGATCGAGGGCGGCCAGCAGACCCTGGGCAACCTGACTGCCTACGTCACCGAGATCGTTCGGAAAGGAGCGGAGGGCTGATGGCCGGGAAGGTGTTCTTCAGCGTGTCGATGTCGCTGGACGGTTTCATCGCGCCCGAGTCCCTCGACGACTTGATGGGGCAGCAGTGGATGGAACTGCAGCAGTGGATATTCCCGCAGCGGTTCTTCCGGGAGAACCTGAAGCTCGGCGAGGGCGGCGAGGAAGGGCGCGACAACGACATCGTGCGGGAGACGTTCGAGCGCACCGGCGCGAGCGTGATGGGCAAGCGCATGTTCGATGCCGGCGAGCAGGCGTGGCCGGAGGAGGCGCCGTTCCACACTCCGGTCTTCGTCGTGACGCACGAGAAGCGTGACCCCTGGGAGCGGCCGGGCGGGACCACCTTCCACTTCGTCAACGACGGCATCGAGCCCGCGCTCGACCAGGCCCGCGAGGCCGCCGGCGACCGGGACGTCCGCATCGCGGGCGGTGGCGCAACGATCCTGGAGTACGTGAACGCCGGCCTGATCGACGAGTTCTCGATCGCGCTGTCACCCGTGCTGTTCGGCTCCGGAATCCGCCTGTTCGAGGGCGTGGACGCGGGCCGCGTGGCCTTGGAGCCGGTCCGCGCGGAGTCGGCGCAGCGGGTGACCCACCTGACCTACGCAGTCCGGGAGCGGTAACTGAGCCGTATGCATCTGGCACAACTGGGCCACCGGTACATCCATCAAGCGGTCGCTGATCAGCTACGACAACTGAACCCATTAGGAATCACTCATCCAGTTCGGCCACGGCACGGGCGAGCAGGTCCTCGACCAGGAGCCGCTCCGAACCCCAGTCGCCGCGCAGGTCGTCGAGGAAGCCGACGATGGTGACCACGTCGCCCCACGGGTGGTACGCGGTGTCGGCCACCCGTTCCCACGACATGGTGAAGCGCTCGGCGGCCTCGGCGCCCATGGTCAGCAGGTTGACCCGGCAGTGCGCCACGTCGGCCGCCGCCGGCCCGGCGCATGCGCCGAGCCAGTCGACCACCCCGGACACCCGGCCGTAGCGCCACAGGACGTTGCCGGGGTGGAAGTCGCGGTGCAGCAGCACCGCGGGCAGGTCCGGCGCGGGTCCGCGGCTGATCTCGACGGCCCGCTCCCATACCCGCGGGCACCGGGTCCAGCCGGGCGGCCGGTAGCTTTCCTGCCGGTAGGGGGCGAAGCGGGGGACCGTGTCGCCCGGCGGCAGCGCGGTGCCGTGGATGCGCGGCAGCAGCCCGGCCAGCCGTTCCAGCCAGCGGTCTAGGTCCGAGGGCCACCAGTCGACCCGGCCAGGCAGCCGGGTCATGAGCAGGGCGGGCACCCCGGCCTGAGTTCCGTCCGGGTCGACGGCCAGCAGCGCCGGGGTGGGCACGCCGGCCGCCTGCGCCAGCCGGAGTGCGCGCGCCTCGGCCGCGGCGGGGTCCGGTTCGTCCGGGTCTGGCCGCACGTAGCGGCGCAGCACTGCCTCGTCGCGCTGGCCATCGGCCCGCCGCACGGTGACCAGGTGCACCGCCGAGGACATCCCGCCGCGCAGCGCCCGAGCCGAGGTCACCGGGCCGCCCAGGTACGATGCCGCCCAGGTCAGCGCCTGCTGCTCCGGCCGGGACCGGAGCAGCCGCCTGGTCTGCTCGTCGTCGTCGAACCCATGCGCAGGCGAGCGATCCGGGAGCGGGCGCATCTCTCATTGTGCGGGCGGTGACGCTGTCTGGTCCATGGACGAGACCCTTGCTGAGGCGCCAAGGGTGGCGGTGTTCGGCGGCCGGAGCGGCCGGGGCCGTGGTGATCCAGGCACGACACCATCGAGGAGACCGCGTTCCTGCTCGACCTGCTGCACGCCGGCGCCGAACCGGTCGTGGTGACCGGGGCGATGCGCACCCCCGCCATGGCCGGGGCGGACGGCCCGGCGAACATTCTCGCCGCCGTGCAGGCCGCGGCCAGCCCGGAACTGCGCGACCTCGGCTGCCTGGTGGTCTTCGCTGACGAGATCCACGCAGCCCGTTTCGTCCGCAAGGCCGACGCCGGTCAAGGCCCGGATCCTGCTGCACGTCCTGCTGGCCCGCGGGGCCGGCGGAAGACAGAGCACCGGCCACGATCCGGGCGGTGGCCAGGATGTCCGGGCTCGTCGTCCGCAGCGGGTGCCAGCGGAACGAGAGCTCCTCCCGCGAGGAGAGCACCACGTCGGCCGCATCGGCCTCGGCCAGCACGATCGCCGCCCGCGCCCCGAACAGCGCGGTGACCTCCGCAGTCGGCTCCACGACCACCCCGTCCGCGACGACGACCGGATGCGTATACCGGTTGCGTCAGCGGCCGATGTGCGTGTTGGTGACCGAGGTAAACTGGCAGATCAGCGCGGCGGTGAGGAAGACGAGCCCGAGCGCGATCTCGTTGAAGCGACGCAGTTCGCGGCCGCTGGCCGCGAACACGAACGTGATCATGGCGGCGATGGTCAGGACAAGGGCGAGGGCATCCATGTTGCTCCCAGCGGTCAGCCCCAGAGGTCTGGGCGGTAGCGTGCGGTGGTCTCCAGCTCGTCGAGGTACGCCGCGGCGCGGTCCCGCAGCAGTCCCCCGTGATCCGCGATGACGTCGGCGAAGGCGGCGCGGACCGCGTCGCGCATCGGCTGCGACCCGCAGACGTAGACGTACCCCCCGGCCGCGAGCAGCCGCCAGACCAGCGCGCCCTGCGCGCGGATCCGGTCCTGCACGTACTCGCGCTGCCCCGGATGCTCGCGCGACACCGCGACGTGCACGTGGTTGAGGACGCCCTCGGCCGCGAACCGCCCGATCTCGTCCCGGTAGATGTAGTCGTGGCTGGCCGAACGGATCCCGTTGAACAGCGCCGCCTCCGCCAGCGTGACGCCCGCGCGCTGCATCGCCAGCCGCTCCCAGAGGAACGCCCGCATCGGGGCCAGGCCGGTGCCCGCCGAGACGAAGATCATCGGCTTGGTCACGTCCTGCTGCAGGCGGAATCCGTCCGCGCTGTCCAGGAACACGTTGAGCCGGTCGCCCGGGCGCAGCGCGTGCAGGTACCCCGAGCCCATGCCGCAGAACGGGGGACCGCCCGGCACCGGGGTGGCCTCGAGCGAGGCGGTCACCTGGATGACGCCCTCGCCGTGCACCCGCGGGCTCGAGCTCGCCGAGTAGTACCGCGGCCGCAGCGGCTGCGCCACCCGGAGGAATTCGAAGATGTTCAGCGAGCAGGACGGGAACTCCTCCAGCAGCCGGAGCACGTCCCAGCCGCCCGTCTCGATCGCCGCGCGCAGCGGCCCATCCGTCTTAGCCAGCCCGCCCGGCGTGGCCAGGACGTCCCTGATCTGGGTCAGCCTGGACCGCTCGCCCGGGCTGGCCGCCTTGTCGAGCAGCAGGTCGAGCAGCGGGACGCCCGGGCGGCCGCTGATGTCCACCAGGTTGGTGAGCACGTTGCGGACCTGGAGCACTACGCCCTTCGGCACGGCGTGGGCGTTCAGTGTCTTCGGCGCCATGAACAGGCCGTCGAGGGCGGCGCCGAGGTATCCGGCGAGCCGCTCGACCCGCTCCTCGTCGTTCTTCGGGCACACGCCGAGGTGGTCGCCGGCCCGGTAGGTGACGCCGGGTGGCAGGCTGATGTCCAGCTGCCTGGTCCGCTTCGGCCCGCCGCCAGGCTGGAGTTCCTGGCAGGCCAGGACGCGCGCCTCGGCGGTGCGCACACCGACCGCGTTGGTCAAGATGGCCGGCGCGAGCATCACCCGCGACGCGGTGCCGTCCGGAGCCAGCCGGCGCATCATCGAGGTGACGCTGGCCGGACGCGGCATCGGCTGGGTTGCCGTGTCGTCGCCGTAGAGCGACCTGTGCATCGCCGTGTTCGAGTCGGTCCCGGTCAGCGCGCCGGTGGCGGCGTTCCCCGCGGCCACCCGCTCGG
Organism: uncultured Actinomycetota bacterium; assembly: GCA_963753225.1. Taxonomy (GTDB): domain Bacteria; phylum Actinomycetota; class Actinomycetes; order Streptosporangiales; family Streptosporangiaceae; genus Palsa-504. Next base: position 21,136 of record CAVWBQ010000009.1, on the reverse strand, counting down.
CCGCGCCGTCAGTGGGCCGCGCCCCGGACAGCTCGAGCAGCACCGGCCAGACCTGGCTGTTCCATTCCGCGTGCAGCCGCTCCCACACCGGCGAGCCCACGTCCCCGAAGCCGAGTCCGGCCAGTGGCGTGGCGCCGAGCTCGGACAGCTTCTGCTGCACGTACCGGGGGAACGCGAGGAACGCGTTCCACTGGCTGTTGCCCTGGCCCCAGACGAGGTAGCGGCAGTTCCGCCAGGTGCCGGTGCCCGGCGCGGTGCGCTCCAGCCAGGTCTTGAACGCGGTCGCGTTCGCGGGCGGGTTCGACGTGTAGGTCGAGGTCATGACCACGAGCAGCCAGGGTTCGGTGCGCGGCGCCGCGTCCGCGAGCTGGTTCAGGGTGATCACGTCGCTGGTGTAGCCGTGGAAGTCGCTCCGCTCGGCGAACCGCTCGGCCAGCTCCTTGCTCACGCCGAAGTTGCTGCCGTACGCGATCACCATGTGCCGGTAGGCGCTGGCCGGCGGGATCTCCGTCGGCTGGCCCCACTCGGGGGCAGCAGGGGCGGAAGGGGCCGAACGGTCCGGCTCGATCGCCCTGCCCGCCGGCCGGGCGCCCGGCCCGGGCCAGCTCGCCTGGCGCGGCACCCGGATGACCGGGACCGCGGCCGGCTTCGTCGTCACCACCGCGTTCTTGGTCACGGTCGCGCCCGGCGCGAGCCGGAGCTGGTAGCGCCGGTAGACTTCGAAGAGCACGACGCGAAGCATCATGAACGTGACCTCCTGCGCCATGCACTGCCGCTTACCGATCGAGAACGGGATGAAGGCGTGCCGCGGCCGTCCGGCGATCTTGTCCATGGTGAACTGCTCAGGGTCGAAGCGGTCCGGCTCCGGGCCCCAGTAGCGCGGGTCACGCTGCGCGGCGAGCGTGCCGACCAGGATAATGTCGTCCTTCCTGATCCGGTAGCGGCCAAGCGTCCCGTCCTTGAGGCTGCGCCGGATGGTGACCGGCATCGGCGGGTAGATCCGCATCGTCTCCTTGATCACCGCGGTGGCGTACGGCAGCGCCATCAGGTCGTCGTAGCGCAGGTCGTAGTCCGGGTCGCGGCCGGTGATCCCGTCGATCTCGGCGATCAGCTTCTCCTCCACGTCCGGGTTGGTGGCCAGCACATAGGCCAGCCACGCGGCCGTGATCGACGGCCCGTTGAAGCCGTTGGACAGGTGCATGAGAATCTGGTCGCGGATAGTCTCGGCGTCGAGGAACTCCCCGGTCTCCGGGTCGGGCGTACTCACCAGCCGGCTGAGCAGGTCGGTCTGCGGCCCGAGCGGGCAGGTGTGCATCCGGGCGCGGACCAGCGCGTCGGCCGTCCGGAACAGCTCGGAGTTGTGCTGGCGGTAGGCTTTGCGCCTGGCCCGCCTGGTTCGCCCGGCGAACAGGGTGAAGTCGGGGCGCGGGTCGGCTACCCGCAGGATGCTCTCCTTGGTACTCGCAGGGACGGCCGCCGCGAACGGGTGCGGGCGCCCGTCGCCGGACCCGTCTAGCAGGCCGAAGTCGTAGGCGCACGCGCCGCGCCCGGACACCTCGAGGGTGTACCGCTCCATCCAGGCGCGCGCGTCCAGCGGCTCGTCGTCAGGCAGCGCGGCCCACGCGGCCACCAGCTTGCGCGCCTGGTCCTTCATCCGGTCCAGCTGGGTGCGCTGGTGGGCCGGGGAGTACCAGGGCAGCATCACCCGGCGGACCTGGTCGTAGTGCGCGCCGTCGCCGATCACCGAGAGGCCGCCGCCGCGGGAGTTGGCCAGCTGGGCGAAGAAGTTGATCTCCTCGACCCGCTTGCCGAACCGCTCTTCGTCCCCCGCCACCTCGTCCAGGAGATCCGGGTCCGAGACCACGACCAGCCGCCACTTCTTGGCCGGGATCCCGACCGCGTAGATGTGGCCGAACCGGCGGTAGTAGTCGAGCTGGGTGTCGTTGTCGTTCAGGATGTCGAAATTCGCGAACCGCTCGCCGCGCGGCACCAGCCAGCGCACCGCGTACGGGATCTCGGCCGGCTCGCCGCCAGCGCCGCCCCCGTCCCCGCCCTCGGCCGGGTCGGGGCCGCCCCCGTCCCCGCCCTCGGCCGGGTCGGGGCCGGCCCCGCGGCAGCCCCGATCCCGGTTTCGGCCATGGGGTCGGGCGCGGGCGGCATCTGCGCCTGCGCCTGCGCCGGGTCGGCGATCTGGAGCAGTTCGCCGCCGGCCAGGCGGAACGTGGTATCGCCGAAGCCGACGGTGTCCCCATCAGCCAGTACCGCCGCGGTGACCCGCTGCTCGTTGACGAAGGTGCCGTTGTGGCTGCCCAGGTCCACGATGCAGTATCCGCCCGCCGTCGTGCGCAGCTCGGCATGGTGGCGGGAGACGCTGAGGTGGGGGACCACGATGTCGTTGTCCGGCACCCGGCCGATGCGCCGCGCCTCGCCGCCGGTGTCGTCCAGCCCCGTGTCGTCCAACCCCGTGTCGTCCAGCAGCGTGTAGTCGAGCAGCGGCCCGTCTTCGGGATCGCCCAGCCGGACCTGGTGCTGCCCGTCGATCTCGATCAGGTCAGCCCGGCGGCCGCCGGCGTAGCTGCCGTTGGTGCTGCCGAGGTCGGCCAGCACCCAGCGCCCGTTGTGCGCCCGGAACTCGGCGTGCTGCCAGGACACCCGGGGATCGGCGACCACGATGTCGGCCTGCGGATCGCGGCCGACCAGGTACGCGCGGCCCGCCGCCAGGCTGCGCTCGCCCTCCCCGGTCCGCACCACCAAGGACGGTGCGGATGCCTCCGTGCTCATGTGCTGCCTCCACCCCGCCGGCCTGCCGCTTCTGGCGCGCGGCCGCCCGACACGGGACAGAGCAGGTGAGAGCCGCCCTGATACATCCAGATCGCGGCGGCCGGGGCAGGGAGGTCAGGCGAGCTGCGAGCGACATCACCTGGAGGCGCGTCAGAAGATAACCCGTCGCTTCGGGATTTCTGGCGCGCTGATGCGGTAACCGCTGGGTCGATGTGCCGCCGGTCCGGTAAGAACCGACCCAACGGTACATCGACCCAGAACCGCCGCCCTGTGCCGCCGCGCCGCTCGCAACCGAGCTCAGAGCAGCGTGTTAATAACTGACGCGCACGGGTGGGGTGCGAGCTCCACCCGCAGCGCGTTGGTCAGTGACCACTCGGCCGCCTTGGCCGCGCAGTAGGCGCCGATGTGAGGCATGCTCACCCGGTCGCGCGGCCGGGACGAAGAGGCATGGGTCCGGCACTGGCGCACGCTGGGCCCGATCCCGCTATCCCGGCCGGTGGTGCCGGGTCTGGGCGATTCATCCCGGTGCTCATCTGTCCTAACGAAACCTTAACGCTGGCATCTAATACCTAACAGAGTGCTAACGCGCGCATCCATATGATTCGGGTGTTCCCTGCTTTCTGAGAGGGCCGGGTTTACCGGAATTGCGGCGGGATCTGCGGCCGCGCCGGGGCGCATTAAGAGTGGCGTGACATCGATGAGCGGAATTGCGCCTGTCAGCGACGTCCCGGTTATAACGTTCGGTTCTTCCCCTCGGCCTTCCCGGCGCCGGATGTCCGCCGTCGCCGGATGGTTCCGCTGGCGGACCACTCCCGATCGCATCCGCGGGATGGCCACGCTGACGGTGATCGTCGCTGTCGTTCTCGGCCTTATCGCCGCCGTGGGCTTCACGAGCATCGCCAGCGGCATGCGGCTGATCGGGCAGCAGTCCGAACCGGAGGTACTCGCCACCACCGACCTGTACTTCCGCCTCAACGACATGGACGCGCAGGTCGCCAACGTGCTGCTGGTCGGCAGGCAGCGCGGGCTCGGCATCGACCGTCAGCAGGCGCAGGCGATCTACGAGCAGGATCGTCGGCAAGCGGACCAGGATCTTGAGCACGCCGTCGTGGTGGCCGGATCGTCGTCGTCCGCCCGGCTGCCCGCTGGGGATCGGTACAGCGCCCTCCTCGACGACCTCGGCCGCTACGAGGCCCTGGCGGGCGAGGCCATGTACCTCGACGTCCAGGGCTCAGGCCAGCCAGGAAGGCCGCCGGCCGCGGCGCTCGTTCTCTACCGGCAGGCTACCGACCTGCTGAGCAGCGGCATCCTGCCGGCCGCGCGCGCTCTCACGGACCAGAACACGACCGCCCTTGACGACGCCTACCAGGCGAAACGATCCACCGCGCAATACGGCGCCCTGTGGGTGGCACTGGCTGGCGTAGCGTTGCTCGGCGCGCTGGCGAGCATGCAGGTCTACCTCATGCTCCGCTTCCGCCGGATCATCAACCCCGCGCTGGCCGGAGCCACGTTGGTGACGCTGGCGCTGGTGGCGGCCAGTACTGCCGGCTTCGCCGCGCAGGCCGGGCACCTCCGGGTAGCCAAGGCCGACGCGTTCGACTCGATCATCGCCCTGTCCCAGGCCCGCGCGGTCAGTGACGACGCCAACGCCGACGAGAGCCGCTACCTGGTGGACCCGGCGCGGGCCGGGCAGTACCAGCAGGCGTTCGAGAGCAGGTCACAGCAACTGGTGCAGCTGCCCGGGGCGGGAATCTTCCAGTACGACGCCGCGCTGGCCCGGGCCCTGAACGCCTACCGGGCCAACCATGCGGACGTCCGCTTCGGCGGTTACTTCGGCGTCGAGTTCCGCAACATCACCTTCGCCGGGGAGCGAGCCGCGGCGGAGAAGTCGCTCGCCGCCTACCAGGTGTACGAGCGGGACGACCGGCATATCCGGGCCCTGAACCGCGACGGGGACCTCGGCGGGGCGATCGCGTTCGACACCAGCTACGCGCCCGGCAATTCCAATTGGGCCTTCACCCAGTACGACAATGCGCTTGTCGCGCTCATCGCCATTAACCAGCGCGCATTCACCGGCGCGATCAGTGCGGGTCAGCAGGATACGACTGGATGGACTGGGCTCATCCCGGGCGCCGCTGTGGTGCTTATCGGTATTCTCGTGCTCATTGGCGTGCGCCCGCGGCTAGCCGAATACCGGTACGGGTAGAGCGCTACCGCACAGACCCGCCAGCATCACGGGTTCCCCGGCCTTCAGTTGCGGTCGCGCGTGCTCCCTCGCCCGCGCTGGTACCGGATGCGGCAGTTCGCGATGGCTTCGGTGTACCAGGCGCGCAGCCAGTCACTCTCCATACCTGCGGCCAGGAGCACCGCGGTACCCGAGGGCCCGACCGTGAACAGGATGCGGGCACCGGCTGACTCGGGTGCACCCGGCCGCAGTTCGCTGAGCGGCAGCGAGAGCCGGGCTGGATCAGGCGACGCTGCATTCACCGCGTCGTCTGCGGCGGGACCCGTGCCTTCGGCATCGGCGCTGGCGTCGTCGATTACCGCCTCCGCCCACGCGGCCTCGGCCGCTGCTTGCGCCGCCGTGCCAGCGGCTTTGATGGCCTCCTTGCGGGTCCGGAAGGCGTCCACTTTGGCCTGCAGGCGCTGGCTGGCCACGGTGAGGCGCTCTTCCTCAGCCTGCACGTCGGCGTACGGGCGGCGCAGGTCAGCTAGCTGTTCCTGGACGGCGTCCCGGCGTGCCCTGGCCTGCTCGGCCAGATCGCCCCGGCCTTCCTCCATCGCCGTGCGGCTCTGGTCACCAAGCTTGCCGATCTGCTGTTCCAGCTGCGTGCTCTGGAGTTCCAGCCGCTTGCGCGACGTGGCCACGTCAGCGACAGCCCGGCGCACGCGCGTCAGCATCTCAAGCTGCCGCTGATAGGAGATATCTAGATCCGGCCGCGCCCCTAGGGACGGATCATCAAGCGGGACCACGAGCGGCGGCCCCACGCTCTTTCCACCAGCCCGCAACGCGGCTACCGCCTCATCAATGAAATCAGCGGCAGCGGGATCGCGGTCGCGGACAACGGCCAGCCATTCCTCGACCTCAGGAGCCATCCGGATCAGGTAGCCCATGCCCGCCTCCAGGACCTAGGGCTGTAACACGTACTATCGCATGTAAGCCGAGCCCGGCACAATCCGCCGTGGAGACCATATCCCGGGCTTGCAACCTCCCCTAGCCCGAGCGGTGCTAGGTCGCCGGGGGCCACGTCAGCGGAACAGGCTGGTCACAGGTGGTGCGTGGCCAGATGCGCGCCGAGCACGTCGTAGCCGAAGTCGGCCACCGGGTCCCGCCACACCGAGTGCGCGTGGTTCGCCTGTCGCTGGGTGTTGTCGTACTCGATGAGCAGCCGCGGGCCCTGCAGCCGGTAGTAGTGCGGCTCGCCCAGGCCGGTGGGCCCGGCCCAGGCCAGGTGCACCGCGTCCAGCGCGGCGTCGTCCAGCGCCGGGGCCAGGCCGTCCGGGACCCGCCCCAGGTAGGTGGCCAGCAGTCCGCGCAGCAGGTCCCGCTGCCCGGCGTCCATCCCGGAGACCGGCAGGCCCTTCGGGGCACTGGTCAGCGCGAGCCGCTGGTGGTCAGCGGTGTCGTAGCCGGAGGCCTGCTCGGCGCCGTCACCCATCCGCGTCACCAGGTCCAGCAGCCCCGGATCGGCGAACTGGCCACGCCAGATGTCGCGCAGGTGGATCATCTGGTCGCCGTCGGACAGCTCCGGCCGGTTGCCGCCGACGATGTCCGACGGCGCCCGGTCCAGCAGTACCGCCAGGGCGGCCTGATCCGGATCCAGCGAGCGGACCAGCTCGCGGGCCAGGTCCTCGGCCCCGGCCAGCGGGCGCAGCGGCGCCGGCCCGAGCAGCGGGGAGGACGCCGGGTCGGCGCCGAAGAAGCACGGCGTCGTCGCGCGGACCACGCCGTCCACGACGAGGTTGTTCAGCGACACGTGGTGGCCGCCGAACCGCCACCCCCACGACCCCGGGCCGCCTGGCTCGCCGAACACCCGCAGGTAGTACATCAGCGGGTCGCGGCCCCGTTCCCGCCCCCAGTCGACCCGCCAGCCCTCGAGGAGGTCCAGCACGTTGTCCAGCCCGACGATGGTGGCCACGGTGTTGTACCCGGCGACGGACAGCCCGGAAGCGACGAGCTGGTAGGCCAGCCGCTGCTGGGCCGGCCGCTGGGCGCCGAGGGTCAGGCCGCCGTGGTCGGTGGGGGTGTAGAACCAGCGCCTGCGCTCGGCGTCGGACCCGGCGTCCGCGCTGGGCGCGCCGCCACTGGCCACGGCCCGCTGGGTTGGTTCTAGCGCGTCCAGCCAGGCCGCCGCGGCGGCGGCCATCCGGCTCGCGGCCTCCCGGCCCGCCACCTCCTGGCTCGTGGTCGTCCCGGTCGTATCCACGCGGCCTCCTGCCCTCCGACCCTGCCCTGCTCAAGCTGCCCTGCCCATGCCCAGGCTAGCCTTCAGGACAGGAGCCGACGAGGGAGCAGCGATGACCGAGCAGCGTGTCACGGTGACGATCACGGACGGCGTCGCGGACGTCCGGCTGAACCGGCAGGAGAAGCGCAACGCGCTCGACAACGCGATGTTCGCCGGCCTGATCACGGCGGGGGAGCGGCTCAAGGCCGAACCCGGCGTCCGGGCCGTCGTCCTATCCGGCGAGGGACCCGACTTCTGCGCGGGCCTGGATTTCGGCGCGTTCCAGGCGATGCGGGACGGCGAGCGGCTCAGCCTTCAGGTCGACCTTCCTCCGGCGCAGGGCCCGGCCCGGGCCACCGGGCAGCGGGCCGCCTACGTCTGGGCCGAGCTGCCCGTCCCGGTCATCGCGGCCGTGACCGGCAACGCGCTGGGCGGCGGTCTGCAGATCGCGCTCGGCGCCGACATCCGCATCGTCGCGCCGGACGCGCGGATGTCAGTGCTGGAGATCAGGTGGGGCCTGATCCCCGACATGACCGGCAGCCAGCTGCTGCCCGAACTGGTCGGCCGGGACGTGGCCAAGGAGCTGACCTTCTCCGGCCGGGTGGTGAGCGGCACCGAGGCCGTCGCGCTCGGCCTGGCCACCAGGACCGACCCCGACCCGCGCGAAGCCGCGCTCGGGCTGGCCCGCGGCATCGCCGGCCGCAGCCCGCACGCGATCCGGGCGGCGAAGCGGCTGCTCGACCAGGCCGGCCGGGTGGACCTGGCCGCGGGCTTCGCCGCCGAGCAGAAGGAGATCGGCGCTCTCATCGGCAGCCCGAACCAGGTCGAGGCGGTCGCCGCCGAGTTCGGCAAGCGCCCGCCCGATTTCGCCGACCCGGCCTGACCGTACGGATTGTTCGCCGCCGGTTTACGCCTGGAGGGTATGACAACAATCTTCAGCGACCTGGCCGGGGACCTCACCGGGAACCCGGCCGCAGGCCGCCTCTGGTCCTGCTCCACGGCCTCACATTCGACCGAACGAGCTGGCATCCCGCCCTGGCCGAGTTATGACCTGGAGCCCGTCGCCGATGCGGTTCACCGGGCCGTCACCGATGCGGGCCTGCCGGTGCCGGTGCTGGCCGGGCACTCGGCCGGCGGGGTGATCGCGACCAGCTACGCGGCCAGGTACCCGAAGTCGGTCAGTCCTCTCGCCTGCGGATCCCGTGAGACTCGATCAGACAGCGTAGAGCCGCCGCGCAGCTGTGTCCGGAGGAGATGCGTCGTCGGGGTTGGCTGACCCGGCCGCAGCCTTGTCTGCCAACGTGAATGATTCAGCGAGGTCAGAGGCTCGACAGGGCCACCAGCCCGAGCCCCTCTCCGAGCCGATGGACGCGAAAGGAATGGCACCCACGCGAGTCCCAAGCGCCCCACGATACCCGCTCAGCTCATAGCTATCCTTTTCGATTAATATTACTTGAACAGCTGCGTGTTGCCCGGAAATGTCCCCGCCCTGGAGTAGAATCAGACCAGTCGATCAACCCGCCGAACCCGGCGCGTTAAGCCGGGGAGAGGGGTCCGTCCGCCGGCCCGCGAGCATCAGCAGGAGGTGAGCATCACGATGAACAGCCGCGAGGTGCCGCCCGTCAGCGCCGACCAGGCGCTGGAAATGCTGCAGTCCGCAATGGGCTACCTCGCCGCCGCTGATCCCGCCGCGATGACAGCGGAAGAGCAGGCCCGGTGCCTGCGGGTGCTCGAACGGGCCGGCTCGATGGGGACGGCGGCGCGGACCTGCGTGCTGGGGGCGTTCGCCTCCGCCCAGGGTCCTGGCGCGGACGCGGAGTACAGCCCGCGGGCCTGGCTGATCCACAAGACCGGCGTGACCAGGGGCGCGGCGATGGCCTGCACCGCGTGGGTGCGGCGGGCCGAGGACCACCCGCTCGTCTTCGCGGCCCTGGCCGCCGGGGACCTGCCCGAGTCGGTGGCCAGGCTCGTGTGCCAGTGGACCAATCAGCTGCCGGAGGACCAGCGGGACGCCGCGGATGACAAGCTCGTCGCCGCCGCCCTGGCGGGGATGAGCCTGCAGGATCTGGCCGAGCTGTTCGGGGAGATCTACGAGCAGTCCCGGTCCGCCTCTCCGGATGAGGACAAGGACGAGACCTTCGAGGACCGGGCGGTGCGGCTGGTCACCACGTTCCAGGGCGCCGGAGTCCTGTCCGGCGACCTGACCCCCGAATGCGCCGCGGCCGTCGCGGCCGTCTTGGATGCGCTGGCCGCCCCGGCCGGGGCGGAGGACACCCGGTCTCAGCCGCAGCGGTATCACGACGCGCTGGCCGAGGCGATGCGGCGCCTGGTCGCGGCCGGGGTGCTGCCGGAGCGGGCCGGGCAGCCGGTCAAGATCTGGGCGCACATCTCCCTGGCCGATCTCCTTCGGCTGGACGGCAGCTCGGCGCTGCAGGAGGAGTGGACGGCGCGGGTCCGGGCCCGGTGGGCCGGGCACCGCGCCGCCGCCTCCGAAGGCGGCGGGGACGCTGGTGCCTGGCTGGACGGCGACGCCGCCGGGGCGATCGCCTGCGACGCGGCCATGGCCCCCATCGTCACTGGCGACCTGAACCCAGGGGTCCTCGACGATCTGGTCCGGCTCTGCGTCGAGCTCGACCGGCACCGCCGCGCGGACACCACAGACACCAGCGCCGCGTGGGAGGCCCTCGAGCGGGCCGTGATCGGCAAGGCGGTGGACCTGCTGTCCGGCCCCGATGGCCTGGCGAGTTTCCTGCGCCGCCGGCAGCTCGGCGTCCGCCTGGCCGGCCCTAGCCTGCCGCTGGACATCGGGTACTCCGAGACCATCCCGGCGGGGATCCGCAACGCCGTCACCCTGCGCGATAGGCACTGCCAGTGGGCCGGGCGGTGTGACCAGCCCGCCGAGGCGTGCCAGGTCCACCACACCAAGCACAAGGCTAACGGCGGCCCGACCAGCGTCAAAGATTGTGTCTTGCTGTGCTGGTTCCACCATCAGATCGTGATCCACCGGTGGGGCTGGACCCTGATCCTGAACCCCGACGGCACCACCACCGCGTGGAACAAGGACCGGACCAAGATGCTGCACAGCCACGGACCGCCGGTCCGCCCCGGGTGATCACCCCCCGGGCCGGTCAGCCCCGCCTGAGGCTGCCGATGCTCAGGGATCCGCTCCGGGGCTCCTGCCCCTCTTCCTCCGCCTGTCCACGGCGGGGACCCCCGGCGGAGTTCCGCGCTTCGTAGGCGGCGAAGGAGACGGCGAGCTGATGGCGGCGTTGCAGCCCGGCCAGCCGGCGGAAGTCGGCCAGTCCCTCGCGCTCCTCCTCGGCCATGTGATCACTGATGGCCAGGTTCGCCGCCGCGCATCTGCTTGACACTCCACAGAGCGCTTTCGGCGAAACGTTCCGGCAGCGCCTCAGCTCTGTGCCGGCTGGCTCACGGCATTAACCGTGCGAGCCGCATGCGTACAACGTGCCGGTGCCACCCGAGGCGGCTCCGTAGTCCTGGGCCGGGACCACGGCGCAGGCCGACTCCACCCAGCTGGCGACCTGCGCCGCTGTGTCGTCCGGGCCGCCGCGCCCCGGCCCGCCGAAGCCGCCCGTTCCGCCGAGCAGGAAGAACCTGAGCTGTCCGGTGGCCACGAGCTGCTGTACCCGGGCCAGCGTCGGTTCGGGCACCGCACCGCTGAACCCGCCCATCGGCATGACTTCCTGCCCGGTCGCCAGGATGTACGCCGAAGCCTGCGACCAGGACGAGACCGCGAGCAGATACCCGGCCCCGTCCCGGTGCGCGCTGACGTACCGGTAGAGCTGCTGCTGGCTGGCGGTCAGGCTGGTGCTGCCGAAGATTCCCCCGCCAAGACCGCCCGCCCCGGCCAAGCCGCCGGCCCCGCCGGAACCACCCCGTTCGGCACGGCCGCCAGGGAACCCACCGCCCGGTCCGCCGTCCCCTGGCGCTCCGCCCCCCGGGAAACCGGCCCCGCGTTCACCGGGCACGGCACCGGGCCGGAACCCGCCATTCACCCGGCCGCCACCCCCGCCACCCGGCCCGAACCCTCCGGTCGGCCCCGCGCTGGCATCGAACGAACTACCCGCGTATCGGCTGTCGAGCACCGACGCCGCCCAGGCCGTCGGCGCGGCCAGCATGGCCGCCACCCCCACCGCCAGCCCCGCCCCCACTACGGCGCCCCGGGCCCGCCGCGACAGCCGTCCCGCCACCATGACCACGATCGCCACCACGCCCAGGCCGATCGCCGCCGGCAGCACCCAGGGCAGGAACGCGCGGAACCCAGACCACAGGTAGTAAGCCCAGGCCAGCTCCGCGGCCACCGCCACCGGCAGCAGCCACCCGGCCCAGCTCCCGGCCCGGTACCAGCGCCAGAACAGCACGATCCCCGCGCCGGACAGGGCGGCCAGCGGCGGGGCCAGCGATGCCATGTAGGCGGTATGCGGGATGTTCGACATCACGCTGTAGATGACGCCGAACGTGACCAGCCACCCGCCCCACATGACCAGCCCCGCGCGCACCGGATCGGTGCGCCTGGCCCGCCCCCGCCAGGCCAGCCCGGCTATCAGTGCCAGGATCGCGAGCGGGTACAGCCAGCCGATCTCCGGGCCGAACCTGTCGCTGACCAGCTTCGTCCACCCCCCGGACCGGCCGAGGAACCCGCCCGCGTTGTACTGCTGGCCCGTGCCCCGGCCACCGGCCGGGGCGGCCTGCGCGACCGGCCCGCCCCCGCCCCCGCCCCCGCCGAACGACGCCACCGAGCCGGGGAACGATATCCCGAACCGCTCCACCCCGTTGTAGCCGAACACCATGGCGACCGCGCTATTGTTCGTCGACCCGTCCACGTACGGCCGATCCGCCGGCGGGGTGAAGGTATACAGCGCGATCCAGGACAGCGAGACCGCCAGCATCACCAGGCCGGCCGCGCCGAGCTGTCCCAGCCGCCGGATCAGCCCGCCCGGCGCGGCCAGCAGGTAGCCGAGGCCCAGCGCGGGCAGGATGATCCAGGCCTGCAGCATCTTGGCCTGGAACCCCAGCCCGACCCAGACTCCCGCCCAGCACAGCGAGCGCAGCCGCCCCTCTATCACCGCCCGCTGCCAGCTGTCCGCGGCGAGCACCAGGCACATGGTCAGGGCACCGTCCTCCATGCTGTGCCCGAACATGGACGCCACGATCGGCGTGGCGGCGAAGATTCCGGCGGCCAGCAGCCCGGGGACCGGGCCGGCCCAGCGCCGCACCACGCGGTACATGGCCAGCACGGACACGACGCCCTCGATCACCTGCGGCAAGGCCAGCGACCAGGGGTGGAAGCCGAAGATGCGCGCGGACAGGGCCTGCGGCAGGAACGACCCGGCCAGCTTGTCGATGGTGATCGTGGCCTTCGGGTCGAAGGCGCCGTAGAAGAACGCCTTCCAGCTCACCGACATGCTCTTGACCGCCACCGAGTAGAACGGCGCCAGCCCGGCCCCGGCGAGGTTCCGCGCGTACAGCAGCGCGGCCACCGCCGCGATCCCCAGCAGCGCCGGCCGCGCCCACCGCGGCTGGCCGGCGGGGGACCGCCAGAACTCCCAGCGCCGCCGGCCCGAGCCCGCCTCCGAAGAACCTTCCGCGGGCGGCGGCGGCGAAGGCGCGGATGGCAGTGACACCTCGGGATCAAGGGACACTCGGAACCTCCAGGGAAGCAGTCAGCGGCATGACACTGACAGCCGGTGATGAGGGGAGGTTGAGGTGTTCCTATGGAACTCCTCTCAGCCCAGACTCGCGCCGACCCCATCCCTCACACCCCAGACCACACTGACAGAATCGGTGCAATGCGGTACATCGTCATCGGGGCCGGCGCGATCGGCGGCACCATCGGCGGCCGGCTGGCCGCCAGCGGGTACGAGGTGGTGCTGGTCGCCCGCGGCCCGCACCTCGACGCCCTCCGCGCCAAGGGCCTGACCCTGGCTACCCCGGACGGCACGTCCACGCTGGACATCCCGGCCATAGCCGGCCCGGGAGAGCTCGACCTCCGCGAGGACGACGTCCTCTTGCTGGCAACCAAGACCCAGGACGCCGAGTCCCTGCTAGCCGAATGGGCCTGGCAGCCAGTGCGGAACCGTGCCGTCGCTGCGGACTCGCTGCCCGTGGTGTGCGCGCAGAACGGGGTGGCCAGCGAGCGGATCGCGCTGCGCCGCTTCCGCCATGTGTACGGGATGTGCGTGTGGATGCCGTCCACGCACCTGGAGCCGGGCGCGGTCGAGGCCAACGGCGCCCCGAAGACCGGGCTGCTGCACCTCGGCCGGTACCCGTCCGGCACCGGCGCGACCGCGGACCAGATCGGCGCCGACCTGGCCGGCAGCGGCTTCCTGGCCCCCGTCGTCGCGGACGTCATGCGGTGGAAGTACGGCAAGCTGCTGGCGAACCTGAGCAACGCGATCGAGGCGGTGTGCGGCCACGACGCCTGGCTGCATGCGACCGACCTGCGCCGCCGGGTGACCGGGGAGGGCCGCGCAGTGCTCGACGCGGCCGGCCTCGCCTACGCCCGCGAACGGGAGAGCGCCGAGCTCCGCGCCGGCCACGTACAGATCCTCCCGGTCAACGGGGCCGAACGGGTCGGCGGTTCGTCCTGGCAGAGCCTGACTCGCGGCACCGGGTCGATCGAGGCCGACTTCCTCAACGGCGAGATCGTCCTGATGGGCCGGGAGCGAGGCATACCCGTCCCGGTGAACGAGGTGCTGCAGCGGCTGGCCAACCAGGCGGCCCGGGACCGCCGGGCGCCCGGCAGCGCCACGCCGGACGAGGTCCTGGCCCTGGCGGCGCTCCCGGCCGACCCGGGGACTCCTCGGTAGTCTCTGGCCCTAAACGAACTTTACCCCGTTTAGTATTCCGGCCGTAGAGTGAATTCCGTGGAGCAGCCCCCGGTGTCTCGGAAACAGATGTCCCGGGAACGGGTGTCCTGGCCGGTGTCGGCCAGCCGAGCCGAACCAGCCGAGCGCGCCGACGCCGCCCGCAACCGGCGGCTCCTGCTGGCCGCCGCCCGCGAGATGCTGGGCGAGGAGGGCGCGGACAAGCTGACCATGGACGGGCTGGCCGAGCGGGCCGGGCTGGGGAAGGGAACGGTGTTCCGCCGGTTCGGGACCAGGGCAGGCATCTTCCGGGCGCTCCTGGATGATGCCGAACGGTCCTTCCATGAGCTCGTCCTCAACGGTCCGCCGCCGCTGGGTCCTGGCGCACCCCCGCTGGACCGCCTCGTCGCCTACGGCCGGGCCCGGATCGGCTTCCTGATCGAACACCGCGATATCGCCCGCGCCACCCTGGACGGCAGCCAGCCCATCCCGGCCGGATCCCGCACCCCGGTTTCCCAGCTGCACATCAGGGTGCTGCTCGGCCAGATGGACCTCGGCCCCGCCGACCTGGACATGCTCGCCGTCCAGCTCAGCGCCGCCCTGGACGGCCCGCTCCTGCTCTACCTGTCCGCCGACAACCTAGCCGAACCCGCCCCACAGACCGCCGAACGCATCGCCCGCGGCTGGCAAGACCTGATCCAACGCGCCTGCCGCCCCTAACCCCTCGCCCTCACCACCGCGTGCGTGAACCATGAAGACCCCGCTTCACAGGCCGAGGTAGAGGCGGCGGATGCGGGGGTTGCCGCGCAGTTCAGCGGGCGTTCCCGTCAGGGCGATCTCGCCGTTCTCCAGGACCAGGCATTGGCTGGTCGCCTCGAACGTCAGCATCGCGTTCTGCTCCACCAGCAGCAGGCTGAGCCCGTCGGCGCGCAGTCGCTGCAGGGTCGACCCGATGACCTCGACCAGCTTGGGCGCCAGGCCCATCGACGGCTCGTCCAGCAGCAGCAGCACCGGCCTGGCCATCAGCGCCCGGCCGATGGCCAGCATCTGCTGCTGTCCGCCGGACAGCGCCCCGGCCAGCCGTCCGCGCATCTGGGCGAGCCCGGGAAACAGCTCGTACACCTCGCCGAGCGTCTCCCGGGTCGCCGCGTCCCAGCGCCGCGCGTACGCGCCGAGCAGCAGGTTTTTCTCCACCGTCAGCCCGGCGAAGACGCGGCGGCCCTCCGGCACGTAGCCGATGCCCAGCCGCACCATGTTCCGCGCCGGAACCCGGGAAAGGTCATGCGAGCCGAACCGCACCGCGCCGCCAGCCCGCGGCACCAGGCCCATCAGCGCCCGCAGCGTGGACGTCTTGCCGGCCCCGTTCGCACCGATCAGCCCGACGGACTGGCCGGGGGCCACGGTGAAGCTGACCGATTTGACCGCGGACACGCCGCCGTAGCGCACGGCGAGGTTCTCCACCGTCAGCGTCGCCGCCGAAGGCTCGGCCCCGGTCACGACGGCGCATCCGACGGAGCCGGAGACGGCGATGGCAGGGGCACGGCGGACTTGCCCAGGTAAGCCTCGAGCACCGCCGGGTGGCTGGCCACCTCGGCGGGCACCCCCTCGGCGATCACGGTCCCGCTGTCCAGCACGACGACCCGCTCGCACAGCGACATGACCAGGCCCATGTTGTGCTCGATGAGCACCACGGTGACCCCGCTATCCCGGATGGCCCGAACGATCCCGGCCAGCTGCCGCTGCTCCTCGCCGTTCAGCCCGGCGGCCGGCTCGTCGAGCAGCAGCAGCCGCGGGTCGGCCGCCATCGCGCGGGCCAGTTCCAGCCGGCGCTGGATCCCGTACGGCAGGGCGGCCGGCCTCGCGCCGCCGAACTGGGCCAGGCCGAAGGCGGTCAGCAGCTCCGCCGCCCGGCGCCGCAGCTCCCGGTCGTGCCGCCACACCCCGAACGGCCAGCACACGTACCGCCAGCTCCACCAGGTCCGGGTCCGGTCCAGCGAGACCAGCAGGTTCTCCCGCACGGTCAGGTTGCGGAACAGGCGCAGGTGCTGAAACGTGCGGGCTACGCCGAGCTGGGAGATCCGGTACGGCCTGGACCCGGACACCACCCGTCCGTCCAGCCGCACCTGGCCGGCCGACGGCCGGTAGAGCCCGCTGATCACGTTGAACAGCGTGGTCTTGCCGGAGCCGTTCGGCCCCACCACGCCGAGGATCTCCCCGCCACGGACCCGCAGCGAGACGTCGTCCACGGCGGTGACCCCCCGGAACCGCTTGACCAGATGGGACACCTCCAGGATCACCCCCTCGGGAGAGGCGGGGGCTTCGGCCGCACGAGGTGCCAGCGGCCGGAAATCTTCCAGCACCGCGCCCGGCCCGTCGTGCCCCCGGCGCCGGCCCCACCACCAGGAAACCCGCCCGGGTATCCCGACCAGCCCGGTCGGCGCGAACACCACCACCAGGACGACCAGGAGCCCGTACCCGAGTTGCGCATACGCGGCCAGGTTGACCAGTTCCTGTTGGGCGACGGTGAGCGCGATGGCGCCGGTCACGCAGCCGGCCAGCGACTGCCGGCCGCCGATGATGACCATGGCCAGCAGCAGGAACATGTTCGCGATGCTGAACGTCTCCGGCGCGATGTAGTGGATGAGCCCGGCGTAGAGCACCCCGGCCGCGCCGCCGTACACGCTGGCCAGCACGAACGCGAGCATCCGCAGCACACCGATCTCGGCGCCGGAGGACCCTGCCGCCAGCGCGTCGTCCCGCATCGCCCGCATCCGCCGGCCCAGCTGCGTGCGCACCACGAACAGCCCGAACGCCAGCCCGCCGGCCAGGACCACAAGTTCCAGGTAGTAGTACAGGTACTGGCTCGACAGGTCGATGCCGAACAGCGGGGGCGTCGGGATCCCGGAGATGCCCGAATCGCCCCCGGTGACCGGCGAGTTGGTGATCCAGTCCACGAACGCGACGGCCAGGCCGAGGGTGACGATCCCCAGGTAGTGCGACTGGATCCGCAGCGCCGGGGTGCCGACCACCAGGCCGACGAGAACCGTCGCCAACACGGCCACTACCGCCGCGGTCCAGAAGCCGAAGCCGTCGTGCGTGGTGAGGATGGCGGTGACGTACGCGCCGACCCCGAAGAACGCGACCTGGGCCAGGTTGACCTGCCCGGCGATCCCCATGACCAGCCCCATGCCGACCGCGAGCAGGGCGAACAGCAGCGCGGTGTCCGCCACGCTGATCCAGTAGACGTTCAGCCGGTAGGGCAGTAGCCACGCCACCACCACGAGGGCGGCCAGCCCCAGCACACGCGGACGTCTCGCCGCGGCGATCATGCCCGGTTCACCGTCTTCTCGCCGAAGATCCCGGTCGGCCGGATCATCACCAGCACGGTGAACACCACGAACGTGACCAGGTCGGAGTACCCCTGGAAGGACTGCGCGGCGAACGAGCCGATCACCCCGATACCCAGGCCGCCCACGATGGCGCCCGGGATGCTGCCGAACCCGCCCAGGATCGCCGCGGCGAACCCCTGGATGCCGAGCGAGTCGCCGATCGTCGGGCTGACGTACAGCATCGGGCCGACCAGGGCGCCGGCCAGCGCGGCCAGGCTCGCGCCGATGGCGAAGGCGATGGCGTTGCTGCGGCCCACACCGATGCCGGACGCGGTGGCCGCCTCGTGGTCCATGGCGACCGCCTGCATGGCGGCGCCCCGCTTGGTGCGCTGCAGGAACAGGGTGAGCGTCACCATGGCCACCGCGGTGACCGCGATCACCAGCAGGTCGTACGGCGGGATGCGGACACCGCCCAGGACCAGCGGCGCGGTCCGGACCGGGGAGGGGACGCCGCGGCCTGAGGAGGACCAGATCAAGATGGCCGCCGCCTCGAGCACGGTGCCCGCCCCGATGGTCCCGATCAGCATCAGGTCGAAGTCCCTGTTCTCCAGCGGGCGCAGCACCCGCTCGATGAGCAGCCCGACCGCCCCGGTCACCGCCATCGCGACCGGCACGGCCGCCGCGAACGGCAGCCGTGCCGACAGGTAGAACGTGGACGCCACGTACGCGCCGATCATCAGCACCGCGCCGTGGGCGAAGTTGACCAGGCCCATGGTCCGGTAGACCAGCGAGAAGCCCAGCGCGACCAGGGCGTACACCGCGCCGAAGCTCAGCCCGCTGACCAGCGTCTGGAAGAAGGACTGCACGAAGCCTCCAGCCTGGCAAAACTCCTAATTAACTAACTGGTTCAATCTTCCCATTCCTGATTATTCCGATGGAAGTGGCGAAGATCCCGACGCCTTGCTTGTTGTAGCTGAACGACCCGAGCAGCCCGTCATAGTGCACCGCGCGGATGGCGTTGGCCAGCGCCAGCCCGGTGCAGGCGTGGCAGGACTTCAAGGCGGCGATCATCACCTCGGCGCCGTCGTACGCCTTGGCCCCGTGCAGTTCCGGGGCGCTTCCGTACGCCGCGGTGTAGGCCGCGGCGAACTTCTTCGAAGCGGCGCTGACATCGTTGCCCAGGTACGGCGAGCTCACGATGGTGCCGTTGGCGTTGGCCACGCCCGCCGTGGACAGGTACAGCGGGGTGCCGGCCGGAGCGCCCTCGGCGATGACCACGTCCATGCCGAGCGCCCGGGCCTGCTTGACCGTCAGCCCGGACTGCGCTTCCTCCGCCCCGATGAACAGGACCTGCGGGTTCTTGCCGCGGATGGCGGTCAGCGCGGGCGTCATGTTGGTCTGGTCCTGCGGCACGACCTTGTCCGCGACCGGGTTGACGCCCAGAGTCTTCAGCGAGGACTGGAACGCGTCGTGCTCGCCGGCGCCGTAAGAGTCGTTGTTGGTCAGCATGGCGATCTTCTTGTAGCCCTTGGTCTGCACCAGGTACTTGGCCAGCGTGGAGTCGTAGGTCAGCCCGGTCGGGCCGTTGAGGAACAGGTACGGGCTGCCCACCGCGAGCAGCTTGGTCGACTGGCCCGAGGTGATGTTCGGAATGTGCTCGGACTGCAGGATGGGCGCCATGGCCAGGGTGACCGCGCTCTCCGCGGTACCGAGCATCGCGACGTCGCCCTGGCTGGCGATCTTGCGGGCCAGTTCGGTGCCGACGGTCGGGTCGCCCTGGTCGTCGAGCAGGGACAGGGTGATCTTCCGGCCGTCCACGCCGCCGGCCGCGTTGACCTGGTCGACGGCCAGCTTGACTCCGCGGTACTCGAACTGGCCGAGGTCGCTGGACGACCCGCTCTGCGCGTCCACCACGGCGATCTTGATCGGCCCGGACGGTGTGCTGCCGCCGCCAGCGGCGGCGGACGACGACGAACTGCCCGGCGCGCTGCACGCCGCAACGACCAAGCCAACCGTGGCGAAGCAAACCGCCGCATAACCCATGCGGTATCTGGACATGGTTCAGCCTCCGGACGAGGTAATGGGGTGGGGGAGTATTCGAGTGTGCCACGAACGCTGAAGGGAGTCGCCGTAGGAGGTTTCTCTGATGCGGTGCTGTGCAGAAGATGAAGGGGTAGTGGCCCTTTGGCGTCGCCCTGCGGGGGGAGATGTCAAATCACCTCAAGCTGCATTAGCTAGCGACTGTTGTGGTGAGCGTTGAGGAAAAGGCGCACGTGATGCGTCAGATAGGGATCGGGAAGGCGAACGCGAGTGAACCACCGATGAAGCGTCGAAAATCTTAGACGGCATCAAAACCGGAGCGATTGAATGGGTCCGGGATAAGCCTGGCGGAAACCCGTTTACTGGCCAGGCGGTGTCCGGCGTGTAGGTGGCGCGAGCCCGGTCTGCCGCTTCTGCATGGAACGTGGGAAGGCGGGTGCCGATACTGGTGCTCCTCTCACGGTGAGAGGAGTGCCGAGAGGAAGAGCGGCGGCGGCAGAAACCGTTAGCCGTTGAGTACCGATGCGGTATCCGCTGGCGGACCGGCCCGTAGTAGTGGTGAAGCTCCTGTAATGGGAGCGGAGCGAAGGGGCCGGCGCATCTGTTGGTTTGTTCCTGCGGGCAACCAGGCGGTGTCCTGGGAGGAGACGCGTGAGCAAGTCAGGACCGGAAGGCAAGTCGTTTCAGATACCGAAGCAGCTGGTGTGGGAGGCGTACAGGCGGGTCAAGGCGAAGAAGGGTGCGGCCGGGGTGGACGGGCAGTCCCTAGCCGACTTCGAGGAGGATCTGAGGAATAATCTCTACAGGATCTGGAATCGGATGTCGTCGGGGACTTACTTTCCGCCTCCGGTAAAGGCGGTGGAAATACCGAAACCACATGGCGGCGGCACGAGAATCCTCGGGGTGCCCACTGTCGCGGACAGAATCGCGCAGACTGTGGTGGCACTGCGGCTGGAAGCCCGGACGGAGTTGATTTTCCATCCCGACTCCTATGGGTACCGGCCGCGGAAGTCAGCACACGATGCGCTGAGGAAGTGCCGCGAACGGTGCTGGCGGAAGGACTGGGTTCTGGATCTTGATATCCGGAAGTTCTTCGACTCTTTGGATCATGATCTCGTCGTCAAGACGGTAGAGGCCAACACCGCCGACAAATGGGTGCTGCTGTATGTGAAGCGGTGGCTGAAAGCGCCGCTGCAGGTACCTGATGGCACCTTGCAGGAGCGAGATAAAGGAACCCCGCAGGGTTCCGCGGTATCGCCAGTACTGGCGAATCTGTTCCTGCATTACGCGTTCGACATGTTCCTGGAACGGGAATTCCCGGCCGTGGAATTCGAGCGCTACGCCGACGACGCGGTGGTGCATTGCGTGACCGAGCGCCAGGCCCGGCAGGTCCGGGAGGCGCTCACCGCGAGGCTGGCGGAGCTGGGGCTGGAACTGCACCCCGGCAAAACCAAGATCGTGTACTGCCAGGACACCCTGCGGCGCGGTGAGCATGAGACCGTGACGTTCACGTTCCTGGGGTACGCGTTCCGCCCTCGGCAGGTCCTGGGCAAGAACGGGAAGATCTTCACCTCGTTCACGCCCGCGATCAGCCCGGAGGCGCTCAAGGCCAAGGGCCAGATGGTCCGCGGCTGGCGGCTGCACATGCGCACCGGCATAAGCCTGGACGAGCTCGCCAGGGCGATCAATCCGATCGTGGCGGGCTGGATCAGCT
>CAVWBQ010000008.1:0-285782 GCA_963753225.1 uncultured Actinomycetota bacterium | reverse complement strand
GCAGGGTTACGTGTTCTCATTCTGAGATATTCATATCGTTACAGGTATCGTGTGCTTATAGGCCAAGGACGCCGCAGGTCGCCACTCACTCCAGCACACTGACTTTCGCCGGCCCGAAGTCCCCAAGAGAGCTGGGCCTGAAGTGCGCCTTGCCGCTACCAGACGTATCACATACGCTCGTATGTGATACGATCGTATGTATGGCGCAGGTAGACAGGTTTTCCGTGACGATGCCGCCCGAGCTTGGAGAGGGCGTCCGGCAGGCCGCCGCCCGGCAGGGCACTAGCGTGTCGACGTGGCTTACCGAAGCGGCGGCCGATAAGCTGCGCAATGAGTTCCTCGGCGCTGCCCTGGACCAATGGGAGGCGGAGGACGGCTCGTTCACCCAGGCGGAGCTGGATGAAGCGGCGTCTCGGCTTGGGCTCGCGCCGCGTTCGGATGTGGCGTGAAGGCGATCCTGGACGCAGGTGCCCTGGTGGCGGTTGATCGCCGAAACCGCCTGATCGGCGTCCAACTGCGGGTGCTCCAGCAGCAGGGAACGCCGATCCGGGTCAGTTCCGCAGTGGTGGGCCAAGTCTGGCGAGACGGGCGCAAGCAGGCCAACCTCGCCCGGGTGCTGGCCGGCGTCGGAATCGAGGCACTTGGTGAGGATGACGGCAAGCGCATCGGCGAACTACTCGCACTGTCAGGCTCCGCAGATATCGTCGACGCGCACGTAGCGCTGATAACAGCGCACGTCGACCTCGTCTTGACCAGCGATCCCGGCGACATCCGCAAGCTACTGCAAGCTCGCGGGGTTTCGGCGCGGGTCCAGACCGTCTGAGGCTCCTGGACCCTGCGAATCTGCGCTTCCAGCGGTACCTCGGCTTTCGCAGTTTGGTGGGTCGGGCACCCCTGACCTTGGGCGGCTGGCTTGTAACTTCGGCAGGCGGTAGCTACCCAAAGGCCGTGACCGGGCAGTTCAGGAGATGGGTCCAGCGAGGCCGCAGGATCCGAGGATGCGATCAGGTCGCCGTCGTCGACCTGGCAGTACAGTGCCCCCGCCAGATGCCAGACCGCAGTCGCCCCTTCCCGCCGCCATGGCAGACCACATTGGCCGCCAACTCGTGAACGGCCAGGACCACATCCCCGGCCCGGTCATCAGACAGTCCCGCCTGACTGGCAAGAGCCAGCACTTCGGTTCGCAGGATATACAGCGCGCCTGAGTCGAATGGAAGGGCTGGAACCGGGAAGCCAGCTATGCCCCGCCGCCCGTGCGGGGTCTGACCCGTCAGTAGTCAGTCGCGAGTGATCTCAGGCCGCCGGGGCGCGGGGAACAGGGGCGGGAGGTAGCGCAGCATGAGGAGCGACCATGTGAGGTGGCTGAGCGCCGGGGCCAGGATGCCGCCGGAGATGCGGCGCTGGAGGCCGAAGAGCACGCTGGTCGCGGTTCCGGCGAGCACCAGCGCGGGGTTGCGGGTCGCGGCGGTGGTGGCGGTGTAGGCAAGGGTGGTTTTGACGACGGGGTGTGACTCGGCCATGAGGGACCACAGTGCGCCGCGGAAGAATAGTTCCTCGGCCACCGCGTTGGCGGACGCGGTGGCCAGGACCAGGGGTGTTGAGCCGTCGTCTGCGTAGTGCAGGACGCTGCCGATGGCCCGGTTGAGCGGGGGGATGTGCCGGGCGAGCTGTGCGGCGCCATAGAAGAGCCCGAAGGCGCCCGCTCCGGTGAGCACGGGCATGACCACGGGGCGGCGCCACGTGCCGTCCCGGTCCTTGGTTATGTTCAGCGGGAGGGGTCCGGAGCTGAGGGCGCCGGCGGCCCAGGTGCCGGCCAGGCCCATGGTGAGGATGTAGAACTGGGGGGATCCGGCTTTGGTGGATAGCGAGATCCCGAGCAGGCCGGCGCCTGCGATGCCGGTGGCGGTGACGGTGACGATCAGTCGTCGTCGGGCGCCGGCCGTCTCTGGCTCTGCGCGGGCCGAGGGGACATGGCCGGGCAGCGGCGGGGGCGGGGCTCCGTGCCGGACGGACGTGCTGCGTTCCCGGCGCCGGCTCCGGCGGCCCTCGGTCATCGGCCGTCACGCTTGGCTCGGGCGCGTTCCCCGAGCGCCTTCCGCACGGCGTCGTCGTAGCGCACCGGGTCGAAGGGGATGAGGTCGCGGATCGAGTGGTCCCGCACGATGACCTCGTTGGTCATCGAGTCGATGAGCGCCCGGCCGGTGGCTGTGTCGACGTCGGTGACCAGGGTCAGCCACAGGGAGGACAGCCGGGGGGTGAGCAGCGGCACGGACAGGATCGGGAGCGGGCGGCCCTGGATGGCGGCGACGCGGCGCAGCATGGTGACGTACTGCAGCACCTCGGGTCCCCCGGCTTCGAAGACCCGGCCTGCCGCCTCTGGCCGGGCCAGCACCCCGAGCAGGTAGCGCACGACGTCGTCGACGGCGATCGGCTGGGTGCGGGTTGCGACCCATCTCGGCGTGATCATGGCGGGCAGGTGCTCGACGAGCTGGCGTGTCAGCTCCCAGGAAATGCCGCCGTGCCCGACGATGATCCCGGCCCGGATGACGGTCACCGGGACGCCGGCCGATCCGAGCAGTTTTTCGACCTCGCGGCGGCTGCGCAGGTGCGCCGACAGGGCGTCCCGGTCGTCGCCGAGGCCGCCGAGGTAGATGATGCGCTGCAGCCCGGCCCGCGCACCCGCCTGGCCGAATGCCGTGGCAGCGGCGGCGTCCTTGCGTTCGAAGTCCGCGTCGCTGAGCGAGTGCACGAGGTAGTAGGCCGCCTGGCAGCCGACCATCGCGGCGCCCAGGGTGCCGGGGTGGTGAACGTCTGCCTGGACGGGCGTGCCGGCTCCGGCGTAGGCGGCAGGGTTGCGGGTCATGGCGGCGACGTCGTGGCCGGTCTCGGCCAGGGCCGGGCACAGCCGGCGGCCGACGAAACCGGATGCGCCGGCGACGAGCACTTTCACCGCGACTGCCCGGCCCGCTCGGCCTCGGTCACCGGGTCGCCCGCGATCAGCCTGGCCCCCGCCGCAGTTGCGATCTGAGCTGTGGCGCCGGCTCCGGCGAGGGCGAGCGGGGCGCGCCGGGCCAGTGAGGCGAGCTCCGGGCGGAGCGGCTCGAGGGTCTCCGCACGGGTAGCGGCCAGGACGACCAGGTCAGGATGCGAGGCTTCGACGGCCCGCTCCAGTTCCTCGACCGGGGTGCTCGCCCCGAGATAGCCGATTCGCCACCCGTTGCGGTGCAGCACGATGCCGAAAACCATCAGCGCCATATCGTGCAGCTCGCCGGGCGGGCAGGCGAGCAGGGCCTGCGGCCCGTGCCCGCTCCCCCAGCCACGGGCCAGCCCCGCGAGCCGGCCGCGGATGACATTGCTGGCGAAATGCTCCATGGCCACGCTGGCCGTCCCGAGCTGCCAGCGCTCGCCGAGGTCAGCGAGGTAGGGCAGCACGACATCCCGCAGGACGGCCGGCACGGACAGATCGGCGAGCAGCCGGTCCAGCACGGCCTGCGCGGCCGGTTCGTCGAAAGCGTCCAGAGCCTGCCGCAGCGCGGCGGACAGCCCATCCCCCGCAGACGCGGCGAGGGGCGGCCCGGCGGACCGGCCGGGAGGGGTACTAGCGTCGCCGCTGAGAGCGGCGCGTGCCGCCTCGGCCGCGGACAGCCCATCAGCGAGATAAGCCTGCATCCGGCGGATCCGCCACTCGTCCGCCTCGGAGTACAGCCGGAAGCCGCCTGGCGAGCGCACCGGCTGCAGCAGGCCGTAGCGATTCTCCCAGGCCCGGAGCACATGGTCGCTGACCCCTAGGCGTCGGCTCAGCTCACCGATGCGCAGCAGCGCGCGATCCCCGGGAAACTCCATGACAACACTATACAGTCTCTCGACAGTAATTTGACAACCTCCTCAAGGCAGGCTTAGCTAACCCTTGAACGAACTCTCGACAAAACCTAGACGAGGCCACGTGCGAGCGGGGCCGGAGGAAGAAGACATGCGAAGGTTTAAGTATCTGGCGGCAGCCATCGCCATCACCGGCCTGCTGGCAGGCTCCGCGACGGCGGCGTCAGCGGCAACGTCTCAGCCCGGGAGGGCTCAGGCCGCCGCGGCTGTGCACCTGAGGAGCGGAGCCACCGCGGTCACCACCGCACCCGGCATCGCGGCAGCGCTGCTGACCAACGGCATCGTGCCGCTCGCGACCTGGCCAGGCAGCCAGTCGGTGCAGTCCCCCGCCAGCGGCCCGGCAGTGCGGTTCACGTTCCCGGTGACGGGGGGCCGGGTCACCCTCAGCCCGCTCGGCGGCACGATCGATCACCGCGGCGGGATCCTGTTCCTCAACGTGAAGAACGGCAAGAAGATCAAGGTCAGCTCGTTCACCATCAACCTGACCCACGCCGACCTGACCGGCATCGTGAACGGCAACCCCCAGGCACGCGTGCCGCTGTTCCGCCTTGACCTGTCGCACGCCAGGCTCGCGGCAGGCAAGCACATCGTCACCGCCAGGGGGATCGGCCTCACGCTCACCGCGGCCGCAGCCAAGGCCCTCAACGCCGCGCTGGGAACCAAGCTGTTCTCCGCCGGACTCAAGCTGGGCACCGCAAGCACGCTTCTGCGGTTCTAGGCCCATCCGGATGGCGGCGGGCTGGTGCAGCGGATCGCCGCCTGCGTTCACACAGCGCCCGCCCGCCGTCCACCTGGCCGCGGCGACCGCCACGGACTCACCCAAAGCTGGCGCAGGCAGGGCGGGACAGCGTGGCTGCTGCTGGGTCATCTCTCCACAGGGGCAGGGATGACCGAGCAGCAGCCGCATGAGGCGGTGGATCGCCCAGACGGGTTCGAGCTACGTTGCACCTGGCGGGGTTCATACGGCGCCAACCGCTCGCGCCGCCAGATCGCGATGACCGCTCCGGTCACCCAGCAGGAGGCCGGCTGGGAACGCCCCGGCTCACTCGCCGCCGCTGGGACGCGGTCAGGCCCGGCGGCCGGGCCGTGGCCGGCCTTGCTGTCCTGTCCGAGTACCGCTCGCGCGCGCACCGACTGGAGGAGTCCATAACGGCCTGCTCACGTCCTGCAGGGACGTGACCCTCACGCCGAGGCGCCGGCTCAGCTCACCGATGGGCAGCAGCGGCAAGCCTTCGGGAGCATCGTCGCAAACACTCTACAATACCTAGACAAACATTTGACAAGGCCACTCCGGAGAGCTACCGTCATACCTATACAAAACTTAGACGAAAGTTGACATCATGGGCTCACGCGCCAACGGCTCGGCGACCGCCATTGGCTCCGCTCCCCGGGTGCACGGCACAGCCGCGGACGTACGGCGGCCGTCCGTGGCCGTGATCGGCGCCGGGGTCTCCGGACTCACCGCGGCGTACCTGCTCTCCCGCACCCACGACGTCACCCTCTTCGAGGCCGGGGACCGGCTCGGCGGCCACGCGCACACCCACGACGTCACGGACTCGGATGCCCGTCAGCACGCTGTCGACAGCGGGTTCATCGTCCACAACGACGTGACCTACCCCTGGTTGCGCAGGCTCTTCGGCGAGCTAGACGTCGAGGTGCGTCCCGCCGAGATGAGCATGAGCGTCCGCTGCGAGGGGTGCGGGCTGCAGTATGCCGGCGGCCGCGGGGCACGCGGCGTATTCGCCCAGCCACGCCGCCTCATCGATCCCCGGTTCGTCCGGATGCTGTGGCAGGTCAAGCGGTTCCACCGGCGCGCACTGGCCTTCCTGCGCATGACCGACGACGAGAACCTCACGACCTACGGCGAGTTCCTGGAGCGGGAGGGGTTCGGCGGCTACTTCATCGCCCACTACGCCGTTCCGGTCGTCTCGTGCGTGTGGTCCGCCGGGCGGGAGACGACGCTGGCCTACCCGGCGCGCTACCTGTTCCGGTTCCTCGACCACCACGGCATGCTCCGGGTCGGCGGGTCACCCCAGTGGTACACCGTCGCCGGCGGGTCACGGATCTATGTCGAGCGGCTCGCCGGGCTGCTCAAGGACGTGCGCGCGGCCCATGCCGTCACCGACGTCACCCGGCGCGAGGACGGCGTCCAGATCCGTGACGTCACAGGGCAGGTCACCCGCGTGGACCGCGTCGTCATCGCGACCCATGCCGATCAGGCCCTGGGCCTGCTCACCGACCCGAGCGATGAGGAGGTCAGCACCCTAAAGGAGTTCGGCTACTCGCGCAACGTCACCGTTCTGCACACCGACGGCTCGGTCCTGCCAGACGCCGCGCGGGCCCGGGCCTGCTGGAACTACCGGATGACGTCCTGCGGCCGCCCCGACCAGCCCGCCGTGGTGACGTACTGGATGAACCGGCTCCAGGGACACCGTGCCGCGCAGGAGTTCCTGGTCACGCTCAACGACCGCGAACGCCTCGACCCGAAGTCCATCCTGGCGACGATGGACTACGAGCACCCGATCTACACCCCCGAAGCGGTCCGCGCGCAGTCACGGCTGAGCAGCCTGGCCACCGGCCGCACCGTGTACGCCGGCGCCTACCACGGGTGGGGATTCCACGAGGACGGGTGCCGCTCCGGCGTGGAGGCAGCACGGCACTTCGGAGTGACCTGGTGAGCCCGGCCTCCCTCACGCCGGCGCCCGCACCCGCCCGCCCGCAACTGCCCCCGCTGCCAGCCCTAGTCACCGGCCAGGTCACGCACCGGCGCCCCGGACCGGTCCGGCACGCCTTCCGGCACCAGGTCTACCAGTGGCTGGTCGACCTGGACTGCCTGCCCCGCCAGCCTTGGCACCTGCGGGCGTTCGCGCACTTCAGCAACGCCGACCACCTCGGCGACCCCGGCCTGCCGATCAAGCGCAACATCGAGAACTACCTGGCGCTGGGCGGCATCGGCCTCGGTGACCGGGGACGGGTGCTCATGCTCGCCAACGCCCGGGTCCTGGGCCACGTGTTCGACCCGCTCTCGGTCTTCTGGTGCTATGACTCCGACGGCGTCCTCGCGTGCGTCGTCGCAGAGGTCCACAACACCTACGGCGAGCGGCACGCCTACCTCCTCCATCCGGACGAGACCGGGACCGCCGTGACGGACAAGAACTTGTATGTCTCCCCGTTCTTCGACGTCACCGGCACCTACGAACTGCGGTTCACCCTGAGGCCGGACCTTGTCGCCACCACCGTGACGCTGCGACGCCACGATGCCGTCGCGTTCAGCGCGACCTTCCGGGGCCGCCCGGAGCCCGCGACGACCCCGGCCCTGGCCCGCCGGCTCATCCGGCAGCCCCTCATGCCCCAGCGGATCTCGGCCCTGATCCGGGTGCACGGCATCTGGCTCTGGCTCCATCGCCTGCCCATCCGATCCCGGCCACACCACACCCCACAGGAAGGGGTCCGACCATGACCGTCTCCGCCTCCATCGGCTGGCCCGCCGCCGCCACCACGCCACGGGCGCCGCTCAGGGCCGCCATCGCGCGGATCATCTTCGAACATGCCGTACAGCGGGTCCCCGTCCGGGTGACCTACCCCGACGGGCGCGTACTCGGCGGCGGCTCGGGGACCTCACCCGAGTTCAAGCTCCTCCGTCCCCATGCATTCTTCGCCCGGCTCGGCCGCGATGCCAAGGTCGGCTTCGGTGAGGCCTACATGGCCGGCGACTGGCGAGCCGGGCCCGGCACGGACCTGGCCGACCTGCTCACCCGCTTTGCCGCGCGGCTAGCGACCCTGGTCCCCGCGCCGCTGCAGAAACTGAGGGCCCTCGCGGACAAGCGCGTCCCCCTCGACCACGAGAACACCCCTGACGGCGCGCGCAGCAACATCGCCGCCCACTACGACCTGAGCAACGACCTGTTCGCCTGCTTCCTGGACCCGACGATGACCTACTCCGCGGCGTGGTTCGACGAGAGCGAGCCCGTGCAGACCGCAACCCGGCTCGAGGAGGCACAGCTACGCAAGATCGACGGGATTCTCGACCTCGCCGACGTACGCAGCGGCACCCGGCTGCTGGAGATCGGCACCGGATGGGGCACGCTCGCCATCCGCGCAGCGCAACGAGGAGCCCAGGTCACCACGGTCACCCTGTCCCGAGAGCAGCTGGAGCTCACCTGCGAGCGGGCCGGCGCAGCTGGCGTATCCGACCGCGTGGACGTGCGACTGCAGGACTACCGCGAGATCGAAGGAAAGTACGACGCCATCGTCAGCGTCGAGATGATCGAGGCGGTTGGCGAAGCCTACTGGGCTGCCTACTTCGCCACGCTCGACCGCCTTCTGGCGCCCGGGGGGAAGGTGAGCATCCAGGCAATCACCATGGCTCACGACCGGGTCCTCGCCACCCGGCGAAGCTTCAGCTGGATCCAGAAGTACATCTTCCCCGGCGGCATCATCCCGTCCCTGCAGGCGATCGATGACACCCTGGCGGCGCACACCACTCTGCGGGTCACCCAACGGCGTGAGCTCCGGCCGCACTACGCCCGGACCCTGCACCTGTGGCGGGAGCGCTTCAATGACCAGTGGCCGCACATCCAGGCCCAGGGGTTCACCGGGACCTTCCGGCGGATGTGGGAGTTCTACCTCGCATACTCCGAGGCGGGCTTCCGCAGCGGTTACCTCGGCGTGAGCCAGCTCCAGGTGGCCCGGGAACCGGCATGGAGCTGAACGGCAAAGTCGCCTGGGTCGTCGGCGCCTCAAGCGGAATCGGAGCAGCGGTCGCCCGGGAACTCGCCCGCCGCGGAGGCACCGTCGCGATCTCGGCCCGCCGTGACGAGCAGCTCCGCGAGGTATCGGGAGGGCACATGCTCGTCGTGCCACTCGACGTCACCGATGCTGCGTCGGTCGCGGCCGCCGCCGCACGAGTACACCAAGAGCTCGGCCCCATCGACCTGGCCGTGCTGTCCGCCGGCTACTGGAAGCAGATGGACCCGCAGGACTGGGACACCGAGGTCTTCGACCAGCACATCCGGGTCAACCTCGCCGGGATGAGCAACTCCATCGCGGCCGTGCTGCCCGGCATGCTGCGGCGGCACCGCGGCGTCATCGCCGGCATCGCGTCCGTGGCCGGCTACCGCGGGCTGGCCGGCTCCGAAGCCTACGGCGCGACCAAGGCGGCGCAGATCAACCTGCTCGAGTCCCTGCGCGTCCACATCGCCCGGACCGGAGTGCAAGTGACGACGATCTGCCCAGGCTTCGTCCGCACCGACCTCACGGCCGGCAACCCCTTCCCCATGCCCTTCATCATCGATGCCGACCAGGCCGCACGATCCATCTGCGACGGAGTGGAGCGTGACCGCAGCGAGATCGTCTTCCCCACCCGGATGGCGCTGCTGATGAAGACCGCGCGCCTGGTCCCCGCCCGTGCCTGGACCGCCCTGTGGGCCCGCACCTCACTCACCTGACCCACGCCCCGACCACCTCACCCAGCACCAAGGAACCCGCAGGACACCATGAAATTGCAGAAGACCGTCATCGCCGACAAGCCGCTGGACACGGTGTTCGGCTACCTCTCCGACTTCACCACGACAACCGAGTGGGACCCGGGCACCGTGGTCACCGTGACCCAGCACGGCGACGGCGGGGCCGGCACCACCTACCTCAACACCTCCACCTTCCTCGGCCGGAAGACCCAGCTGACCTACGTCGTGCGTGAGTTCGTGCCCGGTGAGCGCATCCGGCTCCGCGGGGAGAACAAGACGGTCATCGCCGTCGACACCATGACCTTCCGCAGCGTCGATGCCGGCACCGAAGTGACCTACACAGCCGAGTTCACCTTCAAAGGCCCGTCCCGTCTCCTTGCCCCGCTGCTCAGGCCCGCCTTCGAACGGCTCGGCCAACAAGCACAGACCGGCATGCGCACGGCGCTAAACCAGCTCTGACCAACCCGGTCCGGCAGCACACGAGCCAACGCCGAGCCCAGTGGGCTTGAGGATGCGAACCTGCTCGCCTGATACGACAGAATGTCCGATCTGGGCACTGCATCTCCCCACCCAAGGGCCGAGCGTGTGCCAGCGTAGGAAAGGACGTGTGATGGCTGAATTCAGCGTGCGTGCCCCGGGCGGAGCCGGACGGCTGCGGCAGGTCGCGGCTTGGATGGGCGCCGCCGTAGTCTACGGCGCAGCGCAGGGCCTGTCCGCGTGGGTGGCCCGGTATGCGCAGGGCCGCGGGACCAGGCCTCAGTACGAGCAGTTCGAACGGCCGGCATTCGCGCCGCCCGGCGCCGTCTTCCCCGTCGTGTGGTCGGCGCTGAACCTGACCACGGCGACGTCAGCATGGCTGGTGTGGCACGCCGATGAGGCCGGGCCGGGGGTACCGTCACGCCGGGCGGTCCTGGGATGGTGGGCGCTGGCCGTTACCGTCCGCAGCGGTTACGTGCCGCTGGCATTCGGCAGTCGCCGCCTCTGGGCGGCCACCGCAGACTCGGCGCTACTGTGCGCTGTCATGGCGTATTACGCTTCCCTGGCTCGCCGGGTCGATCAAACCGCTGCCGCGCTGGCCGTTCCCGAGATCGCGTGGACCGCGTTCGCGACCGTCCTGAGCGCGGCGGTCGCCAGGAAGAACAGCTGACAGGCGATCCCGCGCCCCCTGCCAACCCGGTCGTAGAGGCATGCGAACGGTTACCCGGAATGATCACTGGCGCGCGGATAGATCTTTCGGTGCGGCGTCGCCTGCCGTGGCGGTCGACCCAGGTTGGGCGGCTATCGTCCGGCAAGTTGCCGGTGGCGGCCGGTTATGAGGGCCCGTGCAGTCAGGGTGCCGTAGCCGGCCAGCGATCGCGGTGGATACGCCCTCCGGCTAGCCCGCTCGCGGCCCCTGGCGCCGGCGCTGTTCGCCTAGCGCGGTCAGCGCCGCGATCTGCCTGACGAACTCCAGCCACAGTGCCGGGGCAGGTCGTGGCCCATGCCGGAGAACCCCGCGAACCGGGAGTCCGGGATCGCCCTGGCGATCGCCAGGCCCCCGCTCGGCGCGACCAGCGAGTCATGCAGCCCGTGGATGACCAGTGCCGGGACCGTGATGCGGCGCAGCGCCGCGGTGCGGTTGGGCTGGCTCGCGCTCGCTGCGAGCTGCCGCCGGAAACCGGCCGGGTCGTACCCGCGGTCCCAGCTCCGGCTAGGTCACGCACGTACTCCTCGTCGAACGCGAAGCCGTGCGAGCCGATGAGCCGGAACGTCTCGACGGCCGCGGACATGGCCGCGGGCCGGCCGGTGCTCACGCGCTGCCGCAGCAGCCGGGCGTAAACCCGGGGTTTCGGCTGCCCCACCCGGCGGGATCCGGTGGAGGTCATGATCAGCGTGAGCGTGCGAACCCGATCAGCGTGCTCCAGCGCGACGGCCTGCGCGATGAACCCGCCCATCGACGCCCCGACCAGATTCACCGCACCCAGCCCCAGACCATCGATGAGCCCGGCCACATCCGCGGCCATGTCGCCGATCGAGTACGGCGGCGGCCTGCGCCGCACGACGAGTCAGCCAGGCGCGGCGGCGGCAGATTCCGCAAGTGGGTCGATCCGCCCACATCCCGGTTGTCGAACCGGACGACGAAAAGACCGCGCCGGGCCAGACCTGCGCACAGCTCGTCCGGGCAGCGGGAGGCTGTCACAGTGCTTCCCTGATGATCAAGCGCAGTTAGGCGGCTGCCGCAGTCCGGCCCGGGCCCGCAGCTCCAATCCGGCTGACCGCCCCCGTCGTTTCCGCAGTTCACACTCCTGGACCGGCCAGGGCGGGCCGTCGCTGCCGCCTCTTTCCGCCTACGGATTGCGGGCCCGGCCGGCCCTTTTCGTGTTAGCTTGGACTGCCCGGGCGATAGATCCCCGATTCGGGGATGTACCACCACGAGCGGGGATTAAGTCCCCCTCGGACACGTCAAAACCCCATGAGCGGCCGTTCACGGGCATGCTCTATCGTCACCCGTGCTCAGCCTCCGGCCGCGGCGGGTGCTCTCTTTCTTCGCTTCCCTAGGCGGTCCTCCTCTTTCTGTCCTGGCGCGAGTGAGTGTCAGTGGCGTCCTTGCCGATGACGACCGGCGGCGCGTCGTGGCTGCCGGCGTGCAGGGTCCGGCCATCCGGGTCGTAAGTGAGGACGACGCCATCGGCGCGCAGCCGGTCGATCAGCACGGCCCCGTCCGCAGGGCCGGTCACCTGAGCGGGTCCGCCGCTCTCCGGTCCGGATATCCCGGCAGACACGGCGAGCAGGATGGCGATAGCGGCCAGGTGCGGCAGGATCTGGTCCTCGCGGACATAGGCGTTCTTCGGCCGCGCGGGATCGGGGACGGTCGCGCTAGAGTACCCGTGGCGGCACCGGTAGGCGGGCCTGCCATAGGACCACGCCGATTCCAGCCGCCGTCCGCACCGCCCGCACGCGATTAGCCCGGCCAGCAAGTACCGGCGGACCGCGGGCCCGGCCCGGCCGCGCGGCGCGGCCGTGTCCTGCGCGGGATGTTTCGAGATGACCCAGCCCTCGGGCAGGTTCCACCGCTGCACCTGCTTGTGCCCCAGCCCGGTGTTGGCCGGGTCGACCAGGACCGCCTGGGACGGCTGCCGGTTCCACACCTGCCGCCCTGTATACCGCGGGTTGGCCAGGATCGCCGCCACCGTCCGCAGTGTCCACCCGCTCCCGGCCCGGTGCGGGTTCCGTCCCGGGTCCGCCGCCGACGGGCACGGCACCTGGGCGTCGTTCAGGGCACAGGTGATCCTGGCGGCGGAATGCCCGGCCAGCCGCTGCCCGAACATCCAGGTGACGACCGGCGCGGTGACCGGGTCGGGCTCGAGGCGGTGCGCCCGCCGTCCCCACGCCGCGTGCGCCTTGTTCGGGTGCGGCCCGGCATCAGCGAGCCGGTACCCGTACGGCGGGCGGCCGCCCAGGTACCGGCCCTGCTCCAGGGTCTGCGCGGCCATCGCGGTCCGGACCCGGACCCGGTCCGGGTGATCTCCCGCTTGGACGACAATCCGAGCGCCACCATCGTCTGCTGGTGGTCCTCGGCGTGCCAGTCCACCCGGCCGCCCACCTCCGGCATCCACAGCGAGACACCGTAGTGCTCGAACAGCGGGGCCATCGACGCGT
This sequence comes from uncultured Actinomycetota bacterium, assembly GCA_963753225.1. Lineage (GTDB taxonomy): Bacteria > Actinomycetota > Actinomycetes > Streptosporangiales > Streptosporangiaceae > Palsa-504. The sequence goes on along the minus strand of CAVWBQ010000008.1, from coordinate 272,799 downwards.
ACTGGCTGCCGTAGAACGCCCGCTCGTACTCCCCGATCACGACCGCATCCCAGCCCCGCTCCGGATCCGCGAGCTGAGCAACCAGAGCAGCGGCCTGCGGGCGCCTAGCCCACGGCAGCTCGCGGGACTCCCCCGTGTCGAAGAACTCCGCCGTGATCACCCCGACCCCGGCGGCCAGCATCAACGCCTGCTGCAGCTGCCGCGCCCGCGACGTCACCGGATCCTGCCAGTCCTCCGTCGACACACGGCCGTAAACGCGAACCGCAGCATCCCGCGTGAGCGCTTCCTTGCATGGCCGCTGAGCTTCTCCGCCCACGATCCCAGCACATCCCCACCCGTACCAGGCCGGTCACGTAAGCGGCCCGCCACCACCACAGAAGCCGTCTCCCGCTGCTGCCCAGCCGTGATCACGGACCACAGCTACCGCACCCGCCCGCAGCTAAACATCAGCCGCCCAGAACGCACAGGACACCAGATCACCGGCAGGGGGACAAGCTCCACACGCTCCCAACACCGGTAGGTCGCTGGCGAGGTGCCCGCCGAAAGGCGGGTCCTTTTCCAGCGACCCCCGGTCCGAACCCCGCGGGCTAGTTTCCCAGCACGAGGCTCTCCAGCGATTACGCCGTGAAGGCGGTAGGGTGCCCGTGGTGGATGGCCTGGTGGCAGGGGTTGCAGACGATGAGGGTCTTCCTGCGCATCCGGGTCATGAGTTGCGCCCACCTGGGCTGCGGCTGTCCTGTCCTGATGAGGTCGGCGAGCTTGCGGACCTGGTGGACTTCCACGTCGGTTCGCGTGTCGCACCACTCGCACCGCCGTGTCCGGAGCCTCTGGATGAGTTCCTTGCGGCGGGTGGGCAGGTCGGGTAGGCGGTCGGTGAGGACCGCTTTTTTCTGCCGTTTCAGCGGAATGCCGCCGAACCTGGTGACCAGTGGTTTCCTGTCCGGCCGTTCGACGGTGGCCTGGAAGCAGACGCGCGGTCCGTGCGGTGTGGTGATGGTGGCCTTATATTTGCGGGCCATCGCCGTCACGGTCGAGCGGTGCCTGGCGGCCAGCGTCTTGAGCAGCGAAGTCTCAGCCACCCAGCGGAGCCGGGTGAACCGCCAGATGTCGCCAGCGAGCAGGTAGTACTGGACGATGCCCCGGTACTCGGCGCCGAAGGTGCTGATGATCAGGCTGTCGGGCAAGTTCATCAGCTCGGCGCGCCGCGCGGGTTTGCCGCGCTTGGAGTAGGGGGCGCATTTGGCCGTGATCACCGGCAGCGGGACGCGCAGCCGGACGACGCCGTTCACGGACGGCCGGTCGCGGCTGTGCTGGACGGTGATCTGGTAGCCGAGGAAGGACGCCGCCTGGGTGCGGGCGTGCGTGATCAGCGTCTTGTCCTGGTTGAGTTCCAGCTTGAGGTCATCATGCAGGAACGCGGCGAGGCGCTGCTTGATCTGCTCGGCTTCGGCTCTGGGTCCGGTGAACCCGAGGAGGTGATCGTCGGCGTACCGGATATATCTCAGCCTCCGGTAGCCGGGATCACGCGGGTCCCCGCGCGGGACGCGGCGCCGCTGTGCGCGCAACTGCCGCACCGCTCGGCGGTCGCCCCGCCGCCAGGCGTCGCTGATCGCTCTGGTCAGCCTGGCGTATTCGGGATTCGCGGCCCGGGTAACTCCCCGGGTGTATTCCGGGATCAGGACTGTCTCGGTGAATTTGTCCAGCCGGTCCAGGTAGATATTGGAGAGGACTGGGCTGACTACGCCGCCTTGCGGAACACCGGAAAGCGTCGCGTTCCACTCCCAGTCTTCCAGGTACCCGGCTTCCAGCATATGCCTGATGAGCCGCAGGAACCTGTTATCGTGGATCTTCTCCGCCAGGATCGAGACCATTATCTCGTGGTCCAAAGACCCGAAGCAATCGGAGATGTCTCCCTCGATGAACCAGGTTGTCCCGGTCCAGACGTCTTCCACTTCGCGTAGCGCGGTGTGGCAGCCGCGACCGGGACGGAAACCGTGCGAGCGGCCGGAAAACAACGGCTCGTAATACGCCTCCAGAAGGAGCCGGATCACCTCGCCGACAAGTTTATCCGACCACGATGGCAAGCCGAGCGGTCTCAGCTTCCCGTTCTTTTTCGGGATCCAGGTCCGCTTCACTGGCTGGAACCGGTAGCGCTCGTGGCGCAGCGCATCGATGATGCGCACGGTCCTGGCCAGCGACATGCCATCAGCAGTCTCCCCGTCTGCCCCCGGTGTCATCGCGCCATGGTTGGCGTAGATGCGCCCGTGGGCCATTTTCCGGACTAACTTTTGTCCGTTTTACGTATTCTCCAATGAATTTGACGGAGAGGGAAGGCGGCGATTATCGGGGATTACTGATGGCTGGCATTCCGAGGTCGGTGGGTCCGGTGCGGCTGTTTCGTTCGATGTTCCGGTCGAGGCTGGTGAGCTTGCGTTTAGCGGCTTTCAAGCTGACCTCAAGGCCCTGGACTTCGCCGAGCCAGCCGTTCATCCGTGCTTCGGTGATGCGCTCGTGCAGGTTGCTGATGATCTCGGCAAGGCGGGGCCGTTGGTGCGGCGAGACGCGGAGCATTGCGCACCGAAGGCAAGCTTCTCTGAACTTAGGCATTTGTACTGAGTTGTCCGGTTTTTCTCATTGCCGATCCGGTGCGGCGCTGCTGGTAACGATGTCAGGAAACGCAGGCAGGCCAAGCTGGACCGCCTCGCCCTGCCGGCGCAGGGCCGCCTGGATCTGGGCGAGCTTGTCCTCGGTGCCGGCGAGGCTGACCTTGAGTCCCTCGATCTCGCCGGGCCAGCCTTCGCGTTCGGCCTCGGCGATGCGGTCGTGCAGGTTGGCCCGGATTTCCTCGAGCCGTCCGCGCTGGGCGGGGTCCGGTCTCAGGAGCGAGCACCTGACGCATGCGTGTTCATGGACGCAGGGTGAGGCGAATGCGCGGGCGCACGTGCCGACCGAGACTTTCCGCTTTTCGAAGTGGGCGAGGAAGGCGTCCCATTCTTCGTCGGTGGGAGTACGGTATTCCTCGCTGGGCCGGGTGGCGCGGCGGCGGGCGATGAACGCCCGGTGGGCCTCGATCGCCTCGGCCGGGTAGACGGCCTTGTAGCCGATCGTGGTGCCGATGTTCTTGTGCCCGCAGATGACCTGGGCGATGTGGGGCGGCAGGCCGCTCATGATGGCGTCGGTCACGAAGATCCTGCGGAAATCGTGCGGGGAGAACATGAGGGGGTCGCCGGCGGCGTCGGTCAGGCCGGTCGCGGCGAGCGCGTTGATGAGCAGCTTGCGGACCGCGCTGGGGGTGAATGCCCGGTTCTCGCTGCCGATGGACCGCTGGAACAGCAGCGGCATCGCAGGGTTCCAGACCCGTTCCCGGACGTCGTAGGAGACGGTCAGCGGGACGTCGCCGCCGGGGCCGCGGAGCCGGCTGATGATCGCCGAAAGGACGTCGGCCAGCTCGGGGCTGACCAGGAGAAGTCTTTCCGTATCGGTCTTGCTCGGGGCGATCTGCAGCAGCGGGACGAGCTCGCCGGTCGTGGGCAGCCGGTACTCGGTGATGCCGTGGTGGGTGAGTTCCAGGAGCTCTTCGCAGCGGATGCCGGTGAGTCTCAGGACCTCGATCACGGCGAAGCCCCAGAACGCTTCTTCTTCCTCATAGGTCAGGTTGCGGCGCTTGCCGGTGGCGGTGTCCTCGGCCCACACGTGTCGCCCGTTGGCCTTGGGCGCGAGGGTCCTGCGCAGTATCCCGCCGGTGCCCTCGATGATCTCGCCGGGCGGTGTCGTGATGGCGGCCTGGAGGTGGCGGGCGGTCGCGTTCCTGCGGTCGGCGGCGATGCGGGCGAGGACGGGCAGGACGGGCAGCCGCTCGCGGGTCCGCTGGTCCATCCGGGCCTTGCGCCGCCTGCGTTCCTTGGCCCAGTTGACCTCGGCGTCGCTGACCGGGCTCGGGACTGCCCACTGCGCCCAGCGTCCGGGCTCCTCCATGGCCCACTGGGCGATGTCGAGGTAGAGCGCCCGGACGCGTATCAGTTCCTCCTTGGTGTTGATCCGCGGCCGGGTGACGACGGTCCGGTTCCCGTCCGGGCCGGTGACGCTGCGCTTGATCGTCTGCAGGTCTTCCTTCCACGCGCGTGCGACGTCCGGCGGCAGTTGCAGCGTGGAAATGCCTGGGGACAGGACTTCGATCCTGGCCCAGAACAGGCCGGCCAGGGACCGTGAGACCGAGTCCAGGCTGGCGTAGTCGAGTGCGGGCTGCCGTTCCTTCAGGTAGACCACGAGCAGGTCGCGGACCGGCTTGCACTGCAGCCGGTAGCGGTCGACGAGTTCCTCGACGGTCAGCTGCCCCTGGGCCAGGCCGAACGCACGGATCGTGGCCGGGGCGTCGGCGGGGAAGATGCCGAGGGCTCGCAGCCGCAGGTAGAAGTCGACTTTCCTCTGGCCGCCGCGGGCGTGGACCCGCCGCTGGGTATCGGCCAGTTCCACGCAGTCGCCGACGGTGATGTCGCTGACGAGGCCGCCTTTGCAGGCCATCAGCGTCGCGACCCTGGTGGCCGCGTAGCGGGCGTCGTTCATGGAGGATGCTGGCCCGGCTTCGGCCAGTTCGCGCAGCCGGGCGAACCCGACGGGGTCGCGGGTCTCGGCCATGACGATGGCCAGGTATCTGTGGGTCCTGGTCAGCATCCACGCCAGTCCCGGCCGGATCGCGTCTCCGCAGATGAGCATCAGCAGCCCGGACGACAGGTCGTTGTCGTCGGAGGAGACTCTCATGCCGTTGTCCTGCAGCCACCGGAGCGGCAGCTGGACCCAGGAGCTGCCCGGGTGGTCCTCGGCCTGTGACGCTTCCCACCGCTGCTGCCAGGTGTCCCCCGGGAAGGAGGACAGCCAGCGCAGCATCTTGGCCGTGCCGCGCCGCCGGCCTGCCTGGGTCGACTTCATCTCCGGGAGGAACGGCGGTGAGGTCAGCCGTTGCAGCAGCTCGTCCTCCCCCTGGGCCGTGGCCGGCCACAGCTCCTGGACGGATCTAGGCAGGAACTGCCTGCGCAGCTGGCTGTTGCGCGGCTGCGCCGGAGTCGCGGTGCCCTCGGTTCCCGCCTTGCTGCGGGCCATATGCTTCACGATGGCCGTCATGACGGCCGCCCGAACAGCACCGACAGCGACTGAGGATCATAGCCCGGCGCCGGCTGCGGGGGCGGGGCCTCCTGCACCCGGGACTGGCGGGCATGGTGGGCGAGGACGCCCTCGATCACCTCGTCCCGGGTGGGCGTCAGGTAAATTTCCGTCGTGGACAAATGGGCATGGCCCATCACCCACTGCACGTCGGTCAGGCTGAGCTCTTTGTCGCGTGACATCCTGGACGCTGCAGAATGCCGGAGGTCGTGCAGGGTCCAGTCCGCTCCGAGCGAGGCGTTGACCCGCTCGAACATCCGGTGCGCCCCGTGATAGCTCAGCGGCCGGTAGGGACGCCGCAGCGTCCACCAGGCCGGCTGCCGACGGCCCCGCGGCACTCCCATTTTCAATAGTTCCTGCTGGTAGAGCCGGTGCCATACGAACGCGTCCGCCGACGCCGGGAGCTCCTGGACCGCCCGGGTGCCCTTGCGGACCACGCTGATCAGCTGCTCGCCGGGCCTGAAGTCGCACTGCCGCATGCCCAGCAGCTCCGCGGCCCTGGCCCCGGTGGAGATCCAGAACGCGACCAGGGCCCGGTCCCGGTCCGAGGGCAGCGACGCGAACAGTTTGTCGAACCAGCCGTCGGGGATCGCCCGCGGGATCCGCCTGGGCACCGTCGGCCGGTAGCGGCCCGTCCGCTCCGGCTTCCATTCGTCCATCGGGTTGTGGTGCGCGTTCGGGCGGCCGCGGCGGCGGCGGGAGGCATCCAGCGGGAACGGGTTCAGCACAGGGCCGGTCCCGCAGTCGCGGTGGAAGTCGTAGAACCGGCGCAGCACCGTCTCGCTGTGCGCCACCGTGGACGGCGCATAGCCGTCACCGGACGCCGGCTTGCCGGTCACCGGGTTCGGCGCTCCCGCTGCCCGCGAGGACAGGCGGGGCTTCCGCGGCCGGGACGTCTGCAGCCGCTGCTTGGCCGTCAGCTGGATCCAGCAGCTGAAGTCCCTCGCCTCGGCCCGCGACGCCCGGTCCCACTGAACATCCACGGCGTCCAGGAACCGCCACCACCGCAGCAGGTCAACCGAGTACGACCGCAGCGTCCCCGCCGACTTCCCCGACGCCAGCAGGTCCCGCAGGAAAACCGATACCGGTTCCACGACCTCGCCGCCGGGTCCGACTACCTGGTAGGGCTCATGGGCATCGCCGGTGGTCACGAGACGGCCCGCCCGCGACACCACGAGCCGGGACAGATCGCGTCCCTGTTCCTCATCTGATCCGATCACGCGGACAAGTTAGCGTCGATGAACGAAAACACGCTATGAACTGCTGAAACATCGCAGTTAGTTCAGTTAATGGGGCGTGCTCATGCTGGCAAGATGCCCCGTAAGGGCGGCCGCAGGTGCCCAGCGCCACCTTCCGCACCTGGAAGTGCTTCTGGAATTCTTGCCATTCCTGGTCGGTGGGCTCGCGGTATTCTTCGGCGGGCCGGGCGGCCCGCCGCTTGTCGAGGAACGCGCGGTAGGAGCGGATCAGGTCGTCCTGGAAGACGGCCATGTACGTTTCCGTGGTGGTCAGGCTCTTGTGACCGAGAATCCGGGCTGCGATGTGCACGGGCAGCCCGCCGGTGACGGCTGCCGTCGTGAAGCACCTGCGGAAATCGTGGGGCTGGTAGGCCAGGGGCTGGCCCGTGGCGTCTTTGAGGCCGGCGGCGGCGAGCGCGGTGTTGATCAGCTTGTAGACCGTGCCGGGGCTGATCACCTCGCGGCGGGCGCCGTGGGCGCGCTGGAAGAGGTGCGGGAGGAGCGGCCCGGTGGTCCGCTCGTGGTGGTCGTAGCGGGCGACGAGGGGAACGGCGCCGTCGTTGCCGGCGCGTAGCCGGGTGATGACGGTGGCCAGGACGCTGGCGAGTTCCGGGTCCACTAGCAGCAGGCGTTCCTCGTTGCTCTTGGAGGGCACGATCTGCAGCAGTGGCACGACTTCGCCGCTGTCGGGCAGCCGGTAGGACACCAGCGCCAGGTGGGTGATCTCGAGCAGTTCTTCCAGGCGTACTCCGGACAGGCGCAGCGTTTCGACGATCGCCCAGGCCCAGAACGCCTCGTCCTCGCGGCGGGTCAGGTTGACCGTCTCGCCGGTGATCAGGTTTTCCGCTGTGACGGAGGGATTGCCCTGGTGCCGGGCCGACAGGCCGGCGCTCTTGAGGGCCTTGCGGCGGTAGCGGGTGCCGGCGTGGTCGAATACCTCGCCCGGTTCGCATCCGGCCGCGGCGGCCAGCAGCGCGGTAGCCTCGGCGAGGCACCGTCCGGCGGCATCGGCCAGCGCGGGCAGGTGCGGCAGCCGCTCGCGGACGCGCTGGTGCATCGCGGCCACGGTTTTCCTGCGGGCCTTCTCGTATCCCTGTGTGTCGTTCTTGCGGACGGGGCTGGGGACCGCCCACGGCACCCAGCTGGGGTCTTCCAGTGCCCACTGCTGGATGTCGAGGTAGAAGGCGCGTACTCGCATCAGGAGGGCGTGGATGTTCTTGCGCTCCCGTATCGCGCCGTCGGCCGCCGTGACGGTCCGCGCGCGTTCCTTCCATGCCCGGGCGATCTCGTCGGGCAGGTGAAGGGTGCCGATGCCCGGGTGGTGCCGTTCGATGTCGGCCCAGAAGGTGCCCGCCAGCTCGCCGGCGAGGCCGGCCAGGGTGTTGTAGTCCAGTGCGGGGCGGCGTTCGTCGAGGTAGCGGACGAGCACGTCGCGGACCGGGCGGCAGGAGATGCCGTAGTCGTCGACCAGTTCCGCGGTCGTCCGCTGGCCGCGCCGCTGCGCGGACCGGAGGCTGGTGCCGGCCGGGGTCACCCCGATGTCACCGAGGAGGTCCCAGGCCGCGTGCAGTCCCGGGACCTGCCGGCGCGGAGGGTCGGCGTGAACGCTCCACGCGAACATCTCCAGGACGTCGCCGGGGGTCAGCGCGTCGACGTCGGTGCCGGTATGCAGCACGATCTTGCTGATCACGCACAGCGCGTCGCCCTTGTCGCGGCCGCTCAGCCCGCGTTCGGCCGCGGCGTTCCCGAGGCGGGCGAACATATCGGGCCGCATGATCTCGCGGACCCGGTCGAGCAGGCCTTTCGCCCGGTAGGCAGCCAGGAAGTCGTAACCGGGCAGGACGACCCGGCACATCAGCAGGCAGCCCAGCCCGGCGATGTGCTCTTGCCTCTTGGTGACCGCCTGGCGGGTATCGCCCGGAGCCAGCGTCCCGATCCAGCCGGTGCCCCGGCCGGCGCCGGAGACCGTCCACCGGTCCTGCCAGCCCTCGCCAGGGTGGGCGAGCAGCCAGTCCAGGATCGTGGCGGCTCCCCGCAGCCTCCTGGTGCGGTGCACCGTCGCGGCGGGCCAGTCCGGCAGCTGGGGCAGCAGCGCGAGGATGCCTCCGGCCGGCAGGCGGTCCACGGGCCCCACCCGGTGCTGCTGCAGCAGCCGCTCATCGGTGTCGAACGGGCCGCGGGTGCGGCGGGTTCCGGGCGTGGGAGTCGTCGCGATCACTGCGGGGTCCCTCCGAACAGGACAGACAGGTCGCCGGCGTCGTAGCCGACCGCGGCCGGGGGCGGCGCGGACTGCTGAACGCGCTGCTCCCGTGCGGCCAGGTGCTGCCGGACCCGGCGGATCACCTCGGCCTCATCCTCAACGAGGTACACGTCGGCGGTAGTGGACAGGTGCGCGTGACCGAGGATCCTCTGGACGTCCCGCATGGTCAGCGACTCATCCCGGCTCATCCGCAGCGCCGCGGTATGGCGCAGGTCATGCATCGAGTAATTGGTGCCCAGCAGCACGTTGACCCGCTTGAACACCGCCCGCAGAGCCTCGTAGTTCACCGGCTGGCGGCGCAGCCCGTCGCCGTGGTCACGGCGGCGCAGCGTCCACCACAAGGGCTCGTGCGGTTCCAGCGGATCGAGCCCGGCCAGATACAGCCGGATCCACACGAACGCCTCCGGGCTGGCCGGGAGCCACTGCTCCGCCCCCGAGCCCTTCCGGCAGACCCGCACGAGCTGCTCGCCCCAGTCCAGGTCGCAGCCCCGCACGCCGAGCAGCTCGCTGGCACGGGCACCGGTGCTGATCCCCAGCGCGAGGATCGCCCGGTCCCGGTCCGACCGCAGCCCCGCGAACAGCTCGTTCCACCGCTCGTCGGGCATCGCCCGCGGCGCGCGCCGGGGAACCCGCGGGTTATAACGAATCTTCCCCTCCGGCCGGAACGGCGCCAGGGGGTTGTGATGCTCGTTCGGCCGACGGCCGCGCCGGTCGAGCGCGACCGGGTTGACCAGCGGCCCGCCGCCCAGCTCGGACCAGTACTCGTAAAAGCTCCGCAGCACCGCATTGCCGTGCCGGACCGTCCGCGGCTCGTACTGATCACCGAGATAGCGCTTGCGGGTCACCGCGTTGACGGTCCCGGCCCTGGCGGCCGACGCCGTCCTCGGTGAATTGCGGGGCTTCGATGCCTGCCCCAGCCACAAGACGAAGTCCCTGACCTCAGCGGAGGTCGCCTTGTCCCAGCCCACGCCGACGACCGCCAGCCACCGCCACCATCGCAGCAGGTCATAGGCATAGCTGCGAACACTGCCGGGCCGGTTGCCGCGGGCCACGAAATCCCGCAGGAACCGCCGGACCGGTTCCACCGGGTTGCCGTCCGGATCAACCACCAGCCACGGCACGACGCCCTCAGCCTCAACGACCCGGCCCCACTGCGGCAACCGGATCGAGGTGACGTCCCGCTCGACGAATCCACCCGACAGCGCCACGCGTCCTCCCTCGAAAGAGTCGCGTGATTCCTACTGGCCGACACACGACCGGCGCACCCACCGCCCCCGGCGTGTCGCCCCGTAGTCCGGTCAACAAACAGCTCATACAAGCCGGGATTGAACAACTGCCGGTACAGTTCTGTGCACGGCAGGCCACGCCTGCCGCGTTCACGGAGGACATCCAGCACAGTTTCGGCGCTCTGGTCGGGTGGCCGGGAGGAACCTCCCCTCCCGGCTCCCACAGAATCCGTACGTAAGCCTCTCGGCTTATACGGCTCTTGTCACCCTGGTCTTCAGGACCACTGGACCGAAGGCACCCATTTCCAGTGCGCGAGCATCAGGGGATACCTCTCGGTGATCCCCTGCCAGCACTCGCGGGCCTTCTTCTTGCCCTGCAGCCGTTTATACTTCTTGCGGATCCAGCGCATCAAGTAGGCGTTGATACGTTGCAGCAGCGGGGACAGCGCGGAGCGGTAGAACGCCCCGGTTGGGTCGGGCCGGGGCGCCCTGCCGGGATCGCTCCCGGTGGGTTTCCCCGGCCCGCCCGCCGCACCCGCCGTGCGTGTCTCCACGCAACGGGCGCTCCACGTGTCTTGCCCGCTGGTCATCAGCGCGAGGCTGGTGCCGGGGTCCAGGGGGTGGGTATGGTGCTGCCGCGGTAGCGGTAGCGGGTCACCGCGACGCTGGACGCGCCGGTGAACACGACCCCGTTGCAGGCGAACCGCCATCCCTGGTCGCAGAAACGGCGGCGCAGTTCCGGCATCCCGATCCGGTGGTTTCCTTGCTTGTACTTGGCGCGTATCCAGCGCATCAGCCGGTGCCACGCATGGCTGTCGACCGCGCTGAACACTGCCTTGGATACCCCGTGCCGGAAGTAGTTCGCCCACCCCGCCAGTGACCTGTTCAAGCTGGTGATCAGCTCGTCCAGGCCCATGTGGCGGGTTGACCTGTACGTCCTGGCCGCCACCTTGTCCTTGATGGACTGGATAGCCTTGCGGGACGGCCGGGTGTAGACGTAGTACTTCTGCGTTCCCCGTTTCCGCATCCTGCGGATGTCGAAGCCGAGGAACGTGAAGCCCTCATCGAGGTGGACCACGGCGGTCTTCTCCGGTGCCAGCCGCAGCCCCATCGGAGCGAGCACGGCCGCCACCTCCTCCTGCAGCGCCTCAGCATGACGGCGTTCCCCATGTACCATGAGGACAAAATCATCCGCATAGCGGATGATTTTCCAGTTGCCCTTACCGTCACGCCTGCGCTTTCTCCGCTGCTCGTCTGAGCCCATTTCCTCATGCCATTGCCGGTCGAAATGATCGTCCAGCGCCGACAAGGCGATGTTAGCGAGCAGCGGCGAAAGGATCCCGCCCTGGGGTGTTCCGGTCAGTGTCTCTTCCCTGTCTCCGAGGCCGGTGAGGACCCCGGATTTCAGGAATGCCTTCACCAGCGCGCACACGCGCTTATCCTTGATCCTCGCCCGGAGGCGATCCATCAATGCCGTATGATCAATTTCATCGAAACAGGCTTTGATGTCACATTCCAGTACCCAGCGGTAACCGCTGGTCCCGTAGTGGTGGATCTCGGCGATCGCGTCCTGCGCGCGCCGGTTCGGGCGGAACCCGTACGAGCACGGCTTGAAGTCCGCCTCGAAAATAGGCTCAAGAACTGCCTTCAGGCTAGCCTGGACCACCCGGTCAGCGACAGTGGGAATACCTAGCTTCCGGAATTTCCCTGGCGTTCCCTTAGGGATCGTCACCTGCCTGACTTCGACCGGCCGGAACCCGCCAGACTTCAGCGAGTCCCGGATCTGGCCCAGGAACTCCTCCACCCCGATCCAGGTCTCGATCATGGCCACCGTGGCCTTATCGACCCCTGGTGTCCGCGCCCCCTTGTTCCCGGACACGCGCTCCCACGCATGCACCAGAAACGCCGGGTCGTAGACGAGGTTGAACAGGTCACCGAACCGGCGGGAAGAATTCTCTCCCGCCCAGCGGTGCAACTTGATCTGCATACTCCGTACCGTGAAATAGGCTGAATCAGGATGCGGCCACTTCACGGCGCCGGAATTCACCGGCGCATCTTCGGACATTACATTCCTCCTTGACTGACACGCTGCCGCCCTTCCCCATGTGCCGGGCTCTCCCCGGCTCGGAGTACTACGGCGGCTCCGTCCCGCCCGCGCCTTCGGCAGGCGTCGCGCCTATCCGCCGCCCATTCCCCTGGCCGGGGACCGGCTGCGGAACGCACGCGGGCAGTTCCCACGTTCACTTGCCGTGCGGTCGACGGGTTAGGCACCCGGCTCTACCCCTGCGGCCTCGCCATGACTACGCCGTAGACATTCACCATGGCCTCCCGACCCGGGCTACTAAGACCCAGCCGGGAGTTCCCCGTCCGTCATGAAGGGCGGGTGCGCGCCGCTAACCAGCCCGGATCCGCCGGGTTAGAGCTGGCGGATGCTCAAGGGGCGTAACAGCACCGGTTCCTCGCGTATACCTTCCCGTCTTGCTCACCGCGCCCGGTCCATCCGGCAGTGCTGAACCGACGCGACTTTGTCGAGGCCGCTCCCGCCCTCCCCACCGACCCGTGGCTCAGGCTGCCTCCAGCTTCACCCTGCTGCTACGACAGCAAGGAGATGGACGGTCTTTCACCTCCATCCGCAACAGCAGCGCCTCGTGGCGCACTAATAATGCATCCACCCTGCCACGATCGGATTGATGCGCCGTGCGAGGTCGCTGAAGGTGTGGCCGGTGCGCAGGTGCAGCCGCCAGGACCGCACTTCAGCGCTGATCTTATTCAGGGCATCCTTGCTGATCGCGGGCAGGAAATTACTGAAACTTTTTCCCTGCTTATTCCGCGCCCTGCGCTGACGGAACGTGAACCCAAGAAAGGTGAACGCCGTGTGCTCATACGAGCCCCGGCGGTTGCTGTCCTTGCAGTACACGATCTTCGTCTTGCCCGGGTGCAGCCGCAACCCGACCTCGGCCATCCTGTCCGCGATCGCCTGCCGCACATAACGCGCCTGGAGTTCGCTTTTGCAGTGCACCACGGCGTCATCAGCGTAGCGTTCAAACGGCACCGCGGGGAATTCCCGGGCCATCCACGCGTCGAACGCGTAATGCATGAACAGGTTAGCCAGCACGGGGCTGATCGCCGAACCCTGCGGGGTTCCGCGGTCCCGTTTAGCAAGAGTCCCGTCCGGGAGCCGTACCGGGGCGGCGAGCCACCGTTTGACATACAGCACCACCCACGGGACATCGGTGTGCGCCTCGACCGCTTTGACGATGAGATGCCACGGAACGCTGTCGAAGAATTTCTGGATGTCCAAATCGATCACCCAGTCATACCTCCAGCAGCGCTCGCGGCATCTTCCCACCGCATCCAGCGCCGACCTGGCAGGCCGGTACCCGTAAGAGTCAGGATGGAAGACCGGTTCGACCTTCTTCTCCAGCCTGCGGGCGGCGACCGTTTGCGCGATCCGGTCGGCGACGGTAGGAACCCCGAGAATTCTCGTGCCTCCGCCATGCGGTTTCGGTATTTCCACCGCGAGCACCGGAGGCGGAAAGTAGCTTCCCGAGGACATCCGGTTCCAGATCTTATACAGGTTATTCTTCAGATCCTTCCCGAAGTCCTCGATTGAGCACCCGTCCGCGCCCGGCGCACCCTTGTTGGCCTTGACCTTCTCGTATGCCTCCCATACTTCCCGTTTCGAGATATCGAACGGCTTGCCTGAAGATTTCAGCTCGTCCACGCAACTCCTCCCGGACAACTTCCGGTTGATCGAACGAACAAACCACGAATGACCTGACCCCTTCGCTCCACCCCCATTACAAGGGCTTCACCACTACTACGAGCCAGTCCGCCAGCGCGCCCCGCGACGGTACTCAATCCCTTGCGGTTTCAGCCGCTTGGGACGCTCCCTCTCACCACCTTGACGGGCGGAAGTTTCGGGGCGCGCCTTCTCACGTTCCACGCGAAAGCAGCAGATCAGGCTCACGTCGCCTCCATGCCGGACACCGCCTGGCCAATAGGCGGGCACCCGCCAGGCTCATCCCGGGACCGAAATGAAGCCCCGGTTTCGATGTCATCCGTGTACGTTTCGACACTTCGACAGCCATCGTCTTCCTGATCCCCACCTGACACATCGAGTGCGCCTTTTCCCACGTCGCTCACCACGCCGGGTAGCGGGCGGGGATCTCACCCGCCCGCCCCCACAGATCCGGACGTGAACCTCTCGGTTCATCCGGCTCGTGCCGCTCAGCTGTCAGGTCGTTGCGCAGTACTTCCAGTGCGCGAACAGGCGGGGCGCTCGTTCTGCGACGGCGGCCAGCCATGCCCATGCCCTTTTGCTGCTGCGCTCCAGGCGCTTGTATTTCCTCTTGGCCCAGCGGATCAGATGGCGGTTGATCCGCTTGCATAGCGGGATCACCGCGGTCGGGTAGAACCGGGTGAAATAGGCGAGCCAGCCCGCCAGGACCGGATTGACGGCCCCGGCCAGCTCGGCGAGGGTGAGAGTCGTGCGCCGGTTAAGCTTCCAGGCTTGCGCCCTTCGGCTCATCTCGGCCAGCTTTTCCGCGCTGACCCCTGGCAGGAAACCGGTGAATGACCCCTTCCGGTCCCTGTGGAGGGCTTTCCGGGGTTTGAAGGTATAACCAAGGAACGTGAACGAGATGACGTCGTGGACGCCATGCCGCCTTCCGTCCTTGCAGTACGCCACCTTCGTCTTGCCGGGATGAAGTTCCAGCCCGACGCCGGCCAGCCGGTCTCCTATCGCCGCCCGCACCTCGCGGGCCTGGCGCTCGGTGACGCAGTGCACGATCACATCATCCGCATAGCGCTCAAATGAGATTCCCGGGTATTCCCGTGTCATCCAGGCATCGAAGCCATAATGCAGGAATAGATTAGCGAGCAGCGGGGAAATCGGACCGCCTTGCGGTGTTCCCGTGGTCCGGTGCTTCAGGGTACCATCGGGCATCAGCATCGGGGCCTTTAGCCAGCGCTCCACGTAGATCAGGACCCATTTCGAGTCCGTGTGATGCGCGACCGCCCTCTGCGTCAGGTCCCAGGGCATCGAGTCAAAGAACGCCTTGATGTCCATGTCAATTACCCAGTCTTTCTTAAAGCACCGTTCCCGGCATACCGCCACCGCGTCCAGAGCCGAGCGTCCCGGCCGGTACCCGTAAGAGTCGTCATGGAATACCTTCTCCAGTTCCGGCTCCAGCGCCAGCACCGCGACCGTCTGCGCGACCCTGTCCACGACATTGGGAATGCCGAGAATTCTCGTGCCTCCTTTCTTCGGTATCTCCACCGCGCGGACCGGGCCGGGGAAATACGACCCTGACGACATGCGGTTCCACAGCTTATAGAGGCTGCCCCGGAGGTCAGCCTCGAACCGTTCGATCGTCACGCCGTCTGCCCCGGCCGCTCCCCCGTTCTCCTTCACCTTCAGCCACGCATCCCACACGAGCCTTTTCGGAATGTCATGCGCCTTGCCCTGCAACATCGGTTCAGTCATGCGGTTCATTCCTTCCGGTTGGCCGCATTCATCAACCAGAGCGACCCGGCCCCTTGGCTCCACCCGCATTACCGGGCCTCACAGCTACTACGGGCCAGTCCGCCAGCGTGCCTCGCGACCGGTACTCAGCCCCTCGCGGTTTCTGCCGCTCGGAGTTCTCCCTCTCGCCGCCACCCCTGGCGGCAATTTCGAGGCGACACCTTCACACGTTCCATACGAGAGCCTCGTCCGGGCTCATGCTGCCTGTACGCCGGACACCGCCTGGGCAGTAAACAGGTATCTCCCAGACTTATCCCAGGGCAACTGTCCGACCCTGGTTCCGATGTCAACTGAGCTGATTTCGACGCGTCTGCGGCAGATATTTCCTACCATCTTCCCGGACCACACCTGACGCGCTGAAGCGCGCCTTTTCACGTGCCGTTCACCACGAACCGCCGTTAACGGCCGCAGCGCACGCTGGTTTGATACCTCCTCCTGCAAGGCGATACCGGAGGGCCAGACAACCTCCATCACTCGTACAGCACCGCAGCCAGCGGGCTCACCATCAACCACCAAGCCCACCTCCACGTTCGTGTTCACAAAACGGTCTTCAGCCAATGCAGCAGTGGGCGGTTTGGAGCCTCCCCCCGCAGGGCGACTCCGAAGGGCCTACCTCCATCTTTCACGCAGCACCGCTTCCAGAAGCTCTGCCTACCGCAGCTCCCTTCCACGTTCGTGACACACCATTACGCATACCTCCCTGCTATGTCGGGTCGCCCGGGGGAATCTCACCCCCGGGCTCCCACGGAACGGAACGTGACAGTCTCCCGTCATTCCGCTCTTCTCATCCATTCCAGTTGAACGCGCGCGTTAGTCCCCAGTGGGCGAACAGTCCGGGCTCTCGATCGATGAGTCCGGTCCACCACCGGTGGAACCGCTTGTAGCTGCGCAGCCGTTTGTACTTTCTGCGAGCCCACCGCGTCAGGTAGGTGTTGACGCGGCGGAGGAGCTGATTCAGCGTCTTACGGCCGAAAAGGCCGTAGTAGCTGATCCAGCCCGCCACGATCGGATTGATCGCCCTGGCGAGCTCGTCCAGGCTTATGCCGGTGCGCATGTGCAGCCGCCAGCCGCGGACCATCTGGCCCTTGGCCTTGAGCGCCTCCGGGCTGATCGCGGGCGTGAACGAGGTGAAGATCTTCCCGTTCTTGCCCAGGACCTGCCGAGGGCGGAACGCGTACCCCAGGAACGTGAACGTCACGGTCTCATGCTCACCGCGCCGCAGGGTGTCCTGGCAGTACACGATCTTGGTTTTGCCGGGGTGCAGTTCCAGCCCCAGCTCCGCCAGCCTCGCGGTGAGCGCCTCCCGGACCTGCCGGGCCTGGCGCTCGGTCACGCAATGCACCACCGCGTCGTCGGCGTAGCGCTCGAATTCCACGGCCGGGAATTCCCGTTCCAGGAACATGTCGAACGCGTAATGCAGGAACAGATTCGCCAGTACTGGCGATACCGCGGAACCCTGCGGGGTTCCTTTATCTCGCTCCTGCAAGGTGCCATCAGGTACCTGCAGCGGCGCTTTCAGCCACCGCTTCACATACAGCAGCACCCATTTGTCGGCGGTGTTGGCCTCTACCGTCTTGACGACGAGATCATGATCCAAAGAGTCGAAGAACTTCCGGATATCAAGATCCAGAACCCAGTCCTTCCGCCAGCACCGTTCGCGGCACTTCCTCAGCGCATCGTGTGCTGACTTCCGCGGCCGGTACCCATAGGAGTCGGGATGGAAAATCGACTCCGTCCGGGCTTCCAGCCGCAGTGCCACCACAGTCTGCGCGATTCTGTCCGCGACAGTGGGCACCCCGAGGATTCTCGTGCCGCCGCCATGTGGTTTCGGTATTTCCACCGCCTTTACCGGAGGCGGAAAGTAAGTCCCCGACGACATCCGATTCCAGATCCTGTAGAGATTATTCCTCAGATCCTCCTCGAAGTCGGCTAGGGACTGCCCGTCCACCCCGGCCGCACCCTTCTTCGCCTTGACCCGCCTGTACGCCTCCCACACCAGCTGCTTCGGTATCTGAAACGACTTGCCTTCCGGTCCTGACTTGCTCACGCGTCTCCTCCCAGGACACCGCCTGGTTGCCCGCAGGAACAAACCAACAGATGCGCCGGCCCCTTCGCTCCGCTCCCATTACAGGAGCTTCACCACTACTACGGGCCGGTCCGCCAGCGGATACCGCATCGGTACTCAACGGCTAACGGTTTCTGCCGCCGCCGCTCTTCCTCTCGGCACTCCTCTCACCGTGAGAGGAGCACCAGTATCGGCACCCGCCTTCCCACGTTCCATGCAGAAGCGGCAGACCGGGCTCGCGCCACCTACACGCCGGACACCGCCTGGCCAGTAAACGGGTTTCCGCCAGGCTTATCCCGGACCCATTCAATCGCTCCGGTTTTGATGCCGTCTAAGATTTTCGACGCTTCATCGGTGGTTCACTCGCGTTCGCCTTCCCGATCCCTATCTGACGCATCACGTGCGCCTTTTCCTCAACGCTCACCACAACAGTCGCTAGCTAATGCAGCTTGAGGTGATTTGACATCTCCCCCCGCAGGGCGACGCCAAAGGGCCACTACCCCTTCATCTTCTGCACAGCACCGCATCAGAGAAACCTCCTACGGCGACTCCCTTCAGCGTTCGTGGCACACTTGAATATCCATCGCCTGGCCCCCTTCGCCCTGCGGGCGGCGTTACCGCCCTCCTTGGCAGGTCGTTACTCCTGCGACTAGTACGGGGCCTCTGTCACCGTAGGGCTCGCGCCCCTTAGGTGATCCCGCGTTCGTCTCTGCTATACGTGACAGCGTGACGTAGGCTCCCCATTCATCTCCTTCAATGCCCTCACTGGGCATCGCTCCGCATCCCGGAGGGTGCGCTGGCCCCGCATAGATGCCAGCGCAGGATACGGCACCGGTTTCAGGCGTCTTTCCGGCGGGCGCATCATTTTCGCCTGCTGGAGATTAGGGTTCAGGCAATCCAGCTTTTAGCCATATCACGCGGGTCCCGCAACGCGCCGTCCCGTACGCCTGGGCACGGCCGTTACTTTTCTGGCATGCTATTGTTCCCTTCCGGTTTCCCGTCCAGGTAAGCCATCAGACCCAGGAACCTCCCTTCGAGTCCCTCCCGGCTGAGCCGGGGATATAACAGAGCGCCTCGCGGCGCAGTTGCGGCAGATGCGGACGACTTCACCCCGAAGCGCCGGTGTATAAACATACGGTCGGCCGTCGGCGCGTTGGACCATAACCGGGGCCGGCCAGGCGGTCAACCACGCGAAGCCTGCCAACTGATAACCGCTCGCCGACCCGCCGTTCGGTGCGACTCGGGAACACTCAGAGCTCTCCAGTTGGCGCACACAGAACAACCTGTTATGTACATCCAGAAAACTCGGCCTTTATCCGTCGAGGAGCGCGTAACGAGTTGATTTGTGCCTCCGCCATGGCTGCGGGGAATGGGCGGGCATATCGGGGGCGCGAGTGTCGTCTGCCATGAGCATGGGACCACCTGCTGAGGGTTGTTGCCACGGGGATGGGACCACCTGGTTTGCCAGTTGATGGACCACCCTGCTGTGATCTTCCGGTTCATTTCGGACTGGGAGAGACGGCAGGGATGCATGGCGTTCCGGGAGGTTCTGGTGATACAGGTGAGAGAGGTCCTGCGGGCGTGGCTGGCCCGGGGCGGGCAAGCGCCCGGCGGCCAGGCGGGCGGGCGTGGACGTGAAGACCGCCGCGCGGTATATCAGGGCGGCGCAGGCGGCGGGCCTGGCCCGTGGCGGGGATGAGTCGCAGCTGAGTGATGAGCTGCTCGGGCAGGTGGTGGCGGCGGTGCGCCCGGCCCGTCCGGCCGGGCACGGCGCCTCGTGGGAGGTGCTGGTGCCGCGGCAGGCCGAGATCGCCGGCTGGGTGAAGGACGGCCTGACGCTGGTGAAGATGCACGAGTTCCTGGAGCGGTCCGGGACGGCGGTGCCGTACCGGACGCTGGCCCGGTTCGCGGCCGGGGAGTGCGGGTACTCCTCCTCGTCCCGGCCGGGGGTGACGGTGCCGGTGGCCGACGGCAAGCCCGGCGGGGAGGTGCAGCTGGATTTCGGCTACCTGGGGATGATCAGCGACGGGGACCGGCGGCGGAGGCTGCACGCGCTGGTGTTCACCGCGGTGCTGTCCCGGTACTGCTTCGTGTATCTGACGTTCTCGCAGACGACGGCCGCGGTGATCGCCGGGTGTGAGGCGGCGTGGGCTTTTTTCGGCGGCATGTTCGCGGTGCTCGTGCCGGACAACCTCAAGCCGGTGGTGGATAAGGCCGGCCGGCTGGAGCCGCGGTGGAACCGGGAGTGGCTGGAGTACGCGCAGGCCCGCGGCCTGGTCGTGGACCCGGCTAGGGTCCGCTCCCCTCAAGACAAGGGGCGGGTGGAAAACGGCGTGAAGTTTGTCCAGGTCAGCTTCTTCGCCGGGGAGCAGTTCGCCGGCATCGCCGACGCGCAGCGCCGTGGCGAGGACTGGTGCCGGGTGCGGGCGGGGATGCGGGTGCACGGCACCACCCGCCAGCGGCCTGCGGAGGTGTTCGCGCAGGTGGAGGCGCCGGCGCTGCTGCCCGCGCCCGAGCAGCCGTACCGGGTGCCGGCGTGGAGCGAGGCCAAGGTGCAGCGGGATTTCCATGTCCGGGCGCAGAACGCGTTTTACTCGGTGCCGTACCGGCTGGCCGGCCAGCAGGTCACGGTGCGGGCGGACGGGACCCTGGTGAAGATCTACCACCGTGGCCAGGTGATCCGCACCCATCCGCAGCAGCCGGCGGGCGGCCGGTCGTCCGACCCGGCGGACTTCCCGCCGGGCACCGACGTCTACGCCCGCCGCGACGTGGACAAGCTGGCCAGGATGGCCGCCGCCCGCGGCGAGGCGATCGGGATCTACGCCGCCCGGATCCTCGATACCCCGCTGCCGTGGACGAGGATGCGCGCGGTCTACGCGCTGATCGGGCTGGCCCGCACCTACGGCAGCGACCCGGTCGAGCAGGCGTGCGCGGCCGCGCTGGAACTCGACGTGATCAGCGTCGCCAAGATCAAGTCCATCGTGGAGAAGGGCACCGGCAAGCAGGCCGCGCAGGCCGCCGCACGCAGCCGCCAGGCCGGCGACGCCGCCAGTAAGGTCACCGCGGCCCGGTTCGCCCGCGACCCGCGCGAGTTCGCCACCGCCACCGGCGTCCGCATGCAGGTCCTGCCCGGCGGCCACGACGACGCCAGCGGCGCCTGACAGCCGCCCCGCCAGCTCATCTCATTTCATGGCAATCCATTTCATCGCGTTGCGTCTTATTTCATCTCGTTCCGCCGTGCCCGGCCACGGCCAGCAGGAAGGACAGCTTCGATGACGACTGCGATCAAGACCGGGACCGCTGACCGGACGCAGGCAGCCGGTTCGCCGGGCATCTGCCGGTACCCGGGATGCGCTAGCCCGGCCCGGGTCAAGGACCCGGCCGCCCCTGGTCCCCGGCCCGGCTACTGCGAGCAGGAGGTCCCCGAAGACCGCGGGGACGGCACGCGGGTGCTGGTCCGGCACACCGCCATGACCGCATTCCGGCACCGCCAGCAGCTGGCCGGGCAGCCGGGCCAGGACCGGCCGGTCACCGCGGCCATCAGCCGGGCCGGGGCCATCCGCGACGACGCGCTCGCCGCGATGAGCCGGCTGGGCGCGCAGCTGCCAGCCGTCCTGGACCAGCTCGCTGCCCTCGGCGGCCAGCTGGCCGCGGCCGGCGACCCCGAGGCCGCCGAAGCGCAAGCTGAGGCCGTCCGCGCCGAGGCCGCCGCCCAGGTCGGGCAGGCCCGCGCCGAGACCGCCAGCCAGGCGGTCGCCCGGCACGCCGCCGAGCTGGACGCTGCTGAGGCCCGCGTCGCAGCAGCCCAGGCCATCACCGCGATGGAAGCTGAGGCCGCCGCCCGCCAGCATGCCGAAGAACTCGCACGTGACGCCGGCCGCGGGCTGGACGACGAACGCCGGGCTGCCGCAGCCCGGATCGCCGAAGCAGAACAGGCCGTCACCGTCGCCCGCGGCGAGCGTGACGCCGCCCTGGCCGCAGCCGGGGCAGCCTGCGCTGACGCCACCCGCGTCCGCGAGCAGGACCAGCAGCGGCACGACGCCGCCCTCGCCGCCCCTGCCGCGCAGCTGGCCGCCGCGAACGACACCATCGCCGGGCTGCGCGACCAGCTCACCCGCGACCAGGCTGCCCTGGACCGCGAGCGCGCCGAGCAGCACCGCCTCACCGGCCTGCTGCACGACATCTTCACCAGCCGGCCAGCCGCGCCCGCTGTTGAGAGGCGCTCAGGATTCCCATGGCAGGAGGCTGTAGCGGCACCGGGCACGCCGATGGCGACCACGGGCCAGGCAGGTTCGTCGGCGGCGGCACCGTGCCGATGAGCGATCCGGGGTGTCAGTGACCTGCGGTCCGGCGTGCGGGCGGCGGGTGTCGGCGTCGGCCAGGTGCCGGTACCGGGCGAGCGGGCCGTCCCGGGTTGCGGGGGGCGCCGCGGGGTGGCAGGGTGCAACACCAGCTGCCCCTGGTGCGGACGAGACGGCCGGGCCGATCCTTGGCGGGATGGACGATGATCGAGGTCTTCGACACCGCGGCGGCCAGGATCGCGCTGGCCCGCCGGATGCTGGGCTGCCCGGGCTGCGATCAGCCGCTGCGGCCGTGGGGGCACGCCCGCGAGCGCACGGTCCGCGACCTGGACGGGGTGTTGCTGACGGCGTGCCCGGACCGGGCGCTGTGCACCGGCTGCGGCGCCACCCACGTGGTGCTCGACGCGGGTCTGCTGCCGCGCCGCGCCTACACGGCCGGGCTGATCGGGCAGGCCCTGGTAGCGTCCGCTCTCGGTCACGGGCACCGGCCCGTCGCCGCCGGCCTGGCCGTCCCGGCCGGCACGGTGCGCGGCTGGATCCGCGCCGCCCGCCGGTCCGCCGTGCAGCTGCGCGTCACGGGCATCCGCGCCGTCCTGGCATCGGGCCATGATGAGCTGCTGTCCTGGGCCCGCACCGGCGAGCTGGGTGCCGCGCTGGAGCACCTGGCGGCCGCAGCGCTGGTCCTCGGCCGCCGCCACGGGCTAGAGCACACCAGCTGGCGGGCGC
The DNA here is from genome assembly GCA_963753225.1 of uncultured Actinomycetota bacterium. GTDB lineage: Bacteria > Actinomycetota > Actinomycetes > Streptosporangiales > Streptosporangiaceae > Palsa-504. The sequence goes on along the minus strand of CAVWBQ010000008.1, from coordinate 250,299 downwards.
GGATCAACGTGCTGACCCGCGGCCGGCTGCTGACCATGGCCCCGGCCGGCTGAGCCGCCCGCGCCGTTCCCGGCTCCCGCCTGCCCGCACACAGCAACCACCGCCGAAAATCTGCCTTGAGTCCGGCACCTCGCCCACGTAGCCCGGCACCTTCCCCACGACACCGCCCGAAATGCCCGGTTCTTCATCGGCATCGTGAACGCCGCCAAGATGGGAATCTTGAGCGCCGGGCAACAGCGGGCGGCAACGGCACCAGCCGCCGCCACGCCCCGCCGCGGTGACCGCGGCCGCCCCGCAACGGCCCGGGCACCCCCGCCCGGGCCACGGCAGCCCGCCGGCATCCCAGCACAGGCACGATCAGCGATGAAAGGACACCCGATGACTCTGGCCGACCCGGTCAGCCCCGACCTCAGACGGCACCTGCGCGCCCTCAAGCTCGGCCAGCTCCTGGCCACCCTCCCCGACCGGCTCACCCTCGCCCGCCAGCAGAAACTCCCGCACGCCGACTTCCTCGAGCTGCTGCTGTCCGATGAGGTCACCCGCCGGGAGAACGGCTCGGCCGCCCGCCGCGCCCGCGCCGCCGGCCTCGACCCGGACATGCGGCTGGACACCTGGGACCCGTCCGCCGCCGTCCGCTACGACCAGCAGCTGTAGAACGAGCTGGTCAGCCTGCGGTTCGCCGAAGCCGCCCACGGCGCCCTGGTACTGGGGCCCGTCGGGGTCGGCAAGACCCACCTGGCCACCGCGCTGGGCCACATCGCCGTCCGCCGCCGCCTCACCGTGCACATGGCCCGCGCCGGCCACCTGTTCAAGCGCCTCAAAGCCGCCCGGCTGGACAACAGCACCGAAGCCGAGCACCGCCGGCTGGCCGCGGTGAACATGCTGATCATCGACGATTTCGCACTCCAGCCGCTGGACGAGACCGCCACCACCGACTTCTACGAGCTGACCGTCGCCCGGCACCGCAAGAACGCCACCGTCGTCACCTCCAACCGGACCCCGGATGAATGGCCCGGCCTCATGCACGACCAGCTGCTGGCCCAGTCCGCCGTCGACCGGCTCACCTCCACCTGCCACGAGCTCGTCATCGAAGGTGACTCCTACCGCAAGCGCCAGCGCCCCAGCCCGGGTTTCGGGGCTGGGCAACAACGGAACGGCTAGTGCGGGCGGCAAGAAGCCTGTCACGCACTCCTCGTTGAGCGGGGCGAGCACCTTCTGGGAACTGTCCGGGTTCCCTGGTGTGGCTGGTCAGCCGGTGGCCGTGATCGCGATCAGCCCGTCAGCATCTCGGCGCAGGGTCGCGACCAGCTGGCTGCGTGCCGTCTCGGGAACCCCGTCCGGAAGTTTGCCGCCGTTCGCAGCCAGGTCGGCGGCGCCGCTGATGTACCTGGCCGCCCGGCGCAGCAACGCCGGCGGGAACAGGATCCCTGCCGGGTTGCCGGCCTGCCCCGGCGCGGCGCCGGCGGTGATCTGCCCGAGCCCGGACAGCGCCTGGGCGTAGGTGGTGATGACGTCCCCCAGGTGATCGGGCGGCTCGTTCGCCGCCCGTACCTGCATCGCCTCGGCCAGGGCCGCGACGGCGATCCCCACCAGGGCCAGCGGCAGCGGAACGGTCCGTGGCGCCTCCATCAGGTCGGCGCCGGGCCGTTCACCGGCGACCTCGAACAGCATCCGCCGGGCCATGTCCTTGATGATCTCGTCGCCGAGATACGTGCGGGCCGTTGCCCCGGTGACGCTCATCAGAGTCGCTACGGCACGGACCTGCCCGGTGATCAGCTCACCGGCACGCTGCCGATCAAGGTGCATGCCGGACGCAGCGAGCTCCTCCAGGAACACGTCGATCTTGCTGTCGAGCCACGTACGTCTAGGCACGTGGCAAGTCTTCCATCCTCCCGCCACAAGGAGGCGGCTTCGCCGCCGCTCACCTTGAAGGAGGCTGCCGCGCTCGGGCTGCGGGGACACGCAAGGATACGAGGCCCGCCCACTCAGCTTGACGGATCCCGCCGCACACCCCAAGATGACACAGCAGCCAAAAGGTGGTCCCTAGGTCGTGGCAACGCCCTGGTCCCATGATCCTGGCAGATGACACGCGAGTGTAGGCGGGAAGTGCCCGCGCGCGGCCCGGATCGCCGCTTGACGGCACGTGGTGATCAAGTTGAGGCGGCACCCTCCGAAGGAAACCTCGCCGGTCCCGGCGTACGGATCGTATCTCGCTTGGCTGTCTGACGGGGTTGCCGTCCCGTGAGGGTGACCGGGTATTTCGCCGGAGTCGAGGACCAGGGGTGCCGGTGTTGTTCCGCCTGGTTACGAGAGTGTCAGAGAGCTGACAGACCCTAGCCGTAAGTGATGTGCCACAAGTAGGTGCTGCCGTTACTGCCGCCGACGGCGAGGATGCCGTCCGGCCCGAACGCAACCGAGTTGACGACTTTGCCTGCGGGGTCGGTGAGTGTGGCGATGAGCTTGCCGGTTGTGGTCAGGGTGCGTGCTGGGTGCTCCTGGGAAACGGCGGCCGGGGCTGCCGGTGATCGCGGGCACGCGCTGGGTGCTGAGGACGGCTGCATGCGTGGCGTCGGCTGCTGCTGCTGGCTAAGGTCGTCAGGAGCTATTCGTGCGCGCTGACGAGCAGCTCCTTGGAGGCGTCGGTGGAGATCGCCAGGAAACTCGCCCCGGGTCGGCCGTCATATCGCGTCGATGCGCGGGCTGCTGTGCTATCAGGTCGCCAGATTCGGCGGGCCGCCGCCGGGTCGGCCACGTGCTCGGCTGGGCGCCCGCGGCGCAGCGTCCTTGCACAGTCTTACCGGTCGGCATGCCATAGCCGATGCCGGCTCTGTGGATGCTGGGTTGCAACAGGCCGATGGGCGATGATTCGCTGATGCCGGGACGTCCGTCAGGGCTGATGGACCGGCAAGCCGAATGCGGCGTGCTTGATCAGCTGATTAACGCGGTGCAGGCCGGTGGGAGCCGGGTCCTGGTGGTCCGCGGTGAGCCGGGGGTGGGCAAGTCCGCGTTGCTGGATTACCTGGCCGGGCGGGCAGCGGGCTGCTGGGTGGTGCGCGCTGGGTGATGCGGGTCTTGTCGCGGGCGGTCAGGGCCCGCCAGGCGCGGACCTTGCGGATGTTCGCGGCGATCAGCAGCAGCGCGGTGAAGATCGACTGGGCGGCGATGCCGCGGACGCGGCGTCGGGCTGGCTGGGCGAGGGCCTGGTGGGCGGTGTCTTTGGCGTAGCCGTTGAGGCCCTCGATGGTGTTCCGCAAGGTGGCGTAGCATGCGTGCCAGGCCGGTGAGCCGTAGGGCAGGTCCTGGCGGTAGCGGGCGCCGATGTCGGGAGCGATGGTGATCGCCGTCTGGGTGCAGAGCCTGGGTGGTTCGGGCGGTGGTTGCAAGACCTTGGGCCGCCCGTCGCGTGGTGGGTTTCCCCTCCCAGCGTGGAGAGATCCTCTTAGAGGGAGGTTCTCCGATGGGAGAGACACGCAGGAAGTTCGATAAGGATTTCCGGGAGGGCGCGGTGCGGCTTGTCCGCGAGACGGGCAAGCCGATCGCGCAGGTGGCCCGGGATCTGCTGGCCGGGCGGCGGGTGCCGAAGGCAGCGCCCGTGGCCGAGCCGTCGGCCGCGGAGGAGGCCCCGGTCTGACGGTCCGGTCCGACCCTCGGCCCGCCTATCTCGCGCGCACCCGCGCGCCGCCATGCGTTCTCGTCAGCCGCCGGAACCTCACCCGCCACTTGGTCCGCTCGGCAGGCGAGACCCCGGCGGTCACCGGCGGCTCAGGTCGCTGCCCGGATGGGCATCACCCAGGGCCGCGTGTCCGCCATCGAGCACGCCAAGCCAGGCACCACCGACTGCGCACCCTGGCCGCCTACGTCGACGCCCTCGGCGGCCGCCTGGAGATCATCGCCGACTTCGGCGACCAGCGGCTCGCCTTCACCGAACCCGGTACCGAAGCAGCCTGACCGATCAGCTCTGCGAACTCCCCGGCCAGTCCGGCGCTCTTGACGAGCCTGCCCCAGCGCTCGCGCCGACCAAACTGGCGCGCGCCCTGGAAGGACGGTGGGCCACCACGATGCGGTTCTACGCCGGGCCGCGTCTGATTATTGACGAAGTTGGGTATCTCCCGCTGCCCGCCGAGGCCGCCGCCGCCCTGTTCCAGGTCGTCAGCCAGCGGTACCTGAAAGGCAGCATCGCGCTGACCACCAATCTGGGCATCGCCAGCTGGGGAAAGGTGTTCAACGACGACCCGATGATCGCCACCGCCATGCTCGACCGGCTACTGCACCGAAGCGTCGTCCTGAACATCGACGGCGACAGCTACCGGATGCGAACTCACCGGGCCCGGGCCGAGGCCACCCGCCGCGCCGTGGCCAGCGCATGACCGCCACCATCGCCAAGCTGACCGGACAGGAGGCCGGTACTTGACAGCCCCGTAAGCTCATCCCAGGCCCTCCGCACCGCTCGTCCCCTGGGGAATTCCAGTGATCGACAGCGGGGAATTTCGGAAATCCGCAGCACCGTGAACACCATCCATACCATCCTGGCCGCCAGCGCCTGCCACGATCCGGCCAGGTTCGTCGATACGCCGACGGAACCGTGAGCTATCCGACGCTGCATGCCCTGTCACGCTCCGTATCACCCCGAAAGGCACGTACACCTCAAGCCGCCCGGACGAAAAAGCAGGACTAAGCGTCCCCTTAAAGCAACGACTTCCTCCCTGCCGGGCCTTGTCACATTCTGGCGTTACCGAGAGTGACCGCTCCGAGCATAAATGGCCGGATAGCGCCTAACGTCAAATATTTCCGCGCAACAATCGATCCGATTACGCTGCTTGCATCGTAGGTAATGTTTAGTCACGGCTGCATCAAGCCTGCGCAAGGTTGCGTCGCAGGCAGCATTCAGATTTCATTTGTGCTACGTGCACACCTTCTGGAACGGCTCGGAGGGTATGTATAGATTCCATTCGTGAAGGGTGAGCGAACGGCCGGCTATGGAGCAGGCGGCGACGACAGGATTCTTCGGCAGGGCGACGTTCCATAGCCAGGCGCCCTCAGCACTGGCGGCCGTTAGCGTTTTCCCATCAGCGCTGAAACTCAATTTGTCGGGGAGACTGTCCTTGATCGGCGCGGCAGGCATCGCCGTGCCGATCTGCTGGTGCGTAGTAATGTCCCATAGGCTTACCGTGCCGCCGGATGCAGCCGCGAGAAAGTTCCCGTTCGGGCTCAAGGCCACAGCGGTAGCATAGCCAGATGCGAGACCTAGGTTGAGCGGTGCACCGATCTGGCGACCCGTAGGCATGTCCCACATCTGTACGGTGGCAGCGGTCACGGTGGCTAGTATCTTGCCGCTGCGGCTGAATGCCATCGCAGCTAGCTGCTGGTAGCCGGAATCGGGAACAAATGGGTGTGCGATCCGGAATTTCCCGAGCCCGTGATGAGCGGCGACGTCCCACAATTGAGCTATGTAGGCGTTGGCGGCAGAAAGGGTCTTGCCGTCTGGACTGAATGCGAGTGAGCTTGCGCCGGCTTCGTTGCCTTTACCTAGTGTCATTGGGGTGCCGACCTGCCGACCGGTGGTGACGTTCACGAGTTCGACGCTGTTAATCATGGTTCCTGCTAGCAGCTGGCCGTTAGGGCTAAACGCCAGCGTGCTCGGGGCGTCGGTGCCGCTGAATCGCAATGGCGCACCGACCATTTTCCGTGTCGGCACGTTCCAGAGTTGAACAGTCCCATCGCCGTTACCGACAGCTAGGATCTTCCCGTCAGGACTGAAGGCCACTGCGCCAAATATGTTGGAATCATTGATGGGCCCGGATGGTGCCAGGATCGCAAGCCGACGCCTCGTAGATGCGTCCCATAGCTGGGTTACGCCGCCGCTCTCGCCGATAGCCAGGGTCTTGCTGTCAGGACTGATGGCTTCCCCGCTGACCGAGACGTTGGTCTCGTCACCGATTACAATCGCCGAGCCGATCTGATACCACGCTGTTAGGTCCCACAGCTGGGCTTGTCCGGCTTGGTCTATGGTCACGAGTAGTTTCCCAGCAGGGCTGAACGCTATCGCGCGCACTGGGCTGGCGCCGGTCTGAAGAATGCGGATCTGCCGGTGGCTTGAGGTATCCCAGAGCTTGACGTTCCCTCCGGCGCCACCTGCGGCCAGAATGGCGCCATCAGGACTAAGTGCCCCTGCTGCGTACATTCCGCCATCGACGGGCATGGCCGACCCTGTCCTTTGACCTGTGGCTATCTCGGATAGCACTGCACTAGTCCCGTTCACCGCAGCCAGGAGCTTGCCGTCGGAGCTGAACTCGACTTGATCCGCCCCCGTCGATAGCCCTGTCATCGGAGAGGGCTGAGGGGCGCCGGTCGCTACGTCCCATACTCGGGCCCCGTCTGAAGTAGCGGCTCCCAGCAACTTCCCGCCAGGACTGAACGCCAGCGAGATAACGGCGGCAGTCGTGCTTACTGGCGTGCCTATCTGGTGGCGGGTCCTAAGGCTCCAGAACCGGACAGTGCTGAAGTCCGCTCCGGTTACGGCAGCCAGGACGGCACCGCTGGGAGTGAAGGTCAGTGTGTTCGTGTCACCGTTCGTCTTAGCGAACTTCAAGGGCTGCCCGACTTCGCGGTGTGCGGCTACGTTCCATATCCGCGCTGTTTCTAGGTCAGCTGAGGCCAAGAGCGCGCCGTCCGGGCTGAAGGCAAGCGAGTTAACAGCGCCGCCAGCGGGCAATGGATGTCCGATCTGGCGGTGGGTAGCAACGTTCCACAACACGATGCCATTACTGGCGGCTGCCGCCAGGATACGGCCGTCCGGGCTGAACGCGAGTACCGGACGGAGGCCGGTCCCTGACGTGAACACGGCGCGTTCGGGCTGCGCGGCCACATCAAGCAGACTGTCTCTCGCCTGGGGCGTCAAGTCGAAATGCGCAGCTGCGGCCGCCAGCAGGGACGCCGTGACGGGATCGCTGGCATCTAGTGTCTCGCTTTCAGCGGCGAGCTGGCCAGATGCGGCGAGGTTGCGCTGCTGGTTGGCAAGGTCGCGTTGCCGGTTGGCGGTTCTGGCGGCGACCGCGGCAACGACGGCGCTGGCTGCGGATGCGATAAGCAACACGACCAGAGTTCCGGCAAGGATGCGCCGCTGGCGCCTGCTGCGGGCAGCGCCGCGTTCGCTTACGTCCAGAAAAGCGCGCTGACTCCTATTCAGCGCTGGGTATCGGTCCGGATAAGCCTCCCAGCGGGCTGCGGCCTGGCGAAAAACGGTGAGCTGTGTCCCTCGGTAAAGAAATGACGGATCGCGGCCACTGTCGTCCCAGGCGGAAACGTCGTCGCTGAGCTGGCCATAGAGGGCCCAGTTAGCCTGATCCTCTTCCAGCCAGCCGCGCAGCCGCGGCCAGGCGCTCAGCAATGCATCATGAGCGATCTGGACGGTGTGCTCACCTAGGACTATGAGGCGGTGGTCGGCAAAAGCGTCGAGGACGGCATCGATTTCATGCCAGTCCGCCCGCGGGTATTCGGCATAGAGACTGGTGCGGGTCACCGGGCGCTGCGTCAGCCTCCCGTCGCGGCTAGTTATCGTCATAGACCGGAACAATTGCTGGGCAAGCATCTGTTGCCGGGCGTGCAAGCCGTCATAGGCGCCATCGGCGCTCGTCTGGATGGCGTGGCTTACCCCGCCGGATTGCCCGTATCCACGGCTGGTGAGCCAGGTGCCCTCGCGTTTTTCCCAGGTAAGCAGCATCGCCTGAGACAGAAGGGGCAGTACTCCCGCAGCGTTTTCGCCGACGGTTGCGCGCAAATCGCTAAGGATAGTGTTGGTCAGGGCCGGATCGATCTGCAGGCCCGCTGCTTCCGCGGGACCCGTGATCGCCAGGCGTAGCTCGGTTTCGGTCATTGGGCCAACCACAAATTGCCCGTCCCGGAGTGCCCTAGCAAGTTGCGCATTGGCCGCGCATCGATCCCAGAAATCGCCGCGGATAGCTATTACCACCAAGGCTGGCGGGCGCCGCTCGGGCCCTGCGATGTTATTGGCCGCTGCGCAAAGCGCTATAATAAACGCCTCCGCCTCGGCTTCTGCACCTCGAGCGAGAGTGAAAACCTGCTCGAACTGGTCGATGATCAGAATCAGTCTCCGATCATTACTGTCTCCCCATTGCCGCGGTACCGCGTTACGCGCGGTTTGAGAAAGGAGGGCCTGCCTCACAGTCAAATGCGCCTCGCCAGGTCGGCGCGTAAGTGCCTCCCGGATGGCTGCTACATCTACCCCGGAAAGCGCGGCCAGGTGTGTCGCCAACTCAGAAAGCGGATCCCGGGTTGGTGTGATGACCAGACGCGGCCAACGCTCAGATCCACTCAGCTGCAATCCCCGCGCCAATGCCGGCACCAACCCCGCCCGCAGCAAAGAAGACTTGCCCGCCCCCGAAGCCCCGGTAACTATGAGGATGCCTGCCCCATCCAACTGTCCCGCTACCCTGCCGACAAGCTGAGCAGTCAACCGTTCCCGGCCGTAGAACACCTGGGCGTCGGCTTCATCGAACGGACGCAATCCCCGATAGGGGCAGCCGCGCATCCACTGCGGTCCCCGGACAAGTCCTCGCCCCGCATTGTTGCCGCTGATACGCCAGGCTGCAGCTTCCTCGCGGGTCAGGCGAGCCTCCGTGGCCGCCCATCCCACCCTGTCCATGAGCGCTCGCAACTGTGCGGCATGCGCATCCTGGTTAGCCTGAATATCTGCGGCCGCAGATGCGACGTCGCCCAGCAGGAATTGCATACCAGCAAATGCCGTGCTAAGACCTCCGATTGCAGCCACCACATCACTACGGATCTGCTCATTTCCCGTTTGGACTGCCTCTCGCAGGGCGGTACCCCCGGCGTTGATTCCCCGCAGAACCGTGGCGATCTCAGCACTGAGCGCTCGTGCTCTCGCGTCACCGGCCGACAGGACCCGCTGAATCTCGCCAGCGATCGCCTGCTCCGCTTCCTCAGCCGCCGACGGCTCTCCCGCCGGTTTGCGAAGACGATCTAGGGCCGCGGTGATCACGCTGCTCAGCACGCCGCCGCCAACTGACGATAGAACCCCGGCACCGGCCAGCACTACAGCGCCACTCATCCCAGCGCCAGCCGCAGCTAACGGACTGAACGCGGCAGCACACAGTAGCGACAATAGGACAGGCGGCGATATCTTCCGCAGTTTCTGGCCGTCTTCGTCTACGTTACGGAGCACCCAGCGTCGTACGCCGTCCTGCATGCGGCGGATGTCTTCCCGGCCGCCGTCCGGCCCCTCCCCTAGCACGCCATCAACAATGACATACCGACTAACCACGCGTGCAGCGATCAGACTCGATTGAAGAGCTTGCCGCATGGCTGCGGGGTACAACAGCCGAACAGAAGCACCCACCAGGACGCCGGTGCGCGGGATTGTACGAGGCAGCGGCTACGCTATCAGCTTTGGCCAGAAGGCCTCGTGCGGCTACTGACGGACGGCGCGGCTGTCATACCCCGCGGCCTGCAGAGCGCGGGCTGCGTCGAGCAGGTCGTCGGGGACAGGTTCGTCGAGGTCGATGAGGCCGGTTGCCGCGTAGGACTCCAGGCGGAGCGCCTCGCCGGCCAGCATCGACAGGACCCGGGCTGGGGGGATGTCTCCGGCGCAGTAGTCATCGAAGCTGATCTGCTCGGAGGTGACCGCGACTTGCCGGGCTGCCCAGCGGCGCCTGGCGGTAGCCATGGTGCGCCGTTCGGCGTAGGGCTTGTGCACGACCAGGAAGCTCTGCGGGCCCATGCCGAGGTCGCGCAGTAGTTCGGCGGACAGCCAGAAGTTCTCGCTGGTGTTTGACGCCAGGCATTCCAGGGCGATCACGTCCTTGGGGATGTCGTAGCGCTGCAGTACGTCGGCGATGGCTTCGGCCTCAGTGGCGTAATCGCTGCCGTCCGGCACAGCTCGGGAGCCGCCGGATACGACGATGAACGGCGCAATGCCATCTGCGTACAACTCAGCGGCACGTCCGGCGACCCCGAGGTCGTGGCCGCCGAACACCAGCAGGCACTCGGCCGGGCGCACGGGGATGCCCAGGCGCAGGTAATTCCACAACTGCCTGGCGTGGCACATATCGGTGCCCGCGGGCATCACTGTCCTCACGCCGCGCCGGTCCTGCGAGTGGTGATCAGCTTGATGTGGCTGTGGACGTGAGGCGCGAAACCAGGATGAGAGTGCTCGCGCCGACCGCGTTGATACGCGTGTAGCAGCATGTCCCAGTCCCGGTAGAAAAGCTCCACGGCCCCGCCTTCCTCATCGGGGAATACCGGCACCACCGTATGCTCGGCCGGGACCGGCGTCGCAGTGCTGAACACCGCGATCGCATGTACGGCATCGGCGGCGCTGGCAGCAAGTACGCGGCGCAGCATGCGGCTTTTGTCCCTGACGTAATGCAGGCAGCCATTCATCAGGACTACGTTGTAGCTGCTTCCTGTCAGGTCCACGGTCTCCATTGGTTCGTTGCGCACGTTGATACGGACACCCTGAGATCTGGCGAACCGTGCGATCTTCTCGCAGGCTACCGCGCTCACCTCAACGGCATCGACCTTATAGCCGAGCTTAGCGAGCCGGATGGCATCCGCTCCCTCCCCCGCCCCCAAATCTAGTGCGACTCTGGAACCGCGCCTCGCCACGACGGCAAGCAGGGTGGCATGAAACTCGGTGTGCACCGTTGGGTCGATACTGTACCGATTCTCACCACGCCACCAGTACCGCTCATGAGACGCATATTGCCGGTCAAAGAACGTCCGGACCTGGGGAACGTGACCGAATGCCACGGCCGGTGCGTTTTCAGCCATCGGCGCCTTCCCATTCGCGCGCTCCCGAAACGCAAGCCTCACACTGAGCGAGATAGCGGTTGAACCACGGCTGATCCGTCTCAGCACGCAGCCAGATCAGCGGGGCGAGTTCCGCCGCCGTGGCAGTCAGGTAATGCTGCACGATCAGCGATCCGCCGCGTGTCTGCTCGTCCAGCCCAACCGCTCCAAGGGGCAGCACCTGGTCCGCGACCATGAGCGAGACGCGTCCGCGAGCGGCCGGGTCAAGGTGCGCAGCGAACTCCGCGCGCAGCAATTCCAGGTTCTGGATGATCTTCTGACGGCGGACCGCCGGATCGACCCTGGACATATCGGCAGCTGGGCCGAGCGCGGCACCGTTCGGGTCCATGGCCACAAGCCTCACGGTTCCGCCGGTGCGCGCTAGGTCAAGCAGCGTCGAGATGCACAGCAGCGCACCCTCCAGGTTCACCCCGATTATCAGGATGCTCCGGCGTGCACGGGCCGCTAGCACATCCATGCGCTCAAACGAGCTTCGTGGCAGCAGAACTTTGCCTGCCGCGACCGGACCAGTTGTTCTGCTGGCCAGCGTCTCAAGCCGCCGCTCAATTCGGTTCAGCCGACCGGTACGCTCCACCAGCGCATCGACACCGATAAATCCGAAGAACCCGAGGATGATCTCCCGCTCGTCGATCGCGATACCGAAAATCGTCGGCTTCAAGGTCATGAGCACCGCGACGACGATAAGGACCACGGGCAGAACCGCGTCCAATCCCAGCATGCCGCGTAGCCGATCTCTCATCCGCCACCCACCAAACACCCGGATGAAGACTCGTCCTGCCTGCGACGCAGAATTTCTTTCGTTGTTCCGGCCGACCTCGCCACGACAACAATCGTCTATGCGTATCAGCCGGAATGCAAATGGTGAGCAGGGCGGCGGTTTGGTTATCTTGGAAGCCGCAATGATCATCATCACTTGGGTGGATGCAGCCACAAGAAGAGCGTCGGTCAACAACCCGGGCGCCGAGGTGCTCGTAGAATCACACGCTGATGCGCTCGCCGCCCGGCCTGACCGCAGACGACGGCATAATGCTGCATAGAGCGTGCTGGTGGGGCGGACTCTTGGGGCCGCCTTTCCGGTCCTTCATCAGCATGCAGAACCCTCTCCCCCCTTGTCAGCGGCGAGTCGCGGTAGTGGTGCGTGCTCGGTGCCGAATGCACCGGCCCGGCCGGCGCTCTTGACAAGCCGACCCCACCGCTCTTGCGCCCGTGGGCGCGGGCAATCGCTTCGCCGCTAGGCAGCATCCCGTCCCCGCCCCGATGGGCCAGCGCCCATTGCCACGCCTGCCGTCGCAGTTCATCACCCGCGCGCTGGTGCCCCCGGCCCGCCTGAGACAGACCGACCACCCGCAGCCCAGGCGTCGGCCCGCGTTCCGCTGGCGCCGGCCGCGCGGGCGGCGGCTGCCGCCGGTCATGATGCGCAAGCTGGCCAGCCGCGCAGCGGCGGACCTGACGTGTCAGCAGCTCAAAGGAGGCTGTGAGGGCGAACGACGGCCACGCCGCGATCACCCGGCCGATCAGGCTCGGCTCAGCCACGGCCATATTGGCGGCCAAGCTCGCCACGCTACCCGCCACCAGCAGCGCCCACGGAAGCACCCCACCCTGGCGGCCGGACCGCGAGTCCGCCAGCAACGTCGCGGACGCGGCCACGATCATCCCGTCCACCGACAAAGGCGTGAGCGCTGAATCGCCCCGGCCCGGCTGCTCATGCAACGCCACCAGCATGTGCATGTGCATGTGCATGTGCAGGTAGGAGACCGTGCCCGCGATCAGCGCCAGCAGCGCCACGCACCCGATCGTCGTCCGCCTGATCCACCCATCCGCCCGCCGCTCACCGCAGCCCTCCGAGGACCAGCTCACCGATGATCGCAGGCATGTACGTACCTGGCGACTCGCCCCTCGGACACGTCCAGGTCCAGGGCTCGGCGGGCGCGCTGGTGTCGTGCGCCCAGCTCGCGAGCGCTCCGGGCATCGGCCGGTGTCCGGCGGGAGCTGCCACGGCGGAGGTCCGAGGAGTACGCGCGGCATATCGGCCACGCCGACTTTCTCCGCGAGCAGATCGACGGCGCGACCGGCGAATGACCTCCCGGTTACCAGGCGGCAAAGTTGACGTACTGGCCGGCCGGGACCGCGGGCAGCGGCGTGAACCGGCCCGGGGCGGGGCCGCCGACGTCAAGCCAGCCGAACTGGGTGCCCTGGACCAGGGCGTACCGTCCGTGCGAACTCAGCGACAGGACACCGAGGCTGACCTCCACGGTGATGACGTGGGCAAAGTCGTACCGTTCCGTCTGGGTGCGGAGCAGCCGGACCAGCCTGCCGGTGCTGGCCTGGAGCTCAGCGAACTGCACGACGACAGTGTGCGTCTTGGCCCGCGGAGTCAGATCACGCCAGGTGACCACGATGACATCGCGCCCGTCGGGCGTGATCCGCGCGCTCACGATGGAACCGGCGCCGACCTTGCCGCTCGGGACGATCACCGTGCCCGCCACCAGGTTGTCGCCTGGCGCGGCGGTGTCGAGCAGCCGGATTCCCCGCGGCGCGGACATGAGGCCAGATTGGGTGGAGCGCAGCCAGGTGAACGCGATTACCCGGCTGCCGTCCGCCCAGGAGGGCGGCCCGGGAATATATACGCTGTGGGCCGGCGCGGTCCAGGTCCGGGTGGCCCCGGTGGCCAGGTCGAGGACCTGAATGGCGCCGACGGCGTCCGGCGAGGAGTCGTTCTGCAGCGAGACCGCGAGCAGCTTGCCGTCGGGAGACAGCGCGATGCCCTCCGTGGTCTCGTTGCGCATCGGAGCGGGTGCCAGCTCAGTCAGGTGGCCGGGCTTACCTGCAGCGGAGATAGCGAACCGGAACAGGCGGAGGTCCAAGCCGTCTTTGGTTGGTGCCTGGCCTCCTTGGACTCCGATGATGAAGCTGCGGTCATTGGCGGCGGCGGTGACGAAGGTACCGCCAGAGTCGGCCCACTCCACAGGGAGGGCCGACGGCACAGGGACGGTACCGGTGACCTGCCCGCTGGCGGACGCGCGGACCACCGCCTGTATCCCGCGGCCGCCGGGGCTGGAGCTGGTCGTGACGTAGAAGCGCGGCAGGCTGGCCGGGGCTGATCCGGAGACGGCGGGCTTGTGGGCGGCGGGCTTGTGGGCCGCGGTCAGGCCCGCGACAAGCGCGCCCGCCGTGATGACGGCGATCACCGCGGCCGCGGCCGCGAACGGGAGCAGGCGCGGACGCCAACTGGGCTGTCGGGTAGGGACCTGGAGCGGCCTGAGCAGTTCGGGCTGGACCTTCTGGGCCTCGTGCTGCAGCTCCTCGCGGAGCAGGTTCTCGAGGTCAGGCATGCCTCACGCCTCCTTCGATGAACGGGACGGGAGGATCCGGGCCAGCGCATCGAGGCCACGGGAGGCGGTCGAGCGGACGGCGCCTTCGCTGATGTGCAGCGTGGCCGCTGCGTCGGCCACGCTCATGTCCACGTAGTAGCGCAGGGCGAGTACCTCGCGCTGCCTGGCGGGCAGCCTGCGGAACGCCTCGATGAGCTCGCTGCGCTGCTCGAAACCGACGGCGGCGTCGGCGTCCTGATGACTGGACGCGGAGATCCGGGCCGCGTGCCTGCGGGCGACTGACCGCCGGCGCAGCACGGACCGGCTGCCGTTCAGCACGGCGGACCGCGCGTAGTCCAAAGCACTCGACTGCTTGCGCAGGGTCCGCCACCGCCGGTGAAGTTGCTCGAAGGCGTCCTGCACCACATCTTCGGCGGTGGCCAGATCACCCACGATCAGCACGGCCAGCCGGACCAGTTCCAGGTGGTGCGCCCGGAACAACTCGGTCACGTACTCAGCAGGGTTGACCGTCATCTGGGCCGCCGGGTCATAGCCGGCCTGCTCAGGCCAGGGCCCCGGGCTGCGGATGACATCCGACGGATCGGCTTCCATATCTGGGAGACGTTCAGATCACGCCTCACGCTGCGATGCTAGGTCACGAATCGGTAACAGACGGCCACGGCATCATGGGTCGATGATCGCAGGCGGGCCGGTGTAGACAGCGCGGGGACGTAGCGGACCGCCGCCTGCGTAGGCCTCGAGGGCGTGGGCGATCCAGCCGGCCGTGCGGGCGACCGCGAATACCGCCTCCCCGGACTTCGGCGCGGCGCGGCGGACCAGGCCAGCAGCACGACGACGCGCGGGTCGCCGCTCCGGTACACGAACTGGCCGAAGCCCGGTATCTTCTCACCGCGCTGCAGCAGTTCGCCCGCCACCCGGGGCACGTCCTGCGGGCCGCGGGCGGCGGCGATCAGGGTTTCCACGCCCAGGGACGCACCGCCGTGCAGGACACCGTTCATCGCGCCCAGGCCGGTTCCGACCACGTCATACGGATCCGCCCGCACCGACGGGGCCACCCGCGCGGCCAGCGTGGAGGCGGCGAGCTCGTGGTCGGCCAGCAGCACGAGCGCGGCCGACAGCGCGCGCAGAAAGTTCGGGAGTGGGCGCCGGTCGCAGAGCATCGACCATAGGCGTTCGGCTATCGGTGCGCTAGAGCCGGAGGGGGCGGAAGAGGTAGCTGAGGTTTGGTTGGCTGGGCCGGTACCGGAGCTTGACGGCGCGGGCAGGCAGTCCACCATGCCGGCGATGAGGTTCCGGGCGGCCGCTAGCACGGCCGGCCGGCCGAGCTGCAGCCGCAGCGAATCGGTCGCCGCCATCACGGGCACGATGACCTGGAGCCGTTCGAGGGGCAGCGTCCCGGCCGGGAGCGCGGCCTGCGCGGCGGGGCCACCGCGAGCGCGGCGGGAGTGGCCTGCAATGTCATCGGGGGGACGGAACGGCCGGGCGGGACAGCGTGGGCGGCCGGGAACTCGCCGGTCCAGAGCAGTTCGGCGACTTCCTCGAAGGTGCGGGTGACCGCCAGGCGGTTGCGTCGTGGCCGCGGAACCGGAGTGAGTCGGCGGTCAGCTCGGTAATCGCCGACTCGACCGTGATGTCGGCACGCCGGCCGGGCGCCGGGGACGGCCGCGCCGGGCCAGCCGCTCGACCTCTTCGGCTCGAACAGGCTGCCCCGGCCGTCGGCGACGCGGTCGCGGCGCAGCACGCCGCGGCTGACGTAGGCGTAGAGGGTCGCGGGCTTGACCCCGAGCCGCTGGGCGGCCTCGGTGGCGGTCAGGAACTCCGTCACGCGGTCACCACCGGGCCAGCGGGATGAAGATCGAGCATGCGTTCACCACGGTCCGTTCGGCATTGAATTTAATCAATGTTGACTGGATTTGAGAGCCTGGGCAGAGACGGTGGTTTCGAAGACGAGCAGGTCACAATGAGGGCTGCGCAGTCGACCGGCGACAAGGGGTAGATCGACCAGGGCGCCATGATGGGCGACCGCGAGGCGGTGTCGCTGCTGAAGCCCTTGATGTGATGATTCGCCGTGTCGATGCCGGCCCGCGTGATCGCCCGTTGTCTGGCCGACCGCAGTCCCAGGCTGTCCCGTCATCTTTCGCGCAGGTAGCCGGACGGCCCGCGAGCCAGAACGCCAACGGTCATCGTTCCCTCAGGTCAGGAGCTCGGACTGGTCATGCGGCCCGGGCGGCACCGCCGCTATTCGCCTGCGGGATGCGGACCCGGGCGGCCCTTGTCGTGTTAGCTTGGGCTGGTGATGGATCCCCGATTCGGGGGCACCTACGTCAGCAAGAGTGACATGGTCACCGATGTGCTCAGGGACCTCATTACGGACGGTCAGCTGTCGCCGGGCACGCCGCTTCGCCAGCGCGACCTTGCCGGGCAGTTTGACGTGAGCTACACGCCGGTGCGCGAGGCGCTCCGGCGGCTCGAGTCAGAGGGCCTGGTGGTCACCGACGTGCACCGGGGCGCCACCGTCGCGCGCACCGAGTCGGGGGAGCTGGAAGAGAACTACCAGATCCTGGCCGCCCTGGAGGCGCTGGCTGGAAGCCTTGCGGTGGCCAAGATCACCGACGATGACATCGCGGATATCGAAGCCCTCTACCGGGAGGTTGCGGCGTGCCCGCCAGATGACGACCGGCTGGCGGAACTCAACCGGCAGTTTCACTTCCGGATCTACGAATGCGCGCGCTCGCCGATGCTTCTTCTCCTCATGAGGCTGCTGTGGCGGTCGTTCCCGCACGGCCCGCAAGCCGGGCGGCCGCGCCAGGAATCGGTCCGGCAGCACGACGCGCTTGTCCGGGCACTTAAACACAGAAATGAGGAGCAGGTAGCCGCCATAATCCGGGACCACGTCCTGGGCAGCACTACGTACCTGCCGCAGCGATGACCGGGTGGGAACGGCCGGGGATCGGCGGCCTGTCGCAAGGCTACCTTTCGGGTCGGCTGAGTCCCTCGGCGGTGCTGGACGATGCCCTGGCCGGGATCGCCGCCGTCGATGATGACCTCTCGGCGTTTGTCGCGATCGACGCCGATGGCGCCCGCCGCGCCGCCGCGGCGGCCGACGCGGAACTCAAGCGCGGCCGGTGGCGGGGGCACCTGCACGGCGTGCCGATCGCGGTCAAGGAACTGTTCGACGTCGCGCACCTGCCCGCGACCTACGGTTCGCAAGCCCTCGCCGGGGCCGTGGCTTCCGCCGACGCGGAGGTGGTCAGGAGGCTCAGGCGAGCGGGCGCCGTGATTGTGGGCCTGACGAGATCGCACGAGTTCGGCTGGGGCATCACGACACAGCACCCAAGCGGGGCGGGGACCCGCAACCCGTGCCACCCGGACTTCATCAGCGGCGGGTCGAGCGGCGGGTCCGCCGCTGCCGTGGCGGCCGGCCTCATCCCGGCCGCGGTCGCCAGCGACACCGGCGGGTCCATTCGCATCCCAGCAGCGCTGTGCGGCGTGGCCGGCATCAAGCCGACGTTCGGCCGGATCCCCCGCGACGGCTGCATGCCGCTGGCGCCCTCGCTTGACACCCCCGGCTTCATCGCACGCACGCCACACGACCTTGCCATCTTGCTCGAGGCCAGCGCCGGCTGGTCAGCGGCGGACCCGGCCAGCCGCATCCCCGGCATGACAAACCCTGGGCCATGGCCGTCCACGCTGGCGGGCCGCCGTGTGGGAGTTTCGCCGGACTTGCTCGGCACTGCGATCGCCGCGCCGCACCTGGCCGCCTATCAGCGGGTGATGGATACCCTCTCCGGGCTGGACGCCACGATCGTCGAGCTCCGGCTGCCAGCGGCGGCCGAGTACTGGGACGCGTTCACCCCCATCCAGATGGCCGAGGCCTACGACGTGCACCACCGGCGACTCGGGCTCTTTCCCGGCCGCGCCGTCGCCTACGGCGAGGATGTGCGCGGACGGCTAGAGCGCGCGCGGTCCGTCGACATGGGCACGTACTTCGCCGCGTGTGACCGCCGGCACCACCTGGCCGCCGCGCTCGACGCTGCGCTTGCCTCCGTGGACGTCCTGCTCACTCCGGTCAACACCTGCACCCCGCCACGGCGAGCCGACCCGGACTACATCACAGCCCGCGACGGCACCCGCAAGCCGTTCCGCGACTTCATCATGGGCTACACCGTCCCGCAGAACCTGGCGGGCGTCCCGTCGGTGACGATCCGCGCGGGCACCGACGAGATGGGGCTGCCCTGCGGCGTCCAGTTGACCGCGGCCCGTGGACAGGAACTCGCCGCGCTGCGGCTGGCCGAAATCCTCGACCGGGAACTGGGCTTCGCCACTGACGGGCGCTCAGGCTAAGCTAGGCACTAGCGCGGGCGGGCGCGATTTCAACGGGAGGGCGTGACCGGGGCTCGCATCCCGAACCACTGCTCGGCGTCCCAGGCGTGGAACCGCTCTGCTTCGGTGAATCCGAGCTTCGCGGCGAGGCGCATCTAGCGCGCGTTGGCGGTCTGGGTAAAGAGCACCACCGGTTCGCCGGGAAGCGCGTTGTCCAGCCAGTCCAATGCCGCCTCGCACGCCTCGGCGGCGTAGCCGAATCCCCACGCCTCCGGCAGGAACAGGTAGCAGAGCTCGGCCTTCCCGGTGCCCCGTTCCCCCGCTGCTCGCCTGAGAATGACCTGACCGATCATGGCTCCGTCGAGCTCGACGACGCAAATGCCAAGATCCTGCCCGGGCGTCTCAGGTAGCTCGCGTTCGAGCTCGTCGCGCGCCCGGGGGCCGCCGAGGTAGGTGTGGACCTCTGCGGAAGCGAGCAGGTCGATGAATATCGCATGGTCCCGGGCCTCGGCTTCGCGGAGCACGAGCCTGCCGGTCCTGATCGGGGGAGAGGGCGGCCAGGCGGCGGGTCCGAACTCGGTCATGGCGGGCAATCTATCGCGCCCGCCGTACCGGAACTAGACATTATTACCTCGCGCGCTCCCCGCTATTTGATGTCCGGCCGGACGCGATGCTGGCCTAATGCGGAGGGTGGGTGCTCCCTGCCTGGCGCCGGAGCGAAGACACAGCGCTTCCAGATCAGCCCGTTCTGTACGGTTCAACTGGCGGTCGTCGAGGGCGCTGCAACCGCACCTATCGGCTACGCGCGCGGCAGTGCGTCTCGTGTGCCCAGTGCCCTTTTGAGAACATGCTGTCCATGACAGCCAGGTGGGGTGAGAGGGAGATCCAGTTCCGGCTCGCCGTGCCGGGCCAGGCGGATGAGGTATTGAGCGTGCTCGATGAGGCTGCGGCCTGGCTGGCGGGGCAGGGCATCAGCCAGTGGCCAGCGCGGTTTGAGCTGCCGTGGGTCCGGGGCGCGATCCGCCGCGGCCAGACGTGGCTGGTGGCGGTGGACGGCACGATCAGCGCGACCGTCACCGTGGACTGGTCCGACCCGGTGTGGGGCGATGCCGGCGGCAGTGCCGGGTACCTGCACCGGATGGCCGTCCGCCGCTGCGCAGCAGGCCTCGGCGCTGTCATCCTGGACTGGACGGCAGGCCTCGCACGCCGGCATGACCGGAGCGCCCTGCGCCTGGATTGCGTGGCGTCCAATGACCGGCTGTGCGCCTACTATGAGGCGGCCGGATTCGCCTGGCGCGGGGACATCGCCGTGGCCGGGGCTCCCGGCCAGCGGCTGGCCACCGGTCCGGCCACCGTGGTCAGCCGTTACGAGTTGCTCCTGGATACGTCCGACGGTCGCGCCTGATCACCGCATCTCCGGCGCGGCCCCGCGCAGCTCCGCGATGAGCCCGCCAGCGCGCCGGCCGGGAATGCCTACCTCACGCAGCAGACGGTTAACCACATGGCGTGAGCAGCCACACCGATCTCGCCAGTCTCCCTGCCGAATATTTTGCGATCACCATGAGGATCTGCCGGATTGGTTGCGGCGCTCCTTATTGCCAGTTCTGGGCTTCCGTCTCAGCGTTGGCCCGTACGCTCTGTCCCCGATATATCGCGCCGAGTTCAGGTTCCGGTGGTCATGCTGGAGTTAGGCGGCGAAGCGGCGCTTGCCGTTGGCGTCCCGCGTGGAGACAAAGCCAGGACGACTCAGCCTCGGGATCTAACCTGGAAACAGGTCGAGACGATGACGCGAGAGGATGCTTTGATGGAAGGAACGCTCACTGCCGGTGATCTGGAACGACTGCGCAAGGATTTCTCGGCCAACCCGGTCTACCGGCTCGCCCAGAATGCCGTGACCCGGGTGACCGTCGACGACGTCGCCATCAACCGGGAGATCGTCAGCAGGATCGACCACTCTGTGTCGACGACGCTGGACGACTGGAAGGTCACGAATCAGGAGCAGAGCGGCCGCTGCTGGCTGTTTGCCGGGCTGAACCTTCTGCGCGTCGGCGTGATGCGCAAGGGCGGGCTCAAGGAGTTCGAGTTCTCGCAGAACTACGTGATGTTCTGGGACAAGCTCGAGCGCGCCAATTACTTCCTCGAGGCGGTCATCGAGACCGCAGACCGCGGCCTCGACGACCGCACGGTTGCCTACCTGCTGGAGTCGGCGGCCAGTGACGGCGGCCAGTGGAACATGTTCGCCGCTCTGGTGGCCAAGCACGGCCTGGTCCCCAAGGGCTACATGCCGGAGACGCAGAGCTCGTCGGATACGGCCCGGATGAACTCGATCCTGCGCTATCAGCTTCGCCGTGGCGCGCGGACTGTCCGCGCAGCTGCGGCCGAGAGTCTTGAGGCCGCCTGCGCGGCCAAGGCAGAGATCATGGAAGTCGTCTACCGGATCCTGTGCATCCATCTGGGTACGCCGCCGGAGCGCTTCGACTGGCAGTGGACAGACAAGGACAAGAAGTTCTGCCGGGACGGCGTTCTGACCCCGCAGGAGTTCGCCGCCAAGTACGTAGACCTGCCGGTCAGCGAGTACGTCTGCCTGGTCAACGACCCCCGGCCCTCCAGCCCGGCCGGCCGGACCTTCACCGTCGAGTACCTCGGCAACGTCATCGGCGGCCCGCCGGTCATCTATCTCAACGTCGGCATGCAGGTCATCAAGGACGTTGCTGCGGCCACGATCCAGGGCGGCGAGCCAGTCTGGTTCGGCTGCGACGTCGGCAAGATGATGAGCAACGAGTACGCGTTCTGGGACGCCGGGCTCTACGACCTGCCATCTGTCTATGACACCGCGTTCGATCTGGATAAGGCCGCCCGCCTCGCGTACCACGAAAGCGCGATGACGCACGCAATGCTCTTCACCGGGGTCGATGTGCTGGACGGGGTGACCCGGCGCTGGCGGGTGGAGAACAGCTGGGGCCCCGACCGGGGCAAGGACGGCTTCTTCACGATGAACGACTCCTGGTTCAGCCAGTACGTCTTCGAGATCGCCGCCCGCAAGAGCGCGCTTGCCGCCGACCTGCAGAGTGCTCTGGATGCTGAGCCGATCGTGCTGCCGGCCTGGGACCCGATGGGCGCCCTGGCCCGGTAGTCAGGCGCCACCAGACGACCAGCCGGAATCTCCGCCACCGTCCTGACCGGCCATCAACTGGTTCTTCTGGCGGTCGCACAGGAATGCAGATCATTCAAATCTGAACGACCTGCATCGTGATGGACCTTGAACGGATCTCCGCGTAATAAGGCGGGTCAGCGCGCGTTCTCCCGGACCTCCCTCGTCGCTCAGCGGCGTGGCAGCCATACTGATGTGATGGAACCACGCGACCGGCCTCGGTTGAGACGCAAGGGAACGGCGGAACTGCTGGCTCAGCGCGTCGCGGAGCGGCTCATCGACATCGTGGTCCAGGCGGTGGACGTCAATGCGCTGCTCCAGATGGTGGACCTCAACGCGCTGCTGGAGCGGGTCGACGTGAACACGCCGCTCAGGCAGGTGGACCTCAATGCGCTGCTCAGTCAGGTCGACCTCAACGCGCCGCTGAAGGAGGTCGACCTCAACGCGTTGCTGGAGCGGGTGGACGTGAACACCCCGCTCAGGCAGGTGGACGTGAACACGCCGCTCAGGCAGGTGGACCTGAACGCGCTGCTCGAGCAGGTGGACCTGAACGCGCTGCTCAGGCAGGTGGACCTGAACGCGGTCCTGGAGCAGGTTGACGTGGACGCCGTGCTGGACCGCGTTGACATCAACGATGTCGTGGCCCGCATCGACATGGAAAGGCTCGCCGGGCAGACCGACCTCGGCGCCATCATCGCCAGGTCGACCGGCGGGCTGGCGACCCGGGCACTGGATACGATGCGCAGCGGGGCCGTCGGGCTGGACCGGCGCATCGACTACCGGGTGACCCGCCTGCTGCGGCGCAAGGAGCCGGGGCCGCCGGGGCCGCCGGCGCTGCCGGGCCTGCAGGCTCAGCCGTGAGCGTCCGTACCCACCCGAGCCAGTGGGTCAGCGCGCAGGGCCGGTACGCGGGCCCGGCATCGCGCCTGGCGGCGTACCTGATCGATCTCATCGCGAGCACTGTCCTGTATCTGCTCGCGCTGGAGATCATCTCCTTCGCGGTGCAGATCGTGACTGGCTCGCCGGTTTCCTGGCACCGGCACAACATCGTCGTCGTCATCATCTACGCCGCCTGGCAATTCCTCTACTTCGGCTTTCAGTGGGCGGCCGACGGCAGCACCTGGGGAATGGCGCTGCTGGGCCTGCAGGTGGTGCGGGCCGGCGGCACGAGGCTGGATCCCTGGCGGGGATGGGTGCGCTCGCTGACGTTCCCGCTCGGCTTCGTGACCCTCGGCCTGGGGTTCGCGGGCATCCTCGTCCAGCGCGAGCACCGCGCCCTGTACGACCTCATCGCCGGAACCGCGGTCGTCTACGCCTGGGACGCGCGAGCGGCCCGGCTCCGGTTCCTGGCCCGCCAGGCCGGGCCGGCCGGGGCCGGGCCGGGCTGCCCCCACGGAATCTGACCCGCACCCGGAACCATCTGCCACAGGTGAAACCCCGCCTGGGACGGGCCCGGCCGCCGGGCAGTAGCGCCCACAGAGCCCTGCCGATTGCGCAATCTGACTTACGGTGGCTGTTATCGCAGGTAGATCGCTTGCGATGGTAACACCATGGTAGAGCCAGGGAGCGTAAACATGCCCCTTGCGCGGAGCCGTACCGAGGTCGTCTTCAAGAAGTGCTACATCAATAACGCGGGCGATTTCGACCGGCTCGCCCGCAACGTCTACAAGGTCCTGCTCACCCGGGGACTCCGCGGCTGCGTGATCTACTCGGTGGACCCTGTGCCGCCCGAATACTCAAATGGCTGATCACAGACGCTGTGGCCACCTTGACGGGGCGCAGTGATGGTTGGCTGGCTGCATGCTGCTGAAGATCGTCTACCTGCTGATGCGCTCGGTACTCGGCCTAGCTGTCCTGGTGTTCCGTGGCGACCGGGCGAAGGACGCTGAGCTGCTTGTGCTCTAGCACGAGAACGGCGGTGCTGCGCCGCAATGTCGGGCGGATACGGTACGCGTCGGCCGACCGGGCGTGGTTCGCCGCGCTGGCACGGCTCATACCGCGCAGCCGCTGGACCCGGGTCTTCCTGTCACGCCAGCGACGCTGCTGGCCTGGCAGCGCAAGCTGGCCGCCAGGAAGTACGACACGAGCACGGTTCGAGGGCATTAAGTTCCTGATCCGCGACCGCGGATCGAACTTCACCGGCTCGTTCGACGCCGTCTTCCAGGTCACTGGCGCCAGGATCCTGCGCACCGCGGTCCAGGCTCCCCGTATGGACGCGACCCGCGAACGGCTCGTCGGCACCCTGCGCCGCGAACTCCTCGACCGTATGCTGCTTCTCGGCGAGGCACACTTGCACGCCGTCCTGGCCGAGTACCAGGTGCACTACAACACCGCCGGCCGCACCAGGGCATCGCCCAACACGTCCCCGACGACGGACGCGATCGCCGCAACCGACCTCGACAGCGAACAGATCCGCCGAAAGTCCGTCCTCTACGGCTTGATCAACGAATACACGCGAGCCGCCTGATGCACCGAAGACCTGCAGGTCATCAGCCGGATCCTATTTTCGAGCGGGACAGGGCGGGCCAGGCAGCCGGGTCCAACTGGCGCCGCCGTCAGTCGTGGTGACCAGCTCGCCGCTCCCGAGCGCCCAGCCTTGATCGGCGGAGACGAAGCTCACGTCCTGTACGTCGATTGGGCCGGCGGCCTGCGTGCTCGGGGGCGGCGAGGCCGGCGAGCTGGTGGCTGCGGTGGCGGAGGGGCTCGCGGTGACCGGGGCCGACTGGGCGGCCGGCGACTGCACAGAGCCGGGCTTGGACGACCCGCAGCCGGCGAGCGCGACGAGCGCCGCGGCGGTGACCGAGAATCGTCTGCTCATATCCCCGGGATGCCGAAGTCCTCCACCCAGTTGCCATAGCAGGTCAACGCGAGGATGCAGAGCCATCTGTTAACGGCAGCTGTCCTGGCCGCCGATGCCACCTTCTCGCACGCCGGTGATCACCCGCAGCCTCGGACACTACGCTGTACCCGGGCCTACCGCCGTGCCGACGGCGTATGGAAGGTAGTGCCGCGGAAGTCGAGACTAGCGTGGAGACCGGGCAATACCTGGGCTCAGTCGCGCTCATGCATGACAGGGGATCTGACCAATCATGTCCAAACGTTTCGCCTACGCTATTGACAAGCGATATTTGCCGTTGTTGGTACCCTTCGGGCTGCGAGGTTCAAAAGACGGCGTCACGCTCACGGACGAAGGCTTCCTCTCGGCGACTTTCGGTTTCTTCAAGATCAAGACGCCGCTGGCAAATGTCACTGAGGCGCACATCACCCGGAACTACCGCTGGTGGACCGCGTTCGGTATTCGTGGATCCATGGTCGACGATGGCTTGAGCTTCGGAACGAACCACAACGCGGGGGTGTGCATCCATTTCGCGGAGAAGGTGCCATCACCGCTTCGCCGAAGTGGCCACTCGGCGCTCACCGTGACCGTGGCGGACCTCGAAGGGCTGACCAACGCCTTGGGGGCCGGGCACGGCGAAGCACCCAGTGCCTCCTCGCCCTAAGCCGCGTCGGCCGACGACCCGGCGCATCTTTCGCCGAGTAGGACCCGGCCTGGTGAACGAGTAGCCCAATCGATCACATCCTCGGAGTTCCCGGCAAGCTGCGCGGCGGGGCACCAACTCGTTCGGCCAGTCAGAGAAGCTGAACACGACCCCGATGCCAGTTCGTCCACCGTGCTGACGGTACTCGCGATGGAGCCTAACCCTGCCATCAAGTGCGGTGGCGGCCTGCGGGCTTCCAGCTCTTTGACGAAGGACTTGATGCCGGCGCGGCGGACGGCGGGACAGGGGCAGCTCACGTGGCACCAGCTGGTGAACTGGTGCAGGTCCAGGGCGTACCCATCGTGGGCCAGGCTG
Organism: uncultured Actinomycetota bacterium; assembly: GCA_963753225.1. Classification (GTDB taxonomy): domain Bacteria; phylum Actinomycetota; class Actinomycetes; order Streptosporangiales; family Streptosporangiaceae; genus Palsa-504. The sequence continues at coordinate 224,791 of CAVWBQ010000008.1, read as the reverse complement.
CGGTGTCGGTGTCGTGTGAATTACGCGTGACAGGTGCCACACCATAGTGATGTCAAGTCCGCGAACCGATCTCCCGGCTCATGAAAGCGCAGCTCACGGTTGCCGACGCGGACGTATCCGAGCCAAAGGTGACGGCGGTGTCCAGCCGGGCGGCATCGACCGATTCCAGGACGCCGGATCGTGGCCTCGCCGGGCGGCACGAACCGGCCAGTCAGCGGATCGAACCCGGCACCTAGCGCGGCCAGCATCTCCGGCGGCGCGTCCGCAGCCCATTCCCCGATCGTGGCGAATGACCGCGCCCGCCAGCACGGCCGCGACCGACGTCAGCAGTACCGAGGCCAGCGAGTGGCAAACGCCCCGGGGCCGGCGCGGGTTCGCATGGCCGGGCTTTCGCATGGTTGCTTCGGTCAGTACAGCGCCTCGATGGGTTCGACCGTCACCAGGTCCTTCACGGCGTGGGCGAGTTGCCGGTCGAGCGTGATCAACGCGTCGGCGTGGAGCTGGGTCAGGGCGACGTACTCGGCGTCAAAGGTGTCCGCCCAGCCGAGCAGGCCGGCGGCCTTCCATGCGACATTCTGGAGGACGCGGTCTCCGAGCAGCCGCATCCGCAGCCCTCGCACATATTCGAGCTGCCGCTCGGCTTCCTTCCTGGTCATCTCACCGCGGCGGACTGCCTGATAGAGGAGTGACAGCACCTGCGAGCGGAGAAGCGCCGGAGCCAGGAGCTGATGTTCGTCGCGGATCACAGCGTCCTCGCGAGCCAGGCGGACCGCGACGTCCGGGCCAATCACGTACCGCGTCATGAAATCAGTTTCCCCCGCTGCCGCGCCACGCGGGCGCCTGCCTACAGTGCGGCGATGCCGGGCCTGCTCATCGCAGAGCAGGGTGTCGGTCGGCTATGTGGCCACGTGCGCCGCTTCCGCGGGTTCGGCGGGCATACGAGCCGGGCGCCGTGCCGGTCCGGGCTGGGTTCGTGCTGATTCCCGCCCGGCGGCATGCCTGGACTGGGTCAGCGTCAGGGCGGCGCGGGGATGGCTGCGGCGGCCGTGTCCGGCGGGATTCCTCTACCGGTTCATCAGGCCGACGTGAGGATCTCGCACTACCGCCAGTCCTGCCCCGGCAGGTACGTGAGCATACTGGTGCGTTGCCCGGCGGGGCCGCCGCCCGGCGGGGCGGGCCGGATCGCGTTAGCATTGCCCGGATACAGAGGTGGTGACACGGTTGACCAGAAGCGGTGCGGGGCCGGCAGGCGGCATTGATACGTCGGCGCCGAACGTCGCCCGGATCTACGACTACATCCTTGGCGGCAAGGACAACTTCGCCGCCGACCGCCACGCCGCGCAGCAGCTGCTCGCCGCCCTGCCCGACATCGCGGGAACCGTCCGCGACAACAGGGCGTTCATCGGCCGCGTGGTCCGCTTCCTGGCCGGCGAGGCGGGCATCGGCCAGTTCCTCGACCTCGGCGCCGGGCTGCCCACCCAGGACTGCGTGCACGAGATGGCGCAGGCGATCGCGCCGGACGCGCGGGTGGTGTACGTCGACAACGACCCGGTGGCCTGCTCCCATGGCCAGGCGCTGCTCGGGCCGCGGGACAGGGTTGGCTTCGTCCTCGGCGACCTGCGCCTGCCCGACCAGATCCTGCGGCACCCCGACGTGCTCGCCAGGATCGACTTCTCCCGCCCGGTGGGCGTGCTGTGCGCCTGTGCGCTGCACTTCGTGCCGGACGAGGAGAAACCGCACCAGATCATCGCCGGGTACCGCGACCACCTCGCACCGGGCAGCTACCTGGCCATCACGCACGGCATTGCCGCGGCGGCCCCGGAAGATGACCCGGACGGGCTGGTCGAACGGGTGACCGACGTGTACCGGAATGCGTCGGCGCAGATTCATGTACGGCCGGTGAGGGACATCGAGCGGTTCTTCGACGGCTTCGAGCTCATCGAGCCGGGGGTCGTCTGGATGGCCCGCTGGCGGCCTGACCCCGGGACCCGGCCAGCCTGGCCAAATTCCCTGTACGGCGGCGTCGGACGCAAACCCGGCGCCTGACCGCGGACTGCGGAGCCGAGCCGCGCAGCACCGCAGCCAGGCCGGTAGCGCCGACCGCCTGCCAGCCACCGGCCCGAGCCCCGGCAGCGGCGCGGGCTGCTAGTGCTGTCCTTCCACGTCAGCGATGCGCGCCTCATTCGTCGAGGCGACACCGGCAACCCCTCGCCCTCGCCCGGCGTAGACGAGACAAGACGCTCATCGCATGCATGAGCGGTAAATCAGTCGAGCCTGTTCGTCGGCTCGGCTATGGTGACCGGGATTGGCCAGCCTGGCGGTAAGGGCTGGGTCCGGTTGTCCCCGCGAGGGGTTCAAGAAGGCCAGGAAGTAGACCCGGCCCAGTCGCCGGTCCGTACCCGCAACGTGGCAGGGCAGATGGTGGGCTTGCCCAGTGAGCCGGTGCGACGATCCGGCGGCCGGGAGCTGCGCGGGCAGGTCACGGTGCACTCGGGATCGCCGCAGGGATGATCTCAGGAGGGCATGTGATCGCGCGGATATGGCGGGGCTCGGCGCCGCTTGCCACGGCTGGCGACTATGAGCGTCATTACCGGGCCGAGGTCGGCGGGCACCTGCGCGCGGTCAGCGGATTCCGCGGCGCCCGCCTGCTGCGCCAGCAGGACGGCCAGGAGGTCATGTTCACCTCCATCACGTATTTCAGCAGCCTGGACGCCGTCCGCGGCTTCGCCGGGGACGATCACGGACGAGCCGTCGTCGAGGATGCCGCCAGGCAGGCGCTAAGCCGCTGGGACGAGCGGGTCTCGCACCATTTCTAGACAATGACAGGGTGTGATGGGCTCAGGGTCTTTCGCAGCGGCCAGGTGGGAGACCCGGTAACTATGACGGAAGCGAGCGGCGCTACGGGTCAACGTGCCGGGCGGCGGTGGGATGTGGCGCCCGTCGTTCGCCGGCGCGCAGCGGGACTACGTTGAGCAGGTCGGCTCGGCACGGTGTGCCCGTCGGCGCAGGCGGTCATCGAACAGGTCAGGCAGCTCGGCATCATCACTGTGGCCTTGCTCCGGTCATGCGCAGGGCCAGGGAGGCGTATGCGTCCGCCAGCTGGGAGGGGGTGAGGCCGGCCTGGGGCGCCGGGTACCAGTTGGCGACCCGGATGCCCATGCTGCCGATCGCGGCGGCGGTCGCCTCGGGGTGGACGAGGTTGAACGCGCCTTGCTGGTGGCCGATGGCCAGGACCTCCATCAGCAGCGCCTCGGACCGGCGGCGCACGGCGGCGGCCGGCCCGGCGGCCGCGGGAGACAGCGCGTGCATCTCGCTGCTGGCGACCACAGCGAGCATCGGGTAGTCGGTGTGGGCCCGGACGTGGGCGCGCACCAGCGCCGCGAGGCGGTCCCGGGGGTCGGCGCCGCTGCCGAGCAGCGCGGTCACCAGCCGGGCGTGGTGCTCCTCGTGGCCGGCCAGGACCAGCTCGGCCAGGATCGCTTCTTTCGACCGGAAATGGGCGTACAGCGAGGCGGACTGAACGGCTGCCTCGGCGGCGATGTCACGGATCGACGTGCCGTGGTACCCGTGCTCGGCGAACAGCCCCAGCCCGGCGAGCAGGATCCGGCCCCGCGTGCCATCTGCCGCCGACCGGGGCGGCAGAGCAGGCACGCCGGAACGAACTCTGCGCACCCGAACTGATTCAAGTGATTCACCCACAGGACGCTCCAGTTCCTCCCGATTGATCGATAGGCAGCCTCACGCTTGCACACTCCTCACTACCTTACCTTGACTTGACTGGTGGCGGAGTTTCCCCGTACTGTCGTTTCCTAGCGACCGATCGTTAGTCTACGATCTCGCGCACCACCGTGAAAGGGAAGCCATGCCGTTTGCCCGCCGCCCTGGGGCGCGGATCTGGTGGGACCAGAGCGGAACTGGCGACCCGATCCTGCTCATCATGGGCCACGCCTACGGGGCTGGCATGTGGCATCGCACCGTCCCCGAGCTGGCCGCCTCCTACCGCGTCATCCGGTTCGACAACCGCGGAGTGGGCCGCAGTTCGGACCCGCCCGGGCCCTACTCCGTGCCGCTGATGGCGGACGACGCGCTGGCGGTCCTGGACGCGGCCGGCGCGGCGGCCGCCCACGTGTATGGCGTGTCGCTGGGCGGGGCCATCGCCCTTCAGCTGGCCCTGGACCACCCTGGCCGGGTCCGGTCGCTGATCCTGGGGTGCACCGCCGCCTCGGCCGGGAGCGTGCCGCGTGGCGCGCTGCCCACCCGGGCCCGGTCCCTGCTGCCCGCCGCCGCGCTCAACCGGATGGCCTGGAAGCTGCTGTACGGGCCGGGCACGCCGACCGACCGCCGGGCCGAAGACCAGCAGATCGTCCGGCGCACCCGGTCCAGCGGGCGGGGCCGCCACGGCCAGCTCGCCGGCGCCGCGGGCTTCGACGTCACCGGCCGGCTCGCCGAGATCGGCATCCCGGCGCTGGTCCTGCACGGGGCCCAGGACCGCATCGTCCCCGCCGCCAATGCTCACCGACTCGCCGATGCCATCGCCGGAGCCCGGCTCGTGATATTCCCGGACGCCGGCCACGCTTACATCACCGATGTCACCCAGGCCGCCAACCGGGAGGTCCTGCGCTTCCTGGCCGGCATCCCCGGTCCGGCCGGCGGCCCCGGCACCGGCCCGGGTCCGGCATCCAGCACGGCGGAGATGTCACGTTGACCCGGGCCGGGTTCGTGGAGCGGACGGAGCGCCTGGCTGCGCTGTTCGCGGGCGGCCGGGCTGGCCGTGGCGGTCAAGCTCACCGGGTCAGCACGAGATCGCCGGCGCGCGGTGAACGCGCCCCGCCTCGCCGCCCTGGTCCGCGCCGGAGCGACCTTCAGCAACGGCAAACACGGGGAACGACCCGGCGGGGAAACCCAGCCGGAAACCGCCTGAACGATCTTGATCCGCAGGTCTTGGCAGTTGCCCCCTGTGGATGGCAGATGAGGAAGCATTAGCCAGTGGGTTATCAATGATTCGGAGATGGAATGTAGATGTTCAGGCAGCTGACCCATGCAGCGTTCGGCGCGAGCACGCTGAGTGCGCGTGTCATGGCCAAGGCCGTAGCGGTGCCGGTGGACACGGCGCTGTGGGCCCACCACACCACCAACCGCAAGCCCCCGACGTGGCACAGCCGCAATGAGGTCGTGCTCACCTCGCCGTTCGCGCTGCTGCGTGACTTCAGCACCGGCGACGATGACGTCGTTCCCACGCTGGTGTTCCCGCCGCTGGCCGGGCACGCCTCGTGCATCATCGACAAAAAGGGCCAGAGCCAGATCCAGCTCTGCATCAAGCAGGGCATGACCAGGATCTACTCATTCGACTGGCTGAGCGCCACCAAGGCCGCCAAGGACACCACCGAGACCGACCGCCTGGACTTCATCACCCGCGCGGTGGACCTCATCGCCGGGCCCGGGGGCACGGTCAACATCGTCGGCAACTGCCAGGGCGGCTGGGAAGCCACGCTATGGACGGCCATGCACCCCGGGCGGGTCAACACGCTCATCGTGGCCGGCGCGCCGATCGACACCAGCGCCGGGAACGGCCCGGCCAAGAAGCTGATGCCCATCATGATCCCGCGCGGCAACATGGCGCTGTACAAGGCGATGGTCAAGGCCAACGGCGGCATCGTGCCCGGCATCAACCTCGTCATGGGGTTCATCGCGATGCACCCGGTCACCCACGTGGCCGAGCACCTCAAGGTCTACACCCATGTGCACGACCGCGAGTACCTCGACCACTTCAATGACTTCTACGACTGGTACCTCCACCCGGTCAACCTGCCGGGCAAGCTGTACCTGTGGGCGGTCGAGCACCTGTTCGTCAACAACGAGATGTTCACCGGCGAACTGCAGGTCGCGGGCCAGACCGTGAACCTGCGCAGCATCACCTGCCCGGTGTTCCTGCTCGGCGGCGAACAGGACGACATCACGCCGTGGCAGCAGGTCCGCAACATGCAGCACGCGGTCGGCTCTTCGCTGGTCCGCTGGTACCTCGCACCGGGCGGCCACATCGGCCTGTTCATCGGCCGCCAGTCGCAAGCCGAGTACTGGACGCCGATCCTGGCCCAGGTCCGCGAACTCTCCCGGCCAGCGGGCATCACAAACGCAACCACCAGCACCGCAACCCGAAGTGCTGGCGGGACATCAGAAAACGGGCTGCTGAACGGGTCGGGCGACCCGGACGGGGCCGAGAAGATCCTGCGCGCCCGGGCCGACGCCGGCGACGAGCGGGGCGCCCGGCGGCTGGCCGAGCTGCTGGCTCAGCGCGGCGACCTGGACGAGGCCGAGCAGATCCTGCGCGCCCGGGCCGACACCGGGGAAGAGTCCGCCGTCTCGCGGCTGGCCGAGCTGCTCGCCGAGCTGCTGGAAGAGCGCGGCGACCTGGACGAGGCCGAGCAGATCCTGCGCGCCCGGGCCGACACCGGGGATGAGTCCGCCGTCTCGCGGCTGGCCGAGCTGCTGGCCGGACTGCTGACTCAGCGCGGCGACCTGGACAAGCTGCGGACCCGGGCCGACACCGGCGACCGGGACGGCGCCCCGGAGCTGGCCGGGCTGCTGGAAGAGCGTGCTGACCCGGACGGGGCCTGACAGATCCTGCGGGCCTGGGCCAACGTCGGCGACTGGGACGCGCCCGGTCCGGGCATGGCACGACGAACGTGACGGGACCGCGTACGGGCCGACAGCGCCTCAGGGCAACTACTGCACCAGGGGAGGAGCATGATATGAGCAACGCCAGCGGGACTACCTTCTTGTCGGTTCTCCGGCAGCTAGCCGAAACTGATCCGGACCGGCCCGCGCTGACCTGCGGAGAGGTCACGCTGACCCGGGCCGGGTTCGTGGAGCGGGTGGAGCGCCTGGCTGCGCTGTTCGCGGCCGGCGGGGTGGCGGAGGGCTCGACGGTCACGATCAGCCTGCCCAACTCGATCGAGTTCGTGGAGAGCATGTTCGCGGCCTGGGCTGTGGGGGCCGTGCCGCAGCCGGTCTCTCACCGGCTCCCGGCACCCGAACGCTCCGCCATCATGGACCTGGCCAGCCCGTCACTCGTGGTGGGAATGCCGCAGTCAGAGGCGGGAGCATGGCCGGCCCTGGAGTCGGTGCCCGGGCGGCTTCCCGCTGGCTCGTTCACGCCGGGCGTATCACCGGTGTGGAAGCTCGTGACCAGCGGCGGGAGCACGGGCCGGCCGAAGCTGATCGCGGCAGCCGCACCCGCCCTGCTGGAGAACGTGGCCGGCCTGGCCCCGCTGGTCGGCCTGCCGACCGGCGAGTGCGCCGTTATGACCGGGCCGCTGTCGCACAACGCGCCGTTCGTGGCCACCGCGGCCGGGATGCTGCTCGGCAACCACGTGGTCCTCATGCCCCGGTTCGACGCGGCCGAGACGCTGCGCCTGATCGAGCAGCACCAGGCGAGCTGGCTGTACCTGGTGCCGACCATGATGCTCCGCATCTGGCGGCTGCCCGAGGACGTCCGGCTGGCCGCCGACGTCTCCTCGCTGAAGGTGGCCTTCCACGTGGCCGCGCCGTGCCCGCCGTGGCTCAAGCAGGCCTGGATCGACTGGCTCGGCCCGCAGAAGGTGCATGAACTGTACGCGGGCACCGAGCTGCAGGCAGCCACGGTGATCACCGGCGCCGAATGGCTCGCCCACCCAGGCTCGGCCGGCCGCCCGGTGCTCGGCGAGATCGAGATACGCGACCCCGACGGCCGGGCCGTCCCGGCCGGCCAGCAAGGGGAGATCTGGATGCGCCGGGGGCCCGGCGCCCCGCCCCCGTACCGGTACATCGGCGCGGCAGCCCGCAGCGCCCCCGGCGGCTGGGAATCGCTCGGCGACATCGGCCGGGTCGACGCCGACGGGTACGTCTACATCACCGACCGGCTCACCGACATGATCCTCATCGGAGGAGCGAACGTCTACCCGGCCGAGATCGAGGCCGCCCTGGACGAGCACCCCGCCGTCCAGTCCTGCTGCGTGATCGGCCTCCCGCACGAGGACCTCGGCAACATTCCCCACGCCATCGTCGAACTATCCGAGCCAGCATCTGACGAGCACCTGATGGCCCACCTGCGCCAGCGGCTCGCCCCGCACAAACTGCCCCGCACGATCGAGCGCGCCACCACCCCGCTGCGCGACGACGCCGGGAAAGTCCGCCGCTCGGCCCTCCGCGCCGAACGACTCGCCCACGCCCCAGCCGTCCAGCCAGCCGGCTAAGCCCAACCGAAGATGCCATGTGAGGGGGACGAAGAGGAGGGCTGACGTGGCCGCCGACTCGCAGGATATGCCCAGGCCAGCGCCCCCTCCCGGCGACCCGTCAGCGCCCGCGCCATACCCGCCGTCGGTAGCGAGCCGCTGTTCTCGGCCCTCGAGGAACAACGGAGCGAAAAGTACCGGCACGCTCTGATCGCTGTGGTCAGTATCGGTGTTCGGTCAGGTCAACCGGACGGGGCGGGACCGATGCCTGGGCTCTCGTCCCGCCTGGTATCTCCCGCATAAATATGCCGGCCGTGATCAAGCTTGTGACCTGCAGAAACTCCAGGTAGCGCCACCCGCCGTTCCGTTGTTCCAGAATCGAGGGCCGGGGCGAAGCTCGCCATCGACAGCCTGCTGGACCTTCAGATGGCCGCCGTGGACGACACTCGCTTCCGCGAGTTCATGTACTCCCTGGCGCAGCGGTTCTCCCGGCAGGGCATCAGCTTGCTCACAACCTACGAGACGCCCGACCTGTTCACCAGCGGGCTGTCCCGCCGGCGTTCATTGCCGCACTGGCCCGCGCGACGCTGCCCGGCTAGGAGCCGGGCTGCTGGCGCCGACCCGATGCCTAGGTGCCGGCAGCAGCAGGCGCGCAGTAGTCAGGCTGTGACACGATGAGCAGCCGGAGGCGTAACCTTCCGGGCGCAACCACCCGCAGCCGGGGACTGTCAGCGGCGGGAGGGGGCAGCGTCGCCTCGATCGCGTCCGCCACCGTTTCCAGGAGCGCAGCCCACGCGGTGATGACGGCGATGACCAGCTTGCGGATCATCTAATCGTCTCCCCCTTTCACGGCCAGGGTCTAGGAACGCGTGCTAGGTCTGCCTTGCCGTCGACGGGCGTTGGGAAACATCCGTCAGGTGAGGGATACGGGCCGATGACAGCGCACAGCGCTGACCTGCTGCTCCCCACATTATGAGACGCAAGTCACACCAAAATTAATTCTGCGTAGCCAGCCCGCGCCCCGCAGCCCGCCCAGGGCAGCATCCAGCGCGGCCAGGTCCGCAGCGGCCGCAAGAACAGGTACGCACCAGGTCCAACTGCGCCCGGATGTACACGGCGGCGGTCAGTGATGTCATACTCTGCGAACGCCGCCAGGATGGGGCGACCTTGTTGATCATTCCGCGATACCCGCTGAGCCAGGACCGAGATTCAGCGGCAGGCACCGCAAACGACGGTTCCAGGGGATGCTTCCGCCATGACCGCCGGGCCTCGCCATCCGGATCGGCAGTGCGATTAAGGAGATCAACCGGCGACGGCTGGCTGTACGGGCCGCATCCCGTCGTCAGCGCTCGGGCCGGAGCAGGGCCGCCATTAGGGTCCGGGCTACCCAGTTCTCGAACTCATTGAGGCTGCGAGGAAGCCGTGAGCAAGCACCCTGAGTTCGGCGCCTGGTGGGCCAGCCTCAACCGGCGGATCGACGACATCGAGGTGCCCGCCCTCGTCTGTGGCAGCTTCTCCGACCACAACCTGCACAGCCAGGGCTCTATCAACGGGTTCCGCCGGATCGCCTCAGCTCACAAATGGCTCTACACCCACCGCGGCCCCAAGTGGGCTACCTACTACTCGCCGCGAGGCCGCGGCGTTCACCCTGGACGAGCCGGCCAGCCTGGGTCGTCGACGTGACGCCGACCGGGTCCGGCTGCCGTACCAGGATCCACGCCACGGCGCTGCTGGTGCCGCTCGCCGCCGGTGCGCTGGCGATGCTGGCGGCGGCCGTGCACGGACTGGCGCTGCCCTGGGCGTCCGCCGGTCTCGCGCTGGCCGGCAACGTGTTACTCGGCTTCGCCTCGGCGTGCGTGGCCCGGAGGCGGACCGGAGAACCGGGCCCGGCGGCCGGCACCGCCGTCGTGCTGGTGCTGACGGCCTCCAGCCTCATACCGCAGGTCACGCGCTGGGTCCGCACGTTCCCCGCGCCCAGAACCGGCGGCCCGTCCCCGGACCCGTATGGTGGACCGTCCTCGCGGCGTGCGCGGTGGCCATCGCCATCTCGGTCGATGAGCGAAGGCTGCCCCAATGGAGGTCCAGGGTTCCGTGATCCCGGCGACACCCACAGCGCGTACAGGAACGACACCGTGCCCACGATCAACGCCTGCAGTCCCGTGTATCCGGTCCCCCTCGGACACAAATCCATGACCCTGACCTGCAATTATTCGTTTGCCGACTTGAGTGGATGAGCAACGCCGCAGGTCACAGACATGGGAGTTCAACCCCCTCTCGGACAACGACCCTTCGCGCATGCGGCGGCGCCGCTTGGTCGAAGTGCTCGCACAGATCATCCTGCTCGGAGCGGAGTTCACGGAGCCACCCTGGCTCGCATCGGGCCCCGCCACCTCACCGGCTCGATGAGAATGACTGAGGCAAGCGCGTTAAACAAGCGTCGGCACGCGACGAGCCCGGCGCAAAGTGTTCTGGCATCGTGGCAGCGTAGTGTCGATTCGGCGGAGGTCACTTCGTGGCGGGAGTGAGGGTCGGCCAAAGACCGGCTCCGGATGACAAACAGGAGTGAGTTCTTATGGCGCAGTACTTGCTCGCGCTCTACCGCGACTATGCCGTGCCCGTTCCCCCTGAAACGAGCCAGCAGGTGTGGTCCGGGGTAAGTGAGCTGGGCGACAAACTGGAGGACGCGGGCGCGTTCGTGTTCAAGGGTGGCCTGCAAGGTGGCGCGGAGTCGGCGACCGTGGTGCGCCAGTCCGGCGGCGATTTTCTGCTTACCGATGGGCCGTACACCGAGACCAAAAAACACCTCGCCGGGTTCTGGATCATCGACGCCGCCGACCTGGACGCGGCCCTGGAGTGGGCCAAGCTCGCCGCAGCCGCGGAACAGCGGCCGATCGAGGTCCGCCCGTTGTTCGGTGGGGACCTCGACGACGCGATCAGGCTGGGCTGACGCCTCCTACGCACAGTGAGCGTTTCCGTGCAGCGACCACAGACTCTGGCGCAGTGACTGTCGAGGCTGTCTTCCGCCGCGAGTACGGCCGCTGCGTCGCTACCCTGATCCGCTTCCTCGGTGATATCCACGCCGCCGAGGAAGCGGTCCAGGACGCGTTCACCGTGGCGGTCGCCAGGTGGCCGTCGGATGGCGAGCCGCCCAATCCCGGTGCGTGGATTGTGACGACCGCCCGCAACCGGGCTATCGACCGGCTGCGCCGCGAGTCGGTCCGTGACGAGCGGCACGCGCAGGCCCGTCACCTGTACGGCGCCGATGCGGCCGACGAAACTCCGCTTCAGGAGGGGACCGTGCCCGATGACCGGCTGCGGCTGATCTTCACCTGCTGTCATCCGGCGCTGAACCAGCCGGCCCAGGTCGCGCTGACCCTGCGGCTGCTCGGCGGGCTCGGGACACCAGAGATCGCGCGGGCGTTTCTCGTGCCCGAGGCAACCATCGCCCAGCGGATCGTCCGGGCCAAACGCAAGATCAGGGACGCCCGCGTCCCCTACCGCGTGCCAGCGGAAGCCGAGCTTCCCGCCCGCCTCAAGCCGGTCCTCGCCGTCATCTACCTGGTCTTCAACGAGGGCTACGCGGCGACCGCTGGCTCCCTGATGCGGCTTGACCTGTGCGCGGAGGCGGTCCGGCTCGCCCGGGTGCTCGCCGGGCTGATGCCCGACGAGCCGGAGGCGCAAGGGCTGCTGGCGCTGCTCCTGCTGCTGCACGCCCGCAGCGCCGCCCGCGTCACCACCGGCGGTTCGCTGGCCCGCCTGGCCGAACAAGACCGCCGGCTCTGGGACTGGGACCTGATCACCGAAGGCCAGGCCATCGTCCGCGCGTGCGTCCAGCGCGGCCACCCGGGCCCGTACCAGATCCAGGCAGCCATCAACGCTGTCCATTCCCTCGCCCCCGCCCTTGACAGCACCGACTGGCACGCCATCCTGACGCTCTACGACCAGCTCTACGCGCTCACGCCGACTCCAGTAGTCGCGCTCAACCGCGCCGTCGCGCTCGCCGAAGTCCGCGGCCCCGCAGCCGGCCTGGCCGCAGTGGACCACCTGCGTTCTCCGGCCCTGGACAGTTACTACTTGTTCCACGCGGCGCGCGCCGACCTGCTGCGCCGCCTCGGCCGCGACGAGGAGGCCGCGGCCGCCTACGACGTGGCCCGCTCTCTTACCGCGAACCCGGTCGAACAAGCCTTCCTCGACGCGCAGCATGCCGCGGTCCTCGCGCCAGGGGTGACTGAGGACAAGGAATCCAGGGACGTGCGCACTGATCCGGACGATCACGCTGAGCTGGCTGTTCTCCGGGCTGCGGAGCGACGAGATCTCCCGGACCGCGCCCGCTGAGCCGGTCCCGGGCCGCGGCCAATGAACCCACCCGACCGCCGCCCGGCGATGGACAACGTCGATCCAGCGACAGGCGAACAAGCGACGTTGGCCCGGTCAGGCACCAGGCGCAGAATGCCAGGACCCGGACGGCCATTGCCCTGACCGGAACCGGGCGGAAGCCCGTACGGATCAGCCGGATATTTATTGCGAGCACTCGAGCAGGGCCGATCACGCCACGCAGCCAAACCGCAATCGGATGCCGACGGCATCCGCCCTGCCGAGTATGGAGGTACGGATGTCGGCCCGATGATCCTGCTGCGCAGACACAGATCGTCCAATGCGGTTCGGGCAGTGGCGACGAGTGGGACATTGACACCGCGGCATGAGCGTGCGTTTCGTGCGGCAGGCTCGGTCGCGGGCGGTTCGGCCGACCGCGGTGCGGAAGGCTTGGGAAAAGTCTTGGCCGGGGTGTCGAATCGACATGAGTGCGTTCGTGGAGAAGGTGAGCGGCAGTCGTCCGGGCTGCCCGTGAGCAGAGGAGCTTAAGATGGCGCTTTACCTGATCGCCTTCAACGACGAGTGGGTGCCCGACCTCACGCTGGAGGAGCTGCGCGACAGGGGCACGTCCGGCAGGGCCTTGATCGAGGAGATGACGGCCGCGGGCGTCTTCGTCTTCAGCGACGGTGGCCTGGACGCGTCGACCGCCGTGTGCAGCGTTGACCCGCGCAGCGGCTCGCCCCTCTTCACCGACGGGCCGTTTGCCGAGACCAAGGAGCACCTCGGCGGTTTCACGGTCGTCGATGTGCCCGGCGATGCCGAGGCGCGGTACTGGGCCGGCAGGATCGCGGTCGCGGTCGGCTGGCCGCAGGAGGTGCACCGCTTCCCGCATCGCGCGCTGAGCGCTGACACCCAGCCTGGAGCCTTATCTTCACTGCGATGTTCTGATGGGCATGGCCTCGCGGACGGAGATGGTGAGAGCGGCTGACCTCCCCGCCGTTGTCGCTGCGTGCACCATGGATGCACCGGAACGCTCTCCTGGGCATGCGCTGCACCCCGGCGAAGTGCCCTCACGATCACCTACATATCAAGCACGAGCGTGCGGGCCACGGCAGCGCAGATCAACCAGATCTAGCGCCGTTCCCTGCAGCTGGGCAGAGCGCATGATCTCATGAGGAGCTCATACGAGCCGGCCAGCGCGACCGCGGGCCACGCGGCCACCGGCGCGCCCGGGCGTAGCGGGACTGCGCGCGCGTCGGCGATGACGGGGGCGGGAACCTGCGGGACGAGCTGGCGCAGGGCGGAGATGCGGGCAGGTGAACACTGGATCATCGCATGTCCGGACGGGCCAAGACCGGCTCGCCCGGCACTGGACGTGAGACCGCGCTCTGCCGAGCATCTGCCCGGGTGACACAGGTTTTCGACACCTTCAAGATGAGGCGGCTGAGCACGAGCCCCGAGCGTAGAGAGCAGGTCAGGCCCGCATACGGGATTCTGGCACAGCACAGGTCACCCGTCACGGAAAGCGTGATCTCGTCCGGCTCGGGTTCGCGCCCATATGAAGGATGGCCAGGACTGGGAACACCAGTCGGGCACAACCACCGTTTTCGCTGATCGCGCATCTGCTTTAAGGGCGGCATGACATACGACAGGTGACATGTCAGGTGATCAACTCCATGTCGTGGAATCGCATGACGCCGAACCAGTCACTGTTCTCCTCGCGCATGATCTGCTCCGTCTCGGCTGCAACCTTCTGGACCTGCTCAAGCGTCGTGGTATCGGCCATCTCGCGCTTGACCTGGGCCAGGACGCCTGCCATTCTTCGGTAGCGCTCGGAGTGGCGGCGGAACTGGCGCTGGGTGCCGACGCCGTGGAACGCCGCGCCGACCGCAGGAACGGTGATAGACACCACGATGAGGAGCTTTTCCCAGAAGTTGAGGGACTGCTCCCCGGTAATGCCTTTCACAGGAAAGATGTAACTCTCGAAAATATGGATGCCGGCGGCCGCCAGAGTCAGCAGGAAGAGCAATTCCGTAGCGTGAACCAGCCGGTACTCGAACGTGCGCTGCTTTGCGCTAGTTCCTTTCTGGTAGGTGATCTGGCTCCCGATCCAGCAGCGGTTCAGGTAGTCGCGCAATTCCCTGACCGGCGGCAATCCGGCGTCTAGTTCCGGGCGGCGTGCGCTCACTTCGGTCAGCGCCCGCTCGATCCAGGCCTCTGATGAATCGGAGAGGTAAGCGAGCCGTGCCGACCGCCCTCGCTGGTCGCCCGTTCCGGCGAGCGCGAGGAAGTAGCTCGAGCGGAGCCGCTCGGCCAGGAATCGGCAGGAGATCCACTGGTCGTGCAGCCGCCACCGGCGGTTCATCTGCAAGATGAGCAGCAGGCTCACCAGGAAGGCGACCTCGAATGCGGCTAGCCAGTTCAGCTTGGGCCAGAAGTTCGCTTGCACGGCGACAACCGCCACGGCCAGGGCCGCCAGGGCGAAGATAGCCCAGCTGAGCCGCCGGAAGCGGCGCTGATAGCGCAGGGCCAGGGTGTCGGCGCGGATGAAGTAGGGGAATACCCAGCCGGCCACCGTCTCCCGGGACAGGCCGAGCGGGTCGATGGGTATTTCCCTGGCCATGTCCGGCATCAGTTCTTTGCGCAGTTCGCGCGCGTGCTTGCCGAACGTCGCGCTGTCGATCACGCTGGTGTTGTACTTGCGCAGCTTGCCAGCCGCCGCCATGACGACCTCAGCCCGGCGGGTCTCCAGGTAGTACGTGACTGTCGGGTCGCCCTTAGTGTGCACCCACGCTATCGGTACACCGTGTTCCTGGGCGTAGCCGACGATTTCCGCGGTTCCTCCCCGGCCCCGGGACTTCTGACCATCCCAGAGGACGATGACCGCGTCGCAGCGGTCTACCACGTAGCGTCCGGCTCGCTCGTAGGCCTTGTCGCGATCCAGCCCGTCCGGGGCTTGCCACTTGTCGCTGGCCCGGGCCAGGAGGCTCCGGAACTCCTCTTTCGAGGCTTCGGTCTCGAAGTCCTCGGCGTACTCTTTGGTGTCCAGCGGCAGCGCCACCTCCAGCCGGGCATCACGGTCGGCCAGTAGCTCCTCCACCACCAGCCGGTCGGCTCCCTCAGCCAAGGCCGAAACCACCACGGGAGCCAGCCCGGCCCCTGGGGCGACAGGCACCATTTCCTTGAGCCGACTGACCGCCTCCCGGATCGGCGCGCGCAAGGCGTCCGGGTCGGCGAGGTCGCGGTGACCTGTGACCCCGATCCGGAAGGTAAAAGGGATACACCCGTCGCCGCCCGGCGCTTTGCTCTCCCGCCCTGGTTCCATGTTCGCGACGGTACTCCGGGTGACCCGGCGTGACCATCCGACCCGTCCGATAACTCACAATCGCGTTAATACAGCCGATTCTGGCCTTCGTGCGGTCACCAGACTTAACGCCTGCCCGTATCCGGTGGCTAAGCTGGGCATCAGTTGAGCTCGCGACGAGCTCTGCGCCAATGACGGCCGGGGGCGTCCAGAGAAGCCAGCCTTAACTCGGCAAGGCAGCCACCTCCCGACCTGCGCGGCGATGCATGCGCGGGCCTGACGGCAGCCTCTCCAGGCCAATCTCCCGGGCATGGCTGGGCGCGGACCTCGAGAAGAGAGGCGGCATGTCATGGATCCATTGCGATCTTATCGGTGCGCTACCGACAGTCCCGGCGATCCGGGCTTGCAGCCGGCCGCCGTGGGATGATACTTCTGTGCTTGGCGTCGGAGCCAGAGAGCAGGTCTTACCGAGTGCTCATATGCCATATAGTGACGTCGGCTCGGCCATCGCCGAATAGCGCGCATAAATCTCAGCCTTACCATCTGCTGGCGAGATATGCGATTCGGGAGGCGCGATGGCGGCAGTCTCCGGGTACGACGGCTTCATTTCCTACAGCCACATGACGCCGTGCCCGGCCCCGTACTCCAGGCCAGCGTTGCGAGGTTCGCGAAACCCTGGTACAAAATGCGGCACTGAGGATATTCGTTGATACCCCTGACCTTAGCCTCGATCCACCGGCCGATTTCGGGTAGGTCGTTTCCGGTCCGATTCCTGCACGAGGAGCTTTCCCGGGTAAATCCGGGTGTGGGCGTCTTGCCGCTTGCCTGCTCTGCGGCTTGTCCGGGTTCCTGGGCCGGGGTCAGGGGTCGGGTGGCCGTTGCGGCCGTCGAGGTGCGGACCGGGTCCGGGCTGGTCAGGCCGCTGCAGCGGGCGGGCCGCAGGCGGCGGCGAACAGGTTCGCCCATTCGTGCTCGCGGTGCCAGCCCTCGGGCAGGTGCAGGGTGAGGTGGCCGCGGCCGTGCCGGGCGGTGCGGGCGGCGACGGCGATCAGGTCACGGCGGATGGTCGCGGCCCGGGCCTTCGCGAACGGCAGGCTGGCCAGGGCGCCGGCGGCGCGGAGCAGGTTGTGCGCCATGGCCGCGGTCGACAGCCAGGCCGCATTCGCGGCGAACACCCCGGATGGCATATGAGCCAGGGGTCCGCTGGTGACGTCGGCGAAGACCTGCTCCACGACGGCGTGGCCGCGGTGCTGCCCCTCGGCCTGGACCAGCTCGAACGGGGAGTCGGTGAAGACCGCGTGGTACCGCCAGACGGGGAACAGCTCGTCCTGCCCGGCGGCCGCCTGCTTGTTCAGGTCACGGACCCGGCGGATGATCAGCCGGGCGGTGACGGCCTGGCCTTTCTTCGACGCGAACGCCGTGTAGGAGACTTCGGCGACCTCGGCGTCGGAGACCCAGGCATCCAGCTGGTCGTCCCAGATCGCGCGCGGGTAGCGGATCGGGGTCCAGGCGTCCTCGCCGATGGCGGCGATCGCGGCGCGGATGCTGGCGTTCGCCGGGACGGTGACGGAGAACCGGGCGCCCTGGCGGCGGACCGCGCCGATCACCGCGGCGTTGTAGAACGCCGAGTCCATCCGGACCACGATCATTCCCGTGCACCCGCACTCCCGCGCGGTGCCGATGGCCCGCACGGCCAGGCTCGCCGCGCCGCGCGCGGACGCGGCGTTCCCGCCGCGCAGCCGGGTGGCGGCGATCACCGGCGCCGACAGCGGCGTGCTGATGGTCGCGGCCAGCGCATTCAGGCCCCGGACCAGCAGCGACTTGCCCTGGATCTTGGTGTGCCCGAACCGGGCTCCTTGCTTGTCGTGCCCGTAGACCCGTTTCTGCATCGAGTCGATGTCAATGAACGCCAGCGTGCCCGCACCCGGCAGCAGCGGCGCCCGCCGGGCCAGCTCCGCCAGGAACTCCCGGCCCGCCTTCTCCAGCTGGCTGACGTTGCCCCAGGTATAGGAGCGCAGGTGCGAACCCAGCGTGGACGGCGCCCGGACGCCGCCGAACAGCGCGCTCATCGCGCCGTGCCGCAGCAGGTCCATGTCATCGATGCTGTCCGCACCGGCAGCCATCCCGGCCACCAGGCACGGGACCTTCAGGTGCGGGTTGACCCCGCACTCGCCGCCGGGCCGGACATGCCCGGCGACCAGATCCCCCAGCCCGGCGCGCTGCGCCAGCGCCATCACCGGGACCAGCCCGGCGTGCGACACCAGATTCGGGTCATCGAAGGATGCGTGCGTCCTGGCCAGGCTATGCAACAATCGCACTTGACGGGTGCCCTTTCGAACTCGGCGACGGAAGCTTAAGACACTCCCATCGTCCCAGTTCAAAGGGCACCCTTCACGTTGACACGCCCCGAAACACCCCTAATTGACCGGTGGATTGAGGCTTAGTGCCAATCCAGGGTCGTGGCCGTCGATCGAGGACGCGCTGAGCTCGTCGCAGTGGTTCATCCTGCTCGGTTCGGCGGAGGCTGCGGAATCGGAGTGGGTGAATCGTGAGGTCCAGTGGTGGATAGCAAACCGCTCTCCCGGTCGGCTGCTTGTCCGTGAGGACCAGCCCGGGCCTGGCCAGGGATGAGCAGACGAGGACTGGGCCGCTGATGCTCAGGTCCGGCCGGCGTTGCGTGGCGCATTCGCCGACGAGTCGCTGGGTTGATCTCAGCACGGTGCGGCTTGACAGCGGCAGGCCCGTGATCCCGCCCAATGATGTTGCTGCCCTGGCCGGCCCCTCAGCCGCAGGCACCTGGACGAGCTTGTCGGTGAGCATCTGCGGCAGCAACGGCGTGCGATGCATCTGGCCGGAGCGGCGGTAGCGTTGCTGACCCCACCGGCCGTGGTGTCAGCGTCGTGGCTATCGGCGAGCGCGGTAGCGCAATCCTGGACCAGACCATTTCCCTATCCCGTCAGCTCGCGGCCGAAGGCCTCGCCACGAGTTCGGTTTCTGCCGGCGTGCGGTCGTGGTGGAGCTGTCCCAGCCGGCGGGCAGTTCGGCGGTGATGGTCTTGTAAACGGTCGCAGGTTCGGTGATGCCGCCCCGGATAGCGGCGTAATTGGAGTAACGGTGGCCTCGGAGGCGCGGGCGGCGGGACCTCGCGCCGAAGGCCAGGACGCTCAGCCACGGTCGTGGAGGGTCACCTGGTAGCCGTCGGGGTCCGCGAACGTGAAAGTGCGGCCGAACGGCCCGTCGACGGGCGCTGAGATGATCGTCGCGCCGGCGGCGGCGAGGGCGTCGTGGATGTCCTGCGCGTCGGGGGCGTGCAGCCACAGCGCCATTCCCTGCCCCGGCTGCGCGATCGCGTCCAGGTCGACGCCCGCGACGACGTTGCGGACGGCGAACGCAATCGGCTTGGTGTCGAACACGACGGCGTGCGGCGGTCCCGCGTCGGAGCGCTTCAGCCCCAGGTACTGCTCGTAAAAAGCGGCGGAACGCTCCAGGTCGCGCACCTGCAGTGAAATGAAGTCGGGTCCGGTGACGGCCACGATTCCTGCCTCCTCATGATATGTCAGTTTTCTGACACACCCCAATGTATGTCAGACTACTGACATGAGTCAAGGCGAGCCCGGAATCGAGCTGGACACATCGCTGGGGTACATGCTCAAGGCGGCCGCCAGCGCCCTGCACTCCGCCCTGGAGGCCGTGCTGAGGCCGCTTGGCATGACAATCACCCACTATGCCTGCCTGGAGCTGCTCGCCCAGCGACCGGGTCTGTCCAACTCCGAGCTTGCCCGCGGCGCCTTCGTCACCCGGCAGTCGATGAATGTGCTCCTGCAGGCCCTCGAGCGCCAGGAACTCGTTGTCCGCCCAGCACAGGCACCCGTAGGCAGAGCCCTGCCGACCGAGCTGACCGCCCGCGGGCGCCGCCAGCTCAAGGTGGCCAGCGCCGCGGTTCGCCGCGTCGAGCAAGACATGCTGGCCAATCTGGACGTCAGCGAACAAGATCAGATGCGGCGCCTGCTCACCGCCTGCATCGCCTCACTGACCGAACCGCCCGCATCGACGACGTGACTGCTCCCGACCGGCCGCCTGCATCAGGGCACGTGGCGCAGGCAGCAACGGCCTGGTGATGCGCGCGGCGGTGATGAGCGCATAGCGCCTCCTGTTCTTCCGGCCCGGTGTCGGCCCCCCGGCGCTGGCGGGCCGGGTGGGTGGTGATGTCGGCCGGTGCCGGTGCCGGTGCCGGTGCCGGGGCGGGGGCACGGGGTTTGCTGGCCGACCCCCTAGCAGGGGTGCGCAGTGTGCCTCGGTCCGGGGTGTTCCGGCTCACGTCCGCTGCTGGCTCGCCCCGGCCGCGACGCACGCTGATCGAGGCCGTGGCCGCGAGCTGCCCGAGGTGCTGCGCAGCCAGTGCCACAGCTCGGCCTGGCTGACCGGCAGGGCGGCAGACCGCTAATTTGACCTTGACCCTGGGGGAAGCCGCACAGTCTGGGGAGCCGGGCGTCGGCCCGGCACGAGGGAGCCGTCCGTGGACCTGATGAGCATCGGTGAGTTCGCCAGGCTGTCCCGCCTGTCGGCGAAGGCGCTGCGCCTGTATGACGAGCTGGGACTGCTGCCGCCCGCCCAGGTCGATCCGGACTCTGGTTACCGCTGGTATGCCGCCGGTCAGCTGGACAACGCTCGGCTGGTCGCGTCGCTGCGCCAGATCGGAGTGCCGCTGGCGCAGATCCAGCTGATCCTCAGCCTGGAGCCGGAGGCCGCTGCGGCGCAAGTCGGCGCTTACTGGTCAGGGGCTGAAGCCGATCATGCTGGCCGCCGGGACCTGGCCGGCTACCTCGTTGACCGCCTGGCTGGAAAGAGGAACGTCATGTACGAGGTCAAGGTCCGCGATATCCCCGCCCGCAGCCTGCTCTGCCTGCTGCGGCATGCCAGCAATCGGCAGGAAGTCTGGGACCTGGGCAAGGAGGTCATCGGCATGCTCAAGGCCCAGCCGCCGCGGCGGGTAGACGGCGTCGCTGGGGCCGCGTTCCTGATCTACTACGGGGAGGTGAACCAGGACAGCGACGGCCCGGTGGAGTTCTGCTGGCCGGTGCCGCAGGACCTGGCCGGCCAGCTCGCCGCCAGTTTCCCCGGACTCACCCTGCGCACCGAGCCTGCGCACCAGGAGGCCTACATTCACCTGCCCCAGGACCCGCTGACGACGGCGCAGGAGCAGCTCCTCTCGGACTCGTTCACGGCCTGGGCGGCCGAGCAGCAGCGGCAGCCCAGTGACCTGCCCCTGCGCGTTACCCTCCTGACTACCACCGCGCCAGTGACGGACGCCAGCAAGCGCGGCGGCAGCGACTTCGCCCTCCCGCTGCGCGACCGGGCCGGCGCCGCATGAAGACCAGAGGCGTGATCTATGACGCGGGGACCGTGTACGGGACTGGCCTGATCAGGCTGCGGGCCCAGTAGCGAACGGAGGGGTACTTCGATGCGAGTGGTTGACATCGTGATCGGCGTGGGCTGGGTCATCTTCTGGGTGGGCTGGCTCGGCGCATCCGCCGGGGCCAAGCGGGGACAGCGGGGACGGGGCAATTGGGCGCGTTTCGCGGGCGTCCGGGTGGTGCTCATCCTGGTCGTCGTGCTCCTGGTCCGGCTGCGGGTGCTGAAGGGGCATGGCGTCGGATACGTCAGAGACCCGGTCCTGTGGGGCGTCGGCCTCGCCATCTGGGTCCTCGGCCTGGGACTGGCCGTCTGGGCGCGGATCTACCTCGGCCGGAACTGGGGAATGCCGACGTCCACGAAGGAAGACCCCGAGCTGGTCACATCCGGCCCGTACCGGACGATCCGGCACCCGATTTACACCGGCATCCTGCTGGCGATTATCGGCTCGGCGATCGCCGTCAGCGTCTGGTGGCTGATCGCCATGGCACTGATCGGCGGGTACTTCATCTACAGCGCCTTCGTGGAGGAGCGCAATATGACCAGGCTCTTCCCCAGTGCCTATCCGGAGTACCAGCAGTCCACGAAAATGCTGATCCCCTTTATCTTCTGAGGACGCGCGGCGCGTGCTGGCGGGATGGGCCGCGGTCGCGCTGCTGCCCGCGGGGTCTGCTCCTGCGCCTGCGCGATGCCTGAACCGGATCCCGGTCCGGGAGGTCCGCAGCCGGCCGGGCCGGTCAGCGGTCCGGCAGGCGGCCGGCCAGCGCGGTCAGCGCCGGCCAGAGCGGAGCGTCCAGGGTCAGCGTCGCCTCGGCGTCGCCCCTGGTCGGTCCCTGGTTAATGATCGCGACGGGGATTCCCAGCCCGATGTGGTCTGAAACAGGCATCTGCCCCTTGTGCTGGCTCAGGGAAATCGCCGCGATCAAGGCCACCCGCCCAGTACTACAGTTCCGGTTCGTTACCTACAGACCTTACGACGCCGGGGTCTGCCGCGCCGGGGTCCCATGGTCGTCCCGGCAGCCCTCCTGCCGCGCTGGCTGCCTGATCTCGTCTGGCGCTTGGCCGCCAACTGGCCCACTCGATGGGCGCGGAATTGGAGCTTACGGGTGGCCCGCCCGGACCCTACGGTCTGGACTACGACCGATCGAGGTTCGAGGAGGCACACGATGACGAACATGAACGAACCGCAGGATCCGCGCCAGCCCGGAAGTGCCGACAGCCCAGGCGACATCCCGGCCGGGCGGCCCGCGGTGCTGTCCCGTCTGGATGCACTGCTCGGGGAGTGGGAGATGGAGGTCTCCTTTGAGGCTGGCTACTTCGGCCCCGGCAGTCCCCCCGTCGCTGGCCGCGGCGGCCGGACCAGGTTCGAGTGGCTTGACGGGGAGTTCTTCTTGATCCAGCGCTTCACGGTCGACAATCCCGCCGCGCCGAGCGGCATCGCGATCATCGGTCCGGGTGAAGCGGCGGAGACCTTCTCCCAGCACTACTACGACTCGCGCGGAGTCGCCCGCATCTACCAGATGAGCCTGAACGATGGCGTCTGGCAGCTGTGGCGTGAGGCCCCGGGCTTCTGGCAGCGCTACACGGGGGTGTTCTCCGGCGACAGCAGGACGATCAAGGGCGCCTGGGAGGGGTCGGCAGACGGGTCACAGTGGAAGCACGACTTCGAGCTGAACTACATCAAGGTGGGCTAAGCGGCCACACGCCCGGCATAGATCATCCGCCGGCCGGAACCACGCGCGCGCATGATCAGACGTGACCCCGGCCTTTCAAGGCCTGGAGCACCTGGATGATCACGGCGTGTCCGGGGTGCGTGTTGGAGCGCGGGACGCCCACCTGGATGATCATGTGCTGTGACACAGCAAAATCAGCAGGTGGCCGCTGCGGCCATCGTAGAGGACCAGGCCTGGCTGGGGGAGCTTCAGGAGGAGCTGCGCGCGGCGATCGCGCCGGTGTTCGCGCAGGCCAGGTCATGTCTGACCGCGTTCGCGTACGTGGCGGCCCTGCTGGCGGCGGGCGGGGACCGCAGGTCGTGCTGGCAGCTGGCCGAGGCTGCGGGGCATGGGTCGCCGCGGCGGATGCAGGCGCTGCTGGGCGAGCGCGCCTGGGACTGGAAGGCGGCGCTGAAGGGGCTGCAGCGGTTCATCCTGGCGCATCTGGCCGATCCCGCGGCGATCCTGGTCCTGGATGAGACCGCGGAGCTGAAGAAGGGGACGATGACGGCCGGGGTGTCCCGCCAGCATGCCGGGATCACCGGGCAGGTGGAGAACTGCCAGACCGTGGTGTTCTGCGCGTATGTCACCGCCTGCGCCCACGCGCTGTTTGACTTCCGGCTCTACCTGCCGAAAGCCTGGTGCGGCGACAAGAAGAGGCGGGAGCGGGCACAGGTTCCCGCCGAGGTGGGGTTCGCCACCAAGACCGAGCTCGGCACGGCGATGGCAGCCGGGGCGATGAGCGGAGCCGTGCCATTCGGCTGGGTCGCCGGCGACGAAGTCTATGGCCGCGCCTCGAAGCTGCGGGCCGCCTGCGAGAAAGCCGGGAAGGGATATGTGCTCGGCGTCCCGTGCGACTTCCGGGTCCGGCTGCACCCACGGCTGGGCAAGACGCGGGCGGATGCGGTGGCGCGGCTGGTGCCAGCCGCCGCGTGGGACATGCGCTCGTGCGGGCCGGGCTGCAAGGGCCACCGCGACTACCACTGGGCCTGGGCAGCAACGGCCTCGCCGCGGCACTGGCTGCTGATCCGCCGCAGCATCCCTGACCCGTCGGACCTGGCGTTCTTCTACTGCCACGCCCCGGCGGGCCGGCCGGTGTCCCTGACCGTCCTGATCCTGGTCGCCGGGAAAAGATGGCCCGTGTAACCTGGGTTCGACAGTTGGGCGGGGTTTCTGGGCTGCGGATGGGATGATGGTGCAGGTCAGCGGGTTTCGGCTAGCGGCGAACCGCGGAACGGCCTAGTGACACGGTTCAGGCAGTTACAGCGCGTTGACCTCAGGAAATAATGCGATCCCATAGTCGGTAAACCTGCTAGCCTTCACTTCGTGTACGTGAAGGCGTCGTCGCGCAAGACGAAAGACGGGCAGGTCATCCGGTACCTGCAGCTGGCCCACAACGAGTGGGACGCCCGGGCCGGGGTCTCGCGCACCAAGATCCTGCACTCCTTCGGCCGGGAAGACGAACTCGACCGCGACGCGGTCAAGCGCCTGGTCATCGCCTTGTCCCGGCTGCTGGATCCGGCCGGCGCGGTCGCCGCGACCGCGGGGGGCGAGCTCACGCTGACGTCCTCGCGCCCGGCCGGCGGTACGTACGTGCTGGACCAGCTGTGGCGCCGTCTGGGCCTGGACGCGGTGATGCGCCGTCAGCTCACCGGCCGCAAACTGGACCCGAGGGTCGAGCGGGTGCTGTTCGCGCTGGTCGCCAACCGGGCACTGGCCGCGTCCTCCAAGCTTGCCGCGGCCGGCTGGATCACCGGTGACGTTCACATCGAAGGCCTCGACGAGATCGACGAGCAGTCCTGTTACCGGGCGATGGACTACCTGCTCACCATCGAGCCCGACCTGGCGAAAGAGGCGTACTTCCGGGTCACCGACCTGCTTAACCCTGAAGTGGACCTGCTGTTCTTCGACACGACTTCGACCTATTTCGAGACCGCCGGGGCGGATGAGCCGGTAGCGCGCGATAGGGACGGCAACCGCGTCGAAGAAGACGACGACGCGGCGGTGAAGGACACCGGGTTCCGCACCCACGGGAAATCGAAGGACTCACGCGACGACCTGCCGCAGGTGGTGGTCGGGATGGCGGTGACCCGCGACGGCATCCCGGTGCGGGTGTGGTCCTGGCCGGGCAGCACCACCGACACCGACCTGATCCGCCAGGTCCGCGGCGACATCAGGGAATGGACCCTCTCCCGGGTCATCTGGGTCGCGGACCGCGGCTTCACCTCGCAGAAGAACCGGCGGGCGCTGATGCGCGGCGGCGGCGGGTACATCATCGGCGAGAAGCTCCGGTCCGGCTCCGCGGAGGTCAGGGCCGCCATCTCGCGGCAGGGCCGCTACGCCACCGTCAAAGACAACATGCAGGTCAAGGAAGTCAGCATCGGCACCGACGACCGGTTCGTGCTCTGCTATAACCCGGCCCAGAGCGAACGCGACGCCGCGATACGCGCCAGGCTCGTCGCGCAGCTTGAAGACGTCATCAAGGACACCGACAAGCTGACCATGACCGAACGCGCCCGGATCGAGGGCACGCTATCGGGCAAGCCCGGGCTCAAGCGGTTCCTGCGTACCACGCCCGGCGGGCTGCTCCGCATCGACAAGCAGAAGATCAGGACCGAGGCGAACCTGGACGGGAAATACCTGCTGCGCTGCTCGGACCCGGACCTGTCCGCCGAGGACATCGCCCTGGGATACAAGCAGCTGCTGGAAGTCGAGCGCGGCTGGCGCGACATGAAGCAGGTCCTGGACCTGCGCCCGGTCTACCACCGGCGCGAGGACCGGATACGCGCCCACGTCCTGCTGTGCTGGCTGGCCCTGCTGCTGATCCGCGTCGCGGAGACCACCGCCGGCGGATCCTGGACCTGGAACCGGATCCGCGCCGAGCTCCAGCGCCTGCACGCGGTCACCTACACCGGCCCGGCCGGGACCTTCCGGCAGACCACCGAGCCGGGCAAGGCCCAGCGCGACGTCCTGACCGCCCTGGGCCTGGATCCGCCGAAGAAGATCATTGAGATCACCCCGAAGCCCTGACCAGCACGTTCACCAGCGCCTAGTGACACGCCCCGTCACCGGGCGCTGAGTCATATCCGCAGGTCAACACCCCTATTCACCGACTAGAACGCTACCCCAACCGTCGAACCCAGGTGTAAGAGTGCCACCAGCAGGGAAAGGGTCAGGCCGGGCTTGACCAGCATCAGGTCCGCCTGTGGCCTTCCTTTCACCGGCACACCATCCTGTCAATGTGCGCCCTCGCCCTGCTCGCCGTCGCCGCCGCGCGCCCGCTGCAACCCGCCCCGTTACCGCAGGGCACAGACGGCAGCCCGGCCAGCGCAGGCACCCAGCCCGCGGACTGGGCCGACACCGGGGCGCTGCCATCCAGCGGAGGCCAGAAGCCCTCCGCCCAGATCGGCATGGTCAAAGTCAGCGTCCCCGAAGCCCGCCGCCTCCTGCACCTGGCAACCGCCCCCATGACCGCCGCCGCCCGCGAATCCGGCCACGCCTGGTCACAATGGCGCCGCGAACACCAGGCACGCGCCCGATGGCACCACTACCAGGCACGACTCCCGCCCGCCCCGGCCTGACCAGACGGCAGATAACAAACCGGAACTGTAGTACCAGGCAACAAAGGGCTCAAAGCCATGCAGGCACTGCTCAGTCGGCGCATCGCTGCCTATCTCAGCATGCCTGACTCCATCCCGCCGAGAGAATGCAGCACTGAGAAACTCGGCCGGTGCCGACGTGCCAGAACAGCCGGTTCTGAATGTCCGCAACCAGCCTGACAATCATCGTCTGTGGCGTACCGAACGGCTACGCGTGCGCAAGCTCGGTTCGTGGCGGTAGCGGAGCGTGATGGGCACGCCGGATCGCGGGCGGCGTGATAACAACTCCGCCTTTGCGAGCTGCCGTGCCGGCGGGCTCCGGCCTGAGCTCGGAAGGCCCGTTTATCTGTTCTGGTGCGGCTAGTACTACAACAGCGTCCTGTGATTTAGCCTGGGATAGCTATGTGATCTGGGGCTGGCGGGGTCCAGCCTGGTGTGATGCTGGATGTCGTGGATGACGCGCGGGTGCGGGCCGGGGACGGGCATGCCGCGTGGTCGGAGTCGTTTAATGAGATGTTCGCGCAGGTCGCTGGGGTGTTCTCGAACGCGGCGGTGCGCAGGCACGGGCGGTGGTACGTGCTGGGGCTGCTGTCGCATCAAGAGCGGAAGAACTCGTGGTGGCTGGCAGAGTTCGCGGGGGACGTGTCGCCGGACGGGATGCAGCGGCTGCTGAATTTCTCGCCGTGGGACGAGGAAGCGTGCCGGGACGCCGTGCGGCGGTACGTGGTGAGGAATCTCGGGGACCCGGCGGCGGTGCTGGCGGTGGACGAGACGGGGTTCCTGAAAAAAGGAAAGATGTCGGCCGGCGTGGCCAGGCAGTACACGGGCACCGCCGGGCGGATCGAGAACGCGCAGGTCGGCGTGTTCCTGGCCTATGCCGGGCCAGACGGCAGCCGGGCGCTGATCGAC
Organism: uncultured Actinomycetota bacterium; assembly: GCA_963753225.1. GTDB lineage: Bacteria > Actinomycetota > Actinomycetes > Streptosporangiales > Streptosporangiaceae > Palsa-504. Next base: position 197,331 of record CAVWBQ010000008.1, on the reverse strand, counting down.
CGGGAGCTGTACCTGCCGGAGAAGTGGACGGGTGACCGGGACCGGTGCCGGGCGGCCGGGATCGGCGACGATATCGCGTTCGCGACGAAGCCGGAGCTGGCCCGGAAGATGATCGGGCGCGCCGTCAAGGCGGGAGTGCCGTTCGCGTGGGTGGCCGGCGACGAGGTCTATGGCGGGAACCCGAAGCTGCGCTCCTGGCTGGAAGAGCAGGAGATCCCGTACGTGATGGCAGTGGCGTGCAGCGAGATGATCAGCGTCAAGGCGGGGTCCCGGCGCGCCGGTGAGCTCGCGGCCATGGTCCCGCGGGACGGGTGGCAGCGGCTGAGCTGCGCCGACGGGTCGAAGGGGCCGCGGCTGTATGACTGGGCGCTCATCGGCACCGCGTCGGCGGACCATCAGCTGCTGGTCCGCCGGTCCCTGGCCCCGGATGAGAAGGGCGAGCTTGAGCTGGCGTTCTTCCGCTGCTGGTCGCCCCGCCCGGTCACCCTGCCCGAGCTGGTCGCCGTCGCCGGGGCGCGGTGGGGCATAGAAGACTGCTTCGGCGAGGCGAAGAACGAGGCCGGGCTGGACCACTACCAGGTCCGCAAGTACCGCGCCTGGTACCGGCACGTCACCTTGTCCATGCTCGCGCACGCGTTCCTCGCCGTCACCGCCCGGGCCATGCGGCCGCAACAACCGGAACCCCCTCCCGCCAGCGGGAACGTCGGGAGCCGGCCCGCTGAAAAGGGGGACCTGAAGCCCGCGGAAAAGCTTTCGCGCCGCCAAGGACATACGCCCCGCCGCCATTCATAACCAGTGAAAACGGGCGCGAGCTGATCCCGCTCACCGCCGCCGAGGCCCGCCGCCTGTTCAACCTCCACGTCCACGTCACCCGGCCCCGTGCATTCCATCAGCAGTGGTCAGACTGGCGACGCTACCGCCAGGCCGCCGCCCGAAAATCGCACTACGCGCGCCGAACCAGAAGTAACGAGGCGCTGTTGTAGTACTAGCCGCCTCAACCGCAGTGGCCGCCGACAGCGCCTACGGGGACCAGGACGGGTTCCGAGCCGAGCTCGCCGAGGCGGGCCTGCCGTTCGTGATGGCACTCAAGCCGCGCCGCGGGACCTGGGCCTACGGCGACGACGCGCACACTCCGGTGGACGCGGCCTGCGAGCTGCACTGGGGCGGGCCGGAGGATCCCGGCGACTGGCACCCGGTGACCAGGACCTTCCGGGACGGGCATGCCGAGACCTGGTGGGCCGCCGACGGGCGGCTGGGCTGGTGGGGACCAGACGACCCCCGGCGCCTGGTAGTCGCCACCGCCGACCCCAGCACCCTGCCCGGCAAGGCCACCCGGTACCTGGAGCATTATTCAAAACCCCATGTGATTGAGAAGAAGAAAAGCCCTCGGGCAGCGTCGAACGCGTCACGGTAGGTCTGGTAGGGGCGGCGGTAGTCGGCGTGGAATATCTTCCAGTTCTTGAAATGGGCGACAAGCCGCTCAACCGGCGCGCGCAGCGATGAGATCTGGGAATTATATTCCTTATCGGACATAGTGAGCTCTCCGCCTTCCGGCTTCTTCTTGGGAGTGACCAGCCCGGTGCCCTGGTATCCCTTGTCGCCGAACCCGCCGCCGGACTTCTCTATGATCTGGGCGGCCCCGGTTTCGGTGAACGATTTCGCGTCGTGGGTTTTCCCGGGGAGCGGGTCGGAGATCCAGGCGGCCGTCCCGTCAAGAAGAGATATCAATTGCACGTTGAACCCGGTGGTCTTGTGCTTGCCGTTCCACAGTTCCGGGTGCTGTGCGTAGGACCAGCAGGGCGTGAGCGTGCCGTCTACCAGGACGACCTTGCCCCTGACTATCTCGATAGCCTCCGCCGCGTCCGGCACGAATTCTTCCAGCGCCGCCTTCACGAGTGGTACCAGGACCGCCGCGTACCGGGAAATAGTGGCCTGTGACGTTTCGCGCGTCTCCCCGATGAATTCCTGCGTCGCGTTCTGCCGGAGGTACATGCATGCCGCCTCTACCGCCCTGTACAGCCCGAGCGATTTCGGCCGCCCGATCCGCTTATTCCACGGCTCGTCAAGCGCCTCATTCACGCGGCGGACGAGTTCCTGCATCTGCGTAAGCGTCAGGCCGGTGGTACGATAATAGCGCAACGGCTCTCCCGGGCTTGAGAATTCTTTCGTCGGAACTCTCAAATCTCTCAGGAGAGCCGTTGCTCCTCAATTACCGCAGGCGGCGTGTCGTGAAATTTCTTTAGAAAGTTACACTTCGTCCGAGGCGAGCTTTAATGCAAGGGTTGTCGGGTCGCCCGGGGGAATCTCACCCCCGGGCTCCCACGGAACGGAACGTGACAGTCTCCCGTCATTCCGCTCTTCTCATCCATTCCAGTTGAACGCGCGCGTTAGTCCCCAGTGGGCGAACAGTCCGGGCTCTCGATCGATGAGTCCGGTCCACCACCGGTGGAACCGCTTGTAGCTGCGCAGCCGTTTGTACTTTCTGCGAGCCCACCGCGTCAGGTAGGTGTTGACGCGGCGGAGGAGCTGATTCAGCGTCTTACGGCCGAAAAGGCCGGTTGGGTCGGGCCGGGGCGCCCTGCCGGGATCGCTCCCGGTGGGTTTCCCCGGCCCGCCCGCCGCACCCGCCGTGCGTGTCTCCACGCAACGGGCGCTCCACGTGTCTTGCCCGCTGGTCATCAGCGCGAGGCTGGTGCCGGGGTCCAGGGGGTGGGTATGGTGCTGCCGCGGTAGCGGTAGCGGGTCACCGCGACGCTGGACGCGCCGGTGAACACGACCCCGTTGCAGGCGAACCGCCATCCCTGGTCGCAGAAACGGCGGCGCAGTTCCGGCATCCCGATCCGGTGGTTTCCTTGCTTGTACTTGGCGCGTATCCAGCGCATCAGCCGGTGCCACGCATGGCTGTCGACCGCGCTGAACACTGCCTTGGATACCCCGTGCCGGAAGTAGTTCGCCCACCCCGCCAGTGACCTGTTCAAGCTGGTGATCAGCTCGTCCAGGCCCATGTGGCGGGTTGACCTGTACGTCCTGGCCGCCACCTTGTCCTTGATGGACTGGATAGCCTTGCGGGACGGCCGGGTGTAGACGTAGTACTTCTGCGTTCCCCGTTTCCGCATCCTGCGGATGTCGAAGCCGAGGAACGTGAAGCCCTCATCGAGGTGGACCACGGCGGTCTTCTCCGGTGCCAGCCGCAGCCCCATCGGAGCGAGCACGGCCGCCACCTCCTCCTGCAGCGCCTCAGCATGACGGCGTTCCCCATGTACCATGAGGACAAAATCATCCGCATAGCGGATGATTTTCCAGTTGCCCTTACCGTCACGCCTGCGCTTTCTCCGCTGCTCGTCTGAGCCCATTTCCTCATGCCATTGCCGGTCGAAATGATCGTCCAGCGCCGACAAGGCGATGTTAGCGAGCAGCGGCGAAAGGATCCCGCCCTGGGGTGTTCCGGTCAGTGTCTCTTCCCTGTCTCCGAGGCCGGTGAGGACCCCGGATTTCAGGAATGCCTTCACCAGCGCGCACACGCGCTTATCCTTGATCCTCGCCCGGAGGCGATCCATCAATGCCGTATGATCAATTTCATCGAAACAGGCTTTGATGTCACATTCCAGTACCCAGCGGTAACCGCTGGTCCCGTAGTGGTGGATCTCGGCGATCGCGTCCTGCGCGCGCCGGTTCGGGCGGAACCCGTACGAGCACGGCTTGAAGTCCGCCTCGAAAATAGGCTCAAGAACTGCCTTCAGGCTAGCCTGGACCACCCGGTCAGCGACAGTGGGAATACCTAGCTTCCGGAATTTCCCTGGCGTTCCCTTAGGGATCGTCACCGTACGTATTCGGAAGTCGCGTGGTGAAGCAGTTCGGCGGCGGTGTCCGCGGGGCAGGACACGTGGTGCGTGGTGCGTGATTTGCGGTAGTTGATGGTGTTTGCTGTGCTGCGTGACGGTCGCGGCGGGGGTTGTCCCGGTCCTGGAGGGTGCTGAGGCATCGCTCCGGGATGTGCTGGCTGCGGCGCTGGAAGCGAACCGGGAGATGGCGCGGCTGGCCGCTGAGCTGCGCGAGGAGAACGTCCGGCTCAGGGAGGAGAACTCCCGGCTGCGGGCGGAGAACGCGGAGCAGGCGGCCGAGCTGGAGGATATCCGGGCTGACCTGGCGGTTTTGCAGCGGATGCTGTTCGGGCGCTCCTCAGAGCGCTCGCGCCCGGAGCCGGCCGCTGGTGATGATGGCGCGGGCCGTGGCGGGGAGCAGCAGGATGGCCCTGGGGGGAGCGGGAAGAAGCGGGGGCCGGGGGCGCGGGCGGGGCGGCGGGATTACTCGCATCTGCCCCGGTTCAAGGTGGTCTGGGACTTTGCCGGTGCCGGGTACTGCTGCCCGGAGTGCGGGATGCCGTTCACGGGGCTGGGCGATCACATCACGGAGCTGCTGGACTGGCTGGTGATCGTACGGGTGGCGGCGCACTGCAGGCGCCGGTACCGCAGGGCGTGCTCGTGCCGGATCCCGGCGACGGTGACAGCGCCCGGCCCGCCGAAGGCGGTCGGCAAGGGCCTGTTCTCCAACGGGTTCACCGCGATGCTGCTGGTAGAGCGGTTCGCCGCTGGGCGGAGCATGAACTCGCTGGTGAAGGGCCTTTCCCGGCAGGGCGCGGACATCTCGCCGGCCACCCTGGCCGGGACGTGCGCGGCCGCCGGGGCGCTGCTGGCCCCGCTCGCGGAGGCGATCACGGAGCGGTCGCGGGGCTCGTGGCACCTGCACGCGGACGAGACGACCTGGCGGGTGTTCGCGCCGCGCGACGGGAGCGGCCCTGCGAAATGGTGGCTGTGGGTATTCATCGGCCCGGACACCGTGTGCTTCGTCATGGACCCCAGCAGGTCCGGCGCGGTCCTGGCCCGGCACGCCGGCATTGACGAGGAGACGGGCCAGCTCACGGCCGATGAGGACGGCGGGCTGCGCCGGCTGGTCATCTCAAGCGACTTCTATGCCGTCTACCAGTCTGCAGGCAGGAAGGCAGACGGCCTGGTCAACCTGTTCTGCTGGGCCCATATCCGCCGGTACTTCGTCCGGGCCGGGGACGCGAACCCCGCTCAGCTGACGTACTGGACCCAGGCGTGGCTGGAGCGGATCAAGGACCTGTACGCGGCGCACGAGCAACTGATGGCCGCCTGGGCCGGAGCTGCCGCGGCGCCCGCGTCCCGGCCGGCCGCGCAGCCCGCCACCGGACTGGAGGAAGCCCGCGCTGCCTGGGATCGGGCGATCACCACGATCGACCAGGCACGCAAGAAGCAGATGGCCGCGCCCGGCCTGCAAGAGCCCGCGAAGAAGGCGCTCGCCACCCTGGACCGCGAATGGGACGGCCTCATCGCGCACCGCGACTTCCCGGTCATCGGGCTGGACAATAACCCAGCCGAGCGCCAGATCCGCGGTCCTGTCGTGACCCGGAAGAACGCCGGCGGATCCCGTAACGGGGACTCTGCCCGGCTCGCCGCCGTCATCTGGACCGTCACCGCCACCATGCAGATGGCCGGCCTGAACCTCCTGACCTGGCTTACCGCCTACCTCGACGAATGCGGCCGCAACGGCGGCAAGTCCCCCCGAGGCCCAGACCTCGAACGATTCCTGCCCTGGAACGCCAGCCCCGAAGACCTCCACGCCTGGGCACAACCGCCAGCCCCCGGCTGAAACCCCCGCTCCAGCACGCCCTCAACGGCACCGCCCCACGAAAAGGCCGCGCCGGCTATAAGCGTGCTCGCTCACGGGACTTCCGAATACTTACTCGTCACCTGCCTGACTTCGACCGGCCGGAACCCGCCAGACTTCAGCGAGTCCCGGATCTGGCCCAGGAACTCCTCCACCCCGATCCAGGTCTCGATCATGGCCACCGTGGCCTTATCGACCCCTGGTGTCCGCGCCCCCTTGTTCCCGGACACGCGCTCCCACGCATGCACCAGAAACGCCGGGTCGTAGACGAGGTTGAACAGGTCACCGAACCGGCGGGAAGAATTCTCTCCCGCCCAGCGGTGCAACTTGATCTGCATACTCCGTACCGTGAAATAGGCTGAATCAGGATGCGGCCACTTCACGGCGCCGGAATTCACCGGCGCATCTTCGGACATTACATTCCTCCTTGACTGACACGCTGCCGCCCTTCCCCATGTGCCGGGCTCTCCCCGGCTCGGAGTACTACGGCGGCTCCGTCCCGCCCGCGCCTTCGGCAGGCGTCGCGCCTATCCGCCGCCCATTCCCCTGGCCGGGGACCGGCTGCGGAACGCACGCGGGCAGTTCCCACGTTCACTTGCCGTGCGGTCGACGGGTTAGGCACCCGGCTCTACCCCTGCGGCCTCGCCATGACTACGCCGTAGACATTCACCATGGCCTCCCGACCCGGGCTACTAAGACCCAGCCGGGAGTTCCCCGTCCGTCATGAAGGGCGGGTGCGCGCCGCTAACCAGCCCGGATCCGCCGGGTTAGAGCTGGCGGATGCTCAAGGGGCGTAACAGCACCGGTTCCTCGCGTATACCTTCCCGTCTTGCTCACCGCGCCCGGTCCATCCGGCAGTGCTGAACCGACGCGACTTTGTTGAGGCCGCTCCCGCCCTCCCCACCGACCCGTGGCTCAGGCTGCCTCCAGCTTCACCCTGCTGCTACGACAGCAAGGAGATGGACGGTCTTTCACCTCCATCCGCAACAGCAGCGCCTCGTGGCGCACTAGTAGCTGATCCAGCCCGCCACGATCGGATTGATCGCCCTGGCGAGCTCGTCCAGGCTTATGCCGGTGCGCATGTGCAGCCGCCAGCCGCGGACCATCTGGCCCTTGGCCTTGAGCGCCTCCGGGCTGATCGCGGGCGTGAACGAGGTGAAGATCTTCCCGTTCTTGCCCAGGACCTGCCGAGGGCGGAACGCGTACCCCAGGAACGTGAACGTCACGGTCTCATGCTCACCGCGCCGCAGGGTGTCCTGGCAGTACACGATCTTGGTTTTGCCGGGGTGCAGTTCCAGCCCCAGCTCCGCCAGCCTCGCGGTGAGCGCCTCCCGGACCTGCCGGGCCTGGCGCTCGGTCACGCAATGCACCACCGCGTCGTCGGCGTAGCGCTCGAATTCCACGGCCGGGAATTCCCGTTCCAGGAACATGTCGAACGCGTAATGCAGGAACAGATTCGCCAGTACTGGCGATACCGCGGAACCCTGCGGGGTTCCTTTATCTCGCTCCTGCAAGGTGCCATCAGGTACCTGCAGCGGCGCTTTCAGCCACCGCTTCACATACAGCAGCACCCATTTGTCGGCGGTGTTGGCCTCTACCGTCTTGACGACGAGATCATGATCCAAAGAGTCGAAGAACTTCCGGATATCAAGATCCAGAACCCAGTCCTTCCGCCAGCACCGTTCGCGGCACTTCCTCAGCGCATCGTGTGCTGACTTCCGCGGCCGGTACCCATAGGAGTCGGGATGGAAAATCGACTCCGTCCGGGCTTCCAGCCGCAGTGCCACCACAGTCTGCGCGATTCTGTCCGCGACAGTGGGCACCCCGAGGATTCTCGTGCCGCCGCCATGTGGTTTCGGTATTTCCACCGCCTTTACCGGAGGCGGAAAGTAAGTCCCCGACGACATCCGATTCCAGATCCTGTAGAGATTATTCCTCAGATCCTCCTCGAAGTCGGCTAGGGACTGCCCGTCCACCCCGGCCGCACCCTTCTTCGCCTTGACCCGCCTGTACGCCTCCCACACCAGCTGCTTCGGTATCTGAAACGACTTGCCTTCCGGTCCTGACTTGCTCACGCGTCTCCTCCCAGGACACCGCCTGGTTGCCCGCAGGAACAAACCAACAGATGAGCCGGCCCCTTCGCTCCGCTCCCATTACAGGAGCTTCACCACTACTACGGGCCGGTCCGCCAGCGGATACCGCATCGGTACTCAACGGCTAACGGTTTCTGCCGCCGCCGCTCTTCCTCTCGGCACTCCTCTCACCGTGAGAGGAGCACCAGTATCGGCACCCGCCTTCCCACGTTCCATGCAGAAGCGGCAGACCGGGCTCGCGCCACCTACACGCCGGACACCGCCTGGCCAGTAAACGGGTTTCCGCCAGGCTTATCCCGGACCCATTCAATCGCTCCGGTTTTGATGCCGTCTAAGATTTTCGACGCTTCATCGGTGGTTCACTCGCGTTCGCCTTCCCGATCCCTATCTGACGCATCACGTGCGCCTTTTCCTCAACGCTCACCACAACAGTCGCTAGCTAATGCAGCTTGAGGTGATTTGACATCTCCCCCCGCAGGGCGACGCCAAAGGGCCACTACCCCTTCATCTTCTGCACAGCACCGCATCAGAGAAACCTCCTACGGCGACTCCCTTCAGCGTTCGTGGCACACTTGAATAATGCTCCTGGTCACCAACCTGCCCGGCCCGGCGGCCCGCGCGAGGCCGGCAGCCCGCACCCCGACTGCGCGTTCAGCTTCTGCTGGGACACCTGGTTCGCCCATCCGCGCCCCGTTAACTCTCATCGGTCTAGTTACATACCTCGGTGACTCAATAACCAACCACTCCAGCATCCGTCATAGCGCATCACCGACGTTCGCGCTCATGGTCGGACTGATAAATTAGGTAACCGATGACCGAGCACCGCTGAGATGCTTCATTGGGGTGACCGATGACCGCCGAGATTCTGAAAAGGCCTGCTCGGTAATGGCGGCAGGCCTTGGGCTGAACGCCCTCGTGGTCGGACGGCATGACGTTTTGGCTACCGTTGAAGAGCAGTTGCCGGGGGCCGGCTACCAAGCGTGGCGGGAACCCGACGGCGCCGCTGCCCTGGGGGCGCTTAACCGGGGACCGCTGGACTTGGTTGTCGTCGCCTGGGATGCCCCCGGCGGGGACGCGGAACAGCTGTGCCGCGCGATCCGGGTCAGCCCGCGGCACCAGGATCTGTACATCCTGTTGCTCGTGCCCGGTGACAGCGCCGAGCCAGAGCGAGCGACCGACAGCGGCGCGGACGACTACCTGACCGTCCCGTTCGGGGAAGACGCGCTCTTGGCGCGGATCCGGGCGGGCGAAGACCAGATGATGCTGAGGAACAGCGAGGACCGGCTGAAGGCGCTGATCGCCAACGTGCCCGGCGCCATCTACCGCTGCGCCAATGACGCTGACTGGACGATGAAGCTGATAAGCGACGAAATCGTGCGGATCTCGGGCTATCCGGTGAGCGACTTCATCAACAGCAAGGTCCGCACGTACCTAAGCATCGTTCACCCCGACGACCGGGAACAGGTCGACCGAAACGTCCAGCAAGGGGTGCGGCGAGGGCAGATCTTCTCCCTGGAGTACCGGATCGTGCGGGCCGACGGCACCCTGGCCTGGGTGCTGGAACGAGGCCAGCAGGTCCGCGATAGCAACGGCCGCATCTGGCTGGACGGGGTGATCTTCGACATCACTGACCGGCGGGAGGCCGAGGAGGAACTGCGGGAGTCGCTGCGCCAGCTGGCGATCGCCGACGATCGTCAGCTGATCGCCCGCGACCTGCACGACGGCGTCACCGGCGCCCTGGTCGGCCTGGGAGCCATACTGCGGGCGCTCAGCGCCGCCGCGGACGACCCCGGCAAGGTACGCGACTGCCTCGCCACGAGCGTGGAGCAGATCAACTCGACGATCGACGACATCCGCGACTACATGCGGCAGTTACCGCGGCGCTGACCTCAGCACGATCATCGGTCATTCTTTGACGCCCCAGGCCAGCCGAACGGTGCGGGCGCACGCGGGCCGACCGATTCCGCTGGTCCGCCGCTCTATATTGCAGTGAGCTAGCTTGTCCTCTATATTCAGCATGGCTTTGACATCAAATAGGCCAATAGTTACTTTGATGTATGCCGCATTAATGGTCTAGCGCAACGGCGGTCCGGGCAGCGCCCGCTGGGCAGCACTCCTGAATCGATCAGTGCGGTGGCAGTGGGGGGATGGCCGTATGGATTTGGTCGCCGGGCGGGCGGGAGCCTCGCCCTCCGTGTTCCTGAGCTCGGCCGCCGAGGACAACGAACAGGCTGAGGTCGTTCGGAAGCGGCTGGACCGACTGGGGATCGACATCGTCCGGCTGCAGCACGGAGCGTCAGGCCCGGACACGGCCGAGCGCATCGAGGAGGCCGTCGGCGGCGCCTCGGCGTTCCTGGCCCTGCTTTCCGGCAACTACCTCGCCTCAGCATGGTGTATGGCCGAAGCAGCGGCGGCAATCAAAGCTGAGGAGCAGTTGCGGGCCGCGCATCCGCCGGTCGCCTTCATCCATGTCCTGGAGATCAGCAAGACCCAGGCTCCGGAAGCGACCGCGCTGTCCATCTATGTCCATCTGAATGCGGCGGGAACGGCCCATTGGGACACCGCCCTGGATGACCTGCCCCGCCGGCTGAGGCCGGCTTCCGAACTTGGCGCGCAGAGTTCGGTGGTCGCCGGCAGCCGGCATGAGCCGCCTGAGTTCCGCAATCGCCGGGAAGAACTGGACAAGGTCGTCAACGGGCTGACCGATTCGGGCGGTCCGCACTTCTGGCTCGTGGTTGCACCGCCGCAGCTTGGCAAGACGAGGTTCCTGGGCCAGGTGCTCCATGAATTGCAGGCCAAGAACGCGGACGCATCGTCTGGGGTCGGGTGGGAGCAGCGCACCGTCGACCTTCGCCTGCACCCCGATGCGCGCGGTGACGCCGGGCAACTGCTGGCTAAGATGTTCGGCCTGCGCCAGGCTGTCCCGGCCAGTCCCGAGGGGCTGCGGAGCCTGGCGCGCGAGATCCGCAGGATGAATGTGTCCTTGCTTTGCACGGTAGACAGCGCGGAACTGCTCGAGACCCCCGCCGCCGAGCGCTTGCGCTCATGCCTGAGCAGACTCTATGAACTCATCCCCGACGGCCGGCCGGCCATGCGATTTGGCTTGGTGATCGCGAGCCGCAGCGTGGACGACTGGCGTGGGGTCTGGCCAACCCCGCGCATCAGTGATCTGTCGCTTACCGGCTTCACGGTAGAGATCGTGGGTCAGGCACTGCGGGAATTCGCCGCTGAGTGCCGCCGCCAAGACGGACCTGAGACACTTGCCAGGTATGCCGCGTCGGTATACAAGCTGAGTGAGGGATTGCCAGGCTTGCTCACCCGGTGCTTGCACTGGATACGGGACGAGGATTGGCTGGAGATGGAACGTCTTGGCAGCCAGCAGCTATTCGAGGAACTCGCTCGGCCCTATGTCATGGCTGACCTGCTCTCGCCGCACAGCCTCTTTGAGCGCAACGGAAACCCCAGCTCGCTGCCAGCGGGCGGCTCCGGCCAGCCTCGCCTGGCCCTGGAGCACGCGTTCCGGGTGCTCGCGCCGTACCGGTTCTTCACCCTGTCCCATCTGACTCACTGCATGGGTTCCGATTCGGGATTTGCCGACGCGGTGCAGCAGGCAGGCTGGTCCGAGCAGGATCTGTTCCAAGCCATTAGTGATACAGCGCTGCTCGAGCAGCCGCTTAACGAGCCCTGGCAGGAACTGCATGCGTCCATCCGGCGGCTCCTTTACCGTTACTACTTCAAATCCGCTGAGCAGCGAGTGGCGGCCCACCGTGATGCCATGGACTTCGTCCGGATCTGGTCCGGCAGGCAATCGGGCCGAGAGCAGGTCATCGGTCTCGTCGAGGCGCTGTGGCATCAGGCCGTCATGCTCAGCCTTAGCGAGCCGGCCGAGATGGGGAGCAGTCTGACCGAGTCCGCGCGCAAATTGGCCGGGCAACTGGAGCACTCGGAGTCGTTCACGGCCGCTGAGTTGCGCAGGTACGCGGTGCGCCGCATGCGGGACGACGGCGAGTTGCAGCAGGCAACAAGCAGCGTGAACGGGCTGTTCGACCGGCTCGTCGCGATCGTCGGGTCGGCATCGGGGTCTTAGCGTGAACGAGGATGCCCTGTTTCCCGGCTATATCCCCCGAGACGAAGAGCGGCTCATCCTGCAGGAGGCCGAGCAGGTCAAGGCGGACGGCCGCAGCCGCGCGGTGCTGCTGTACGGCCCGGGCGGCAGCGGGAAAACCACCCTTGTGCGGCAACTCGCGCGCTCGCGCCCCGCGACTGAGCAGACGGTCTGGCTGAATGCCATCGACGTCGATAACCCAGAATACTGGCTGCTGTCCAACCTGGAACAATACGTTGCGCTCCAGCTAGACCCGGAGCGGCAATTCTTCGGCCCATACTTCAGGTATCTTTCCCGCCCTTCCGGATATGCCCAGCCGCAGCCGGGTGCCAAGGTTATCAGCCGACTCGGCCGAGTCAAGCGAATATTCCAAGAATGCTATTCGGAATTTGTAACATCGACCGGCAAGACGGTTGTCGTCACCTTGGACACGGTCGAGGCCATCCGCGGCATGTACCTGCTGTTCACGATGACCCAATGGATGAAATCCCTGCCCGCCACTCTATTCATCCTGTCCGGACGTCCGCAGCCCGACGAGGGCACGGTCTCCGATCCCATTAGGAACGAGCTGGAAGACCCGCATCGAGGGATGCCGGTCCGCCCGGTCTGGCTAGGGAGGTTCTCCCAGGAGGCCTCGTTCGCCTACCTCAACGCCAGCAGCGTGTACCCCGGCATCACCGACGAGGAGAGAACCAAGCTCGCCCTGCTTGCCCACGGGCAACCGCTGTGGCTGGCCTTCACGGTTTCCTATCTCAACGAGATAGGAATGCCGGAAGAGACGAATGTTCCGCTGGCGGAGATCCAGGCGGTGCTGCCCTTCGAGGGCGATCCGCCACCGGAAGGGCAGTTGCTCCACGAGGCATTCAAGCGGCGGCTGGTCGCGCCGTACCGGGGAGTCGACTTCTGGCACGAGGCGATCAAGCGGCTTGCCGTCGCGCGGGAGAGCGCCAACCAGGAGATCTGGCAGGAGCTGATGGCGGACAAGCGGCTGCCCCCGGATGTGGACAGCTGGCAGGAGGCATGGGAGCGGCTGCTGCGCACGCCGTGGATCCGCCCGCGGGCCAACAGCCGGTACGTGACGCTGCATGACGCCGTCGCCGAGGAACTCGGTCGGCGCATCATCCCGGTTCATGACCAGGACCTCCACTGGCGTCAGGAACTCTGGGAGCGAGCGGCGGCCATCTATGCACGCGCCACGCGCGGGTCGCAACAGGACCTCGCGGCCGAACACGCCGAGCTGGACCGGCAGCTACGAGACCTTGACCACGCGACCGGCCAGGACGACGAGGCGCGGTACTGGGCGGCCGCCGAGGGCGATTTTGTCGCCCGGGTGGCGGCGCTCGAGGTCCGCAAGCGTGACCTGGACCAGCTCAAGGCGGCCGGTCTGATCTACCAGCTGCTGTGTAACTTCGAAGCGGGCTGCGCGCAGTACCTCGACTGGCTGGAAGCGGCGAAGCGGGACCGCGATGTTCCCTTCGCGGACTTGCTGACGCTGGAGATGCAGCGCCTGCTGCCCGACAAGTTCCGCTATCCCCTCGGAGACGTCATCGGTGACGTCGTAGCCAACTTTCACAGGTGGCTGGCCGCCCGGCCCCGGCTGCACCGCGAGATCGGCCTGAGCACCGCCGATTATCTCATCGACCGCGAGCTGTCGGCTGCGGCTAAGGAACTGCTGGAGAGCCTGCCCGCCACGGATATGGAGTTCGCCCATAGCCACCAGCTGTCCATTCTGCTGGGCAATGCCTGCATGCGTATCTCCGGGCAGGCAAGCCAGGGCGGGTCTCCGTACTTAACCGGGGTGCCGCCGATCCGGCCCCTGCGCCCGGCCCATCCTGATCCTGCCGGCCGCACCTACGGCGCCCTGGCCGCTGCCCCGCTCCTGGCTACCGTCCGTGATCCGCTGCGGCGCGGCTCCCTCCTGCCGTACCGGGCGGCGCGGGTGGAGAATCGTGGGCCAGTCTGCCGCTGCCGCCATTCCCGCGCCGGTTTCCCTCATCCGCCCCCGAGCAGGCGCGCCGTCCGGTTTTCAACCGGCTTTCCTATTCCCGTGCGCTCCGGGCCGGTGAATTACGCGCGCCCTGTCCACATATCCACGAATTCGCCTGTGAATTACTGCAGCTTGCAGACAAAGGGCGGTTCCCCGGGGATTCTCGTTTCGACCAGGAAACGCAAATCCGCAAAAGGAACCGCCACCGATGGACGGTACCGGCTCGGCCGGGCCCGCGCAACTCGCGCCGGCCTGCGCCGCGGCGACGGTCCTGCTGGGGATCCGCGGGCTGCTGGTCACCGCGGTGACTGAGACGCCGGACGGGCAGACCCTGGTGGAGGTGATCACCGATCCCGCCTTCGAGGCCGCGCGCTGCTGCCCGCGGTGCGGCAAGGCGGCCACCCGGGTCAAGGAGCGTCCCCGGACCGCGCCCCGCGACGTGTTCACCGGGGACCGGCAGGTCCTGCTGGACTGGCGCAAGACCCGCTGGCATTGCGACACACCCGGCTGCGAGCAGGGAGCTTTCACCGAATGGCTGCCGGCCGTCAAGCGCCGGGCCCGGCTGACCTCCCGGCTGCGGACTTGCCTGGGCGAGGCCGTCGGCGATGACCTGACGCCCGCCGCGGCCGCGGCGCGCCGTTACGGCGTCTCAGACCGCACCGCCGCCCGCGCCTTCACCGCCTACGCCGATGAGCAGCTCGCCGGCCTGGACGAACGGCAGGACCCAGTCCAGGCGGCCGGGGTCGATGAGTTCCGCCGCGGCGCCCCCGCCGACCGCACCGACCCGGAGACCGGCGAAGTCACCCGGACCCGCTCCGAATGGCTCACCCACCTGGTGGACCTGGACGCCGGCGGCACCCTGGGCCTGGCCGAGGGCCGCACCGCCACCGCCGAGAAGGACCTGCTCGCCGGGCACGCCGGGACGCTGCGGTACCTGGCGATGGACATGTCGGCCACTTACCGCTCCGGCGCCCCCGCCGGCGTGACCCTGGTAGCTGACGCCTTTCACCTGGTAAAACTCGCTAACAGGAAGATAGACGAGGCGTTCCGGCGGCTGGGCTACCGCACCCAGCACGCGCATGAGGAGCTCGGGCTGCCCCGCCCGCTGCACTACATGCTCCGCTACAACATCGAGAACCTGGACCCGGACCACCTGGCCGTCATCATCGGCGTGCTGGACGCCGACGCGGACGGCCAGCAGATCGCCGCCGTCTGGATCGCCAAAGAGCACCTGCGCGACCTGCTCGCCCTGCGCGCCACCCGCACCCATGTCACCCCCGCGCCCAGCGCGGTCCGCGACAAGCTCGCCAGCTTCTACATATGGTGCGCGGACAACGACAGCGTCACCGAGATAAAAACCCTCGCCAAGACGATAGATAAATGGCAGCAGCCGGTCATCGACGCCGTGCTGACGGGCTACTCGAACGCGAAAGCAGAAGCGCATAACCGCACCGCGAAACTTGTCGCCAGGAATGCCCGCGGATTCGCCAACCCGCAGAACCAGGCCCGCCGGGTCCGCATGGCCACCACCCGCGCCGCCCGGTACGGCAGGAGGGAGCCGCGCCGCAGCGGATCACGGACGGTAGCCAGGAGCGGGGCAGCGGCCAGGGCGCCGTAGGTGCGGCCGGCAGGATCAGGATGGGCCGGGCGCAGGGGCCGGATCGGCGGCACCCCGGTTAAGTACGGAGACCCGCCAGGGCCTCGCGCACTTTGAGCGGGCGCTGGCGCAGGCAAGTGAGCTACCGCCGCCGGAAAGCTACAAATACATCGCGGAGGCTCAGAACGAGCTCGGGTTCTTCTACCGCCACCAGGGAATGTGGCGCGACGCGGACAGCGCTTACCGGGAGGCGCTGAGCGCGGTTGCTGATTATCAGGCCGCGGGCGCTTCTGACGAGGTACTCGACGAGGTGGCGTCGATACAGACTAACTGGGCCTACGTGAAAGGGCTCCAGGGTTTCTACCGCGCGGGCGCGAATCTCGTTCGGAGCGCGATCATGGTGCGGCAATGGCTAGAGAACAGACAAGGCGAGGCCATATCGCAGAGCGTCCGCGGTGAGGTGTACCGGTACGAGCGGGAATTCAGGAAAGCCTGGCACGCGTACGAGCGCGCCGAGGAGATCTTCCAGGAACATCTGGACTGGTCCTGGCTGGGCATTATCTATCAAGAACAGGCCATCTGCCTGTTTCAGGCGAGCCGGGCCGACGTCGTCCTCACCCAGGAGCACGATCAGCTAGCGCAGGCGGCCCGGCTTATCACCCTGGCGCTGGATATCTGCCATGATTTCGAGCGAGGCTACCCGTCTGCCCTGAATCGGGCCGGCCGAATTTTTGGCACGAAAGACCGAGATCGCGGACTCGAGTATCTGCGACTGGGGATCGAGGCGGCCAAGGAGCTATCCGACGGCTGGTTCTGGTTCGCCAATCTGATTGAATATGTGGAATTGAGCTATGCGGCCTGGCGGGAAACCGGCAACCCGGCCTATCGCGACGGAATCGCCGAATTTTCGGCTGAGGTCGGGCAAGCCGCCGACGAATACCAGTACCCTGACCTGAGGGGGCGGTGGCTAGTCGTCCAGGGCAATCTGCAGGTGCGGGCCTGGCAGGCTGATAACAATGCGGGGCGTCTCGATAAGGCTCTTGATTTCTACACCCGCGGCTTCGCCCTCATCGCCAGCGGGCAAATGGGCTCCTCTGGCGCGACGACCATTCCAAGGCAATTCGAGGTGTTCCACGGGCTGTTCCAGGAGCTGCCGCCCGATATTCGCGTCCAATGGCTGCAGCAGTTCAGCCGAGAATGGAGTGAGCCGCCCGGAGGTTCTGATCTGCTGCTGGCTGGGATCGCGGGACTGTACTAGCTCGGTTGTCAGCCAGCAAGGCGCGCTGGCTTATAAGGTGTTTGCCACATTCAATCGTCTGTTCCGCTGTCCAGAGAGGCGTGGAAGATGTCATCAGTTGGGCCGGCGGAACGTCCCCTCGTGCTGTCTACGTTTGACTTGCCGGACGCTCAGGCCTTGATGGTGCATAGCTGCGAGGATTGTGCCTGCCCGGTCAGCGAAGCGGGCGGCGTTCCTGCGCTGACTCCAGTGGCCGCCGGGGCGATGACCGACGAGAGTACCTGGGTGCGGGGCCAGGAGGTCACTGAGATACGCCTGGACTCGCGGCACTGGCTGCTGTTCAATCCGGTTGGAAACGGCGGAGTCGTTGTTCTCAATGAGTCGGCCTTCGCCGTCTTCGCTGGTTTCCGGCAGCCAGTGACGATCCGTACCGCGCGCACGGCCGCGAAACAGGACCGATCGGACTTTGCTGATGTCTGCAACCGCCTGGCTGCTCTCGGTATGATCCATCCCGCTGGAGAGTCCCAGCGACCCCAATTCGCGCCGGGCAAGGTGCTGACGGCCTGGCTGCATGTGACGAACGCGTGCAACTTGCGCTGCCCGTACTGCTACATCAGCAAGTCAAACGACGGGATGAGCGAGTCGGTGTGGCGTGCGTCGATAGCGGCCGTCATGCGATCGGCGCGGGCGAACGGATTCGAGGCGGTCAAGCTCAAATACGCAGGCGGCGAGGCCAGTCTGCACTCCCGGCACTTGCTGACGATGCACGAGTACGCCAAGGCTCAGGCCGGCGAGTACGGACTGAACCTGCAGGCGACGCTGCTCAGCAATGGCGTTTCTCTGCCGCCAGCGCTCGTGCAGCTGCTCAAGGCGGAGCAGATCCGGGTGATGATCTCGCTGGACGGCGTTGGCGACCAGCACGACGTTCAGCGCCCTTTCGTCAGCGGCAAGGGGTCGTTCCGGTTCGTCGACGCCACCATCGGCGAACTGCTGGAGCAAGGGCACCCGCCGCACCTGTCTATCACTATTACGAGCCGCAACGCGCGGGGAGTTCCCGAGGTCGTGCGTTACGCACTGGACCGGCAGCTGAGCTTCAGCCTGAATTTCTTCCGCGACAACGACTGCGCGGCCACCTTCGCCGACCTTCAATACGAAGAGCGCGACATGATCTCGGCGCTGGTGGAAACTTTCGAGGTCATCAGGCAGGACATGCCGAGGTGGAGCGTTCTCGGATCAATCTTGGACCGCGGCCAGCTGCTCGAGCCACGACAGCACTCGTGCGGAGTCGGCCACGACTACGTGGTCATCGACCAGAACGGGAAAGTGGCGAAATGCCACATGGAGATTGAGCGCACTCTCGGCGATGTTTTCCGCGACGACCCGCTTGACCTGGTCCGCCGGGACACGACGACAACACTCAATCTGCTTGTCGATGAGAAAGAGGGATGCCGGGATTGCCGATGGCGCTACTGGTGTTCGGGAGGGTGCTCGGTCGCGACCTTCCGGGCGACCGGAAGATATGATGTGAAGTCGCCCAATTGCAATATCTATAAGGCGATCTACCCGCAGGCGCTACGCTTGGAGGGCTTGCGGATACTGAAGTACGGCTGGCACCTGGAGGCTGAGGCAGGCCTCCGCGAGGGGAGTGGCCATGGCCGCGACGGGGCAGCCGGGCATGGGTAGCAGTGTTTCTGGCCGAATCCTGCTGGACGGTCCGACCGCAAGCCCGGCGCTCGGTTACGAGCAGACTGGCCAGGCGCTAGCGACGATCATTAAGCAGAGCGAGCCCCGCTTCGCGGTCGGGATCTTCGGCGGGTGGGGCTCGGGCAAGACGACGCTGATGCAGGCGATTAGGGGGCACCTCGTGGCTGAGCCAGGCATCGTCGTGGCCGACTTCAATGCCTGGCGGTTCGAGCGCGAGCCGCAGTTGCTGATCCCGCTTCTCGATACCATCCGCGCGGCTCTGGTGCGCGGTGCCGATGCCCCTGGCAGCAGCAAGGACAGCAGGGAGAAGATCCGGTCGATCGCCGTCCGGGTTGGCTCGGTTGTCCGGGCCCTGGCGACCGGACTGACCGCCCAGCTTGGCCTGCCCGGAGCGGTGACCGTCAGCTACGACGTCGGCGCCGCCCTAGCCCGAGTTTCCGGGGTAAGTTGATCTTGTGCGTGTTTCTGCTGGTCAGGTTATGCGCGGTGGCCGGTCGGGTGTATTACCCATGTCATCGCCTGGGGGCGTAGCGGGCGAGGCCGAATATGTCGCTGAGCTTGTCCTGGACCGGGCTGGTGTCGGTGAGCATGCGGTGGGCCCTGGGCAGGCCCCGGTCGTTTTGGTAGAGCAGGATGGTCTCGCCGATGCCGGCGAGCTCGCCGAGCAGGGCGCGCACGGACAGGTCGAGCCCGGCGCGGCGGGCCTTCAGCCGCATCAGGTGGGCGATCTGCAGGGCCAGGACGCAGGTGAATACGTGGACGCGGATGTTGTGCTGGGTCCAGTGGAACATCGGGCTGAAGGAGACCACGTGCGGGTCTTTGAGCTGGCGGAAGCCGAACTCGGCTTCGGACTGGGACCGGTAGCCGGCGACGACCTCGGCCACGGGCCAGTCGTCGTGACCGGTGATCAGCACGTGCTTGCCGAAGATCTCGTCTTCCAGGGCGGCGCGCGCTTTGGGGTCTTGCTGCCAGGTCAGGCGCAGGTCTTTGGGCTGCTCGCCGGATAGCTGCCAGGTGATGACCCGGCGTACCCACGGCTTGGCGGTGATCTTTTCGATCTCGGCTTCCACCTTCTCGCGCGGCCGGCGGGTCTTGCCGCGGGCCAGGGTGGCGGCCAGCTCGTCGAGCTTCTTGCCGGCCTTGGCCAGGGTGGTCCCCGTGAACCCGCGGGCCTGGCTTTCATGCAGCTCCGGGGAGTGGGTGAGGATCGCCCGCCGCTCGGCGCCGTAGACGACGCGCCGGGTGTCGTAGCCGGTCAGGCCGCCGAAGCGCTCCTGGTCCACCACCGAGCGGGCCGAGGCGGGCAGGGCGGTCAGGTCCGGGCAGTCGCTGGCGGGCACCGACCCGATGTAGTGCAGCCCGGTGCCGGCCAGGAACGCGAAGTTGTCCTCGCTGTTCTGGCCGGCGTCGAAGACCACGGTCATATCCGCGGGCTGCTGCCCGCAGGCCGCCGTGATCGCCTCGTACTGGCCGCGCAGGGCCTTGATCATGGCGGGGAACTGGGTGACATCGGGACGGTTGCCGGGGTAGGCGTGCCAGGTCAGCGGGATCCCGCCGTCCCGGGTGACCACCAGGCCCAGCCCGACTAGCCGCAGGTCGGAGCGTTTCTGCTTGGCCTTGCCGCGCTGGGCGATCGGCGCCCTGCCGTTGCCGGTGTCGATGAAGGTCGCGAAATTCGTCATGTCCAGCGCCACCGACGAGCAGTCCAGCCTGAAGGATGCCACGATCGCCAGCGCGATCCGGCGGCTGATCTCGGCCAGATCCTCCACGGTGACGGCGTGCATCGCATCCCAGAACCGGCGGTGATCCAGCACCGCCGGGGGAATCTTGGCGAACCGGGGCGCCGCCGTCTTCGCCCACCAGCCCGCGAAGCCCAGCTTCGAGCACGGCGCAACCACCCGGTTCAGCGCCGCCAGCGCCAGGTAGCTCCCGGTGCTGGCGCCGGCATCGGCGCGCCGCGCCCCGGCGACCTCGTCGATGACCTGTACCACGCCCAGGTCCTCCAGCACGCCCCACGCGGCGGCGACCGCCCCGAAGTCCTTGTGCTGGATGCGGTCGGGCAGCCCGAGCCCGCCGCCGCGCATCGCCGCGGCCAGCTCCTCCGCCGTACCCAGGTACTCCTGGGAGGTAATCCGCGGCTTGCCGCCCACCCGGGCGGACTCCACCAGGTAGTAGTAGGTGGCCCCGCCGCGCTTCTTACCCACTATCGATGCCATATATGGGTAATACACTATCAGGCCCGCCCAAGCCAGCACCAGAACGCCGTTTGCCCAGGTAAGGCCGCCGGAACCCGGCGCCTCAACAGACCAAGATCAACTTATCCCGGAAACTCAGGCTAGCGGCGCTGTCCTCCCCCGCCGACCCGCGGAACTCGCAGTCGCTCTATGTCGCGGCCTTCGACGAGCTGGACCGTGCCTTCCGCGGCCTGCACGCGGCGGGGATCAGCCGCGTCGTCGTGTTCGTCGACGATCTGGACCGGTGCCTGCCGGTGAACGCGCTGCAGGTTCTCGAGTCCATGAAACTCTTCTTCGACCTGCCCGGATTCGTTTTCGTCGTTGGCCTGGACGAGGACATCGTAGACCGGGCAATTCGCTCCAAGTTCGCTTCCGAGAACGACCCGACGGCGACGGCCCAGGAACCGGCGGACGCACCGCGGCTGCCACGGCAAATCGGCCGCGAGTACGTCAAGAAAATCTTTCAGATTCCCTACTCGATTCCGCCGATGCTGCCCCGGCAACTGGACGATCTGCTAGCTGCGATGTACCAGGAAGCCTTCCTCGAGCCGACCCAGCTCGAGGACCTGACGAAGCGGGTCCGTCCCTATCTCGACTACGTGGCCGTCGGCGGACGGGTGAACCCGCGCGAGGTCAAGCGCTTCATCAACGCCTACACGCTGCAGACGCTCATCCGGCCGAATCTCGATCCCGACACCGTGCTGGCCCTGCAGACACTCGCGTTCAGGCACGACTGGGCGGAATTTTACGAGGCGATCCTGGCCGATTCGGCCCTGTTCGTCGACACGCTTCGGCGCTATCGCCGGGGTCAGGGCAGCGATCACTTCTCCTTCGAGGACCTAGCACCCGGCCTGAGTGACCTGCCGCCAAGCCTGGCCAGCTACCTAAGGTCTGAGCGCGCCGAGGCGCTCACCCGGCATCCGGCGCTCGACATGTACCTAACCGGTTTGCAGTCATATCACAGTGTGAACCAATGGGAGCTGGACGCGTTCCGCCAGCTCGGTTCGCTGCGGCGGGAGATCAGGCTGGCGTATGACCGCGGCGATGCGCTGCGTTCCGCGCGATCAGTGGCGGCGACCGCGACCACGGCGATGGATAGCCTTTCCGGCTTGCTCGTCGGCGGCTCCTCGGCGCAGCTTGAAGGGTTCAAAACCGCAATTGAGCAAGTCAGGTCGGCCGCCACGCGGGTGACCGGCCGCGCTAAAGGCTCCCAAGAGAGCAATCTGCCCGAGACAGAGGTGCGCTCTACGCTGGATGAGCTCAGTGCCACCGTCGAGAGGGCGCGCGAGGAACTGCGGCTAATCCGCGACCCCTCCATCCTGAGGCCCTAACCGCGCATAAGACGGCTTTTCACAGTGACCAGCTTGATCAGAAAGCCGCCGATGGTCTTCTTGATCGTCGCTTCCAACGAGTCAAACCACCTCTGCGCACCGGGGACGCTGCAGCAAGGGCGCTATGACGCGACGTTCGGGGCAGCCGGGGTCCGACGATTATCGAATCCGGTCACATTCTGTGATTGCCACGGTGTTCCTTGTGGCCACCAGCGGGCAGATCCGGATGGCCGCCAACCTACCCTGACGACCACCGACGGCACGCCATGCTGAGGCGGTGGGCTGACCGCGGGCGGCGGGGTTCGGCTGGCTTCAGCTTCCGACGACAGGGCGCGAAGATCTGCTGACGGGTCAGATGGTGCCCGATAAGTAGACTCGGGGATGAACGTCCCTCGAGATGGTGAGGAGTTCACATGACCGCCCATGCCGACGACATGGTTCTGGTCCCGCGGGCAGAACTGGACGCGCTCCGGGCAGAGAACCGGCGCTTGCGGCGTGAGGCTGGGGACCGTGAAGCTCTAAAGCGCATCAAGTCCGACTCCGGACAAGGCCGTACCTTCACCCGCGAAGAACTGGCCGAGGCGTGGGGAATTAGTGAGTGACCAGGTCCTTAGCTTCCCGGACAGAGTCTGGGACGAGCTCGAAGGACTGCCGCAGCCACTTCGGAACGCCGCCCACAGGGCGATCTTTCACCTGCTCGAAGAACCAGTCCCGGCGCTTGCCGACCCCTTTCCCGAAGCAGACCCGCTGCCAGGTGCCTACCGCCTCCATCTCCCGTCGGACGGCGCAGCTGGCCAGGCGGATCGAGGCTGATCTTCACGCAGCGCTACCGCACACTCCCGATTCACTGGCCGATCTCGACCGGCGCCTCGCCGTGGCAGAAGGCAGGGTGCGTGACGCGAGGGCGGCGAGCGAGCTCCATGCTGAACGCGCACGGGAGCTGACGACCGAGATCGAGCAACTGCGGCGGGAGCCCGATGTCGCGAGACCCCGGCAGAGCTGGGGTGCCTTGTCAGCGGCCAGGACTGGTGGTTGATTAGGCGGGTGGCTGAGCGCTTCACCGATGCCCGGGTCCCGGATCCTGGCGTCCGAGTGCTGTTCGCTAAGCAGTATCGCTGGCAATGCTGGCTGGATGTAGAGGCTGCCCTGGCCGCGGCCGAAGCGGAATGCGGGGTCATCCCGGCTGCGGCGGCGCCGGTGATCCAGTCGGCTGCCAGGCTGGCGGACCTGGACATGGGACGCATTGAGCGTGGCATCGCCGAGACCAGTCACCCGCTGATGGCTTTGATCACCGAGCTGAGCATGGCTGCTGGCGAGCATGGCGGATGGGTGCATTGGGGAGCGACCACGCAGAACATCACGCAGACCGGTGACGTTCTGGTCCTGCGTGCGGCCCACCGCAGGATCCTGCGACTGCTCGCCGTGGTGCTGTCGGCCGCCGCCGACCTAGCTGCGCACACCGCCGACATGCTGGCCGCGGGCCGTACGCATGGTCAGCATGCGGTCCCGATCACCTTCGGGTTCAAGCCGGCCGGGTGGATCGACGAACTAGACCGGCACGTCACGCGGCTGAGGTCGGCGGAAGAGCGGGTGTTCACCGCGATGACTGGCGGCGCGGCCGGCACCTTCGCCTCACTGGGCCAGGCCGGTCCCGAGGTGCAGGATGCCGTCGCGGCCCGCCTGGGCCTGACGCCGATGGCGGTGCCGTCTCGCGCGATAGCCGACAGCTTCGCGGAGTACGTGTGCATCCTCGGCCTGCTCGGCGCGACCGGAACACGCGTCGCCCTTGAGGTTTATCAGCTGATGAAGACCGAACTGGGAGAGGCGGATGAGCCGGCACCGCCGGGAACCGTGGGCAGTTCCACGATGCCGCATAAACGCAACCCGCAGCTGTGCGACGACTGCATCACCATCGGCGCTCAGCTTCGTGCGCTGGTCCCATTGGCGCTGGAAGGAATGCTGCATGACCATGAAAACGACGGCGCGCATTCCGCGATGCTCGATGACGCTTTCCAGCGTGCCTGCGTGCTGACCGGTGACCTGCTCGTCCGGCTGGAGGTGATCTTGTCGGGGCTGGTGGTGGATCCGGCCCGGATGCGCGCCAACCTCGACCTCACCGGCGGCATGATCAGCTCCGAGGCGGTCATGCTCGGGCTGGGCCGGGCAATCGGCCGACAAATCGCGCACCAGGTCGTTTACGACGCCGCCCGGGTCGAGGACACCACGTTCACTGAAGCCATCAAACGCGATCCGCGGGTCACCGCCCACCTCGACGCCGCAACTATAGATCGCCTCCTGGACCCGGCCTGCCATACTGGCTTGTCAGCCGACATCGCCCGCGCGGCGGCCCAGCGGGCGCGCGCGACAGCCGACGGCATCACGGCAGGCCGGTAGCCACGGGACCGGTGCGGACAGCAACGTGTACCCAGGGCGGTCATGGAGAGCCGGGCCATCGGGTTGGGTGGCAATCTGGGAGCTGGGCTGCGAGGTCTTCGAAGTCATCGTCCATCCCTACCGGTTGTAGCGCCTGGGCGACGATCCGGAAGGCGAGAGGGTCACACCCGACGCCAGCGAGGTGCTCGCGGAGCAAGTCGGCGGCTCGCTTGGCGTTGCCAGAGGCCGCGGTGCGGACGACCTCGATGTGGTGGCGTTCCCAGTTCATCTGCCCGCGACTGTGACGCTGGCCTGAGGTTCCGGCAATGGCGTCGAGGTCGGCGAGGGCGAGCTCGAACGCCGGGTCGGCTTCGACGGCGTGGCGCAGCGCTGCGGTGGCCCGGCGGCGGTCGATGGCTCGCTGTGCCTGCCGGTACCACGTCGCGGCCCGCGGGCTTGCGGTGACCGCGCGGCCGTGGTCCTCAACGGCGGGCCCGGAGGCGTCCAGGTGATCATGCCGGCTGATGGGCCGACCTTGTACTGGCTGCATGAATCCCAGCTTGCCTGGCTGGCCTGAGGCGACACTGAGGCGACACTGAGGTCAACCGCCACGAGGAAATCTGCAGCTGCGGCTTCCGGTTCTTAGCGGGTGGCGCCCAAGGCCTCAGGAAGGTGCCGGACCGGCCCGCGGCGGCCGTCCCCGCCGAGTCTCCGCGGAGGGACCCGGAAGCCCGAGGCGGGCCGCGAGCGCGGTGACATCCGGCTCGTCGGTGAAACTGGTGAGACTGCGGTACGACAAACTCTGGGCGCGCTGCTGAGCGAGCGCGACCAAGGCCTCGACGTTGGGGCGGGTCGGGTCGGCGAGCGCCCTGACCGCGGCTACGGCGGTCTCGGCGAGCAGTTGTATTGCCGAGTTCCCGCTGGCAGCGCCGGCCCGGGAGGCGTCTGCGGCAAAGACCATCGCGTCGTCTGTCTTGCCCGCGCTGACTGCCCACCACACCAGGCCAGCGAGCACGGCGGTCTGGCCGCCGGGTAGGTCCAGGTCTCGGTAGTAGCTGCCTGCCGCGTCGAGCAGCGCCCGCGCCCGCGCCAGGTCGCCGAGCCGACGGGCAACCGCCGCTTGGCCGACCATCGCGTCGGCAGACACCGATGGGTTGAAGCTGCATGCAATCGCCTCCTCGTACAGGCCGTCGGCTGAGGCGTCGTCGCCTTGCCTGCCGCGCAACGCGGCAAGACGGAGGAGACTGAACAGCACGTAACCGCGTTGCCCCGCTGCGCGGCATCGCTCCAGGAGCGCTTCGTAGGTCGCTGACGCACCATCGAGGTCGCCTTGGGCTTCGGCGATGAGGGCAAGGATGCTCAGCGAGTCGACAGGCAACCAGACATCCCCTTGCGCGTCGAACCGCTCGACACTGGAGCGGGCGGCTTGCTCCGCGCCATCGAGGCGCCCCAGCAACGCCAGGTTCCAGGCGACTATCAAGTCGTGCAGGGCCAGCTGCCAGCCGTGCACAGCCGGTTCCAG
Source organism: uncultured Actinomycetota bacterium (assembly GCA_963753225.1). GTDB lineage: Bacteria > Actinomycetota > Actinomycetes > Streptosporangiales > Streptosporangiaceae > Palsa-504. The sequence goes on along the minus strand of CAVWBQ010000008.1, from coordinate 171,460 downwards.
CAGATCGTGTGCCTCGCTCAATGCGTCGAGAGATCGTTCGGACTCGTGCGCGCGCATCAGCACCGTTGCCCAGAGCACCAGCGCCTCCGCTCGACGAACCCGATCGTCGCTGGTCGTCAACGCGGCGACCGCCTCTTCACATTCGAGAACACCAGCCTCGGGGCTGACCGCCATGGACACGAAATAGCCGCACACGTAATAGCCGTGCAAGACCTGGGCGGTCGCGGCCAGTTCAGGACGGCGCGGCCCCTTCGCGCCGAGCGCGTCACCAAGCCAGCGTGCTCCTTCGGCAGAGTCGCTGTTGATGAACCACAGCCAGGCCATTCCCGACGCCAGGGACAGCGCTGCATCGGCGTCGCCTCGTGCGGCGAACCAGTCGAGCGCGGCCCGCAGGTTGCCCAGCTCCGAGGTGAGGCGTTCTCGCCACATCGGCCCGGTAGCGCCCCGCAGGCCCTCGTGCGCCTCCTCGGCCATCTGCCGGTAGTAGGCGGCGTGCCGGGCGCACACGGTGTCAACCTCCCCGGATTCATCCAGGCGGTCCCGGCCGTACTGCCACAGCGTCTGGAGCTGAATGAACCGGGCGTCAGGACCGGTGTCAGGGGCGGCGACGAGGGACTTGTCGACCAGCCGGCTCAGAACGTCCAGGACCTCGCCCGCCGGCACCTGGTCGTCGGCGCAGACCGCCTCGGCGGCGGCCAGGTCGCAGCCTCCGGCGAAAACCGACAGCCGCGCGAACAGGCGGCGCTCGTCCTCGAACAGCAGGTCGTAGCTCCAGTCCACCACCGCCCGAAGGGTTTGCTGGCGGGGCAGGGCCGTGCGGGCACCCCCGGTGAGCAGCCGGAAGCGGTCATCGAGCCGTTCCGCCAGGGTGGCCAAGGTCAGTGAACGAACGCGGGCGGCGGCCAGTTCGACGGCCAGGGGAAGGCCGTCCAGCCGGCGGCAGATGTCGTCGATGACCGGACGCGTGCGCCCGTCGGCGGTAAATCCGGGCCGCACCGCCCGGGCGCGATCGACGAACAGCTCGACTGCGGCCGGCAGGGCCAGCGGGCCCACCGGCACCAGGACTTCGCCGGGAACGCCGAGCGGCTCGCGGCTCGTCGCGATCAGCCGCAGACCGGGCACCGTTCCGGCCAGCGTCTCGGCCAGGGCTGCCGCCTGGCCGATCACGTGTTCACAGTTGTCGAAGACGACCAGGACCGACTGCCCGGCCAGGTAGCGCACGATGAGCTCCACCGTCGAGGCCGGCGAAGGCGGGCCAACCAGGCCGGCCGCGGCCGCCCCGAGCGCGCCGGCCACAGCCCGCGCGACCCCGTCGGGCCCGGTGACGCTGGCGAGCTCGACCAGCCAGGCCCCGTCCCGGTGCTCTTGGCGCAGCGCGGCGGCCGCCTCTACCGCCAGCCGGGTCTTGCCCACCCCGCCGGGACCGATCAGCGTCACCAGCCGGCTAGAGCGGACTGCCTCGCTCAGCTCCGCGAGTTCGGCTGTGCGACCGACGAAGCTGCTCAATCGCTCCCGCAGGTTGCCCGTTGCCATCGGTGCCGGAACCGCGTGGAGACCTACCGGGCCGGCTGCGCCGAGTGATGGGTCCTGAGCCAGGATGCGGGCCTCGAGCTCGCGCAGGGCCGGGCCGGGGTCGATGCCGAGCTCGTCGACCAGGCGGTCACGGGCTTCGGTGTAGGCGCGCAAGGCCTCGGCCTGGCGGCCGGCCCGGTAGAGGGCGAGCATGAGCAGCTCCCACAGCCGTTCGCGAAGCGGATGCGCCCGGCACAACGCCTCCAGTTCGCCTACGAGCTCGCCGTGACGGCCCAGCACCAGGTCGGCTTCGGCACGGGTCTCGATCGCCACCAGGGTCAGCTCGTCGAGCCGCGTCCGTTCGGCATCAAAAAAGCCTGCATAGGTGAAGTCGGCCAGCGGCTCCCCTCGCCGCAGCCGTAGCGCTTCGCCCAGCGTGGTTGACGCTAGCGCCGTCTCCCCCGCCTCCGCCAGGCGCCGTCCTTGTGCCGCCAGGTGCTCGAAGCGGGCGATGTCGACGTCCCCAGGCGCGGCGTCCAGGGCGTAGCCGGCTTCGGTGGTGATGACCGCCGCCGCCCCGAAGGTGCGGCGCAGCTGGCCGACCTGGGCCTGCAGGGCGTTGCCCGGGTGGGCCGCCTGCCCGTCACCCCACAGCACGTCGATCAGCCGGTCGGCGCTGACCGGCTGCCCCGGCCGCAGCGCCAGCAGCGCCAGCAGGGCCCGCTGCTTAGCCCCGCGGACCGGCACCGGCACGCCCGCTTGCTCCGCTTCAAGCGCGCCGAACAGCCGTACCTGCATGAGGCCACCATAGGTCCCGCCTCAGCGCCACGACAGTGCCGCCTCAGCACCCGGCGCGCCAGCTGCCATCTAGAAGAACCACTCAGCTCGAGGAGACCGACATGACCACCACCCTGCGGACCACGACAACCGAGCGAACCGCGGCAGCGAAGCGCGCGCCGGTGGACAAAATGCGGAGGACGGCGCTAACCGCCGGCGTGTTCTACCTGATCACCTTCGTCTCGATCCCCACCCTCGCGCTCTACGGCCCCGCGCGGGACCACCGGGACTGGGTCCTCGGCTCCGGCGCCAGCACAGGGGTGCTCGTGGGCGGCTTCCTCGAGGTGATCGTCGCCCTGGCCGGCATCGGCACCGCCGTCACGCTTTATCCGGTGGTCAAGCGGCAAAACGAAGGCGTCGCGCTTGGCTTTGTCGCCGCCCGCGTCCTGGAAGCCGGCATGATCTTCGCCGGTGTCATCAGCCTCCTGTCGCTGGTGACCTTGCGGCAGGACCTGGGCGGAGCGGCCGGGGCCGATGCGGCCGCGCTGGTCACCACCGGCGCGTCGCACGTCGCGGCGTACAACTGGACATTCCTGCTCTCACAGAGCCTCATGCCGGGCATCAACGCACTGCTGCTGGGCTCCTTGATGTACCGGTCCCGGCTTGTGCCCCGCATCATTCCCGCGATGGGACTCGTCGCAGCCCCCCTGCTCATCGCCTCCGTATTCGCAACGCTGCTCGGCGGCATCAAGCTGGGCTCCCCCCTGTTTGCGGCACTTCCGGTGGCTGCATGGGAGTTCTCGCTGGGCGTATGGCTAGTGGCCAAAGGCTTCAGGCCTTGCCCCATCACAGCCGAAATCGCCGCTGCCAGCACGCCGCCCGCCGGGTGCGGCGTCGCCGCCTAACCATCAACACGACTGGTGAAGGGAACGAACATGATCGAGATTGATGGCCTGACCAAACGGTACGGGGACAAGACCGCCGTCGACCGGCTGAGCTTCGTAGTGGAGCCGGGCGTGGTCACCGGATTCCTCGGCCCGAACGGGGCGGGCAAGTCCACCACGATGCGGATGATCGCCGGGCTGGACCGGCCGACGAGCGGGACGGTGCGGGTCAACGGCAAGCACTATCCCGGGGCGGCCGCCCCGATGTCGGAGCTCGGCATCCTGCTGGACGCGCGGTCGGTGCACCCGGGGCTGTCGGCTCGCAACAACCTGCTGGGGCGCGGACGGCCGGGATCGGCCGCCGCCGGGTCGATGAGGTGATCGAGCTGGCCGGGCTGGGCGAGGTCGCGGGCGGGCGGGCCGGCGGTTTCTCCCTCGGCATGGGGCAGCGGCTGGGCGTGGCGGCGGCGCTGCTGGGCCAGCCGCAGACCGTGGTGCTGGACGAGCCGGTCAACGGCCTGGACCCGGACGGCGTGCGCTGGATCCGGCTGCTGCTCAAGTCGCTGGCCGCCGAAGGGCGGACGGTTTTCATCTCCTCGCACCTGATGAGCGAAATGGCCCAGACGGCCACCCGGCTGGTCGTGCTGGGACGCGGCAGGCTCATCAGCGAGACCAGCGTCGAGGATTTCGTCGGCCACGCGGCCGCTGGCGTGCTGGTCCGGACGCCGGAAACCGGGCGTCTGGGCCAGGTGCTGGCCGCTCCCGGTGTCACGGTGATCAATGACGGAACGGACCTGCTGCGCGTGTCCGGCACCACCGCCGAGCAGATCGGGACGGCGGCCTGGCGGGCTCACCTGCCCGTTTACGAGCTCACCCCCACCCACGCTTCGCTGGAAGAGGCCTTCACGCAAGTGACCCAGGACAGCATCGAATACCACGCCGGAGCGACGCGATGAGCGCCGTCACGAAGACAAGGCTCGTGCCGGCTCGGGGGCGGCTCCGGCGACAGCAGCGAGACCAGTTACCCAGGTCCGCGTCGTCCGCTCAGAGTGGACCAAGCTGCGGGCCCTGCGTTCGACCTGGTGGTGCGGGCTTCTCGCGGTCCTGCTAATCGTCGGCCTGGGTGCCGCGATAGCAGGATCCGGGGCGCCGTACAAGATCTCGGCCGGCAATTCGGCCGCGGGCGGGGTGGCGGTCAGCCTGGCCGGCGTCGTGATCGCCCAGCTCGTGCTGGGCGTGCTCGGCGTGCTGATGTTCAGCGGCGAATACGCCACCGGGATGATCCGCGCCACGCTGGCGGTCGTGCCGTCCCGGCTTCCGGTGCTCTGGGCGAAGCTGATCGTGCTGGTGGGCTTGGTGCTGCCATTGAGCCTGCTGGCCGCGGTAGCCGAGTTTCTTGTGACAACGGCCCTGGAGTCCTCCCGGGGCGGTTCGGCAATCTCGCTGACCGACCCGGGCGTGCTGCGGGAAGTGGCGGGCGCGTCGTTGTACCTGGCGGTCATCGCCGTCATCGGCCTGGCCCTGGGCGGCATGCTCCGGCGGACCGCGGCCGGCCTGTCGGTGTTCGCCGCCGTGTTCTTCGTGGTGCCGATCGTCACGGCGTACCTTCCGCACAGCATCCGGGGGTTCGCGCCCTACTTGCCGTCAAATGCCGGCGGGGCCCTATGGGGGGCCGGGAAGCTGTTCGGCGGGCAGCAGCTAAGTCCTTGGAACGGATTCGCGGTCCTGTGCGGGTACGCGGTCGTCCTGACCGGTCTGGCCGCCTGGCGGCTGCGCCGCCGCGACGCCTGAACACCCGGAAAGGATGCATGGATACGAGTATGTCCTTCTGGACACCGGTCGAGAACCCGCCGCGTTCCTGGGCTTTCGACATCGGGTGCGCCATGCTCGCCGCGGTGGCGTCGAGGATGTCCTCGGGGTGCTCAGCTGCGCCAAGGCCGATGCGGAAGACGGCCGAACGGCGGGGATCGTCTTCGACACCCTCCACTACGTTCGCAGCGGATCGACCCCGGACATGCTCAAGGAAATCCCGGGAGACCGGGTTCACTGCGTGCAACTCAACGACGGCCCCCTGCGGCTACCAGCCGGCGTGGCCCTGGAGGAAAACTGCTTCGACCGCAGCTGGCCAGGCGCCGGCGAGTTCCCGCTGATCGAGATCGTACGGACCCTGGCCGACATGGACGCACTGCGTCAGGTGAGTCCGGAGGTGTTCTCATCTCGCTACTGCCAGTCGACAGGACTAATGCCCAGCCGGGCCTTCCGCCGAACAAGACGGGCGCAAGTGACTACCCGCGGGAGGCGTGGGCGAGTTCGCACTTGCGTCAGATGAAATTCCACAGACGGACTGACCTCTCGGTATCTCACAGTATAGGATCACATAAATACCCTGCGTGTTCATAAGTCTTCGGGAGAGCAAGGCGGCGAGATAAGGAGACAATGATGCCGTGCCGCGATCAGTCGGGTGAGCTCGCCGACCGCGTCCAGACTCAGCCGAAGGCCGTCGCCGAGGCCCGGCGGGTCACGGCGTGACCGCGGCGGAAGCCGAGCAGAGTCGCCGCAGAGGCTTAGCGCCCTGGTGGCGGGTGCGCTCGTGGAGCAAGGACCTGGATACGCTGACCCGGCTGCATAAGGGCCTGCGGGCCATGGATGCTGACGCTGAGCAGGAGTTCCTCTCTGCACCCGCGCTGCTGGCCCCGCCCGCAGGGCTGTCGGCACCGCAGGATCTGATGGAGCTGCCGCAGAACGGGGTGACGCAGCAGCACGACGTGCCAGAGCTCCCGGCGGTATCCAATCGAGCCTGCTATCCGTCCGCTGGGTCTCCGCAGGAGACGGCCGGACGGCCGGATGCTTCTTGCCAGGAGGCCCATGTCCATGAGATGCCGGCGAGGCAGATGCCCTCGCCGGAAGGCCAGCCTCCTCAGACTTCGGCACCCAAAGCCGAGCATGAGGAGCCAGGCCAGCAGCCGGATGCCGTCCTGGAGCAGGCAGCAGCCGAGCCCGACCCGGCAATCGCGGCGATCAAGGAAACGTTCCGCTACGTCGCCGACGCTGGCGACAAGGCGGTGGGCTTCTTCTACGGCCAGCTGTTCCTCCGCCAGCCGCACCTTCGCCAGCTTTTCCCGCCAGCCATGAATGAACAGCGGGACCGGCTGTTCCGTGCCCTCGGCCGGATCGTGGAGAGCTTGTCCACGCCGGATGAGATGGCTGCCTACCTCTCCCAGCTGGGTCGGGACCATCGCAAATACCAGGTTGAGCCGGAGATGTACGAGGCGGTGGGCACGGCGCTGCTGGCGACGCTTCGGGCATTCGCCCGAGACGCCTTCACCAGCGAGGCTCAAGAGGCATGGACTCAGGTCTACGCAGCTGGCTCATCGCTGATGATCAAGGCGGCAGAGGAGGACGCCGCCAAGAGTCCGGCCTCATGGACCGCTGAGGTGGTCAACGTTGACCACCGGGCGGACGACATCGCCGTGCTGACCATCGCACCAGATCAGCCGCTGCCGTTCATGGCGGGCCAGCACCTAACCGTGCAGACACCGCGCTGGCCGCGGGTCTGGCGGTCGTACTCGATCGCGTGCATGCCACGCGACGATGGCCTACTAGCGCTGCACGTGAGGGCGGTTCCTGGTGGCTGGGTGAGCAACGCGCTGGTGCGCTACACATCGCCCGGCTCTCAGCTGGTGCTGGGCCCGCCTCTTGGCACGATGACGCTGGAGCGGGCCGCAGGCCGCGACCTGTTGTGCGTGGCCGGCGGCACTGGGCTGTCGCCGGTCAAGGCAATCATCGAGCAGGCGGTGCGCGAGTCGGCCGTGACGCAGCGGCGGATCTATCTCTACTGCGGGGCGCGGCGGCGGCACGAGCTTTATGACCTGCCGGATCTATGGCGGCTTGAGGATGCCTACAGCGGGTTCCAGCTGATCCCGGTGACCTCTGACGACCCCGCCTTCGACGGGATGCAGGGCAACGTCGGCCGGGTCGCCGCTCGGTACATGCCGCATACCGACTGCGAGGCGTACGTCGCGGGCCCGCCGGAGATGGTGCGCGAGACCATCCGGGTGCTCGCCCGGGCCGGCCTCGAGCGCGAGCGCATTCACTTCGACGACGCCCTGCTCGCGGCCAAGCCCCGGTCCGGCACCGGCACCTGAACCGGGCGAGCCGCCCGCTAGCTGGTGTGCCGGTAGAAGTTCGGTGACGCGTCGAAGTCGTCGTAGTAGTGGTGAAACACCGGCGTGGTCGAGCCGGCTGTGGGCGGCACGATCCAGGACCAGTCGGCCGGGCAGCGCCGGCCGTGCTGCTGTTCTTTCTCGACATGCGCCAGGAAGCGCTCCGACTCGGTGTGATGGTCGGCGATCTTCACCCCGGACGTCTCGTAGGAGTGGAGCACGGCGACGTTCAGCTCGGTGACCGCGCGATCCTTCCAAAGCGTCCGGGGGCTGTCGGTGCTCAGGCCCATCCGGGCGGCGATTTCCGGCAACTGGTTATACCGGCCCTCGTCGCCGAGGTCACGAGAGCCGATCTCCGTGCACATGTACCAGCCGTTGAACGGCGCGGCTGGATAGCGGATGCCGCCAGCCTCCAGGTACATGTCGCTGATCACCGGGACCGCGTACCAGCGCAGCCGCAGCTCACGGAACCAGGCCAGGTCCGGGTGGCGAAGCGGGACCTCGAGCACGGCGTCCCTGGGCAGCTCGAACCAGACCCGCGGTAATCCCGGCGATTGGATGATCAGCGGCAGCAGGTCGAACCGGCCGGGCGGATCGCCGGGCCGCCAGCCGAGTTCCCGAGCCAGGCGGGTGATCTCCCGGTGCGCCGCATCCCCGATCACGGCCGGGCCGGGCTGATGACCGGCGTAGCCGATCAGCTGCGAATTAAGGATGCGCGGGCCTGGCCGTGCGGGGGCATCCGGCGCGAAGACGGTGATCATTGGCCGGATCTGTCCGCTATTGGTGGCCTCGCGCAGATGGCTGACACATTCGGCCGCTATCTGATCCGCGGCGCTCACTTGCCGCCGGTCTCTGACCCGCAACCTACGCCAGTACAGCCGACCGATGCAGCGCGAGCTGTTCCGCCACGCGACACGGGCGGCGAACGTGAGTTCCTCAGGAGTGTGCCGGTAGGTCCCGTGCGCCTTTACCTCACCACGGACCTGCCGCATCCGGTCGGCGAAAGCAGCCGCCCTCGGGTCCTCATCATGGAACAGCGTGATGAAGCGCTCAGCTGCCGCTAGCAGCTCGCCGGTGCCCAGTAGCACGTCATCGGCATCCCACATGCCGGCGTCTACCAGGTCCGCCTGCGGTGGACTTGCATTCGCTGACGGCCGACGGGCTAACCAGCGCATCCTTTATCACCACCATCAGCTCGACAGGTCGGCCGTTCTCTACCGTGACCTTGCTTGACCTTTCTGTCAAGCGACATCGGAAAATTTCAGCCGACGTTGGCAGCTATGGGCTTATATAATTCCCCAGCGCCACGAGGCGCCAATTAGGTAATTTCCACCTTTATCGTATAATTTCCATGAGGGCGGTGTGCGCGCGAGATCGCCCCCAACGGTCAAATGAGCAGGCGAACCGCAGGAACCACGAGGATCTTGATCACGCTTCGGCTTCCCGATGCGACAGAACGCCCCGTTCGGTTCGGCACGAACGACCACGCCGACTGGCCGGAACTGGCGCCCGATAAGGCGGTTATCTGAAGCCGCCCTGGCTAAGGGCGCGGCGGCCATAGGCCAGGGGTCGTAACGCAGAGTGTCGGCCGGGTCGGAGTACGAGCGTCCTAATCGCCGAATATTCCTCTGTTAGTTCGCCGGATATCCTCGACGGCCGCGCGCATATCGTCCAGTTCTGCCAGAGCAATTTCACCTGCCGGGTCGATTAGTTTTCGCTGCGGCATCATGTCCGGCCTTAGGTAACGGACAAAGGCAGCAAGTATATTGCCATCCGTTCGGGAGACCCTCTCGTTGCCGCGCCGAGTACTTCTGAACGCAGCATATGGGGCGGCCGTGGTCGGCGGCCTCCCACGAGGCCATCACTCAGTGTACGTTCAGAGCGTAATGACGCCAGTCGGCCACCTGGTTTCAATGTTTGCCTGCGCGCCAGTCAGGTCTGCGCCATCAAGGCACACTCCGGTGAGATTTCCTTGAGCCTGCTGCAGGGTGATTCGCTCTTGAGGGCTCGAAATTCCTTGAAGGTCTGCCTGGGTGTTGTCACCACCCGTCCGGCGGCCGGGCCGCAGGCCGGTCACCGGGACCGCCGCCGACGCGGCGGGCGGCGCCGCGGATGTGTGCGGCCCCGGATCCCCGGGCACTGCGGCCCGGGTGGTCTGGGGCCTCACCACGCGGCCCGGGGTTCCCCGGCGGGCTTTCCTCCGGTCTCCCGTTTGCCCGCCCGGATCCCTCCCCGTCACCCGCCGCCGGCTGGTGTCCCAGCCCGCAGCGCGCTCCGGCTCGGTCCCTTCGGCCGCTGCCCGGTCCGGTTTCCCTTCGGCGTCCCGCCAGGATTGCCTTCCGGGCAGTACTGATGTTAGCGCCGCCACCGGCTGGGTCCGCAGGCGAAGGTCCCGGGCGGCCAGGACCAAGGTCGCCGGCCCTTCGGCGGTTGAGTTTCGGATCTTGAAGCCAGGAGATGGCGACGGTGGCCACAACCGATGAGATCGGTGCGATGGTCCTGTCTAACTGAGCGACGACTGACCTTGATCCGCCTTCGGGGGGCACCGTGTCCACGGAAGCGCAGGGTCCGACCCCAACCCCAACCAACAAGGAACTGCGATCATGACGAGGACAACCGACGAGGTCATCGACCGCCCCAACCGGGCGTTCCGGGAGCGGGACGCCACCCTCCTCGAGGACATCATTGCCCCGACTGCGTCATGCAGAGCGTCCAGCCACCCTCCCGACGGCACCCGCTACGAGGGCTACGACGCGTCGTTCAGCTCGTGGGAGGCTCTCGTCGACGACACCACCAGCCACTTCGAGGTCGAGGACGTCCACACCGGCGACGAGTGGGCGCTCATCCGCTGGCGCCACGTCTGGGGCCCCGGCCCCGACGACTCGGTCCGCGGCGTCAACGTCATGCGGGTCGTCGACGGCAAGATCGTGGAGGCCGCCGGCTACTCGAAGACCGCGCCGATAGCCGCCGCCCTGGAGAGCTGACCGATGACCACCGTCAACGCCAATGAGGTCGCCCTGGGCGTCGAGTCCTTCGGTGACGACGACGCACCCCTCGTCCTGCTCGCGGGCGGGACGACGATGCTCTCCTGGCCCGACGCGCTCTGCGAGCGCCTCGCCGTCGGCGGGCGACGCGTGGTGCGCTACGACCTGCGCGACAGCGGCGAGTCGACGACAGCGGACCCGGAGGCGCCCGCCTACACGCTGCGCGACCTCGCCGCCGACGCGGCGGCCCTTGCCGAAGCGCTCGGCGGCGGGCCCGCTCACCTCGCGGGGATCGGCGTCGGCGGGATGGTCGCCCAGGTCGCTGCGCTCGACCATCCCGGCGCGTTCTCGGCGCTCACCCTGGCCGGCACCCGCGCGGTGGCGCCCGGCAAGCCCGACGCTGACCTCCCCGACCACGACAAGGCGACGATGAAGCGCCTGTTCACGCGTCCGATGCCCGACTGGACCGACCGCGAGGCGGTGGCAGAGTTCGCCGCCGCCGGCGCGGAGATCCTCGGCGACGACCCCGTCGCCGCACGCGCGATCGCCGGGCGCATCTGGGACCGCACACCCGGCACCGCACCCCCGATCCAGATGGCCAACCAGCTCGGCATGGTCTTCGCCAAGCTCAACTGCAAACCCCGCTGGCGCCAGCGCCTGCCCGAGATCGAGGTCCCCACGCTCGTCGTCCACGGCCGCCGCGACTCGTTCTTCCCCGTCGGTAACGGGGAGGCGATCGCGCGCGAGGTCCCCGGGGCGCGGTTGCTCGTCCTCGAGGAGGCCGCCACTGCGATCCCCGATGCCGCGGCCGGCGAGGTCGCCGAGGCGATGCTCGCGATCGGGTAGAGGAGGCGCGTGCTGCGCGGTAATGGCATCCGAGCTGCTGTGGGCGTCGGAGGTTCGAGAGTTCCGCGGGCGCCGATCGCGGGCGTCGATCGAGGTCACGACGCACCTCCCTCTGGGTCAGGACACCGGGTTGTGCCAAGCGTGACTGGGATCGGCGCGTGGCCGAGCTGGTTGGTGTCGGTCCAGCTGGGGTGGGGACATCGGCGAGCTTGGCTGCGAAGGCGGTAATGGCCTCCCCTGGTCGGCGGGCGGGAGCCCGGCCCGAACCGGCCTTCTCAACCGGCATGGAATTGGACCTTACCGCGAGCCAGTCGCACGGTTACGTTCGCATAAAGGTAGCGCTGGCCAATGGCCGAGCCGGTGACGGTGCGGCGGGCGAGGAGGTAACCATGAACACCATGCTGAATCAGGTGGCCGACGGCGTCTGGGTCCGGCAGAGCGCGTGGGTCTGGAGCAATGCCATCGCGGTGCGCGGGGAGGGTGGGCTGATCCTGGTCGATCCCGGCATCGATGGCTCGGAGCTGAACCAGCTCGCCGATGACCTGGACCGGCTCGGCCTCCCGGTGGTCGCCGGGTTCTCCACCCATCCGCACTGGGACCACCTGCTCTGGCATCCCCGGTTCGGCGACGTGCCGCGCTACGCCACCCCCGCCGGCGCCCACGCTGCAAGTGAAGCCCGAGACCGGGGGCAGAAGATGGCGGCGGAGAGCGCGTCGGGCATCCCTCTTGAGCTGTTCGGGCTCGTCACCCCGCTGCCCGCGGACGGCGGACCCGTGCCGGGCGAGATCGTCGAGCATCAGGCGCACGCCATCGGCCACGCCGCGGTCCTCCTCGCGGACCGTGGTGTCCTGCTCGCCGGCGACATGCTCTCCGACGTCTTGATCCCGCTCTTCGACCCTCGCCGCCCCGATCAGGTGGGCGCCTACGAGACGGCGCTCGACCGGCTGGGTGAGGCCGCCAGGCGCGTCGATGTCCTGGTCCCCGGCCACGGCGCCGTTGCCGAGGGTCCCGAGGTAGCGGCTCGCCTGGCCGCCGATCATGCCTACATCGACGCGCTGCGGCGAGGAGAGGAACCGGCCGACGCGCGCCTGAGTCAAGACTGGCTCTCCGGCCCTCACCAGTCGAACCTGGAGCAGGCCCGACACTCAATCGGATGAACTTTCGGCGCCATCGCGTCATGGTCGCCACCGCTCGTGGCCCGCACAGCGGTCAGCAGCACCCCGTCCGGGACTCGAGCTTGACGCCGGCGAGTGGCGGAAGATCATCGGGAGCGGGGAAGGATTCGGTTGCGGTTGGCTTATCAGGGTCGTGTGCGTGTTCCCGGTGCGTGGCTGGCGGAGTGGCCTCGCAAGCACCCATCCGGCGCCGCACCGGCGTGCGGGCGGCTGCCATGACCATGTGTCCGGGACCGGGCTGCTCAGTTAGATGATCGAGCTCGGCGCTGGCGCCGGCTCATGCCGCAGGAGCGAGCGTGCCCGGGGCTTGGCGACCCTCCCGTCTTCACGGCCGCCGCGGCGGCTCGTTCATGCTGGTGGCCTGCATGTCCGCCAGCAGGTGGTGCGGTGGCAGCGGCTCGGCAGGGTTAGGCCCGGGAACGCCCAGGCGGTCGATCCACCGCCAGGCCTGCTCGGTGGCGGCGACCGTGGACTGGTCCTGGTCCAGGATGATCGTCCCCGGCTCCGGGCCGGGGTCAGCGTCGCGAGGGCCCGGGGCGCGCAGGTCGGTGATGGACGGGTGGGCGTTCGCCGGCTTCCGGTTCAACGCCGATCCCGGGATATGGAACGCCCTCGGCGAGCTCACCGAGACGATACGCAGCGGTAAGGCACCCCTCATCGACAGATACGGCGGCCTGTACGCCTACCTCGCGACGCGGCCGGCGACCGCCGCCGGGTTCGACGCCCTGGTGAAGGGTACTGACGCCCCTGCCGCCAGCGCGCTGGCGCAGGCGATCGACTTCGCCAAGCTGGGCACCGTGGTCGATGTCGGCGGCGGGCACGGCGGGTTCATCACCGCCATCCTGCAGGCACACCCCGGCGTCCGCGGCATCCTGACCGAGCTCGACCGGGCCCTTCCCGGGGCCAAGGCCCAGCTGGCCGCCAATGGCCTCGCCGACCGCTGCGACGTCGTGGCCTGCGACTTCTTCACCGACCCGCTGCCGTCAGGCGCCGGCGGCTACCTGCTGGCGCACATCATTCACAACTGGAATGACGAGCAGGCACTCGCCATCTTGCGCGCCGTCCGCGCCGCGATCCCCGATGATGGCCAGCTGCTGCTAGTCGAGGCGATCATTCCCGACGACGACTCGCCGCACCTCGCGAAGGACCTGGACATCCGGCTGATCACCATCCTCCCGGGCGGCGGGCGCACCGAGTCGGAGTACGCGCGGCTGCTCACCGGGGCAGGCTTCCGTCCGGAGCCGGCAGTGGCCCTCGCCCGCATCGAGTCGGCGATGGTGGCCATCCCGGTCAGGTGACGCTCTCAAGCCGCCGTACAAGACGGGCTGGGTAGTACCCGGCGGCCTCAATGGAAGCGGACGAGCAGACGCTATGCGACGCGCGCCAGGCGAGATTTGATTGCTGAATCTGCACTGGCCGCCCGGTTGAACGCGTACAGATCGATCCGTTCGGTGTGCCGCACTTGGTCAGTACAGCAGCAGCCGCTGCAGAGTATGCAGCCACCAGCGAGTAAGAACAGCGACGTGAGAACACTCGATAGGGTCCCTGACGTCACGTTAATGACGTTTCATTACGGATGGCTTTGGCGAGGATCTCGCCGGCGGGCTTGGTCCAGGTGAATGGCTCGCAGCGGTCGTTCCGGCCGCCGGTGAACCGGCGGATGACGGAGGTGCCCCGTCACCCCGATCGCCGCAACATGCCCGCTCACGACGCCGACGATAACTGGTCGCCGCGTAGCGGGAACGGCGGGGCGAGTTGCTCGTTATAGGGCGTGAGGAGAGTTTCCGGCGGGGCGGCGAATTGTCTCGGAGGTTCTCGTGAAGTCCACGGCAGCCGCGGCACTGGCGACCGCCGCGGTGTGCGCCGCGGTCGTCTCGTGCTCGTCCGGACCGGCAGCGACACCGACATCGAGCACGCCAGCACCTGCGGTCACGGTGCTGACCAAGGGCGCGGACAACGGCAACGGCGACATCTTCCTGGCCCCGCAGAGCGGCGGCCAGTACGGCACCGGCCCGGAGATCGTCAGCATCACCGGCAAGGTGCTCTGGTTCCACCGGCTGCCGGCGGACACGCTGGCCACCGACTTCCGCACCCAGACCTACCTGGGCAAGCCGGTGCTGACCTGGTTCCAGGACAGCGGCGCCGGCGGCGAGGACGTTATCTACAACGCCCGCTACCAGCAGATCGCCGCCGTCAAGCCGGCGAACGGGTATCTGCCCGACTTCCACGAGTTCCTGATCACGCCGTGGAACACCGCGCTGATCCTCGCTGACACGATCGGCACCGCCAACCTGACCTCGCTCGGCCTGTCCGCGCACCAGCAGGTCATCGACGGCGTCGTGCAGGAGATCGACATCAAGACCGGCAAGCTGCTGTTCCAGTGGGTCAGCTCTGGCCACGTGCCCTACAGCGACAGCCACGCCCCGATGCCGCAGCCGGACCAGCCGTGGGACTGGTTCCACATCAACGCCGCCCACCTCGACACCGACGGCAACCTGCTGATCAGCTCGCGCTTCACCTGGACCATCTACAAGGTGAACCTCCGCACCGGGGCGATGATATGGCAGCTCGGCGGCAAGCACAGCACGTTCGCCATCAAGGCCGCGCCCGGCCAGAAGCTGGACAGCGCCGGCGAGATCTTCGCGTTCCAGCACGACCCCGAGGCGCTCGGCAGCGGCGTGTACACGGTCTTCGACGACGAGTCCGACGGGCAGTCGACCCTGTACTCGTCCAGCCGCGCGGTCACGATCAGCCTGGACCTGGCCACCGGCACGGCGACGCTGATCAAGTCCGTGAACCAGCCGGAGGGCCTGACGGCGGGCGCGACCGGCAGCGCGCAGACGACCAAGAACGGCGACCTGTTCGTCAGCTGGGGCGGGCTGTCATACTTCTCCGAGTTCAGCCCCTCAGGAAAGCTGCTGTTCAACGCCAAGCTCCCCGACGGCGTGAGCACCTACCGCGCCTACCGGCTGCCGTGGAATCCGGGCAGCTAGCGTGCCACCGACTAGGCTGCAAATCGATCTAGTCAGTCAGCCGGCACGACTGATCTGCCGAAGCTCACCCCACATCTCCGCGCCTACGGAGGTAGCGTCGCGCCAGATCGATCCCTCCGCGCCCCCGAGATGACCGGCGAACGCAGTACT
Source organism: uncultured Actinomycetota bacterium (assembly GCA_963753225.1). Lineage (GTDB taxonomy): Bacteria > Actinomycetota > Actinomycetes > Streptosporangiales > Streptosporangiaceae > Palsa-504. The sequence continues at coordinate 155,976 of CAVWBQ010000008.1, read as the reverse complement.
GAGATCGTGCATAAGGCGGGAGTGTGCGCGCTCTCCCTGACGTCACGTATCACTCAGCGTGATGGCACGATCGGGCGCGACGCACCGGGCAGCCGCACGCTCCTGTACCCCGGCGACCCGGGACCGCACCGGCCGACTCCGGCGCGACGTTCGCGGGCGTCCGGTCGCCTGCCGGAACCCCGGCCTACTCGATGATTCCTGGCTGGCGTCGGCCTCCCGGCCCCGGATCGCCCGGGGTCCGCAGGCACCCGGCCGGCAGCCCGGCCATCCCGAAGCCCGGATCCGCCGACTCGCGTGCTCGATGACCGCCTGCCGCCGGGTATTGCTCATGGGGTTCAAATCGCTGGCAAGGGCGGCGGCCACGGTCTTCCCCGGCGCCGCTGCTGCCTCCGGCGCTGGGGCGGCACGCGCCGCGGCGGCGAGGACCTGGACGAGGTCGCCGAGTCGACCGGCGCCGCTGACATCCAGCGAGAGCGGGCCGAGCGGTACAAGCAGGACCGGGAGAGCTGGCGAGCCCGGCTGCGGGCCTGCCAGAGCAGGCGGTAGCGCCTGTGTCATCGGGCGATGGCTGGCTCGGGCTTGATGACGAGGACGACTGGCCCGCGATGCTGACGAGTCGCTGGCCCGTTCTGGGTGATGTCGTAGGTGGGCCGCCCGTCGCCAGGAGAGACGAAGCTACAGGAGCTGCATAGCTATCCGACGTGCTGCCCGGCCTCGTCACGTCCTCAGCCACCATCATTGCAGTGAGAAGGATTGTCCTAAGTGTCGAAACAGGCCGGGTAATTATTCGGTTCGTGCTTGCGGATGTTGTTGATGTCGCTGTTGTTGACGTCGTGGACCTGGGTCTTCACATCATCGAAATGGGGTGTTCAAGTCCCCTTGGACCTTGATCCATATCTCTGACCTGAGCTTATTTACTTCCAGGCTGCAGCTAACTCGCAATTCCGCAGGTCATCGGCGTACGCGTTCAAGTTCCTCTCGGACACGAACCTTTGCGCGTAATGCGCTGCCGCCCGGCGTCAGGGGGCAGCCATGCCGGGGATGCTGAGCGCTTCAACCGCCTTGAGGTCATCAAGCGGGCCAACGTCGGCGCGAAAGGCTCTCAGCAGGTCATCGTGCCTGGCGGCGGCACCATCTACGAGAGCGAAGTGCGGCTCGTGATGGTCGCGTGCCCACCAGTGGTCAGGGTGGGTAGTATCGCCGGACGCCCACACGGTGAAAAGACTGCTCCTGCCCCGATGGATCACGTAGCCGTCTCTCGCGAAGGGGAACTCAGAACAGTGTCTCGCCCTGCGCTTTCGCGGACTGGAGCAGGCCGAACGCGGGATCCCCGCCATCGACGAAAGGCTCGATCCCGTCCCGCCAGACGCGCACTGGGTCGATCAGCAGCGAGTACGCCAGAAAGCAGTCCATGTCGTGCTCGTCGTCCCGCCACGACTCGCCGAGGATCGCGGCGTCCGTCTCCTCCGCCCGCTCCACCGCCTTCTTGAGCGAATCAGGCCTGCTAACCACGACGTCGGAGTCGAGCACCCAGACCCATCGCGGGAGCCCGATGCGTCTCGACGCGAGGAACGACATTGCCTGGGTGAGCGCCGGCCCGTGCATGTCGTTCCTCGCGTTCGCAATGAGGCGACATCCCCCAGTCGCGTCGATCTTAGCGAGCAGGTCCGCCGATCCGTCCTTCGAGGCGTTGTCGACGACGACTATTTCCAGTGCTTCCCATGCGAGGACCCGGCGGAGCGACCACAGCAAGAGCGCGGTGAGCTCACGCGTGTTGTACGAGACCGTGATCACCGCGACCCGGCCCCGGCGTAACCGGACCGTCCGGCCAGCGGACGAGGCCGTCAGGCATGCTCGAAGCATGCTTGCCGAAGCTAGCCCGTGACAAACTATTTTCGTGCCAGGAGGTTCCATCGAAATGCGGTGGCCAGACGTTGGCCACCGCCTGCGGTAAGACAACTCCCATGGACTGGCAGCCCCACGAGCCGCCGCTGATCGTCGTCGGCGCTCTTGTGCTCGACCGATGGCGGACGGCCGACGGACCCGCGCTCCGCCGGTTCGACCTCGACCCCGACACCGCACGCTTCTTTGGTTACTCGGTTGACCAAGCCGCGGCGATGCCCGACAGCCACTACGACGGCGACATGCGGACGCAGGGAAACCTCCGGGCCTGGCGGGAGGGGAGGGAATTGAACCTGGCGATCCGGCGAAGTTCCGACGGCGAGGCGGTCGGCTGGGTCGAGCTCCGGCGGTCCGGCGTGCAGGCCGAGGTCTCCTACAACGTCACTGCCGAACTGCGCGGACAAGGCATCGCTCCCCGTACACTCAGCGCGCTCCTCGCCTGGGCCGCGACCCAGATCGGTCTTCGCCGTGCCCATCTGAGCTGTCATTTCGACAACGCGGCTTCCCAGCGGGTGGCGGAAAAGTGCGGATTCTCCTATATCGGCCAAGACGGCGACGAGTACAAGTTCGAACGGGAACTCGACCTAAGAGGCGGGCCCATCCGCAATGCCAGCGGCTTTACGGGGAAACGGTTGAGGGCTGGCCCTGTTTCTAGTTGCGCTGTGTGATTGCCCCTGGCTGCGGGCTTGTTGTTCAGGTTTCCTGCGAGGTGGGTGAGGCTCCGGCTAGAAGTGTGATTGTCGACGTCCCACTTCTTGACCGGAGCCTCACGTGTCTTCTTCTTACCCTGTCCCGTCGTGTGCCGTGCCCGTCTCGGGCGGGATGATGGTCGCGGTGCCGCTGGAGCTGCTGGCATCGCCGCTGAAGAGCGGCAGGGACCTGGGCGGCGGTGACCGGTCCGCGCTGGTGATCGGGGGGACGGAGAAGGTCGGCACGGGCGGCGCTGTCGTGTTCTGCAAGGTGGTCGCGGTCGCGGAGGCGCGGGTCAGGCGGGACGGGCAGGTCCGGGCGAAGGGCAGCCCGGTGCATCATGCGACGCTGGGGCCGCTGGAGGAGAAGGCCGGGCCGGGCGTGGCCGGCGGGATCGGCGGGATCGCGGGGCGGGCGCCGCTGGGCGCCCGGTTCGTGAAGGGCCAGCGGGAAAGGCTGCTGGCCAGGGCGTTCATGATCCGGGTGATCGTTTTGATGACGCTGATGCCGGACTCCCGGGTCCAGGACGTGATCGCGGCGCTGGCCGGGGACCTGGCGCTGGTGCCGTGGGCGCGGCCGTGGCGGCCGGCGTCGGCGCGGGCGGCCGGGGACTGGCGGAACGCGCTCGGCCCGGTCCCCCTGGAAGAGCTCCGGGACCTGGTCCTGGGCTCGGCCTGGCGGGAGCACGCCGGCGAGGGCTGCCCGGGTGCGGTGACCATCGGGAAGAAGAGGCCGCTGACGGCGGGGTCGCTGGACGGGACGCTGGTCCGGGTCCCGGACACGCCCGTGAACAGGGCGTTCTTCGGCACCGTGGGCACGGGCGATGATTCCGGCCCGTACCCGTGCCTGCGGGCGCTGCCGCTGACCTGCTGCTCGTGCCGGGCGCTGTTCGCGATGCCGCACGGGCCGGCCGGCACGGGCAAGGCAGGATCGGAGCAGGCCCTGCTCGATGAGGCCATGGAACAGTTCCCGTTCCTGTTCGCGCCGGACTGGATCTGGCTGATGGACCGCAACTACCACGGGGCCGCCCGGATCGCCCGGATGATCCGGTCCGCGCACGTGCTGATCAGGCTCAAGAGCGACATCCCGCTGAGGCGGACCTCGCCGATCCTGCCCGACGGCTCGTACCGGGCGGAGCTGTCCGGCGACGGCGTCACGGTCGCGGTCCGCGTCATCGAGTACTGGGTCACGGTGGAGGGCCAGGAGGTCCCGGAGATGTTCTGCCTGGTCACCGACCTGATGGACTGGGAGGACTACCCCGGCCCCGAGCTCGCCTCGCTCTATAAATGGCGGTGGGACGGGTCGGAGACCGCGCTGCGGGAGGCCAAGGCCCCGCTGCGCGGCGCCGGCCCCGGCACGGGGCCGATGCTGCGCTCCGGGTCCCCGGATCTCGTCCGGCAGGAACTCGCGGCCTGGGCCGCAGGGACCGGGATGACCCGGGGCGCCGTCCTCGATGCCGCGCTCGCCGCCGCGCCCGCGAGGAAGGGACGCCGTGCCGGGCTCCCGGTCCGGCCCCGTGACCTGTCCTTCGCCCGCGCCCTGCGGTCGGTCCTGTCCGCGATCCGCCTCGGGAACACCTGCTACCAGGCCGTGACCAGCGAGATCGGGAAATACCGGAACGTCGTCGGCCGGGACCGGCACCGCGCCCGCAAGTCCAAGTCCCCGTCCTGTTTCGCGCACGCCACCGCGAAGGACACCGGCACCCGCATCGCCCCCGCCATCATCACCATGGCCAACACGCCAGCCTGACCAGCGCAAGCATCGCGAACCAGTCCGGAAAGGAACCTTGCCGGACCGTGGACCCGGCCGTCCCGGCGCGACACGCCGGCCTTCGGCATTCCCGCCGGAAGGCGACTACCAGCAGTAACCAAAAACAGGAACTACCCACAACCAGTCAAACATCTAAAGCCCGTGGCATTGGGCCCATCCGGCCGCCCTCCTCGTAGAGGAATCTCAAGTCAATTCGGCCCAGTCATCAACGGGGCTTGAGGCGGCTACGCCAAGACACGGCGCCAAAAAGCACAAATGTCCTGTTCAGGGCAATGTCGGCGGCATGCCCAATTGGTAGGCCTTGGGCCTTGGACACATGGGGGTTCAAGTCCTAGGGACACAAGCCTCGGGATTCGGTAGACGCCTGTGTGCGGGACAGCTTCCGCGGCGCTTCGTGGTCCCCGCGCCGGGCACTGCGGTCACGATCAGCGGGCCGAGATCGGTCGCCACGCTCATATCGCCACAGCCTCGCTCGAATAACTCGGCCGGGGCCTGATACGCAGCGCCCGGGATATTCAGACCAGGTGTCGCATCGACCCCGTCATCCGATCGAACCCAAGCTGTACGCCCACGCGCAAAGCCGCCTGACAGGGCGGTTCGGGCGCGGCGAGTGCCGCGCCCGCAGCCGTCGTGAGGTAGTGCGGGCGCGCCGGGCCTGCACCTGCCCACCGGCGAAATGGGTAGATCTGCCGATGCTGCTACCAGGGCGTTTCGCGGAAGGTGGCAATACGCCGACCGACCGGACGGCGATCACCGAGATTCGCAGCGATCCGAGCGAAGGAGATCATCATGATCCTGGCCACCACGACCGTCGAGGACGTCGACCGATTCCTGAAGGTGTTCGGTACCACGGGCGCCGACAAGCGCGCTCTGCACGGGTCGGGGGGCTCGACCGTCTTTCGCGACCCGACCGAGGAGAACCGGATGTGGGTGCTGTTCGAGTGGGACGAAGAAGGATGGGCCAACTTCGTGTCCGATCCCGAGGTCCCGCCGATCCTGAAGGAAGCCGGGCACCTCAGCAAGCCTCAGACGGCGGCGCTGCTCGGCCAGTACCGGGCGTAGGCGAGGAGCGCCACGATGATTAGCCCAACCAGTCGACCCGCACGCGTCGGCCTGATCACCGACCAGACGGGGGCGCTGTCCTTCATGGGCATCGCCAACGTCAACGTCGCCAAGATGGTCACCGACGACATCAATGCCCGCGGAGGCCTGCTTGGCCGTCCCGTCGAGTTGTACGTCGAGGACAGCGCCACCGACGACCACGTCGCGCACACGGCGGCCGCCAGGCTCGTCCGCGAGGCCGACGTCGACGTGGTCGTCGGCGGCATCTACAGCTCAACCCGGCAGGCGATCAAGGACCCGGTAGTCGACGAGGCCGCGAAGCTCTTCATCTACCCGGAGCAGTACGAGGGTCAGGAATGTCATCCCCTGATCTTCTGCACCGGCCCAGTGCCCGCTCAGCAGCTCGACCCGTTTATCCCCTGGCTGATGAAGGAGACCGGAGCGCGCAGGTTCTACATGCCGTCGGCCGACTACATCTGGCCGCATGTAATGAACGAGAGGGTCCGGGACATCGTCACGTCGCAGGGCGGCGAGATCGCCGGTGAGGAGTACTTCCCGCTTGACCACACCGAATACGCCAGGGTCGTCGGCGACATCATGGCATCGGGCGCCGAGGTCGTGTTCAACACGATCGTCCCGCCCGGGCTGACCCCGTTCCTCGCCCAGCTCCACGACGCCGGATTCGCGGCTCGCGGCGGGCAGCTCGTGTGCACCTATTTCGACGAGAACTTCCTCAACCTCGTGCCTGCCGAGCACGTCGAGGGTCTCTACGGGTGCCTGGACTACTACCGGGACGTCCGCGACCCGTTCAGCGTCGAGCTACTCAACCGCTACGACGCGCGGTACCCGGGCAGCGCGATGTTCACGGCAGGCTCGGCGTGCTCGGGCACGTACCGGGCGCTCAAGCTGTGGGAGGCAGCGGTGACCGAGGCCGGGTCGCTAGACCAGGACGAGGTGGTCGCCGCCCTCGACCATGCCAGCATCCCCGAAGGCCCGGGCGGCCCGGCCGAGATGGTGCCGGGGCAGCACCACGTGCGGATGAACATGTACATCGCACGCTCCGAGGCCGGCACCTTCAAGGTGGTCGAGAACCTCGGCTGCATCGACCCCCAGGAAGGCCAGGTGGCGGCCGTCTGACCGATGGCGATCCGGGTCGGTCTCGCAGGCGCTTCCAGCGGCAGCCGTGCGGAACCGGCCCGGATTCGTGCCTATGGCCGGCGGCCGGTGAACGCCAGCATCTTGTCCTGCGGGCTGGCGTCGGCGGGCACTTCGACGGCCGCGGCCATCATCTTCTGGCCGAGCGGGTTGGTGCCGCGGAGCAGAGCGGGCGGGACGTGGTGGAGGCCGATCGTCGTGACCTCGACGGTTTCCGGCGGGAGCGTCTCGTCGGCTCCGATCGAGCGGGCCAGATCCCAGCTGTGGATCAGCAGGTCGCCGATCAGGAACCCGGCCAGCTCCTGCTTCGGGATCCCCCCGAACTCGGCGACGCTCCCCGTGAGCCGCGAGGGCTCCGAGAGCAGGGCATCGAAGGCAGCGCGGATCCGGTCCCAGCCGTCACCGGGGGCGGTGTCGGCGCCGATCAGGCGGCCGCCCTCGGCCTGCCAGCCCAGGGTGTGGTCCACGAGCTGGCGAACGGTCCACTCGTCGCATGGCGTCGGCCTATCGCACTGGCTGTCGGTGACCTGGCCGTAAACCTCGCTCCACTTGGCGGCGGCCTGACGCCACAGATCCAACTGTCCACTCATCTTGTCCCCCACCTAGCTCGCCGAATGGCGCCTGGCAACCGCCCGGACGTTGAGCACGGCTCACCGGCGGGCGCATTACTCGGTATATCACCGATACGGTCGATCGCTACGCCGTAGGCCGGCCCAGCGCGGAACGAAGCCCTGAGGGGCGCGCCGTCTCGGTCACGCCGCGTCGCGGGCCTTCTACCTGCATTTCCGTGCCGAGGATCCCTGTGACCTTCACATAAGGTGCTAGTGTGCCCGTCCGCCCACCGTCGGGAACAGTGACGTTCCTGTTCACCAGCATCCAGGATTCCCTGCGCCGGTGGGACGAGGCGCCGGCCGAGATGGCGGCCGCCCAGCGGGTCCACGACGCGATCGTGCGGGACGCGATCGAGGGTCACGGCGGGCACGTGTTCGCCACCGACGGAGACGGCTTCTGCGCCGCCTTCGCGACGGCGGCGAGCGCGGCCGGGGCCGCGGTCGAGGCGCAGCGCAAGCTGCGCGCCGACGCCACGATCGGCTTCGTGGTGCGGATGGGCCTGCACACTGGAGAGACGGTGGAGCATAACGGCAACTACTCCGGGAGCGAGGTCAACCGGGCGGCACGGCTGATGGCGCTCGCGCATGGTGGGCAGGTCCTTGTGTCAGACACCACCGAGGTGCTGCTGCGCAACCGCCTGTCGCTACGGCCGCTCGGCGAGCACGTGCTCCGCGGGTTGCGTGGCCAGATCTCGGTGTCCCAGGTCATTGCCGACGGTCTCCCGACCGAATTCCCGGTGCTTCGCAGTGCCGAGCGCTTCGCGGGCAACCTGCCACGGCAGGTCACCTCGCTCGTCGGTCGCGACGAACTGGTACGCCAAGGCGCCGAGCTCGTGCGCGACCGGCAGCTGGTCACGCTGACCGGCGTCGGCGGGGTCGGCAAGACGCGAATGGCGCTGGAGGTCGGCGCCGAGCTGGCCGGGGAATTCCCCGACGGAGCGTGGATGGTCGAGCTGGCGGCGGTCGGCGACCCGGGGTCGATCCCCGCCGCGATCGCGACCGTGCTCGGGATCACGCCGCAGGGCGACACTCCGCTGATCACCACGGTCGCGGCCGCGCTGGCCGGCAAGCGGCTGCTACTCATCATCGACAACTGCGAGCACCTGCTGAGGGCGGCTGGGTCGGCGATCGAGACGATCGTCGGCCGCTCGGGCCACCTCAGGGTCCTCACGACGTCACGCGAGCCGCTCGGGGTGGACGCCGAGGCGGTGCTGGGTGTCTCCCCGCTAGCGGTCGCCGGCGGCACCCAATCCGACGCCGTCACGCTGTTCGTCGACCGGGCGCGCGCCGTGCGCCGCGATTTCGGGCTCGGTGACCCGGACACGGCGGCCGCCGTGACGGAGATCTGCGCCACGCTCGACGGCCTCCCCCTCGGCATCGAGCTGGCGGCCGCCCGCATGGCGGCCATGAGCGCGGTCGAGGTGCGGAATCGGCTCGCCGACCGCTTCCGCCTGCTGCAAGGGTCGACGCCGGGCCCCGAGCGCCAGCACACGCTGCGGCACGCGGTGGCGTGGTCGTACGACCTGCTGATCGACGACGAGCGCGCGCTGCTCCGCGCCACCTCGGTGTTCGCCGGCGGATTCGAGCTGGCGAGCATTCACGCCGTCGCCACGTGCGGCGACGCGGTCGACGTGCTCCGGCATCTCGACTCGCTCGTGCGCAAGTCGCTGGTCGTGGCCGACCACAGCACGACCCGCACGCGCTACAGCCTGTTCGAGACCATCCGTCAGTTCGCCGAGGACCGGCTCGAGGCGGCCGGCGAGCTGGCGGCGACCCGCGACCGCCATGCCGCCCACTTCGCCGGAGAGGCCAGTGCCCGGTTTGGCCGGTGGAACGGACCGGGATGGCGGGACGCCGTCGACTGGGTTGACGCCGAGTTCGGCAACCTGCGCGCTGCCTTCAGGTGGAGCTCGGCCCGGGGGGAGGTGGCGGTGGCGACCGACATCGCCGCGCACGCCGCGCTGATGGGCTTCTCGGTGCAGCTGTTCGAGACCCTCGCATGGGCCGAGGAACTGCTCCCGGCGGCCTGCGCAGCCGACGTGTCACGCCTCCCGCGTCTCTACACTGCCGCCGGCTACGCCTGCTTCGCCGGCCGCGCCGAGGCCGCCAGGGTCAACGCGCACCGGGCCGTCGAACTGGAGGGCGACGCCCGCTACGACCCGTGTGAGCCGGGGTACGCGATGTTCATCGAAGCCCTCGCCCAAGTCTACTGCGGGGACCTGGATCGCTACATCGAGCTGACCGGCGAGGTGGTGCGGCGCTACGGCAGCGACCGCGGCTACGGTCTCGCCTCCTACGTCGACGGCCTCCAGTCGGCAGGCCGGATCGAGGAGGCGCTGGCGCTCACCGAGGAAGCAGTCGCCGCCGCCCGCCGACTCGGCAACCCGTACTGGGTCGCCTACGCGCTCTGGATCGCGGGCATGGCGTTCTCCCGCACGAACGCCCGGCGGGCGCTGGCGGCCTGGGACGAGGGCGTCGCCTTCGTGCACGAGCACCGCATCCACTTCTTCGAGGGCTTCATCGCCCGCGATGCGGCCCGCCTCAACACGTCGGACGGCGAGCCCGACGTGGCTCTCGGGCTGTTCGCCGAGGCGATCGAAGCCTTCCACCGCGCGGGCAACGTGCCGCAGCTGATCATCACGCTCGCCAGCGTCCCGGCGCTGCTCGAACGGCTCGACCGGCTGGAGCCCGCGGCCATGCTCCTCGGCGCGATGTCGAGCGAATCCTCGAGCTTCCACCACGTCCCCGAACTGGCCGAGCTCGGGGACCGGCTCACCTCCAGGCTCGGCGCGACCAAGGCGGGTGAGCTGGTCGCGTCCGGCGCGGACCTCGACCTCGACGCGGCCGCCGCCTACGCCCGCAGGCAGATCGACGCGGCCCGCCGCGACCCCAGGCCGCGGCCGCGCGGCACCCGCCCGGGTGGCCTGAGCAGGCGCGAAATCGACGTGCTCCGCCTCGTCGCCGCAGGCGGCACGTCCGGGGAGATCGCCAGCGAGCTGTTCATCTCGGCCCGGACCGCCGAGCACCACATCCAGAACATCTATACCAAGATCGGCGTGTCGAACCGCGCCGCCGCCACGCGCTGGGCCCTGGCGCACCGCGTCGTGGACGGCGCCCTCGACGGCTGACGGGAAGGCTGTCAAACCGGTGTGGCGGTGGTGGGCCGAGCGTCGGCCGTGTTCGCCTCCTCAGGGCAGGGCACGCGACCGATCTGCTGCGGAAAGGTGTCGTGTCATGAGCAGCTGCGAGGCACCGTGAACGCATGATCGGCATGCCGTCCTGGCGGTGCTGCGAGCGAGCCCGCGTCGCGGCCCGAGGACCAGCTCACCAGTGATCGCAGGCATGTACGTACCTAACGGCTCGCTCCTCGGACACATCGTGATCATGACCTGACCTGCGGATATGTTATGGTGCAAGGCTCATGCCGGAGCGGGAATCGGCTGGCTCCGCAGATCAGAGCCACGAGGGTTCAAGTCGGATTCAGGTCGCGGAACGGTAACAGAGACCAGAGATCTGTTCGACGTGCGGCGATTGCGCGCCTGCTCCTGCGACAAGCGCGCACCCCGGCGGACGCGGCCCGCGTCCTGGCCCGGGGCGGGCCGGAAGATCCTGGCGACTGGCGGCCGGTGACCCGGGCTTTCCGCGACGGGCACACCGGGACATGGCGGGCCGCTGACGCGACTTTGGGCTGGTGGGGACCTGACGGGACCACCCGCCTGGTGGTCGCTACTGCCGACCCTGGCCACCAACTCGCCTCGCCCGGCGGCCCGCACGAGGGCGCTGGCCGCATCCGGCATGGACCTGCTGGCGGTTGCTGATCTCGGCATGTGCACGGTTGCGGAAGAGCCTGGCCGCCACGGTCAGCATGGCCATGTTGATGATCCCGCCGGCCCGAGGGCGGCGCGCTGTGGCCGCGACGCGCGGGGCTTTCGTGCGGCTGGCTCAGCATCAGCATGCCGAGCTTGGTCCCGGCGACCAGGCCACGGGCTCGAGCAGCGCGAGCGGTGGTATGTGCCAGCTGTGCCCTCGGCCGCGGGCATCGCGCGGCGGGGCGCAGGGGACGCGTGAGCCACAGCCATCCGCCCGCCCTGGTGGCCTCCGCCTCGAGCGGGACGTTACGGCGGGCTCTTCGAGGTGTATGCAACCATAGGTCAGCTCACCCTTGGGCATTCCCGCGGCTCGCACGGGCACTAAGCCGGGGCCCGGCCCGTCATGGGAAACGGGAGCAGGTTGACCTCCCACGTTGCGCGCCGATCTACCGCGCGTCGTGCCCGCCATGAAGCTCAGGCAGCAATTCGCTGAGAAACGGCATGCCTGCACCCGTGACTACGGCCGCCCGATGGCGGCTTCCCTGGTCTTGGCCACGGCCTCCTCATGCCGCCCAGGTTCGCCAGGCGGCCGGACCGGCGACGTGGCCGGGCCGGGCAGGAACGCGCCGGGCCCGGCATTGGCCAGCTGGCGGCCGCCGGCGCCAGGCTTATAGTGATTCCGTGAGGCCGCCCCGTCGCCTGTCGATCCCGGGCTGCATCGGCTGCGGAGCGATGAGGCAGTATGAGAGCTGCGCGGGGGCCTGCCGCGAGCGCAGGCTTGAGCTCGTCAGCGGCGGTGATTACGACGAGCTGACGGCGGCCGCGGCGGCCAGTCGTGTTCGCATCGAGGGGCTCGGGGCGGTGGTCGGGGAGCTGGCGCGCAGAGAGCCAGGCCCGGGCGAGTGGCGGGTCGCGTACGAGGCGCTTCAGGGATCGGCGCGTTCGGCGCTGCGACGTTTCAGGCCCGCTGATGGGGGCGGTGATGATGAGCTGCTTTCGCCTGCGGAGACCGTGATCGTCTGGCGATGCCAGGACTGCGGGGGCGTTGATGCCCCGCAGGAATGCATCGATGTTTGCATCTGGGGTCCGGCCGACTGGGTGGATGCGGCCTCATATGAGTCCGGGCGGTCGCGGGCCGCCGTCGATCGCGAAGTTGAGCAGTCGCTGGCTGGATTGCTTCGCAGGTTGGCGTTCGCCACGCCGCGTGACGGGCAGTGGGAGCGAAGCTGGCGTGCCCTTCAATCGCAAGCGCGGCTCGCTCTGCGATCAAGGGAACCACGCCACGTTGCGAACGAGACGGCCATCGGGCAGGCTCAAGCCGATGCGGGAGCAGGCTGAAGGAGGCCCGCGCCGGAGTCATCGTCGTGATGAACGTGCTGATCTCTGCCGGCATCTTCAGGTGCTCGACGAACACGACCACCGCGCCACGGCCATCGGGCTGATCGTTGCCTCTCGCGCTGGCAGGTCAGTTTGCGACTAAATTGGCCCGACTCAGGATGCGGTTACCCCGGGACAAGGCGGGTAGCGGCGGGGCATCTCGCGGGAGGACGACGAAGGGACCTCAGCATGTGGGCATTTTTCTCCAGGCGCCTGCGGATGTGGCTGCTGCTGGCCATCGTCCTGCCGCTGACCCGGGCGCTCGTGCATCGCCTGGCGCTGGCCGCCGAGCGCCGTGATCCGTCCACCCGGACAGCGAAGGCGCTGCACCAGGCCGACTCGACGGTCACCGCCGTGTCCCGGCGGACCGCCCGCAAGGCAGAGCGCCGCAAGGCAGGACGCTGACCCGCTACCACGGACGTGCAGTGCCGTCGGTCACTCGGCAGGAGCGGGCGCGGCGGCAGCCACCGCGCTTCGCCGGATATGGCCGGTCTGAGTGACGCTGATCTGGCTGGATCCAAGATTAACGGGCTGCTCGCGTCGCAGCCGAAATAGCCCTCAGGACCTTCTCACGTCGCGCTCAGCGGGAGCCGCGAGCTGAGGGGCGAACGGATGTGCAATTGGTTCGACTCCGGCCTCGGACACAAATGTGACCAAGACCTGACCTGCGGATATGCCATGGGATACGACCTAGGTAGAGCTGGACACGACTGGTTTTCGCAGATCAGGGCCATGGGCGTTCAAGTCGGGTTCAGATCGCGGAACAGTAACGACTCCGCGGAGGCAGCTCCGAATCAAGGCGTTCTTCAGCGTCTGACCTGATTGCGGTCTGAAGCCGGACGACGTGCCCGCACTGCCGAGACGGTGATCGGCCGAGGGCGCACCTGGTCAGGCCGGGCCGCGCCTCCGGAGGACTGGTGCCACCAGACGCGTTCCAGATGCGTCTGCACGGGTACCTGAGCAGGTCGGTACGGACCTTTCCGTCCCGGCCTCCCAAGGAGCCGTCGTGACCATTCCTGACCCCGACAAGATCGTCAGCACGATCGACGCGATGGTGCCTCCCGCCCCCGAGCCGGAAAACACGGTGCTCACCGACGAAACCCGCGTCGTGCGCTGGACCGGACCGCTGTTCGCCGTGTTCTCGCTGATTCTGCTGCCGTGGACGATCTACATCGCAGGCTCACTGCCCTCCAGGCAGGTGTCCACTAACTATGACGCTGCCTGGGCCGGCTTCGACGTGCTGCTGATGCTGACGCTGGCCAGCACGGCCTATTTCGCGCTCCGCCGGTCGCGTTATCTGGCCACGGCGGCCACCGCGACGGCCACGCTGCTGGTAGTGGACGCCTGGTTCGACGTCCTGACGACGCCGGGGGTGCAGCGGATCGAATCCATCGCGCTGGCCGCATTCGTGGAACTGCCGCTGGCGTCGGTGTGCATCTGGCTGAGCTGGCACGCCCAGCAACTGGAGGAACGCCGGATCGTGTTGCTGATGCGCCGCTACCGGGGCCGCCTGCACAGGGGCGGCCGCCGCGAGCGCGCTTAACGCGGCTCACGGCGTCAGGCCGATTCTGGCGGCATCCGCAGGCGAGCACGAGGTCGATCCGGGCGGACACCGCCGAGTCAGCGTGGCCCGGCCGGGATCGTCCGGAGTCGTCTCCAGCCAGAGCGGCTCGTCCCAGCCATGGTCGTCCATGAACCGGCGGACAGACTCGCGGAGTGCCTCGTCGTCATCCAGCTTCGTCGGGTTCACCACAAGCGCGGCCCGGCTCATCGGCGCGTCCGTCCTCACTCGATCCGGCGGCTTACCATGTGCCCCACGCCAGCGCCGGTGCGGGCAGCCGCGGCGGCGTCAGGAACGCCGGCGGAGCCGTCAGGTCCAATGCGCCTAGCGGCGAGGTCGCCGCAGCGTCCCGCCGGGTCAGCGCGGGCAGATTCCACTTCTCCTCGATGAGCTTCAGCACCGAGGTGTGGTCGAATACGTCCGACAGGACGCAGTCCGGTCGCGCGTAGGGTGACAGGATCACGGCGGGAACCCGGAACCCGTAAGTGTCGTAGGAATCCGGGCCCGCGACGAGCTGCTCGGCATGCCGGACATAGCCGGGGAACAGAACCTTTAGCAGGCTGCGCAGCGGGGACGGGTGCGCGACCAGACTGCGGCCCGGAACGTCGTCCGGCGGCACCGCCGCGGGCGGGCCGACGTGGTCGTAGTAGCCGCCGTGCTCGTCGTAGGTCCAGATGAGCAGAGTGTCCGCCCAGCCCGGACCGTGCATGACCCGGCTGATCACCTCGGCGGCGAAGCTCTCCCCCTTGCGGACGTCCTGCGGGTTCTCCTCCGAGAAGCTGCCGAAGTCCGGGTCGACGATGCAGAACGACGGGAGACTGCCGGAGTCGGCATCGGCGAAGAACTGCTCGATGCTGCGGACGTGGGCCATGTAGCTGGCCATCCCGAGCGGGTAAATGGCCGACGTGAACTGCAGATCCCGCTTGAACACGTCGCTGGTCTTGCGCAGCGGACGGCCGAGGGAACCCAGATGGTGCCGGTTCCTGCGGCGCCGGTACTGCACGTAGCGGCGGAACTCGGACTGGTCGCTGCCGGCCGGCCGGTAGTTGACCCAGGAGATTCCGTGCCGGGTCAGCATGTCCATGATGGTGCCGCCCCGGGGCCGGTCCAGCAGGTTGAAGGGCAGGTCATCCATCAGGCCGTTGGCCGTCCCGGCCAGCAGGAACCGGCGGTTCGGGAACGTCGGCCCGAGACACGAGCTGAACCAGCGGTCGGCCAGCGGAAAAGTCCGGGCCAGCCCGTGGTAGAAGGGCAGATCCTGGTCCGTCCAGTAGACCATGGCCGAGGTCTTGTCGTCCTGGGGCGCGGCCTGCTCAGTCGAGGTCACGAAACCGTTCATCTTGCCGTCGGCCCATTGCGTGTGGCTGGCGCTCCAACTCTGGCAGGGCACGCCGTGCTCCTGCGCGGTGGAGCTCGCGTGATAGGCCCGGATCATGGCGCCCGCGGAGTCGGGGTTCTCGGCATCCGGCGTGCCGTCGTCACCGAGCGGCAGGCCCTCTCCCCGGCCGAGGGTGCCGAGGTAATTGTCGAAGGAGTGGTTCTCCATCATCAGGACGAGGATGTGCTTGATCTGCGGCAGCATGTCGGTGCCGGCTGGGCGGGAGGGATCGGACCGGTCGCCAGGCCGGTTATGGCGATCGCGCCTCTGCCGCTCCTGCCGGCGCAGTTTCTGGCGTTCGATCCGCTCCCAGGTGCTCACGCTGGTCATGTCAGCTCGTCCTCCGCTGCTCGCTCCCGCCGATGGGCACCGGGCCGGCCGCGTACCCGGCCCAGAGCAGGCCGCCGATCCAGGGCACGCAGCCGACCGCGGTGTAAGCGTCGAAACGTACTGGCCGCATGCGGGCGTAACCCGCGGGTAGAGAGAGGAACGTCTGCACCACCGGCAGCAGGCTCCCGACGAAGACGGCCCGCCCGCCATAGTGATCGAACCAGCGCCGGGCTCGCTCGATGCCGGACCTGCCGCCGAGGACCCGCGACCATCGGTTCGCAGCGGCCTCGCCTCCGTACCGGCCAGCCGCCCAGGCCAGATAGCTGCCGATTACGTTGCCTGCCACGCCGGTCACGATGACCAGCGGCAGGCTAACCTCCGCGATTCAGAATTGATCCGCTGACTGCGACGTGATCATTTCTTCGTGGCTTTGAGCTGCGATTTTCTGGTTTATGGCTGGCCGTTACGTGTTTGGAGCGCGCACCCGATGGGTGCGGGACGTGGCTGGCGGGCTTGGGGATCGATCGGCGGCAGCTATCGTGCGGCGCGGCCACCGCCGGCGGGATCGGCCCAGCAGGCGAAGAGCGCCCCGGTTCGGGGGAAATTACCGGTTACCACACCATGTCATTTCCCAGGCAGGAGCGCTCTTCGTCATGGATTGCGACGTGATGTCGCTCGTAGTGAGTGGGTGCGTCGAGGA
This sequence comes from uncultured Actinomycetota bacterium, assembly GCA_963753225.1. GTDB lineage: Bacteria > Actinomycetota > Actinomycetes > Streptosporangiales > Streptosporangiaceae > Palsa-504. Next base: position 139,631 of record CAVWBQ010000008.1, on the reverse strand, counting down.
AGGAGGCCGTTGATGTTGGCGGCGACGTTACCCCGGGCCAGTGCCTGAGGCCCGTCCCCGCCCCGGCATGCGCGGCTGGGTCCTGCTCAGCCGGGTGTGAAGCCCGGGGTATAGCCCAAGGGTCCCCGTTCCGTCCGGGGGTCACAGGTGAGGGGAAGGCCGGGAGGGGCGAACGCCAGTGAACCCTTGCTGATGCCTCGTGAGAAGACCATCCCGGGACGGGCTGCGGCACCGGGGTGACAGGGACCGGCCGTTGCAAGGCGGCAGGCGGCGGTCACGGGATGCATACGTGGCCGTGCAGGCACCGCCGTCCCCGGGGTACAGAGGGCGCCCGGCCCCGGCCGCGTCTCACGCGTGCGGAACATGGAAAACCCGCTCGGGTCCGCGCCGGCTGCGGCGCGGTAGGCCGATCGTAAGAGGGGCGGAATCCCCGGGCGGGACAGGATGCCCAAGAAGCGAATGCCGGCGGCCGAAAGGCAGCAGGAACCCCGCGCCGTCATGTCCGGCTCTCCCGCCGGGGGCGCGGCATAACTGGCCGGATACCGGGCCGGGTGCCCGGGCGCGAAAGCGCGCTGACATGAGGCAGGTGAGCTGGTGAAGCGATGCGGCCAAGACCGCCGGAACCGAAGGGCAAGTTAGACGCGATGACGGGTTACAGCTTTTCCACCCCGGTCTGGGAGGGCGGCCAGTGGGTCGTCCCCGCCGTGGCCGGGGTCGTGGCGGCCCCCAAAGCGAACGGACCGGAGGACCGGCCCCGCGACGCACCCTCCCAGTGGGATCAGGTCGACTGGCGGGCGCAGGAGGAGCAGGTACGGCGGCTGCGGCAGCGGATCTTCACGGCGGCGCAGGAGCAGGACTGGCCCAAGGTCAGGAGCCTGCAGAAGCTGATGCTGCGGAGCCGGGCCTGCACGCTGGTCAGCGTGCGGCAGGTGACGCAGCGCAATGCCGGGCGCAAGACCGCCGGGATCGACGGGGAGGTCGCGCTGACTCCCGAGGCCAGGGCACAGGTGGCGGTGCGGGTGCACCAGTCCATCGGGTCGTGGCATCCCCGGGCGGTCCGGCGCGTGTATATCCCGAAGGCATCAAACCGTGCGAAGCTGAGGCCGCTCGGGATTCCCGTGCTGATGGACCGCTGCCACCAGCAGCGGGTCCGTCACGCGCTGGAGCCGGAGTGGGAGGCCCGGTTCGAGCCCCGGTCTTACGGGTTCCGGCCGGGCCGCGGCTGCCATGACGCGGTCGAGGCGATCTACAACACCTGCAAGGGTCCTAGGATCAAGCGGGTGTGGGCGCTGGACGCCGACTTGGCCGCGGCGTTCGACAAGATCGATCATGATCATCTTCTCGCCGCTCTCGGGTCGTTCCCGGCCAGGGACCTGATCCGGGGCTGGCTGAAGGCGGGCGTGTTCGAGGCGGGCAAGGGGTTCGCGCCGACAGAGGAGGGGACTCCCCAAGGCGGTCCGATCTCACCGTGCCTGCTGAACGTCGCGATGCACGGGCTGGAGGAGGCCGCCGGGGTCCGCTACGTGACATCCGGCATCCATGCCGGGGAGACCGTGGCGGGTTCCCCGGTCGCGGTCAGGTACGCCGATGACGTGGTCGTGCTCTGCCACAGCCAGGAGCAGGCCGGACAGGTCAAGGCGCGGCTGGCGGAGTGGCTGGCGCCCCGGGGCCTGGCCTTCAACGAGGACAAGACGAAGATCGTCCACCTCAGCGAGGGCCTGGACTTCCTTGGGTTCAACGTCCGCCGCTACCACCGCAAGCTGCTGATCAAGCCGTCCAAGGCGGCCATCAGGAGGCTCCGGGAACGGCTCGCCGCCGAGACGCGCAAGCTGCGCGGCCTGAACGCGGTGGCGGTCATCACCACGCTCAGCCCTATCATCCGGGGCTGGGCCGCCTATTACCGGACGGTGGTGTCATCAGAGGTGTTCAGCTCGCTGGACAGCTACGTGTGGACGCTGCTCTACAAGTGGGCCAGATGGCGCCACCAGAACAAGCCGGGGCGCTGGGTCGTCGCCCGGTACTTCGGCAAGTTCAACAAGTTCAGGGACGACCACTGGGTATTCGGGGACCGCGATAGCGGCGGGTACCTGGTCAAGTTCTCCTGGACCGGCATCGAACGGCACGTGCCGGTCAAGGGCACGGCATCCCCCGATGACCCCGCCCTGGCCAGCTACTGGGCCGGGCGGCGGACGAAGGTCAAGCCTCCGCTGGACCGGTACACCTTGCGCCTGCTGTCCAGGCAGGCCGGGCTGTGCCCGCTATGCGGGGACCACCTGCTGTCCGCCGAGCAGCCACCCCAGTCTCCCGAGCAGTGGGAACGGTGGTGGCTGCACATCACCCGCAGGGCGATAGCCGCCAGCTACCTCGTCCACCACGGCAGACCCGGCCCGCCGGACGGTGACCAGACCCGCCTCATGCACGCCTCCTGCCAGCGCAGGCACGACGCCCGCCAGCGCAGGAACCCGGATTCTCAGCTTCAGCCCGCGACGTCCTCGCGGCTTGCTTGAGCCGTGTGCCGGGCCAACTGGCACGCACGGTTCTGAGGGGGCCCCGGCCGGGAAACCGGCCGGGGCTACCCGGCTGATACGCGGTGGGATCACGGGCTGACGGTGACCGGCGAGGGCCAGGGCCTGGTAGGGCACGCCGGGACGGTGCTGTTGCGGAAGCTGGCCGACCAGGCCGGGCTGACCGCCGCGCTGGGCTCGGCGCTGGCACGCAGAGGGAAGTTCCCGCTGGTGGACCGGGGTGTTGCGCTGGTGTCCATGGCAGTGGCGATCGCGCTGGGAGCGACCAGCATGAACGACATCACCGTGCTGGCCCATCATGCCCCGGTGCTGGGTCCTGCGCCGAGCGACACGACGGTGCGGCGGACGCTGGAGCTGGCCGATCCGGCCACCCTGGACAAGGGTCGCCCGGGTCCGGGCCCGGGTCCGCGCGCACGTCTGGTCGCTGATCTGCGCGAGGCCGGCCGGGTTCCCGTGGCTGGCCATCGCCGGGAAGGTCCTGGCCGGCTGGCTGGTCCTCGACCTGGACGGCACGCTGATCACCGCGCGCAGCGACAAGGAAGGAGCTGCGCCCACGTTCAAGATGGGTTACGGCTTCCACCCGCTCGGGGCCTGGTGCGCTAATACCGCCGAGTCGCTGGCGATGCTGCTGCGGCCGGGCAACGCCGGGTCCAACACCTTCGCCGATCACCTGACCGTGCTGACCGCGGCGATCCGGCAGATCCCCTCCCGGATGCGGTCGCGGCTGCTGGTCCGTGTCGACGGGGCCGGCGCCAGCCACGAGCTCATCAGCCACCTGCTGTCGCTGTCGTCCCGGCGCCGCACCGTGCTGTTCACCTGCGGCTGGGCGATCACCGAGACCGATGAGCAGGCGATCCGGCTGCTGCCCGCCACCGCCTGGCAGGCCGCGGTGGACCAGGACGGGGTGGTACAGCAAGACAAGCACGTCGCGGAGATCACCCACCTACTCAGCCGGGCCGCCGGCTGGCCCGATGGCCTGCGGTGGATCGTGCGCCGCACCAAACCCTCCCGCCGGCAGGCCAAGAACCTGACCGCCTTCGAGCGCGCCACCGGCTGGCGGTACTCCATCATCGTCACCAACATCCCCGCCGCGCGCGGCATCGGCGGCGTGCCCGGCAGCCACCACCCGCAGTTCATCGACGTGCTGCACCGTCAGCACGCCGTCGTCGAGGACGGGGTGCGGGCCGGCAAATCCATGGGCCTGCGTAACCTTCCGTCGAAGACCTGGGTGGTGAACTGCGGCTGGGTGCTCGCTGCGAACATCGCCGCCGACCTGGCCGCCTGGTGCCGCCTGCTCGGCCTGTACGACTGCGACGACCTCAAGGACGCCGAACCGGACACGCTGCGCTACCGGCTGCTGAGCCTGCCCGCCCGGCTGGTCCGCCACGCCCGCGCCCGCATCCTGAAGATCAGCCGGACCTGGCCCTGGAAGGACGCCTTCCTGGCCTGCTGGCGGCGGCTATGCGCCCTGCCCGCACCAGACTGACCAGCCACCCCGTCCCCGCGACCCGGAAGGGAGGCCGCCCGGCGCGGTCGGAGCCGGTGCCGCCCCGAGCACATCGGGCAGTACCGCCACCCGCCAGCCAGCTACCACTGCCGAAAACCGGCACAACACGATCAGTAACAGACCTCGCCGGCACCCTGAATCATCGAGGCTAATTACTGCTGCCGCGTCGGCGTGCCCGCGGCTAGCGCTCCGCCGAGAGGCATCGTGAACTCGGAGGGTACCGGTATGCAGGCCGCCTCTGCCGTCACCAGCAGGAGTATGACCAGATATCCGTAGGAACTGATAATGCCGCATCCCCGCCGTCCCGGTCAGTCCATTATCGGGGAACCGCCGCCCAGCGGTACCGACGCGGAGCTACCCCCCGATTCACCTGCCAAACAGCTGATGTCCTAGCCGGGACAATGTCAGGGTAACTAAATGTCAGGGTAACTAAATGTAACCTATTGGACCTTGCTTAAGAAAAGTACTTGATTTCCGGATCGATCTGGTCCGCCATTTCGCCGAATGGCCCCTCCAAGCGAATGTGCGGGCACGGCCGGGAAGGCGCCGAACTGCTTCCGGACCGGCGGGAGCCGGGCTTCGGGAGCATCGCGGCGGCGACGGTCGTCCTCGCGATCCGCAGGACAGTTGCCATAGCTGGCACACTGCTGGGACGGCTAGCAGGACCGCTGCCAGGGCTGGGGCCGGTAGCAGGGTGGCCCTAGGCACCGCAGGATGCCTCGGACCTGTGGTCCTCAACGTAGGTTTGCCCAGCTTCTGCCGAGGTAGAGACGGGTATGCACTCTGCACCAGCGGCGAATATGACCCGCACGGCCAGGCGAGCTTCAGACAACCCGGCGGCCCACCTCCTTGCCCGGGCCGGACTGACCGCGCGTGGCGTCATTTACATCCTGGTCGGCTGGGTCGCTTTGCTCGTCGCGCTAGGGCAGAGTTCGCGCGAGGCGGACCAGCAGGGCGCGCTGCACCTGCTGGCGGGCAAGTCCTACGGGATGGCCTCGCTGTGGCTGCTCGGCATCGGCTTCGCGGCTTACGCGCTGTGGCGGCTAAGCGAAGCCGCGTTTGGCGTCACCGGCGAACCGCCCGGTGCCGGCCCGAGGCTCAAGTCCCTGGCCCGTTCGGTCATCTACGCAGGCCTGGCCTACCTGACGTTCACGGTCATCTCCGGCACGGACCGCAGCCAGTCCCGCCGGCAGCAGGACATGACGGCCACGGCCATGCAGCACCCGGCCGGCCGCTGGGCGGTCGGCATCGCCGGGCTGATCATCGTCATCTGCGGCCTGGTCCTCGTCGTCGAGGGCGCCCGCAAGAAGTTCATGAAGTACCTGCGGACGGCGCAGATGAGCGCCAGGATGCGCCGCGTTGTCAAAGTGCTCGGCATGACCGGGACGATCGCGCGGGGGCTGGTATTCGCCCTGGCCGGCGTGCTGGTAATCGACGCGGCGGTCACCCATAAGGCGTCCGAGTCCGGCGGCATCGACAAGGCGCTGCTGACGCTGCGGAACCAGCCGTTCGGCGAGTTCCTGATGCTGGCGGCCGCGCTCGGCCTGGTGGTCTTCGGCGTGTACGGACTGTGCGAGGCCCGCTGGCGGAAGGTCTGAGCTCGGTGGCTTCCGTCGCGGTGGTGGCGCATGCCAGGAAGAGCCTGGGCGGAGGTCTTCCCGAACTACGGGAGATCCTGGCCCGGGAAGGCGTCACCGACCCGCTGTGGTACGAGGTGAGCAAGAGCCGCCGCGCCCCCTCCTGCGCGCGCCGGGCCGCGGCCAAGGGGGCTGACGTGATGTTCGTCTGGGGTGGCGACGGCACGGTCCAGCGCTGCATCGACGCGGTCGCGGGGACGGACACGGCGGTGGCGATCCTGCCCGCGGGGACCGCCAACCTGCTAGCGGCCAACCTGGGGATTCCGCACGATCTCGCCGAGGCGGTGCTGGTCGGGTTGCACGGGCACCGGCGCCGGCTGGACACCGGCTCGGTGAACGGCGAGCGATTTACGGTGATGGCGGGCGCGGGCTTCGACGCGCGGATGATCTCCGACGCCGACCGGGACACCAAGGACAGGCTGGGCCGCGCCGCCTATGTCGTCACCGGGATCAAGAGTCTCGGCGCGAGCCGGGTGAAGGCGACCGTGGAAGTAGACGGCACGCTTTTCTACAAGGGCAAGGTCTCGTGCGTGCTGGCCGCGAACGTCGGCAAGATACTCGGCGGGGTCGAGGCTTTCCCCCAGGCGCAACCGGACGACGGGCGGCTCGAACTGGGGGTGGTCACGGCCGCGAATCCGGTCCAGTGGGCCCGGACGTTCGCCCGGCTCGTTCGCGGCCAGGCCGCCGTGTCCCCCTTCGTCAAGGTCACGCAAGGGAAGAAGTTCAGGATCCGGTTCGGCCAGAAGGTCCGGTACGAACTCGACGGCGGCGCGCGCCCGGCCAGCAAGAAGCTGCGCATCAAGGTCCGTCCCGGCTCGGTCACGGTCTGCGTCCCGTCCGGGCGCCGCGAGTAAACGCGGTTGCGGCCGACGTTTCTGCCCAGGTCCAACTCGCTTGCCGCCGCTGGTTATCCTGGTCGCGGTCTCACCTAACCGGGTTGCGGGCGCGGACTCTCGGCTATGGTCGCCTGCCTTCCGGCGGAGCAGCCCCAGAGGCATGCGGCCCGCGCGGTCGAACGCATTCTCGTTCGGCTTGATAAGCATCGTGGTGGCGGTCAGCCAGAACGCGGCGAACAGCAGGCTGGCGAGGATGTCGGTGGGGTGATGCTCGCCCCGGTACATGCGGGCGACGGCGATCATGACCGGCATGACGATCGCGGGGATCAGGAACAGGTAGCGCCACCAGCCGCGGGCGTGGCCGATGACCAGGATGGCGATACCCACGTAGAGGCATGTGGTCGCGGCCATGTGGCCGGACGGGAATGCCGACGTGGGCAAGTTCCGGTCGAGGTTGGGAACGTCAGGTCGCGGGCGCTTGACCATCGCCGCGATCGTCAGGAAAGCGGCCAGTTCGCCGAACATGACCACGGCGAGGAAGATCACCGGCCGCCAGCGACGGGTGACGGCGAGGAACACGACGCAGCTGACGACGCCCACGATGAGGATGTCCTGGGTGGCCCCGAGGTTGCTGCCGATCAGGCTCCAGTGGTTCAGCGCCGGCGTGCGGTGCGCGGCGAACCAGTGCGGGATCGTGTGGTCGCCGAGCAGGTTGCCGTTCCCGTTGCGGGTGATCATGATCAGCTTGCCGATGCCGGTCAGGGCACCGACGATCAGCACCCAGAGCACCACGACTCCGGCCGCGATGCGGCCGTATTTTCGAGCTCGGTCATGTTGCATGATCGTCTCCGGTTCTGCTGGCTGGAGGTCGGCGCGGGCCTCGGGCTCAAGGCCCTCGGTCACCGGATCGGTCACCGGTGCCCCGGTGACCTGGCGGGATAGTTCGAAGGCGAAGGCGGTGACGCCCAGCCAGGTAATGCCGAGCGCCCAGGCGCCCAGCACGTCAGTGAGGTAGTGCACACCGAGCAGCAGCCGGCTAATGCCGATCGCGGCGACCAGCGTGATGATCACCGTGGTGAACACGCGGCGCCAAATACCGCGGGTCGCGGGCAGGAAGACCAGCAACAGGGCGCCGTAGCAGACGATCGAGCCGAGAGCATGTCCGCTGGGGAAGCTGTCGCCCCTGCCGTAGGCGATGGGATGGGCGACCACCGGACGCAGCCTGCCGACCAGCGCCTTGAGTATCGGGTCAAGCGTCAGCACGCCAGCGCCAGTGACCAGGAGGTAGATCGCGAGCCGCCAGCGGCGCCTGATGGCCAGCACGACGACGGCCATCCCGATCAGCGTCCACAGCACGCCGCCGCTACCTAGCCAGGTGACCGCCTTGACGATGCTGACAAGCGCGGCGTGGCCGGCAACGAGGCTGTTCAGCCGGGCCGCCGCGCCGTGGTCCGCAGACTCGAGCGGCGCCCACTGCAGTCGCACCAGGACAAGCAGGAGCGCGAAGGCGAACGCCGCCGCGGTGACGACGGCAAGCGGTGCGAGAGTGCGCCTGGCAGCGGCTGACATGGCCTCCTGCTGCCCATCGTGAGCCGGTTCACTCTGTTTGTTGGCTGCTTGTCGGCCGCGCTCTTTCGATCCGGCGTGCTCTCACCGCCGCCGCTACGGTGATCGTGGACAACCTGGCCGTGCCGTTCGAGACGACGGTCCTCGGTGTCGCGGTGACCGTGAGGAAGATTGACCAGACCGATTCGGGTATTGTCGCGATCTGCGTCCGCGGGAAGCACCGGCAGGCGGAGCAGGGGGATGACCGGGCTGCCTAGCCAGCTCTGTCCGCCGCGACGGCAGGGCCGCACCGACTTCCACGGCGAAGTCCAGGTACCGGTAGTCCGTTGGATCAAGGTGGCAGATAGAGGAACAGGCCGTGACCTGCGCTGGCGCTGTCGACCAGGCGCTGGAGCTCAGCGGGCGGGGGCGCTTTGGACCATGCCTGCCACCAGCGCATGAGCGCGGTTGCGGGGGTCAGCCAGCTGCGGACGGCGCGCAGTGCGCGAGGCCAGCTTGGTGCCGGAGGGATGAGCGGGCATGCCCGGGGCTGCTGAGACCGGGGAGCAGCGCCCCCTCTCTTGCGGGCTTGCCGGGGCCGGCCCGGGCGGTGGCTGCGAGGTGAGCCAGGCGGACCAGCAGAAGGAGAATGCGCAGTTGACCAGCACCTGGTGGCGGCGGATGGCGATGTCGGAGCGGACCTGGAAATCGGCCCAGCCGAGTTCGTCCTTGACCTGCTTATATGACTGCTCCACCCAGTGCCGCAGCCCGTAGATCCGCACGATCTCGGCCAGGGGCGCGGCCGGCCAGGGGCTCTCCCGCTCGCGCGGGCCGCCGGGCCGGGCCAGGTTCGTGACCAGGTACCAGGTGGCCTTGTCCGGCAGGGTGCCCGGGTCGGCGGTAGCGACTACCAGGCGCCGGGCGCCGTCCGGGCCCCAGGCGCCCAGCCTGGCGTCAGCGGCGTACCAGGTCTCGGCATGCCCATCGCGGAAGCGCCGGGTCACCGCCCGCCAGTCACCTGGATCATCCGGGCCGCCCCAGCGCAGCTCGCGGGCCGCGTCGACCGGGGTGTGCGCGTCCTCAGCGCGGGCCCAGATCCCGTGACGCGGCCGCAGCGCCATCACGAACGGCAGCCCGGCCTGCGCGAGCTCGCCGCGGAACCCGTCCTGGTCCCCGTAAGCGCTGTCGGCGGCGACCGCCCGGAACGCGAACCCCGCCGCCTGGGCCCGGACCGCGAGATCCGCCCCGATCTGCAGCTTGGTCCGGAACTCCGGGTCGTTCTTCCCCCCGGCGAAGTGCCGCGCCGGGGTGTACGGCACCGCGTGCACCGGGTAGTAGACCCGCTCATCGGCCCACACGGTGGTGACGGTGACCACGCCGTTGTCGGTCTTGCCGTACCGGCCCAGGTACTGCCGGCCCACGTGCGCGGTCGCCGTGCCGTCCTTGCGGTCACCCGAATCGTCGATGATCAGCACCCCGCCGCCGTGCGGCGCGGTCGCCGGCCCGGCCCGCAGCAACTCCAGCCGGCGGTCATTGACCCGCTCGGGGTCCCATACCGACTCGGACAAGAAGAACTGCAGCCGCTGCACCGCCGGCAGCTTCGACCCGGTCACCGGCTCCGCCCCGGCCAGGGCCGTCAGCGTCTTGTTCCGCTCCCGCGGCGCCAGCAGCCCGGCCAGGTACTCCCGGAACCCGCGCCGCTGCGCCACATGCGTGAACAAGTCATCGAAACCGGGCCGCGTACTCCTCCAGCGGACCCGGTGCAGGCGGACACGCCACCAGCTTGGTCATCGCTCATCACCAGCTTCGAACTCACCAGGAAAACTTACTTCCAGACTACCAGTGACCAGCCTTGATCCAACGGACTACCGGTACCCGTGATCACCGGGGTTCGTGCGGTGTCCAGGGCTGGTCGTTCAGGCCCTGGGCAGCCTGGCTGATCACGGCGGCCACGACAGCCGGACGCGAGACGTACACGGCGTGGCTGCCGGGGGTCTCGGTGACAGTCGCCTTGGCTCGCTCGGACATGGCACGCTGGGCGGCAGGCGGGATCATATGGTCGTCCGTGGCGACCAGGTACCAGGACGGCTTGCTGCGCCAGGCAGGCTTGGCGACCGCCCCGTTCAGCGCGTCCACAGCCGCCGGGACCTGGGAGTCGGCCATGAACGCGGCCAGTTTCTCGGGCACATCGGCGGCGAAGGACGCGGCGAACTTGTCCCGGTCCAGGAACAGGAACCCATTGACCGGCGTCAGGATCGGCGGTGCCAGCGCGCCGGGCGGCGGGTCGGCGATCAGTGAGCTGGCCGACTCCTCCGTGTCGGGCACGAACGCCGCGATGTAGGCGAGCGCGGCGACATTGGGGTGGTTGCCGGCCTCGGTGATGACGACTCCGCCGTAGGAATGACCAACCAGCACGGCTGGGCCGTCGAGGCTGTCGAGAACCTGGTGGGTAGCGGCGACGTCGCCGCCGAGGGAGAGGTTGGGGGTCTGCACGACAGCTACCCGGTAACCGTCGGCGGTGAGGTGATCGTAGACGCTCTGCCAGCCTGATCCGTCCACGAAGTTGCCGTGCACGAGCACGATGTTCTTGATTGCCATGGTCGCTCCTGACCTTGGCGGGACAGGCCCCGTCGCCGGTCCCGGTGTACCCAAGCCAACTAGCGGAGAATCGGCGGCACCAGGCAGAACAGCACGCAGAAGTACCCAGCCGCAGCAGTCATGACGTCACCCTCGCCGTCAGTACCTCACGTTCGGCTGGGGATTCCTCCTCCTCGAGCCGCGTGCGAGCGAACAAGCGGACCAGGTTGTGGAACCGGTATCGTCCGGCGGCGCTGTCCAGCAGCAGGCCGAGGTCGACGAGCTCGTCCAGAGCATCCCAGGCGACCTCCACCGGCACCTCGCCAACGACCGCGGCGAAGGCTGCATCGAAGTCGCGGCCCGGTGCCACGGCCAGCCTCCGGAATACCCGCCGGGCGGCCTCTGTGAGCTGCTCGTACGACATCCCGAACGCGGTTGCGATCTTCAGGTCACCGGCCTTGAACTGATCCAGGCGGTGCTCCTCGTCCGCCAGCCGGGCCGCGAGTTCGGCGGCATCCCAGCCGGGTCGGCTCACCAGCCGGTTTCCGATGATCCGCAGCGCAAGCGGCATGCCCTCGCACAACTCGGCAAGCTGGTTGAGTGCCGATTCCTTGTCGCAGGCGGCACGCTGCCCCAGAATCCCGGTCAGCAGCTCCGTGGCCTCCGGCAGCGAAAGAGGCCCGAGGGCGAGCCGGCGTACACCCTCTAGGCCAGCCAGCAGCCGCCGGGCCGTGATCACCGCCCGGCTCGCGCCGTCTCCCGGCAGCAACGGACGCACCTGCTCCTCCGACCCGGCATTGTCCAGGACGACCAGCGCATGCCTGTCCCGCAGCAGCGACCGGTACACCGAAGCACGCCCCGGGACATCCTCGGGGATCTGCTCATCCGCGGCACCGAGTGCGCGAAGCAGCAGCAACAACGCGTCGGCGGCAGCCGACGGCCGCGGGGACATGCCGAATAGGTCAAGGAAGAACACTCCGCCGGGGAAGCTCGGCCGCAGGACGTGGGCCGCCCGGATGGCGAGCGTGGTCTTCCCCATGCCTCCCGAGCCGGTGATGAGCCCTACCACACCGGCACCCGGTACACTCTCGGCGTACACCAGCTCGCTCATCCAGACTAGTTCCGCGGCACGGCCGGTGAAGTCGTCAACCAGCCGGGGCAGCTCACACAGGCCGACTGGGCGCGTCCAGTGATCCCGCAGTCTGCCATCACGCGCTAGCTCGACAAGCTGCTTGCGGGCATCCCCTTCCAGGGCAAGCGCGTCTGCCAAAGCAGTAACAGTCCGGTGCTGAGGCCCCCTGCTTCGCCCGCGCTCCATATCCGACAAGGTCCTTGCACTGACCCCCGACACCTCGGCCAACTGCTCCAGCGTCAGCCGCGCCACGCGCCGATGACCGCGCAGCACTTCCCCGAAACCCAGAGGTCTAATGATAGAAAAACTATACATAATGAGCTGGGCTGGACGTTAACGGAACTGTAACTGGAGTAATACAATCGTGACCAGGGGCAAACTTGGACTCAGCGAAACCGCCGTTACGGCCGTAAGAACAGCTAATGGTCGGCACTGTCAGTAACCGCGCCCCGGAATTCTACAGTCGCGATAAGCACGCCGAACGCGGATTCCGCGCGGCTGACAATCGGGATTAATGAGCGGGCGGTTGCGCACAGATCATCCACTCTGGCCGTGGTCCCATCGGCCTCGGAATAGGCGAATGGCACCTTAGGTGCCTGTCCGCGCTGTGGCGCGGGGTCTGGGCAGGGTCCACAGGTGTACCTCGCCGCCCGTGAGGGAGCCGTCGGCCACGATGCGGCCGCCCGGGACCAGGACCGGCTGGGCGTCGCTGACGTCGCGGAAGATGGTGGTGAGGTCGCTGAGGGCTCCTGAGCCGGCCACCTGCCAGGTGAATACCGTGTCGCGGGCCGCCGTGCTGGGATACGCCTCGGGGCGGTCGATCACGACCGTCAGGGCGTGCCCGTCCGGGGTGAAGCCCGCCGCGTAGGCGGCGGCAAAGCTGCAGTCGCCGCCGCATGGGCCGGCCTGGGTGCTTCCCCCGCCGGGGAACCGCGCGCTGGCCAGGAGGCCGGGGCGGATGCTGACGCGGGCCGGGCGGCCGGGGCCGGCCACGCGGAACACCAGCACGCTGCCGTGGTAGGTCACGCCGGCCAGCAGCTTCCCGCGGGGGGAGAACGTGAGCGCCGCGAAGTAGTCGTGCGGGCCGGCCAGGATGGCGAGGCGGGCGGCACGGGCCGGGCGGGCCACGTCCCACACGGTGACCTGGTCGCGGCCGGACACGCTGGCCAGCATCCGCCCGTCCGGGGAGAACACCAGGTCGCCCTGGGTTACGCCGAACGGCACCGGCGGGCCAGGGTTGTCCAAAGGGAGCGGGGCCGCGGCCAGGCGGCGCAGCAGCCGGGGCCGGGCCGGGTCGGCCACGTTCCACAGGACCAGCCCGCTGGTGGAGGCGGTGGCCAGGATGCGGCCGTCGGGGGAGAACGCCTCGCCCCACAGCGCGCCGGACAAGCCGGCGGACAGCACGGCCAGCCGGGCCGGGTGCCGCGGGCGGGTCACGTTCCACAGGGCCACCTGGGCCCGGCCGCCGAATGCGTTCGTGGCGACGGTGGCGCCGTCCGGCGAGATCGTGGCGGGGCTCCCGCCCTCGAACACCGACAGCCGCCGTGGCCGGGCCTGGTCGGTGACGTCCCACAGAGTGCTGGTGGCCGCCCAGGGAGTCAGGCCGGCGCTGCTGACCAGGATGCGCTGATCACGTGAGAGCGCGATGGCGTCGACGCTGTCGCCGCTGGATGGTTCCCATCTGCTTTCCCTGATGGCCCTGGGGATCATGGGAAGGATGACCAGCGCGGGGACGCCGACGATGATGGCGGCGACGATGGCGGCGACTTGCTTGGCGTCCCTGCTCAGGCGGGGCATCTGCATCCGGTAGTCCGGGTCCAGGTGGGTGCTCAGGGCGCCGCCGGCCAGGCTGAGGACGGTCCGCGGCCCCGCGTGGTGCTGGTCGAGCACGTCGAGCAGTTCCGCGGCGTAGCGCTGCTTCCAGCGGGGCGGGTAGCAGCCGACTACGGCGCGGGACAGCCGGTCGGCCAGGGCGGGCGTCATCGCGGGCTCAGGCGGTGGCGGTGCGCTGGCGGGCGACGCGGACGATCTGCTGCATCGACCGCAGCTGCCCGGCTAGGACCTCCTGGCCGGCGGCGGTGATCTCATACGGGCGGCGGCGCTCGGCGGCGGCCAGCGGCCGGATCCAGCCGCGGCGCTCCAGCCGGGACAGCGCGCCGTACAGGGCGCCCGGCTCCATGCGGACTCCGCTGAAGGCGGCGATGTCGGTCATCATCGCGTAGCCGTGCTTGGGGCCGTCCGACAGGCTGGTCAGAATCAGCAGCGACGGGTCGGCGAACCGGCCCAGGCCATCGAACTTACCGTGCATCCCGCCACCTCGCTTACTCATCACCGCTTACTACACTGTATTGAATAGCGCACCACCCCGGGCCCTGTCAATCCGCTTAGCTCGCCGAGTGACAGCGGCGGTCGATGGCACACTGGCCGGGCACGGACCGGCACCAAGCCGAGCGCGCCACCGACGGGACGGTCACCGACGGCCCGTATCCGGAGACCAAGGAGGTCATCGGCGGGTTCTCGCTCGTCGACGTGCCCTCACGCGAGGAGGCGCTGGCGTGGGCTGCCAAGATCGCCGCGGCCTGCCGCTGTGCGCAAGAGGTATGGGAGCTCCTGCCCGACCCCGAACAAGACGCGATGCTCCGCCAGGCTGATAGCCGACGCTGACGTCCCGACGAGGTCTGATCGAGGGCAACCGGCCACGCTAGAGCAAGACTTGCCCTGGCCGCACCGGAGACTGGCAGTGGCGGAAATGGCCGCGGCTCATGAGCATGGCCATCCCAAGAATCGACGGTCCCCTGCTTACGTCTCTTTAGGCTCGCCGTATCGCTAGTGCGGTGGCCACGAACGTTCACCGGTTCTGTTAGGCGGCTTTGGGTCTGGGGCGGCCCCAGCGTTGCTGGCGTTCGCTGCGGATGCGGGCTCGTTCGCGGCGCTGGGCGGCTAGGACGTCGGGGTGGCGGGCATGAGCGTTGCGCCAGCGCAGATAGCCCTGTAGTTTCCTGGCCAGCGCGGTGTGGTTCGGGTGGTCCGAGGTGCCGATGACGAAGGTGCGCAAGGGCCCGAAATGCGCCTCGATCGGGTTGGCCCACGACGCGCTTGTCGGCGTCAGGCACAGTTCGACGTTCTCCCGCTGGGCCCAGCGGCGGATGGCCGGGGTCTTGTTCGCGGCCAGGTTGTCCAGGATGACGAACAGCCGGTAGCCGCCGGGCCGGGCGGCCCGGATCGATTTGAGCGCGGCCAGGGTGTGGCCGGCGCCCTTGTGCTCGCGGGTCACGCCCCATAGCTGGTCATCGCCCAGGGAGTAACAGCCGTGGAAGTAGCGGATGCCATGGGTGCGGTGATAGTTGGCGCGCAGCCGCACCGGGTGCTTGCGCCGCGCCCAGCAGGTCCCGTGGCAGGGCCGGATCGACAACGGCCCGAACTGATCGAAGGCGAAGCAGCGGTCCGGATAATTACTGGTCACGTACTCGATCCGGTCCAGCTTGGCGTCCCGGTCCGGATCACGGGACTCTTTCCAGGTCCTCGTCCGCTGGAAGCTGATCCCGCGGGCGTGCAGGATCTGCCGCAGCCGCTCCCGTCCGATCCGCACCGGCCGGGGACCGTCCGCTAAATAGGTGGCCAGCTTGCGCAGGCTCCACCGGGTGAACGGCTGGCCCAGCTTTTCTGGCCGGGTCCGGGCCGCCGTGACGATGACCTGAATATCGCCGTCACTGATCTGGCGGGGACGGCCTCCCGCCCACTGAGGGTCCAGCGCCGCCAGGCCCCTCTGGTTGAACAGGTGGATCACATCCCGCACGGTGTCCTCATCGGCCGCGACCAGCCGCGCAATCGCCGGGACCAGGGTGCCCGACGCCGACGCCATGATGATCATCGCCCGACGGACCCGGACCGACCCGTGCTTACCACGGCGCACGATCTGCTGCAGCCGCTGCCCTTCCTGATCACTTAGCCGCCGCGCACGCACCGGCTCGGCCATCACGCCTCCTCACACTCGACCTGCTCCTGCCAGATCGAGTGTCGCGCTCTCACCGCAGCATGTCAGCACCCGGTGAACGTTCGTGGCCACCGCACTAGGTTGCGGCCCGTTCAGGTAGGCAGCAGTGCCGCCGCAAGGCTGTCGGACAGCCATCGGTTGAAGTCGGCGGTCCTCCAGCTGCGCTGAGCGACCAGCAGCCGGTAGAGGTGGCCGTCCGTGAGCGCCCAGCAGAGTTCCGCGGCACGTTGCTCGGTTATGCCGACGGCCAGTCCGTCCAGGGACGCGAGATACCGGATGAACACGGTAGCGCCCAGCATCCGGTTGCGGCTCGCCTCGGCGAGCAGTTGTGCGGCCGCCGGGTCGATATCGGCTGCGGCGATGAGAACTTCGCCGAGCGGCGTGGTGCGGGCGGCGACGTCGGTCACGGCCTGCACCCAGAGCGTGAGTGCCTTCCGCGGGTCGGACTCGGCCAGGATCGCCTTGATCGCCGGGCGGTCGGCCAGGGCTACCGGCTCGTCGTCGCCGACGATGGCCCAATCCAAGGCCAGCTTGAGCAGGGCCACCTTGCCGCCCGCTGAGTTGAACACGGTACGCCGGCTCACGTGCGCGGCCTCCGCGATCCCGTCGATCGTCGTAGCCGCAAAACCCTGAGCCAGGAAGAGGTCGTGAGCCGCGGTGACGATCGCCCGCCGGGTACGGCGGGCCTGCTCGTCGCGCACCTGCGATGCGTACCGCTTCGGCGGCTGGCTCGTTGGGTCAGGCGGCTGGGTCGTCGCATCGGGCGGGCTCGTTGCGTCGGGCGAGGGGCTCATCGTGACCCGTCCGGAGTCTTGACGTTCCCCCAAATTCGTTGCACTATAAGTGCAGTAATCACATCGTGAGTATACCAAACTTCTGCGCGTATGCAGTAACGGCAGAGAAAGAAGTGGTGAACCTCATGTCTAGTGCCACGTCCACCGACGGCGCCTGGGACCGGCGGCGGTGGCTCATCCTTGGCGTGATCGCCCTGGCACAGCTCATGGTGGTCCTGGACCTGACGGTGATGAATATCGCGCTGCCGTCGGCGCAGCGTGCGCTGCATTTCACCACGGTGGACCGGCAGTGGGTGGTTACTGCCTACTCGCTGGCATTCGGCAGCTTGCTGCTGCCGGGAGGCAGTCTGGCTGATCTGCTGGGCCGGAAGGTGACGTTCCTGGCCGGCCTTGTCGGTTTCGCGGGTGTGTCGGCCATCGGCGGCGCCTCGGTCAACTTCACCATGCTGATCACCGCGCGGGCCTGCCAGGGCGCGTTCGCGGCACTGCTGGTGCCGTCGGCGCTGTCACTGCTGACCACCACGTTCACCGGGCAAAAGGACCGCGGCAGGGCATTTGGCATCTACGGGGCGATCGCCGGGGCCGGCGGCGCGGTAGGCCTTCTGCTCGGCGGCGTGCTGACCCAGTACCTGTCCTGGCGGTGGACGATGTATGTGAATCTGATCTTCGCCGGAGTGTCACTCCTGGGGGGTGCACTGCTGCTCAAGCGCCAGCCATCGCCGACCCGGCCTAGGCTGGACATCCCGGGCGTGCTGCTCGTTTCGGGCGCCGTGTTCTGCCTGGTCTACGGGTTCTCCAACGCGGCCACGCACAGCTGGGCCACGCCGTCCACCTACGGGTTCCTGGCCGCCGGCGTGGCGCTTGGCGTGCTGTTCGCGCTGTGGCAGGGGCAGGCTGCTCACCCGCTGCTGCCGCCCCGCGTGGTGCTAGACCGCAACCGGGGCGGCGCCTACCTGTCCATGCTGACCGCCTCGGCCGGGCTGTTCGGGATCTTCTTGTTCTTGACCTACTACCTGCAGCAGACGCTGAGCTACTCGCCGCTCGCGACCGGTGTGGCGTTCCTGCCGCTCAGCGCCGGCCTCATTATCGCGTCCAACCTGTCCACGATCGCGCTGATGCCGCGGGTCGGGCCTAGGCCGCTGGTGGCGTCCGGGATGCTGGCCGCGGCAGGCGGGGCGGCGTGGCTGGCCCAGCTTGGCCCGCATACTGGCTATGGCGCAGGCGTGCTCGGCCCGATGATGCTGGCCGGAGTCGGCATCGGCATGGTGATCGCGCCAGCCATCAACACCGGCACGTTCGGCGTGGCACCGCAGGACGCGGGAGTGGCATCCGCGACCGTCACCGTCGGCCAGCAACTCGGCGCCTCGGTCGGCACCTCGCTGCTGAACACCATCTTTGCCGCCGCCGTCACCTCCTACCTCGCCGCGCACCTCGCCGCGGCCCGGCTCATCGGCCGCCTGGCCCTGACCGGGCTGGCGCTGGCGCACGGCTACGACACCGCGTTCTGGTGGACCGCCGGCATATTCGCCGTCGGCGCGGTCACCGCCGGCGCCCTGCTCCGCCCCGGGCCATTGCGCCCGGCGGGCACGCCGCCCCCGGCACACGCCGAAGTGACAACTTCACAAGCCAAGGCGGGCCCCGCTCTTCCCGGCTGATGTCGCCGGCACAGATTCTCAGTGTCCGGCGCTGTTCAACCTGCTGCGCCGCCGGGCGCAGCGGGCGGTCGACCGCCGGTTCAACCGGGCCCGCTACACGCGGGACCTGCGTCGCAGCCACGCGTGTGCCGTGTCCCGCAGAATCAGGGGCCGGTCGGCCGGATTGAGCGCGACGATGGGCTTGCCGCGCGCGGCGCCGCCGACCTGCTCGATGGCGAGCCGGGTGATCTCGGCGACTCGTCGATGCTGGCCCTGGCAGGAATCCGGGGAGGTGAGCTCTTCGCGCCCTCACCGTCCCCGGTCCCGGGCATCTGCTAGTTATGGTTGTTCCTCGTGCCGTCAGGCCATCCGCCCGGCATTTAGGCGGATGCGGCGAAAAACCGGATATTGTGCACCGCCAGGCTGAAATACCACCCGGCGGATACTTGCGTGACGCCGGTCAGGCCCGTGACTTCCGCGGGCAGCGTCGGGGTCTCCGATCTGATGCCGTTCCCGATCTCGCCTGCCTCGTTGTCGCCCCAGGCGAGCACCGTGCCGTCCGAGCGCAGGGCCAGCACGTGGACCCCTCCGGCTGAGAGGTGGGTAATCCCGCTGTCCTTCCCGATGGTCTCCGTCGGCCGCACCACGGTATCTGCGGGGGCATTGCCGAGCTGGCCGTCATAATCGGCGCCCCACGCCCAGACCGTCCCGTCCGAGCCGAGCACCATCGAGAACCCATCCCCGGCGGAGATCCCGCGGACGTTCGGGACGTCGATCCCGGACACCTGCTCGGGCGTAGTCCTGCTGGCCAGCGTGCCGTCGCCGAGCTGGCCGTCGTCATTGCCGCCCCAGGTCCATACCGTAGTCAGGGTAGTGATGAAACCCTTGGTGAGTGCCGCCATCGCCGAGTCGCTCCCCGCGGCGATCTGCGTAACCCGGGACAGTCCGGTGACCTGGACCGGCACAGCGGAATTAGTGGTGGTGCCGTTGCCCAGCTGGCCGGAGTCGTTCCGGCCCCAAGCCCAGACGGTCCCGTCGGAGCGCAGCGCCAGGCTGAACTGGCCCCCGGCCGCGATCTGGGTGACCCCGGTGAGCCCCTTCACTTGCACCGGTGTGGTGCTGTAGCCGAGCCGGCCGGCGTAGTCGCCGCCCAGCTCCCCGTAACTGTCATCGCCCCAGGTCAACACGTTGCCATTGGACGTCAGGGCCAGGCTGAAGCCGTTTCCGGCCGCGATCTGGGTGACCCCGGCCACGCCCGGCACCTGGACCGGCACGTCGCTGTTAGTGGTGGTGCCGTTGCCCAGCTCCCCACGGCCGTTATCGCCGAAGGCCCACACGCTGCCATCGGAAGTCAGGGCCAGGCTGTGACTATTCCCGGCCGCGACCTGCAGGACGCCGGTCAGCCCAGCGACACCGCCATACAGCGTCTGATCGCTCTCGGCCGGCTGGCCGTCGCCCAGATTGCCGTGGATGGTGAGTCCCCAGCTAGCCGCAACGGACCGGGTCGGGACAGGCCGGGCCTGAGCTGCCCCAGGTAGGGTCACAACACCGCCGGCCACGCCAAGCGCCAGCGCAGCGTAACTGGCTGCCCGGGCAAGTGCCCGCGATTTTCGCAGAACCTTCACTTCACATCCCCTTTAACTAGAAGTTTCTCAACCCGCTAATGGCTTCTCGCGGCCGGTGAACTGCAGCCGCAGAAGAATTCATCACCCGGGTAATTACGCCAGCCGCAGTTGCAGAACCACAGGTACCTGATAATTTCACGGTGCCGCCGCAGGCCCTTCTCAGATTTGGCCTGCCGCGCCGCGAACCGTGATGCGCTACACGGTGATCGCCCGATCCGGTAACTGTTGATGGTGGCGTAGATGTTCGGGTATACAGGCATGAGCTTCAGACGTACCGTACGACGCTCAAGTCGCATTCGGAATCGGGATGGCTCCCCTATATTTCCAGGCTGGGTTCCCTATATTCGGCCGTGCTTAGCAGGGGCGCGGCACCCCCTGCCGCCCGGAACCTGACGACGCTCAAAGTGCCTCCACCACCTTCCTGAGTGCTGCGGCCGGCGTCGACGCAGACTGAAGCGGCGCCGAATTCGATCCCGGTGCCCGCGCAGGCAGGCCACCATCGGCGTCTGCTTGCCAGTCGCGGGTCAGGCGGTTCTCTTCGGGTGCGCGAACTCTTCGGACAGGCCCTTGGCATCCGCGCCGGCGCCGGCCTCCAGCTTGAACGACACGCCGCAGACGGTGACGGTCACGGTCTTGCCGACCAGGAGGCGCTTGACCTCGATCGACTCGACGTCCGCCAGTGGCGCTGCGCTGATGAGTTCCTTCACGTCACCGCCTTTGCCCATGGCTACCGGCGGGCTGATGGAGAGTACGAGGAGCCGGCTGCCGGTCAGCGCCAGTGCCATCGGGTTGGCCAGTTGCAGCCCGGCCTGTCCGGCTGTGCGCTTTTGCCTGGCGGTCTTCATGCCGCCGATGGCACCTGGCCCGAGGCCGCCCGCCCCTGCCGTCGTCGCGCCGCGGGGCCGCGCCATGAAAGCGGCGAGCACGTGCTCACCGGCCTCCAGGTACGGCAGGGCCTGCTCCTTGATCTTGTCCTCATACGACACGGGCATCAGTCCCGCCCTCCTTACCGGCCGGACGCCGAGAGCAATGAGTCACCCCGACGTGAATGCTGGTTCCCGATGAACGTACGGCAGCGCGTGCCCCCCGTAATCGGGGATGACCCCTCATATTTGCCGCCAGGCTCCCTATTCTTCCCTCGGTACGGGCCGTGCCATGACCCGGTGCAGACGATGCTCGAGTTGACCGAGCTTGGTTCTTGCGGCGTTGCCGCGGGTCTCTGGGCGCCTGTGGCCGGCAAAGACTGCCCGGTCAGGCTTTCGAGGGTGTCAAGTTCGCCTTGGCGTCGCTGCGCGCTTCGGCGAGTTCGGTGGCAGTAAAGATCGTGACGGAAAGTCCAATCAGGATCGCGCCGAGAACCCGGGCGACAGTGAGTGAGTCGCCTAGCCAGAAGACGGCACTGGCCAGCCCGAAGACGGGAATCAGATTCACGATAATGCTCGCCGGGGCCGCCCGCACTCGGGCGATGGCGTAGTTGTAGAGCACGAAGCTCGCGGCGTAGCCGATGACTCCCACGAAGATTGCGGCGAACCAGAACTTCGCGGCCACGTGGCTGGGTACGGTTTCGACTTGCGTCGCCCACACGAAGGTAACTGCAGGAAGGATGAGGATCGTCGCGGTGGTGAACTGGCAGGCGGTCACCGTTAGCGGGTCGGACTCATCCTCCATTCCTCTGGCGACGATCGTGTAGGCAGCAGCGCTGAGCACTCCGGCTAGGACGAGCAGGTCGCCGAGTCCGGCGCCCGCGAACGATCCCGTGCCTTCGAGGGTCGCGATGCCGGCCAGCGCTAGGGCGAGCGCCACGGTGATGCGGACAGTGATGCGTTCGCGCAAGAAGACGGCCGCCAGCAGGACGATGAAGACCGATTCCAGACCGGACAGCAGTGCGCCGTTGGCGGCGCTGGTCCGGGCCAGGCCGAGCAGGTCGCCGGCGTAGGCGAGCGCTGGTTCGAATAGGCCTAGCAGCACCGCCCGCCGCCACGGCAGCGGTGGGCGGTGGCCACGCAGGATCACGATTGTCCACAGCACCGCGGTGCCCGCGATCAGCGAGATGGCCAGCAGCGTGATCGGACCGAAGCCGCGCAGGGCGTACTTGGTCACGCTGACCGCTATGCCCCAGAACAGCGACGCGATGATCAGCGCGGCGAGCGGCAGCCTGGTGATCATCGTCGCCCTGCCCGGCTAGTGGACGAGGACATTGAGCAGCCGGCACCAGAAGTCCGGCTGAGGTTCAAGGCCGGCCACCTGTGCCGGAGACCGGACCCAACGACTTGATAGCGATTCGTGGTCAGCCATGCGCTTAGCTCAGCGCGTTCGGCGTCGCGACCGCATCGGGAGGACGCCCCTATCTTGCTGCGGGTCCTGCCGGCCTCGGCGCGAGGTTGCCAGGCACGGCCGAAACGCGGTGATTGACCACCCGTTCCGAGAGCAACGGACGCGGTGGCAGACCTAAGCGACCGGTTCGACCGGGCGGCGCGCGGAGCCGACCGCGAAAGATGGGTATGCGGCCTCCCTAATTTAGGGAGATGGCTCCGATGCGGCCGCGTACTCCCCGTTCTTACGCTCTAGCTGTCCAGCGCAGGGCGCTCACGACGTCCGGTACCTCCGCTACTGGGTAAGTGAGGCCGAGGGCAAGATCTTCTGCCTGGTCGACGCACCGTCTGCGGAGGCCGCGAATACCGTGCATCGCCAGGCTCACGGACTGGTTGCCGGCGACGTTTTCGAAGTGCAGGAAGGATTGTGATCCGCAGGCGGCTGGTCCCGAACCTGACCGGCCCCCGCCGTTGCCGGTCCGGGTCGGCAGGGTGTGCGTATTCGATCTAGCTGAGAGAAGATCCTGAATATGATGCTGCTGGAACGTGACCCGGTGCTGGCCTCCCTGCGCCAGTACGCGCACGAAGCGGGTCAGGGTGAAGGGCGACTTGTCCTGATCGCCGGCGAGGCGGGCGTGGGAAAGTCGGTACTGGTCGAGCGGTTCCAGCGCGATCTGCCCGACGCCCGCTGGTCGTGGGGCGCCTGCGACGGACTCTCGACGCCGCGCCCGCTCGCCCCGTTGTTCGACCTCGCCCGCGATCTCGGCGGCGCGCTGGGGGATCTGTGCCGGGGCCGACCCGAGCGTGACGAGCTGTTCGCCGCGCTGCTGAGGCAGGTCACCGGTGATGATCGACTCGACGTGATCGTGATCGAAGACATCCACTGGGCGGACGAGGCGACGCTCGACCTGATGCGGTTTCTCACGCGTCGCATCCGCGCGGCGTCGGTGCTGGTGATCGCCACGTATCGGGACGACTGGCTTGCACCATCGAGCCCGCTGCGTCTCGCGCTTGGCGATCTCGCCGCGAGCCGGTGGACGCGCCGGCTCGAGCTGCCGCCGTTGTCGGTCGAGGCCGTCCGGACGATGGCCGCCGGCACCGATCTCGACGCCGACCAGTTGTACCAGCTTGCCGGCGGCAATCCGTTCTACGTCACCGAGATGCTTGAGGCCGGAACGCACGGAGTCCCGCTGTCGGCGCGTGACGCGATCCTCTCGCGTACCGGACGGCTCAGCGACGCGGCCCGGCGGGTGCTCGAGACGACCGCGCTCATGGGCCTGCGGATCGACGCGAGCCTGCTCGCCGATCGCCAAGCTGCGCTGGACGAACTCAGTGCGTCCGGACTGCTGGTCGATGAGGGAATCGGCCTGCGCTTTCGACACGAGATCGCCCGGCTGGCGATCGCGCAGGAGATCCCCGCCCACCGGCAGGCGGTGATCCACGCAGAGATTCTCAACGCGCTGCTCGTCAACGGCAGCCGCGATGACGCGCGCATGGCCTTCCACGCTGAGGGTGCTGGCGATGACGAAGCAGTCGTCCGGCACGCATCACTAGCCGCGAGACGAGCCGTTGATCTCGGCTCACACCGCGAAGCTGCGGCCCAGTACGAGCGCGCGTTGCGATGGGCGGCGCATGCCACACCGTCCGCGCTGGCCGAGCTCTACACGGGCCTTGCCGAAGAGGCGACTCTAAGCGACCGATCGCAAACCGCGGCCGCCGCCGACGAGCAGGCACTCCGGCTCTGGCGGCTGCTCGAAGACCGGCGCCACGAGGGCGAGTCGTTGCAGCATTACTCGCTGACGCTGAAACATCTGTGCCGTGGCGATGAAGCGGTAGGTGCCGCCGTCGAAGCGATCAGCACGCTCGAGCCGCTCGGCGAGACGCGCGAGCTGGCCAGGGCTTACGCGACGCTAGCCACCCTCAGGATGATGCGCAACGAGAACGACGAGGCGATCGAGCTGGCCCGGCGCGCGGAGGCTCTCGCCCGTTCGCTTGGCGCATCCGACGTGATTGCCGACGCACTGAACACCGAGGGCTGCGCCGCGTCCGCCACCGACCCGAGCTGGGTCGAACTGATTCGCCGCTCACTTGAGCTGGCCATCTCTCGCAACCTACCCAATCAGGCCGGTCGTGCCTACAGCAACCTGTACGGCATCTCGTCCGACCAGTTCCGGTTCGACGAAGCAGAGCAGTATTACCGCGACGGCATCGCCTACTGCGAGCAGAACGACCTAGACAAACACTCCTATTTCCTGCGCGCATGTCGAGCCGTCGTCCTCGAACATCGCGGGCGCTGGGACGAAGCGGTGGCGATCGGTGTTCTGCTGCTCGAGCAAAGCTCGGCCGCCCCACTGAACCAGATCTGCGTGCAGACCCTGATCGGCGTGATTCGTGCGCGCCGCGGCGAGCCGGAGGTCTGGCGCGCTCTCGACAGCGCGATCGCCAACGCGGCACCGACCGGACAGCCGCAGTACGTAGTACCGGCCCGGCTCGCCCGGACCGAGGCACTCCTGACCGAAGGCCGAGTTGACGAGGCGCGACACGAAGCCGAGTTGGCCGCCGATGCCGCCCACGACATCGACGAGTGGATGCGCGGCGCGCTGCGCCGCTGGCTTCACCGTACCGGCTCCGGCCGAATCGTCGATGGCCCGATTGCCGGGCCGTACCGGCTCCAGGAATCCGGTGAGCACGCAGCGGCTGCGCGCGCGTGGGATGAGCTCGGCTGCCGCCTAGACGCGGCGCTCGCACTGCTTGACTCGTCGGACGAAGGCGAACTGCGCGACGCACTGCGGCGTCTCGATGAACTAGGCGCTAAAGCCACGGCCGGCCTCGCCCGCCAGAAGCTGCGCCACATAGGCGCCCGGTCGGTGCCGTCCGGCCCGCGCCGGGCGACCCGGGCGCATCCACTCGGGCTCACTCCGCGTGAATGCGAGGTGCTTGAGTTGATCTGCAAACGACAGACCAACGCCCAGATCGCCCGCACCTTGTTTATCTCGGCCAAGACGGTCGATCACCATGTCTCGGCCGTGCTGGCCAAGCTCGGCGTCGAGAACCGCGAGGCGGCCGCTGATGTGAGCCGGAACCTCACTGCTTAATCGAGCCGGTGAAGAACAGCCGGCTTGCCAGGCCCAACAGGACTGTTCTATAACTCTTTCATGAGTTCTATAACGGCCACCTCAAGCGCCGGCCAGCCCGTAGGTCGGTTTGGCGGCTACGGCGGGCGATACGTGCCGGAGTCCCTGATCCCCGCCTGCCAGGCGGTGGCGGATGCGTTCGCCCAGGCATGGGCCGATCCCGGGTTCCGGGGCAGCCTCACCCGGCTACTTTCTGCGTACGCGGGCCGCCCCACCCCGCTTACGCCCGCCCTGCGGCTGTCGGCCGAACTTGGCGTGACCGTTCTGCTCAAACGGGAAGACCTGACGCACACCGGCTCCCACAAGATCAACAATGTGTTGGGACAGGCGATGCTGGCCCGGCGCATGGGGCGTGCGCGGCTGATCGCCGAGACCGGCGCCGGCATGCACGGCGTCGCGACCGCGACGGCGGGCGCCCTGTTTGGGCTGCCCGTGAAGGTCTTCATGGGCGAGCGGGACACCGAACGCCAGGCGCACAACGTGTTCCGGATGCGACTGCTGGGCGCCGAGGTCGTCCCGGTGACCACTGGCAGCCGTACGCTCAAGGATGCTACGAGCGCGGCGATGCGCCACTGGGTCGCCGACGCCGACGAGGCGTACTACTGCGTGGGTTCGGTCATCGGCCCGCACCCATACCCGACGATGGTGCGCGAGTTCCAGCGCGTCATCGGCGACGAGGCCCGGCGGCAGTGCGCGGCGGAACTGGCCGCCGCTGTCCCCGATTACGTCGTCGCCTGCGTCGGCGGGGGCAGCAACGCGGCGGGGACCTTCGCGGGCTTCGTCGACACGGCAGCAAAGCTCGTCGGTGTCGAGGCCGAAGGCGGTTCCGGTGCCTCAAACGGCGAGATCGGCGTACTGCACGGCTTCCAGTCGCTCTTCCTCCAGGATGCACACGGGCAGATCAGGGAGGCGCACTCGATCGCGGCCAGGCTGGACTACCCCGGCGTCGGCCCCGAGCACGCGTACCTGCGGGATCTTGGGCGCGCCCGCTACGTCACGGTCTCCGACGCGGAAGCGATCGCGGCGGCCGTGCGGCTCGCCCGGACGGAGGGCATACTGCCCGCGATCGAGTCGGCGCACGCCTTGGCCTGGGTGATCCACGCCGCCGGGACGTCAGTCCTGCCCAGCGGCTCGAACGTCCTCGTCACGCTCTCCGGGCGCGGCGATAAGGACGTCACCACCCTCATGGCGGAGGCGGAGCTGTGACGAAGCTGCTGATGCCCTACATCACCGCCGGCGTACGGCCGGACTGGGCCACCTATCTGACCGCGTTCGAGGACGCCGGGGCTGACCTGATCGAGGTCGGGCTACCGTTCTCCGACCCCACAGTGGACGGCCTGACGATCCAGGAGGCGTCCGACGCGGCGCTCGCCCGTGGCGTCACGCCCGCGTCTGTCCTGGCGGAGCTGGCCACAATCCGCGTCGGCATCCCGCTCATCGCGAGCACGTATGCCAACATCGCGCTGCGGCCGGGCTTCGCCGACGCCCTGCGTGCCGCCGGGGTCAGCGGGCTGATCGTGCCCGACTTGCCGCTCGACGAGCTGGCCGGGCTGAGCGCACCAGGCATCGAGGTCAGCCTGCTCGCCTCTCCCGCGACGACGGATGACCGTCTCGCCGAGATCGGGCGGCACAGCCAAGGCTTCGTGTACGCGGTCTCGGTCATGGGCACGACCGGCGAACGCGACCGCCTTGCCCCGTCTGCCGCGGCCCTCGCCGCCCGGGTCAAGCAGGTCACCGACCTGCCGGTCCTCCTGGGCTTCGGGATCTCCACGCCCGAACAGGCGGCCGAGGCGGCCGCGGTCGCCGACGGTGTCGTCGTCGGCGCGGCCGTCATGCGCCGCATCCTCGACGGCGCCGGCCCGGCCGAGGTCGGCGCGTTCGTGGCGTCGCTGCGGGCCGCGCTTTCCGAGCCGATCCCCGTGCGATGATCAGTGCGATGATCGTCGGTGGCGACAATCCAGGCGCGCGGCCGGACTGGCGAAGCGGCCCGGCAGACGAAGAGGAGGGAGGAGCGTGGCACGCTACCGGGCCATCGCCGACGACCTCGCCGCGAAGATCCGCGACGGTCACTACGCCCCCGGCGAAGCGCTGCCCGCGCAACGCGAGCTGAGCGCGGCGTACGGCGTCACCCTGATGACGCTGCGCCAGGCGCTGCAGCAGCTGGGCGCCGAGGGGCTGATTGTCCAGCGGCCCGGCAAGGGCACCTTTGTCACGCCGCCCCATTTGGCGTACCAGCTGGGATCTTTGCGGAGCTTTGCCGACGACTTGCGCGAGCAGGGCCACGAGGTCCGCACCACGGTAATCGCCCGCGCGCAGCGCCGGGTGCCCCCGCGCATAGCGGCGCGGCTGCGGGTCCGCGAGACCGAGACCGGGCTGCGGCTGGAGCGGGTCCGCGCATTTGCCGGCCGCCGCGCGATTCATCAGATCTCCTGGGTACGCGAGCCGCACGCGGACCGGTTGCGTGACGTGGATTTCACCACTACGTCGTTGTACGCGGCCCTGGCCGACGTGGGGGTCGTAGTGGCCCGGGCGTCCGAGACGGTCCGGCCGGAGGTACTCGACGCGGACGAGGCCCGGCACCTAGACGAGGACGAGGGCGCGCCGGTGCTGGTCAGCGACCGGATCACCTACGGGCCTGACGGGACAGCCCTGGTGGCGGACAGGGCAACAATCCTGGGCAGCATGATGCAGATCACCGCAGATCGTGCCGCCACCGGGCTGTCCCTCCACTGGGGAGCGACCCCTGCATGATTCACGGTCAAGTGCGCTGCCGGGCCACCTCTTCTGTGCCGTCGTCTCCTTGCCGCCAGTTCCGGGCGAGGGCGACGAGGCCGCGAACCACGTCGGGAGGCAGCCCCGGAGTGCTCGCGAGGTGCCACAGCGTCGGGTCCTCATACTCGGCCTGCCCGAGGTCCGGCGACCCCACCTTGGGTTCCCCGCCTGCGAGTATCCGCCGGCACGAACCCGGGGACCAGCCGAGCCGGTTCTCGACCATGCCGAGGGTGCTGGGAGAAACGTGCTGGCCGTTCTCGAGCTTTCCCAGCGTTCGCTCGGTCACCCCGGTCGCCTCGGCGAAGGCTCGCCTGTCCCGCATGCCTAGCTCGACCCGGCGTGCGACGACGTAATCGGCAAGCCGCTGCCAGTCCTCACCGGTCATGTGACCGTCCTTCCCGCGACTCGATGCTAGTCCCGCCACCGTCCACGTGACCATCCTTTTCTGAAGAAGACAGAAAATTCTAGCTCTCCTGCCCACGCTTACGGCATAGGACTGCATCTCTCTTCTGAGTTCATCTTATCGATGCTCTTTACTTCCTACCTATGCTGGTCTATGGTGCCTAATGCAGGAAAAAGTTTCCTGTTTCTTCCTAAACGTTGCAGGATCGGCGCGCTGCGGGTCGGCAGCGTCCTTGCGTCTATGAGGAGGGGAGCGCAAGGGCGCTCCGGCCACGCAGCCGGTCACCTGCCATCGGCCGGGGCCACGCCCGGACCTCAGCTAGCTGAGCGGGCTCGGCGCGCCATACTCGATCCTGAGCACGGTCTGGCCAGTGTGCAGCGTGACCTGTTGCACGGATGGGCGGTATTGGGCTCGCTGCGCGTCAATCAACGCGTGCATCGAGCCCACGTATGCGGCACGAGTCAGGTGCGCCGCGCTGTCCACCGTGGCCAGGTCCACCGACCGCAGCAGGCTGGCAGGTCCCCCACCTGGCGACTGGTTGACGAAGTCCACGATGTGCACCGGGTGGTTGTCCGCCATGAGGGCGAGGAGGTCTTGCAGCCGCGGATCGACATCGCCGCTGAGAAGTTGTGCCCTGGCCGTGGCTGAGGCCCCGATCTGGCTGTTCGCCAGCAGCTGGGCACCGGCCGTCTTCCTGAAGCTCAGCGCCGTCCCTTGAACGGCGTCGTAGCTAGCGGCGCCGCCGGGATAGACCAGCCGGATGTCGATCCTGGCGGCCCCGGCGCCGAAGCTCGCGATCGTGGCCGGGGCGTAGACGGAGACCAGTCGGCTCCGGTACTGGGCTCGGATGGGCGCGGTGGCGACCACCAGGGCAGAGCCGAGCGGATCGTTCGACGTGGGCCCGAGCGTCAGCAGGTTCGCGGCCGGGAAGCCCGCGCCGACCAGGGCCGCGCATACCTGGGGATCGCATGACACGACTGCGGCCCGGCTGACCTGCCCCAGAATCCAGGTGACGGCCTCCTTCCTGGCCGTCACAGCCTCATCGGCGAGTCGATTGGTGACCTGAGTATGGCTGCCCGCTAGCCGATCAGACGCTGTGCCGTGCCGGGGGAGATTGAAGGCGAGCACGCCGACCGCAGCGATCAGCAGACCCGCAGCCAGCAGAATGGGCGCCCGCCGACGCCACCGGAAGCGACGGCTCCCGTGCCGCGCCGACCGGGGCCCGGACGCCGGCCGGGCGGCGATCAGACCGTCGCCACTGCCGTGCCGCCGCTTCGGCGGTGCGGCAGGCGCACGCTGCGAGCCGGATGCCTCCTCCTCCACGGCCAGCGCGGAGAGCATGGGCGGCATCGGTCCCACGAGCCGCGCTCCGGCGGCCACCAGCTCGCCAAGCACGTCGCGGGCCGGCGGCCTGCCGGCTGGGTCCTTGTTGAGGCAGCGATGGACCAGCCAGCCCAGTGGTTCGGGAAGCCCGCCCGCATGCGGCTCGGATTGAAGAATGGCGTACGCCATAGCGGTGAGCGACTCGCCCTTGAAGGGCAGCTCACCTGTACCCGCGAATACCATCGTCACGGCCCACGACCACATATCGGCCGCCGCGGTCACCCGGGTCCCAGCTAGCTGCTCGGGGGCCATGAACGCCGGGGTTCCGATAGCGACCTCGCCAGAAAAGACCGTGGTCATCCCGGGAACGGCCGCCAGCCCGAAGTCGATCACCACCGGCCCGTCGGGCCCGAGCAGGACATTGCCAGGCTTGAAGTCGCGATGCACCATCCCGGCGGCATGCACCGCGCCCAGCGCGGTCAGCGTGGCGACGGCGATGCGCTCGAGTGCAGCGCCGCCGCGAGGCCCGAACTGCTCGACGACCTCGACCAGCGATGGCCCGCTGACGTATTCACTGACAATGAACGGCCGCCGTTCGAAGATCCCGGCGTCCAGAACTTGCGCGGTGCAGAACCGGGCGACCCGCTGCGCTGCGGCGACCTCCTTCAGAAAGCGGCTCCGGACCTGCGGGTCTGTGGTTGGCGGCAGGAGCTTGACCGCCGCCGGGCCTCCGGCAGGACCCTCAGCCAGGAACACAACACCCTGCCCGCCCTCCCCGAGGCGGCCGAGCAGCCTGTATACACCCACCTCGCGCGGATCCGTGTCGCGCAGGGCGAGCATCTCAGGCATTGTGGACCAAGCCGATGTCACCCGGCCATTTTGCCCCCGGCGGCTCAGCGCACGCCAGTATTCCATTTCATCTATCGCCTAAAAGCGGCTTTGGCGGGGGCGCCGGGACATCCGGGAACTGCCGTGGCGTTCCCTTACCGCCGTGGGATCCGCCTGAGGAAACGCTGACGGCGGCTGAGGAGGCCGGATACCCGGCCCGTTAGGCTCAAAATTGTTTCCGAACGGGACGGGTGTCACGTGTCTCATCCGGCCGGGGGTGGTGCCGTCGTTCTCGTCGGCCGCGGCGAGCAGTGCGAGGAACGGGCCGACCCGGAGTCCTTCCTGGGCGGGGTGCCGGGTGCGGCGCCGTTGGTCCCGGCGGTGCACGGCTGAGCAGCGCTCGACACCGCCGTCCGGCTGGCGTTGCAGGCGCTGGAGCAGCGCACGCCCGCCGCTCCGCCCACCATCTGACCAATGATTCAACTCCCTCCTCGCGGGTAACGGGCGCCTTCCCGGTCAGTCGCCGGTGATACCGCCGTGTAGCCGCGGTGAAGCCGCGGCCGCTTACCGTCCTTGCTATGACAGCTACAGCAGCCGTTGACGCCGCCGGCCTGGTCAAGACCTTCGGGCGGCTACGTGCGGTCGACGGAATCGACCTTCATGTACGCCAGGGCGAGATCTTCGGCGTCCTCGGCCCCAATGGCGCGGGGAAGACGACGGCCCTGCGGATGCTCGCCACCCTGCTGCCGATCGATGCCGGGCAGGCCCGGGTCTTCGGCGTGGACGTTACCCGCGAACCACACCGCGTCCGCCAGCGAGCAGCGCCTGCGGGCGATCGCCCGCAACCGGTCTCCCCCGCCAGCGCACATCGGCAAGCAGGGTCAGGGCGATGCTCACCTGATCAGTCTAGAAGCGCGCCCGATTGACCAGAATCAGCCCGGCGATGAGGTCCTGGCCCGGGGCTGACACAAGCCCTGCACGAGGAACAGATGACAGTCTCGGCCGGGTGATCCCGGGGCTGACGGCCTGTCCGGCATCGGGAAGTACCCTTGGGCGATGTTCTCGCCTCAGGGCCCGTCTTTGCGTGAACTGGCGAGGCAGGCGCTGGCCTCCGTCGAGGGCGGCTACGACCTGCTTGCGCCGAAGTTCGACTACACCCCTTTTCGCACCCCCGACGGCGTACTTGACGCGACCGCCGGCGCGTTGCGACCGCTCGGCCCGTTCGGCCGGGGATTGGACGTGTGCTGCGGCACCGGCGCGGGCATGCGGGTCCTCAAATCCCTGTGCCAAGGACCAATCATGGGCGTCGACTTCAGCACTGGCATGCTCGTGCAGGCACGCAGGGCGCACCGGGACGCCACGTGGGTACGGGCTGACGTCCGGGCGCTGCCCTTCGCCGGGGCCTTCGACCTGGCAGTCAGTTTCGGAGCGCTCGGGCACTTCCTGCCCGCCGAACGGCCCGCGCTGTTCGCCGGCGTGTACCGCGCGCTGCGGCCGGGCGGGCTTTTCGCTTTCCCGATCGGTGCGCCGCAGCCCGTCACCTCAAGCTGGTACTGGGCACTGCTCGGCTTCGACCTGGCCATGCGGGCCCGCAATGCCGTGTGGCGTCCCCCGTTCGTCATGTACTACCGCACCTGCCCGCTTTCCGCGGTCCGCAACGACCTGGCAGCATCCGGATTCACCGTGACGACAGTCCCCTTGACGGCTCCAGGCCGACGCAAGGACGGCAGCCTGCGGTGCCGGCTTGTCCTCGCGCGAAGAACCGGCACGCCCTGACTGCTGCGTGCGCCGTTGGACTGCCTCTGATCGCGGTCTCAGGAGATTGCGCCAGAGTCGGTCAGACGGAGCCGAGAGCCGACAGCCCAGCCTGGGCTACCTCCATGTCCTGGCTGTAATGGCCGCCGCTTACGCCGATCCCGCCAGCCACTGCGTCCCCGACCTTGACCGGATACCCGCCGCCGAACACGATCAGGCGGTCAATCCCGGGGGCCGCGCCCATGGCAAGCGGCGGGTCGTCCTTGACGAAGTCGTGCCACGCGTCTGTGGCCATGCCGAAGCCGACCGCTGAGTAGGCTTTGTCCTGGGCCACCTGGACAGACAGCAACGGCGCGCCATCCATGCGGCTGAACGCCTTCAGCACCCCGCTGTCGTCCACGATTGCGATCACGAAGGGATGGCCCATCTCCGCCGCCTTCTGCTCCGCCGCCGCGATCATGGCCCTGGCCAGCTCCGCCGTCACGCTGGGCCGCTCAAATGTCGCTGCCATTCGTACCTCCAGTCCCCGGCCCCAATCCACGAACTCCGCGAACGCGGGCAGTTCCTGCATCGCCGCGGCGGGCGTGCCCGGGCGATCTCCTGCAGTATCCGCCGCATGGCCCCGATCGCCGCCAGCAACGTGCTGATGGAAGATAACGATCTTGTATCCAGCTCCTTCAGGCGGTCCAGGCTGATCGGCGCAGTCTTGCCCCCTTCCATCGGACGCAGGTGCGGGTCAGTTATTAACACGCGGGTTTGATCTCGGGTGCGAGCGGGCGGGGCGGTAGCCGCGGCGGCGGCGGTGCGGGGCGGCGGTTCTGGGTCGAAGTGCCGGTGGTCCGGTTCTAGCCGGACCGGCGGCACATCGACCCAGCGGTTAGCACATCAGCGCGCCAGAAATCCCGAAGCGACGGGTAATTTTAAGACGCGCGCCAGCCATCAGCTTGCTGCACGTCACGGAGTCACTCACCCAGATCCAGCCGATCTGGGTGTCGGCCAATGGCGATCAGTCGTGTGCCACGTCGGGGTTGGCGGCGTCGGGGCTCGCCAGACGGCCGAACATACGCCCGGCCTGATCAGGGCGGAGCCTGGCGAACCGCCCCTCGGCCTCCACCAAGGCGACGTCGGGCTCGGCGGCGGTGGTGATACCGCCCACGGCCAAGACGCGCCGCCCTTCTGCCTCGACCACACGGCCCCAGACCCGCAGCGGGACATCCAGCGGCACGGGCCGCCGGTACCGGACGGACAGTTCCGTGGTCACGCCGGGGTGGCCGGACGCCGCGGCGGCATGGCCGAGAAGCTGGTCGATCAGCATGGCGCTTACGCCGCCGTGGCCGTACATCGGCGGGCCCTCATAGGCATGGCCGAGCGTGCACCACCCCTCGGCGCCGTTATCGCCGATCTCGATCCGCATCGGCGGCGCGATCGGGTTGCCCGTCCCGATCACCGGGTTGAACATCCGGACACCGCCCATCAGGTCATCGACCGAAGCCGGCTCGGCGATGCTCCGGATGCGCTCGCGCAGTGCGGGGGCCACTTCGCGCAGCCGCCGCGCGCTGTCCCGGAGCACGTCGGCGCCGACCTCGGTGCGGGTAACGAGATCGGCCAGCGCTCGCAGCTCAGCTCCCAGTTCCGCTACAGCGGCGCGGCGGTCCAGCAACTCTTCCGTCACCTCGACGCCCCAGCGTCCGGAGAACGGCCCTTCACCCACCAGCCCACCTCCCATGGCACGAATACGGCAGTATTCATGATCCCCTGAGGAGAGCGATGGTGGCCCACGGCGCCGGCCAGACGGCGGCCGTTCGGAGCCGGGGCACCCGAAGCCGACGAGGACCGTAACAGCCCAGGCCGTTCGGTATAAAGAAATCTTTCGGACCGAACGGGCGGCGTTCCGCGCCCCGGCCCAGCCGCGCCGTAATTCTAGCGGGACGTATCCTGGCCACGGCCACGAAGATGAACGTCATCCTGATTCCGAATGGGACGTGTCACGCACGCCAACCTAGGGATTAGCCGCGATTCGGACCTTCAGAAATCGCGAACTCTAGTACTTCCGAAGACATCGGCCCGCCCAGGACAGGACCATCTGAACCGTAACGCAGAATAAGGCCATGTCCTTGTACAAGCCGATGCTATTGCACCTTGAAACTGCGCGGCTGCAACTGCAGCCATGGGACGAGTCGGATGCCGAGGATCTGCGTGCCCTTCACTCCGAACGCGTGAACTTGACGCGGACTCCGACTGTTGAGCGGGCCCGGGAAGCCATCGCGGAGGGGCTAGTCAGGACGGCGGCGACCGGGCTCGCTGTGCTGCCCATCCGGCGCCGTCACGAAGGCGACTTCATCGGCTATTGCGGGTTGATCATCGGACGGGCCACGGTGGACGAACCGGAGATCGCGTATGAGCTGCTGAAGCGCGTGCACGGGCACGGCTACGCCACTGAGGCGGCTCGCGCAGTGCTCGATGCCGCCATAGCGACGGGTCGGAAGCGGCTATGGTCGACGGTCCGCACGTGGAACACGCCATCGTTCCGCGTGCTTGAGAAGCTCGGGTTCGAGCGGGATCATGTCTCGCCAGACGACGGCGGCGAACTGGTATGGCTCACGCGCTCGCTGCCCTGAACGTGGGCGTCTCACTTGACGGCTACATCGCCGGGCCGGACGGCGGCTTCGAGTGGACGGCGCCCGACGAGGAGGTCTTTCGCTTCGTCACCGACCAGATACGAGAGGTCGGCGTCCACCTGCTGGGACGAGGGCTGTACGAGACGCTGCTGTACTGGGAGACCGCCGACCAGGATCCATCGCTCGACGACTCAATGCTCGAGTGGGCCGCGATCTGGAAGCCGCTCCCGAAGGTGGTGTTCTCCACCACGCTGCCGGCGGAGCCGCCGGGAACATCTGCCCGGCAGCTACTGTTGCACCCCATGTAAGCTTTCATAAGCTGTAAATTTTCATTTGGTGCAAGTGTTAGAGAGCGCATGAAGACGACGACTGATGCTACGGTTCCCGCCGGTGAAACCCATGCCTCACTGCGTGAGCGCAAGAAGCTGGCGACTCGCCGCTCGCTCCGCCGGGCGGCGCTCGACCTAGTGGCCGAACGCGGCTTCGCGCACGTCACTATCGAGGACATCGCCGAGGCGGCGGACGTGTCACCGCGCACGTTCTTCAATTACTTCCCGTCGAAGGAAGCCGCGCTGTTCGGCACCGATCCGGAGCAGATCCCGGTGCTGCGCGAGCGCATGATTCATACCGCCCCGGGCGAACCCGCCCTGGAGGCGCTGCGCATGATCATGGTCAGTGACGCGCGGGCGGTAGCGGATGAGCTCGGCGCGCTCGGCGGCGAGCCGGTGGACTGGTTGCGCCGGATGAAAGGCGTCCACACCGACCCGCAGCTGCGGGCGGCCGGGGCGGCGCAGATGGCGATGGTCGAGCGGGCCATCGCCGAGGGACTCGCCGAGCGGCTCGGCACCGATCCGGAGCGGGATCCCTATCCGAGCCTGCTGGCCGCCACCGTGGCCGGCGTGTTCCGCGCCAGCCTCTCATTCTGGGCTGGCTCGGGCGGCACGGCACCGCTCGAGCATCTTATTGACCAAGCGTTCCGGGCCCTCGCGGACGGGTTGCCCGAGCGCCGCGAACTACGAAACATCACGGGGAAGAAGGACAACACCTGATGGCCTCCGCCAATCCCGCGGCCGCAGGCGGCCCGACGCCGCCCGCCGCGGACATCACCGGCAACGGTGCCCTACCGGGGCTCAATCGTCGCCGCATCCTGCTCATCATCGGCGCGCTCATGCTCGGCATGCTGCTCGCCGCGCTCGATCAGACGATCGTGTCCACGGCGCTGCCGACAATCGTCGGTGACCTCAAGGGCGGTTCCCACATCGCCTGGATTATCACCGCCTACCTGCTCGCCCTTACGGTGTCCACCCCGCTCTGGGGCAAGCTGGGCGACCAGTACGGCCGGAAGATCTTCTTCCAGGCCGCGATCGTCATCTTCCTGGTCGGCTCGATCCTGTCCGGCCTCAGCACGTCCATGATCGAGCTCATCGCGTTCCGCGCCGTGCAGGGGCTGGGCGCCGGCGGCCTGATGGTCGGCGCGCAGGCCATCGTCGGCGACATCGTCTCGCCTCGCGAACGAGGCAAGTACGTCGGGCTGTTCGGCGCCGTCTTCGGCCTGGCCAGCGTGGTCGGCCCGCTGCTCGGTGGCGTGTTCGTGGACAACCTGACCTGGCGCTGGATCTTCTACATCAACGTGCCGATCGGCGTGATCGCGCTGGTCGTGGTGGCCAGCCAGGTGCCCGGCACGCTGCGCCGGGTGCACCACGTGATCGACTACCTCGGCACCGCCGTGCTGTCGCTGGCCGTCACCTCGCTGATCCTGCTGACCAGCCTGGGCGGCACGACCTACCCGTGGCGGTCGGCGCCCATCTACATCCTGGGCGCGGCTGGCGTGCTGCTGATCGGCGTGTTCGTGCTGGTCGAGCGGCGGGCGGCCGAGCCGGTGCTGCCACTGCACCTGTTCAAGCTGCGCACCTTCTCGGTGACCAGCCTGGTCGGTTTCATCGTCGGCTTCGCGATGTTCGGCGCGATCACGTACCTTCCGGCGTTCTTCCAGGTCGTCCGCGGCATCTCGCCGACCATCTCCGGGCTGTACCTGCTCCCGCTGATGGCCGGCCTGCTGCTGGTCTCGATCTCCTCCGGGCAGATCATCTCCAGGACCGGCAAGTACCGGTTCTTCCCGATCGCAGGCACCGGGTTCATGACGGTGGGCCTGTTCCTGCTGCACCTGATGGGGGTGCACACGTCGACAGCCCTGGACGCCCTGTACATGCTGGTGCTCGGGATGGGCATCGGCGGCGTCATGCAGGTGCTCGTCATCATCGTGCAGAATGGCGTGCCGCACAGCGAACTGGGCGTCGCAACTTCAGGCGCCACGTTCTTCCGCTCGATCGGCGGGTCGTTCGGCACGGCGATCTTCGGCGCGATCTTCGCCAACGTACTGGTCGGGAACCTGGCCAGCCACCTGCACGGAGTCGCCCTTCCGAAGGGCTTCACCAGCGCGGATGTCACCCCGGCGGTGCTATCCCACCTGCCCGCCGCGGTGCACCAGGGCTTCGTGTCCGGCTACGCCGAGTCGATCCAGACCGTATTCCTGGTGGCTGTACCGATCGCCGCGCTGGCCTTCCTGGCCACCTGGCTGATCCCGCAGGTGGAGCTCAAGCGGTGGCCTGAGGCCAGCGCGGCGTCGCCCGACGCGGAGATGGCAATGGCGAGCGTCACGGTGGCTCCGGAGGCGCAAGCGCAGGAGGTCCCGGCGCAGGAGGTCCCGGCGCAGGAAGCCCCGGCGCGGGTGGCATCGCCCACCGATGCTAGGCACGCCGTCTCGCCGCCGTCGAGGGCCGACGATCCCGCTCGCCGAGTGTGAATCCCCTGGAGCAGGGGTCAGTCGTGGGCGGCCAGGTCGGCCGGCTCGCGGCTGGGTGGCGGCATTGCCGGCGCCCGGTGGACCAGCGCCGCGATACCGACGGCGATGAAGGCTAGGAACTGCGGGAACGGCAACGCGCCACGGAATGCGGCGTACTGGCCCAGCAGCAGGACCGCCGCGATCAGGAAGACGTACCCCGTCCACCTGGGGAGCGCGCGGGTGCGCAGGATGGCCAGCGCGATGCAGCCCATCGCGATCGGCGCCAGCAGGGCGAAGTATGCGGTGCCGAGGCCGTCAGCCCAGTGCTGGACGCCCAGGTACCAGTCGGGCAGGCGGCGGACGCCGAGCAGTGTGCTGGTCACGGACAGGTCGTACGTAGCCGACGCCAGACCGAGCGTGCTCCCGGCCAAATACAGCGATCGGCCGACCCGGGCCAGATCCGTGTCGAGGGTACGGACGAGGAGTTCGACTGCGGCCAGCCCGGCCGCGATGGACAGCGTGATCAGCCAGGTCGAGGCGAACCACGCCGTCCGGTGCGCCGACGCCGTGGCCATGATGACGGGGGCCGAACCGCCCCAGGTCGGCAAGATCGGCGGGTCGAGGACGCCGGCGACGAAGAACACGCCGGAAAGGACGAACAGGGTGCCCGCAGCGCGATTACGCACTCAGACCACTACCCAGATGACGCCGGTCAGCGCGACGTCGATGATGCCGAGCAGGGCGAAGAGAGCGGCAGCGGCGTTGCTGAGGGACGAGGTCCTGGCCAGCGTGCCGTGGGTCGCTGTCATGGCATTCTCCCAGTTCAGTTGGGGTACGTACCGTCGACGCTACTGGCCGGGCGGCCGGGGCGGAACGAGGTAAGCCGCCGAGGTGGTTACGGCCTCCCGCAGGGCCGGTTCCGGCTGGCTTCTAGGGACTCAGCCGCGCAGACCCGCGTCGCGCAGGAACGTCAGCACCGCGGTGACCCGCCGATGGGACAGGTCTTCGGTGGTCAGGCCGAGCTTGGTGAAGATGGCGTTCACGTGCTTTTCCACCGAGGACTCAGACAGGTGCAGATGCGCGGCGATGCCGGCGTTGCCGCGTCCGGCCGCCATCTCCCGCAGCACGTCGAGTTCACGCGGCGTGAGGTCCTTCAGGGCGGAGGCTCGCACCCGGGCCCGGCCGCGGACAAGCGCCTCGACGACCTGCGGGTCGATCAGGGACCCGCCCGCGACGACCTCGCGCAGCGCTTCCAGCAGGCGGCCCACCTCACCGATCCGGTCCTTGAGCAGGTAGGCTAGCCCGTCCGTGCCGTCACGGAACAGCTCGAACGCGTAGCTCTCGTCGGCGTACTGGGACAGCACCACGACGCCGGTGCGCGGGTACGCCGATCTGATCGCGTGCGCCGCGTCGATGCCCTCCATACTGGGCCGCTCCTCACGGCCGCGTGCTCTGGGCGGCATCCGGATGTCGGTGAGCACCGCCGCTGGCCGCAGCCGCTCGACGGCATCGAGCAGTTCCGGCGCAGACCCGACGGCGGCCGCCACGACGACGTTGCCGGAATCCTCGAGCAGCCGCCGCGCGCCCTCCCGCACCAGGTAGTTGTCGTCGGCCATGACGATCCGCAGCCGCTCAGCCATCGGCCCGCTCCTGGCCTGCGGCCTGTGCTGGACCGCACTCGGTGTCCCGGCGGACCGGGATGTGCACGCATACCGAGGTTCCCAGTCCCGCGCCGCTGTTGATGGTCAGCGAGCCGCCGACCGTGTCCAGACGGTCGGCCAGGCCGACCAGGCCGAGCCCGCGCGGCCGGTCAAGATCGAAACCGCATCCGTCGTCGCGGATCACCAGCCCGAGCGTGCCGTCCTCCTGGCTCAGCGACACCTCGACCTCGCTGGCCCCGGCGTGCTTGACCACGTTGGACAGCGCCTCGGCCAGCACGTACCAGGCGGTCACCTCGATCTGCTCGCCGAATCGCACGCTGCGCAGCCGGGGGTCGGCGCGGACCGCCATCGGCACTGCCAGCCGGCTGGACTGAGCCTCGATGGCCTCGAGCAGCCCGCGGTCGGACAGGACCGGCGGATGGATCGCGTAGGCGATCTCCCGGACGTCCTGCAAGGTGGTGGCCAGATCGCGCTGCATGTCGGCCAGTGCTTCGGCCGCGGCCGGGTCACCCCGCAGCAGTTGCTGGCGCACCAGCCCGGCCCGGGCCGACAGCGCCACGATCTCCTGCTGGACCCCGTTGTGCAGGACCCGCTGAATCCGCCGGCGTTCGGCGTCCTGGCCCGCCACCACGCGATCGCGGGACGCGGCCAGTTCGGCCGCCTGATCCCGGATCTCCTCGATACGCTGTGAGAGTTCCGCGGCCAGGTAGAGATTGTGCACGCCGACCGCGGCCTGGGCCGCGAAGTACGCCAGCAGCCGGCGGTCCTCGGCCAGCAGCGGGCCATCGGTGCGCGGCCCGCACTCGATGCGCCCCAGAACGGTACCCCGGTATTCGACTGGCACGATCGTGGCAGGCTCGGCGGCCGCGGTGCCGTCGGTCACGACGCGCGGCTGCCCCCCCGGTGCTTCCACCGACACCCGGGTCCAGGTCAGCTCCAGGCCGCGGCGGATCTCGCCGGCTAGGTCGCGCAGCAGGTCGGCGGAACCCGGTACACGCGTCAGGCTCTCACCGAAGCGGCTGAGGCTGGCATAGCCTGCCAGCCGCGCGCCGAGCACCCAGCGGTCCGCCGCATGCTCCAGACGGCGCCGGACGATCTGGCCCGCAGCCCCGGCGGCCACGGCGACCGCCACCGCGACGACAGTCGGCGCTACCAGGCTGGTTAGCGCGCCGGCCAGGATCGCCAGGACGGCGAGCACGGCGGCGATCGATACCCGCAGGACACGGTGCACGAACGCGCGCCGTGCGGGCTCGTCGATGCCGAATACCCCGGTGTAGAACAACGCCACGAGCATCCACCCCACGGTGGCGACCAGCGCCAGAGGGGAAAGCACTGCGCTCACAGCCGCGGCGGCCGCGTTGTCCGGGTCGGCCAGCTGCCAGAGCAGGACCGGCGGGATCCACAGGCTGAATGAGACCACGATGCCCAGGAGCAGCCAGCGTATCTGCCTGCGCCGGGCTCCCTTTGTGCGCCGGTAGCGCAGCGCGAGCAGGACCACCCCGATCAGCGACCAGCCGGGAAAGGTGCGGTACACCGCCTCGGTGGCCCCGCCCAGCGGCGCCAGGGCGGGCAGGTACAGGGCGCGGTACAAGACCGGCGCCACGCTGTCCGGGGGGCCTCCGGCCGGCGCGATGTTGGCCTCGCTGACCGCCTCGAGCAGCGGGAGCAGGAAACCGGCCAGCGCCACCGTCCAGATGACCACGCGTTCGTAAGCGCGTTCCGGCCGCCCGGACGGGAACAAGCCGAACAGGCCCACGGCGGCGACCGAGCTGGCCGCCGCGAGCCAGTGGTCCAGCAGCGCGATCACCGCGGTGGTCGAGGAGGTGACACCCCAGTGGTTCTCGGCCATCGGCAGGAACACGTCGCCTAGCGCTACGTCGCAGGCGAAGGCAGCACCGACCCCGACCAGCCACCACACCACCCGGTTCTCCGGCTGGCGCACGAATCCGGCCAGGCCGATCACCAAGAACGGCATGGGCCCGAGCACGAGCCAATAGACTTCTGAGCCGTCGCC
The DNA here is from genome assembly GCA_963753225.1 of uncultured Actinomycetota bacterium. Lineage (GTDB taxonomy): Bacteria > Actinomycetota > Actinomycetes > Streptosporangiales > Streptosporangiaceae > Palsa-504. The sequence goes on along the minus strand of CAVWBQ010000008.1, from coordinate 98,223 downwards.
ATGGGCCCCGGACACCGCGCAGGCGGCGAAGATCGCCCCGCCGCCGAGCGCCGCGATCGCGGTGATGATGGCCCGCATGCCTCCATTGTGCGAGGAACCCGCGAGGAAGCACCATGAGGTGAACCGCAAGTCCGTGTAGAGGCCTGCCGCACCCGGATCGGGGGCGGGCACGGTTCAGCAGGCCCGCGCCCGCGGCCTAACGTCCCCAGCATGACCGAAATAACCGCCCGGAGGTGGGCATACGCGGCGGCGCCAGGCCGTGGTACCCGGCTGTCTGGCAGGCGCCGAAGGGAAGCACGATCATGAAAATCGCATACCGCGTACTCGCGTACCTGCTGGCGTTGTCCGTCGCCGTGCAGGCGTCGCTGATCGCGTTCGGCGCCTTCGCCCTGGAGGACAACATCGACAACGGCCCGGTCTCCGATGGCGACACCACCGGGGTGACCCTGCATCACTCGTTCGCGTACGTCGTCGCGCTATTCGCTGTCGCGCTGCTCGCGGCGTCGTTCGGCGCCAAGGTGAAGCACGGCGTGCGCTGGGCGGCGATCCCGCTCGGCCTTGTCGTGGTGCAGTTCTTCCTCGCGTACGCCGCCTACGCCGCGGCCATCATCGGTGTGCTGCACGGCCTCAACGCGCTGGCCATTTTCGCGGTCGCGCTGCTGGCCGGGCGCCGGGTGCCGAAGACAGCGCCCGCCGCGGAACCATCAGTCACGGAGGATGCCCCGGTATGAGCGCGCCAGTACTGCCGCTGACTTCGGCGGCGACCGGGCTGGCCGCTAAGGCTTTCGGCCCATCCCGGCGTAGCAGGGGATCGGGTACCCCGAACCGGGCCCGTGCCACTCCGGCAGCGGAACGACCCCAGGCTCCACCATCTCGAGCCCGTCGAAGAACCGCTCGAAGTCGGGCCGGGTCCGCAGGGTCAGCTGCGTCGGGCCCATCCGCTGGTTGAGCCGCGCGGTTCCCTCGGTCACCCGCGCGGTGTCGATGTCGCGGACCGTGTCGGAGACGGTCAGGTAGCTGCCCGGCGAGAGCGACTCGAGCACGCGCCCGACGATTCCCCAGGGGTCGTCCCCGTCCGGGATGTACTGCAGGACCATCAGCGCCATGACCGCGACCGGCCTGCTCAGGTCGAGGGTCTCCGCCGCGCCCGCCAGCACCTTCTCGGTGTCCCTGATGTCAGACGGCACGTAGGCGGTGGCCCCCTCGGGCGCGCTGGTCAGCAGCGCACGGGCGTAGGCGAGCACGATCGGGTCGTTGTCGACGTACACGATCCGGGAGTCCGGGGCGATCTCCTGGGCGACCTGGTGGGTGTTCTGCGCGGTCGGCAGGCCGGTGCCCAGGTCAAGAAACTGCCGGATCCCGGCCTCCGCGGCCAGGTAACGTACCGCGCGTCCGAGGAAGGCCCGGTTGGCCCGCACGCCAGGCAGGACGGCCGGGTTGGCCGCGATCACCTGCTCCGCGGCCTCCCGGTCGGCGGCGAAGTTGTCCTTCCCGCCGAGCCAGTAGTCATACACCCGGGCGGGATGGGCCACGCTCGTGTCGAGCGCGGCTCCTTCGAGGACCGGGTCCCCGGCCTCAGCCATGAGCTGCCATCTCTTTCCGCGGCCGCGTCGGCCGCACGGAACCGGAATCGCTAGCGCCCCCCGTAGAGCGTAACGCCGCCGCGCCGCCGCATTCCGCCCGGACCACGACAATTATTTAGTCCTAACGGCCTTGGTATCCGCCCCCGCGAAACAGCTGCCAGCTCGCGGCCAGCATCGGCCGGGTGGCGGATGTCTGGCGGCCAGCCGGGACCGCACTCTAGAGAGCGTTGCGGCCATACGGGACGTTCGGCCAGAACGGGCACGGCGGCCACGCCGCGACGTCTTCAGGGGAATGCACCACACGGGAAGGAAAAATCATGCGAGTCTTCGTCACGGGGGCGACCGGGGCACTGGGACGGCACCTGGTTCCGGGGCTGGTCGCGGCGGGTCATGAGGTCACCGCTACCACCAGGACGCCCGGCAAGGTCGCGCGGTTGCGCGAGGCGGGCGCGGAGCCGGTGATCCTGGACGGGCTGGATCGCGAGGCGGTGATCGCGGCGGTGCTGGCCGCCGCGCCGGAAGTGATCCTGCACCAGATGACCGCGCTGGCGGACCTGCGGAGCCTCCGCAATCCCGACAAGGCGTTCGCCGCCACCAGCGAGCTCCGGACCCGGGGCACCGACAACCTGCTGGCCGCCGCGAAGCGGGCGGGCACCCGCCGGGTCATCGCGCAAGGCTACGCGGGCGCCGGGCCGGACAAGCCGTCCGGCGGTGCGCTGAAGACCGAAGAAGATCCGCTCGACTGGCAGCCCATCGCGTCCGCGGCGCGGATGGCGGCGGCGATCAGGCATGTGGACAAGGCCGTACCGCTGGAGGCGCCGGAGGGAATCGTGCTGCGCTACGGCGCCTTCTACGGGCCGGGCGCCTCGGATTTCCTGCTGGAGATGCTCCGGAAACGGCAGCTGCCGGTAATTGGCGGCGGGACCGGGATCTGGTCGTTCATCGAGATCACCGACGCCGCGGCCGCGACGCTCGCCGCGGTCGAGCGCGGCGCGCCTGGCGTCTACAACGTCGTGGACAGCGACCCGGCGCCGGTCGCGCAGTGGCTGCCGTACCTGGCCGGGGTCGCGGACGCCAGACCGCCGCTGCGGGTGCCCGCCTGGCTCGGGCGGCTGCTCGCCGGGGAGTTCGCCGTGGCCCAGATGATCACCTCGCGCGGGTACTCGAACGAGAAGGCCAGGAAGGAGCTCGGCTGGGAGCCGCGGTACGCGAGCTGGCGGGAGGGGTTCCGTGCCTGGGTCAGCCGATGAAGGGCCGCGGCTAAGGGATCAGCCCTAGTTCCCGCGCCCGGGTGACGGCCTCGGTGCGGTTGGCCGCGCCGAGCTTGCCCAGGACGTGGCTGACGTGCTTCTTGACGGTGTCGAGGGTGACCACGAGTTGCCCGGCGATGGCCTGGTTCGACCTGCCGGCCGCCAGCATTTCCAGCACCTCCAGCTCACGGCTGGTCAGCGGGTCGACCAGGCCTGGCACCGCCGTAACCCTGCCCCGCCCGGCACCCGGGGCGATGTCCTGCGCGCCGAGCGCGCGCTGCAGCCGGGCCAGGCAGCCGAGCGGGACCTCCGCGGCCGCCCCGCCGGACCGCTGGGCCGCGATCAGCCGGGCCAGCAGCGCGGCCATCGGCGCTCCCTCGTCGGCGAAGACCCGGACGTAGCCATGCGGGCAGGCCAGGGTGAGCGCTTCGGCCAGCGCGTCCACCGCGCGATCCGCATCACCGCTGGCGGCCAGCGCGAGCGCCCGCAGCGCGCCTATCTCGATCAGGCTGCCGGTCCGGTCCTGGGCGACCGCCGCCGCGTACAGCCGGTCCAGCAGCCCCAGCGCGGGACCGGACCGGTCAAGGGCCAGCAGCACCCGGGCCAGTACCAGGTGCCCCGGTTCCCTGGCGTAGTCCGGCTCGTCATCCTCGTTGAGTCCGTTCTCCCGCGTCCAGCGTTCGGTGGCGGCGAGGTCGCCCTGGGCCAGCAGCAGCCGCGCCCGCCGCGCCGGGATGGGGTTGAGCAGCCCGGGTGGTGCTCCGGGGGTGGCTCGCACAGCTTCGTCCATCGCATCCAGGGCACCGGCCGGATCGCCCCCGGCTTGCCGGATCCACGCCAGCGTGGCCAGGCCTGCGGCCAGTGGCATCGTGTAGACGAACGAGCGGCACAGCGCGATGCCCCGCTCAGCGTGGTCCAGCGCACTGTCGAGCTCGTTCCGCTGGTAGGCCACCTCGGCCAGGCCCGCATACGCCGGGCCCGCGGCCGGCGACGGCGGCTGGCCGGTCCTCGCGGCGGCTTCCAGCGCCTGCTCGCAGGTCCGCGCGGCCGCGTCCAGCCTGCCCTGAGCGTGCTGAACCTGGCTCAGTTCGTAGCTTGCCCAAGCCCCCCAGGTCGGCAGGCCGGCGGCCCGCCTTCCGGCGATACCTTGCGCGAAGGCCCGTTCGGCCTCGTCCAGCCGACCGTCAAGCCATCCGGCCACGGCCAGTTGCACCTGCGCGACGGACCTCAGTATCCATTCGTCCTCCCGGCTCTTGGCCACGGCCTGCGAACCGAACTCAGCCGTACCCCTCGCGTCACCGCGGAGCTGGGCGAGGTAACCACGAGCGATCGCGATCGTCGCGGGGACATTCACCAGCAGGCTGCCGACCCGGCCGATCGTGGGCTCGAACGGCTCCTCGCCCGTACCGGCGTAGGCAAGCTCAGCCGCGTCGACCAGCTGCTCGGCTGCCTCTAGGCGGCCGCCGGTTGCGGCCGGAACCGCTTGCGCCAGCAGCAGCCGGGGGCGCGAGCGGACCAGATCGGCGGGCAGCGGGGCGAGCCACCGCTGAACCGTCGCCGCCTCGCCGCGCAGGCTGTGGACCGCGTCGAAGTGCTGCTCGATCAGCCGCGCGGCCCAGGTCATCTCACCCGCGGCGACCGCGTGCCGGATCGCGTCATCGGCCAGCCCGCGCTCCGCGTACCAGGCGGCCGCGTTACGGTGCAGACTCGGCACGCGGCCGGGCTGTTCCCGCTGCAGGCGGGCGCGGAGCAGGTCGGCGAACAGGTGATGGTAGCGCCACCAGCCGCGCACCTCGTCCAGCGGCACCACGAATAGCCCGGCCCGTTCGGCCTGTTCCAGCAGCGCCTGGCTGCCAGGCCGGCCGGTGACCGCGTTGCACAGCTGCCCCGACAGCCGCTCCAGCACCGAGGTCTCCAGCAAGAACGTGCGAACCTGCTCACTTTGGTGCTCCAGCACCTCTCCGGCCAGGTAGTCCAGGACGTAGCGGTGGCTGCCGGTGAACGCGGCGACGAAGCCGTCGACGTCGCTGCGCCCGCGCAGCGACAGGCCAGCCAGCTGCAGCCCGGCCGCCCAGCCCTCGGTCCGCGCGGCCAGCGCCGCGGCGACCGCCTCGGGCACCTGGAGCAGCGGCGCACCAGGCCGCGCTTCGCCGGGTCCCGCCGCGACCTGCTGCAGCAGCGCCGCCGCCTCCCCCGGCGTGAACCGCAGTTCCGCGGCGCGCAGCTCGGTCAGCTCCCCGCGGGCCCGCAGCCGCGCCAGGGCCAATGGCGGGTCGCTGCGGCTGGTCAGGGCCAGCTGCAGCCCCGGCGGCCGGTGCTCGAGCAGGAACCCGAGCGAGGAGTGCACCAGCTGCGAGCTGATCACGTGATAGTCATCCAGGACCAGCAGCAGCGCCTCATCTGCGTCGGGCTGGCCGGCTACCTCGTTGATCAGGGCCGTCATCAGCGGCTCGAAGGACGGCGGCGACGGCGGCCCGAGCAGCGGGCCCATCCGCTCGCTTATCCCTGGCCGCAGCCGGTCCAGCGCGGCCACCGTATGCCGCCAGAACCTGGCCGGGTCGTTGTCGCCAGCATCCAGCGACAGCCAGGCCACCGGACGCCGGACGCGCCGGACCCACTCGGCCAGCAGGACAGTCTTGCCGTACCCGGCCGGCGCGCAGGCCAGGACAAGTCCTCGTCCCCGGCCCTCGTCGAGCCGGTGCGCCAGCCGCGGGCGCGGCACCAGATCTGCCCGCAACCCGGGCACGTTCAGCTTGGTGGCCAGCAGCACATCGCGCTCCGACGTCGCGGCCCCGGCTACGGCCCGCTCACCCATCGGTAACCTGCACGACCGGCGCCTCCAGCGATCTCGCGTCGCCGCCCGGACCCCATCCTAGCCGGGAGCCTCCCGCCCTGAACTCGGGGACCTGATCCGGGCGGCACCATCGTGCCGTCGCCGCCGCGGCAAAGATTCCACCGCATGGCCCACCTTCGGGTGACGCCGATCCCGTCCCGGCTTCGTAGCGTGCAGATTCACGGACCTACACCGAAGGACGGTATACGGGCTTGAACTCGCGCTACGAGATCCGGGTCAAGGGCATCCTCGACGGGCGGTGGACCGCCTGGTTCGAGGATCTCCACGTCAGCAGCGACGGGGAGGAAACCGTCATCGCAGGCCCGGTCGCTGATCAGGCCGCCCTGCACGGGCTGCTGAACAAGGTACGCGACCTCGGGCTGTTCCTGATCTCGGTACGCCACCTCGATCCAGACTTACCATCGCGCCTCGCCGGCCGCCGGGCCGTCCGCGCAGGAAACACCAGGAGGAGACCATGCATCCGGTCATCATGCGGCAGCTCGCAGCCGACCGAAGCAGATCGAGCGCGAGCTCTACCGGGTCGGTAAGGCCGTGAGCTCGTGACCGCACCGGTACTTGACCGTCGGCCCGCCGAGCCGTCTGCTGCACACTCCGGGCCGGCCGGTGACGGGATCAGCATCCGGGCTATGGGGACGCCGGCGCCGGTCCCGGGCATCCGCGGTCGCGAGGCGGAGACCGCGGTCCTGCACGACGCCATCGACCGGGCCGCGGCCGGGCGCCTGGCGATCGTGCTGATCGACGGCGAGGCCGGCATCGGCAAGACGCGGCTGCTGGACGCCGCGCTGGACGCGGCGCGCGGCCGCGGCCTGCAGGTGGCGGCGGGACGGGCAGCCGAGCTGGAGCGGACCCGGCCGTTCGGGCTGGCCGCCGCGATGTTCGGCTGCACCAGGTCGGCGCCGGATCCGCGGCGGGCCGCGATCGGGGAGCTGCTCGCCAGCGCAGACCACGGGGAGCGGGGCCCGGTCACCGTGACCAGCGACCCGGGCCTGCAGTTCCGCGCCGTGGACGCGTTCGCCGACCTGGCCGAGGAACTCGCGCTGGAAGGCCCGCTGGTACTCGGCGCGGACGACCTGCACTGGGCCGACCCGTCGAGCCTGGTAACGCTGGGTGCGGTGGCTGCCCGGCTGGACGGCCTGCCCGCGGCGATCATCGGATGCTCGCGCCCGGCCCCGGCCGTGGCCGGCCTGGAGCGGCTGGCCGGCGTGCTGGAGGCAGCCGGAGCCCGCCGCCTGTCCCTGCGCGAGCTCGACGCCCGCGCCGTGGCCGAACTAGTGGCCGACGCCGTCGGCGCCGCGCCCGGGCGGCGGCTGCTGGCCGGGGTATCCGGCGCGGCGGGAAACCCGCTGTTCGTGACCGAACTGCTCGGGGCGCTGGCCCAGGAGCAGATGATCACGGTCGCCGGCGGCCAGGCCGAGGTGGCCGGCCTGACCCTGCCGCCGACGCTGCGGCTGACGATCTTGCGCCGGATCAGCTTCCTGGCTGACGGCGCGCTGCAGGCGCTGCGGTCCGCTTCCGTCCTGGGGACCGGGTTCACGCTCACCGACCTGGCGGAGGTTACCCGCCGTCCGGCCCTGGACCTGGCCATGACGCTGGCCGAGCCGATCACTGCCCGGGTGCTCGAGGACGACGGGACCCGGCTCCGGTTCCGGCACGACCTGATCCGCGACGCGATCTACCAGGACCTCCCGGCCAGCGTGCGCGGCGCGCTGCATCGTGAGGCCGGGCAGCGGCTCGCCGCGGCGGGAGCGCCGGCCGCCCAGGTGGCCGAGCACCTGGCCCGCGGGGCGAGCCGGGGGGACACCGAGGCCATCGGGTGGCTGGCCCGCGCCGCCCGCCAGGCCGCCGTGACCTCCCCCGACATCGCGGCCGGGCTGCTCGGCCGGGCGATCGGGCTGATGAACCCCGCCGACCAGGGACGTGACCGGCTACTGGCCGAACGAGCCGGAACCCTGATGCTCGCCGGACGGGTTCCCGCCGCCCTGACCGCGTGCAGCGAGGTGCTCGGCCGCCACCACGACCCGGACACCGACGGCCAGGTCCGGATCTGCCTCGCGCACGCCCTGCTGGCACGAGGACAAGTGCGCGACGCCCGGCACGAGCTCGAGCAGGCCTGCCAGTCGCCCTCGCTGTCTGGTGCCGACCGAGCGGCCGTCCACGCCTGGGCCGGGTTCGCGCACATCTCGCTGGGCGACCTCGACGGTGCCGCTGCTTCTGTGAAGCGGGCCCGCGCCGGGGCGGCCGACGCCGATCACATGACGGCCAGCATCATCATGTCCACGACGGCCAGGATCGCCGAATCCCGCGGCCACCTCGCCGAGGCGCTCGAGCTCGCCGAGGAGGCGGTGCGGCGGGCCGACGCGAGCCCGAGCCGGCTGGGCCACCGCTTCCCGGTCGGCGTGACCAGCGGCCGGATCCTCATCGAACTCGACCGGCTCGCCGAGGCCAGGTCCGCGCTGAGCGCCGGGGTGCGGGTCAGCGAGGAACTCGGCGTCCGCTGGGCGCTGGCCACCCACCAGGTGTACCTCGGCTACGAGCGCTTCGCCGCCGGGGAGTGGGACGACGCCGTGGCCGAGCTCGAGGCCAGCATCAAGGCCGCGGAGGAGGCCGGCGAGATCTATAGCCTGGTGTACGCGCACGGCCTGCTGTCCCGGATTAGCCTGCACTGCAACGACCTGCACCGGGCCAGGGAAGCGGCCGACGCCGCCGACCGCTACCAGGCAGGATGGGGCCGCGGCCACAGCACGAGCTGGATCGCGTGGCCGCGTGCCCTCATCTTCGAGGCCGAAGGCGAGCGCGGGCAGGCGCTGAGCACGATGGCAGCCCTGTGGGACTGGTGCGCCAGTTCCGGGCTGGTCCTGGAGTACCCGGCGCTCGGAGCGGACCTGGTCCGGCTGGCGCTGGCCGCCGGAGACCTAGCCCGGGCCAGGCAGGTCTCGGCGGTCGTCGCCGAGGTGGCCGCGCGCAACGACCTGGCCTGGATGACCGGCGAGGCGCTGCGCTGCCGGGGCCTGACCGAGGACGACCCCGAGATCCTGCTCGCCGCCGCAGAGGCCCACGGCCACGGGTCACGTCCCTTCCTGGTCGCGCTGGCCTGCGAGGAGGCGGGCAGCTGCCTGGCCCGGCACGGTCAGGCCGAACGGGCCCGGCCGCTGCTCGACCGGGCGGCCGGGAGCTACGAACGACTCGGCGCCACCCGTGACCTCGCCCGCGCCGAGGCCGCGCTGCGCGAGGCGGGCCTGCGCCGCGGCCGCCGCGGCCGCCGCGGCCGGCCGCAGTTCGGCTGGGACAGCCTCACCCCGACCGAGCGCTCGATCGCGGGCCTAGTCGCCGAGGGCCTGTCCAACCCCCAGATCGGCGAGCGCCTGTACATCTCCAGCCGGACCGTGCAGACCCACCTCGCGCACGTCTTCGCCAAGCTGGACATCTCCGCGCGCGCCCAGCTCGCGGCCGAGGTAACCCGGCGGCAACGCGACGAGCCGGAACGATGACACCCGGCGAGCCGACCCGCACGGCCGGCGCAGAGGCGGCGACCCGGACAGCCTACGCTGTCACCGTTGCCCATTACGTTCAACGGCCGAGCGCTCCGGGCGGAAGCCCCGGAGCATTCCCCGCTCTCCCTGCCCGCTCTGACTGCCCGCTCTCCCTGCCCGCTCTCCCTGCCCGAAGAAAGGACAACGCGATGGATCCTGATAGCCGGACCAGGGCCGCGATCGAGGAACACTGGCGGGCATCGGAACGCGGGGAAACCGAGGCCGAGCACGCCATCTACGCCGAGGACGCGATCCTCGACTACCCGCAGTCAGGTGAACGATTCCGGAGCCGTGCGACGATTGCGGCGCAACGTGGCGGGCACCCTGCCGACCGGCACTTCACCGTCATCCGGATCGCTGGCAGCGGGAATCTGTGGGTGAGCGAGTGCGTCATCACCTACGACGGCGTGCCCACCTACTCGGTGAGCATCATGGAATTCGCTCACGAGCATGTGGTGCACGAGACGCAGTACTTCGCGGACCCCTTCAGCGCGCCTGCCTGGCGGACAGCACTCGCAGAGCCGATGCCCGGCAGGAATATCGCTACAGCCTGATCCCTGGCCAGAAGCGGCCCATCTCCGGAGAACAGAAGGAGGAAGCCTTCGACTTCTCGGACCCGGTGGACGGCGCCGGAAAGCGCGGCCAGCTATCCGCACCGATGGGGCGACGGTGGCCGCGCAACTGCTACTCGACGCAGTCAGCCGGCGAAGGCCGCATGTGCGCGCGTGAACCACACGGAACCGCCGAACCAGGGAACGGCGGGTGACCCGCCCCCGCGGACCCTCTGGGGCGATGCTGCGATGGGTTTTGACCTCGTTATACGCGGCGCGACCGTGGTTACGCCCGGTCGCCGGGAGGCCGCTGACATCGGCATAGCCGACGGCCGGATCGCTCAGCTCGGCGGCACGATGACGGGCGCGCAGGAGCTGGCCGCCGGCGGCCTGCTCGTGATTCCCGGCGGGGTCGACGCGCACACGCACCTGGTGCACCGGGGGCTTGGCGGCAGGCTCGGGTTCCCGGTCTGGGTGGACGACTTCTGGTCCGGCTCGAGGGCCGCGATCGCCGGCGGCATCACGACGATCGGCAACATGACCTACCCGGTGCCGGACGAAGACGGCACGCAGGAGACGCCGGGCGCCGCGATCACCCGGGAGATGGCCGGCGCCACGCCTGAGGCCGCGGTCCGCTTCTGCGTCGGAGGCGTTGACTTCGGTGAGCACGGCTGTCACCTCGGTGACGGCCCGTTCCGTGAGTGTCCGAACCAGGTCGAGGCGCGAGGGGAAATGGCCATAGACCGTGCGACGGACGACGCCGGCAGCGGAGGCGATGTCGCCCATTCCGGCGTCGGGGTTCTCTCCCAGGACATCGAGGGCGACGTCGAGGATGCGAATTAGACTGCACAGGTGACGGGGCAATCGCACGATTGGCGTGATTCACCCGCTTCGGGTGACGATGTCTCACCCTCTCCGGGACGACGATCGGTCTGAATTTTCCACATCGTGTGCAACGGAGAGTTGCGCTGGGCTTCGAAGCTCAGGAGAAGAGAAGAAGGCAATGACCGCACCGACGCCGCCGACCTCGACCCTCGTCCGCCCGTTCACCGTCTCGATCTCGGATTCGGAGATCGACGACGTGAAGCAGCGACTGGCCAGAACTCGATGGCCGGATCCGGAAACGGTGGGCGACTGGTCGCAAGGGGTTCGTGTAGAGAACGCCAGATCTCTGGTCGGCTACTGGGAGCGCGGCTACGACTGGCGGCGCTTCGAGTCCGGGCTCAATCGCTTCCCCCAGTTCCTGACCGAGATTGACGGGCTGGACATCCACTTCATCCACGTCAGGTCCAAGAATCCCGGCGCGATGCCGCTGATACTCACGCACGGATGGCCGGGGTCGATCGTGGAGTTCCTGAAGCTGATCGGCCCGCTGACCGATCCGGTTTCGTCCGGAGGAGACGCCGCCGATTCATTCGACGTCGTCGTCCCGTCGCTCCCCGGGTTCGGGTTCTCCGGCAAGCCCGCGGAGACCGGGTGGACTGTATCGCGCACCGCAAGCGCGTGGGTGGTGCTGATGAAGCGTCTCGGCTACACGAGATGGGCCGCGCAAGGCGGCGACTGGGGTGCCGTCGTCACCACCGCCCTCGGGGCCGTGCAACCTGACGGGCTTCTCGGAATTCACCTGAACACCCAGTACGCCTTTCCCGCACAGATACCCGGCACCTTGTCGCCCGAACAGCGCTACGCCGTGGAGACCCTCGCCCTCTACACCGGCGATCTCGGTGGGGCCAGCCACCTTCAGCGCACGAAGCCGGAGACTGCCGGATTCGCCCTGGCGGACTCTCCCGCTGGTCAGGCAGCCTGGATCTACGACAAGTTCCAGTCCAAGACCGACAACCACGGGCTCGCCGAGGACGCCCTCAGCATGGACGACATGCTCGACGCGATATCCCTGTACTGGTTCACCAACAGCGCAGCGTCGTCCGGCCGCATCTACTGGGAGAACAAGTCGGCCACTTTCGCCGGCCCGAAGCTGACGCTTCCGGTCGCGGTGACCGTCTTCCCGAGGGACATCCCGCGCCTGCCACGAAGCTGGATCGAAGACACCTACAGCAATCTGATCCACTACGGCGAGGCCGGCAAGGGCGGGCACTTCGCGGCCTTGGAACAGCCCGAGATCCTGGTCAGCGAAATCCGCACCGGCCTGCGCACCCTTCGTTCCTGACGCCAACGCGCGAGCTCAGGCCGCAGCAGATGCTCTGTGGGGCCTCAGGATGGGGACGAGCGATCTGGGACACGTGCTGGACCACTGATCGCGTTCTGAACCGTGGTTTCAGTCGCCTTTTCGAGCTGCGCTGTCGACATGCCCACGGTCGCTGCGGGCCCGACGGCCAGGGTGTGCTAGTCGAGCAGTGCGGTGAGCTTCTTCGGCGCGAGGATCCGGTAGCTTTCGGTCACGAGCTCACGGATCTCCTCCCAGTCCGTGTCGTCGGTGAGCACCACCACGATGCGATCACGGCCGGCTCGCGAGGCGAAGAACGGGTGGCCATTGGACAGCAATGCCTCGCGTTCGTCTGGGTCGGCACGCAACACGAGCAGCGGAACGGGCTTGCCAGTCGAGTCCTCCCGTGCCACGAACAAGCAGAACGACCTCCGGCGGATGCCGAACGACTGCGCCGTCGATCTCGCCCTGGTTAGTGAACCGTCGACCCGCACTGTCACCTCGGGCAGCGCCAGGCATAGCGTGCGGATCCGCTCAGCGATGTCCTCCGGGACTTCTACGGGCGCGGTCACGCGAGAACCGCCGAACGAGCCCGCTGGACGACCGAACGCGCTGACGCTTTCGACATCGCCAAAGTCGATCCCTTGCCGCACCGACGACCTACCGGCGGAACGCGGCTCGGACTGCAGCTGCGGTGCAGCTGAAGTACTCGGGTGGTTCGATGAAGCCCCACTCGTTGAATGCCGAGCCGCTGGCGAGGGCGCGCCGGTAGCCGAAACAGGCGAGGTAGAGCGTCCGGATGTACATGACCGCCTCGAGCCGGTCGAGTTCGTCGTCGGTCGGCTCGACATGTCGGCGGTAGGCGTTGACGGCAGCGTCGATCCACTCCTGGTTCGGCCGACGTGGGTTCCACGAACCCGTGCCCCAGATCAGGTAAGCGAAGTCGGCGAGGCGCGGTCCGCGCCCGGACGCCTTCCAGTTGATCGCGACTGGCCCTTGTTCGCTCAGGACGGCGTGATCGGGGGCGTGGAGAAGGTTTCCGTGGAGCAAGCCCTCCGGAAGGCCGTGACCGTCGTCGGCCGAGCGCACCTGGTCGCGGAGCTGCTCGAATCGCTCGCGCTCGGCGGCCGCGACCTTCGTGTCGACGGCGTCGAGAAACGACAGGGCCGCCAGCAGGTCCTGACGTGGCGTGCCCTCACGGCTCGGGTCCTCACCACTCGCTCCACCCGGGCGGCCGGCGGTTTCGTCGTACGGCAGCGCGTGTAGCCGTCCGAGCAACTCACCCATCATGGCGAACTTCGCGGCACCGTCGGGGAGCTTGACGCCTTCAACGAACCGCGTCACGAGGACCGCGCCGCCATCGAAATCAGACACCGCATCGTCGACCGCCAGGCGCTCCGCGGGATAGTCCTGCCGCTCCAGAAATCTGAGGATTGCGGCGTCGCCCTCAACACCGGCACGCGGCCGGGAGGGGGGGAACGCGCGGGCGACCCACGGGCTGCCATCATCGCGGTCGATGCGGAACACGTAGGTCTTGTGCACACTGAGCTTGGTCGCCGCGACCGGGCCAACGCCGTAGCGATCCCGGAGATGAGCGAGTAGCCGCTCAGGAACTGGCTCGTGGTGCATTCGCGCCCCGAGACCCACGAGATCCGTCAGCGCTTCGGTGTAGCGCTGCCCAGTCTCCTCAGCATGGCGCCGGACAACCTTCTTGAAGCTGGCGTCCTTGGTCATGGACAAGCCTCCCCTTGACACCCTCGTCCCCCAGCGACGCGGTGTTGGAAGATGGCCTGTGACATTGACGACCGAGAGGGCGAATCCCCTTCGCCAATGGAACCCCGACTGGGGCGGATGTTCCACAGCTCGGCGACCGGTCGCCGCCGTGAACAAACTCTTCCTGAGGCGCCCGGTCTTCGTCAAGCGCTTCACCCACGAGATGACACTGCAGGAAGTGCCCGGGCAGTGAGGCGCGGACGACCAGGAGCGCTGTAGCCCACCGAACCTCGATCGCGAGCCAAGCCTGGACGCGCGACCCGAATCGGCAAGGTGGCGCGTCGATGATCCGCGGCGGCGATCGCCCCCGCTGGGGCTACCCCGTGAGGCGGCCAGCGAAAGCCGCTACCAGCGCAGATTCCGCCTCGGTCTCGGGCGCCGCCGCGAGGATACCCGCTAGCAGACCCCATGAACCCGCGTTGATCGGGTCCAGGGTCAGCGCCAGTACCAGCGTGTGGAATGCAGCCGGCCGCTCGCCCATGGCAGACTGCGTGGCGGCCAGTCCCGCCCAGGCATCCGCGCACCAGGGATACCTCACCTGGAACTGGAGCAGCATCAGCATCGCATCCATGTGATTGCCTTCGCCGGACAGGCGCATTGCACTGGACATGACATCCTGCAGGATCATCATGCCGGTGGCATTATTCGCCGCGGCCAGCGCCTCGACGAGCTCGTCGATAAGCGGCGACTGCGTCCATGTCGGTTCGGGGAGCTGCTGGCTGACGTCCGTCTCGGTGACTAGCGGAATGACTCCGGCTGCTGCTGAGCGTATTCGCTCGATCATCAGGCGGTCCTGTGTGCTCAGGAACCGGCTCGGCCGGCTCCGCGCGGCTTCCTCTAACTGGTCCGGAACCACCACGCGTTCATTGCAGAGCCGGTCTGCTCGCAAATCGCCGCGGACCGCAGGCTTCACGCACGCCATGATGGGACTGCTGGCGTCCGGTGTCAGCGGCTGCTTTGGTGCTGTAGGTGCGCTGTGGCGGTGGCCACTATTGGGATGTTCTGGTTTCCTTTCGGGTCCCATGCGCTGCCGTAACGGCGGATGAAGTTCAGATTGGTGTGGCCGTTCAACTGTGCCGCGGTGATTGTAACGCCGTACATTCCGAACGGCAGCGGCACGGAGTTCGCATCGGTGACCCCCGTCCAGTTGGCCGGGTCGCCGAAGCCGTAGTGAAGGGTAAACGGCTGGCTGTCTTCAACGGTCAGGTTGCGGCCTGCTACCAGGCCGGTCAGGGGTGCGGCCGACCGCCAGTGAGATGTCGATGGCGCGGGTTTCTGGCCGCCGTACCTGGTGGTGACAGCTGTCAGTTGCTCTGCGGGGGTCTTGCTTGTTCTGGTCCAGGCCAGTTTGATGAGCTCGCTGTGCGCCCATGCGAGTGGCGTTGCGCTGAGGGTGCGCTGCCCGGTGATGAGCGGCAGGGTGGGTATCCCGTCCTGCGGGTAAAGCGGCGACTGGTCCCAGACCTGTTCAGGCAGCAGCCCGCTCGGCGTCCGCATCTTCAGCATGGTGGTTAGCTGGGCGATCCCGTCGGCGCCCGCGAGGACCGCGAGGTGGCCGCGTTCCCCGGCGAGCAGTGGCCAGATGCGCCCGACTCCTGTGCCGGAGAAGTTCGCGCCGTCTACTTGCTCGCCGTAGCCGTCGTAGTCGTAGCGGTAGTAGCTGGTGCCTGTACCGATGTTCCTGGCGAGCATGACGTCGATCAGGCTGGCGGTGTCGGAGAGCTTCTTGTCATTGGCGCTGCGCAGGCCAAGGCGGGCCAGGTAGGCGAACTCCAGCCCGAGGACACTCGAGGCCGCGACCTGGTAGTCCGGGTAGGGCTGGTTGGCGATGCGCGCCAGCCCATACTGCGGGTCGGGTCCGATGCGCACGTAGTGACCGTCGAGCCCGAATAGCGAATCGAGCGCTGTGCCCGCGACGTAGCACCATTCCTCGATGCGCTCGTTCCAGTCGTCGGCGAGTGCGAGAGCGTACTGGCTGGAGGAGTCGTCCAGGTATTTGGCCCCGGCGACCAGTGCCGCCACCATGATCGCGAGAGTGAAGGGGCTTCCTCCCTGGTCTTCCTCCCACCGGTCCATCGGAGACAGCGGCCCGTTCTTAGCTAGGTAGCCGACGGCAGCCTTGATCATCGCGATGATCGCCGCGGATGGCGGCTGCCCTAGGTCGTCGAGTTTGGCGGCCAGCATGACCGGCAGCGCGGTCTCGTCCAGTTGCACGCCTGTCCAGTAGGGCGTGCCGTCGGGGAAGAAGTTCTGCCCCCAGTGCCCGTCGTCCGCCGATTGGCGGGTGGCGAGATAGTCAAGGAGCTGCGCTGCGTCGTCCAGATGCCCGAGCAGCGTAAGCGCGAACCCGGCCTCGACGGCGTCGCGCGGCCATACCAGGTGATATCCCCCAGCATTGTTGGTCGTGTCGCCCCACGGTGTGCACAACCCGGCCACGATGGCTCCCGGGTAGGACACGCTGTCCTGGTGGACCCGCAGCACGGTGGCGGACTGGCGGAGTGCGTCTGCCAGTCCCGCCGGGTCGTCTTTCGAAGACGGCGGCAATGTGCAGGCATCGGACCAGGCCTTCCAGTTGCTGGTCAGCTGGGCGCTGGCGGCGGCCGGGCCCGCGGCGAGGCTAGCGGCCGCGAGCGTTCCCGCTGTCCCCGCACCCGCCGCAAAGGCGATCGCAATCGCACCGGAGGTTGCGGGAAGCTCGCCGCCAAGGACGACGAAACCGGGCCCGGCCTCGGTGAAGGTCCAGGTCATAGAGCCGTTGCCGTTGAAATCCTGCCACAGGTCGGAGGATCCGAAGTAGCCAACGCTGGCCTGGCTGAAGCCAGGTGCGGCCGACAAGCACAGGAACCGCCCGTCGCCTTGCGCGAACAAAGATCCACCGGGATCTACCCAGGCGGTGTTGCCGGAGCCGCCACTGAAGTCCTGGTCGGCATTGGCAGCGGGATGCTGCTGCAGATGGCTTGCCAGGAAAACATACAACTTCGCGTCAGGAACACCGTCGAGGGTGTAGCTGACCAGCACGACGTCACGTCCGGGATCCGGTATAACCTGCAGTGTCAGCTGATACGACTGCTGCGCTGGGCCGGCATGGACGACAGACGCCAGGGGAACTGCGGGATCGGGAGTTTGCACCTGGTAGGTGGCGACTGCCTTCACCTCATGCCACCAGCCGTCACCAGCCACGATGAAACCCATGTCGCGGATCTGCGGTTCCCCGGCGGTCGGCCAGTACACCTCATTGAGGATCCCTTGACCGACAGTGGCCCATACGCGGCCGGTTCCCAGCCCAGTGGTGACAACGTCCTTTGGGCCAGGGGCCAATACCGGGCCAGCAGGAGAGCCTGGGGTCGGGGCGCTTGGCATTTCCTCTCCATTCACCCGGATTCGTTATCTGTCTGGTTCAACGTGCCTCCAGAGGAGTTTCCTGAGAATCAGGGCCACCTCGCGAAGGACGTGGTGTTTCACGTGGCCCTCGTAGCCGGAGCGGGCAAGAAGGTCCGATACGGCCTGGCCAAGGTCATGTATTTCCGGCCGGAGTGGCGGGTTGGTGGGCGCGTCGCTCCGGAGCAAGTCGAACAGTGCGTCGAGGGCAGGCGGGAACCGCCCAGCCCGAGCCAGAAACCTGGCATCAGAGCCGGATCGTCCTGGGGGTCAGGCGGGATCGGCGGCAATCCGTCGACCACCCGCAGCCGCTCGCCCCGGCCTTCGCGGAGAAACCGCACCACGAATGTCACCTCGCTCACCTCAGGCCCGCCCACTGCCAGACCCGCACCTCGCCCGGGATTTGCATGGAGGGGACCAGACGACATCTCCTCCTCCGCGCTTGCTCCACGTTTCATAAGGACGGAGGAGCCAGATTGGCCAGCTGATACAGCTCACCGCCCGGCCCATCTGCGGAAGCCGGAAAATCTGGGCGCTCCTAGACCGTGCTTTGCCTGTTTGAGTGACGGATGCAGCGCAGCGGCAGCAGACCTGCCCGCAAAATTCCGAACACCGCCCGTTTCCCCGACCGGCCCGGACCTTGGCACAGCACTCACATCGCAATGGCGTCCCCATGAATCAAGCGGACTATGGGGCTGGCCAGACGCGGTGACCGAGGGCTCGGACACCCCCATGCCGGTACTCCTTGATCAGGGTAGTTAGTTTAGGCTCATCTTGTCGTGTCGGATTCGTTGGCGACCCGGCTGGTCCGGTACCACCGGTCCGGCCGAGCCCGGCCATCGGGTGGAGGTCCGTCGGCACTCGGCAGCCAGAGGATGAACATGGTCCACGATCCCCTCCCCGGCGACCACCCTGAGACCGAACGAGTCTCGACCGGGGCACTCCCGCCCGACACTGACGTGCAGTCCCTCGTCTCCGCTGGCTACGAGCGCTACCTCAGTCTCGATGAGGGGGCCGTCGCCGACTATATTCCCGCCCTGGCCGCGGCGTCGCCCAGCGCCTTCGGCGTGTGTGTTGCCGGGGTTCGCGGGCAACTCTTCGCGGTGGGCGACGCGGACCAGGAATTCGCCATCGAGAGCATCTCCAAGCTTTTTGTCTTCGCCCTGGTTTGTCACACCCTTGGGCATCAGGAGGCGCGCCAGAAACTGGGCGTCAACAGCACTGGCCTGCCCTTCAACTCGGTAATGGCCATCGAGCTCAACGCCGAACGCACCATGAACCCGCTGGTAAATGCCGGTGCCATGACCACCACCAGCCTGGTGCCGGGCGCGACAGCTGACGAGAAATTCGAGACCATCGTCGCCGCGATGTCACGATTTGCCGGGCGGCGATTGGTGATGGACGATGACGTGTACGAGTCCGAATCGGCGACCAACGACCGCAACCGGGGTATCGCCCACATCCTGGATGGCTACGGCCGCATGTACTGCGACCCCGATCTCGCCACCGAGGTCTACACCCGCCAATGTTCTGTGCGCGTCAGCGCGCGGGACCTCGCCGTGATGGGAGCCACGCTGGCGAATGGCGGAGTGAATCCGGTAACCGGTGAGCAAGCCATCGACACCCGCTACTGCAAGCGAGTGCTGGCCGTTCTAGCTACGGCCGGGCTCTACGAGCATTCCGGCCAGTGGCTCTACGACGTGGGTCTCCCCGGCAAGAGCGGGGTCGCCGGAGGCATCGTGACCGTGTCGCCGGGCAAGGGGGGCCTCGGCACGTTCTCCCCGCCGCTCGATGCGGCAGGAAACAGCGTGCGGGGGCAGCACATCACCAGGTACCTCTCAGAAGCGCTGGGGCTCAACCTGTTTGCCTCGGCTCCTACTGCCTGATGCCACCCGAAGGCAATCCCGGGTCTGCTCATGGGCAGTGACGAAGGAGCTCACGTGTCGGACAACTACGGCAAGGATGACGACGCCATCTCGCGGCTGACGCCGGAGCAGTACCGGGTCACCCGGCAGAACGGCACCGAGCCGGCGTTCCACAACGAGCACTGGGACAACAAGGAACCCGGCCTCTACGTCGATGTCGTGTCCGGCGAGCCGCTGTTCGCCTCGGTCAACAAGTACGAAAGCCACACCGGCTGGCCGAGCTTCACGGCGCCGGTCGAGCCGGGTCACGTGGTCCGGCGTCGGGACTTCAGCCATTGGATGATCAGGACTGAGGTCCGCTCTGCCCATGGCGACAATCATCTGGGCCACGTGTTCCGCGACGGGCCCGCCGAAGCTGGGGGCCTGCGCTACTGCATCAACTCCGCCGCTCTCCGCTTCGTCCCGCTCGATGACCTGGAACGCGAGGGCTACGGCGCCTACCGCGACCTGTTCGGACCCCCCGCCACACCGGGAGGGAGCGCATCCTGACGACCCTCTCGGAGATCAGCCAGGTCACCGCGACAACGGGAAACGACCGGGAGTCGGCCATATGCCGGTGCAGTCGGCGCGCGTATCCTCGACCCCAATGGCCGAGCTCATCATCAACGACGAGGACCTGGTAGTCCATCTCACCCTGGGCGAGAAGATCTTGGGCTTCCACGGTGACATCCGGGTCCGCCTCTCCTCCATCGTCTCTGCGGCGCCCGATCCTCAGCCGTGGCTGGGCCTCCGGGGATGGCGGATGGCGGGGATCAGCTTTACCGGGCACGCTGTGCTGGGCACCCGCCGGCACGGTGATGGCTACGATTTCTGCATCCTGCACCGCGACCGGCCTGCCGTCCGGGTGGACGTGTCATCGGGACGTTTCAGCCGCTTCGTCATCAGTGTGCCCGAGGGCGGCGACCCGGAGTCGGAGGCGGCCAGGATCGCAGCCGCGGCGGGGATCACCCCCTCGGCGCCGGTCAGCTAGCTGGCGGGCATTCTGGCACCTCAGGCCCGTGGGTCTATGTTGTGGTTGAGCCGGAAGACGTTGTTCTGGGTCGTAGCGTCGTTTGACGGTGACGAGCCTTCGGTAGTTGGCTCCCCAGACCTCGTGCACCTTCTGCCCGTCCTCGGCGGTCAGGTTGTTTACGTAGCTCCGGTCGGTCATGTGGGGGCGGAGTGTCTCGAATGTCTCCTTGGCCCAGGCGATGTTCTGCCGGGTTTCCCGCTGGTTCGTCCATTGCGAGACGATGAGCAGGCTATAGCCCGGTGCCCGGTGCGCGAACGCGGTGGCGGCGGTGTCGACCCGCGCGACGGCGCCCAGATAGGGCACGATGCCCAGGCCGCTCATTGGTGACGGGCACCGGTGCATCGCATCGACCATGATCTCCAGCGAGGCGTCGGACAGTTCGCTGAGGAACGCCGATTTCCAGTAGTTGAACGCCCCCCTGGGATAGCCGCCATCGCTGAGGGTGTTGATCACCGGGTAGGGCATGGGCTGGATGAGGTCTGTGGCCGGCGGCCCGAATTGCCGCAGCGGCTTCAGGTCTGCCTCCGCGCTCGCCGGATCGCCGCAGTGGCAGGCGACCATGGCCAGCATGATGTCGTCCGGCGCGTCCGGGTTGGCGAACAGGCTCATGTACACGGTCAGTTCGTCCGGGGCCCCCTGGGTCAGGTCGCGATAGAAGCCGAACGCCTCGCGTGCACGGCTGACAGGATGGGCGACCATACCGCCATAGATCGTGGCCACCGGGTGGGCCCGGTACTCGAAGGAGGTAGCGACGCCGAAGTTGCCGCCGCCGCCGCGCAGGGCCCAGAACAAGTCCTGATTGTGCTCGGCGCTGGCCGTGACGACCTGGCCGTCGGCGGTGACGACCTCGACCGCCAGCAGGTTGTCGATGGTCAGCCCGAACTTTCCCATCAGCCAGCCTTCCCCGCCGCCCAGGGTCAGCCCGGCGATGCCTGTGCTGGAGACCACCCCGCCGGTGGTGGCGAGCCCGTGACAGGCCGCGGCCCGGTTGAGTTCCTTCCAGTTGACCCCGCCCTGCGCCCATATGGTCCGCCTCGCCGGGTCGACCCGGATCCCCTTCATCGGCGCCAGGTCGATCATCAGGCCACCGTCCGTGACAGCCAGGCCCGCGACATTGTGCCCGCCGCCGCGCACCGATATCTCGGTCGCCTGCTCGCGGCCGATGATCACCGCGTCCTGGATATCCGGGACGGTGCGGCACCTGGCGATAAGCGCGGGACGCCTGTCGATCAGGCCGTTGTGGACCCGGCGCGCCTGCTCGTAACCCGGATCTCCGGGGCCGGTCAGCTCCCCGGTGAATGATGCGCTTACCTCGTCGGGAAACCTAACCGTGTCCGCCATTTCGTCTCTCCCTCCCCGCAGCGCTGCGCGCCACCAGATCCCACCATGGCATCCCGCCCTGCCAGCGGCGTGTCGTGAGCGTGTCGGCGACGTGTCGCGGCTCGCCTGGGCTTATGTGATGCTGAAGGCCTGAGGAGGTCAGCATGGCTGCCTGGGGGTACGGGCTGCTCGGCCCGGCGGAGGTGCGGATCGACGGCCGCGCCGTGCCGCTTCCCGGCGCCCGGCAGCGCCTGGTGCTGACCATGCTCCTCGTAGACTCCAACCGGGTGGTCCCAGGCCGGGCTCATCGACGAGCTATGGGAGGCGGCCCTGCCCGCTGATCCGCGCGGGGCGCTGCGCACACAGGTATCACGGCTGCGCCGCGCCCTCGGCCCGGCAGGAGGCGACCTGGCCACTGCGGAGGCTGGCTACTGCCTCACCGTGCAGCGGGGCCAGCTCGACGCCACCCGGTTCGAGGACATGCTGGCCGAAGCGTCCCGGGCCAGCGGCGAACAGGCCCTGCGGCTCCTCGACGAGGCGCTGGCGCTGTGGCGCGGCCCCGCGGTCGGCGAGTTCGCGGACCGGCCGTTCGCGCTGGCCACGGCGGCCCGGCTCAACGAACGGCGCGCGGTCGCGACAGAACGCCGAGCCGAGTTGCTGCTCATCGCGGGCCTGGTCTCCGAAGCCGTCGTCACCTTGCAGGCGCTCCTGGCCGAACACCCGGAACGGGAGCAGGCGAGAGGACTGTTCATGCAGGCCCTCTACCGGGCCGGCCGCCACACCGAAGCCTTGTCCAGCTTCCGGTCGTGGCGTCACTACCTGGCTACCGAACTCGGGCTTGAGCCCTCACCTGCCTTGCGGCGCATCGAGCAAGACATCTTGCGTCACACGGCCAGTGCACCGGAAACGCGCGGTGCGGTCGTGAACCGGACGCCGACGCTGCCGGTTCCGGTGACCAGCTTCGTCGGGCGGGACGAAGATCTCGCGGCCGTCACCGGGCTGCTGGGGGAGGCGCGGCTGGTTACCCTGCATGGACCGGGAGGCGTGGGGAAGACCCGGTTGGCGCTGGAGGTGGCCGTCCGGACTGGCGGCAGCTACCCGAATGGGGTCTGCTTCTGCGACCTCGCCGCGGTGAGCGAGCCGCACGCCGTGGTCCGGGCCCTCGCCACCGCGGCCGGGATCAGCGAGCGGGCGTTCCAGCGCCTCGACGATCAGCTCGTCGAGCAGCTGGTTGGCAGGCACCTGCTGCTCGTCCTGGACAACTGCGAGCACGTCGCGCAGGCTGTCGCCATCCTCGCCGAGCGGCTGCTGAAACAGACCAGGAACGTCACCCTCCTGGCGACCAGCCGCGAGCGGCTCGAGGTTGACGGTGAGCACGTGTGGCAGGTCAGGCCGCTCCCGGTGAGCGGTCTCGGCGCTCCCGCCGTCCGGCTGTTCCTGGACCGGGCCCGCGCGGCGGACCCGGCCGCCGCGCCGCAGGACTCGGACGTCGAGGCGGTCGCCTTGCTGTGTGCCAGGCTGGACGGCCTGCCGCTCGCCATCGAGCTGGCCGCCGCGAGGCTCCCCGGGACCACGGTCAGCGAGCTCGCCGCGAACCTGCGGGACAGGTTCGGGCTACTTACCGTCGGACGACGGGCCGATAGCCGCCATCGTTCCCTGCGCGCGGTCATGGACTGGTCCTACGAGCAGCTCAGGCATGACCAGCAGGACCTGTTCTGCCAGCTTGCGGTGTTCCATGGCAGCTTCGACGCCGCAGCCGCCCACGCGATCGCCGGCGGACACGACGATCCGGCCGGCGTCACCCGCCTGCTGCTGTACCTGGTTGACCGTTCCCTGGTTACCGCCGAGCTGGACGGCGGCAGTACCAGGTACCGGCTGCTGGAGACCCTGCGCAGCTACGGCCTGGACCAGCTCGCCGAGCAGGGGCGGCTAGGCGCGGCCAGGGAACGGCACGCCCGGTGGGCCGCGGACTTGGTCGCGCGGGCCGAACGCGGCCTGCGCGGCGCCGACGAAGCCAGCTGGGCGGCCAGCGTCGAGCGGCACTTCAGCGATCTGCGGGCCGCGCGCAGCTGGCTCGCCGACTCCGATCCAGAGCGCGGCCTGCAGATGGCCGCTCAGCTGCACTGGTACGCGCTGTGGCGCTGCCACTGTGAGGTCTATCGCTGGGCCGACGCCAGCACGGCCGGCGCGGCCGGGTCACGCTCGCCGTTCTATCCCGAGGCGCTCGCCTCGGCCGCGTTCGGGGCGGTCTACCGGGGCGATATGCAAGCGGCCGGGGCCGCCGCGCGCGCCGCATTCGACGCCGCGCGGAGCCTGCCCCCGATCAGTGCCCGCCGACCGCTGGAGGCCCTCGCCGAGGTCGCCACCTTCCGCGGCGAATTGGCGGCTGCCGTGGACCTCTACACCAGGGCGTACGACCTGTCGATTGGCAACGGTGACTTCCTGGACGCCGCATGGGACGCCGTCGGCGCCAGCGCGGCATACGCCTACGCCGGCCGCCTTGGGGAGGCGGGCCGACTCGCAGACCAGGCGCGTGCCGCGGCTGACCGGTGCCGTTCGCCGTCGGCGCTGGCCCTCGTCTCCTGGGTCAGCGGCGAGATTGCCATCGGCACCAGCCCCGGCCAGGCTCGGCACCACCTGCAGCGGGCAGTCGCCCTGGCCAAGTCCGCGGGCAGCCGCTTCGTCGGCGGGCTTTCGCGCGTCACCCTGGCCACGCTGGATGCGCGGCACGGCGACACCGCCGTCGCGCTCGGCCACTACGAGCGGGCCATCGGCGAATGGCAGCAAGCGGGCGCCTGGACCCCGATGTGGGTCACCCTCCGGACCCTCGTCGAACTCTTGACGCGGGCCGGCGCCTGTCACGATGCGGCCGTTCTCTACGGTGCAGTCACATCAGCCAGCAGTGGCGCGCCGCCCTTCGGCACCGACGCCGACCGCCTTCGCCAGTCGGCGGCGCTGCTGCGCCAGCACCTCACCGACACCGAATACCGCGTCCGCGTCGAAAAGGGCGAGCAGATGGACGGCAGCCAAGTCATCCGCTTCGCGCTGGAAGCCATAGCACGGGCCGCCACGAAGCCTTGACCGAGCCTCGGTCGAGCTGGGCGGCGGTACGGGGGCGGGCACCGGGTCCGTTCGGTTCAAAGATCTTTTCGCCGAACGGGATGGGTGTCACGACCATCGGCCGGCTAATAGCGGATGACGCCGTCGGCGGCCGTCCCTTCTTCGGATAGGCTGACGTCTTAGCACCTTTGGTGCGCCTGGCTAGGCCGGCAGTTGCTGCAGCGGGTGCTAACCCCTCTTGGCCGGAGCCAGGAACGCAGGCGTATCGCCGCGGCTGGTCGGGCATACACGCTGCCCGCGAGCCGGATCACCTTATTGCGTGAGGCTTCATTCTCGGTTCTGCGGGGCTGCCCGATCGGAAGGCACCTGAACTATGAGCACGCGCTTCGGTTTTGTCAGTACGTTCCCGCCGACCCAGTGCGGGCTGGCAACTTTCACCGCCGCTCTACGCGGCGCACTCTTGCACTCCACCACCGACGAGGGCTGGGTCGTTCGCCTGGTCGACGCGCCCGCAGCACGACCAGGCGACGAGGTAGTGGCGCAGCTCATCACGGATGACTCCGCCTCGCTCCGCCAGGCGGCCGCGCAACTGAACCTGTGCGACGTCGCCATCGTGCAGCACGAGTACGGCGTCTACGGCGGCGCCGACGGAAGCGAGATCCTGCACCTGCTGGACCAGGTCCTGGTGCCATGCGTCGTCGTCCTGCACACCGTGCTGACCGACCCGACGCCACACCAGCGTCAGGTCCTCGAGGCGGTGACGGCGAAGGCCGATGCCGTCGTCGCGATGACGATGACCGCGCGCGACCGGCTCGCGGCCAGCTACGCCGTCGACATGACGAAGGTCGCCATCATCGCGCACGGCGCGCCCGCCGTGGCGACGACGATGGCGGAGCCGACGTTCCGAACGGGGCAGTTCACCGTCTTGACGTGGGGCCTGCTCGGGCCCGGCAAGGGCATCGAGTGGGGCATCGAGGCCATGTCGATGCTGCGCGATCTGGTGCCCATGCCACGCTACATGGTCGCCGGCCAGACGCACCCGAAGGTGCTGCTCCACGAAGGCGACGTCTATCGCGATCGCCTCTACGAGCAGGTCCGGCAGGCCGATCTGGGATCCATGATCACCTTCGACGGTTACTACCGGAACACCAACGCGCTGGCCTCCCTCGTCCGCTCCGCCGACGTGGTTCTGCTGCCCTACGACTCGACCGAGCAGGTCACCTCGGGGGTGCTCATCGAGGCGGTGGCGGCGGGCAAGCCGGTGGTGGCGACGCAGTTCCCGCACGCCAGAGAGATGCTGGCGGGGGGCGCGGGCCTGCTCGTGCCGCACCGTGATCCGGCCGCGATCGCGGCGGCGCTCCGCTCGGTGATCATGCGCGGGGATGTGATGACGAGGATGGCCGCCGCTGCCGCCGCGACGGCTCCGCGGCTGCTGTGGCCGGTCATCGCGGACCAGTACCGCGAGCTGGCCGGCGCTGATCACGGCGAGCGTGGCCGCATGACCGCCGGCAGCCTGACTCCCGCGGGCGACGTTCACCAGCCGGTGCTCGATCACCTCGACCGGCTCACTGACGACCGCGGGCTCTTCGAGCACGCCCTCCACGCGGTCCCCCGGCGCGAGCACGGCTATTGCGTCGACGACGCCGCCCGCGGACTGGTCGTCATGTGCCATGAGCCGGAGCCAGGGCCGACCGCCCGCCGCCTGGCCCGCTGCTACATCGCCTTCGTCCTCGACGCGCTCGATCCCACCGGGGCCTGTCACAACAGGATGGCCGTCGACGGGCAATGGCGTGACGAGGCAGCGGTAGGTGACTGGTGGGGACGCGCGCTGTGGGGTCTCGGTGTCGCAGCCGCGAGTGCGCCGACGCCGGGCATGCGGGCCCGGGCGCTCAGCGGGTTCCGCATAGCGGCGCAGCGCCGCTCCCCGCATCTGAGGTCGATGTCGTTTGCTGTGCTGGGCGCCGCTGAGCTGCTCAGCAGACGATCGGATGAAATCGCCGCCAGGCGACTGCTCGCGGACATGCTGGCCGTGATCGGCAGACCGAAGACCGACGATCCCGGCTGGCCATGGCCGGAGGAACGGCTGAGCTACGCAAACGCGTCTATCGCCGAGGCGCTGATCGTCGCGGGTGACGCCCTTCCAAATGAGTCGGCTCTGAACCGCGGCCTCAGACTTCTGGACTTCCTGCTGCGCACCGAGACCCGCGATGGCCACCTGTCGGTGACGCCTGCGGGCGGCCGCGGCCGCGACGACGCCGGCCCTGGTTTCGACCAGCAGCCCATCGAGGTGTCCGCGCTCGCTGATGCCTGCGCGAGCGCGTTCCTGATCACGCGCCAATCATCCTGGCTGACGGGCGTCAGCCTGGCATGGGACTGGTTCGGTGGCGACAACGACAGCGCTACGCCGATGTTCGACCCCCAGACCGGCGCCGGGTATGACGGCCTGGAACGTGGCGGCCGCAACCTCAACCAGGGCGCCGAGTCCACCCTGGCGATGCTCGCGACCGCGCAGCAGGCACGCCGGATCAGCGAGCTGGAATGATAGCGCACCGCATTCAGGCCGGGCTGTGCCCCGATCCGGCCCGCGTCGTCGCGCGGCTGTTCCTGCCCGGCGAGGAGCTGCACCGTACCCATTCGCGGGCCAGCCAGGTCGTCGGCCGCGTCATGAGCCTGGCGGAAGACGAGGTTGAACGGCTGGCTGCGGGGCTGCTCCGCGACTTCGGCGGTCGCCACCACGATTATCAGGCGCTCCTGCGGCGGCATGCGTCGATCGTCTCCGCGCACATCGAGGAGGCGCATGAGCTGACGGCGGCGCGCACGTTGCTGCTGGGAGCGACCTTCACCGCGGAGTATGCGACGGAGGCCGCGGCCCTGTGCAACCCGAGCGCGGTGCTGGGCCCCGACCAGGGCGGCCTGCGCGCTGGCCAGGCTCGGGTGGCGCTCAGCCTGCGGGGCATCGGCGAAGGGCACATCTCCTCGATCGGTTTCTGCTCGGCCGTCGTCGGCCCGGGCCCGCAGTGGTCCTTCGAGCCGCGGCTCCTGCCGGTCTCCGTGGCGGACACGACGCCGGCCAGCTGGCACCGGGAGCATCTGCATGCCGTCCTAGCTGACCAGGGCCATCTCGATGAACTCGCTGAGGCCGTCCTGCACGCCCTCCCCGCCGAGTTCGAGGGCACTGATCTCGAGCGGACGCTGGCGAAGATGCACCGCGACCTGCTGACCCGGCCGGGTTCCGCCACCACCGTCGACCTGCTCCGCAAGGTGGTCTCGTCTGCCTACCACGCCTCCTTCGCCCGCGACGCCGACCTCGGGCAGCGGATCTTGTCGCCGTCCGCTGAGGAAGAGAGCAACGGCATGGAGGACGCGCGGTTCACGCGGTTCACCGACGATGACGGGACCGCCGAGTACCGCGCCACCTACACGGCCTATGACGGGCGACGGATCGCCCCGCGCCTGCTCATCAGCTCGGACCTGCGGATCTTCCGTGCTCATCGGCTGGCCGGGCCGGCCGCCAGGAACAAGGGCATGGCGCTGTTCCCCCGGAAGGTGCACGGACAGCACCTCGCCCTGTGCCGCTCCGACGGCGAGAGTACCAGCCTGGCCAGCTCGGCGGACGGTTACGTATGGGACCGGCCAGTGATCTTGCAGGAACCGTCCGCGCCGTGGGAAATGCTGCAGGTCGGCAACTGCGGGCCGCCGATCGAGACCGATCAGGGCTGGCTTGTGCTCACCCATGGCGTCGGTCCGATGCGGGTCTACGTCATCGGCACGCTCCTGCTCGACCTCGATGACCCGACGCGCGTCGTGGGCTATTCGAGGACGCCGCTGCTGTCCCCCGGCGTGGATGAGCAGGACGGCTACGTGCCTAACGTCTTGTACTCGTGCGGAGCCTTCCTGCACGACGGCCTGGTGTGGATCCCCTACGGCATAGATGACTGCCGTATCGGGGTGGCTTACGCGCCGCTCGGCGAGGTACTGGCCGACATGAGCAGCGTTTCGTAGGTGCGGAGGTAGTCCTCAATCATGCGGTCGGCACCGAACCGCGCGACGGCGCGCGCATGGATGACCGAGCGGTCCAGCCGCACCGCCGCGCGGACCGCGTCTACCGACGACTCGACGTCGTGGGCCAGGTACCCGGTCACGCCCTCGTCTACCACCTCGGGCATCGAGCCGCGCCGGTAGGCGACGACCGGGGTGCCGCACGCCATGGCCTCCACGACGGACAGGCCGAACGGCTCGTCGAAGTAGATCGGGTGCAGCAGCACAGCCGCATCGCCGAGGACTTCCGCGCGGCGCCGCGGGCCGACCGAGCCGAGGAAAATGACCTGATCCCCGTCGACATGCGGCTCCACGGCGTCGGCGAAGTACCGCTCGTCCTGCACGATGCCGCAGATCACCAGCCGTCGTCCCGCGCGACGGGCGATCTCGATGGCGTCAGCTGTTCCCTTGTCAGGATGGATGCGCCCGAACGAGACAAGGTAATCCCCGGCAGCGGCGCGGTACGGGAGCATCCTGAGGTCGACGCCGTGATGGATCGTCGCGGCATAGTCGAGCCCGGCGTAGCGGTCGGAATCTGAGATCGCGACGAACGCCGAGCGCGACCGCGTGTAGGCCGGAAGGATGCCCGCGCCTGAGAAACCGTGGATGGTCGTCACCATCGGCGCCCGCGCATGCTCGCCGAATGCGAGCGGCAGCCAGTCGAGGTGGTTGTGCACCAGCTCGAACTCACCCGATCGGGCCAGTGCGTGCGAGACGTGCAGCGCCTCCCAGACCCGGCCGTCCAGCTGGGCATCGGTTGCGTAGCCGTGCGGGCAGATGCCGTCGAGAGCTGCCGCCGTCACCGAGTCGAGCGTTGCGAAAAGCGTGACATCGACTCCTCGGGCGACAAGGCCCTCAGTGAGCAGGCTGGCGATCGACTCCCACGGTCCGTAGTGCCTGGGCGGCGTACGCCAGGCGATCGGCGCGAGCATGGCGAGCTTCATCGCTCAGCGTGACCGGATTTTGGCGGGCTAATCACGTGGATCACACTGTCAGTCGCAGCGAAGCTGCCCGTCGGCACCCCCCGGCAACCGCGTGGTCCTCGACGTTTGCCTGCCTAAGGCCGAGGTAGTGACGGGTATGCACCCTGGAGGAGGTTCCATGTCCAAGCGGAACCCAGGGGGCCAGCGGGGGGCTGATGGGCCCGGACCAGAGCGGCCGGGGTGGCTGTTCCTGGCGGCAGGCGGGCTGATCTACGCCGGCGCGCTGCTCGGAATGTGGATCGTGCTGGCCGGGCAGCCGGACGTGCAGGACCTGGTGGTGGGGTCGGCGGCGGCGGTGCTTGCCGTGGGCACCGGGTATCTCGTCGGCGAGCGGGGGAAGATGGTGCCGAGCGCCCGGGTCGCCGACCTGCGTACGCTCGCCGGCGTGCCGTGGCAGGTGGTGGCCGAAACCGGGCAGGTCTTCGCGCTGGCCGCCCGCAAGGCGTCCGGTCGCCCGGTCGCGCCGGGCACTCTGTGCACCGTGCCGACCGATGTCGGGACGGACGTGCGCGGCTGGCCGGCGGCGCGACGGGAGGCGGTGCTGACCGCGCTGCTGTCCGCGGCCCCGAACACGATCGTGGTGGACATCGACATGGAAGCCGGCACGGCGCTGGTGCACCAGCTGGCCGGCGCCCCGGAGCCCGATGCGGACCGGGCGCGGCCGGGATGAACTGGTACCTCGCGGCGGCGCTGGTGCTCCAGGTGGCCCTGATTCCCTGCGCGTGGGTGTGCTGGCGTTTCGGCCCGGAGCACCGGGTAGTGGCCCTGGGGCTGGCCGGCACGGTCCAGGCGCTGGCCATACTGTGCCTCGCCGTCGGGTACCGCGAACCCGGGCTGGCGTCGATGGCCGTGGTGCTGGCCGCGTTGTCCAGCGGAGGCTCGGTGGCCTTCGCGCGATTCCTGGAGCGCTGGCTGTGACGGACGGGACGCGGTGACGGTGACCGGGGTCGTCTCGGTGGTCCTGCTGGTGGCGGGGCTGACGATCGTGGTCGGATCGTGCGCCGGGATGGCGGTGCTGGACGACCCGCTGGACCGGCTGCACCTGACCACCCCGGCCGCGATGCTCGGCTCGACCGGAATCTGCGCCTCGATCGTGGTGCGCGAGGGCCTGTCGGCGTCGGGGCTGGCCGCCATCGGCGTCGCGGTGATCCTGATCGGCGTCAACCCGCTGGCCGGCCACGCCGTGGCCCGCGCCATCGCGATCCGGCGCGGTGCCACCTGGTCGGATCGCCAGGATGAGGCCACGGGCTTTCCCGGGGAGGAGCAGTGAACGAGGCGGTGATCGCGGTCGCGCTGGTATGGGTGGCCGCGTCGGGCACGGCCGTGGTCCTGACCAGGGACCCGCTGCAGCAGGCCTTCGTGGCCGGATTCTTCGGCCTGGGGCTGGCCTTCCTCTACCTATCGATGCAGGCCGGAGACGTGGCGCTGTCGCAGATCGTGGTGGGGGCCATCGCGCTGCCGCTGATCGTGCTGCTCAGCCTGGCCAAGGTGCGGAAAGGCCGGGAATGAGCCGCCGCGCGCGCCTGGCGTTCTTCGCGGTGGCCGCGGCCGCGCTGGCCGTGACGCTGGGCGTCGGCCTGGCCGGCCTGCCGTCGTTCGGCAGCCAGCTCACCTCCTACGCCCGGATGCTCAACGAGCTGGCCCCGCGGCAGCGGCACGTCACCGACGTGGTGTCGGCCATCACCTTCGACTACCGCGGCATCGACACCCTGTTCGAGGAGTTCATCCTGCTCGCCGCGGTGGCCGGGATCTCGGTGCTGCTGCGGCCGCTCAGCGACGAGAGCCGCCAGCTTCCCGAGGACAAGGCGCCGGAACGGGCGATCCCGCCGCCGAGCCCGGCGGTGTGGCTCCTGACGGTGCTCCTCAGCTCGCTGCTCGCGCTGACCGGCCTCGAGACGATCACCCACGGCGTGCTCACGCCGGGCGGCGGGTTCCAGGCCGGGGTGATCCTGGCCAGCGCGATCTACGTCGTCTACCTGGGCACCAACTACGTGACGGTCGAGCGGTTCCAGCCGGACCCGGTGCTGGAGGCCTCCGACGGGGTGGGCGCCTTCGGGTACGTGGTCATCGGGCTGCTCGGCCTGCTGGCCGGCGAGGTCTTCCTCAGCAACGTCGTCGGCTTGGGCGTCACCGGGAACCTGATCGCGGGCGGCACCATTCCGCTGCTGAACCTGGTCGTCGGCGTCGAGGTAGCGGGCGGTTTCGCCATCCTGGCGTCGGAGTTCCTGGACCAGACGGCGGTCATCCGGACGAGGAAGCGATGAGCGTCCTGGCCTACGGCGTCGTCGCCTGGCTCTTCCTCGTCGGCATCTACGGCGTCGTGACCAGCCGCAACCTCATCCACATGGTCGTCTGCGTGTCGGTGGCGCAGTCCGCCACCGATGTCCTGCTGCTGGAGATCGGGTACCGCAGCGGCGGCCACGCCCCGGTGTTCGTCAGCCTGCCCGCCCATCCGGGACCGGCCGTCGACGCGGTCATGCAGGCGCTGGCGCTCACCGACGTGGTGGTGGGCGCCGCGGTGACCGCCCTGCTGCTCGCGCTGGTCGTGCAGGTGCACAAGCGAGCCGGGACGCTGGATCCCGACGCGCTCCGGGCGACCAGGGACTGACCGGCGTGAACCTTTTCGTGTCGACCTCGGCCGTGATTCCCGCGTCGGTCGCGGTCCCGCTGGGCGGCGCGGCCCTGATGGCCGCGTTCAGCCGGTTCTTGCCCCGGCGGGCCCGGGACCTGATCGCCATCGCGGTCGCGCTCGCCACCACCACCTTGACCTTGATCCTGATGGCCGCCAGCGCGGACCGCCCGATGATCTACTGGTTCTCCGGCTGGCGTCCCTCCGGGGGCATGGTCATCGGGATCGACTACGCGGTCGGCCCGCTCGGGGCCGGCATGGCCTCCCTGGCGGGAGTGCTGGCCAGCGCCGCCCTGGTCTACTGCCTGCGGTACTTCGACAGCGCCCGCGGCCGCCACCATGCCCTGGTCCTGATCTTCCTGGCCGCCAGCGTCGACTTCTGCCTGACCGGGGACCTGTTCAACCTGTTCGTCGCGTTCGAGCTGGTGGCCGTGACCGCCTTCGCGCTCACCGCCTACAACGCCGGGCATCCCGCGCCGCTGCAGGGAGCGATCAACTTCGCGGTCACCAACAGCCTCGGCGGCATGTCCGTCCTGATGGGCGTGGGGTTCCTGTACGCGCGCACCGGTTCGCTGAACCTGGCCCAGATCGGCCAGGCCCTGGCCGGACAGCACGCGGACGGGCTGATCGTGGTGGCGTTCGCGCTGCTGACCGGCGGTTTCCTGGTCAAGGCCGCGGTCGTCCCCTTCCACTTCTGGCTGCCCGACGCCTACGGCTCGGCGCCGATCCCGGTGTGCGTGCTGTTCGCCGGGGTGATGAGCGAACTCGGGCTGTTCGCCGTGATCCGGGTGTGGGTCACCGTCTTCTCCGGCCTGGCCGGCGGGACCGGGCCGCGGATGCGGGCGGTGCTGCTCGGGCTCGGGATCCTCACCGCGGTGGTCGGGGCGGTCATGGCACTGGCCCAGGTCCACCTCAAGCGGATGCTGGCCTTTGTCACCATGAGCCACCTGGGCATCTACCTGATCGGGCCGGCCTGCTGACCCCGCTGGGCCTGGCCGGCGCGTCGCTGCTGGTGATCGGCGACGGCCTGGCCAAGTCCGCGCTGTTCCTCGGCGTCGGCGTCGTGCAGCATCAGCGAGCCAGCGTCAGCGAGACCAAGCTGCGCGGCGCCGGCCGCGGGCTGGCGGTCACCGGCGTCACGATCGTGCTGGGCGCGCTGGTCCTGGCCGGCCTGCCCCCCTATGTGTCCTCGGCCGGGCACGCACTGCTGGTGGAGGCGGCGGAGCGGGCCGGCCTGCCGTGGCTGGAAGTCGTGATCGCGCTCTGCGTCATCTTGTCCAGCGGAGCCGTGCTGCGGGCCGCGGGACGGATCTGGCTGGGCTGGGGGGATAGCGAGAGCCAGGGACCGGCCACCGGTACCGCGGACGACCCCGGGGAGGAGTCCGAGGACCGATCCGATACTGCTGGCGCAGAAGGGGAACCTGGGGCGGGGCGCGTGCCGCTGACCATGGTGTTGCCGCCGCTGGCGCTGCTCGCGATCGGGCTCGGGCTCGGACTGACGACCGGCATAGAGGAACACGCGGCGGCGGCCGCGGCGGCCTTCTCGGACCGGGCCGCCTATGCGGCGGCGGTGCTGGGCATTAACGGCGGGTCTATTTCCGCGGGGGGCACGGTCGTCGTCGCGGCCTCCCCGGCGGCGTCCGCGGGCGGTGTGCTAAGTGACCTGGGTCAGGTGCTGGCCGCGCTCGGCGTGGCGGCCATCGCCCTGGACCGGCGCGCCGCAGGGCTCCGCCGGGTGCTGGCGGCCGGCACCGGATGGCTGCGCCGCCTGCACAGCGGCCTGGTCGGTGATCAGGTCACCTGGCTGGTGGCCGGCCTGGCGCTGCTCGCCGCCCTCGGCCAGGCGGCGCTGCACTGACCGGGCAACTCGACGGCAGCGCGCGGGGCGGCACTCTGGCCCTGCTGGCCGAGGAAGTCGAGCAGCAAGGCGTTGACCCTGTCGGGTGCGTCGAGTTGCAGCCAGTGGGCGGCCCCGTCGATGCGCTCCCCTTTCCTCCGATTCAGGCAATCGCGTCGAGCAGTTCGCCACGGGCCGGGCCGGGCAGCGGGTACTGCGGGGCGGCCATGCCGAGGGCGACGACCCGGTCGAGTACGCCGGGCGTGGCCAGCACCTCGCCGGGCGTGGCGATGAAAGACGCCACCGCTGAGTACGCGCGGGTCAGGTCCGGGTCGGCGAGGCTGGCCGCGAAGAGCGCCTTGCTGATCAGCCAGCGCTGATCGCCGGTGCGGTACGGCGTGCCGGCGATGTCCGCGTCGATCTCGGCGAGCCGGTGCCGGTCGTACCAGAGCGTCGCCCGGTACAGCGGCTCGGCCTCCCGGGCGGTCAGCTCGTCGAAGCGGCGGGCGAACTTGTCATGATCCGCCGGATCGGTCTCCCGCAGCAGGTCGCGGAGCAGGCGAGCGTGCACGAGCGCAAGCGCCGCACCCCGGCCGAGCGACGGATTAGTGCAGGCCCACGCGTCACCGACCGCGACCACGCCGGTAGCGACCGGCTGGCCGTCGACCGCCAGGCGACGGTACCGGTCCTCGATGCCGGCCATCACGTCGACACCGGAGATCGGCTCCCCGTCCGCCCAGTGCGCGACCAGCGGGTACCGGGCAAGGGTCGCGTGCCAGCGGGCCGGCTGACGCAGCACCCGCAGGGCCTTGTCACGGCTGCTCGTGGTCAGGACCACGCTCCAGGTACCGTTGTCGGCGGGCAACGTGATGGCGGACAGCGAATCGTAGCTCTGCAGGAGGTTGTGGAGTACCGCCGGCTGCTCGCCGCTGCGCGAGCGGAAATGCCGGGCGTAATAGACGAAGCCACAGTCCGCCCGTTCCTCCACCGGGCGCCACGCGCCGACCGCCTGCAGCCACGAGCCGAGCGCCGACCTGCGGCCACCGCAGTCCACGACCAGATCCGCGGTGATCGCCGAACCGTTCCCGGTGAGCACGCCGGTCACCCGGGGCACGCGCGCGGGGCCGTCCGTGGTCAGGCCGGTAACCGCGACGCCACGCCGGATGGTCACCCCGGCGGCTTCGGCCGCCGCGGACAGGGCGGCTTCAAGCACCGGGCGGCGGGCGGTCACGGTTTCGAACTGCTCGTCGCCGTCGCGCATCGGGCCGCGCCGCGCGGCCGGCAGTACCGCCACCGTGTTCAGGTGCAGCGCGCCGGCGGCTTCCAGCGGGTGCCGGGTCTCAGGCAGTTCCGCCCGCAACAGGCTCCACCAGCGGGGCATCATGAAATGCGGCAGCCGGAACTGGTTGACGCCGCGCCGCGGCCAGCCTTCCCACGCCGCGTCGGCGTGCTCCGGCGGCGGCGGTGCGGCGGGATCGCGTTCGAGCACGGTGACCTCGTGTCCCTCGCGGGCCACGAGCATCGCCGTGCACAGGCCGCTGAGGCCGGCCCCGAGGATGAGTATCCGTGCCATGTTGCACCTCCACCGATGAATCGATGGGTGCAGAGTCGGCCAGGAAAGTGCTCACTTTCCAGGTCAGCTGGTGGTCAAACGCTGCTCACCTAGTGGCTTGGACCGGCGGGGCGCTGCCGATCTCCACCGACCACAGCGCCTCGGTCACCTCGTCGATCGCCCTGGCCAGGTACCGGCGGTACGTGCTGAACGGCAGCCCGAGCACCTCGGCCGCGGCTTCCTGGGTGGGGGCGGCGCGCACGAACGTCCGGTTGAGCACCGCCCGGAGCTGGTCGCCTTTCGGCTCGCCGGCCAGCCGGTCGGCCGCCGCCACGATGCTCGCGCGCAACTCGGCGGCGTCGGCGCCGAGTACCGTGCCGAGGAGCGGACAGCCGGTGAGCCGGTCGGGCCGGTTGAGGTGCTGGAGCGCCGAACGTACCGCGTCGCCGAAAGCGGCCCGGGACAGCGGCGGCGGGCGGAGCGCCGAGTCGGGCGGCGGGCCGGTCCCGCCGCTGTGCTCGCGCTCGTTCATCATGGTGAGCCAGGCGTCGACCGGAAAGCGCCGCCAGTCGTTGCCGTACACCACGTAACGGGGGATGCCGGCCGCCTCCGCGACCTCGACTACCGGACGGAAACCGAGGTAGTCGAAGAAGGGCCCCCAGTACTCCGCGTCGGTGAAGGCCACGAACGACCAGGCGAGCGGCTCGGTGCACCAGTCGATAATCGATGAGACCGACCCGGCGAGCACCGCGTACATGTCGCGCTGGTACTCGCGTACCCCCGCGACGAACCGGGTGATGTCGACCCGCTCGCCAGGCCGGGCCGGCGCGGTGCGGGACACATAGTCAAGTACCGCTCTGACGACGGGATCCCGGTCCTCCATCGCGGACCCCGTGGGGCAGAAGATGTGGTACGCGAAACCGGCGAGGCCGTCCTCGGTGCGCACCACGCTGATGCGGTCAGGCTGGTCGGCGAACCAGCGCTCGGCGATCGCGGCGCCCGCACTGCCCTCTCCGCGCTCGATGACGGCAACCAGCTGCTCGTACTCGTCCGGCCGGGCAGGCACCACGGCGGCCGAACCCTGGGCCCGCAGTGCGTAGTAGGCGGCGGTCAGCGGACTGTGCCGGTGCAGGTAGGCCAGTTGCTGGGCGAGCAGCTGGCGGTCCAGGCCGGTCGTCGTGCGGATGCCGGCGACCACGTGGTCGTGGATAATCCGGTGCAGCGCCCGGTACCGGTCCGGCGAGCGGCGCTCGAACTCCGCCTCCAAGACGTCGCGGGTGATGTCGTGCGGAGTCAGCCCGCCCCGCCGGCAGACCACAAACGGCCGGCGCCGCAGCCAGCCCCACACCTCCGCCGCGTCCGTCCCGACCGTCTTCCGCAGCAGGTCCTCGGTGGTCAGCCAGGCCCGCGCGGCCGTGGCCAGGCCGGCCATGTGGGCCTCCGAGGGCGCGTCACGCAGGATCGACTCGAGCAGGACGGAGATCAGGTCGGGTACGTCGGCGAGGCTGTCCGGTACGGTACCGCCCTGAGCCGCGTCGGCCAGCAGCGCGAGTGCCAGCGGGTGGCCCCGGCCCAGGTCCAGCAGCCGTTTCCGGTCCGGTGCCGCGACGCCGGACCTGGCCAGCAGGTCCGCGCTGTCGACCTCGTCGAGGTGCCCAAGGGGATGGACCGCGACCACCTGCCGCCAGCCCGGGTCGGTGCGCCACGCGGCGGCGGGCGGCTCGCGGCCGGCGAGGACCACGACGTCCTCCGCCGGCAGGGACGGGACGAAAATCTGGCGCAGCCAGCCGTCGATGGCGCCGAGTTGCTCGTACCCGTCCACCAGCAGCACGATCCCGCGGTGATCGCCGTCGGCACGCGCATCCTGGGCGGCATGAGTGGCGCCGGCGGCCTCGACTGCCTGGCTGAAGCCGTCCGGCGACGGATCGATCTCGCTCCCGTCCAGCAGTAGCGTGGGCCGCCCGGCGGCGCTAGCGCGGGCACGCATCTCAAGCAGCAGCGTGGTCTTGCCGATGCCGCCCGGACCGTGGACGAACAGCACTCGCCGCGGCGAGCGGCCGGCCCGCGCATCGTCGAAGGTGCGCAGCTCGGATCGCCGGCCGACGAAGCTTTGCCGCCGCGCGCGGTCGATGACGTCACCCAGGCTGGTCCCCGCCATCAACTCAGTGTCCACCCCGGCCGGGCATCCGCCAACACCTCGCCGATGCGACAGTCGCTACCGGTTCGGCCGAGGCCAGGTTCCCGGGGACTTGCCGCAGTGGGCCGCCGGGTCGTCGCGAGCGGCTTGATGTTCCGCGACCTCGCTGATGATTTCGCTGGTAAGCCGGGCGAGGTGCTGTGCGGCGCTGCGCGCATCGCTGTGACCGGGCAGCTGCGCTGTTTCCCGCTCACTCGTCACTGGTCTTGTCCGGTCTGCCGACGTCCACGACCTGGACGGGCAGGTCGCCAGCCGTTCGGAGCACCTGGTGCGCCACCGTGGACCCGTTCAGCAGGCGTGACCACCGCGAGCGGCGGCGCGATCCGATGACGAGCTGGCAGGCGCCGGCCTGGCGCGCCGCCCGGATCAGCCCGGAGGCAATGTCGTCGGCCCTGACCTCGACCAAAGTCCCGTGCAGCTCACCGAGCAGCCGGCGGTCCTGCTCCAGCCGGGCCTTCGGCGGCCGGCCGAAGTTGTCGATGTCCCGGACGTGTACCGCCTGGAGCCTGGCCGCCGACAGGCCGGCGAGATGGGCAGCGTAGCGGACGAGCCATTCGTCGGCAGGCGACCCCGCCAAGCCGACCACGATGACCGCGGCAGGCGCCGGCTCGCTGAAATCGCGGGCGGCCAGGAACGCCGTGACGGGATCGGGAACGCTGTCATCCAGCCACAGCTGCGCTAGTTCCCGCAGGGCGGCGAGATTCGCGAAGCGGAAATAGCTCGACAAGGCCGCATCCACCCGCTCCGGGGGAACAACCAGGCCCTGGGCCAGTCGGCGCCGAAGCGCCGAAGGCGCCAGGTCGACGAGCTTGATCTCGCCGGCCCGCAGGAACGCGTCGGGCACTGGTTCGGCCGGGTGCACGCCGGTGATCCGGGAGACCAGCCCGCCCAGCGATTCGATGTTGGCGACGTTGAGGGTCGTATAGACGTCGATGCCGCTGGCGAGTAGCTCGCGGACGTCGTGCCAGCGTTTCGCGTGTCGCTCACCGGGGAGGTTCGCGTGGGCCAGCTCGTCCACCAGGGCCAGCTCCGGTCGACGGTCCTAGACCGCGGCGACGTCCAGCTCGGCAAAGCTGGTGCCACGGTAGCTGACCGTACGGGTAGGGAGCGCTTCAAGACCGGCGAGCTGAGCAGCGGTCGCCGACCGCCCGTGCCTCTCCCGGTAAGCCACGACCGCGTTGACCCCCGAGCGTCGCCGGGCCCGTGCGTCCCGCAGCATCGCGTAAGTCTTCCCCGATCCGGGGGCGATCCCCAGGTAAGTGCGCAGCCTGCCCCGGCCGGCCAGCGGCTCCATCGCGTCATGTACAGAGGCCTGGGCGATCCGATCCGGCCGGTCCTCAGGGCCGGGCTGGGCGCTGCTGGTCATCGCTGGGTCCATCCGGACATGCGTGCACATTGTCACAGCGCGGCCGGTACGGCCACCCGGGTAGCCGCCAGGTCCGCCGGCGACCTGATCCTGAACCAGGCCTTGCCGCTGCCGGCCCGCCGCTACGTCTCGGACGGGGCAACCGGGGGTGTGCCGGCCGGCTCGAAGGCGGCGGAAAACAGGTAGCTAGTCGCCAGGCTGCGGTGGGGCCGCCATTTCTCGGCGATGCTCAGGACCTCCTGCTGGCTGGGGAGGTGGTCGAGCCGGTAGGCGGCCTGGACGGCCTTACGGAGCGCGAGGTCGCCCGGCAGGACGACGTCTTCTCGCTGGAGCGCGACGAGGAGGGCGCCCTGCACGGTCCAGGGACCTATCCCAGGGACCGCGGTGAGCTCCGCCATGAGCTCCTCGTCTGGCAGCGCGCTCAAGACGTCCGGGTTCAGCCTGCCGTCAGAAAACCGCTCGGCGAGGTCGCGGAGCGTGCTGACCTTTCGCCAGGAGAGCCCGGCCTCGCGGAGCTTGCCGGGGTCAACTTCCAGCAGTTCGGCGGGTGAGGGAAGATGTCCGCAGAAAAGTGCCTCGATGCGGGCCAGGATCCGGCGTGTCGCCAGGACGGACAGCTGTTGCCCGGTGACCTGGAACTGCAGGGCACCGTACAGATCCATCGGCGGTAGCTGGGCCAGCCACGCCCTGGGGTCGAAGGCTGGCCGGTCATCGATGAGCCGCGCGAGGACGGGGTCGGCGTTACGAAGGTACGAGCGCGCTTGTTCTAGCCCCTCGGCGGGACTGGGGTCCTCGGTCACGGAGTCCGCTCCTCTCACGCGGCGGGTACGACAGGCGCTAGGGGACGACGGTGACCGGCCATTTCCCGGCCCGTACCAGGCGGGTGGCCAGTGAGCCCACTATCCGGTGGCCCACGTGCTCGGACGCGCCGACGACCACGGCGTCAGCCCGGGTTTCCTCGGCAATCCGGGTGAGCTCGGCCAGCGGGTCCCCGCAGACCGAGCGGAACTCGGCCGTTATCCCGGTCTCGGCGGCACGGCCGAGCATCAGCTGCCCGAGCTCACCAGCGATCTGCTCGAGGGTCTCGTTCATTACGACCGCGCCGCCTGGCGCCGCGCCGACGCTGGCTGGTACCCGCCCTACGTACACGGCCAGCAGCCGGCAGCGCTGCCGTCGCGCCAGGCCGCCGGCGTAAGCGGCGGCGCGCAGCGAGGTCCGCGAGCCGTCCACGCCGACCAGGATCAGCGACGGGCCATCGGTACCAAACTCGAAGTCAGGCGCTGGGGAACTCACCAGACCATTGTCCACGGGGCGGGTGAAGGTGCCGCGCGGCCTGAGGTCCACCTGTCCACCGGAAGTAGCCGGGGAACGACAGGACGCACCGTTCATCCACACCCCAGCACTCTAACTGTCACTTTGTCTCTGATCTGTGATCAAAGCTAGATGTTCGGCATTCAGGAGCGCAGTATTGCTACTAGTTGTCTCCTTTCGATCGGAACGCATGTGGCATCGGTGGCGCGCGACATTCCCCGCAGCAGGAAACCTCGGGGGCTGCTTCCGACCGGGGCCCCGCTGAGGTTGCTGGAGGCTGATAGCCAGGTCGTTCGGCCCTCCGATCTTGAAATGCCCGGCGACGACGTGCTCCTTGCACTGCACAGGAAGATGGTGCTGGGCCGGCGCTTCGACACGCAGGCTACGGCCCTGACCAGGCAGGGACGGCTGGCCGTGTATCCGTCAGCCCGCGGCCAGGAGGCGAGCGAGGTCGGCGCGGTACTCGCGCTCCGCCCGCAGGACTGGCTGTTCCCGACCTACCGCGACTCGATGGCCGTCGTGTGCCGGGGCGTGGATCCCGTCGAGGTGCTGTCGCTGCTGCGGGGGGACTGGCATTGCGGGTATGACCCGTACGAGTACCGGGTCGCTCCCCAGTGCACCCCGCTGGCGACCAATACGCTGCATGCCGTCGGCGTAGCCCACGCGGCCAAGCTCAAGGGCGAGGACACGGTCGCCCTGGTCATGCTCGGTGACGGCGCCACCAGCGAGGGTGACACCCATGCCGCGCTGAACTTCGCGGCGGTCTGGCAGGCACCGGTGGTGTTCTTCGTGCAGAACAACGGCTACGCGATCAGCGTCCCGTTGTCCAAGCAGAGCGCCGCCCCCTCCCTGGCCCACAAGGGAATCGGCTACGGAGTTCCCGCCATGCTGGTCGACGGCAACGACGCCGCCGCTGTCTACGCGGCCGTGCAGCGCGCGGTGGCGTCCGCCACGGCCGGCGGCGGGCCGACGCTGATCGAGGCGCTCACCTACCGCATCGAGGCCCACACCAACGCCGACGACGCCACCCGTTACCGCGGCCAGGACGAGGTGGACCGGTGGCTCGCCCTCGACCCGGTGACGCGTATCAGGCAGCACCTGCTCGCCCGCCGCCTTCTCGACGAGCCCGCGGTCGCGGCCCTGGACGCCGAGGCCGAGGCCGAGGCGACGACGCTGCGGCAGCGAGTGAACACCGACAGGGTGCACGATCCCGCTGACCTGTTCCGGTACGTCTACGCCGAGCCGACCCCGGCGCTGCGCCGGCAGCAGCAGGAACTGTCCGCCGAACTTGCGGCAGCAGCGGGCGATCCGGAGGCATCGCGATGACCGCGATCGCCGAACGCGCCCCGGATCGGCCGGTGGCGGCGGCCCAGGTGACGATGGCGGCGGCCCTGAACCAGGCGCTGGCCGATGCGCTAAGCGAGGACGAGACCGTCCTCGTCTTCGGCGAGGACGTCGGGCCGCTGGGCGGCGTTTTCCGGGTAACCGACGGGCTGGCGGCCAGGTTCGGGGACGCGCGCGTCTTCGACACCCCCCTGGCCGAGTCGGGCATCGTCGGCACCGCGATCGGCATGGCGATGAACGGCCTGCGCCCCGTCGTGGAGATGCAGTTCGACGCGTTCGCCTATCCGGCCTTCGAGCAGATCACCAGCCACCTGGCCAAGTTCCGCAACCGGACCAGGGGCCGTGTCGCGCTGCCCGTCGTAATCCGGATTCCCTACGGCGGCG
The DNA here is from genome assembly GCA_963753225.1 of uncultured Actinomycetota bacterium. Taxonomy (GTDB): domain Bacteria; phylum Actinomycetota; class Actinomycetes; order Streptosporangiales; family Streptosporangiaceae; genus Palsa-504. The sequence goes on along the minus strand of CAVWBQ010000008.1, from coordinate 56,182 downwards.
GGATCGGTGGCGTGGAGCACCACTGCGACTCCTCCGAGGCGTACTACGCGCACACCGCCGGCCTGCGGGTCGTCACCCCGGCCACGCCCGGGGACGCGTACGCGCTGCTCCGGCGGGCGATCGAGTGCCCGGACCCCGTTATCTTCCTCGAGCCCAAGCGCCGCTACTGGTCGAAGCAGGCGACGGTCCTGGATCACGCCGGCGCCACCCTGGACCGGGCCATCGTGCGCCTGCCGGGCTCCGACGTGACCCTGATCGCGTACGGCGGGACCGTCGGCACCGCGCTGGAGGCGGCCGAAGCGGCCGGGGAAGAGGGCCGCAGCGTCGAGGTCATCGACCTGCGGAGCCTGTCCCCGTTCGACGATGAGACGGTGACCACCTCGGTGCGGCGAACCGGCCGCGCCATCGTCGTGCACGAAGCGAGCCGGTTCTGCGGATACGGCGCCGAGGTGGCCGCGCGCCTGTCCGAGCAGTGTTTCCACTACCTTGAGGCCCCGATCCTGCGGGTGACCGGGTTCGACATCCCCTATCCCCCGCCCCACCTGGAGGAATATCACCTGCCCAGCGTCGACCGCATCCTCGACGCGGTCGACTGCCTGCAGTGGCAGGAAACCCGCCCGGCCGTGAAGGCAGGCGGCTAGATGCCAGCGTTCCTGCTTCCGGATCTGGGCGAGGGACTCACCGAGGCCGAGATCGTGGCCTGGCACGTGCAGGCCGGAGACACCGTCACCGTCGACCAGCCCATAGTCGAGGTCGAGACGGCCAAGGCGGTGGTCGAGGTCCCCGTGCCGTTCGCCGGCCGCGTCACGGCCCTGCACGGCCAGCCCGGCGACGTGGTGGCCGTCGGAGAGCCCCTGGTCACCGTCGATGCCGCCGGCCGGTTCGCCGAGCCGGGGGTCGTCACGTCCCCGGCCGGCCTGGATCAGGCCGGCCCGGATCAGGGCGGCCAGAGCGGCAACGTCCTCATCGGCTACGGAACGCCCAGCGGGCGCCGTCGCCGTCACCGGGCCGCGCGGTCATCGGCGACCATCCCGGCACCCGGCTCACCCCCAGGCGGTATCGCGGCGACCGGTGATGGCAGCGTCGCGCCGCTCGCGCCCAACGGCCGGCTGCCTGTTGCCTCGCCCCTGATCAGGCAGCTGGCCCGGAACGCCGGCGTGGACCTGGTGACCATCCGCGGTTCCGGCCGCGGCGGGCTGATCACCCGCGCCGATGTCGACGGGGCGATCAATGCCGGCCAGGCCGAGCCGACGGCAGTCCCGGAGCCTGCGCCGGCCGCCGGGTCCGCCGCGGGTACCCGGATCCCGATACGAGGCGTGCGCAAGGCGGTCGCGGACAAGCTCAGCCGGTCACGCCGTGAGATCCCGGAGGCGACCGTCTGGGTCGACGTGGACGCCACCGAGATGCTCGGGCTCCGCGCGGCGCTCAACGCTGATGAGCCGGCGCCGAAGATCAGCGTCCTGGCGCTGCTGTCCCGCTTCACGGTTCTCGCGTTGCGGCGTTATCCGGAGCTCAACGCCAGGATCGAAGGCGACGAGATCGTGCTGAGCCCGCCGGTAAACCTGGGCTTCGCCGCCCAGACCGATCGCGGGCTCATGGTGCCCGTCGTACGCGATGCGCAGGCGCACACCCTGGAGCAGCTTTCCACCGCAGTGGCCGAACGGACCCGGCGCGCCAGGGAAGGCACACTCAGTCCCGCTGAACTTACAGGCGGCACGTTCACGGTCAACAACTACGGAGTGTTCGGCGTGGACGGCTCGGCCGCCATCATCAACCATCCCGAAGTGGCGATCCTGGGCATCGGCCGGATCATCCGGCGTCCCTGGGTCGTCGGCGACCAGATCGTGCCCCGCCAGATGACCGAGCTCACGCTCGCGTTCGACCACCGGGTCTGCGACGGCGGGACGGCCGGCGGCTTCCTGCGCTTCATCGCCGACTGCGTTGAGTCCCCGGCGAAGGCCCTGCGGCACCTGTAGGCCGCGCCCCGGCAGGGCCGCGTCCGAGCTCGTCGAAGATCAGCACGGTCTGCGTCGAGCGCACCTCAGGCATGCTCTGAAAGCTATTCAGCACCAGTTCCCGCAGCGCCGCAATGTCGCGGGCCCTGACGAGCAGCACGATGTCGGCGTCCCCGGAGACCAGCGCCGCGTGCTCCACCTCCGGGATCGTCATGAGCCTGGCCCGCAGCGGCTTCCAGGCGGGCTGAGCGATCTTCAGGTGCACGTACGCGGACAGGCCGTACCCGTACCGCTGCGGGTCCACCACGGCGGAGTAGCCGGTAATCACTCCGGCCTCCTCAAGTCGCTGCACGCGCAGATAGGCACCGGCCCGGGAGATGTGCAGGCGAGCCGCCAGCGCCCGCATGGAAATACGCCCGTCCTCGCGCAGGACCGCCACGATGGCCCGGTCGACATCGTTCGAGCGGCGGCGCCTGCGCTCCGGAGCTGGCATCTTCGCCGGGCCCAGATGTCATGACGTCAATTTACCCCGCTTATGATGACCATTCGTCTGCCACTGGGAACTGTTCTTGGACTGATCGACCATTAGTCCCGCAGAATTCCTGCCAAGTGCCCACCCCTATCACGGCCGGTACTGGTCAGTCCGGCATCGCGGCGAGGATCTGCTGCCCGGTAAGCGGCAGCGTGCGCACGCGGACACCGAGGGCGTCACAGAGGGCGTTGCCGATGGCCGCGGCGGTGGGGCCTTGCGCGGTTTCCCCGACGCCCAGCGGCGGATTCTCGTGGCCAGGCAACAGCTCCACATCCACCGCGGGCACCTCAGAGAACCGCAGGATCGGATAGCTGTCCCAGCTGTCGCTGGTCACGGTAAGGCGGTCGAAACGGACGCGTTCCTTCAGCGTCCAGCTAGTCGCCTGGATCGCGCCGCCCTCGACCTGGTTCTCGGCACCGTCGGGGTTGATCACCAGGCCGGCGTTGACCGCGATCGTCAGCCGGCGCACCTGCACCTCGGTGACGGCCTCCACCTCCGCGACGACCGCGCAGTAGGCGCTGCTGTTCTTGTAGCGGGCATAGCCGATGCCATGGCCGGCCGACCGGGACGACCCGGCCGGGGACCAGCCGGCCCAGCCCGACCGCCGGACGACGGCCTCGATCACCGCCCGGCCCCGCGGGTCCGCCAGCTGGGCGAGACGGTATTCGACCGGATCGCGGCCCGCCGCCGCGGCGAGTTCGTCCATGAACGACTCGATCGCGAACACGTTGACGAAGCCGCCGAGCGAGCGCAGCGAGGAAGTCCGCAGCGGCATCACCGACAGCCGGTGGTTCATCACGCGGTAGGCCGGGAACGCGTAGCCCGGCACGGCGTTCCGGCCGGCTCCGCCACCCCGCTCCAGTGGCGGTTCCGCCGCCGGCTCGATCGGCTCGCCGCCGTCCCGGTGACTCGCCGCGAGCAGCCCGATCGAGCGGCCGAACCCGGGCCGGGTCACGTGACCGTTGCCCCAGATCTCGTGCTGCCAGGACAACACGTCACCGCGCGCGTCGACGTCGGCGGCGACGCGGACCACCGCGGCCGGCCCGTAGGGCTCCCAGCCGAGCTCATCGGCGCGCGACCAGACCACCTGCACCGGCCTGCCGGGAACGGCCAGGGCGAGCAGGGCCGCGTCCATGGCGGCGTCATCGGCGGCGTTGTGACCGTAGCAGCCCGCACCCTCCACATGCCGCACCCGCACCTGGTCCTCGGTCAGCTTCAGCGCCCGGGCCAGCTCGCGGCGCAGCGGGTACACGCCCTGGCTGTGCGTCCAGACCTCCAGCCGGACACCGGCCCCGTGTCCGGCCTCGCCTCCGGCCAGCGCCGTGCTGGCCAGCGCCGTCGCAGCGGACGGTCCCATGGCCGCGTGCGCCAGGAAAGGCCGGTGATAGGTGGCTTCGTGCGAGCGCGCGGCAGGCGCCGGCGCCGCATTGGCGGGAGGGACGGATTCGGCCAGGACCCTGGTCTCGGCGGGCGCGGAGGTGAGGAAGGCGGGCAGATCGTCCTCATCGGGCAATGTGGGCTCCTCCTGCCACTTCGCGTCCGCGCGCAGCAGGCCGGCGGCGCGCAGCGCCACCTCCTCCCGTTCGGCGATCACGCCAAGGAAACTCCCGTCCCGCACGACGGTCACGACGCCAGGCAGCGCCCTCGCCGGTTCCGCGCGGACGTCGAGCAGGGTGGCGCCGCGGGACGGCGGCCGGATGACCCGGCCGTACAGCATCCCGTCGAGCGCCATGTCGTGGACGAAGCGAGGCCGCGGGGCCAGCATGTCGGGCAGGTCCACTCGCGGCACGCTGGTACCGACGATCCGGTAGTCCGGAACCGCCTTGGGCCCGGTCAGGCCCATGGCCGGGCGATCCAGCAGCCGGTCGTCCGCCAGCTCCCAGTAGCTCGTGGTCCGTCCGTCCGGGGCGGCGATGGTGCCGTCCTGAACGGTGAGCGCCTCGACGGGCATGTCCCACCGGCCTGCGGCGACGCCGAGGTAGATCGCCCGGGCCTCGGCACAGGCGACCCGGAGGGCGGCACCCGAATGCTGGATCGACAGGCTACCCGCCGTAGTGCCCTCATCAGGACTGATGCCGGTCACGGCCGCGAACATGCGGACCCGGGCCACATCGACGTCAAGCTCCTCGGCGGAGACCTGCGCCAGCGCGGTGAGCACGCCCTGGCCGAGCTCGACCTTGCCCGAGCGCACCTCGACCACGCCGTCCGGCAGGACCCGGAGCCAGTCCCCGAGACGGGGATTGGCCGCGAGCGATGGCGGCAGCGCCGTCCTGGCTTCGCGTGACCCTGCCATCAGCCGCTGTCCCGGCTGGCCCGCAGGCTGGAGGCGGCCCCGAGCACGGCGCGCACAATCCGGTTCTGCGCGCCGCACCGGCACAAGTTGCTGTCCAGCGCGGCGCGGACCTCGTCCTCGCTGGGGTTATCGTTGACGGCCAGCAGCCCGGCGGCGCTGATCACCACGCCGGAGATGCAGTAACCGCACTGCGCGGCCTGCCCGTCGATGATCGCCTGCGCGGCAGGGTGCGGCCGGCCGGATACGCCCAGTCCCTCAACCGTCGTTACGTCCCGATCCTCAACCGCCCACATCGGCGTGTCACAGGAGTAGGCGGGGCGGCCGTCGATGAGCACGAGGCAAGCGCCGCACAGGCCAAGACCGCAGCCGAAGCGGGTGCCCGTGAGCCCGAGATGGTTCCGCAGCACGTACAGCAGCGCGGTGTCCCGCTCGGTGCGGACCTCCTCGCGCTGGCCGTTCACCAGCACCGTGACCCGCATGGGATCGCTATCGCCAGCAGAATTGGTCCTGGACCTATCCATCGGACTGGACTCGAGGAGCGGTTCAGCCGATGTCGCGGCCGTTTACCGTCAGCCTCACGTCGATGTTGCCCCGGGTGGCATTGGAATACGGGCACACCTGATGTGCGGCAGCAACGATCCGTGCCGCTTGCTCAGGGTCCTGAACCTGCGGCAGGCTCACATCGAGCTCCACGGCGAGCTTGAAACCGCGCTCCTCGGTGGGAAGCAGGCTCACCCGGCTGTCGGTCGAGACATCACCTACCTCGGCGCGTTCACGACGGCCGACCACACCCAGAGCACTCTCGAAGCAGGCCGCGTAGCCCACCGCGAAGAGCTGTTCAGGGTTCGTGCCGCCGCCCTCGCCGCCCATCTCCTTTGGCGAGCGGAGTTGCACATCCAGGGTTCCGTCGGTCGTGCGCCCGTGGCCGCTGGCCCGGCCGCCAGTGACCGTTGCCTCCGCCGTGTAAAGAACTCGCGCCATCTCGGCTCCATTCTCGGGTCTGCAGCTTGCCCGCCTCCGACATCACGGTACCCGGCGACCCGCCGCAGCCGGCCGAGCCCTATCGCTGCCGGGCCGAAGTGCCGGCCGGGGCGAGCTCCGCCCCGGCGAGTTCGCGGTCGAGCCGCTGCCCCTCGATGTCGGGGTCCGGGACGTACCTGGCGAACCACCGCGGGTGGTACCAGATCCTCGACCCGATAATCGCCATGATGGCCGGCACCAGCGTGAGCCGCACGACGAAGGCGTCCAGGAAGACGCCGGCGGCGAAGCTGAAGCCGATGGCCTTGATGGTCGGATCGTTGGTGAACATGAAGGCCACGAAGATGGAAAACATGATCAGCGCGGCCGCGGTGACCACGCGGGCCGACAGCCCGGTGCCTCGTTGCACGGCGCGGCGGGCGTCGCCGTTCTTGGTGAATTCCTCCTTGATCCGCGATACGACGAACACTTCGTAGTCACTGGACAGGCCGAAGATGATCGCCAGCATGATGATCGGCAGGAAGCTGATCGTCGCCGCTGGGGTGATGCCGAAGATGTGCTGCCCCCAGCCCCACTGGAACATGGCGACCTGCGCGCCGAGCGCCGCGGCCATCGAGAGCAGGAAGCCCAGGATGGACGTGATCGGCACCAAAATGGTCCGGAACGCAAACGTCAGAAGGATGAACGCCAGGCCGACCACGACGACCAGGAAGACCGGCAGGGCGCTGGACAGCTTGGCCGAGACGTCGATGTTGGACGCCGTGGTGCCGCCGACCAGGATGTGCGCGCCGGTCTGGCCTTCGATAGCGGCCCGGTCGTCGCGGATCGCGTGCACGAGGGCGGTCGTGGCCGGGTCGCCCGGCCCGGACTTGGGAATCAGCTTGATCAGCGAGATGCCGTTCTGCGTGGTCACCGGGGTTACCTTCACGACGTCGGGCAACTTGGCGAGCGCCTCCGCGATCTGCTGGGTGTCCGCCGGGCTGCTCACGTCCTGGGCGACGATCAGCAGCGCGCCGTTGAAGCCGGCGCCGAAGCCTTCGGTGGTGAGGTCGTAGGCCTGGCGCTGGGTATTGCCGGCGGGTTGCGAGGCCCCGCTGGGCAGGCCCAGATGGATGGTCAGCGCGGGAATCGCGAGCACGCCGAGCAAGGCGATCCCGCCGATAAGGACGGCCACCCGGCGGCGCACGACGAACCTGGCCCAGCCCGCCCCCGCGGAGCTGTCCGGGTCCGCGGCGCTACGCCGGGCGACGCGTTCCGCACGGGCACCGAGCAGCGGCAGCCGGGTGAACCTGGCGACCTTGGGGCCGGCGAAGCCCAGCATGGCTGGCAGCAGCGTCAGGGCGATCAGCAGCGCGACCGTGACGGAAGCCGCGGCGGCCAGGCCCATGACGGTCAGGAACGGGATGCCCACCACGGTCAGGCCGCACAGCGCGATGATCACGGTGAGGGCGGCGAAGACGACCGAACTGCCGGCCGTGCCCATGGCCAGCGGCACCGACTCTTCGGGCGTCATGCCGTTGAGCAGGTTGGTCCGGTGCCTGGACAAGATGAACAGACCGTAGTCGATGCCGCAGGAGAGTCCGAGCATCAGCGCGACCGTGGTCGATGCCGAGGCGATCGTCACCACCGACGCGACGGCGGTGATGCCCATCAAGGTGGTGATCACGCCGATGATCGCGCCCAGGATGGGCATCCCCGCGGCCACGAAGGCGCCGAAGGTGATCATCAGGATGCCGAAGGCGATGATCAGGCCGATCAGTTCGGGCACGTCGGAGATGACCGTGCGCCAGCCCGGATAGACGCTGCCGTTGTACGCGACCTGCACGCCGTCGGCCTGCACTGGCTTCATGGCGGCCTTAACGGCGTTGAGGCTGGAGTCCTTCACGGCGGTTGCCTGTGCCGACCACTGCACCTGCCCCAGCGCGATCTGGCCGCTCGGCGACACCAGGTGGCTCTGGAAGGGAGTCGTGACCGCGGAGACCTGCGGAATCGACTTGAGCTTGGTCATGGCCGACTCGATCGCCGCCTTGGCGGCCGGATCGGTGACCCTGGCGGTGCCGTTGGTGGTGGCGAAGACGATCGTGCTCTGACCGCCGCTGAACGCCGGCAGCTTGGCCTGCAGGACAGCCGCGGCATTCTGCGCCTCGGTGCCCGGGATGGTGAAGGTGTCGTTGGTCTTGCCGCCGCTGAGCTGGGCGACGGCGATGGCCGCGATGGCCGCGAGCAGCCAGGCCGCCAGGACCAGCCGCCGTCGCCGGAACGCGAAGCGGGCGAGTCGGTGCAGGTAGTTCGACATGGGCGGATCTCCACGGCTCGGATGCAGGCTGCCGGATGCAGGCTCGGTTCCGACGCTAGGACACTCACTAGCCGACCGTCAAGTGAATTGCTAGCCAACCGTAAGGTGAAATACTTGCCGAACGTCTAGTGAATGACTTGCCATTCAGCTAGTGACTCACTAGCCACCAGCTTGTATACTGCGATCGATCCACACTGAGGAGCCATCTATGGCGACGCCCGTCAAGGGCATCTCCGCCCGAGCCGCGCAAGCCGAGCGGACCAGGCAGCAGATCCTGGAGACCGCGCAGCGGCTGTTCACCGAGCTCGGCTACGATGCCACCTCGCTGCAGATGATCGCCGACGAGATGGGGCTGACCAAGGCCGCCGTCTACTACCACTTCCGCGCCAAGCGGGAGATCCTGCATGCGACCATGCAGCCTGAAATGCAGCGGCTCGAGGCTCTGCTGGCTGAAGCGGCCACGATACGCGGGCGCCGGGCCCGGATCGACCACCTGGTCGATGGCTTCGTCGACTTTCTCGTCCGGCACCGCCTCTACGCGGCGATGGCATCCACCGATCCGGCCGCGAAGCGGAACAAGCTGGACAGCGAGAAGAACACCCTGGCCCAGCGCGCTCTCACCCTGTTCTACGGCGACAACCCCACCGGCGCCGAGCGGCTCGCTTTCGGCGTCCTGTTCTTCATCCCCGAATGCCTGCCCGATCTGGCCGACCTGACCGACGACGAACTGCGCGAAGCCCTGCAGACGACAATCCTGCGCATGTTGCGGGTCCCGTCCGGGCCCAGGGAGTAGCGGGGCACAGGTAGAGCGGGAACTCCGCCGCACCCAGCCGGCAACGATCCGCGAGGATCTACGGACACGCCTAGCCCGAGTTTCCAATGATCATGCTCCTCGCTAGGGTGTTCTGGCTGGTCGGGATGGGTTTGCGGGGCCGCTGGCGCCTATGACCTAACTGCTGGTGCGTAGCGGTCGAGCTGGAAGGCCTCGGTGAGCTTGTCCTGGGTGGCGGTGGTCTGGGTGAGCATCCGGCGTGCCTTGGGCCGGCCGCGTTCTGCGGGGTAGATCAGGACGGTCTCACCGATCCCGGCGAGCTGGCGCAGCAGCTCGCGCACGGACATGCGCAACCCGGCGCGCTCGGCTTGCAGGCGCATCAGGTGGGCGACCTGCAGCGCCAGGACGCAGGTGAACACGTGGACGTGGATGTTGTGCTCGGTCCAGTGGAACATCGGGGAGAACGACACCACGTGCGGGTCTTTCATCTGCCGGAAGGAGAACTCGGCCTCGGACTGGGACCGGTAGCCGGCGATGACCTCGGCGGCGGGCCAGTCGTCGTGGTCGGTGATCAGCACGTGCTTGCCGAAGATCTCCGCTTCCAGCGCGGCCCGCGCAGCGGCGTCGACGGACCAGGCCAGCCGCAGGTCGCGGGGGGTATCCCCGGTGAGTTCCCAGGTGATGACGCGGCGCACCCAGGCGTCATGGGTGATCGTGGCGATCTCCGCCTCGACCTTGTCCCTGCCCCGGCGGGTCTTGCCGCGGGCCAAGGTGGCGGCCAGCTCGTCCAGCTTCTTGGCGGCTTTGGCCAGCGTGGTGCCCTCGAACCCGCGGGCCTGATGCTCGTGCAGTTCCGGGGAGTGCGTCAGGATCGCCCGGCGCTCGGTGCCGTAGACGACCCGGCGGGTGTCGTAGGCGGTCAGGCCGCCGAACCTGTCTTTATCGACGAGGGTGCGGGCGTCTGCGGGCAGGGCCAGCAGGTCCCGGCAGTCACTGGCCGGCACCGAGCCCACGTAGCGCAGGTTCGTGCCCGCCAGCCGCGCGAAGTTGGCCTCGGAGTTCTGCCCGGCGTCGAACACGACGGTCATCTCGGCGCCGTCCTGCCCGGCCGCGGCGGCCAGGTCGGCGTGCCGGGCGGCCAGCGCGGCGATCATCTGCGGGAACTGCGTGACGTCGGGCTTGCTGCCGGGGTAGGCGTGGGACAGCAGCGGGACGCCGCCGTCCCGGGTGACCACCAGCCCGAGGCCGACCAGCCGCAGGTCCGCGCGTTTCTGCTTGGCCTTTCCGCGCTGCGCGATCGGCGCCCGGGCGTTGCCGGTATCGATGAACGTCGCGAAATTCGTCATGTCCAGCGCCACCGAGCTGGTGTCTAGCCCGAACCGGGCGCACGCCGCGGCCGCCAGCTTCTCCTCGATCCGCGGCAGCGCGTCCAGCGGCACCGCGTGCATCGCGTCCCAGAACCGGCGGTGATCCAGCGCAGAGGCCGGGATCTTGGTGAACCGGTCCGCCGCCGTGGTGCGCCACCAGTCCGCGAACCCCCGCTTGGAACACGGATCTGTCACCCGGTTCAGCGCGGCCAGCGCCAGGTAGGTGCCCGGTGACAGCGGCAGCCCCGGCGGCCTGCCCCCGCACGCCTCATCGATGACCGCGGCCACGCCCAGGTCAGACAGCAGCCCCCACGCCGCGGCCACCGCCCCGAAGTCCAGGTGCCGGGTCCGCTCGGGCAGCATCCGTTCCTCGCGGGCGTCCAGCAGCGCCTCAATGTCGGCCGCGGTGCCCACGTACCGCTCCGAGACCATTTTCGGCTTGCCGTCCACCCAGCCCATCTCGCGCAGGTACCAGTACGGCTTCCCGCTGATCACCTTCTTGTACAGGCTCGCCACAATTTAGGTCATAGGTCAGTTCCGTCGCGCAGTCAAGCACCGCAAACGCGTGTCACAAGGGAAAATGAGCCATCTGAGGGCCATCTGGAACCTCAGTCAAGAGTCAGAAGACCATGATCATTGGAAACTCGGGCTAGTCGGCGCCGACGACCGTGAAGTCCTGGTTGACGAAGATGTGGTGCGGCCAGTTGACGCCGATGTAGTGGACCTCGTACTCGCCGTTGCTCAGCCTCACGACGCGGTCCACGACGCCGCCGGGGTAGGCGGCGAGAGCAGCTTGGGTGGCCTTGTTCGCTGCCGTTCCGCTGACGATCGTCCCCGACCCCTCACTGTAATTCGCGGGGATCTGGCCGACCTGCTTGGACGTGGTTGGCGCACCGCGCGGGCATTACCGATCTCACCCGAGCCGGCCATCTCACCAGCAAGCGCCGCCAGCCCGGCGCGGGCCTCGCCGGCCATCCCGAGGCGGGCGCGCGGGGCCCGGCACAACAACCTGCGCAATATCGACGTCGACGTGCCGCTGTGGCGGACGGTCGCGGTGGTCGGGGTATCCGGATCGGGCAAGACATCGCTGGCTATGGGCACGCTGTACGCCGAGGGCCTGCTCCGGTTCCTGGAGGGCCTGAGCACCTACAGCCGTCGGCGGCTGACCCAGGCACAGCGGCCCGACGTTGACCGGATTGACCACCTGCCACCAGCGCTGGCCCTGCGGCAGCGCCCGCCGGTGCCGGGGCCGCGCAGCACGGTCGGCGCCATGTCCGAGGTGCTCAACGTCCTGCGCCTGATGATGTCGCGGCTGGGCTCCCACCTGTGCCCGAACGGCCACCGCGTCGCGCCGTCGATCGCAACGCTCCGCGAGGAGATCGTCTGCCCGGTATGCGGCGCGCGTTTCACCCATCCCAGCGCCGAGTCCTTCGCCTTCAACTCCTACGGCGCTTGCCCGGCTTGCCAGAGCCTGGGCATACGGTCCGAAGTCGACGTCGGCACCCTGGTTCCCGACCCGGACAAGACGATCGCCGATGGCGCGGTGCTGCCGTGGAACTCCGGCGGGCGGCGGCTGTCGATGTATGCCGCGGGCGAACTCGGGGTCCGGCTCGACGTCCCCCACCGGTCGCTGACCGATCACGAGCGCGACATCGTGCTGCACGGTGAGCCGGTCCGGCGGCAGGTGACGCTGCACCCGGGCCGCTACGGGCGGACCGTGCAGCTGGCGGTCAACTACGACAACGCGGTCGCCGCGGTGGAACGGTCCCTGCGCAGTGACAACGAGCGCACCCGCCACCTGGTGCAGCGATTCCTCATCACCAGAGTGTGCTCGGTGTGCCACGGCACCCGGCTGCGGCCGGAAGCGCTGGCTTCGCAGCTCGCCGACCGCGACCTCGCCGAGATCAGCGCGCTCACCCTGGACGAGCTGCGGGGCTTCATGAACGGCCTGCCCGCGGGGCTGCCCGCCGAGCTCAGCCGGATGACGGCCGGCCTGCTGGCCGAACTGAACGGCAGGCTCACGCCGTTGCTCGATGTCGGACTGGGCTACCTGACCCTGGACCGGGCCGACGCCACTTTGTACGGGAGAGCGGCAGCGGATCGAGCTCACCTCGACGGTGCGGGCCAGCACCACGGGCATGCTGTACGTGCTGGACGAGCCCTCGGTCGGGCTGCACCCGAGCAACGTCGCCGGGCTGATCAAGACGATTACGGCCCTGGCCGGGAACGGTAATTCCGTGGTCGTGGTGGAGCACGAGCGGGACGTCATCCGCGTCGCGGACTGGATCATCGAGCTTGGCCCTGGAGCCGACCGTAATGGCGGCATGGTGATCGCCCCAGGGGCCGCCCGGCCAGCTGGCGGGCGACCCGCACTCGATCATGGGCCCGTTCCTGGCCGGCGCCGCGGCCGTGACCCGGGAACGCCCCGCGCGGCCCGGTCCCGGCGGGCAGATCACGCTGGACATCGGCGACCTGTACAACCTGCACGACGTCACCGCCGCTTTCCCCGTGAACCGGCTGACCGCGCTGGCCGGGCCGTCAGGGGCGGGGAAGACCGCCCTCGTCCTGGACAGCCTCATCCCGGCCGCTCGGGCGCTGCTGCCCGGGTCGGCGCTGCCCGGGCACGTCCGCCGTCTGGACCTGGGCAGCATTCGCCAGGTCGTCCAGGTTGACGCCTCGCCGATCGGCCAGAACGCGCGGTCGACGCCCGCGACCTACTCAGGCGCGTTCGACCAGATCCGCCGCGTATTCGCCGAGTCCGTGTACGCCCGGCGCAGGCACTGGAAACCCGGGCACTTCTCATTCAACACCAGGGAAGGGCAGTGCCCGACCTGCCGCGGGCTCGGCCGCATTGACCTCGACGTCCAGTACCTGCCCGACATCACCGTTCAGTGCCCGACCTGCCACGGTGCCCGCTTCAACGACGCCACCCTGGCCGTCCGGGTCGACGGCCTGACCATCGCCGACGTGCTCAGCCTGAGCGTGGACGACGCCCTGAAACGGTTCGCAGACCCGGCCCCGGTCGCCGCGGCGCTGCGGCCCGTCAGCGAGGTCGGCCTGGGTTACCTGCGGCTCGGCGAGCCCGCGCCGTCCCTGTCCGGCGGCGAGTCGCAGCGGCTGCGGATCGCATCCCGGCCGCGCAGCAGCCAGCGCGGCACGCTATACGTCTTCGACGAGCCATCCACCGGCCTGCACCCGCTCGACGTTGCCACCCTGGCCGGCGTGTTCGGCCGGCTGCTGGAGGCCGGGGCCCTCGATCACCGTCATCGACCATGACCTGGACCTGGACCTGCTCGCCGCCGCCGATCACCTCATCGACATGGGCCCGGGTGGGGGCCCAGACGGCGGCCGCATCCTCGCCGCGGGGCACGCCCGAGGACGTCGCGCGTGCCCCGGAGAGCGCGACCGGGCCGTGGCTAGCCGAGCACCTCGGCCTGCCGGAAGCCCGCCAGCCTGATGTCCCGCCGGGCCGGCGCACATCGGCCTCCTTAAGCGCCGTAGGCCGCCGGGACCGCTTGAACAAGAACCGCGTCTTGCCGCCAAGGTGTCGTCAGATGACGACTATTCATCGCCCGGCCCAGGGGATTCCCTTGAAGGGTGGGACGCAGACCAGGGACAGCGGCATGGGTGAGCTAGCCACCCGCCGGGTGATCCCGCGCGAGCTGAGACCGTGTGGCTGCACCTTCGCACTCGGCCAGATACAGGTCAGACGGTCAGGGTAGGGCGCGATGCAACTCGCCGGACCGTTCGCCGCCGGTACGCCACCGGACCGGGCATCGGCCATCGGCGTGCTACGGGCCGCGGTCGCCGCCGGGGTAGATCACATCGACACGGCCCAGTACTACGGCCCTGGCGTCGTCAACAGCTTGCGGGTTGGCCAGCTGGCGGCGGTGAACCTCCGGCTGCCCGGTGACGGGAGGGTCGACGCGCGCTTCGATGACCAGCTAGCCGTGATGGTGGCGGCCCGCGACGAGGGCCTGATCGCGGGGGTGGGCCTGAGTAATGTCAGCCACGTACAACTGCGGCGCGCCGCAGTTGGAATCCGCATCGTCTGCGTGCAGAACATGTTCCACCTCGCCGGCCGCCGCAGTGCCCCCCTTCTCCAGGAGTGCCTCAGCCGCGGGATCGCGTTCGTGCCGTTCTGCCCGCTCGGCTGGCCGTCACCCCGGCACAGGTCGCCTTGCAGTGGCTGCTCCAGCTGGCCCCTAACGTGCTGATCATCCCCGGGACCGGCTCCGTTGCCCACCTGCGGGAGAACCTGGCTGCCGAAGGGTCACGCTCGATGACGAGGCACTGCGCAAACTGGACGGCGTTGGTGCCTACTCAGACTGAAGCAGTCGACGCGGTCGCAGCCTGTGCAGCACCGGGACGAAGCACTGACGAGCCGAGCCAGTGGCTGGCACGCAGCGCGAGTTCCACGTCGTGGCGGTTCTCGCCCACCGGCCGGCCGAGGCTCTCCTCCGCCTTGCGAATCCGGTACTGGACCGTGTTCTTGTGCAGCATCAGCCGTTCGGCAGTCGCCTTGAAGCTGCCCCCGCTCCGCAGGAAGACCAGCAAGGTCTCACGCAGGCGAGCGTGGTGCTCGTCGTCGGCGGCCAGGCCCGCCAGCGTGCTGAGCACCCAGGCCCGCAGCAGGTCGGCGGATCCGAGCATCATGGCCACGGGGGCGACCTCGCTGAACGCTACCGCCCGCGGGGGAGAGCCTGCGGCGAGCGCGACCGACTGGGCGGCGAGGGCCTGCCGGTGGGTGAGGCGGAACCCCGCGGTGCCCTTGGCCGCGTCGCCGAACGCGAAATGGACGTCGTCGTCTACGCCGACCACGCTGGCCCCTGCGGCGTCGAACGTGTCCCGGATCCCCAGCGGCAGCCAGGCCCACGCGCTGGATACGTCGCGGGGCAGGAAGACAGGATCGGAGCAAGCCACCTTCCCCGCGACGTGGCTGATCGCGTACTCAAGCCGGGTGATGTTGTCTACGCCAGCCGCCGCGTCGCCCGCCCAGCAGACCACGCCCACGTGGTACTGGCGCAGCCGGTAACCCAGGGCGGCCTCTGTCGCGCTCACATTGATCCGCTCGCCAGAAAGCAGGTCACGGATCCGGGCGGCGCGAGCGGTACTGCGGTTCCGCAGCCAGTTTTCCCGTTCGCGCGTATAAGCCGCGACGATCTCTTCTGAGGTCTGGTCGACGTATCCGGCCACGATCTTGGACATGCTCAGCGTGGCGGCGGTGATCATCTGGGCTTCATCTGCCTGCTGAGCCAGCTCCTTGAGAAACCAGTCGGAGAAGCACGCGTGTCCCAGCCGGTAGGCGCGCAGCAGCGCGGTCAGCGACGTGCCGCGCTGCGCCCGCCGACGAGCATATTCCAGGGCCGCGGCCGGAGCCTGCACGGCGCTCAGGTCGATCTGGTGCTGCATGACCTGCAGGCAGGTGCCGATGTTGCTGTGGACGCTCGAGGCGAGCAGCGTGAGCACCGACTTGTCGTCGCGTAGCTCCGGGATCTCCCGCAGGATCACCTCATAGACATCCTCGGACACTGCGGCGGCCCGGCGGCTCACCGCCGCCGCGGCGTCGGCCACCAGCTCGGCGACCGCGGGACCGTCGATGTCCACCTGCGGATTCTTACACACTCCGGCAAGCATGCCGAGTGGCAGCTGATTCTGTCCCGATCGCGTCATGATGCCTGAGGGAACACCGCGGCCGTCCGGGGTAACGGGGCAGGCTGCGGATCAGGGATCCAGGGCGCCTTGTACGCACCCGTGTCGTTGGATCGCGGTGACCTCGGAAGCCGATTCCTGACTGATCTTGCCGCCCTTGAGCCGGTAGAGGTCGATCGCGTCCCACTGGAGGTGGCGCCCGGTGGCGGGAATGCCCAGCAGGGGACCCTCCTGCGTACCGGTCACGACCAGGCGGACGACGACCTCGTCGCCGTGGCCGAAGATGTCCTGCACGTTGGCGTGCAGATCGGAATCGCGGCGACGATGCCGGCCAGCCCTCCCGCGACGGTGGTGCGCTACGGACCCGCGGCTGTGGAATGACGCTGCCGCCGGCTGGCCGGCGGAGTGGGGGTTGCCGGTTTCGCGTTCGCCGCGACGCGCTGCCACTTCTTCATGGGAGTCTCCTTCTTGTCCGGTCCAGGGGCCGGACCGTCTCGGTGCTGCCTACCTGCGGTAACTGCCGTGGCGAAAGTCATCGGAAAGTGATGGACGGGACGGATACCAGCCGAGCTCGCCCCGGGCCCTGGCCGCGTCGGTGCCCTGATCGAGCAGCAGGACCTCGGCGAAGTAGTCGCCCAGGCGGCCCCGGGCCTCATCGTCGGAACCGGGGACCGCACCCGGGGCGCCGACGGCCACCGCGGCCGCCTGCGTCAGCTCGGCTACGGTGGGGTTCAGTCCGTTTCCGATGACGTAGCGGCCGTGAGCCGACTCATCTTCCAGGACGCGCCGGAAGAAATCCGCCAGGTCCGCGGCGTGCACCGTCGACCAGTGCTGCTGGCCCGTGCCGAGCATGACCAGGTTGCCGGCGTCGTCCTGGGGCGAGCCGAGAAGCAGCCCGGGAATCCCGCCCCCGCCGTCGCCGTAGGCGACGCTGGAGACGATCACGACTCCGCGTATGTCCGTCGCGCCGAGCACCCGGCGTTCGATCGGCTCCTTCCAGGACACCAGCGCGGGCGCGTTGAAGGGCGATGCCTCGGTGACGGAAGGGTTGGCCCCGTAGATCCACAGGCCGCTGATCTGGAGATAGGGCTTCCCGGTGCCGGCGAATGCGTCGATCACCGCATCGGCCACGGCGGAGTCCAGGTTCGCGCTGGTGGCGTCGCCGGGACTGGCCGTGTGGATGGCTCCGTCCGCACCGCCGAGCAGCCTCGCGACGGACGGCCGGTCGTAGAGGTCGACCACGACCGGTGTGGCGCCGCGGGCGGCGACGGTGTCCGCCTGGGCGTCGTCGCGGACGAGCGCGGTCACCTCGTGGTCGTGCTTGTACAGATCCGCTAGTACGTGAGATCCGATGAATCCCGTTGGGCCGGTGAGTACTACTTTCATGGCCGGACAGCCTCCTGTCTTCGAAGTTTGGACTTGCCCGTTCAAGTGAATCTAAGCCAAAATCACTTGAACAGTCAAGTGCATATGCGCCATCAAGACGTTTAGTGCCTAGCATTCGGCCTTTTAGATGCTGCTCCAGCGCAGGAAGGTGCGCAGATGCGCAGCAGGTAACTTGAATCATCTAGCGACTGACTCTCTGGCTCGATGACCAGGGATACTCGCCTGAACGTAGCGCAGGAGCTGGCAGACGCGCCGGTCAGCGCTCGAGTGCGGTGCTGAGGTTACCGATCACGCCCCTCCTGAGGTGCTGGTGAACACCATCGGCACGTTCCGCCTGGGCGAGGCGGTCGCCGCGACGCCCGAGGACCTGAAGGTCCTGATGGACGTCAACCTGGGGACGGCCCTGTGGCTGAGCCAGGCCGTGGAACCGTACATGCGCCAGCGCGGCAAGGGCTCCATCGTGCACGTGTCGGCCCGCCCTGCGGCCGACCCAACCGCTGGCATGGCGACCTACAGCCTCAGCAAGGCAGCTCTCAGCCATCTCATCCGCATTCTCGACCTGGAGCTGCGCCCGCACGGCATCCGGGTCAACGCGATCGCGCCACAGCTCATCGACACGGCCGCCAACCGGGCCACGTTCCCCGCCGAACTGCTGACCCACGCCGTCCGGCCGGAAGCGATAGCGAACGTCATCGCCTTCCTCGCCGCCGACCTCGCCGCACCCGTCAGCGGCGCGGTCGTCCCGGCCTACGGCGCCTAACGCGCCGTCTCTTCGAGAAGGGAAGACCATGTCATCCACGAACCGCCGGTCCTTCCTCGCCCGCGGCGCGGCCCTCGCGGCAGTCCCCACGGTCGCGGCGCTGGCCGGCGGCGTCCTCGCTGACCGGGCATCGGCCGACACCCTGCCCGACTGCGCGCCGGTCCCGCCATCCGCACTGGGCCCCGGAGCACAGTGACCACTTGAATCATCGAGTGATCGGTATCGTGGGCCCATGACAGAAGGAGCCCGCCGGGATGACGAGAAGCCGCCGGTGAAGTGGCTGACCGCCGCGGAGGTTGACTCCTGGCTGTCCGTGGTGCGGTTGATGACCTGGCTTCCCTGGTCGATCGATCAGCAACTGCAGCGTGACTCGAACCTGGGGATGGTGGAGTACCAGGTGCTGGCGATGCTGTCCAACAGTCCAGAGCGGACCATGCGGATGAGCTCGCTGGCCGAGGTCACCAACGCGTCGCTTTCCCGGCTGTCACACCTGGTCAAGCGCCTGGAAGGACGAGGGCTTGTGCGCCGCGAGCCTGATCCCGCAGACGGGCGGTTCACCAACGCCATCCTGACCGACGAAGGCTTCCGGACACTCGCCGATGCAGCGCCCGGTCACGTGGCCCACGTGCGATCGCTTGTCATCGACGTCCTGTCCCCAGAGCAGCTACGGCGCCTCGGCCTGACCGCGGACCGCATCATGTCACGCATCGACACCTCTGGCATCAACTAGTGCCATGGGTAGGCGCGCCGAGCGGCGGCTCCGGCGATCTCAGGCGGTTGCCGGGCCCGCAGCCAGTGCGCCCTCCGCTTCAAGGTCCATCCGGCCCCGGGCGAGGTAGACGTGAGCGAACGGCGCATCCGGGATGGTGACGCTTTCGCCGGGGTCGAGTCGCGCGACGTGAAGGGCGGCGTAACGTTTTACTTGAACAATCAAGTTAGCTTCGGATCATCGGAGGACCAGGCATGTCACTGTTCCGGCTCGACGCCAGCATCCGCATCGAGGGTTCCCACAGCCGCGCCATCGCCGGCATCGTCGAGCAGGAGTGGCGAAACTCCTACCCAGAGGAGCCCGTCAGCCGGAACCCCCCGCGAGGGATGGGACCACGCGACCGGGTGGATGCGCCGTATCCTCGCCGACGTCTGGAGCCTTGACCTGAAGGTCGTCGAGGCCGATTTCACGCTGGTCGGCGTCGATCCCGCACTGGACCGGTTCACCGATCTCGCCCGCCGACTGCGCCAGCAGGCGGAAGAGCAGGCGCACCGCCACGGTCGCGAGCTCGGCGCCGCGGTCGCGATTACCCCGCCGAAAGGCCGCCTGAAGCCCGCGGGCCTGTGCCCGCAGAACCACGTCTGATCCAGGGTTCGTGACGAGCGACCAATGGAAGAGCGCGCCTCGCGGGGCTACGCTCGGCTGATAATGAACGCCGACACCGATCCCACCAGGTCCGCCGCTGCCGAGGCCGCGGCGGCGCCGCTTGACCTACTGCTGGGCGATGCCGCCACCGGCATGTTCCGCCGGATGAACCCAGGCGGCTCCGGCCTGCGCCTGGCCGCGTCTTTGGCGGCCAAGCCGCGGCTGGTCACCGGGCGAGGGGGGCGCCTGGCCGGCGAGCTGGCCCGCATCGCCGTGGGCCGCTCCCAGGTGCAGCCGTCCCGCCGGGACCGCCGGTTCGCCGACCCGGGCTGGACGGGCAACCCGCTGCTGCGCCGCACGATGCAGGCCTACCTGGTCACCGCGGAGAGCGTGGAAAGCGTGGTGGCCGAGGCCGGCCTCGGCGAGCGCGACTCCGAACGGATCAGCTTTCTGCTGACCAACCTGATTGACGCGCTGGCCCCGAGCAACAACCCGCTGCTGAACCCGGCAGCGGTCAAGGCCGCGCTCGACACCGGCGGCGGCAGCGCCCTGGCGGGCCTGCGGCATTTCCTCTCCGACATGGCGGTTCCGCCGCGGGTGCCGACCATGGTCGAGCCGGACGCGTTCGAAGTCGGGGAGGACCTGGCCGTCACGCCCGGGTCGGTGGTCCTGCGAACCCCGGAGTTCGAGCTGATCCAGTACCGCCCGGTCACGCCCGCGGTCCGGCAGGTCCCGCTGCTGATCGTCCCGCCGGTGATCAACAAGTTCTACGTGATGGACCTGGCCCCCAGCCGGAGCATGGTGGAGTACCTGGTCGGCCAGGGCCTGCAGGTGTTCATGATCTCCTGGCGCAACCCGGACGCCAGGCACGCCAAGTGGGATATCAACACCTACGGTCAGGCCATCCTGGACGCCATGGACGCGGCCTCGCGGATCACCGGGAGCGAGCAGACCGTGCTCGCCGGGGCCTGCTCCGGCGGCATCATCGCGGCGATGGTGGCCGCGCACCTGGCGCACACCGGCCAGCAGGACCGGCTCGCCGCCTTTACCCTCATGGTCACCGTGCTTGACCAGGCGCACGCGGGCCTGGCCAGCGCCGTCATCGACGAGCGGACCGCGAAGCTGGCCGAGGCCTCGTCCCGCGCCCGCGGCTACCTGGACGGCCGGTCGCTGGCCGAGGTGTTCGCCTGGCTGCGGCCGAACGATCTGATCTGGAACTACTGGGTCAACAACTACCTGCTCGGCAAGAAGCCAGCGCCGTTCGACATCCTGTTCTGGAACGCGGACACCACCCGGATGACCGCGGGCCTGCACCGGGACTTCCTCGAGCTGGGCGCGGCCAACGCCCTGGTCGAGCCCGGCGGCGCGACCATGCTCGGCTCACCGGTGGACCTAGGCGCGGTCGACAGGGACAGCTACATCGTCGCCGGGATCACCGACCACATCTGTCCCTGGCAGAGCTGCTACCGGACTACCCAGCTCCTGGGCGGCCGGCCCCGGTTCCTGCTGTCGACCAGCGGGCACATCGCCGCGATGGTCAATCCGCCGGGCAACGAGAAGGCCAGGTACCAGATGGCCAAGGAGTGCCCGGAAGATCCCCAGGAGTGGCTGCGCCGTGCCGAGACCTGCCACGGGTCCTGGTGGCCGGACTACGCGGGCTGGCTGACCGAGCGCTGCGGTGAGGAGAAGGCCGCTCCCGGGGAACTGGGCGGGGGCGGGCTGGCGCCGATCTGCGACGCGCCGGGAACGTATGTCTATGACCATTGACCAGTCCCGTCCCGGGCCGGCTGGAGAAGAGCGCGCGGGATCCGCCCTGAGCCGGGTTCTGGGCCGGCTACGGCGGGCCGGACCGCCCGACCGGATGAGGATCCTGACGGTCGGCGGCCGGGCCATCCGCGTCTCGGTGCGGGACGGGACCCCTGGCCGACCGCCACTGCTGCTGTGCAACGGCGTCGGCGCGAGCCTGGAGTTGTTCCAGCCGTTCGTCGACGCGCTCGATCCGCGGCGGCCGGTCATCCGGTTCGACATGCCGGGCATCGGCGGATCGCCGGCCCCGGTCGTCCCCTACCACCTGGCCACGCTGCCGTCGCTGTTGGCCGGCCTGCTCGACCAGCTCGGCTATGAGCAGGCTGACGTCCTGGGCATCTCCTGGGGCGGCGGGCTCGCGCAGCAGTTCGCGCTGAGCCGCCCGGACCGGGTGCGCCGCCTGGTGCTGGTGGCAACCGGGCCTGGCTCCCTCATGGTTCCCGGGCGTCCGTGGGTCCTGCTGCGCATGCTCACACCGCGGCGCCACCGGGACCCGGGATACGTGGCCCGCGTCGCCGGCGAGTTGTACGGGGGCAGCGCGCGCAAGGACCCGGCCCTGGCCCGGGATCTGCTGCACGCTACCACCCGCCTGGGCCCAGCCCGGGGTTACTTCTACCAGCTGATCGCCAGCCTCGGCTGGACCAGCCTGCCGTGGCTGCCGAAGATGCGGCCGCCCACCCTGATCCTGGCCGGTGATGACGACCCGATCATCCCGGTGGTCAACGGACGGATCATGCACTGGCTGATACCGCGCAGCCGACTGCACATCTACCACGGCGGCCATCTCGAGCTGGCCGCAGACCCCGAACGCCTAGCCGCCGCGGTGGAGGCGTTCCTCGATGCCGACCGCACCGCGGAGGGGAGCCAGCAATGACGCAGGTGACGAGCGCGCACCTCGGGGAATCCCTCGGGACCGACTTCTTCTCCGTCCGCGAGCAGTTCACCGAGGAGCAATGGGAGCACTTCATCACCGTCCGGCGGTTCGTCGACGAGGAGGTCGTGCCGGTCGTCGGCCCGTACTGGGAACGGGCCGAGATCTGCTGGCCGCTGGTCAAGCGGCTGCCCGAGCTCGGCATTGTCGGCGAGGACATCAAGGGCTACGGGTGTGCCGGGATGAGCCCGATGGCGTGCGGGCTGGTCACGATGGAACTCCACCGCGGCGACGGCAGCCTCGGGGTGTTTCTCGGCGTGCACGCTGGCCTGGCCATGGAGTCGATCGCGCTGTGCGGCTCGGAGGAGCAGAAGGCGCGCTGGCTGCCTGACATGGCCCAGATGAACAAGCTGGGGGCCTTCGCGCTGACCGAACCGGAGCACGGCTCGGACTCGGTCGCCCTGGAAACCTCGGCCCGCCGGGACGGCGACGGCTGGGTGCTGAACGGCCGCAAACGGTGGATCGGCCTGGGGAGCGTGGCCGACCTGGTCGTCGTCTGGGCACGCAACACCGAGGACGGCCAGGTCAACGGGTTCGTCGTGGAGAAGGGAGCGCCGGGCTACCAGGCCAGGGTCATCGAGGGCAAGATATCGCTGCGCTCGGTGTGGCAGGCCGAGATCACGCTGGAGAACGTGCGGGTATCGGCCGAGAACCGGCTGCCAGGGGCGCGCTCGTTCAAGGACACCACCCGGGTCCTGGCCACCACCCGGAGCACCTGCGCCTGGGGGGCGCTGGGCCACGCCACCGCCGCCTACGACGCCGCCTTGCGGTACGCGCAGGAGCGGCGCCAGTTCGGCGAGCCGCTGGCCAGCTTCCAGATCATCCAGCAGCGGCTGGTGTCGATGCTGGCGGACCTGACCGCGATGCAGCTGTACTGCCTGCAGATCGGCCGCCTGGCCGAGGCCCGGCTGACTCCCACCGTGGCCGGGCTGGCCAAGATGCACAACACCCGCAAGGCCCGCGCGATAACCGCCGAGGCGCGCGACCTGCTCGGCGGCAACGGCATCCTGCTCGACTACCAGGTCATGCGGCACATGGTGGACATGGAGGCGATCCACACCTTCGAGGGCACCGAGACCATGCAGACGCTCATCGTCGGCCGCGCCATCACCGGCATCGGCGCATTCACGTAGCCTGAACACCGATCGCCAAGCCCGAAGCGAGAACTGCGAAGCGCGCCGTCTGGCGACTGCGCAGAAAGTCCCCTGCCACCTTCAGCCCGATCAGGGACCAGACGATGCGGTTATGATTGTGCGCCGCTCGTGCCTGCCGCGCTGGCCCGATGGCGGCTGCCGGGGTGGCAGTTCCCGGCGGCGTCTGGGCATTCCGCCCCTGACCTGACCTCAAGCGCCATTTCGCCCCTCCATTCCGGCTCAGCCGTAAAGTTAACCGAGCTCTAGTTCAAGCCGTCCGAACACCGCCGGGTCAGAGCAGCTAGGCCGTTCTGCCCGGGACCGTCGGTCACTTCAAGACTGAGCTGCTGGTTCCGCCGCGGCTGCGCGGGCCTGCTTGCGGCTCGCCAGGCGGTACTTGACGCCTTCCATGGTGAGGAAGGCGGTGACGACGGCGATCAGGATGGGTGCGGTCTACAGCGCCCCGACCTGGGTCAAGAACGCGGCCATCAGTACCGTTCGGGATCATTGATCTCCATATTCCCCGAACGGACCGGTGTGCTGTTTTCCCATCAGCCGTTCGCTGGCTCCTGGGTGGCCTGCAGCCGGCGCCGGGATGCCTCGACTTCGGCCTCGGCGGCGGCGCGGTCGGCCCAGGACGCGCCCTCGACGCTCTTGCCCGGCTCCAGCTCCTTGTAGATCAAGAAGAAGTGCTCGATCTCCAGCCGGTCGAACTCGGGCAGATGATGGAGGTCTCGCAGGTGTTCCTGGCGCGGGTCGCTCGCGGGTACGCACAGCACCTTGTCGTCGCCGCCCTTCTCGTCGCGCATCCGGAACATGCCGATCGGGCGGCTCCGGATCAGGCAGCCGGGAAACGTCGGTTCCAGCACGAGCACCAGCGCGTCGAGCGGATCGCCGTCCTCGCCCAGAGTGTCGGGCACGAAGCCGTAGTCGGCCGGGTACTGGGTCGCGGTGAACAGCGTCCGGTCCAGCCGGATCAGGCCGCTGGCGTGGTCGACCTCGTACTTGTTCCGGCTTCCCTGCGGAATCTCGATGAAGACGTCAAATTCCATGGCCGTCAGCCAGGTAGCGACCGCCCTTGATGGCCAGGATCTCGTTGCACCCGTCCATGACATCTCCCTTCGGTTCCGGGAAGGCTCAGGCCGGCGGTGTGCTGAGCAGCAGCGGGTAGGCCCGGCCGTCCAGCCCTTTCGCGGTGTGATCCACGACGCTAGGCCGCGGCGAACCCGGCGATAACGTGTCGGCAACACGAGGATGGGTCACCTCCTCGGTCCGCCGGCACAACGGTTGTGCCGTCGTACCAACGCCCGGGGACAGGCTTGATACCGGGGACCGACGACCGCCCGGGCCTGCGGCCGGACAATGAGCAGCGTGACGAACCTGGCCAAGAACCTGACGGACACCACCCGCGCCCACGCCGGACGGGTGGCCGTGCGAGTGGACAACGCGGCGATGACCTACCGGGCCCTGGACGAGGCGAGCGCCCGGGTGGCCGGGCTGCTGCACGAGCGCGGCCTCAAGCCAGGCGACCGGGTCGGCATCATGATGCCCAACGTCGCCGAGGTCCCCGTGGTGTACTACGGCGTACTCCGCGCGGGCGGCGTAGTCGTCCCGATGAACCCGCTGCTCAAGGCGCGGGAGGTCGCCTATTACCTCGGCGACTCCGGGGCCGGGCTGATGTTCGCCTGGCACGCGTTCGCGGACGCCGCCCGCGGCGGCGCCGACCAGGTCAAGGCGGAATCCATCGTCGTGGACGGGGACAGCTTCCCCGATCTGCTGGCCTCCGCCACCCCGGACTACCAGGTCGCCGACACCGGCGACGAGGACACCGCGGTGATCCTGTACACCTCAGGCACGACCGGCCATCCGAAGGGCGCCGAGCTCACCCACGGCAACCTCATCAGCAACACCGAGGTCTCGCGGGCCGACATCGTCCGCGCGGGCCCCGACGATGTCATATTCGGCGGGCTTCCGCTGTTCCACGTGTTCGGGCAGACCGTCGCGCTCAACGTCGCGGTGGCGTCGGGGGCGTGCCTGACCCTGCTGCCGCGGTTCGACGCCGGGCACGCCCTGCGGATCATCGCCGACCACCGGGTCACCGTCTTCGAGGGCGTGCCGACCATGTACGTGGCGCTGCTGCACGCCCCTGACCGGGCGGACCACGACACCTCCTCGCTGCGGATGTGCATCTCCGGCGGCGCGGCCCTGCCGGTCGAGGTGCTGCGCGGGTTCGAGGAGGCGTTCGACGTCCCGGTGCTGGAGGGATACGGCCTGTCAGAAACCTCGCCGGTCGCCTCGTTCAACCACCCCGGCCGGGAGCGCAAGCCCGGCTCTATCGGCACGCCCATCCGGGACGTGCGGATGCGCGTCGTGGACGGCGAAGACCACGAGGTCCCGCAGGGTGAGGTGGGCGAGATCGTCATCCGCGGGCCGAACGTGATGAAGGGCTACTGGCAGCGCCCCGAGGCCACCGCCGAGGCGATCCGCGACGGCTGGTTCCACAGCGGTGACCTGGCCCGGGTGGACTCCGGCGGCTATTTCTACATCGTGGACCGGAAGAAGGACCTGATCATCCGCGGCGGCTACAACGTCTACCCGCGGGAGATCGAGGAGGTGCTCTACGAGCATCCCGCGGTCGCCGAGGCCGCCGTGATCGGCCTGCCGCATCCGGCCCTGGGCGAGGAGGTCGGGGCCGCGGTGGCCCTCAAGCCGGGTGCCGTCATCACCGCCGAGGAGCTGCGCGACTACGTCAAGGGCCAGGTCGCGGCGTACAAGTACCCGCGGCACGTGTGGATCATGGACGCACTGCCCAAGGGCCCGACCGGCAAGATCGTCAAGCGGGATATCGTCATCCCGGCCGACCTGACAGCGCCGAATTTGCCTGGGCCTTCGGCCGCGGCGCTGTGAACCAGTTGAACGGGCACCTGCC
Source organism: uncultured Actinomycetota bacterium (assembly GCA_963753225.1). Lineage (GTDB taxonomy): Bacteria > Actinomycetota > Actinomycetes > Streptosporangiales > Streptosporangiaceae > Palsa-504. Next base: position 30,038 of record CAVWBQ010000008.1, on the reverse strand, counting down.
GTGAGGCTGCTGCTGCTCGCTCCTCCCGGCGCCGGCAAGGGCACGCAGGGGGAGCGACTGGCGGCCTGGTCAGGGGTGCGGCACATCGCCGCCGGTGACATGCTTCGGGCCGAAGCCCGGGCCGGGGCCGGCTCGGCCGCGAGATCGCGGCCTTCCAGGCCCGCGGCGATCTCGTCCCCGACCAGATCGTGCTCGACGTGCTGACCCCGGCCGTCACCGAGGCGGCCGAACGCGGCGGGTACATCCTGGACGGCTTCCCGCGGACCCTCCCGCAGGCCATTGCCGCCGCGGAACTCGCGGCCCGGCTCGGCGTGACGCTAGAGGCGGCGGTCTACCTGCACGCGCCGGAGGCGGTGCTGACGCGGCGCCTGCTGGACCGCGCCCGCCAGAGCGGCCGCGCCGACGACACCGCCGACGTGATCGAGCACCGGCTCCGGGTGTTCGCCGAGACGACGAACCCGCTCGTTCCGTACTACACCGAACGCGGCATCCTGGTCGCGATCGACGCCGACCGGCCGCCCGGAACCGTCACCGCCGACATCCAGGCCCGGCTGGCCGGGGTCCCGGCGGGCGGAGGTGATCCCGCCGGGCGTGACCCGGCTTAAGCTGAGGGTATTCCGCACAGAGGTCTAGGCGCGATCGGTCCGGGCCCCGTAGATCGGGGGTGGCAATGCCGACAGCTCCAGACGGCGGCGACCTAGTTCGCATCCGGCTCGCGCAGGCCGTGATCCGGCCGGAAGACGCCGGCCCGATGGCCGGGACGCCAGACTCGCCCTTCGACGTGGTGGCGCTGGTGACGTCGGCTGGCGGGCTCTCGGCCCTGAATCAGGTGCTCCTGCCGCTGCCGGACGACCTCAACGCGGCCCTCGTCATCGTGCAGCACCTAGGCGGTCCGGTCAGCAGCCTGGCTGAGATCCTGCGCCGGCGCAGTCCGCTGCCCGTGCAGTGGATCGCCGACCACGACCTGCTGAAGCCGGGGCACGTATACGTCTGCCCGCCCCAGCAACTGCTCGAGGTCATGCCGGGCGCCGAATGCTCGGTCCGGCCGATGGAGCCGGGCCACCGGCTGCGGCCCATCGACTTCTTCCTGGCCTCGCTGGCCGGCAGCTACGGCCGCCGGGCGATGGTCGTGGTGCTGACCGGCATGGGCAGCGACTCGGCGGCGGGCAGCGAGGCGGTGAGCCTGGCCGGCGGGACGGTGCTGGTGCAGAGCCCCGAGTCCGCCGCGCACCCCATGATGCCGTCGGCCGTGATCAGCATCGGGGTCGCCGACATGGTGCTGCCGCTACCCGAACTCGGACGGGTGATCGCGGACGTGGTCGCCGGGGGCGCGCTGCTGCGGCCCGGGTCGGGCGCGGCGAGCCGGCGGCCCTGCACGACGCGCTCTTCCCGAGCACCAGGTACGGTGCCGCGCAGAACGCCTGGTTCAACCTGAGCTACCTGCCGGTCCGCGACGACGACGGCCAGGTGGCCGGGGCCCTGTGCGTGGCGGTGGAGACCACCGCCGAGGTGCTGTCCCGCCGGCGGCTCGATACCGTGCACGCGCTGACCGCGGCTACGTCAGGATCGGCCACCCGCGAGGCGGCGTTCGAGCGGGCGCTGGGCGAGTTCCGCACCCAGCTGACGCTGCTGCTCTCGCCGCTGGACGAGCTGACGCGCCGTCGGGCGGAGATCCCGGCTGACCTGGCCGAGGAGATAGAGGTGGCGGCGCGGAATGCCCGCCGGCTGCTGAACCTGGCGGATACCCTGCTGGACTTCACCCGTTGCCCGCAGGTCCGGGCCAGCCCGCTGTACCGCGATGACGGGACGATCCGCGGCTAGATGGGCATGAATACCGGTTCAACCGGACCAAGCTGAACGATTATGCTGGTCATGCTGGCCATGCGGGGCCGCCGGAGATCCGCAGGTGAATAGGAGTGCGGTCCAGGTGAGCGCTGAGCATCCGAGGGTCAGGGCCGAACGCCGCGGCCGTATCTGCGTGGTGGCCGTCAGCGGCCCTCTCGACCTGAGCGCGTCGGCCGGACTCATCGAATGTGTCAGGGCCGAACGGGCGGCGCGCCCAGACCGGCTCGTGATCGACATGTCCGGTGTCAGCTTCGTGGATTTCAGGGGGGCCAGAGCTCTCGCGGCCGCGGCCAGCCCGGTACCGGGACAATGCCAGGTGGTGGTGCGCTCGCTCCGCCCCGCCGCCCGCCGGGGACTGGTGCAGGCCGGGCTGGACCTCCGCTGGCTGGACCGGGATACCGGCCCGGCGGACGCGCGGCCGCGCGGCGGGGACGGGGCCCCGGCGAACAGTGCGACCGGGATCCTGGTCCGCGAGTGGCAGCACCTGCACGGCTCCGTTGAGCGGGCGATCGCCGACAGCCGCCGGGCCGCGCTATCCCTGGCCTCGACCGAGGACCATATCGCCGCCACTTTGCTGCGGCTCGCGGCCCGGCGGCCGGCCGCATCGGCTCGCCTGGAGACCCTGAGCCAGACGGCCCGCAGTTACGCCGCCACCCTGCGAGACCAGAGGCGGCATGACGCGGAACCGGCCGCCGTGGCCTCCGGCCGCCTGCCCCGCACCGCATCCGGGACCGTGGGGCGCGCCGTCGCGTTCATCGAGGAGCGGGCGCGCGACGACATCGGCGTCGCCGACATCGCGGCCGCCGCGTTCGTCACGGCCCGCGCGGTGCAACTGGCCTTTCGCCGTAACCTGGGCACCACGCCTCTGGGTTACCTGCGCCAGGTCCGTCTCGAACGCGCGCATAGGCAGCTGCTGTCCGCCGATCCGGACCGCACCACCGTCACCGCGGTCGCCGCCGACTGGCGTTTTGCCAACCCCAGCCGGTTCACCGCCTACTACCGTGCCGCCTATGGCGTCCCGCCCGCCCAGACTCTGCGCCGACGTCCAGCCGGTGTAGCGCAGCCCTGATCGGGCAGGGACACGCCATGACGGTCTTGCGCGGCCGGGACATCGCCACGGTGGCGGCATCGGCGGGCGGGCTCGAGCCGTTGCGCACGCTGCTGGAGGCGCTTCCGGCTGACCTTCATGCCTCGGTGCTGGTAGTGCTGCATATCCCGGCCACCGGCGGGCGGACCCTGCCCCGCATTCTGGACCGGGCCGGCGTCCTGCCGGCCGCGGCCGCCGTGGACGGTGAACCCCTCCGGCCCGGGCGGATCTACGTGGCTCCGCCGGACCTGCACCTCCTGGTCGTCGACGGCCTGGTGCGGACCTCGCGGGGGCCCCGGCAGAACGGTGTCCGGCCATCGGCGGATCCGCTCTTCCGCAGCGCCGCGCTCTACGGCGGCCCGCGGACGATCGCGGTGGTGCTGAGCGGAACGCTGGACGACGCCGCGCTGGGCGCCGCCACCGTGGAGCAGCACGGCGGATGCGTGATCGTGCAGGATCCGGACGACGCGGCCTATGACAGCATGCCGCGCTGCGCGCTGGCCACCACGCGGCATCCCGCGATCCGGCCCGCCGGGAAGATTGCCGAACTCCTCACCCGGCTGACCCGCGAGGAGGTCGAGGTACCCGCGGACGAGCCGCCCGCCGGCCTCGAGGCGGAAGTCCGCGGCCTGCTCGCCGGCGACCCGCAGATCACCCCCGTGCCGCGCGACTACAGCGGGTTCACCTGCCCCGAGTGCGGCGGCCCGCTGTACCACGCCAGGGAGCACGCCGCCGACAACTACGACTGCCTGGTCGGCCACCGGTGGTCGCCGGAGTCGTTGCTCGACAAGCAGACCAGCACCGTGGAACACGCGATGTGGCTCGCCATCCGCAGCCTGGACGAACGCAGCCGGCTCACCGAACGCCTGGCCGAGTCGGCGCGGAGCCGGGGGCATCCGATCTCCGCGGCACAATTCCGGGCCGCCTCCGAGGAGGCTGCGCTGGCCGCCGACGTGATCCGCGGGGCGACCAGCAAGATGACCCCGGTCACCGAAGAGCCCGTCGCGGACCAGCTCACCGCCGACCAGACCGGCACCGGCCGATAGGCCGACCACGCCCCGAGGGCGTACGCTCCTGTCGTGGCTGACGAGAATGACCAGGACCGCGATTTCGATGAGCTCCTGAGGATGGTGAAGGAAAGCCGGGGGTTCGACTTCACCGGCTACAAACGGTCGACGCTGGAGCGGAGGATCAACCGCCGGATCGCCGTCGTCGGGCTTTCCACCTTCGCCGAGTACCGGGACTACCTCGAATTGGAGCCCGAGGAGTTCAGCCAGCTTTTCGAGAGCATGCTCATCAACGTCACGGGCTTCTTCCGGGATCCGCTGGCCTGGCAGGCGTTGCAGGAGCAGGTGATACCGGAACTCCTGTCGGCCAAGGGGGTCAAGACGCCGGTCCGGGTCTGGAGCGCGGGCTGTGCCACCGGCGAGGAGGCCTATACCCTCGCGATAGTCCTGGCCGAGGCCATGGGCGCCGACCAGTTCCGCGAGCGGGTGAAGATCTACGCGACGGACCTTGACGAGGACGCCCTGCAGCAGGCGCGGGCCGGCACCTACGAAGCTGACGCGCTGGCCGACGTGCCCGAGGCGCTGGTGGACACCTACTTCGAGGCGGCCGGGACCCGGCGCGCCTTCCGCCGTGATCTGCGCCGCCAGGTCATCTTCGGCCGCAACGACCTGACGCACGACGCGCCCATCTCCCGGGTCGATCTCCTGGCCGCCCGCAACACGTTGATGTACTTCAACGCCGAGACCCAGGCCAGCATCGTGCGGCGATTCCACTTCGCCTTGTCCTACCCCGGGTACCTGTTCCTGGGCAAGGCCGAGATGCTGCTGAACCATTCCGACCGTTTCCAGCCCGTAGACCTGCGCAAGCGCCTGTTCCGCAGGGCGTTGCCGACGATCGGAATGGAAACCGGGCCGCCGGCGAGCTGGAGCGACACGGCCGGCCGGGAGCGGGTCGGCGACCGGCTGGAAAGCGCGGCCCTGACCTCGGGACCGGCCGTGCAGCTCGCCGTCGACTTGGCGGACAAGCTCCGGGTGGCCAACTCGGCGGCTGAGGCGCTGTTCAACCTGCGCCCCCGCGACCTGGGACGGCCTTTCCAGGATCTGGAAGTGTCCTACCGGCCGGTCGAGCTCAGGTCCCGTATCGACCATGTCAGGAAAGAGCTGCGCCCGGTCGAGCTGCACGACGTGGAATGGGTGCGGGCGGGCAGCAGCGAGCCCGGGTACTACGACATCTCCGTCGTGCCGCTGTTCGGGGCGCCGGGGGACCTGATCGGCGTCGGCGTCAGCTTCGTCGACGTGACGCGGTACCGCCGTGTCCGGGACGAGCTCGCGTACGCCAACACCGAGCTGGAGCGCGCCTACGAGGAACTGCAGTCCCTGAACGAGGAACTGGAGACGACCAACGAGGAGCTCCAGTCGACCAACGAAGAACTCGAGACGACCAACGAGGAACTCCAGTCGACCAACGAAGAACTCGAGACGATGAACGAGGAACTCCAGTCGACGAACGACGAGCTCCAGGTCATCAACGCGGAACTGCGCGGGCGGACCGAGGAGCTCAATCAGGCCAACGGCTTCCTGGGCGCGGTCCTGCGCAGCCTGGGCAGCGCCGTGATCGTGCTGACCGAGAATCTGCGCGTGCGCGTGTGGAGCCCGGGCGCGGAGGATCTGTGGGGGCTGCGTCCCGAGGAAGCCGAATCCCGGGACGTCCTGTCCCTTGACATCGGGCTGCCGACGGCCGAGATCGCACCGTGGCTGCGAGGAGTGCTGGCCGGGGCCGACGGGAGCAGCACGTCCACTATCGACCTGCCCGCGCTGAACCGGCGGGGCAAGACCGTGAAGTTGCGGGTCGCGGCGTCTGCGATGCGGTCAGAAGAGGGCACCATCAGCGGTCTTATCCTGGTCATCGACCAGGCGGCGGCCGAGTGACCGTGGCCCGGTGCCCCAAACGGTCCACGCCAGAAGCCCCCGGTGACCCGCTCCGAGCCGGCGCGCATATGCCGGCGTCCGCCTCGCCCGGGCTGGCGTACACCGGTACCTGATGGTCTAGGCCTAGCAGGTTCATCACCCGCCACACCGGGCTGCCGGATGGTATGACGAGCATTAGCTGACCGCCGTTGGCGGCGGCGCCATGCTGAACCGTCAGCAAGCAGCGCAGGGATGCGCAGTCGCAGAACGTCGTGGCGGTGAGGTCGGCGATGACGACGGTCGCCCCGGAGGCAAATGCAGCGCAGACCCGGCCAAAAACCTCTTCCCGGTTGGTCAGGTCGATCTCGGCGGGGAGTGCCACGACGACGGGCGCGTGCCGGACGTGCGGATGGGGCATAGTGCTCGCGTCGCCTCCAGGGAGCAAAGGTGCGCCGCGTATACGGGGACGGTGGCTGTTGCTATTACTAGTCTGCCAGCGACAATCCGAACCTGATATTCGCTAAACGAAGCTCGCTGGCTCACGACCGCGCAAAACGAAGCAGCCCGGCCCGCTGCACCACGGTGCGGGCCCCCCGGGCGCAACGCCCGGTGACGACCGTTCCGATTCCGCCGGGCGCCTACTGTGTTTCTATAGGGATGGCCTGGTCGAGCGTCCAGGGGAACTGATCGACGAAGGGCTGGACCGGCTCTGCCCGGTGATGGGAGCCCTGGCCGGTAGCGAGCCAGCCCGTGACGATATCGCCCTGCTCATGATCCGGCGCCACGCCGAGAGGGAAAGGGACGCGGATGCCTGAGACCAGGTTCCCGGTCGAGATGGTCAGCAGCGTGCCCGTAGTGGTGACGCCTGAAGAGATCGATATCACCAACGCCGCCGGGTTGCGGGCGGCGCTGCTCGAAGCCGCCGGGCACGGACCAGGAACCTTCGTGGTCGACATGAGCAGGACCCAGTTCTGTGACACTGCCGGCATTCACGCACTGGTGGCGGCGCACAAGCGGGCCGAGGCCGGCAACGGCGAGATACGCCTGGTCATCACCGGCGCGGCCGTCCTGCGGATCTTCGTCATAACCGGCCTCGACAGGGTGATCCCTCACTTCGCCAGCCTAGAAGAAGCGCTTGCAGCGACGTCCGGGAGCACAGAGAGCAGTTAGCGAGCGGGGCACTGGTTTTGCCCCTGGCTATTGCGGGCGAAGACCCGGTCCGTTCAGCCACAAGACCTTAGAGGTCCATCGGGTGGCCGAGGTGACCGGCGGGCTCCGCCGATCATGCAGCCATCGGCAGGCTGCACAGCGCGCTGATCTGGCGCAACGAGGTAGAACGCCGTGTCAGTGGTCGTGTCAGGGGCGTGTCAGGGGCGTGACAGGGACGGTGCCGATAGTAGTCGCATGACAAGTTCAGCGATTGCAGTCTCAGGGCTGCGCAAGGCATACGGGGACAAGACCGTGCTCGATGGCATCGATCTAGAGGTTCCTGCGGGCACAGTCTTTTCCCTGCTCGGCCCGAATGGAGCGGGTAAGACGACGACGGTGAACGTGCTGACCACGTTGATGAAGGCTGACGGTGGGACGGTACGGGTTGCCGGGCATGATGTCGCGACCGAGACCAAGGCGGTGCGCGCGGTGATCGGCGTCACCGGTCAGTTCGCGGCGGTGGACGATCTGCTGACAGGGGAAGAGAACCTGCAGTTGATGGCGGATCTGCACCATCTGCGGGCCGGCGAGGGCAAGCGGGTGGTCACCTCGTTGCTGGAACGGTTCGACCTGGTGGAGTCGGCGCAGAAGATGGCGGCGACCTATTCCGGCGGTATGCGCCGGAAGCTGGATCTGGCGATGACCCTGGTCACCAGGCCTCAGATCATTTTCCTGGACGAGCCGACGACGGGACTGGATCCGCGCAGCCGTCGCACGCTGTGGAACATCGTCCGCGAATTGGTGGCCGACGGCGTCACCATTTTCCTCACTACCCAGAATCTCGAAGAAGCCGATCAGCTCGCCGACCGGATCGCGGTGCTCGACCAGGGCCACCTGGTGGCCCAGGGCACTCCCGACGACCTCAAGCGCCAGGTGCCCGGCAGCCACGTCCGGCTCCGGTTCACCGACGTCCGGGAACTCGACGCGGCGGCGCGGGTCCTGACCGGCTCCACTCAGGACGACGAGGACCTGACCCTGCGGGTTCCCGGCGATGGCAAGGCGAAATCGCTGCGGGCTCTGCTGGATCGGCTCGATGAGCATTCGATCGACGTCGAGGAGTTCTCCGTGCACACGCCGGACCTCGATGACGTTTTCCTCGCCCTGACCAGTCACGCGACCACGGAGGCCATAGCACGATGAGTACCACTTCAGCACCGCTGACCGACGCGCGGATCATGATGCGCCGCAACTTCAAGCACATCCTCCGGAATCCGGTCACGGTGTTCAACGGGGTTTTGATGCCGGTCGTGATCATGTTGCTATTCGTGTACGTGCTCGGCAACGCATTCAATGTCGGAGAGCACTACATCGAATACGCAACACCAGGCCTGATCCTGCTGGCCATCACCTACGGGCTCTCAGGCACCGCGGTGTCCGTGAGCTCCGACATGACCAAGGGCATCATCAACCGGTTCAAGGTCATGAATGTCTCCCGCGGTGCCGTCCTGACCGGTCACGTCGCAGCCACCATGCTGGGCAGCTCGATAGCCATTGCGGCCATCATCGGAATGGCCTTCGCGCTGGGGTTCCGGTCGCCTGCGACCCCCCTCGAATGGCTCGGCGCGATCGGTATCATCGCGGCGGCAGCTTTCGCGGCCGCCTGGCTCACGGTCGCGCTGGGAATAACCGCGAAAACTCCGGAATCCGCAGGCATGGCCGTCGTGCCGCTGCTCCTGCTGCCGTTCCTGAGCAGCGCGGTCGTGCCGGCCGACAAGATGGGACAGGGTGTCCGGCAATTCGCGGAGTATCAGCCCTTCACGCCGATTATCGAATCGGTGCGCGGACTGCTCGCCGGCACCCCGTCGGGCGGCTACGCGGCCGCCGCTCTCACGTGGTGCGCCGGGATCGCCCTCGTCGGGTACCTGTGGTCGCGCGCCACGTTCAGCAAGCGCGCGTGACCTCCCGGGCGATAGCCCTTCCGGGGACCGTGACCGGGGTCGGCTGAGCCGCCATCAACAGATCAAGTACGAGACTTCAGGAGAGTTGTCATGCCTACATTCGACACGCCAGGGCCCATCGCCGCCACTGTTGTTGTCGGTGGCGCTCAGGTGCGGGTAACCGCAAGCGACCGGACCGACACCGTGGTGCTGATCGAACCCATCGACAAGGAGAGCAAGACGGACGTCAAGGTGGCCAGCAAGACCAAGGTCGACTTCGCCGCCGGTCAGCTATCGGTCAAAACGACCGTCTCCGGAGACAAGAACGGTTCGGTCGTCATCACGATCGACCTGCCCGCAGGCTCCAGCCTGGTCGCGTACCTGGCGCACTCAAGTGTTCACGCCGACGGCTCGTTTGGCGAGTGCGAGCTGCACATGGCATCGGGCCGGGTCCATCTCGATCGCATCAACGCACTGCAGGCAAACATCGCGGCCGGCGAGGTCACGATCGGCCACATCGCCGAGCGCGCCACCATCGACGGTGCGGCGTTCGCAATGCGGATCAGCGAGGTCAAGGACACCGTCAAGTTCTCGAGCTCGGGCGGGCAGACCTGGATCGGCCACGCCTCGGCCGACCTCGATCTGAGCAGTGGCCACGGCGGTTTCGACATCGACCGCGCCGACGGCAGCGTCACCGCCAAGACAGGCGACGGCGCCATTCGGATCGGCCGGCTGACGCGCGGTCAGGCGGAGCTGTTGAACCGCTCAGGAAATATCGAGGTCGGTATCAGCGAGGGCACCGCTGCCAGGGTGGACGCCAACAGCAAGCATGGGTCGGTGCGCAACTCCGTTCCGTCTCAGGACGGCCCCGACACGTCGGACAGCAAGGTCACGGTCCACGCCCGCACGCGGTACGGCGACATCATCATTCACGAGGCGAGCGTGACGGTGACCAGCTGAGACCAGCTCGTCTGCATGCCTTCCCGAGCCGCCTCGGCGAACCGCGCTTCGCCGAGGCGGTGCCGCGCGGCCTGCTCGATCCGGGCCACGTCCGGGTGGGAACGATCCGGCAGCCCGCGCACGCCTGCGCTTGCCGCGAGCAGCCGTGCGGCCTGCTCGTACTGGTCGCAGCGCAGTGCCAGGTCCGCCACCCCGACGAGTACCTGTGCGATCAGGAGTGGGTGCCCCGCCTCGGACGCTGCCTGACAGGCCGCCGCGCGGTGCGTACGGGCCTCGCTGAGATCGTCGGCGAGGTAGCCGAGCAGGTCGTGTGTTACCGCGCGGATGTCCGCCCGCTCCGCTTCGTCGCCCAGGATGGTTGTCGCGACGTCGAGTTGGTGGTACGCCGCCTCGGCGTTGCCGCCCCACCGGGCGAGTTCCGCCTTCGAGAGGGCCAGTTCGACCAGCGCATCCGGCCAGGTGACCCGTTCCGCGTACTGCTCGGCGTCGGCGATAGCAGCCGCGCTGGAGTCCTCATCACCTAGCAGCCAGTACAGCTGCGCCTGTCGCGACCGCATCCGGATGACATCCTCGATGGTACCGACTTCGGTGACGACCGCGATCGCCTGTTCGTAGTACTCGCACGCACCGGCGAACTCGCCCCGCACGGCGATTCGGTCCGCCAGCTCGGTCAGGGCGAACGAGATCCCGAATCGTTCGCCGAGTGCCCGGAACTCGGCGATCGCCATCTCGAGATACGCGTCCGCATCGCGCCCGCCCTGGCCGAGCATGATCCGCATCTTGCCGAGCTGTAGCCGGGCCAGTGCGCGTACCCAGGGGTCCTCGTGGTCCAGCAATGGTTCCCACGCGGGCAAGAACGTGTCCGGCGCCTGCAACATGCGTTCCAGCGGGGCGACCAGCCCCAGCAGCGGGTTGCGGGACTTACTGCGCTGGCTGAACCGGTATGCCTTGTGGATCCACTCCGCGGCCTGGTGTTCGTCGCCCCGCCCGGAGCTCACGAAGTGCACGACAAGGGCGTACACCATGGCCCGGATCTCATCGGTCACCTCGCCGGACGTTTCCGTGGCCGCGGTGATCAGCTCCATGCCTTCGGCCCTGTGCCCGCCGAGCCACCAGTACCAGCCGGCGCCCGCCGCGAGCCGCATCGCCGCATGCGCCTCGCCGGCCGCGAGCGCACCGCGCATCGCAGAACCGATGTTGTCGTGCTCGACCTCGAGCGTGGCGAGCCATTCCAGTTGCTCGGCGCGGCGAAGATGCGGCTCCGCGGTCTCGGTGAGTTCGGTGAAGTAGACGAGATGCGCGTGGCGCGCCAGGTCCGATTCCCCCGCCTCCGCGAGCCGCTGCCCGGCGTACTCCTTGATCGTGCCGATCATCCGGTAGCGCGGTGCGCTGTCGCCCTCGGTGAGCAGCAGCGATTTCTCGGCCAGCGCGGTGAGCAACTCGAGCACCTGCTCCTGCTCGACCCCATCACCGGCGCAGACCCGCTCGGCCGCGTCCAGGCTCGCCCCGCCGGAGAACGCCGCGAGCCTGCGCAGGACCATCCGTTCGGCGTCGGTGAGCAACTCCCAGCTCCAGTCGACCACCGCGCGCAACGTCCGGTGCCGCGGCAGCGCAGTACGGCTACCGCTGGTCAGCAGGCGGAACCGGTCGTCGAGACGGCTGGCGAGCTGATCGAGGGACATGGTGCGCAACCTGGCCGCGGCCAGTTCGATCGCCAGCGGTATCCCGTCGAGCGCGCGGCAGACACGCGCCATCGTCGGCAAGGTGTGGCCATCGAGCTGATACGGGACCGCGAGATCCCTGCGCACCGCGCCGGCCCGGTCCCGCAGCAACTGGACGGCCGGAGAGGACTCGATCTCGCCGGGGCTGGCGTCCCTCTCCGGCAAGGCCAGCGGCTCGACCAGCCACAGCGCCTCACCGGTGATGCCGAGCGGTTCCCTGCTCGTCGCCAGGATCCGCAGCCGCTGGCACTCCCCGAGCACCCGGTGGGCGAACGCCGCCGCCGACTCGATCACATGCTCACAGTTGTCCAGAATCAGCAGCGCCTCCCGCTCGCGGATCGCGGCGATGAGCCGGTCCGTCGGCTCCGCGTTCGGCGCCGCGCCGAGCAGAGCATCCCGGAGGCCGAGCGCGGCGAGCGTCGACTGCGCCACGTCACCGTCCGCGCCGATAGCTGCGAGCTCAACCAGCCAGGCCCCATCGGGCAGGTCGCCGAGCAGCGTGCGCGCGGTTTCCGTGGCCAGCCTGGTCTTCCCCGAGCCACCCGGCCCGATCAAGGTGGTGAGCCGATGTTCGGCGATGAGTTCGCGGACCGCGGCGACATCAGCGTCCTTGCCGACGAAGCTGGTTAGCTCGGCGCGCAAGTTGGTCTTCCGGCCCTCCTCCAGCCAGCGCTGCTCCCGCCGTCCCAACTCGCCCCGCAGCAGCGCGACGTGCAATGCGGACAGCTCCGGTGAGGGGTCGACGCCTAGCGCGTCGGCCAGGGCTTCTCTCGTGCGCTGGTACACGAGTAGCGCCTCGGTGTCGCGACCGGTCGCGGCGAGGGCACGCATCAGCGCAGCGACAAGCCGTTCTCGCACCGGATGCGCGGCCACCAGATCGGTCAGTTCCGTGACCAGTTCCACACCGTGGCCGAGGCTGATCTCCGCATCGAACCGATCCTCCATGGCAGTCAGGCGTAGCCCATCGAGCCGGGTGACCGCCGCGTCAAACGCTGCACTATCCTGCAGACCGACGTCCTGCATGGCCGCACCGCGCCACAAGGCGAGGGCCTCGCGCAGCAGCCGTACCCGCCGTGGATCCTCGTCATTTCGGGCCTGGCCGACGAGGCGTTCGAACCGCACCGCGTCGACAGCGTCGGGTTCCACCCTCAACCGGTAGCCGTCCGTCTGCCCCTCGACCAGCCCTTCCGGCAGCGCCTTCCGCAGCCGGGAAACCAAGCGCTGCAAGGCATTCGCTGCGTCGGAGGGCGGGCGCTCACCCCAGATCCAGTCGACGAGCGTCGCCTTCGGGACTGCGTGTCCTGATTCGAGCGCGAGGGCGATCAACAGCCCGCGCAGCCGCGCGCCCGGCACGTTGGCGAGGACGCCGTTGTCCGTGCGAACCTCGAATGGTCCAAGCATCCCGATTTGCACCTAGCTGATTTTGCCATGGGCGATTGGCAGGCCTCCAACTGGTGACGCAGCGCAAAAGCTGCCGAGACAATGGCCCTGCGCTTGACCGTACTGCCAGACCGTCGGGAGACGTGAGCCGGAGGTCACTGCTCTCGTGCCGCATCAGAGTACGTTGGCCCGCGCTGTTCCGCACCTCATGTCCCAGGCGTCCCGCAACACTCATGTTCTCCCGCGCCCAGCCCGGACGGCGCCCCGGACTAACCGCCACGATGTCACATCGTGACGGACCCGTACCCCGATGAGCCAGCACTCAGCCTGCCGTCAACCTTCAGATCCCCGCTCGCGCTGGCATGTCCGCGCAGTGCGGCATCACCGCCCCGGCGGCACGCCTCCGGGAGGTTAGTTCCGCCGACCCCGGCACCGACGTCTTCGCCGCGGTGCACGCCACGTCCGCGACGGACGTGTGGGCGGCCGGCAGCGGCGGCACCTCCTCCGCGCACACCAGCCTGACCGAGCACTGGAACGGCACGGCCTGGACGGTGGTGTCCAGTCCCACTCCCGGTTCCGGAACCGAGCACTGGAACGGGTCGAAATGGACGGTGACGCCCAGCCCCCTGAGGAGCTGGCGGGCGATGGTCACGGCCTGGATCCCGCTCGGGCCGGCCGGCTGAATGGCACGGTTACCGTGATGGTGTCGGGGAACCAGCGGGCTCCGCCCGCGTGCTGCGGCGCCCCGCATGCGGTCTGCAGGTACCTCATGGGCGGGCCGAAGCCGTCGAGCGTGTCGCTTGCCGGAAACCCGTAACTGTCCCATATGACGTAGGAGAGGGTTCCGGTGAACCGTCCGTTCTCGCGGCGGCCGCTCCCGGTTACGGTCAGGCCCTGGGTGCCGCGAAAGCCCCAGTACAGGTCGCTGCTCCTAGATTCGAATGCCACCGTCGGCAGCTGCGCGGCGGCGAGCCTAACGCGTGCCCTGCCCGCCTCCAGCTGGCTGAGGATCGCTTCGGCGACTTCGTTGTTCACCGCCCGGAAGGCACCGCTGGCCAGGACCTTCTTCGAGATCGGCGACCCGGCCAGGTAATTGACCCGGGTTCCCTTCCCCGCGAGGAAATGCGCCAGCAGATCAGCCGCCGCGGGGAAGCTGGCCAGCGCGAACCCACGGGCCACCCTGTCTCCCAGAGCCTTGTCGGCTGCGAGCGTAGCGCTATCGCAGCTGGCCGTCGGCGTCTGCGCGTGCGTGTCCTGGCTTCCGCTCGGCAGCACGGGACGTACCCCCGCGACGGTGAAGGCCAACGCGGCCTTGGTGGAGGGAACTGCGGAGGGAACCGCGGAGCGAACCGCGGTGGGCACCGGAGGATCGGCGGACGACGACACCGCGGAGCAGCCCGACAGAACCGCGACTACGCACAGCGATGCGGCGGAGATGATAGACCGCTTCGCCGGCATCCGACCGGGATGTCCCATAGCGTGAGCATCCTACGGCCTGCCGAACTCGCGGCCCGTCGACGCCGGCCCGGCAGGGCGCACAGCTCCCGATCCGGCCCGGCGGGATGAGGGTGTCCGTCGCCGTGATCGCCGAGGCCTAGCGCGTCGCCGGCCGTCAGAGGGATGCTTCTGGTCTGGGGCCGGCGAGACCTGTTAGGAGGCGCGATGGCGAGCGCAGCCGCGAGGCGCAAGTTCTGGGGCTGGGGCCTGGAAGGCGAAGGGCTCGCGGCGAGCGAGATCGGGGAGCTCGGGGCCGTCTTCACCGAACGCCTGGGGATCGACGGCGTCCGCCTGCAGGAACCGCCTCGAGTAGATGAGCTGGACCTGCGCGCGCCGCGGCTGGTGCCGCCGGCGTCGCTCGAGCCGGCCTTCAGCACCGACCCGTACGACCGGGCCGCCCACACGTACGGCCGGTCGTTCCGCGATCTGGTGCGTGCCTTCCGCCGGGATTACACGCATGCGCCCGATCTTGTGGCGTTCCCCCGCGGCGAGGACGAGCTGGTGTCGGTGCTGGACTGGTGTAGCGATGCCGGCGTCGCGGCGATCCCGTTCGGCGGCGGATCCAGCGTGGTCGGCGGGGTCGAGCCCGATGTGGGCGACGGCTATCGCGGCGTGATCAGCGTCGACCTTCGCCACCTGCAGGGGGTGCTGGAGGTCGACCGTACCTCGCGGGCGGCGCGGATCGCGGCGGGCACGCTGGGTCCGGCGCTGGAGGCGCAGCTGAAGCCGCACGGCCTGACCTTGCGGCACTTCCCGCAGTCGTTCGAGTGGTCGACACTGGGCGGGTGGATAGCGACGCGCTCGGGCGGCCATTTCGCGACGCTGCACACCCATATCGACGAGTTCGTGGAGGCCGTCCGCGTGGTGACTCCCCGCGGCATGCTCCAGACCAGGCGGCTGCCGGCCTCCGGGGCGGGCCCGTCGGCGGAGCGGCTGTTCTGCGGCTCCGAGGGCACGCTGGGCGTGATCACCGAGGCGTGGATGCGCGTGCAGCCGCGGCCGCGGTTCCGGGCGGGCGCCTCGGTGCTCTTCGCCGGCTTCGCCGACGCGGTGCAGGCGTCACTGGAGCTCGCGCAGTCCGGGCTTCATCCGGCCAATTGCCGCCTGCTCGGCCACGACGAGGCGCTGATGTCGGGAAGCGGCGACGGGTCGCACGCGATTCTCGTGCTCGGCTTCGAGTCCGCGGACCACGAGCTGGGGCCGTGGCTGGCCCGGGCACTGGAGATCTGCGCCGGCCATGGCGGCGAGGCCCGTGGTGAGCAGAGCGGCGGGGAGAGCGACCCGGCCGCGGCCTGGCGGGCCTCGTTCCTGCGCGGCGGGTACCTGCGTGACGGCCTGGTCCGGCTCGGGCTGATCAGCGAGACCTTCGAGACGGCCATCACCTGGGATCGCTTCTGGGACTTCCACGAGGGTGTCCTGGCGGCCACGAGACAGGCGGTGCGCCAGGCGTGCGGCGCCGGCGTGGTCTCGTGCCGTTTCGCGTACGTGTATCCCGACGGCCCCGCACCGTATTACTCGGTCTTCGCGCCCGGCCGTCCCGGCCGGGAACTGGAGCAGTGGGACGAGATCAAGCTCGCGGCCGCGGAGGCGATCGCGGCGCTCGGCGGCACGATCACCCACCACCATGCCGTCGGGCGCGACCATCGCCGCTGGTACCTGCGCGAGGTGCCGCAGCTGTTCGCCAGCGCGCTGCGCGGCGCGAAGGCGGAACTCGACCCAGCGGGGATCATGAACCCAGGGGTTTTGCTCGAGCCGACAGGAGGCACGCGATGACCAGCACGCTTTCGCCGAACCCCGGTGGGCCCGGAGCCGGGGCGGAGGCGGGCACGGTGTTCCGTTCGGAACTGAACCCGGTCGAGTTCCTGCACCGGGCCGCGTACATGTACCCGGACAACGTCGCGGTCGTGCACGGCAGGCGGAGGTATAACTACCGGGAACTGGCCGAACGGTCGTGGCGGCTCGCCAACGCGCTCAGGTCGGCGGGCCTGGCCAAGGGAGAACGGGTCGCCACGCTGCTGTTCAACTCGCCGGCCATGCTCGAGGCCCATTTCGGCGTCCCCGCGGCGGGCGGGGTCCTCGTGGCGGTCAACAACCGCCTGTCCAGCGCCGAGGTCGGGTACATCCTGCAGCACAGCGGCGCGCGGTACCTGCTGCTCGACACGGCGCTCGCGGCGGTCACCGAACCACTCGACCTGGCCGGGGTGGCCGTGATCCGCTGCGACGACACCGGCGTCCCGCCAGACCCGTACGAGGAGTTCCTGGCCGGCGCCTCGCCGGCGCGGCCGGCGAGCTGGCTGGAGCACGAGGAGGAGACGATCTCGATCAACTACACCTCCGGGACCACGGGACGGCCCAAGGGGGTGCAGTACACCTACCGCGGCGCGTACCTGAACTCGCTGAGCGAGGTGATCGTGGCCGGCCTGGGCACCGACTCGGCCTACCTGTGGACGCTGCCGATGTTCCACTGCAACGGCTGGTGCTTCCCATGGGCGGTCACCGCGGTCGCGGCGCGCCACGTGACCATACGCGCGGTGGACCCCGGGCTCATCTGGGAGCTGATCGACGGCGAGGGGATTACGCACTACAACGGGGCGCCGACCGTCCAGCTGATGGTCGTCAACCATCCCCGGGCGCACCGTCTGGAGCGGCCGGTGACGGCGATGGTGGCCGCCGCCCCGCCTTCCCCGACGCTGCTGGCCCGGATGAGCGAGCTCAACTTCCGCGTCGTGCACGTGTACGGCCTGACCGAGACCTACGGCCCGATCACCGTGTGCCCCGAGCAGGAAGGGTGGCGCGAACTCCCGGTGGAACAGCGCGCGAGGTCCCTGGCGCGCCAGGGACAGGCCTACCCGTCGGCCGATCTGGTCCGTGTCGTCGACGAGCAGATGAACGACGTCCCGCAGGACGGGGCCACGATGGGCGAGGTGGTCATGCGCGGGAACAACGTCATGAGCGGCTACTACGATGACGAGGCCGCCACTGGCACGGCGTTCGCCGGGGGCTGGTTCCATTCCGGGGACCTGGCCGTCTGGCACCCCGACGGCAACATCGAGCTACGTGACCGCGGCAAGGACATCATCATCTCCGGCGGCGAGAACATCTCCAGCATCGAGGTCGAGCAGGCGATCGCCGCCCACCCGGCCGTGCTCGAATGCGCGGTCATCGGGATCCCGCACCCGCACTGGGGAGAACGGCCGAAGGCGTTCGTCACGCTCAACGAGGGCGCCGCGGCCACCCAGGAGGAGATCATCGCGTTCTGCCGGGGGCGCCTCGCGCACTTCAAGTGCCCGGACTCGATCGAGTTCGGTCCGCTGCCGAAGACGTCGACGGGCAAGACCCAGAAATTCGTGCTGCGCCAGCGGGAATAGGCTGACTAGGTCCCTGACAACAGAAGGAGCCGCTTGTGCCTGGCGATGCAGCCGACCCGGTGCGGCGCCGGTTCGACGTGGTGGTGGTCGGCGCCGGGCCGGCCGGCAGCACCGCCGCGCTGGTGCTGGCCCGGTCCGGTGCGCGGGTGGCGCTCGCGGACAAGGCGGCCTTCCCGCGCGATAAGGCCTGCGGGGACCTGGTGGGACCCCGCGGGGTGCAGGTCCTGGCGGATCTAGGCCTGCGTGTCCCCGACGCAGGCCAGGGCTCTGACCTGCTCGCGGTCGGTCCTTCCGGCCGGCGGAGCAGGCTGCCTGCCTTCCCCGGGCGCAGCTACCCTGGTCACGGGATCATCGTGCCGCGGCTCGTGCTTGATCACGCGCTGCGCGAGGCCGCCTTGGCGGCCGGCGCGGTCCCGGTACGAGCCCGGATCACCGCGGTCGAGACGGGCCGCGGCGGCCGGGTGGATGCGGTCGTCTCCAGCGACGGGCAGCGCCTGGCCGGCGAGGTCATCATCGCCGCGGACGGGGCGCTGAGCCCGGTCGCCCGGATGGCCGGGATGCTCGACCCGCAGACGGCGCTGTGGGGTTTCGCGATCCGCGCCTACGTGCCGGCCACGGTTCCGCTGCCGCTGCTGGTCCTGCTCGACGCCAGCCCGTGGCGTATCTACCCGGGCTACGGCTGGCTGTTTCCCGGTGCGGACGGCCAGGCCAACGTCGGCATCGGGGTCGGCCTGGGCCACGACCGCAGGCAGGCGCAGCTGCGCGGCGATCTGGCCCGGCTGGTGGCGCTGCTCGGCCGACATGGCGACCTGGGCCCGGACGCGCAGCCCGGGCCGGTGATGGGCGGATGGCTGCGCATGGGCGGCACCGGCGCCCCGCCCGCCGCCGGCAACGTGCTGGTAGCCGGGGACGCCGCGGGCCTGATCAACCCCCTGCAGGGTGAGGGCATCGGCCCGGCCATGGTCAGCGCGCGGCTGGCCGCCGAGGCGGTGCTGGCCGACCCGGCCCGGGCGGGCCACGCCTACACCGAGGCGATCGAGGCGGCGCTCGGGCGGTACATGGTCGGCGCGTCGGCCTTGCAGGGCATGCTGCTGCGCCGGCCGAGGACCGCCTCAGCGGTCACGCGGCTGCTCACCGCCCCGGTCGTTCGGCGCGTGGTCGCGGGTACCTGGTCGATCTACTGGAACGGCCTGACGGATGGCGCCCGTCCCCGCCCCTCCGCCTGGACGGCGCGCACGGTGGAGGTCCTGGCCAGCCATCTGGCCGCATGAACGGGGACAGCCGCACGCCGGGCTGGCTTGCCGGCCGCGAACGGCATAGGCAACAATGATCTTCTGGCGATGAGGCTCGCCATAACCGCGTAGCGAATGCCGCGCTGATGGCCTCTACCCCTGTCGATGACATCTGGGTAGGAGGCCTCGCCATGGAAGACCCGCTGGGATTGCCCGGCAATGATCCGAGGGCCGCGCGGTGAGCCCCGCCCACCTCCCCGGCCCCCTACTCCTTCCGATACCGGTCATCCAGCTACTGCAGGTGCTGACCGTCGCGCTGGGCGCGCCCGGCGTGACCGGCGTGATCGCCAGGGTGGAGGCGCGGCTGCAGGGCCGCCGCGGGCCGCGTATCAGGCAGCCTTACTACGACCTGGCCAAGCTGTTCCACAAGGAGGCGCTGGCGCCTGAGGGCGCGAGCTGGTTCTTCCTGGCCGCGCCGCTGATCGCGGTCACGTGCTACCTGACCATCCCGCTGCTGATCCCGGTGCTGACCAGCTACGGGCTGCCGCTGGGCTACATGGGCGACATCCTGGGCGGCGGGTTCCTGCTGTCGCTGGCCAGCTTCGTGGTCGCCACCGCCGCGCTGGAGACCGGCAGCCCGTACGCGCAGCTCGGGTCGAGTCGGGCCAAGACGTTCTCGGCCATCACCGAGCCGGTGGTGCTGTTCGTGGTGTTCACCGTGGCCCTGCTGACCGGTACTGACCTGCCGTATGCGCTGGCCGCGACGGTGCGGTCGAGCGCCGGGCAGATCATCCGGCCAGCGCACCTTCTGGCCGCGGCCGCGCTGTTCATGGTGATCCTGCACGAGACCGGGCGGATCCCGGTGGAGACGCACACCGGGACGAACGAGTTCGGGATGATCGAGGAGGCCCGGGCGTTCGAGCACTCCGGTCCGTACTTCGCGCTGCTGAAGTGGGGCGGCGAGCTCAAGCAGCTGATCCTGTTCACGATCCTGGCCGACGTGTTCCTGGCCCCGTGGGGCCTGGCCTCCACCCAGCGCCCCGGCGCCGTCGTCTTGGCCATCGCGGCGCTGCTGGCCAAGGCCTGCGCGGTCGGCGTGGTGGTGGCGGTCATCGACAACTCCTTCGCCAAGCTGCGCCTGTTCAAGATCACCGAGTTCGTGTCTGGCGCCTTCCTGCTCGCCGTGCTCGGGGTCTTCACGCTGTACCTAGGGGGTGGCTGATGGGCCCGGTGGCCATAGGCGCCGTGCAGGCACCCGGCGTCTACCAGGGCGTGGCCAACGTGATCGCCGCGGCGATGCTGCTGATCGAGTTCGGCATGCTGCGCCAGGCCCTGGGCCGCGACCAGGTGCGGTTGTACATGGCGCAGTCCGCGTTGCTCTCGGTGCTCGCGGTCGTCATCGCCGCGGACCGGAACCTGCCAGACCTGTACGCGCTGGCCGCGCTGTCCGCCGCGCTCAAGGTGGTCGCCGTCCCGCTGGTGATGCGCCGCGTCCTCGGATGGACCGGAGGCGAAGGCCGCGACGAGGAAGAGCGGGTCGGCGTGGCGGGAAGTCACACGCTGAGCCCGGCTTCGGCCGTGCTGGCCGGGATCGTGCTGGCCGCGGTCGGCTTCTTCTGCTTCGGTGCTATGCAGATCCACGGCCCGGCCGCGCCGGCGACCGCGTTGTCCATCGCGGGCGCGATGGTGCTGGTCGCGTTCGGCCTGATGATCGTGCGCCGCGACGTCGCGTCCCAGGCCATCGGGTTCCTGGCGCTGGAGAACGCCATCTCGCTGGCGGCGCTGGTGGTAGCGTCCGGGCTGCCGCTGATCCTGGAGACCGCCTTCTTGTTCGACCTGCTGGTGGCGATCGTGGTGTTCGGGATGCTGATCCGCAGCCACCACACCAAGGCCGAATCGCTGTCCACCGCCGACCTGACCCGGTTGCAGGGGTGAGCCGGTGATCGGCGTCGTTCTCGCCCTGCTGATCGTCTCGCTGGCTGCCGGGATAACCTGCGCGGTCCTGCCGCTCCGGGCCGTCCGGGCGGCCGCCGCGGTCACCGTGGCATCCGGAATCGCCTGCTTCGGCCTGGTGCTCGCCCTGGTCCCGGCGGCCGCGCACCATGATCTGAACTACCTGTCCTACCTGCGGGCCGACGCGGTGAGCGTGATCTTCCTGCTGGCCACGGGCTTCTTGTACGCGGCCGTGGCGGTGTACGCGGTCGGCTACACCAAGCGGCACGAGGACCTGTACGCCCGGCGGTTCTACGCCGGGCTGAACCTGTTCGCCTGGGCGATGCTGGCCGCGCCGCTGATGAGCAGCCTGGCCCTGCTGTGGATCGCGGTCGAGGTGACCACGATCATCTCGGCCCTGCTGGTCGCGATCGAGGACACCGACGGGGCGGCTGAGGCGGCCTGGAAGTACGTGCTGATCGCCAGCGCGGGTCTGAGCCTGGCCCTGCTCGGCACGGTGTTCGCCTACTACGCCGGATCCCAGGTCCTGGGCGAGCACTACAACCTGGCCATCCAGCCGCTCATCGCGGCCGGCCCGCACCTGGCCGCCACCCCGGTCCGGTTCGCGTTCCTGCTCGCGCTGCTCGGCTACGGCACCAAGGTGGGCCTGTTCCCGGTGCATACCTGGCTGCCGGACGCGCACTCCGAGGCCCCGACGCCGGTCTCCGCGCTGCTGTCCGGTTCGCTGCTCGCGGTCAGCTTCTACGCGATCCTGCGCTTCTACCAGTTCACCGCGGCGTCGCTGGGCAGCGGCTTCCCGCGCGACGCGCTGCTGGCGTTCGGCGTGGCTTCGCTGCTGCTGGCGGCGCTGTACGTGTTCGGCCAGCGGGACGTCAAGCGGCTGCTGGCCTACTCCAGCGTGGAGCACATGGGCATCCTGGCCATCGGGGTGAGCTTCGGCGCGCCGGTGGCGCTGGCCGGCGTCATGCTGCACGTCCTGGCGCACGCCGCGGCCAAGGGGAACGCGTTCATGGGCGCGGGCGTGCTCGTGACCAAGTTCGGCAGCAAACAGATCTCGGCCATCCGGGGCGGTCTCGACCTGCTGCCGTGGAGCGGGCCGCTGTTCCTGCTCGCGGTGTTCGCGCTGTCGGCGATGCCGCCGTCGGGGATCTTCCGCAGCGAGTTCCAGATCGTCTACGGCGGCCTGGGCTCAGGCAGCTACGCCGCCGCGGCGGTCCTGATCGTCCTGGTCACCGTGGCCTTCTTCGGGCTGACCGCCTCAGCCACGCAGATGATGTTCACCCCGGCCCCCGCCCAGGCCATCAGCCGCGGCGAGCCCTCCGCCTGGATGGTGGTCCCGGTCCTGGCTGGCGTCGCGGTCCTGTTCATCCTCGGCATCCATCCTCCAGGGGAGCTCACTGGCCTGATCGACCGCGCTGTCCTCCAGTTGGGGGCGGCCCGATGACGATGACCCAGCCCGGCGTCACCGCGCTGTGGGACGAACTCTGCTCGCGGGTCAAGGCCGGGAACCGGTTCGCCGGCCTGTCGGGCAGCCAGGCGGATGGCGGCCCGCTGGTCCTGTCCGCATACCTCGCGACGGCACGCGGCATCGACACTCTGGAGACGCCGCTGCCACCGGGCGCGGCCGGCTATCCGGCACTCACCCCGCGGCTGGGCGCGGCGTTCTGGTACGAGCGGGTGATCCACGACCGCTTCGGCGTGGTGCCGGAGGGGCATCCGCGGCCGGCGCCCCTGATCCGGCCCGGCCCGCCCGAGGACCACGCGCTGCCGCGGCATGTGGCCGGCTACGGGGTCTTCACGATCCCGCACGGCCCGGTCCGGTCCGGCGTGATGGAGTCGATCGAGTACCTGGTCGAGACGCCGGGCGAGGCGATCCCGCACCTGAACATGCGGGTCTTCTACAAGCACCGGGGCATCGCGGACCGGTTCGCCGGGATGACCCCGGCCGACGCCGTCCTGCTGGCCGAACGGGCCGAGGGTATCGCCTCGGTCGCCCACGCCCTCGCCTTCTGCCACGCGGTCGAGACAGGTCGCGGGCTGCCAGCCGCCGCCCGCCGCGGGCCTGGTCCGGGTGCTGCACGCCGAGCTGGAGCGGATCGCCAACCACCTCGACGTCGCGGTCCGGCTGGCCGACGCGGCCGGGCTCGCGGTGGCCACCGCCCGGTTCGCGCTGCACAAGGAACGGGTGCAGCGGCTGGTCAGCGCGCTGTGCGGCAGCCGGTTCGGGCGCGGCGTGGTGGTACCAGGCGGAGTCGGCGCGCTGCCATCGCTGCCGCCCGCGCAGATACTCGCCGAGGCAGGCAAGCTCCGCAAGGCCGTCACCGCCGACGCCGGCGCGCTGATGGGTACCTCCTCGTTCCTGGACCGGCTGCGCGGCACCGGGCCGCTGACCCCGGCGCGGGCACGCCAGCACGGCGCGCTCGGCCCGATCGGCAAGGCGTCCGGCTACGCGGACGACGCCCGGCTGGCCCGCCCCTACGACGGGTACCCGTCGCTGACCCTGCCGCCCGCCCCCGCGCACGCCGCCGGCGACGCGCTGGCCCGGCTGCGGGTCCGGTGGGAGGAGGTGGACCAGGCGTTCGGCCTGATCCGGCAGGCCGCCGACGATCTGACCGAACGGGCTGGCGATCCCGCCCGGCTACCGTGCGAGCCGGTCCGGGGCCGGGCGGCCGGATGGGCCGAAGCACCGCAAGGCGAGGTCCTCTACGACGTGGAGCTGGCCGGCGGCCGGATCGCCCGCTGCCAGCCCAGGTCGGCGTCGTTCCACAACCTGGTGCTGATGCACGAGGTTTTCACCGGGGACATCCTGACCGACTTCCCGTTCATCGAGGCCAGCTTCGGCCTGTCCGTCGCGGGGGTGGCCCTATGAGCATCTGGGTGCTGCGCGGGCTGCGCGACGGGGTCGTCACCACCCGCTGGCCGGGCCGGCCCGATCCCTACGCCGACGGCTGGCGCGGCCCGGCCCGGGCGCTGGGACCGACTGATTCCGTCGACCCGGCGCTCTGCCCGACCGGAGCCATCTCCGCGCGGGGGGTCGACCAGGGGCGGTGCATCCTGTGCGGCCGGTGCGTGGCCGAGCGGCCCGACCTGTTCGCCTGGTCCCGCGGCGCCACCGGCCCGGCCGCGGCCGGGCTGAGCCGGGAAGCGCTCGTCATCCCCGAACCCCCGGAGACCGACGAGGCGGTCGAGGCGATCAGGGCCCGGCTGCGGGAACGGACCGCCGCGCTGCGCCGCAGCGTCCACCTCCGGCACGTGGACGCCGGGTCCGACGGCAGCGAGGAGTGGGAGATCCAGGCCCTGCTCGGCCCGGTCTACGACATCGGCCGGCTGGGCGTGTTCTTCACCGCCAGCCCGCGGCACGCCGACGTGCTGCTGGTCACCGGGGCCGGCGCCCGGGGCATGTCCGGGCCGCTGCGCACGACATACGACGGGATGCCAGAGCCGAAGGTCGTCATCGCGGTGGGCACCGACGCGGTCAGCGGCGGGCTGCTGAGCGAGAGCGAGGCGGTCACCGGGGGCGTCGCCGCTACGGTACCGGTCGATGTCTGGCTGCCGGGCTCCCCGCCCAGCCCGTTCGGCATCCTTAATGCCCTGCTGATCGCGGTCGGCCAGCTACGAACGGAGCTATGAGCGGGCTGTTCGCGGCCGGGCTGATCCTGCTGGCGCTGGCGGCCGCGGCCGACTTCACTGGCGGGCGGTTCCTGCGGTCCTGGCCGTACCTGCTCGGCGCGGCGGGCTCGGCGTGCCTGGCCGTGCTGGGCGGATTCGCCCTGGCGGGCCGGACGGTGCGGCTCGACGTGGCGGGCTGGCTCGGGGATCCGGTACCGGGCCAGCAGGCGGCCGCGCTGGGCGCCGACCGGCTGTCCGGGATGTTCCTGGCGCTGACGTTCGGCGCGGCCGTACCCGTCTCGCTCGCGTTCGCCAGCTGGTCGGCCCGGCCGGCACGGTCATCCGGCGCCGGCTGGGCGCGAGCTACGCGCTTGCGCTCGGGGCGGTCGCGGTGATCATGACCGCACGGGACGCGTTCACCGCGCTGTTCGGCTGGGAGACGCTGACGCTCGCCTTCTACCTGCTCGCGGGGACCGAGCGGAACAAGCCGGGCCGGGCCGCCGCGGCCCAGGTCACGTTCGCGTTCGGCAAGGTCAGCGGGGCCGCGCTGCTGGCCGGCCTGCTGCTCCTGGCCACCAGGTCGCACTCGATCATGCTGGCCTCGTTCGCCCATGTCCCGGGCGGCGCGGCCCGCACCACCGCCGAGGTGCTGCTGCTCGGCGGGTTCGCGGTCAAGGCCGGCCTGGTGCCGTTCCAGGTCTGGATGCCGCGCGGGTACGCCGCCGCCCCCGGCCCGGCCCGCGCGATCATGGCCGGCGTCTGCGTCAACGTGGCCTTCTACGGCATGTGGCGCACGTTCGCGCTGACCGGCCGGGCGCCTGGCTGGCTGACCGGCGGGCTGCTGGTGCTCGGCGCGCTGAGCGCCCTGCTCGGCATCGCCCACGCGGCGGTGCAGAACCGGCTGTCCCGGGTGATCGCCTACTCCAGCGTCGAGAACACCGGGCTCATCGTCATCGGGTTCGGCGTCGCGCTGACCGGCGCGGCGGTCGGCGACCGGCGCCTGGTCGCGGCCGGGCTGCTGGCCGCCACGCTGCAGGTGGTCGCGCACACCGTGGCCAAGTCCCTGCTGTTCACCTCGTCCGCCGGGATCGAGGCCGCCACCGGCGCCGACGACCTGGAAGAACTGCGGGGGCGGGCGCGGCGGACGCCGTGGAGCGGGTTCGGGCTGGCCGTGGGCTCGCTGACGCTGGCCGGGCTGCCGCCCACGGTGGGCTTCGTGTCGGAGTGGTTCCTGCTGGAATCGCTGATGCAGCAGTTCCGGGTGCCCGGCCTCGGCTACCGCCTGGTGCTGGCCCTGGCCGGCGCCGCGGTCGCCCTCACCGTCGGCTTCGCCGGCGTCACCTTCGTCCGCCTCGTCGGCTTGATCGTGCTGGGCCGCGGCACCGAGTCCGAGCCGGGCCGGAGCGGGTACGGCTGGGCCGGCCGGGCCGCGGTGCTGGTGCTGTCGGCGGCTGCCTGGCGACCGCGGCGATCACGCCGCTGGAGATCCGGGTGATCGCGGCCGGGCTGTCGCCCGCGGTCCCGGCCTCGCTGACCATGGGCACGCTGAAGTCGCCCTGGGTGCTGCAGCCGGTGTTCGACGGGTTCTCGATCCTGTCGCCGTCCTGGCTGTGGGTCGAGATGCCGCTGATGCTGCTGCTGACCGTGCTGTTCGCCTGGGCCGTGTCCGGCCGGCGGCTGCTGCGGGTGCGCCGGGTTCCGGCCTGGCGCTCGGCGACGATCGGGGTCGAGGGGGCGGATTCCTACACCGCGTTCGGCTACGCCAACCCCACCCGCCGGGTGCTGGCCGGCGTCCTGCACACCCGGGCCGAGCTGCGCGAGGTCATGATGACCGAAGACGGCCGCGACGACGGCTCAGGCCCGCCGGACCGTCCCGATCCCGCGCAGGGCGAGGCGGCCGCGCACCTGCGGTACGCCTCCGACGTCATGGAGGTGGTCGAGACCTACCTGTACCGGCCCGCGCTCGGATTCTTCATGGCGGTCGTGACGGCGGCCAAGCGCCTGCAGTCGGGGCGCCTGGACGCCTACCTGCTCTACATGCTCATCGCGCTGATCGCTGTCATCGCCGCGGTGACCGCCCTGGCGTGACCTTGAGCCGCTAGCCGACGGGCTATCCTGGCGAGAGTGCGGCGGTGGGGCTCGCCGCGCTGGCGTCCGCGTTGCGCGTGGACGGTTTCAATGCGGCGATGCCGCCAACGGTCCCTACCAGGCGTATCACATGCGCGGGTAGGAGGATGGCGGCGATGCCGAACGGCGAGGGTGCCCTGATCAGCGCACTGAACGAGCTAGCTGCGCTGGGGACGGAGCGAGACCGCGAGCAGCTGGTCGCGTTGCTGGACCGGCTGGACGCGGCGCGGCTGCGGGTCCTGGTGGCCGGCGAGGCCAAACGAGGCAAGAGCACGCTGATCAACGCGCTGCTCGGCCGTGCGGTGCTGCCATCCGGCGTCACCCCGCTGACCGCGGTCACGACTACGGTGCGGTACGGCGACGACGAGCGCGCCGAGGTGCGGTTCCTCGACGGGCACGACGAGAAGCATCCGCTGGACGCCCTCGCCGACCTGGTGACCGAGCGCGGGAATCCGGGTAACCGCCGCGGCATCGCCGACGTGACCGTGTACCTGGCCGCGCCGGTGCTGGCGGGCGGGGTGGAGCTAGTCGATACGCCGGGCACCGGGTCGGTGTTCGAGTGGGGTACCGAGACGGCCCACGAGGCGCTCCGGTCGATGGACGCGGCGGTGTTCGTGCTGACCGCCGATCCGCCGGTGTCGGCCAGCGAGCGGGATCTGCTGGGCCGGGTGGCCGGGCTGTCGGTGGCGACGTTCGCGGTGCTGAACAAGGCCGACCACCTCGACGAGGCCGGGCTGGCGGAGGCGGTGGAGTTCACCCGGCGGGTGCTCGGCGAGGCCGGCCATCACGGCACCGTGTATCCGATGTCGGCGCGCGCCGCGCTGCGAGACCGCGATGACGGCTTCGCCGCGTTCGGGGCCGATTTCACCGCCTACCTGTCGGCCAGGCGGGAGACGGACCTGCGCGCGTCGGCGGTGGCGCAGGGACGCCGGATCGCCGGGTCGCTGCTGGATGAGGTGAGGCTGACCCGCCGGGCGGCCGAGATGCGCGCCGGCGACGCGGCGCAGCGGGTCGAGCAGTTCACCGCGCGGCTTTCCGAGGTGACCGTGCACAGCCACGACGCCGTGACCGTGGTCGACGGCGAGTCGGGACGGCTGCTGTTCGCGCTCAACGATGCCGCCGATGAGGACGGGCCGCGGCTGGGCCGCGAGATCACCGGGCAGCTCAAGGCGGTGTTCGACGGCGAACTGCGCGACGCCACCGCGGCTGAGATCGAGCGGCGCGGCCGGGAGCAGCTCGCCGCGCTCGCCGTGGCGGCCGCGGAGTCCTGGCGCCAGCAGCGCACAGAAGCCATCGAGCAGGGGCTGGCCGCGGTCGACGCCCGGCTGGCCGCGGACCTGGCGGCCGAGCTCGACGTGCTCCGCGACTCCGCCTCCGAGCTGCTCGGCCTGGATCTCGAGGTCCCGGAGCCGGAAGGCCGGCTGACCGAGAGCCGACGGTTCTTCTACACCGCCGGCCAGGATGTCGGCCAGACCGAGCTGCTGGCAGGTGCCGTCCGCCGCTGGCTCCCCGGCGAGTTCGGCAGGCGGACAGTCAGGGAGCACCTGCACCGTGCGGCCCCGGGCCTGGTCGGCAGCCAGGTCGGCCGGGCCCGCGGCGACCTGCAGTACCGGCTGGCCGAGGCGACGCGGGCGCTGCGGCGGGCGGTCGAGCAGCGGTATGCCGACGGCACGGACCGGATACGGTCCGCGCTGCGGGCCGCGGCCGAGCTCCGGGAAGCGTCGGCGGCCGAGGCGGAGGAGAAGGAAAGAGAACTGGCCGAACGGGAGGCGGCGCTTCGTCACGTCATGGGCCTGCTCGACCAGGCTGCCGACGGAGGCGGCTAGCGTGCCGGCCGCCACGCCGATCCCGCGCGGCCCGACGGTGCTCACGCTGTACTCCGCAGCGGACCTGCTGACCGGGCCGGGTTGCCCCGTGTGCCGCTATGCCGGCGAGGCCGCCGATCGTTACCTCGCCTGGTTCGCGCTCGAGGGACATGCGGACGTCGTGACCATCACCCGGCTGTGCTCGTCGCTGGGGATGTGCCCACGCCACACCCGCGGGCTGATGAGCCAGCCCGGAGCCGCGAGCAGGCTTACCGCCGTCTACCAGTACCTCATGCGCGCGGCGCGGGACCGGCTGAGCGGCCGCGCGGCGCGCCTCGCCGCCTGCCCGGGGTGCGGGCATGACGACGGCGCCGCCGGCCGGGCGCTGGATACCCTGCTCGACGGCCTGGACAGCAGCTCGGTCCGGGAGCGCTACCGCGAGCTCGGCGGCTTGTGCATCCCGCACCTGCGGATGGCTTCGGCGCGCGGAGGTCACCGGGTCGTCGGCTGGCTGTCGGAGACGATGACGGCGGCCGTCATCGCCCGGCCGGCCAGCCCCGGCTGGCTAGCCGGGACGGACTACGACGCAGACACGCGCGCGGTGCTGCGGCGCACGGCTCGGGCCATGGCCCGGCCCGGCTCGGAGCTGTGCGCCGCCTGCCTGGCCGCGGGCCGGTCGGAGACCGATTGCCTGGGGGAGATCCTCCGTGCCAGCGACGGCGACCAGCCGGACCGCCGGCTGCTGTGCGGCGGTCACCTCAACGACCTCGTCGTTCTCGCGGGCCAGCGGGGCGCCTCATCGCTGCTGGCCTGGCAGGCTCGCTGCCTCGCCGCCGGCCTGACCGGGCGCCCGGCGTCACCGCCGGGCGCAGCTCGCTGGCTGCCGCGTTCCGTGCGCCGCCGCGCCGCCGGGCCAGCCAGTTGCCCCGTATGCCTGGCCGCGGGGAACGCGGCGCAGCGGGCGGTCGATGACCTGCGCGCATCACTGCGAGGCTCGCACCCGGCCCCTGGCCGCCGGGCGCCGCTGTGCGTCCGGCATCTGCTGGGCCTGAGAGCGCTCGACCCGCGGGCCGGTCAGGTGACGGCAGGGGGCGCGGCGGAGCACGCGAACATGCTGATCGCCGAGCTGGACGAGGCGTTCAGCAAGAACACCGGGGCGCACCGCCACGAACCCGGGGACCGGAGATGACCGCCTGGCGGCGGGCGGCCGCGTTCCTCGACGGCGCCGTGTTCTGCGGCTGCCCGCCGCGCGAAACCTGGCAATCACGTAGTCATGGCGCGTTATCGAGGCCTAGCAGCGGGCAGCACCAGAACACAGGAGGCGGGTGGTTGTCAGCTCGCTGGCATGCCGTAGCGAAGGCCGGGCGTGCTAGCGGCGATTTCCAGCAGCCGGTTGTACTTGGCCACGCGTTCCCCGCGGGCTGGGGCGCCGGTCTTCAGATGGCCGCAGCCG
>CAVWBQ010000007.1:0-34359 GCA_963753225.1 uncultured Actinomycetota bacterium | reverse complement strand
AGGGCTCAGGCGGCGAGCGGGAGGCACCTCATGAGCGAGCAGTCCGCGCGCGGCCAGTTCGGCATCGGCGAGGTGCTCGCCCAGCTCCAGCCGGAATTCCCGGACATCAGCACGTCCAAGATCCGGTTCCTGGAGGCCGAGGGGCTGATCGAGCCGGCCAGGTCACGCTCCGGGTACCGGCGGTTCTCCGCGGCCGACATCGAGCGGCTCCGGTACATCCTGACCATGCAGCGCGACTCCTACCTGCCGCTGCGGGTGATCAGGGAACGGCTGGCCGACGGGGCCGAGGAGGCCGGTGACCAGCCCCCGGCGGGCCGCGCGGCCGGCGACCTGACCCGCCGCCAGCTGCTCGACGCGGCCGAGATCAGCGAGGTCGAGCTGACCGAGCTCGAGGACTACGGCCTGGTCCGCCGGGTGGGCCGGCAGTACGGCGCGGACGCGCTGGCGGTGGCCCGGGCGCTGGCCGCGCTGCGCCAGTACGGCGTGCAGGCCAGGCACCTGCGCGCGGTCAAGGCCGCCGCCGACCGGGAAGCCAACCTGGTCGAGCAGGTGGTGGCGCCGCAGCTGCGGCAGCGCGGGCCGGGCGCGCGGGACGCGGCGGCCAGGACCGCGTGGCAGATCGCCGACCTGACCCTGCGGCTGCACGCGACGCTGGTCGAGTCCGCTCTCGGCGAAGCCGGGCTCGCCTCGGCGCCACTGCACGCCAGCGTCTTCGAACTGGAGGCCCTGGGGTCTGCGGGTCAGGGCAAATCCGGGCCCGCTCCGGACGCGGCCGGGCCAGCGGGCGGGGGGCTGCGGTCGGCCTCCGGGCGATTACGGGTGTACCTTGGCAAAGGGAGTGGTGGCCAAGCAGAGGTTCCCCAGGCACGTGAGGACGGAGCTGTAGTGCGGCAGATGGAGGTCATCGGCGTCCGGGTCGAGATGCCATCGAACAGCCCCATCGTCTTGCTCAAGGAGGCGCAGGGCGACAGGTACCTGCCGATATGGATCGGAGCGGTCGAGGCAACGGCGATCGCCTTCGCCCAGCAGGGCATGGTTTCCCTTCGGCCCCTTACGCACGATCTTTTCCGTGACGTGCTCGAAGTGCTGAACGTCCAGCTGCGCACGGTGAACATCACCGCGCTGCGGGACGGGATCTTCTACGCGGACCTGGTCTTCTCCAACGGCGCCGAGGTCAGCGCGCGGCCGTCCGACTCGATCGCGCTTGCGCTGCGCACCGGCGCGCAGATCTTCGCCAGCGAGGAAATCCTGGACGAGGCGGGCGTGGCCATCCCGGATGAGCAGGAAGACAACGAAACGGAAGTCGAGAAGTTCCGCGAGTTCCTCGACACCATCTCGCCCGAGGACTTCGGCCGGGCCACCTGAGCGGCTGCGTAGCGGTATCGTCCCGGAAGCCTCGAAGCCGCCGGAATGTCGCGACGCGCCGTGCGGGGTCGTTGACGCCGTTGCCTGGGCCGGCTTACGGTGCGAGTACCGTGGGTAGTCAGCTCCCGTGGAGGTGGGCGTGGCGGTGACGAGGGGTGACGAGGGCTCGCAGGGCACCCTGTTCGACGACAGCGATGTTCCCGGCAGCCCCAGCGTCCCGGAGGGGTCCGGCGTGCCGGGTCAGCCCGGTATCGACTCCGTCGAGATCGGATACCGGGGGCCGACCGCATGCTCCGCCGCCGGCATCACCTACCGTCAGCTCGACTACTGGGCCCGTACCGGGCTGATCGAGCCGAGCGTGCGTGCCGCCCACGGGTCCGGCTCGCAGCGGCTGTACAGCTTCCGCGACATCCTCGTGCTTAAGGTGGTCAAGCGGCTGCTCGACACCGGCATCTCGCTGCAGCAGATCAGGGCCGCGGTGCAGCACCTGCGTGACCGGGGCAGTGCCGACCTGGCGCAGGTGACGCTGATGAGCGACGGGGTCAGCGTCTACGAGTGCACCTCCGCCGACGAGGTAGTCGACCTGCTGCAGGGCGGTCAGGGCGTGTTCGGCATCGCGCTCGGCCGGGTCTGGCGCGAGGTCGAGGGTGACCTGGCCGTGCTGCCCGCCGTCCGGGCCGAGGATGGGCTCGTCGCGGTGCCGCCCGGCGGCGCCGGGTTCCAGGACGACCTGGCCAAGCGGCGGCTTCGCCGCACCAGCTAGCGGGTTTGCCGGCGCGTGTCCCACCATCTGGGCCAGGCTCAGGTAGTATCGCAAGTGCTGATGACACCGGCCGGGAGAGTCTCCGCGTAACCGCGGGCGCCGAAGGGGCAACATCCCCGGAACCTCTCAGGCACACGAACCGGGCGGGACAGGCATCTCTGGAGCGGCTGGCCTGCTTTCCGGGCGGCGTGACAGACGGGGAGCCAGTGACCGCGCTTGTCCCGGGGAGGCTCCATGACAGATTTCGCCGTTCGCCACATCGGCCCGACGCCCGCCGAGCAGCAGCACATGCTCGGCAGCCTGGGGTACTCCTCGCTCGACGAGCTCACCACCGCCGCCCTGCCGGCCGGGACGCCGCCGGCCGGCCTGCACCTGCCCGACCCGCTGACCGAAACCGAGGCGCTGGCCGAACTGCGCCGGATAGCCGGCCGGAACCAGGTGCTCACCTCGATGATCGGGCTGGGTTACTACGACACGATCACGCCGGCCGTGCTCCGCCGCAACGTGCTGGAGAACCCCGCCTGGTATACGGCCTACACCCCGTATCAGCCCGAGATCTCGCAGGGCCGCCTGGAGGCGCTGCTGAACTTCCAGACCATGGTGGCCGACCTGACCGGGCTGCCCTGGGCCGGCGCTTCGCTGCTCGACGAGGCGACCGCTGCCGTCGAGGCGATGACGCTGGCCCGTCGGGCCACGAAGAAGGGGCACGTGTTCCTGGCCGACGCCGACTGCCTGCCGCAGACCCTGGCGGTACTCCGCACCCGGGCCGAGCCGCTCGGCATCCATCTCGTCGTCGAGCCGGTCACGCCCGAGGTCATCGCCCGGCAGGGCAGCGACCTGTTCGGCGTGCTGCTGCAGTTCCCCGGCGCCTCCGGGATCGTCCGCGACCTCGCGCCGCTGATCGAGGCGGCGCACGCCGCCGGGGCGCTGGCCGCGGTGGCCGCCGACCTGCTCGCGCTGACCCTGCTCCGGCCGCCCGGCGAGGCGGGCGCCGACGTCGCGGTGGGATCGACCCAGCGGTTCGGCGTGCCGTTGTGGTTCGGCGGCCCGCACGCGGGCTACATCGCGGTCAGCGACGCGCTGAAGCGTCAGCTTCCCGGCCGGCTGGTCGGGGTGTCGGTGGACGCCGGCGGGCGGCCCGCCTACCGGCTCGCGCTGCAGGCCCGCGAGCAGCACATCCGCCGGGAGAAGGCGACGAGCAACATCTGCACGGCGCAGGTCCTGCTGGCGGTGACCGCGGCCATGTACGCCGCCTACCACGGCCCGGACGGTCTGGCGGCCATCGCACGGGGCGTGCACCGTAGCGCCGCGGTGCTGGCCGCGACGCTGCGCGGCTACGGGCACCGAACGAGCCTGGGTGATTTCTTCGACACGATCCGGATCGTCTTCGCGGGCGGACGCGACGAGGCGGCTCACGCCCTGGAACGCGCGAGGGTCGCCGGATACAACCTCTTCCTGGCGCCGGATGATGCCCTCCAGGTCAGCTGCGACGAGACCACCACCGATGACCAGCTGCGGGCCCTCGTGGCCGCCCTGTGCTTCGTAGAGGACCCCGCCGACGTGGAACTCTCCGAGCCGGACGGCGCGCTGCCCGCCGCGCTGCGGCGGACCTCCGCGTACCTCACCCACCCGGTGTTCAGCGAGCACCGCAGCGAGACCGCGATGCTGCGCTACCTGCGGCGGCTGGCGGACTTCGACATCGCCCTCGACCGGTCGATGATCCCGCTCGGCTCGTGCACGATGAAGCTCAACGCGGCGGCCGAGATGGAGCCGGTCAGCTGGCCGGAGTTCGCCGGGATGCACCCGTTCGCCCCGGCCGGGCAGGCCGGCGGCTACCTGGAGCTGATCGAGTCGCTCGAGCTCCGCCTGGCCAGGCTCACCGGCTACGACGCCGTCTCGGTGCAGCCGAACGCCGGCTCCCAGGGCGAGCTGGCCGGGCTGCTCGCCATCCGCGGCTACCACGCCTCGCGCGGGGAGGAGGCCCGTGACGTCTGCCTGATCCCTGAGTCGGCGCACGGCACCAACGCGGCCAGCGCGGTGCTGGCCGGACTGCGCGTCGCGGTGGTCAAGTGCGACGCCGGCGGCGCCGTCGACCTCGGCGACCTGCAGGGCAAGCTGGAGGCCCACGAGGGCCATGTCGCGGCGATCATGATTACCTACCCGTCCACGGCCGGCGTTTACGAGCAGAACGTCAGCGACATCTGCGCGGCCGTGCACGCGGCGGGCGGCCAGGTGTACATCGACGGCGCCAACCTCAACGCGCTGGTCGGGGTGGTCACCCTGCCGGCGTTCGGCGCCGACGTGTCGCACCTGAACCTGCACAAGACGTTCTGCATCCCGCACGGCGGCGGCGGCCCCGGCGTCGGGCCGGTGGCCGTCCGCGCGCACCTGGCGGACTTCCTGCCCGGCCGAGGCAGCGCGGGCCCGGTCGCGGCCGCGCCCTACGGGTCGGCCGGCATCTTGCCCATCTCCTGGGCCTACGTCGCGATGATGGGGGCGGCCGGGCTGCGGCAGGCGACCCAGGTCGCCGTGCTGTCCGCCAACTACGTGGCCCGGCGGCTGGGGCCGCACTTCCCGGTGCTGTACACCGGGCGGAACGACCTGGTCGCGCACGAATGCGTCATCGACCTGCGGCCGCTGGCTCACCAGACCGGGATCACCGTGGACGATGTGGCCAAGCGGCTGATCGACTACGGCTTCCACGCGCCAACGATGTCGTTCCCGGTGGCCGGCACGCTCATGATCGAGCCCACCGAGAGCGAGAGCCTGGCCGAGCTGGACCGGTTCTGCGACGCGATGATCGCGATCAGGGAGGAGATCGCCCGGGTGGCTTCCGGCGAGTACGACGCCCACGACAACCCGCTGAAGAACGCCCCGCACACCGCGGAGATGCTCATCGCGGGGGAGTGGAAGCACCCCTACGACGCCGAGCAGGCGGCCTACCCGGCCGGCGTGGACCGCCGGGCCAAGTACTGGCCGCCGGTGCGGCGCATCGACCAGGCCTACGGCGACAGGAACCTGGTCTGCGCCTGCCCGCCACCCGAGGCGTTCGCCGGCTGAGGCTCTGTTTCCCGCTCGCCTCCGGGGCCCCACCCACCTTTCCTGCGCACGGGGGGCTCCCGCCCCCCGTCCCCCCTGGCCCATCCCCCTTCACCAGCGCCGCCTTCCCTCGTCGTTCGGTCGCTCGCTCCTCGCTCCTCGCTCCTCGGTCCAGGCGGCGCCGCGGCCCCTTTGGCTCGCGGGAGGGGAGATGGCCATCAGGGCCGCGGCTGCCGCGTGAGGATGGCTACGGGGTGGCGACGGGGAAGTCGTCGAGTTCGGCTAGGTGCGGCGGCAGGCTCATGGTGACCACGCTCTCCTGCTCCTGGGGGTCGGTGCGGGCGACGACGGCCACCGTCATGACGTCGCTGCGGTTCACCGGGAGGTGCGGGATGCCCGGCGGCACGTACATGAAGTCTCCGGCCCGGACCACGGTGCGCTGCATCAGGCCCTCGCCGTGCCAGACCTCGGTCTCGCCGCTGACCGTGTAGATGGCGGACTCGTGCCCCTCGTGGACATGCGGCACACCCCTGGTCCCCGGGGGAATCGTCACCAGGTGCAGGCACAGGGCCTGGGCACCCGCGGACCGGCTGCTCACGCCGGTAGCCAGGCTCATGCCCTGCTTTCCGTCGTAGCTGCCGCCGGAGCGGATGACGATGACCTCTCCCGATCTGGCGACGGCGCTGGCGGGTGTGTGGAGTGCCCTCTCCCACACGTCGCTTACTCTGAGCATTTGACCATATCCTATCCGTGATGTCCCCTATGACAGATTATGGCGCTATGTATTCATATAGCTACTCTTTGTAAGGACAGTATGTCCTGTCCTACTAGTTAGGTCGATATATCTACTTGGTAAGCCTGTGGTTGCATGAGGGCGGCACCCGCGCTGATGGCGCACCACTTTCAGGTGTGCCGGAGCTCGTCGAGCACTCGCTGTCGCGCCTCGGCGGGATCGATGCCCAGGTCCCTGAGGGTCTGCGGGCTGAAGTCCCCGCGCGGGTTGCGCTGCGCAGCGCCGATCAGGCCGAGCAGCAGGTGCTCGGTGCCCACGTAGCCGTGCTGCATCGCCCGGGCCTCCCTGGCGGCGAGTTCGACCGACTGCTTCGCCTCCCGGGTCATCGTGATCCGCCGGCTCCCCTGGGCGCCCCCCGGAGCCCGGTCGAGCGCGCCCGGGCCGAAGCTCTCCTCGACCCTGCGCCTGATCTCGTCCAGGTCGACGCCGATGCTGGCCAGCGCCTCGGCGTCATCGTCGGCCT
Source organism: uncultured Actinomycetota bacterium (assembly GCA_963753225.1). GTDB lineage: Bacteria > Actinomycetota > Actinomycetes > Streptosporangiales > Streptosporangiaceae > Palsa-504. The sequence continues at coordinate 27,936 of CAVWBQ010000007.1, read as the reverse complement.
CGTCTCCGCCCGGCGGCCGTCGCAGCGGTGCGGCGCGGTCCAGTCTGCGCTCGATGGCGTCGGCGTCGACGCCCAGCCCGGCCAGCGCCCGGGCCGCCACGCCCTGGCCGGCCGCCAGCGCGTGCAGCAGGTACACCGGCCGGATCTGGTCGCCGCGCTCGCTGGCCTCGGCCCTGGCCACGATCACGGCCGTCCTGGCCTTGTCGGTGAATCGCTCGAACATCGGTGGTATCCCCTCGGGTCAGCGCACGCGGGCGCGGCGGGCGTGCTTCTTGTGGGCGGCCTGACGGGACACGCCGAGGATCTCCGCGATCTCCTGCCAGGACCAGCCGTGTTCCCGTGCGTTGTCGACCTGGAGCGCCTCGAGCTGCTCCAGCAGCCTGCGGAGGGCGGCGACGGCCCGGAGCCCGATGCGCGGGTCTGAGCTGTCGGCCGCGGCCGCCAGGGCGGGTGCGTTGTCCATAGTGTCAATCTATGTTGACAGTCCCTTGATGTCAACCTGAGTTGACATGCGGCGGCGCGCCGGCCGATTACGAAGCGCTTACGAGAGCCGGCTGAACCGTGCGGAATCGCGCTGCGTAGTCATAACTAGGGGGAGGGCAAGGGGCGGGATCCAGACGGTCAGATCCTGCCCGGCTGGGCATACGATTCCAGCTAGGCCGTCCTGACAGGAGGTGCGGGTGACCAGCGTTGCCAGGCGATCGGGCCCGGCTAGCCATGCCGGCGCGCAGGCGTACCCGGGGTCGCGCCGCGAGCAGGCGCCCCATCCGGCGCCGTCCCGTCGACCGCCGTCGGCCAGGCCAGTGCCAGCCCGGCCGGGGAACCGCCCGGCGCGGGTCGGCGCGCGCGGCGTGCTGGCGGTCATCATCGCCGGCGCGGTCATGGTCATCGTCCTGTGGTGGCACAGCACGCCGGGCGTCCACGGGCTGGGCGGCTGGCTGACCGGTGCGGGCGAGGTGCTCGGCCTGCTCTGCGGGTACGGCGTGGTGGTCCTGGTCGCGCTGATGTCGCGGCTGCCGCCACTGGAGCGGGGTCTGGGTACCGACAAGCTGGCCCGCTGGCACGCCATGGGCGGGCGGTACATCGTCAGCCTGGTGGTCGCGCACGGCCTGCTCATCGTGTGGGGCTACGCCGCCACCGCGCACGCCAGCGTGCTAAGCGAGAGCGCGACGCTGCTCACCCAGTACCCAGACGTGCTGATGGCGACCGTGGCCGGGTTCCTGCTGCTCGGCATCGGCATCGTCTCGATGCGCGCCGCCCGCCGCCGGGTGCGCTACGAGACGTGGTACTTCCTGCACCTGTACACCTACCTGGCGATCGCGCTGGCGTTCAGCCACCAGCTCGCCGACGGCGCGGCGTTCGTCAGCAACCTCGCCGCGCGGTTCTGGTGGTCCGCGATGTACCTGACGGTGCTCGTCCTGGTGCTGTGGTACCGGATCGCCGTCCCGCTGCTCTCTTACCGCAGGCACCGCTTCGAGATCCTCGGGGTCAAGGCGGAGGGGCCCGGTGTCATCTCGGTCTTCATCGGCGGCAGGCGGTTCGAGGAACTGGACGCCGAGCCGGGGCAGTTCTTCCGCTGGCGGTTCCTGACCAGGTCGCTCTGGTGGTCCTCGCACCCGTTCTCCCTCTCCGCCGCGCCGGGGTCCGACATGCTGCGGATCACCGTGAAGAACCTGGGCGATCACAGCCAGGCGCTCGCCCGGCTGAAGCCAGGGACCCGCGTCTTCGCCGAGGGTCCCTACGGCGCGTTCACCCCCGCCGATTCCGGCCGGGGGGTGGTGCTGCTGGCCGGCGGGGTCGGTATCACCCCGCTGCGGGCTATCTTTGCCACGCTGCCGGGGCAGGTCACCCTGATCTACCGCGCCAGCAGCGAGCGGGACCTGGTGTTCCGCGACGAGCTGGACGCGATCGCGGCCGCGCGCGGCGCTACCGTGCACTACCTGGTCGGGTCGCGGACCGAGATCGGTGGCGATCCGCTGTCGCCCCGCGTACTTCGGTCCCTGGTGCCCGGTCTGGACCAGCAGGAAGCCTACGTCTGCGGGCCTTCCGGCATGACCTCCGCCGCGGTCCGCGCGCTGCGTGCCGCCGGGGTGCCGAGGCAGCGCATCCATTCCGAGTCGTTCGAGTTCTGAGGGAGGATCCGCGCCATGCGCCGGGTGATCCTGGCCGTCACCGGCACCATCGCCGGTCTCGTAGCCCTGCTGTCGTTCAAGTCGCACGTCCCGTCCGCCCCGGTGGCGGCCACGACCGGCGGGTCGGGCGGTGTCTCGTCGTCGTCGTCGTCCTCGTCGTCGTCCTCAGGCGGCGGGCAGACCGAAGTCGTCCCCGGGGCGTTCCCGCAGGGGTCGATAGCCAGGAACCTGCCGACGGGCGAGACCGCCGTCGACGGGAAGGTGGCCAGCACCTCCTACGGCCCGGTCCAGATCCAGCTGATCAAGCGGAGTGGCAAGATCGTCAAGGTCGCGGTCCTGGTGCAGCCGACCAACACCCTGCACGACGTCCAGATCGGCGAGTTCGCGTTCCCCAAGCTGATCAGCGAGACGCTCACGGCGCAGAACGGCAAGATCGACGCGGTGTCCGGTGCCACCTACACCAGCGCGGGCTACATCCAGTCGCTGCAGAGCGCGCTGGACAAACGCTCCTGAGCCCGTATGGGCCTAGATCGCCGCAGGCACGCCGAGCACGTGATGGGCACGGTCGTCTCCTTCGACGTGCCCGCGCGGGCGGGGGAGCCGCGCGGCGGCGGATCCCTCGGCCGGGCGGTGCGCTGGCTGCACTGGGTGGATGCCACCTTCTCGCCGTACCGGGACGACAGCGACGTCAGCCGGTTCGGCCGCGGGGCCGTGCCGTTGGAGGAATGCGCGCCCGAACTCGCCGAGGTGCTGCAGGCGTGCGCCTCCATCAGCGCGCGCAGCGGCGGATACTTCACCACCACGCCCGGCGGGCGGTTCGACCCGTCCGGGTACGTGAAGGGCTGGGCCGTGGAGCGGGCCGCGGCGATTCTCACCGCGGCGGGCTCGGCCGAGCATAGCGTCAACGGCGGCGGCGACGTCCAGTGCGCCGGCGACAGGCTGTGGCGGATAGGGATCGCCGACCCGCTGCGCCCGGGCCGGCTGGCGCTGGTGGTGACCGGCCGGGATTTCGCGGTGGCCACGTCCGGCGTCGCCGAGCGAGGGGCTCACATCGTCGATCCTTACACCGGGCAGCCGCCGGCCGGCCTGGCCAGCGTCACCGTGGTCGGCGCGAGGCTGGCCGAGACGGACGCCTACGCCACGGCGGCCTTCGCCATGGGGTCTGCGGCCCGCGACTGGGTGGAGGGCCTGGACGGCTACGAGGCGTTCGCCATCACCGCCGCCGGGGCGACGTGGCAAACCAGCGGGTTCGGCCGCTACCTGGGCTGACCGCGGCCGTCACAGCAGGCTCTCCTGGCCCGCGTCGTAGACGAGCAGGCCGTCGTCACGCCGGCGCAGGCCGGGGGAGAGGCGGTGTTCCTCGATCCGCCCGTCATGCAGCAGATGCCTGACCGGCACGCCCCGGGCGGCCGCGGCGAAGTCGGCGAGCAGCCGCCGGTGGCAGCGCCACCACAGGCTCTCCGCGCACATCACCACCGTGCGGTCGGCTGCGGCCTGGGCGAGCACCTCGTCCATCGCGGCCTGGAAGTCCTCGGCCCGCATGTGCGCGGCGTAGCCGCGGAACATGTCCTCACGCCAGGCGGTATCCGGTGAATCCTGCGTGGCCTTGCGGAAGCCGCCGAGCCGCTTGTCCCAGCGGTAGGCGATGCCGGTCTCGGGCAGCCAGCGCTCCAGCTCGGCGCGCGCCACGTGCGGATGGCGGCGGCTGCCGGGGGCCGTCCTGACGTCGACGAGCACGGCCACGCCCGCGCCCCGGAGCAGGTCCGTCATCCGCTCGGCTGTGGCGGTCCCGTGCCCGAACGTGAACAGCATGACAGGGCGATCCTACGCCGGCCAGCGCCGTGGGGGGCCGAGCCGGTTCGCGCGCCCGGCCCGCGACGGATAGCATTCTCGTCGTGCACCGGTGTTTCCCCATCACCCCGCCGCCCCGCTCCTAGCGGGGCGAGAATCCGCGCGCGTCGGGCCGGGTGCGTCGAGCTAAGCCGATCGAGCTGGCGAGCAGAGCACCCGGGCTGAGTTGACGCGTTTCCCGTGCCCGGCGAGCACCGTCGTGTGCTGGCCGCCTGGGTGAGTTCGGTGCGCCCCGCTTCCGCGACCATTCCCTTCTCGTCGCAGGAGCGATTCCCCGATGCGTGCGTTCAATTCCCGGCCCTCTGCCGGCCTGCTCTACTTGGTTATATCCGGATTGTTGTGGGGAACCGGCGGGCTGGCCGGCAGCCTGCTCGGCCGGGTGGCCGGCCTATCCGCGATCGCCGTCGCCTCGTATCGCCTCACCGCCGGGGGCGTGCTGATCGTCTGCTATCTCACCGCGACCCGCAGGACCTGGCCGTCAGGCCGGGCGGCCTGGACCCGGATCACCGTGATCGGGCTGCTGGCCGCGATCTTCCAGAGCTGCTACTTCACCGCCGTGTCACTGACCTCGGTGCCGCTGGCCACGCTGATCACGATCGGCGCCGCCCCGGTCATCGTGCTCGGCGCGGAGCGAGTGACTGGGCGGCCGGTCGGCCGGCTCGCTGTCCTGACCACCGGGCTGGCCGTGACCGGCCTTGGGCTGCTCGTGGGCCTGCCGTCCGGGTTCCGCGAGACCGCGGTCCTGGCCAGCGCGGGCATGGCCGTGATCGCCGCGGCAGGCTTCGCCGCGGTCACCCTGGTCAGCACGCGGATGGTGACCGGCCTCGACGATCTCACCGTGACCGGGTTCGGCTTCACCATCGGCGGCCTGCTGCTGATGCCGCTGGCGCAGCTAGCCGGGGGCATCGCGTTCCGGCCCGGGCCCGCGGCCTTCGGCCTGCTGGTCGCGCTGGGCACCGGCCCGACCGCGGTGGCCTACACGCTGTACTTCCGCGGCCTGCGGACGACCGCCGCGAGCACGGCCGCCCGGCTGGCCCTGCTCGAACCGCTGACCGGTGCCATCCTGGCGGCCCTGCTGCTCGGCGAGCGGCTGAGCGCGACCGGGATCGCGGGCGCGGCCATCATCGGCGCGGCCGTGATCCTCACCGTGCAGGCGGATCGCGGCGGCATGCCGTGGCTGCGCGGTTCTCAGGCCTCCGGGCTGCCGGGGCCTGAGAACCGCGAACCCGGAACGCTATGCGCGGCGCGGGTCTACGACGAGCGGCCAGGCTGAGGCCGAGATTCCGAAGGGGGCCGTGCGTTGACGCGGCCCCCTTCGGGGGCACGATCTCGACCGTCGCGGTAACCGGTCAGCTCGCCCGGCGGTACCGGTCCAGGAGGGCGGCGCGCAGCGCCACCGCGGACGTGCCCGCCTCGGACAGGATCGCGGGCACGAGCCCCTGCTTGACCGTAGTGAGGGCGAGCGCGATGTGCTCGACGCCGATGTGCGCGTCGTGCAGGGCGACCGCCTCGCGCAGGGCGAGCTCGAGGACCTTCTTGGAGACCGGGGTGAACGGGATGTGGCCTCTGGGCCGCGGACCCGGCGCGCAGTACCGGCCGGTCGCCTCGGGCGGCCGGGGGCCCGGCGCGGGCGTGGTGGTCATGGCCCGCCGGGCGCGGCGCCGCCGGCGCCACTGGCGCACAAGCCGGGGCGGTCGCGGGCCCGGCCGCCGGCGCAGATCCCGCTGCGTCGCCTGGGCCGCGCGGGCGAGCGCCTGCGGCCCGAACGAGGCCTCGATCCTGGCCCGCACCGCGTCCAGGTCGATCCCGATCGTGGCCAGCGCGTCCCTGTCCAGGCCGCCGAACAGGCCGGCCCCCGCGCCCAGCCCGACCCGGCGGACGATCTGCTCCTCGACGAGTTCCGCCGTGACCCCGTGGGCGCGCAGGACCGCGCTGGCCGGCTGGCCGGCGGTGACGGCGGCGAGCAGGATGTGCTCGCCGCCTATGTAGCGGTGTCCCAGCCGCCGGGCATGCTCGCTGGCCAGCGCGACGAGGGCGCGAGCCTCGTCGGTGAAGCGCTCGACCATCATCGCCTCCCGAGGCGCCGGCCGTACTTGCGGTGCACGGTCTGCTTGGTCACGCCCAGGCGTTCCGCGATGTCCTGCCATGACCAGCCGAGCTCGCGCGCGGTCTGCACCTGCAGCACCTCGAGTCGCTCGGCCAGTGCGCGCAGGGCCGCCACCGCGCGGAGCCCGACGTCGGGATCGCTGCTCGCGGCGCCCTCGGCGATTTCAAGTACCACTGGTTCCATACGCGTCAGCATATGCTGACGGACGGATAGGCGTCAACATATGCTGACGGCGGCTGGGGGTCACCTCCCGCCCAGGACCTCTCCGGCCGCCACTCATACGTCTCACATGCCTCCGTCGTCACTCACTAACCAAGCCGGACGCGACGGCAACCGCCACAATGTGACATCGATGCGGTTATAAATTCGCGTCTGAAGATAACCCGTCGTTTCGGGATTTCTGGCGCGCTGATGCGGTAACCGCTGGGTCGATGGGCCGTTGGTCCGGTAAGAGACGGACCAACGGCCCATCGACCCAGAACCGCCGCCGCCGAAGCCGCCGCCGAAGCCGCCGCCGCTGCTACTGCCTCGCCGCTCGCACCCGAGCAATGGGAACAAGGGGCGGCGCCATTCTGCACAGAGGCTGGGCTCTCAGAGTGCCGCCAGCAGCTCGCGCTCGCGCTCCGCGCTCAGCCCGGCCCGCCGTGGCCGGTCCAGGCCCTGCTCGCGCTCCCAGGCCAGCACGTCGGCCTGGAGCCCGGACCGGGGCCGGTGCCGCAGTCCGGCGGCCGCCGCGGCCTGGCCGCTGCGCGCGGAAAAGCCCTCCCAGCCGGGCTCGGCGACCCACATCGGCAGCGATTCCGGGCCCATGTACTGGGCCACGCCCTGGCCGAGCAGCCAGTCCGGGTCCGCCTCGACGACCGGCCCGGTGTGCCCGCCAAGCCTCCGGGCCTGCTTGATCCAGCGGCCGAACGAGACGACCGGGCCGACCGCGTCGAAGGTTCCCGTGGTCCCGGCCTGCGCGCAGTCCAGCAGCCAGGCGGCCAGGTCGCGGGCGTCGACCACCTGCGTCGGCATGTCCGGGGTGGCCGGCACGAGCATCGGGCCTCGCGGGTCGCGCGCGGCCCGCGCTACCCAGTAGCCGGACCGACCGCTGTGATCGCCGGGGCCGCCGATCAGCCCGGCGCGCGCAATCAGCTCGCGGCCGCCGACTGCGGCGGCCGTCGCCTGCTCGCACGCCACCTTCGCCTCGCCGTAGCGCTCGATGTCCGCCTCGTCGCCGTCATGCGGGGCGAGCATCGGCCCGGACTCGTCCGCGCCGATGACCGCGTGCGACGCGTAGACGCTGCCCGAGGAGACGTACGTCCAGTGCGCGGCCCGCTCGCCCAGCGCGGCCAGGGCGCCGCGGACCATCCCTGGCTCCCAGGACACCTCGATCACCGCGTCCCAGTCGCGGCCGCGTACCGCGTCGTAGCCGCTTTCCTGGCGCCGGTCCGCGGCGACGAGGACCGCGCCGTCGGCGACCGGTCCGCTCTCGCCGCGGGCCAGGCAGGTCACGGCGTGCCCGCGGCCTATCGCCTGCCCCGCCAGCTCGCGGCCCAGCCAGGCAGTCCCGCCGAGTACGAGCATCTCCATGGGTTTAAGTTCAGCACCTTTCCCCAGGCGGCCGCGGCCAGGTTCACGATCAGCGAAGCGCGGCCCGCCCGGTATGGTCTGTGCCTATGCGGCATCCTCGGCCTCGCCCGGGCGCGGATCAAAGAGTCAGGAAGGCTGGAGAGACCGCCCAGCCGGCCTCCAGACGATCCGGTTAGGTTCGGAGAGGACAGGCGGCACGAGGCGGCTGGGGCAGGAGCTATGGAAGGGCTGAGATCGTGTTCGACAAGGTGATGATCACATACCGGGGAGCCGGCTACGAGCTCGGGCGCGGGCCGGGCTTTTACGGTGTCTGGACCGCGGGAGGGCCGAGGTCCCGGCCGCTCGAGCGCTGGCCCGAGACGCCCGAGGGCTGGTCGGCCGCGTGGACCCGGTTTGCGAGCATCGAGGCGCCGGGCACGATCGTCCCGGTGGGCCGGAACACTCCTCCGGTCGGCGCCGGTGCCCCACGGGAGGGCGAGAAACCCGGCCCGTTCGGTGCAAATACCGCCTCTCCCGGTCAGATGGGCACGACCGTGGTAGCCCCGGCCACCGCGGTGCTCAGCGGGACGGCCGGCCGGATCGTGGCGGCGGCGCTGCTCGGCGTGGGCGTCATCCTGGGGATCGCCGGGCTCTTTCCGGCCTACATCGGCACCGCCAGCCTGGCCCAGCAACCCGAGCAGGTCATCCCGCACGCCATCTACCTGGCCGTCTGGACCGTCAGCGCGGTGCTCATCCTCCTCGGCGGGACTCGCTTGCGGCTTGGTGCGCTGCTCAGCCTGGGACTGAGCGCGGTCACCTTCGGCCTGTTCTTCGCCGACGCCGGCACGGCCATCTCCGTGGCGGGGAATCCCGGCGGAGCGGGCCTGGTGCTCTCCCTTATCGGCTGGCTCGCCTGCGCGGCCGGAACGGTGGTGGCGTTCCTGGCCGCCCGCGGCCGCCCGGCGGCCCCGGCCGTCCCGCCGGGCGCGCTCGCGCGGCCGCGCGGATCCGCGCTCGGCCCGGTCATCCTGGTGGTGCTGGCCGGCCTTGGGGCGGCCGCCGCGTTCGCCCCGGCATGGGACACCTTCACGCTGCGCTCGGCGGCCGGGCAGGTCCAGACGGTCACCGCGGGCAACGCCTTCCACAACCCCGGCCTGGTGATCATCGGGGAGGTGGCCGTGATGGCCGCGTTCGCCGCGGCCGTCATCGCGGCCGCGCTCTGGCGCCCGGTGCGGCAGGGAGCGGTGCTTCTGGCCGGGGCCACGGTCCCGATGGTGGCGCAGGCCATCTCGGCCCTGGTCCAGGTCAGGGAGACTCCCGTGCCCGCCCAGTTCGGTATCCCGCCCGCGGAGGCCCGGCAGCTGGGGCTCACGATCAGCGCTGGCCTTACGCCGGCGTTCTGGATCTACGGCGGGTTCCTCGTCGCGCTGATCGTCTCGTGCGCCTGGATGCTCTTCACGCCGCATCCCGTCCCGGTGATGCCGGGCGGAGGCTACGGCTGGAACGGTCCGCGGCCCGACGACGTGGCCGGCCCGGAGCCTGATGACGCCGCGCCGGCTGACACCGCGCCCGCGCCGGCTAACACCGCGCCCGCGTCGGCTGACACCGCGCCCGCGCCGGCTGACGCCGCGGCCGCGGCGGGTGCCCGCGACGGGGACGCCCCGGCCGGCTGAGCACGACCCGCGGGGCTCGCCGACCTTGACGCCGGCGAGATCACCGGCAAGGGTTACGTGAATCAGCGTCAGATCCTCGCCAACCGCGCGGCGCTGGTCAAGTTGCTCTACGCCGAGCCTGACCCGGAATTCCCGGCCGGGCTCGTCGTGGCGGAAAGGACGTCGTGATGCGCCAGCAGAGCATGATGCGCCCGCGGGGCATGACGGGCCAGCACGGCGATTCCAAGGCCGCCCAGGCCCGCCCGCTGAGCCCCCGCCCGCTGAGCCGGGGCGCGGTCGCGCTCGGCCGGGTCGCGGCCCGGGCGTGGTCGCTGCCGCCGCGGCGGAACCAGGTCGCGGTGGAGCGGGATGTCCAGGTGCCGATGTCCGACGGCACGGTGCTGCTGGCCAGCCACTATATTCCGGTCAGCGTGGCGTCGGCGGCCACCGTGCTGGTCCGCTGCCCGTACGGCCGCAGCGGCCTGTTCGCCCTGCAGTCCGCGCAGATCTTCGCCGAGCGCGGCTACCATGTGCTGCTGCAGAGCGTGCGCGGCACGTTCGGCTCCGGCGGGGACTTCGAGCCGATGCAGCACGAGATCACCGACGGGCAGGACACCGTGGCGTGGCTGCGCCAGCAGAGCTGGTTCGAGGGTCGGCTGGCCACCTACGGCGCCAGCTACCTCGGTTTCGTACAGTGGGCGCTGGCCATGGACCCGCCGCCGGAGCTGGTCGCCGTGGTGGTGCACGTCGGCCCGCATGACTTCAACCGGAGCGCTTACCGTAACGGCGCCTTCGACCTGTACAACTACGTCATGTGGAGCGACCTGGTCGCGCACCAGGAGAGCATCGGGATGCTGCGCGCGATGATACGCATGACCACGGCCGACCGGCGGCTGCGCCCGGTGCTCGACCGGCTGCCGGTCGCGGCCGGTTTCGGCGAGCTGCTCGGCCGCGAGCCAACCTGGTCCGAGCGATGGCTGGAGCACCCGCAGGCCACCGACCCGTTCTGGGGACCGCTGCAGTGCGGCGCCGCGCTGGAGCGGGTCACGGTCCCGGTCCTGCTGGTGGGCGGCTGGCACGACCTGTTCATCGAGCAGACCCTCGAGCAGTACCGCACGCTCGCCGCCCGGGGCGTGCCCGCCCGGCTGCTCGTCGGCCCGTGGGCCCACCTGGACCTCACCAGCCAGGGCGCCGTGGCGCTCACCGAGAGCCTGGCCTGGCTGGATCGCTACGCCGGCCCTGGCCCGAAGAGCCGGACGGGTTCCAGGCCCGGGCAGCCGGACCATCCGGTGCGCATCTGGGTCGGCGGCGAGGGCGCAGGGGAGTGGCGCGAGATCGGCGGCTGGCCGCCACCGGGCGTCGCGGAGCAGCGCTGGTACCTGGGCGCGAACGGCTCGCTCGGCCCTGTTGCGCCGGCCGGGCCGAGCCGGCCGGTGACGTGCAGGCCGGGGCGGAGCCGGCCGGGGACGTGCCGGCCGCCAGCTTCCGCTACGACCCGGCCGACCCCACGCCGTCGCCTGGCGGCGCGATCATGGCCACGAACGCGGGGAGCCGGGACAACGGTGAGGTCGAACGCCGGCTGGACGTGCTGGTGTTCAGCAGCGATCCGCTGGACGAGCCGGCCGAGATCATCGGCGAGGTCGCCGCCGAGGTGTCCGTCACCCGCGACAACCCGTACGCGGACCTGTTCGTGCGGCTCTGCGACGTGGACCCGGCCGGCCGGTCGCGGAACGTCTGCGATGGCATCGTGCGGCTCACCGAGGCCGACCCGCTGACCGGGACCGTCCGGGTGAGCCTGCACGGCGCGGCGCACCGGTTCGGCCGTGGGCACCGGATCAGGCTCCAGGTCGCCGGGGGAGCCCATCCGCGCTTCGCGCGCAACCCGGGCAACGGGCAGGTCGACGCGACCGCCGCCGACCTCGTGCCGACGCAGTACGACATCGGCCTGGACGCCGCGCACCCGTCGGCGCTGCTGCTTCCGGTGACGGCACCCGGGCGCTAGGCCGCCAAGCGCGACCGCGCTAGCCCCGGAAGTACCGCACCTGGTCCTCGTGCATGGCCCGCATCCACTTCGGGCTATCCGGTGTCAGCCGCGGGTCGTCGTGCGGCTGGCCCGCCGACACGGCATCCACGTACGCTGTATCGAGGGCGAGCCGCCTGCGGCGTTCCCCGTCATCCCCGACGTGGCCGTGGCCGGGCACGACCTGGCGGACGCCGGAAACGGACGCCAGCCGCTCAAGCCCGGTGCGGTAGTCGCCGAGCGGATCGTCCGCCACCGTGTCCAGCAGCGGGATCTCCACGTCGGAGCACATGTCCCCGGCGACCAGCACGCCGGTCTCCGGCAGGAACACCGCGCCGTGCCCCGGGGCGTGCGCGTCGTGCACGATCAGCCTGGCCTCCGGCCCGTCCCACGGGATGGCCGCGACGTCGAGCGCCTGCATCCGCCCGACGATGTCCAGGTCGTGACCGGGCACGGATTGCCTGAGGTACTCGAGGATGGCCTCCCGGTCCGTCTCGGCCAGCCTGACCGCCGCGGGCGCGGCGTACCTGGGCGCGTCCCCTAGCGCGGCGCTCCACAGCACGTGATCCCAGTGCGGGTGGGTCGACCAGGCCGCGACGGGCCGCAGCCCGCGCTCGGCGAGCTCACCGGCCAGCGTGGCCAGGTCCTCCGCGGTCACGGCCGGGTCGATGAGCAGGCAGCCCCCGGACGAGCCGGTCACCACGGTGCTGGTCGTCATGGCGTACGCGCTGGTCGCGACCAGCACCCCCGGCGCGATTTCGGTCAGCCGTCCCATGGCATCGGTATACCACCTGGCTCACGGGCCGGAGATGCCGCCCTCAGAGGGGGCCAGCCGCACCGGCAGCGCCTCGAGGCCATGGATGAGCGTGCTCGGCCGCCAGCGAAGCGACGCCGCCGGGACCGCCAGGCTGATCGAGCCGAACCTGGCCAGCAGGCCGGAGATGGCGATCCCGGCCTCCAGCCGCGCCAGCGGCGCGCCCAGGCAGTAGTGGATGCCGTGGCCGAACGCCAGCTGCCCGGAGCTATCCCGCCCCAGGTCCAGCCGGTCCGGGTCGCCGAACCGTGCCGGGTCCCTGTTCGCGCCGCTCAGCGAGACCAGCACCGGATCGCCCCGGCCGATGCGCACGCCGCCGAACTCGACCGGCTCGGCGGCGCAGCGGAAGGTCGCGTTGCTGACCGGGTTCACGTACCGCAGCAGCTCCTCCACCGCGCTCGCGGTCAGCGCCGGGTCGGCGCGCAGCCGGGCGAGTTCGGCCGGGTTGAGCAGCAACGCGAGCACGCCGCTGGCGATCAGGTTGACCGTGGTCTCGTGCCCGGCCACCAGCAGCAGGAATGCCATCGACACCAGCTCGTTCTCGCTGAGCCTGTCCTGGTCGTCCCGGGTCGCGAGCAGCGCCGACAGCAGGTCGTCGCGGGGTTGCTGCCGCTTGGCCGCGAGCAGCGCCATGAAGTAGCGGGCCATCGCGGTGGCGTGCGCCTGGAACACCTCGGGTGCGGGGGTGTCCGACACGATCGTGGCCGACCAGGTGCGGAAGTCGTCCCGGTCGCCGCAGGCACGCCGAGCAGCTCGCAGATCACCGTGATCGGCAGCGGGAACGCGAACGACGCGAGCAGGTCCACCTCAGAGCGCTCTGGAAGGGCCGACATGTCGTCGAGCAGCCCCGCGGTGATCTCGGTGATCCGTGGCCTGAGCCGCTCGACCTGGCGCGCGGTGAACGCCTTGTTCACCAGCCTGCGCAGTCGCTCGTGATCGGGCGGATCGCTGTTGAGCATGTGCCGGTCGAGCGCGGCGAAGATGGAGTCGGGCTCCGGGTGCCAGCCCGGCACGTGCTTGCTCAGCCGCGGGTCGGCCAGCGCGGCGCGTGCCTCGGCGTACCCGGTGATGAGCCACACGCCCACCCCGCCTGGCATGATCACCCGGGTGACCGGGCGCCGTGCCCGCAGCCGGGCGTGCACGGAGTAGGGGTCCTGGAAGTAGTCGGCGCCCAGGCGCTCCACGGTGATGTCCGGCGCGCTCATTTGCGTCCCCTCGTCGGCTTGGCGAGGCCCCGCGGCCCCCGTGACCCCTCGGGCGCCAGCTTAAGTAATAACTCGACCCCTGTAAAGACGGCGCCGGGACCGTCCTCCGGCGGTACGGCTTCCTGCGGTACGGCGGGCCGCGCCCGGCCCAGCGCGGACGGCCACCAGTTCCACCGCCCGATCAGCACCGCCGCCGCCGGCACCAGGAGCGTCCTGACCAGGAACGTGTCCATCAGCACGCCGAGCGCGAGGCCGACGCCGACGTTCACGATCGTCCGGGCGTTCTGTGCCCCGGCGCTGCCGGACCCCACGATCGCCAGCACCCCGAACGTCCCGGCCAGCACCAGCCCGGCCGAGGTTACCGTCGTGCCGGTGACGCTCAGCGCCCGGCCCACCGCCTCGCGCAGCGGCAGGTGATGGGCCTCCTCCCTGATCCGCGTCATGACCAGGATGTTGTAGTCCTCGCCCAGCGCCAGCAGGAACACGAACAGCAGGAACGGCAGGATGAAGGTCAGACCCGGCTGCCCCGCGGCCTTGATGAACACGAGCACGGTCAGCCCGAGGGCGGCGAAGTAGGACAGCACCACCGACAGGATCAGGTACAGCGGCGCGATCAGCGAGCGCATCACCAGCGCGAGCAGCACCGCGATGACGGCGATGGCGATCGGGATGACCGTGCGCAAGTCGTCGCCTGACAGCTGGGCGACGTCGGAGGTGAACGCGGCCTGCCCGGTGACCCCGGAGGCCGTGGCGCCGGCCGCCCGGGCCGCGCGGGCGGCCGCGGCCCGGACGGCGGGCACCGCCCGCGCCGCCGCGGTGGTGGTCGCGTCTCCCGCCGTGAGTGAGGTGGCGAATGAGATCGTCCGCCCGTCCGCGCTCACGTAGGAGCCGCTGGCCCGGTAGGACCGGTACGCGGCCAGCTTCGGCGCCGGGACCCGCGACGCGGCCGAATCCTGCGTGGCCCGCGGCGGCCCGTAGGCGGCGTAGAGCGCGGTGTACTGGGCCGCGGTCAGCGCCGTGCCGTTGGCGTTCAGCGGCCCGGACACCGAACTGAACACGGCGTCACCTGCTAGCTCCCGCTCCGCGGCGGCCACCGCGTCCGGGGCGGCCCAGGCGGGCTGGCGCAGGTGCAGCACGATGACCGTCGGGTTGGCCGCCGTCCGCGGGAAGTGCCTGGTGAGCAGCGCGTCACCGGCCGCCGAATCGCTGCCCGCCGGACCGGTCGCCGCGCCGCCAAACCCCGCGGCAAGGTAGCCCGCCGAGGCCACCGCGAGCGCGGAGAACACGATCAGGCCGATGACCAGCGTGGTCAGCGGCCGCCGCACGATCCTCGAGCAGGCGGGCCCCCACCACCCCGGCCGGCCGGTCCCCGGCCGGACCGAGGAGGGCCAGAACGCCGCCGGCCCGCAGATCGCGAGCAGCGCGGGCAGCAGGGTAAGCCCGGCCACGAGCATCAGCCCGATCGCGATGGCCAGCGGCACCGCCAGCCCGGAGTAAAGGCTGAAGGACGCGGTGGCCAGCGACAGCAGCGCGGCGATGAGGACGCCCGCGGAGAACGTGATCGTCTCGCCGACCCGCGCGACGGAGAGCACGATCGCCTCGTGGCACTGTTGCCTCGGGGGGACGAAACCCTGATCCCCCCCAGGCCCCCCCGAGGGGGCATGCCCGGCCCGCATCTCCTCCCGCACCCGGAACATCAGGAACAGCGCATAGTCCGTCCCCGCCCCGAGCACCAGCACGATCAGCAGCAGCGAGGCGATCTGGGACACGCCCAGGCCGTGCACCGCGGCCTCGGCGGTGAGCCGCTCGGCGGCCAGCACCACCACCACCGCGGGCAGCACCGCGATCAGCGGCGCCAGCGCGGACCGGAACACCGTCACCAGCAGCGCGATCACGAAGGCGATGGAGAACCACTGGACCTGGCTGCCGGTCTTGCCCGAGGTGGCGTTGGTGTCCACCCGGGTGGCCACCGTGCCCGCCGTGTGCACCGAGAACCCGGGCGGCGGCGCGGCGGCGCGGATCCCGCCGCGCACCTGTCCGACCAGCGTGGCCTGCTGCGAGGCGGCGAGCCCGCCCGACTGGGCCAGCGCGGCCAGCACCGTGAGCTGCTCGGCCTGCCCGTCGGCCGACTGCCCCGCGTCCCGCAGCGAGACGACGCGGGGAATCCGGGCCAGCGAGCCCGCGAGCCGCATCACGAAGGCCTGGTCCGCTCCGGTCAGCTGTGCCCCGCCCGGCTGGGCGGCGACCACCGTGACCGCGGTCAGCGTGGCCCCCTGCAGCGGCGAGGCCAGCTGGGCCGCCCGCTGGCTGGGCGCGCTGGCCGGCAGGAACGAGGTGTTGTCGCTCTGCGTCACGCTGGACAGCGACGGCAGCAGCGCCATGGCCGCGGCCACCCCGGCCACCCAGGCCAGCACGATGGCCCAGCGGAAGCGGACGGACAGCCTCCCGGCCGCGGCAAAGAAGGTACTCACGATGGCCATCGTGGCCGGCCGCGTGCGGCTCCGTTAGACCCTCGGGAGCGTAAAGTTGCTTCGTGGCAGATCCGCACGGACCCGTGGCCTACCGGCCGGCGCCGGGCGAGATTCCCGAGTCCCCAGGGGTTTACAGGTTCCGCGACCAGCGCGGCCGGGTCATCTACGTCGGCAAGGCGAAGTCGCTCCGGCAGCGGCTCAATCAGTACTTCGCCGACTTCGCCAGCCTGCACCCGCGCACCCAGATGATGCTCCAGACGGCCGCGGGCGTGGAGTGGACCGTGGTCGGCACCGAGGTCGAGGCCTTGCAGCTGGAGTACTCCTGGATCAAGGAGTTCGACCCCAGGTTCAACGTCAAGTACCGGGACGACAAGAGCTACCCCTACCTGGCCGTCACCATGGGGGAGGAGTTCCCGCGGGTCCAGGTCATGCGGGGCGCCAAGCGCAAGGGCACCAGGTACTTCGGCCCGTACAGCCACGCCTGGGCCATCCGCGACACGGTGGACACGCTGCTGCGGGTGTTCCCCGTGCGTACCTGCTCGGCGGGGGTGTTCAAGCGGTCCGGCCAGATCGGCCGCCCCTGCCTGCTCGGCTACATCGGCAAGTGCTCCGCGCCGTGCGTCAAGCGGATCAGCGCCGAGGAGCACCGTCGGCTGGCCGAGGACTTCTGCGACTTCATGGCCGGGCAGACCAGCCGGTTCGCCAGCCGCCTCGAAGCCGAGATGAAGCGGGCCGCGCGCGAGGAGGAGTTCGAGCGCGCCGCGCGGCTCCGTGACGACCTGCGGGCGCTGGAGCGCGCGATCGAGAAGCAGGCGGTGGTGCTCGGCGACGGCACCGACTGCGACGTGATCGCGCTGGCCGAGGACCAGCTCGAGGCGGCCGTCCAGGTGTTCTACGTGCGCGGCGGCCGGGTTCGCGGCCAGCGCGGCTGGGTCCTGGACAAGATCGAGGAAGTGACGCCGGCCGGCCTGGTGGAGCAGTTCCTCGGCCAGGTCTACGCGGACAGCCCGGCCGGGACGGAGGCGGTCAACGCCGGCATCCCGCGCGAGGTCCTGGTGCCCGAGCTGCCGCCGGATCCTGACACGATGACCCAGTGGCTGTCCGAGCGCCGCGGCGGACCGGTCAGCCTGCGGGTGCCGCGGCGCGGCGACAAGAAGGCCCTGCTCGAGACCGTGGCCAGGAACGCCGGCCAGTCGCTGGCCCTGCACAAGACCCGCCGCGCCAGCGACCTGACCACCCGGAGCAAGGCGCTCAACGAGATTCAGGATGCCCTCGGCCTGGACGACGCGCCGCTGCGGATCGAGTGCTACGACGTGTCGAACCTGCAGGGTACGCACGTGGTCGCGTCGATGGTCGTGTTCGAGGACGGCCTGGCCCGCAAGAGCGAGTATCGCCGGTTCGCGATCAAGGGCACCGACGGCACCGACGACATCTCCTCGATCCACGAGGTGATCACCCGGAGGTTCCGCCGCTACCTGTCCGAGCGGGAGAAGACCGGCGAGCTGGACACCCTGGGAGATCCCGAGGCCGGCGAGGACTCCGGTAGTGAGGCCGAACGGGCCGACGTGACGGCCCAGAAGAAGTTCTCCTACCCGCCCAACCTGGTCGTCGTCGACGGCGGCCCGCTGCAAGCCGAGGCGGCGGCGCGCGCCCTGGCCGAGCTCGGCATCGACGACGTAGCCGTCTGCGGCCTGGCCAAGCGGCTAGAGGAGGTCTGGCTTCCCGGCGAGGAGTACCCGGTCATCCTGCCCCGCAGCAGCGAGGGGCTCTACCTGCTGCAGCGGGTGCGGGACGAGGCGCACCGCTTCGCCATCACCTACCACCGGCACAAACGTGGCAAGGCGGCCACCACCAGCGCTCTCGACGACGTGCCCGGGCTCGGCCCGGCGCGGCGCAAGGCCCTGCTCAAGCAGTTCGGCTCGGTGCGCAAGCTCGGCGCGGCCAGCATCGAGGAGATCGCCGTGGTCCCGGGCATCGGGCCGCGGCTGGCCGCCACGATCTCGGCTGCCCTGGGCACCAACCAGGCAGGAGGACAGGATGAGAACGGCTGACGACCCGGCGGACATCGTCATCATCACCGGCATGTCCGGGGCAGGGCGGTCGACGGCGGCCAAATCGCTGGAGGACCTGGGCTGGTTCGTGGTCGACAACCTGCCGCCAGGCCTGCTGCTCACCATGGTGGACCTCGCGGCCAGGTCGAACGGCGCGGTCAGCCGGATGGCGGCGGTGGTCGACGTGCGCAGCCGGGCGTTCACCACCGACCTGAAGTCGGCGATCAGCGACCTCGGCGCGCGCGGCGCGACCGCGCGCGTGGTCTACCTGGAGGCCGCCGAGGACACGCTGGTGCGCCGGTTCGACAGCGAGCGGCGGCCGCACCCGCTGCAGGGCACCGGCCGGGTCACCGACGGCATCGCGGCCGAGCGCGAGCTGCTCCGCGGGGCGCGCGGCGACGCGGACCTGGTGCTGGACACGACCCGGCTCAACGTGCACGAGCTCCGGGCCCGGATGCGCGACTTCTTCGGTGGCGGCACGGCGGCCGGACTGCGGCTGTCCGTCGTCTCGTTCGGCTACAAGTACGGCCTCCCTGTGGACGCCGACCTGGTGGCCGACTGCCGGTTCCTGCCCAACCCGCACTGGATTCCCGAACTGGCCCCGATGACGGGTCAGGACGCGCCGGTACGGGATTACGTTCTGTCCCAGCCCGGCGCCGTGCAGTTCCTGGACCATTACGCGGAGTTGCTGCGGGTGGTGCTGCCAGGCTACGAACGTGAGGGCAAGCGGTTCGTCACCCTCGCGGTGGGCTGCACCGGCGGCAAGCACCGGAGCGTGGCGATCGCCGCCGAACTGGCGGCGCGGGTCGCGGCTCTGCTGGCCCCTGAGGGGGGAGCGGACGTGCAGGTAGTGCACCGAGATCTTGGTCGGGAGTGAGCAGTTGGGGACTGGTCCGAGGGCGGTAGCGCTCGGCGGCGGGCACGGGCTGGCCGCGTCCCTGTCGGCCTTGCGCCGGGTGACCAGTGATCTCACCGCGATCGTGACGGTCGCGGATGACGGCGGGTCGAGCGGCCGGCTGCGCCGTGACTACGGCGTCCTGCCCCCTGGTGACCTGCGGATGGCGCTGGCCGCGCTGTGCGGTGACGACGAATGGGGCACCACCTGGAGCAAGGTGGTGCAGCACCGGTTCGGTGGCGACCGCGAGCTGGCCGGGCACGCCGTCGGCAACCTGCTCATCGTGGCGCTGTGGGACCTGCTCGGCGACCCGGTCGCGGGCCTGGAATGGGTGGGCAGGCTGCTCGGCACCGGCGGCCGGGTGCTGCCCATGGCCGCGGTGCCGCTGGACATCGTGGCGGAAGTGGTCGGCGCCGACCCGGACCGGCCGGAGGAGGTCAGCACGGTCCGCGGCCAGGAGGCGTGCGCCAGCACGCCGGGCCAGGTGCGGTCGATCACGCTGCTGCCGTCCGACCCGCCCGCGGTGCCCGAGGCGGTGCGCGCGGTGCTCGACGCGGAGTGGGTGGTGTTCGGCCCCGGCTCGTGGTTCACCAGCGTGCTGCCGCACCTGCTGGTGCCCGAGCTCGCCTCCGCCCTGCGCGTCACCACGGCGCGGCGGCTGGTCGTCCTCAACCTGGCGCCGCAGCCGGGGGAGACGGAGGGATTTTCGCCACACAAGCACCTCGAGGTCCTCGCGGGGCACGCGCCTGCGCTTACTGTGGATGTAGTCCTCGCGGACACTAAGGCCGCCGGAGCGGGTAGCCTGGCCGACCTGGAGAAGGCGGCGGCGATGCTCGGCGCCCGGCTGGTGATGGCGGACGTGGCCGCGGCCGACGGCACGCCCAGGCATGACCCCAGGCTGCTGTCGGGGATGTACGCGCACATTTTTAGGGGGGAGTGAGGCCGCATGGCCATGACCAGCGTGGTGAAGGACGAGTTCAGCCGGGTGCAGGTGATCAAGCCCTGCTGCCGCAAGGCCGAGGTCTCCACGCTGCTCAGATTCGCCGGCGGCCTGCACCTGTCCGAGGGCCGTGTCGTCATCGAGGCCGAACTCGACACCGGCGCGGCGGCCCGGCGGCTGCGCGCGAGCATCACCGAGGTGTTCGGGCACCCGGCGGAATTCCTCGTGCTCTCGCCGGGCGGCCTGCGCAAGGGCAACCGCTACCTGGTCCGGGTGAGCAAGGGCCAGGCCGGCGAGAGCCTGGCCCGGCAGGCCGGCCTGATCGACAGCTTCGGCCGCCCGGTGCGCGGCCTGCCCAGGCAGGTCGTGTCGGGCTCGGCGTGTGACTGCGAGGCCGCCTGGCGGGGTGCCTTCCTGGCCCACGGGTCGCTGACCGAGCCGGGCCGTTCGATGGCGCTGGAGATCACCTGCCCCGGCTCCGAGGCGGCGCTCGCCCTGGTCGGCGCGGCCCGGCGGCTGAAGGTGCACGCCAAGGCGCGTGACGTGCGCGGCGTGGACCGGGTGGTGATCAGGGACGGTGAGGCGATCGCCGCCATGCTGACCCGGCTCGGCGCGCACCAGGCCGTGCTGGCCTGGGAGGAGCGCCGGATGCGCCGCGAGGTCCGGGCCACCGCCAACCGGCTGGCGAACTTCGACGACGCTAACCTGCGCCGCAGCGCGCGCGCCGCGGTGGCCGCGGGCGCGCGGGTGGAGCGGGCCCTGGAAATCCTCGGCCCGGACGCGCCGCAGCACCTGACCATGGCGGGCCAGCTCCGGATGGCGCACCGGCAGGCCAGCCTGGAGGAACTCGGCCAGATCGCCGACCCGCCGCTGACCAAGGATGCCATCGCTGGCCGCATCCGCCGCCTGCTGGCCATGGCCGACCGACGGGCCATGGAGCAGGGCATCCCCAACACCGAGGCCAGCCTCAGCATCGACATGCTCCCCTGACCCGCGCGCGTACACCCGACGGCGCAGCTTTCATGATCACGGGCAGAAACCGGTGCGATATGCCCAAAACTGCCCGCGATCATGAAGGCGGGGGCTTGTCCCGGGATAGGTAGGCGATAGCGGCGGCGGCCAGGGCGAGGAAGGACAGCGTGGTCAGGCCGGTCCGCAGGCCCGCCTGGCTGGCCAGGAAGCCGATCACGGGCGGTCCGAGCAGGAAGCCGCTGTAGCCGAGTAGCGAGGTCAGCGCCACCCCGGTGGACCCGGCGAGCCGGCCGCCCCGGGCGATGGCCGCCGGGAACAGGTTGGCCAGACCGAGACCGGTCGCGGCGAAGCCGGCCAGCGCCAGCCACACGTCAGGGGCGAGGCTGGCCAGGAGCATGCCGGCGCACGCCGTCAGGCCGCCCAGCATCAGTACCCGCGTGCGGCCGAGGCGCTCGAGCAGTGTCGTCCCCGACAGCCGCCCGCTCGCCTCGGCCAGCGCGAAGGTAGCGTAGCCCGCGGCGGCCAGGCCCGCGTCTGCGCCGAGGTCCTGCCGCAGGTGCAGTGCGCCCCAGTCGCCGATCGCGCCTTCGTCGTAGGCGGCGCACAACGCGATCAGGCCGAACAGCCCGACGGTGCGTCCGGTCCGCAGCGCCCCGCGCCACGCCGGGCTACGCCGGGACGCGGGGCCGCGTCGGGACACGGGGTCGGCGGCGGCAGGCCGCCGAGGGCGGCCCCGGCCAGGCCGCCGAAACTCCACGCGGCGTGGAAGCCCGGCATCACCGGCCGCCGCAGCGCGGCCACGATGTCGACCGCGACGCTGTTCATGGCCACGTTGAGGCAACCGTAGGCCGCGCCGAAGGCGGCCAGCAGCAGCCCGAGCGCGAGCGCGGACCCGGCTAGCGCGGGAAGCGGCAGGGTCAGCGACAGCACCGCGCAGGACAGCACGGTCACCCGCGGGCTGCCGAAACGGCGGCACAGAGCTCCGGCCAGCAGCATGGTGACCACCGCGCCGGCCGAAAGGCCGAGCAGCGCCAGCCCGAGGGCCGCGGTTGACGCCGCGGTCTGCTCCTTGACCCCCGGGACGCGGACCGCCCAGCTCGCGAACATGAACCCGTGCGCCGCGAACACCGCGCACAGCGCGACGCGGAGCCGGCCGAGATCGCCCTGCTGGCCGGGCCGCAGGCGCGGGGTGATGCGCACATGCTGGATTTTGTTTACCAGCGACACAAAATAAGGCTATGCACCCGGCCTACCGCTGTCCTGCTGGGACAGCTGCTGTTTCGCCAGCGCTAGGTAGGCACGCTCGGCCTCGTTGCCGGCCCGCGCGATCGCGGCCTCATAGGCGGCGTCCGCCTCGGCCCGGCGGCCCAGCCGCCGCAGCAGGTCGGCGCGGATCGCGTAGAACAGGTAGTACCGGTCCAGGCCCAGCGCGTCCACCAGGGCAAGCCCGACGGCCGGGCCGTCGAGCTCGGCCACCGCGACCGCCCGGTTGAGCGCCACCACCGGGCCCGGCGCGACGACCAGCAACTGATCGTAGAGGCGCAGGATCTGGGCCCAGTCGGTGGCGGCCGCGATGGGCGCGTCGCTGTGCACGGCGCCGATCGCTGCCTGGATCTGGTACGGGCCCGGCCGCCCGCGGCGCAGGCACTGCCGGACCAGGGCCTGGCCCTCGGTGATCAGCGCGCGGTCCCAGCGCGACCTGTCCTGGTCGGCGAGCAGCACCAGAGCGCCGTCCGCGGACGTGCGGGCCGCCCGCCGCGACTCGGTGAGCAGCATCAGAGCGAGCAACCCGAGCACCTCGGGCTCGTCCGGCATGAGCCGGGCCAGCAGCCGCCCGAGCCGGATCGCCTCGGCGCACAGGTCAGCGCGGGCCAGCGCCTCGCCCGAGCTCGCCGTGTAGCCCTCGTTGAAGATGAGGTAGACGACCGCGAGCACCCCGGACAGCCGGGCGGGCAGGTCAGCCTCGGCGGGGACCCGGTACGGGATCCCGGCGTCCCTGATCTTGGCCTTGGCCCGGACGAGACGCTGGGCCATGGTCGGTTCGGGCACCAGGAAGGCGTGCGCGATCTCGGCCGTGGTGAGCCCGCCGAGCAGCCTGAGCGTGAGCGCGACCCGGGCGGCGGTGCCCAGCGCCGGGTGGCAGCAGGTGAAGATGAGCCGCAGCCGGTCATCGCGCACGGGGCCCTCCTCGGTTAGCTCGTCCTGGGCGTGCAGCAGCGCCGCCTGAGCCTGCCTGGCGTCGCGGGCCGCCTCACGGCGCAGCCGGTCGATAGCCCGGTTGCGCGCGGTGGTGATGATCCACCCGGCCGGGCTCGGCGGAAGTCCCGCGGACGGCCACCGCCTGGCTGCCTCGGCGAAGGCCTCCTGGACCGCGTCCTCGGCGGTGTCGATGTCGCCGAAGACGCGGGTCAGGACGGCCACCGCCCGGCCGTACTCCGCGCGGAAGACGCGCTCGACGTCGGCGAGCGCGGGCGCCGACAAGATCAGCCCTCCGCCATGTCGACCATCGGCCGGACCTCGACCGGCAGCTTGCACGCGGCCGTGGCCTTGCGCGCCCAGTGGAGCGCGGCGTCCAGGTCCGGCGCCCTGACGATCCAGAACCCGCCGATGTGCTCCTTGCCCTCGGCGAACGGCCCGTCGGTGACGAGCACGCCGCCGCCGTCGGCCCGCAGCACCGTGGCCGTGTCCGGCGGGTGCAGGCCGCCGGTGAAGACCCAGGCCCCCGCCGCCCGCATCTCGGCGTCCACCGCGCCGATGTCGCGCATGATCGGCTCGAGGACCTCAGGCGGCGGCGGATCCCCGTCTGGCTGATAGATGCTGAGCAGGTATTGCTTCATCCTGGTCACCCTCCTGACGCTACGCCGGGCTCACTTCTGAGCTGGCCTGTCACCATCTACACGAACCGGCCCGGCGCGGATCGACATACGCCGGCGAAATCCGGCGCGTCAAGCCGGGAGAACCCGGGCGGGCGCTGGGGGCACGCGCCAGGCCCGTTCGGGTCCATGACCGTGGTTTTTGGTATGGTCTAGACCTTAGGAGTCTGTACCGCCTGCCCGGCCCAGAGGCCCGGCAGGCTCCGGACGCGGGTCTGTCCCGCCTCCGGGGTCATTCCCGGGGGCGGCGTCCGATAGTCTCGGAGCCGCTGGCGATCACGGGGATCGACGAGGAGACTTAGTACTGTGACAATTCGCGTGGGAATCAATGGTTTCGGCCGTATCGGCCGTAACTTCTGGCGGGCCGCTAACGCCGCGGACGGCGACCGCGGCATCGAGATCGTGGCGGCGAACGACCTCGGTGACATCGCCACGATGGCGCACCTGCTCAAGTACGACACCGTGCTCGGCACCCTGGCGGACGAGGTGTCGGTGTCCGGAGACACCATCCGGGTCGGCCACAAGTCGATCAAGATCCTGGCCGAGCGCGAGCCGGCCAAGCTGCCATGGCGCGACCTCGGCGTGGACATCGTGATCGAGTCCACCGGCCGGTTCACCACGGGACCTACAGCCAGGGCCCACCTCGAGGCGGGCGCGAAGAAGGTCATCATCTCCGCGCCGGCCAAGGAAGAGGACATCACGATCGTGATGGGGGTCAACGACGACGCGTACGACCCCGCCGCGCACGACATCCTGTCCAACGCCTCCTGCACCACGAACTGCGTGGCGCCGATGGCCAAGGTGCTGCTGGACAGCTTCGGCATCGTCAAGGGCCTGATGACCACTATCCACGCCTACACCAACGACCAGGTCATCCTGGACTTCCCGCATAAGGACCTGCGCCGGGCGCGGGCCGCGGCGCAGAACATCATCCCGACCACGACCGGGGCGGCCAAGGCGACCGCGCTGGTGCTGCCGGAGCTCAAGGGCAAGCTGGACGGGATGGCCATGCGGGTGCCTGTGCCGGACGGCTCGGTCACCGACCTGGTGGTGGAGCTGGGCCGCGAGGTGACCAAGGACGAGGTGAACGCGGCTTACCGCGCGGCCGCCGACGGGCCGCTCAAGGGCTACCTGTACTACACCGAGGACCAGATCGTGTCTTCCAACATCGTCGGCTCGCCCGCGTCGTGCACGTTCGACTCCTCGCTCACGATGACGTTCGGCAACCAGGTCAAGGTCATCGGCTGGTACGACAACGAGTGGGGTTACTCCAGCCGGCTGGTCGACCTGACGGCGCTCGTCGCCTCCCGGCTGCGGTAATGCGGTCCATCGACGACCTGGAGGTCATGGGCCGGCGCGTGCTGCTCCGGTCGGACCTGAACGTCCCGCTCGACCTGACCGGCACCGGTGAGATCACCGACGACGGCCGGATCCGGGCCAGCCTGCCGGTGATCAGCAAGCTGTCCGACCGGGGGGCGCGGGTGATCATCCTGGCGCACCTCGGCCGGCCCAAGGGCGGCACGTTCGAGGAGCGGGCGGCCGGCGGCCCGTCGCTGCAGCCGGTGGCGGCGCGGCTGGGTGAACTGCTCGGGCGCCCCGTCTCGTTCGCCGCCGACGTGGCCGGGCCCTCGGCCGAGGACACCGCGTTCAGCCTCGGCGACGAGGACGTCGCGGTGCTGGAGAACGTGCGTTTCGAGCCGGCCGAGACCAGTAAGGACGACACCGAGCGCGGCGAGTTCGCGCAGCGGCTGGCCCGCCTGGGCGAGGTGTACGTCGGCGACGGGTTCGGCGCGGTGCACCGCAAGCACGCGTCCGTCTACGACCTGCCGCTGCTGCTCCCGCACGCCGCGGGTGACCTGGTGCGGGACGAGGTGGCGGTGCTGCGCCAGCTCACCACCGACCCGGCCCGGCCTTTCGTCGTGGTGCTCGGAGGCAAGAAGCCGTCGGACAAGCTGGCCGTGATAGGCAGCCTGCTGAACCTGGCCGACAGGATCCTGATCGGCGGCGGCATGGCCTACACGTTCCTGGCCGCCCAGGGGTACGAGGTCGGCAACTCGGTGCTCGAGGCGGACCAGCTTCCCGCCGTACGGGAGGTCATGGCGGAGGCCGAACGGCGCGGGGTGGAACTCGTTCTCCCCGTCGACCTCGTCGTCGCCACTCATTTCGCGCCCGACGCGGAGCACTCCGTCGTGCCGGCCACCGGCATACCAGCCGGCACCGAAGGCGTGGACGCGGGCCCGCGGACCCGGGCCCTGTTCGCGCAGAAGCTGGCCGACGCCAAGACGGTGTTCTGGAACGGCCCGCTCGGGGTGTTCGAGTTCCCGGCGTTCTCGGCCGGCACCCGGGCGATCGCCGAGGCGGTGGCCACGGTGGACGGGCTGACCGTGGTGGGAGGGGGCGACTCGGCCGCGGCGGTCCGCGCGCTTGGCATCCCGGAGAAGTCCTACGGCCACATCTCTACCGGCGGCGGCGCGAGCCTGGAGTACCTCGAGGGCAAGACGCTGCCCGGCCTGATGGCACTGGAGGACGATTCGTGAGCACTCGCACCCGCGGTTTCGGCCGGCTTCCGCTGATGGTCGGCAACTGGAAGATGCACATGAACCACCTCGAGGCGATCGCGCTGGTGCAGAAGCTCGCGTTCACCCTGACGCCGAAGGACTTCGAGGCGGTCGAGGTGGCGGTGCTGCCGCCGTTCACCGCGCTGCGCAGCGTGCAGACCCTGATCGACGGGGACAAGCTGCGAATCGCCTACGGCGCGCAGGACCTCTCCCAATACGACTCCGGCGCCTACACCGGCGACGTGTCCGGGCCGATGCTGGCCAAGCTGGGCTGCCAGTACGTGCTGGCCGGGCATTCCGAGCGGCGGTTGCACCACGCGGAAACGGACGAGGTGGTCAACGCCAAGGTGCTGGCCGCGCTGCGGTCCGGGCTCACGCCGATCTTGTGCCTCGGGGAGCCGCTGGAGGTCCGCCAGGCCAGGCAGCATCTCGGCCACTGCATCGGGCAGCTCGACGAAGGTCTCAAGGGGTTTCCAGCGACCGCGGTGGCGGCGATGGTGATTGCCTACGAGCCCGTCTGGGCCATCGGCACTGGCGAGGTGGCCACCCCGGCGGATGCGCAGGAGACGGCCGCGGCGATCAGGTCACGGGTTTCTGAGTATCATGACGCCGCCACGGCCGCCACTGTGCGTATCCTGTATGGCGGGTCCGTCCAGCCCGGCAACATCGCGCCGATCATGGCGCAGCCGGACGTCGACGGCGTCCTGGTCGGCGGAGCCAGCCTCGACGCCGGGCAGTTCGCTCAGATCTGCCGGTATCGTGAATTGGCAGCGTAGGCTTAGATCAGCAGTGTCCTTGACAGCAGGACCCTCGTCACCAGCAGGAGATGGATTACAGCGATGGTCATCGGGCTCTCCATTATCCTGATCATCACCAGCCTCGTGATGGTCCTGCTCGTCCTGCTGCACAAGGGTAAGGGCGGCGGGCTGTCCGACCTGTTCGGCGGCGGGGTGAGTTCCACCCTAGGCTCGTCGTCCGTCGTCGAGCGGAACCTGGACCGCATTACGATTTTCTTCGGTGTCCTGTGGTTCGTGTGCATTATCGCCCTCAACCTGCTGATCAATCGCTAGCCTGTGCTTTATCCCGCACCGAAGTTATCCCGCATCGAAGTTCTGGCTTGATAGCTCTATGGCCTTCAAGGGGTGATCTGTGAGTAGTGGCAACGCCATCCGCGGCAGCAGGGTTGGCGCGGGTCCGATGGGAGAAGCCGAGCGCGGCGAGGCCGCGCCGCGCGTCTGGGTCTCGTTCTGGTGCGCGAACAAGCACGAGACGCGTCCGAGTTTCGCGACCGACGCTGCGGTCCCTGACACCTGGGAGTGCCCGCGCTGCGGGAACCCCGCGGGCCAGAACGAGCACGCCCCGCCGAAACCGCCCCGCGTCGAGCCCTACAAGACGCACCTCGCCTACGTAAAGGAGCGCCGCAGCGACTCCGACGGCGAGGCCATCCTGGCCGAGGCCCTGGCCCGCCTGCGCGGCGCCTGAGCCCTGGCGCTTCAGCCCGCTCGCTCCTGAGCGGGCCTGAGCCGCACCGCGCCTCTCCGCTCGTCGTCAAGCCCCGGTTCCGGTGCCTCCGAGCCCCGGATCCGGGGCTTCCTGACGTTCGCCGGGTGGCGGAAAGCCGAGGGGCGATCCGGGAGGAGGGTCCCGGACCGCCCCGCGGCGCGGGCTAGCGGCTGTTCCGGTACAGGTGAGGGCTACAGGCCTTCGTTGATCAGGCGGCCGGCCTGCTCGTACTTGGCGGGCTTGTATTTCTTGAAGTAGAAGGCGGCGCCGACGCCGGCCAGCACCACCACGGCGTCGATCGGGCCCAGCCAGTTCGCGTAGCTGTAGCTGCCGGCGCC
>CAVWBQ010000006.1:0-284526 GCA_963753225.1 uncultured Actinomycetota bacterium | reverse complement strand
AAGTTCGAGACCTTCCTCTACGTCGACCGCGTCCTCGGTCTAGATCTGCCCCGCCAGATAGGAAAGCTAAGCTGACGAAGGCAATTCTCCCGGAGCCTACGAGGCTGCCAGGTCGCGCGGGGTGACAAAGCAGATCAGCCCGGCTGCCCCCGGGGTCAGCTGATTCCAGTTCCCGGTGAACTCAAGGACCGCGACGGCGGCGGTGGGAAACTTGGCTCGCATGCGTTCGAGCACGGCGGATGGCGCGACGTCCCGCACGGCGCCAGCCTGGACAACCGGAGTGGCTGCCAGCGTGAGAGCGAGTTCCGGGATTGCAGGATCATGACCCACGACCAGAAGCGTCCCTGCCGTCGGACGTGCACGGCGGATCAGCTCCAGAAGCCGCTCCGCCGCCGCCTCGTAGACGCCGTCGTCAAACTGGACCGGCGGCGCGATCCCGAGTCCGGACTGCACAAGCTGCCACGTCTCGCGCGCCCGGCGGGCGGTAGAGCACAGAACCTGGTCCGGCACGTGCCCGGAGGCACGCAGCCAGCGCCCCATGACGGGCGCATCCCGCCGCCCGCGGCGGCCCAGCGGCCGTTCGCGATCCGGGACATCGGGCCAGGCCGACTTGGCATGCCGCAACAGCACCAGCTTCCTGTCCACGTCTCGTGGCATGATCATGGCCGCCTTGGTCAGGGTCGCGGGCTAGTGAGAGCCGGGTAGAAGTCTGCGTGCCGCTGTTTCGACGATACGGCCTCCCCGGCTCGTCTCTCTCGCCCAGGTACATCATCTCGACCTGCGGCCGCCGATCGCCGGGCACCTGCGTGGCCTGCACGCTGGCCGCACCCGCACCGCGGCCTACCTGGCAAACCTGTGGCGCCCGCACAGCCGGGACGACGCACTGCGGACGCTACTCGAACCCGCCGACGAGCACCCCGCGCGGGAAGTGTCCTGACTGTCACTGCCCCGTCCGCCATCGGCGTAGGAAGGGGCTTCGTTCGGCCGGACTCCGCAGCGGGATGCCCGCGCGGCGCATGAACCCGCGCACGGTCATGGCCGGCTGCCCGGTGAGCAGCTCGATATGGTTCAGCGCCGCCCCGCAGGACCAGTACAGGTCTTTGACGAGAGGGGCAGTGAGCGGGATCGGCTCGGGGAACCGCTCCCATATGGGGCCGCCCGGTGGCACCCGCGGGATGTCGTGCGCAGTGAGAACCGCAGCGATACGGTCGTCCGCATACAGCGCCCTGACCAGCTCGATCCGGTTGGGTACGGGCTGGTCGGCGACACCGCCGGTCCGGACCGGGACGCCGAGCGCATGCGCACTGCGCAACACGGCATGCCTCGACATTCCAGTCAGTTCGCCGACCCTGTCGGCGGTTAGCCCGAGTTGCTCGTACAGGTCACGAAGGGTCTCGTCCGGCACGGTCCGGCGGTCCTCGCGATTCCAGCGCCCGCGGCTGCGGGCCCGGATGCCGTACCGGCGAAGCCGGTCCCGGACCGTCCGCTCCGGCAGGCCGGTGAGCATGGCGACCTGGGCCGAGCCGAGCCGTTCGACCTCGTACAGCCTCGCCATGAGCTGCGGCAGGCCGGGCGGATCATTACGGCGTACCGGCCGGAGGCGGCCGGCACCGCGGGGCCGTACCGGCACGCCCGCGCGGCGCAGCAACCTCGTCACGCGCTGCCGGTCGATACCGGAAATACCGGCGATCACGTAAGTGGACAACCCGCGGCACAGGTAAAGGTGGGCGAGCCGCTCCGGCGGCCAGCGATCTACCGCGGCGGGCTCCCGGCCCCCGTCCGGGCAATACGCGCATGCCGGAACAGCATCGCGCCCACCGGGGTCCTGAATGCGGCCATCGCGCATAAAATATGCGGCCTCCTGCCCGCCTAGGACAGGGACCGTTGGCGATGATCGCGCTTAACGGCGAGCCCCTCCGCCGCACTCAATTTCAGCATAGGCGCGGGCTTGTGGTCGGTAAAGAGCGCAGTGGTGGACCAGGCAGTTTGTGTGATGGCGCGGGCGGTGATGCAATGGGCACGGCGATGAGGCTCGCTTCGCCGCGGATCTGCCGCTGATGGCCTCTACCTTCCGGAACGGGTTCTTGCCAATCGGGGAGGTCCGAGTGGCCAGCGTGAGCGAAGACGAGGTGCTGCTGCTGTGGCGGGCGCTGATGGCGTACCGCTCGGGATCGCGACCCGCTTGCCGGGCGACGGGGAAGCCGCGGCGGAGCCCCTGCCCGCTCCATGACCAGTGCCCGCGCTGGTCGGGACCGGATGACTACCTGGCGATCATGGAGGAGACGCCCGAGCAGACCGAACGCAGGCGAGCTGCGTGGCCCTGTACCAGGCTGGGCGACCTGCTGTCCCCGGAGCTGAGAAGGATCGGGCCCGGGTAGATGGTTACCGGTGCGGTAAAATAGATACAGGTGATGAAGCTCGCCTCTAACCGCCACCGTGGCTGATGGCTTCTGCCGCACTACGTGCTGGTGGAGGCGGCCATGAATCCTGAAGCGCGGTTCGGCAGCATCCTGTTCGACCCTCCCCTCGACCGGGGCGAACGTGACGACCCGTCGATGCTCAGCGACCTGAACCTCGACCAGGTCTTCGCCGCGGTGGTGGCCGGCCGGGACGAGCACGACCTGATGCCGTTCTTCCGCGCCCCGCTGCGTGACGTCCGGGCGGTGGAATACCGCCACGAGGCCCAGCGGGACCTGGAGGACAAGGCGGTATCGCAGGCGGTGGCCGAGTTCGCCGATGGCATGCGCGAGGGGCGCAAGCACCTGGTCCAGGTGGCCAAGCTCCGCCACAGGTATCAGAAGGAACAGTGGTTCCTGGACGCCACCAGCGTCTATTGCCAGGCCGTGGTCGCCCTGAATGACGCGCTCGCCGTGACCGGACTCCGCTCACGCGGCTTTCTCGCGTTCCGGCAGCACCTCACCGAATACACGGGCTCCCCGGCGTTCGCCAGCCTGGTGGCTGACATCGCCACGATGAAGAGGCTCCTGGACGAGGTCCGGTACTGCATCAACATCAAGGGAAACCGGGTAAAGGTCACCAGGTACGAAGGCGAGGACGACTACGGCGCGGAGGTGCAGAAGACCTTCGCGAAGTTCGCGGAGAACGAGGTCAAGGATTACCACATCGGATTTCGCAGCCGGCCGGAAATGAATCACGTGGAGGAACACATCCTGGAGCTGGTGGCCCGGCTGTTTCCAGAGGTGTTCCAGGCGCTGGATGAATTCTGCGCCCGTCATGAACGCTATATCGACAAGACGATCCGCACCTTCGACCGGGAGGTCCAGTTCTACGTCGCGTACCGGGACTTCATCGCGCCGATGAAGGCGGCCGGGCTGGAATTCTGCTGTCCGGCCGTGTCCGCCGGCTCCAAGAAGCTCACCGTCGGCAAATCGTTTGACCTCGCGCTGGCGGCGAAGCTCATGCCTGACGCCTCCGCGGTCGTGCGCAATGACCTTCACCTCGCCGGCCCGGAACGGATCATCGTGGTGACCGGGCCCAATAACGGCGGCAAGACGACGTTCGCCCGGACGTTCGGCCAGCTGCATTACCTCGCCAGCCTCGGCTTGCCGGTCCCGGCGGCCGAGGCGAGCCTGTTCCTGCCGGACCGGGTCTTCACTCATTTCGAGCGGGAGGAGGATCTGGCCACGCTGCGCGGCAAGTTCGAGGACGAGCTGGTCAGGATCCGCGGCGTGCTGGACGAGGCGACAGGGGACAGCGTGCTGGTCATGAACGAGAGCTTCGCCTCGACCACGCTGCGGGACGCCCTGTTCGTGGGCGAGCGGGTCCTCGGCCAGATGACAGGCCTGGGTCTGCTCGGCGTTTACGTGACGTTCGTCGACGAGCTGGCGTCGCTGAACGAGGCGTGCGTCAGCATGGTGGCCATGGTGGTTCCGGACAACCCGGCGATGAGGACCTACGAGCTCGTCAGGAAACCCGCCGACGGCCTGGCCTACGCGGCGGCGATCGCGGGCAAGTACGGCCTGACCTACCGGCAGCTGAAGGAGCGGCTGGCGTCATGAAGGCCTTCCTGATGTACCCGGACCGGGATTTCTACCTCGGACAGGACCTGCCGCCGAACGAGGCCGACCTGGCCGGCGATCTCGAGCTCAACATCGTCCTGCGGGCGATGGCCGACGGGGACCCGTTCCTGTTCGACATGGCCAGGCAGGGCCTGCACTCCGGCATCACCAGCCCGGAAGAGATCGCCTACCGGCAGCGCGTCCTGGCCGACTGCATCGCCCAGCCGGCCGTGGTCCGCCGCCTGTACGACGTCGCCGTCGAGGCGGTCACCGCGGAGAAGAAGATCCTGGGCTTTATCTGGCGGGATTCGCCGGAGACGATCGTGCACCGCACCCGGCAGCTGCTGGAGTTCTACCTGGATGCGTTCCGCCAGCTGAGAGGCATCGCGGACACGCACGCCGCCAGCTTCCGCTCCGAGGGTTGCACACGGTTCTTCGCCATGTTGTCCAAGGAACTGGGCGATGAGTACCTCGCCGAGATAGAAGCTCACATCGGCGAGCTGGCGTTCCGGCGCGGCACCCTGCTCAGCGCGGCGCTCGGGAAGGGCAACAAGGGGACCAGATACCTCGTGCGGCGGCAACCGGAGCAGAACTGGCGGGACCGCATCCCGGGCATGAACAGGAACGGCTACAGCTTCTACGTCGCCGAGCGGGACGAGACCGGATGGCGGACGCTGTCCGACCTGACCAGCCGGGGGCTCAACGGCGCGGCCAACGCACTGGCCCAGTCCACCGACCACATCAAGGCCTTCTTTCAGATGCTCCGGGCCGAAATCGGCTTCTACCTCGGCTGCCTGAACCTGCGGGACCGGCTGCTGGCCAAGGACCGGCCGGTGTGCTTCCCGGCTCCGGCCGGCCCAGCGCCGGTCAGCGCCGAGAACATCCGGCTATCTGCCCGGGACCTGTATGACGCCGCTCTCGCGCTCAGCCTCGGCGAGGCTTTCCGGGCGGTCGGGAACGACGTGGACGCGGACGGCAAGCAGGTGATCATGATCACCGGCGCGAACCACGGCGGCAAGTCGACGTTCCTGCGCAGCGTCGGGCTGGCCCAGCTGATGATGCAGGCCGGGATGTTCGTGCCCGCCGAGTCGTTCACGGCCAGCGTGAGCACCGGGGTCTTCACGCACTTCAAGCGCGAGGAAGACGCCACCATGGAGAAGGGGAAGCTGGATGAGGAACTGGACCGGATGAGCACGATCGCGGGCCAGATCTCGGCGGGCGGCCTGCTGCTGTGCAACGAGTCGTTCGCCTCCACCAACGAGCGTGAAGGCTCCGAGATCGCCCGCCAGATCATCCGGGCGCTGACCGAGGCGGGCATCCGGATCGTCTTCGTCACCCACATGTACGACCTGGCCGGACGCTACTACGCCGTGCATGACCCGGCGGCGCTCTTCCTGCGCGCCGAGCGCAGGCCCGACGGGCAGCGCACCTTCCGGGTGCCGCCGGGCGAACCCTTGCCGACCAGCTACGGCGAGGACCTGTACCAGCAGGTGTTCGGTACCGCGGACACCGAAGCGCGGGTGTGAGGAGAATTCGATGGAGATCGAGATCGTGGTCGAGATCCCGCAGGGATCACGGAACAAGTACGAGATGGACCACGCCATCGGCCGGATCCGGCTGGACCGGATGCTGTTCACCTCGACGTGTTATCCGCTGGACTACGGGTTCGTCCCGGACACCCTGGCCGAGGACGGCGATCCGCTGGACGCCCTGGTCATGCTCGACGAGCCCGCCTTCCCCGGCTGCCTGGTGCTGGCCCGGCCGGTGGGCGTGTTCTGGATGCACGACGAGCACGGCCCCGACGCCAAGGTTCTCACCGTGCCCGCGCGGGACCCGCGCTACGACGGTATGCGGGATCTGGCCGACGTGCCGGGGCACCTGCGGGCCGAGATCGGCCACTTCTTCGACATCTACAAGGAACTCGAGCCAGGCAAGGGCACCGATGTCCGCGGCTGGCAGGATCGCGCCGCGGCCGAGCAGGTCATCGAGGATGCCTTCACCCGGGCCCGCGGCTCGGCGGCCGGCCATTACGAGCGTGACGCAGGCGAGTCGCGCAATGTAAGGTGAAACAGATCACGCGATGAGGCTCGCGTACCGCCGGGCCGGGTAAAACCGGGCGGCTGATGGCCTCTACCTGCAAGGGCGTTCTGGCGTCGCGAAGGCAGGGAGGTCCGCGTGGTCCCCGAGCTGATCCAGGTGCTGCAGAGCCTGGTCGTGCTCACCCTCGCTCCCCTGTATTCCGGCGTGCTCGCCCGCGCCGAGGCCGTGGTCGCGTCCAAGCGCGGGCCGAGCGTGCTGCAGCCGTACCGCGACCTGGCCAAGCTGCTCCGCAAGGGCAGCGCGGTCAGCGACCAGGCTTCCTGGGTGTTCCGCGGCGCGCCGTTCGTCGCCTTCGCCTGCTACCTGACCGTGTTGGTGATCGTCCCGGTGATCACCAGCGACCCGCTGCCGCTGGCGTTCCTGGCCGACCTGATCGGCGGCGCGTTCGTGCTCACGCTGGCCAGCTTCGTGATCTCGCTGGCCGGCCTGGACACCGCGAGCCCCTACGGCGGGCTGGGGGCGAGCCGGGCGAGCTGGATCGGCAGCATGGCCGAGCCCGCGCTGATCCTGGTGTTCTTCACGGTGGGCGCGGTGTCGGCGTCGGACAACCCGTACCTGATGAACCACGCGGTCGCCTCGTCCCCCTACGTGGTGGTGCTGCCGACGCACCTGCTCGGGCTGGTCGCCTTCTTCATGATCGTGCTGGTGGAGAACGGCCGGATCCCGATCGACAACCCGGGCGGGACGACCGAGATCTCGATGATCGAGGAGAGCCGGGTGCTGGAGTACTCCGGCCGCGAGTACGCGCTGGTCAAGTGGGGCAGCTGGATGAAGCTGTTCCTGCTGTCCGCGGTGTTCATGAACGTGTTCGTGATCCCGTGGGGTCTCGGCACCGCGGCCAGCCTGCCCGGCGCCCTGCTGGCGATCCCGGTGCTGCTCGGCAAGCTCGCGCTGTGCGGGCTGGCGATCGTCGATCATCGACACCTCGTTCGCCAAGCTGCGGTTCTTCCGGATCGCCGAGTTCCTCGGCGCCGCGTTCATGCTGGCGCTGGTCGGCGTGGCCACCTCCTACGTGATCGGAGCGTGAACGGCATGGAGAACCTGGCCGCGACCAGCGCCGCCGGCGTCCTGCTCGACCTGTCCGGGGTGCTGATCCTGCTGCTGGCCTTCGCCTGCCTGGCCTCGAAGCTGTTCAACCGGTACGTGGTCTACTACGGCGCCCAGTCGGTGGTGCTCTCGTTCGCCGCGGCGACGGCGGCGGTCGCCTTTCACAGCGTCGAGCTGTGGATCCTGGCCGTGCTCACGCTGGCGATCAAGGGCATCGCGATCCCGCTGGCGGCGCGGCGGCTGCTGGTGACCCGGCTGGCGCTGAAACGCGACGCCGCCATGTCCACCGGCCTGTCCACCTCGCTGATCGCGGGCGGGGCGCTGACCGCGTTCGCCTACCTGGTGACCCGCCCGGCGCTGCTGCCGCACGGCACGGTGGCGTCCGCCGTGGTCCCGCTGTCCACCGCGGTGATCCTGCTCGGGTGCCCTGTCGATGGTGGTGCGGCGGCACACGGTCGCGCAGCTGATCGGCTGGCTCATCGTGGAGAACGGCGTCTTCCTCGGCGCGATCACCCTGGTCGCGACGTTCCCGTTCATCGTCGAGGCCGGGATCTTCCTGGACATCGTTGCGGGGGTGCTGATCATGGTGGTGTTCGTGTCCGGGCTCACCCGCCAGCTCGCCGAGGCGAGCGCGGCCGAGCTGCGGGAGCTGCGCGGATGATCGCGCTGGCCATCCTCATCGTGCTCGGCCCGCTGGCCGGGCCGGCCGCCGCGCTTGCCGGGGCGCGGGCCCGGCTGGCTGGTGTCGCTCAGGCGGCCGGAGCGGCCGTCGCGTTCGGCTGCTCGCTCGCGCTGCTGGCCGTGCTGGACGGCGGCGGGCCGCTATACCGCTGGGACGGCTTCTTGTACGTGGACTCGCTCGGCGGGTTCTTCCTGATGACCGTGGCCGCGGTGACGCTGCTCGCAGCGGTCGGCTCGATCAGCTACGTCGCGGCCCAGGAGGACGACGGCGAGCTGAGCGGGTTCCAGGTCCGGCTGTACTTCTCGTTCTTCGGCCTGTTCGCCTCGCTCATGCTCGCCGCGCTGGAGACCGGCAACCTCGGGCTGCTGTTCGTCCTGGTGGAGGCGAGCACGCTGGCCAGCGCCGCGCTGGTCGGCCTGGAGGGCCGGGCCCGGTCGCTCGAGGCGGCCTGGAAGTACGTGATCATCAGCTCGCTGGGGGTCACGATCGCGCTGGCCGGGACGCTGTTCCTGTTCTACTCGGGCAGCGCCCTTCATCTCGGTTCCAACCTGGGCCTGACCTGGCCCTATCTGGTCGCGCACGCGGGCGCGCTGGCCCCGCAGAGCCTGCGGCTGGCGTTCCTGCTGGCCGTGGTGGGCTACGGCACGAAGGTCGGGCTGGCGCCGATGCACACCTGGCTGCCCGACGCGCACGCCGAGGCGCCCAGCCCGGCCAGCGCCATGCTGTCCGCTGCGCTGCTCAACACCGGGATGTACGCGATCATCAGGTTCCTGGCCATCGCGCACGGCCGGCTCGGCAGCACCTACCCGCGGGCCGTGCTGCTGTCCTTCGGGTTCGCATCCATCGTGATCGGCGCGCTGTTCATGGTGCGGCGCGGCAACTTCAAGCGGCTGTTCGCCTACTCCTCGGTCGAGCACATGGGCATCATCGCGGTCGCGCTCGGCTTCGGCGGCGTGCTCGGCCTGTATGGCGCGCTGCTGCAGACGCTCAACCACGCCCTGGCCAAGGCGGTCCTGTTCCTGTCCAGCGGTGATGTGTCGCTCCGCTACCAGACCAGGGAGGCATCCCAGGTGAGCGGGCTGCTGGCCGCCGTCCCGGTCACCGGGGGCGCGCTGCTGCTGGCCTCGTTCGCGGTCCTGGGGTCACCGCCGTTCGGCCTGTTCCTGTCCGAGCTGACGATCGTGCGGGCCGGCTTCGCCTCCGCCAGCCCGGTGTTCCCGCTGCTGTTGCTGGCCCTGCTCGGGCTGGCGTTCGTGGCCTTCGCCCGGACCACGGCCGCAATGGTGACCGGCAGCCCGCCGGCCCGGCTGGCCAGCCCGTACCGGGACAGGGTCGAGACGGCGGTCACCGCGGTGCCGCTCGTCCTCGGCCTGGCGGCGTTGCTGGTCCTGGGGCTGTGGATCCCGGTCGGCCTGGATACGATCCTGCGGCATTCGGTCGCGGTGATCGGGCTATGACCGCCGTCGAGCCGCGGGCGGCGGGCGGCGCCAGGGAGCAGCTGATCAGCCGGCTCACCGGCCTGGGCGGCATCCAGGCCCAGGACGGCGGCGCGGTCACCGTGCGCGTTCCGGCTGAAGCCCTCGAAGCCGCCACGCACGCCCTGGCGGGCACGGCCGGGGTCCGGCTGGCGGACATGTTCGCCGCCGACGGCGATACCCCGGTCCTGCGCCTGATCTGGGCGCACGAGGGCGAAGAAGCTGGCTACATCGTCACCGAGACCGAGATCGAGGGCGAGCAGTATCCGCCGCTGTCCGACATCGCGCCGGCCGCGTTCGTCGAGGAGTGCGAGATCTACGAGCAGTTCGGCATCAGGCCCGCGGGCGGCAAGCCGCTCAACCGGGTCATGCTGTCACCGCACGGCGGAGCAGACCTGCCGACGCTTGGTCACCAGCCCGGGCAGCCGCCGGGCGAGGTGCACGCCCCGCACTTCGTCGGCGGGCAGGCGTTCGAGTTCCCGTTCGGCCCGGTCCGCCAGGCCGGCGTGGAGAGCCTGTACTACGGGCTGGTGACCAGCGGCGAGGAGGTCGTCGACCTGTACCTGTTCACCTGGCACAAGCACCGCGGGGTGGAATGGCGTCTGCGCGGCAAGACCGTGCTCGAGGCGATCTTCCTGGCCGAACGCGCCGAGGGCCTCAGCGCCGTCGCCGTCGGCTGGGCGTTCGCGGCGGCGGCCGAAGCCGCGGCCGGCGTCACGCCGCCGCCCGCGGTCGCCAGGACCCGGGCAGTCGCGCTCGAGCTCGAGCGGCTGTACAACCACGCCGCGGCCACCGCGGCGCTATGCCAGGCCACCGGCCTGTCGGTCGGCCAGGCCGCGGCCGAGATCGCGCTGGAACGGCTGCTGCGGGTCAACGCCGCGGCGTTCGGGCACCGGTACCTGTTCGGCGTCATCGAACCCGGCGGGGTCAGCCGCGCGCCAGACGCGGAGGTGCTCCGCCGCGAACTGCCGGGCGCCTACGACGAACTGCGCCGCACCGCCGACGCGCTGATGGGCACGAACTCCTTCGTCGACCGGCTGGAGGCCTGCGGGATCCTGACCGCCGAGCAGGCCCGCCGCCTCGGCCTAGTCGGGCCGGTCGCGCGCGCCACCGGGCTGGCCACTGACGCCCGGCTGGCGCCGGCCGCGGACGGAGCGCCCTACGCCGGGATTCCCGTTAATGTCGTCACGGCCGCCAGCGGCGACGTGTTCGCACGCTTCGAGGTGATGCTCGGCGAGGCGGCCGAATCGGTCCGGCTGATCATCCAGTTCCTGGACGGCGGCACCGCGGCCGAACGCACCCTGGTCCCGCCCCGGGCCAGTACCGGCCTGGGCTGGGCCGAATCACCGCGCGGCGAGGCGCTGGCCTGGGTGGCGTTGGACGAGGACGGGCGCATCGCCCGCGCCCGGCTGCGACCGGGCTCAGCGCGCAACTGGCGCGGTTTCGACGACGCCTGCCGGTCGCAAAACGTGTTCACTGACATCCCGATCATCGAGGCCAGCTTCTGGCTGACCGTCGCGGGCATGGCCCGGTGAGGAAGGCGGCCAGGATGCCACTGTGGTTCGCGCGGGGACTGCGCCGGGGCGTGGTCACGACCCGCTACCCGGCTAGGCCGGACGCTTCGGCCGCGTCGCTGCCGACACCGCCCGCGTTCCGGTCGCGGCAGCTGACCCGGGAAACCGTGGACCGCATGATCGCGGCGTGCCCCGGCACCGCGCTGAGCCGAGTGGCCGAGACGCTGGTCTTCGACGTCGGCGCCTGCACCGCCTGCGGCCGGTGTGCCCGGGTGGCGCCGCACGCGGTCACGCCTAGCGGGGAATTCGAGCTCGCCGCGACGGCCCGGTCGGCGCTGATCAAGACGATCCCGATCCTCGGGGACGAGCGATGAAGCCTGGTCAGGACGAGGCGGCGACCGCCGAGGAGTTGCGGAAGCGGATCACCGCGCAGTTCGGCCGTAGCCTGCACGTCCGGACCCTGGACACCGGCTCGTGCGCGGTGTGCGAGCAGGAGATCCGGCTGCTCGCCGCGCCGCACTATGACCTGCACCGGCTCGGCTTCTTCTTTACCCCGGCGCCCAGGCACGCGGACCTGCTGCTGGTCACCGGGCCGATGGTGCGCGCGTTCGAGGTCGCCGCGCGCAAGACCTACGAGGCGATGCCCGGGCCGAAGGTGGTGGTCGCGACCGGCGCGTGCGCGCTCGGCGGCGTCTACCAGTCCGACCCGTTCGTACACGGCGAGGTCGACGCGGTCCTCCCGGTGGACGTGTGGATCCCCGGCTGCCCGCCGAGCCCGCTGGCCCTGCTGCAAGGGCTCGGCGTAGCGGTCGGCCGCCTGGCCGAGAAGACGCCCGGCCTGACGTTCGTCGACGACGAGGACGGCGACGCCAGGTGAACCCGCTGGATCTGCTGTACGGCGCGGGCGGCGCGTGGCTCGCGGCCGCCCTGGCCGGGCTGCTGGCCGGATCCCGGCGGCCCGGGCTCAGGGCCTGCTGCGCCCTGTCCGCCCTCGGCGGCGCCGCCGCAGCGACCGGGGGCGGCTGGTCCATGGTCTACGGCAACACCGGGCTCGTTACCCCCGGCGGCGGGCCGACGATTGTCGGCGGGCCCCTGCAGCTGCAGGCCACCAGCCTGGCCGGAGTGTTCGTCGCCCTGCTCGGGCTGGTCGCGGCGGCGATCGCCTGGTACGCGCCCCGGTACCACGAACCTAGCCGCGGCACCGCGATCTACCTGGCCGCTTACAACCTGGCTCTGCTCGCCTGCCTGGCCGTGCTGGCCGCCGGAGGCATGGTGACCTTCCTGGTCGCCTGGGAGACCATGAGCCTGGCGTGCTACCTGCTGATCCTGCGCCACCCGCGCAGCGACGCCTCGGCCCGGGGCGCGTTCTGGTTCCTGGCCCTGTCCGAGATCGGCTTCCTGCTGGTCGTGGCCGCGTTCGTGATTCTGTCCTCGAAGACGCACGCCACCGCGCTGGACGCGATGGCGGCCCGGGCGCACCTGGTCGGTGGCGGCTGGCTGGCCGCGGCCTTCCTGCTCGCCCTGGCCGGGTTCGGGTTCAAGGCCGGGCTCGTCCCGCTGCACGTGTGGCTGCCTGAGGCGCACCCGGTCGCGCCGGCCGACGGGTCCGGGTTCCTGTCCGGCGTGGTGGTCAAGCTCGGCGTCTACGGGATCGCGCTGTTCGCCTTCCGGCTGGATCCGGTGGCCGGGGCCTGGCCCGGACTGGTCACGATGGGCGCCGGGGCGCTGACCGCCGCCATCGGCATCCTGTACGCGATGCGGGAACGCGACATCAAGCGCTTCCTGGCCTACTCCACGATCGAGAACACCGGGATCATCGTGACCGCGTTCGGCGCGGCCATGATCTTCCACGCCTACCGGCTGCCCGCGCTGTCCGCGTTCCTGCTCATGGCCGGGCTGTACCACGTCGCCAACCACGGCTGCTACAAGACGCTGCTGTTCCTCGAGGCCGGAGTGGTCGAGCACGCGACCGGGACCAGGGACATGGACCGGCTCGGCGGCCTGGTGCACCGACTGCCGCGCAGCGCGGTGATCGCGTTCACCGGCACGCTCGGGATCGCCGCGCTGCCGCCTCTGAACGGGTTCGTCAGCGAGTGGCTCATCTTCCAGGGGCTGTTCCAGGGTTTCCGGACCGGCAGCGACCTGTTCGGCATCCTCATCATGCTCGCCGCCGCGACACTCGGGCTCACCGGAGGGCTGGCGATCTACGCGTTCGTCCGCGGCTTCGGTATCCCGTTCCTCGGCATGCCCAGGACCAGGCAGGCCGCGGCGGCCCGGGAAACCGGCCAGCCGCTGGCAGGCCCCGGGCTGCTGGCCGTCGCCTGCGCGGCACTGGCGATCGGCGCCCCGGTCATGCTCGCGGCGCTGTCCCGGACGGCGCGGACGGTCACCGGGGTCACGCTCGGCCCGCTGCTGCTGCCCGGCAAGCTCACCGTCCTGCCCGCGCACGCGGACTTCTCCGCGTTCTCCCCGACCTACCTAGCTGTATTCCTCGTCGCGGCGTGCGCCGTGCCCGCGCTGATCTACCTGGCCGGACGGCCCCGGGCGGCGAGCGTGTCCGTGCCGGTGTGGGACGGCGGCATGGTCAGCTTCAAACCGCGGATGCAGTACTCGGCCATGACGTTCTCCGCGCCCACCCGGGTCACCTTCGACGCCCTGTACCGGCCCGAGGTATCGGTCACCCGGGCCAGCGACGACGACCCGGCGGGACGGTCCGGCCCGGTGCACTACGAGGCGCAGGTGACGCCCATCTTCGAACGGTACCTGTACCGGCCGGTGATCCGCTCTGTCGAGTGGCTGGCCGACGCGATCCGACCGGTGCAGTCCGGAGACGTGAACCTCTACCTGCTGTACGTATTCGCCGTGATCCTGCTCGCCTACCTGCTCGGCGCGGTGTGAGCGCGGTGACCTGGCTCGTCCACAGGAATGCCTCGCGTGAGCCTGCCGCCACTCCTCCTATAGATGTTAGTAGTTGGCACCGCGACCTGGCCAATCGCAGCAGCTCGCAATGGACACGGGATACAGATTCGGGGGTGCGTGTGTCGTCGCTGTGCCGATGCTGGCCGCGCCTAACGCTCGGACTCGCGGCTGACCCGGGACATTGCTGGACCGCCGGGCCGGGCCTCTCCTACGCTGACCGTCGCGTATTTGAATCCCAGGTCAGATGGGATAGCGGGTGGGTTCGGTGTCGTAGGTCCGGCCAGCTGGGGTGGTCCAGCGGAAGGTACCGTCGGGGAGCTGGTCGACTTTCCATTTGGGGTGCTGTTTGAGCCGGTGGTCGTGGCGACACTTGGGCTCCTGTCCGTTATATTAACACATATGACGATCGGTGATGCGATACGACTGGCGGAGCTGGGCAGGCCGCCCGACGGCGTCATCCGCTGCCTGATCTACGTGCGGATCAGCATGGACAAGGCCCACGACGGGCACGGCGTGGCCAACCAGATGGCCAAGCTGGAGCACAAGGCCCGCGAGCGCGGCTGGACGGTGGTCTACCGGCTGAGCGATAACGACATCGGGGTGACCCGCAAGGACCCGACCAAGCCCGGGAAGTACCGGCCCGGGTACGAGGAAGCGATGCGGCTGGTCGACGCCCGGGCCGTGGACGCGGTGCTGTGCTTTAAATGGGACCGGTTCATCCGCGAGCCGCTGGACCTGGAGTACCTGATCCCCCGCTTCGACAAGGCCGGGGTGCGGTTCGCCGAGGTAGACGGGAACATCGACCTGGGCACCGACTCCGGGCGGCTGGCCGCGCGGATCCTGATCGCGGTGGCCAAGGCCGAGCAGGAGCGCAAGGCCGAGCGGCAGAAGCTGGCTAACGAGGCCGCGGCGATCAACGGGCAGCGGTTCACCGGCGGGCCGCGCCCGTTCGGGTACGGCGAGGACCACGTGACCGCGCACCCGGTCGAAGGCCCGGCGGTGGCGGAGGCGTGCACGGCGCTGCTGGGCGGTGGGACTATCAGCGGGGTCATGCGGGAGTGGACCGGGCTTGAGCTGACGCCGCCGCAGCGGGACCGACGCGGCACCACCCGGTGGAACCGGGCCAGCATCCGGAGCATCCTGCTGAACCCGAGGATCGCGGGCCTGTCGGTCTATCACGGGGAGATCGTCGGGCAGGGTCAGTGGGAGCCGCTAGTGAGTGAGGAGACGTGGCGGGCGGTGCGGGGCATCTTGGAGGACCCGGCCCGCAAGCCGCCGCGGGGGGTGCGGACGCTGCTGGGCGGGCTGGCCTTGTGCCCGTGCGGGAACGTGGTCGCCGGGGGGCCGTCGCATACCGGGCACCGGGTCTACCGCTGCTCGATGCCGACCCGGGACCGGTCCTGGCCCGGCGAGCACGTCGCACGGCAGGCCGAGCCGGTCGAGACGTTCATCGAGAAGCTCGTGATCGGGCGGTTGTCCCGCCCGGACGCCGCCGACCTGGTCGCGGTCCCCGAGAACGGCCCGGACGTGGCGGGGCTGCGGGAGGAGGCGGCGGCGATCCGCCGCAACCTGGAGGAGATGGCCGCTGACCGGGCGCTGGGGCTGATCTCCCGGCCGCAGATGCTGGCCGCGACCGGGCGGGCCAGCCTGCGGCTGGATGAGATCGGCCGCGAGCTGGAGCACGCGGCGCGGGAGAACGTACTGGCGCCGCTGGTGGCCGCCGAGAACGCCGCCGCTGTCTGGGCGGGCCTGGACCTCAGCCGCCAGCGCGCGGTCATCAAGATCTTGATGTCGGTCACGCTCCACTCGCCGGGCCGCGGTGCTCGCCGCCCGTTCGACCCGGCCACGGTCAAGGTCGCCTGGAAGCAGCCGGAGGCGCCTGAGACCGGCCAGGATGCCCGGGCCCCGATGCGGGGAGCCGGGGCGTCCAGCCGGTTACCGGCGGCGGGGGCGGCGCAGGAGGAGCGCGAGCGTGTCACGCTGCTGGCTGGACAGGGGTGGGGCGGCATCGACCAGCCGGGCAACGTAGGCATCCAGGCTGGTCTGCTGGTCATCTTCGGAGTGCCCGTCGCCGTCGGGGCGTTCGTCGTGCTGGCTGTGCGCGGCCGGGGGCGGGCATGACCCGGCTGGTCCCGGATGGGCGGCTTGGATGCCGGTCCGGTTCCTCATTCCCGGTGCCCGTTTTCGCGGCGATGCTGGTCCCCTGGCATGATTTAAAGCTACGTATCTGCGGCCGGGCAGCAAATCAACATGCGCTATCGCAGACCGCGCTAAACGGCAC
Source organism: uncultured Actinomycetota bacterium (assembly GCA_963753225.1). GTDB lineage: Bacteria > Actinomycetota > Actinomycetes > Streptosporangiales > Streptosporangiaceae > Palsa-504. Next base: position 268,489 of record CAVWBQ010000006.1, on the reverse strand, counting down.
CCGGCATCACTCCGCATGACTGGACATCCCCCGGCAGCACTGAATAGCTGTGGTTAGTACGGCAGAATTTTTTTGCCTGGCCGCGTAAACCAGGGATACGTCCCGTTCTGCGTGTTCAAGCACTCACGTAAACGCGTCCACGAGGTGATCGCCGCTTGATGCCGTTACGCCACGGTAGTCTCACGGGGCACATACGTCTGGCCGCTGGCCTGCGGCTCAGCACGCCCGGCGCCCCGGCAGGAACCTGGAGGCTTGGGGTCATCTAGGACTCAATCTCGCCCTCGCATGTGCGTCAGCGACCGCTATCTCAGCGGCGAGGAGGCGGAATCCGCGGTCGTTAACCAGCGCGTTTTGCTCTGGATGAAAGCAGCCCGGAACCACCGGCAGCAAGATGGGGCGTAAACCCCCCTTACCTATTGACCGGGCGCGGCCAATACGTAAACTGGCACCGGGAAAAGGCCCCGGTAAGAACCCGCCGGAAGATCGCGGCGAGGGGAAACGGGCTGCCGGAAAAGGACGCCGCGAGCGGGGAGTGCAGCAATTGACAGCCACCACCAACCGCCAGACCAGCATCGCAAGGCAGGGCCGACGCCGGGCACGGAAACCGGTCCAGCGCACGCTCCGCGTGGAGTTCACACTGACTGACGAGGAATACGCGGTCCTGGTAACGGCAGCCGGGCGGGCCGGGCTGGCCCGCGGAGCGTACGCCGCCCAGGCAGCGCTGGCCGCCGCCGCGAACGGCACCCTGGCCGGCTATCAGGGGTCGCTGCGGCAGGCGCTGATCGAGCTGATGCGCGCGGCCGGGGGCGGGCTGGTCCACCGCATCGGTGTCAACTTGACCCAGGCGGTCACGAAGCTGACCGCGACCGGGCAGCCCGCCGGGGACCTGCCCCGTTACGCCGCCGGCACCCTGCGCCGCGCCGAGCACCTGGACGCAGTAGCCGACGCCGTGCGCCGGGCCCTGCGGTGACGTGGAAGCTGACAGCGTGATCGGAAAGCTCAGCACCCCGCGCGGGGAGCACATCGAACCGCTCCTGTACTACCTGTTCGGCCCCGGCCGCCGCGAAGAACATACCGACCCGCACATCATCGCCGGGTGGCGGCATCCGGCTGCGCTGGAGCCGCCCCTGCGGCCGGACGGCAAACGCGACTTTGCCACGTTGGCCGGGCTGCTTAAGCAGCCCCAGGCGGCCCTGGGAGGCCGGGGCTACCAGCGGCCGGTGTGGCACTGCTCGATGCGGGCCGCTCCCGAGGACCGGATGCTGTCCGACGATGAGTGGGCCGGCATCGCGCACGAGGTGCTGGACTGCACCGGGCTGTCCCCGTACGGGCAGGAAGATGAGGCCGTGCGCTGGATCGCGGTCCGGCACAGCGAGGATCATATCCACATCGTCGCCATGCTGGCCCGCCAGGACGGCAGCAAACCGGGCTTGTCCGGGGAACGGTACAAGGTCCGCGCCGCGTGCCTGGCCGCCGAGCAGCGCTACGGGCTGCGCTCTACCGCCCCGGCCGACCGCACCGCAGCCCGCCGGCCGTCCCGCGCCGAATCGGAAAAGGCCGCCCGCCGCGGCCTGGAGGAGGCCCCCAGGGTCACGCTGCGGCGGCAGGTCACCACCGCCGCCGCAGCGGCGGACAGCCAGGACGAGTTCTTCGCCCGGCTCGATGCGGCCGGGGTGCTGGTGCGGAAGCGGTTCAGCGTCACCAATCCCGGCCAGGTCACCGGGTACGCGGTCGCGTTGCCTGGCGACACCGCCAAGGACGGCGGGCCGGTGTGGTACGGCGGCGGGAAACTCGCCGCGGACCTGACCTGGCCTAAGCTGCGGCAGCGGTGGACCGCGTCCCGGGCCACGCTGGGCCCTGGTGGGCTGACCGTTGCGGAGCGGACCGCGGTCTGGGACCACGCCAGCCGGGTGGCGGTCGGCGCCGCCGCGCAGATCCGTCACCTGGCCTGGACCGACCCGGCTGCCGCAGCCGACGCCGCCTGGGCCACCTCCGATGCGCTGCACGTGGCCGCCGCCGTGCTCGGCAGCCGCATCCTGCGCCAGGCCGCCGACGCCTACGACCGCGCCGCCCGCCCACCCTACGGCCGTATCCCGCCACCATCTCCCGCCGGGAACCAGCTTCGCCAGGCCGCCCGGCTGCTATCCGCGTTCGCCTACCTGACCGGCGGCCGGTCCATGGCCCCCATTGTGCTCATCACCCGGCTGGCCGCACTCGCCGAAGCCGTCGCCGAACTCCGCGAAACCCAGCAGCACGCCGCCCAAGCCGCCGCAGCCCACGCCGCCGCCGAACAGCTGCACGCCGCCGCACACCCGGCACCGCCCGCACAGCCGCGCCCGGACCAGCGCGCCAGCACTGCCGCCCAGCTCGCCGGGCTGTCGTTTCCCCAGTCAGCCCCGCCACCAGCGACACCAGGACAGCCCGGTCCGGCTCCAGGCGCACCACCACCCATACGACGGCCGCCACCACCAAGGCCACGCGGCCCCACCCGCTGACGATGCGAGCACGCGCGGTTCAGCGCTTCAGATACAACTGCAGCGCCCGAATGTCACGCGAGGCTCGGCGGGAACATCTGGCAACATCTGGCGCGCCGGTTTCTGCATGCCCGTCCGTTACGGCATCTCCGCCACGCTCACGCTATCGCCGACCCCTCCCGCCGCCGCGGGAAGCTCCGGCAGGCCGGGGCCTGGGCCGGTGCCGCCGCCCTCTATGCCGCCGCGCAAGCGCTGTCCGCCTGGGCGGCTCAGCGCCAGTCGGGCCGGGTACCAGACCCCAGTACAGCCAGTTCAAACGTCCGGCGTTCGCCCCGCCTGGCGCGGCCTTCCCGGTCGTGTGGTCGGCGCTGAACCTGACCACGGCCACATCCGCCTGGCGTATCTGGCGTGCCCCCGGCTCCGCGGCACCAGAACCATCCCGCAGTGAAGTCCTGGCCTGGTGGGCAGCTGCCATCCTCATCCGCAGCGGCTATGTGCCGCTGGCCTTCGGCCGCCGTCGCTTGTGGGCAGCCACCGCCGACGCCGCGCTGCTGTTCGCGGTCATGGCGCGCTATGCCCTGCTGGCCCGCCGGATCGACCAGCCCGCAGCGCTGCTCGCAGTTCCCGAGGTTGCCTGGACCGGGTTTGCCACCGTGCTCAGCACCACGGTCGCCGCGATCAACAGCCAGTAAGCATGCGGCCCGCAGCCGCATCGGCCGCGCGACCGGCAGCCGATAGCCAACCCCCGGCATTCCCAGCTACTGGGACCCGGTCAGGGCTCCACCAGGCAGCCACCCACCCTCCTGCCAAACCGCGCGATCTGCATGCCGCCAACCGCTCAGCCTGGTACGCGGCGACGCCCGGATCTGCATGATGCCGATGAGCGTGTATGCCGCTTCCGACGAAAGACGAGTTGCGACACTGGTATCGGCGTCCGGCGCGGAGCCGGACGCCGATACCGGTCAGGTCAGGCCGGTGACGTGCCGACCTGGCCGAGATGCCGGGCCAGGAACTCGTTGTCGACCCCGAACCAGCGCATGTTGCGATGATCGCCCGGGTTGGCGTGCAACGTCTTCTCCTTCGAGGCGAAGGCGTCGAACAGTGCCAGAGCGAATTGGCGGCCGACGTGCTCGTCGTCCCACGGGAGCAGGAACTGGACCGGGACGGTGATCCGTCTCGCCGCCTCGATCAGCGCCTGGTGCACGACAAACCCGCCACCGAAGATGGCGGCGGTGATCCTGGGCTCGATCGCCGTCAGCGGTATCCCGATCGCGGTGCCCAACGATATGCCACCGCCGTAGCCGATCGGCGCTTCGGTGCCGATCTGGGGCAGTTTCTGAAGGGCGTCCAGGGTCGCCTGCCATTCCGGTACGGCACGCTCCGCCAGTGCGGCGCCGTAGCGGACGCTGATCGACGTGACGCGCTCGGCCTGGCCCGCCGCCATCGCCTGCCGGAGGTCGGCGCGGGCCTGCTCGTCCTCCGCCGTGCGCAGGCGGTCGCCATGTCCGGGCGCATCGATGGCGACCACAGTGAAACCCCAGGTGGTCACGGTGTCGTGTGCACGGGCCATGAGTGCCGGTGTCTTCTTGTGCAGGCCGCCACCGTGACCCATCAGCACCAGGGGCGCGCGATCGGAGCCGGATGCGGGCGACCAGAGCACGCCAGGGACCTCGCCCACGATGAAGTCGCGCTCGACGACACCGTTCGACGTCGTCTCCGCAGTGAAGTGCACAGAATGCATAGGTTGTTGCCTTCCGGAAGTGCCTTGTCGAGGCGCTCCCGGCGACCCCTACGTCAATCGCCCGACCGTGACGAAGCGAGGGAGCACCCACCTCGATACAGCGTTCATGGGTCTCACCTCCTCGCGCGATGCCACGGCCTACGGTAGGCTACAGCCAGGACGTCGTCCCCGGCCAACCATTTTCCCTGCCGACCAAACGTGGCAGGCCGCCAATGCGCTCATTTGTGCCGCAGATCGGGCACGTGTTCCTGGTGTCTGCGATGCGTGCGCAAGGGCCATTCAGGCGTGGCAGCAGGATTGGCCCCGGAAGCTGGCGCGCTCAGCCCGCCAGCGCGGAGCAGCTGACCTGGGATCAGTGGTCGGGTTCGTACTTGAAGGAGAGCTGGAGCTTGGTGCGATAGGTGATCGCCCCGCCCTCGTCCAGGTGAATGTCCTGCTTGACGACCTCGGCCACCCGCAGGTCGCGGAGCGTCCCGGCAGCAGTCCTGATCGCCTCCGCCGCCGCGTCTTCCCATGACGTGCTGCTTGTCCCGATGATCTCGGTCACCCTGTACACGCTCATAACGCTCTCCCTTGACCACAGGCGGCCCGCTCCGGGGCCTGCTGCCGCCAGCTTGTCACAGAGCCATCCTGCCCGGTTGCCGATGCAGGCAGGTGATCGCCGAGAGCGCCGGCCGGGTGGGCCGGCGCCTGCGGTTTCACCGGTGACCGCGGTGCCGGATCCTCAGCCGCGGCCGCGATGATCGCCGCGCTGTCGGAACGCTCGGTCATGCCGCTTTGCGCAGCTACCTGTGCAGCGGCTGCGCTGCCAGGTGACCCGCCAGCGCCGCTGGTCGCGGTCACCCGCGCTGGACTGCGCCGCCCGGCAGGTCGTCCCGGCCGGGGATCATATGCTGGTCATCGCCCGGGTCACCAGCGTGCCCTGCGTGACCGGCTCAGGTGCGCCCGCTCACCGGTTTTCCGCCGTCATTACCTTGCCCGATAGGCTCTGGCGTGTCATCCGGATTGGAGCTCGCGTGCCCGACTTTGACACCAGCGTCCCCCACATAGCCCGCGTCTATGACTACTGGCTCGGCGGGAAGGACAACTTCGCCGCGGACAGGGAACTCGGCGAGCGGACCCTGCAGGCGTACCCGAACCTGGTGTTCTCGGTCCGCGCCAACCGCGCCTTCCTCGCCCGAACGGTGCGCTTCCTGGCCGCCGGGGCGGGGATCAGGCAGTTCCTCGACATCGGCACCGGGATCCCGGCCAACGACAACACCCACCAGGTCGCGCAGGGCGTGGCGCCCGGGGCCCGGATCGTCTACGTCGACAACGACCCCATCGTGCTCTCGCACGCCCGGGCGCTGCTGACCAGCAACTCCCAAGGCGCGTGCGCCTACATCGACGCCGACCTGCGGGAGCCGGACAAGATCCTGGCCAGAGCAGCGGACACCCTGGACTTCAGCCAGCCGGTCGCGCTCATGCTGGTCGCGGTCATGCACTTCATCAGCGATGATTCCGACGCCGGTGAAATCGTGAACCGGCTGATGGACGCGTGCGCACCGGGCAGCTTCGTGACGATCTCCCATGCAGCCAGCGATATCGACGCCGAGCAGCAAACCGAGATGGTCCGGCGCCTCAACGAGTCCGTGGCGGAGAAGGCCACGCTGCGCGATCGTGCGCGCGTGTCGCGCTTGTTCGCCGGGCTCGAGCTGGTCGAGCCCGGCGTGGTCCGGGTCGCCGAGTGGCGGCCGGACAGCCCGCTCCAAGCGGCCAGCCCCACGGGCCTGTGGGGAGGCGTCGCCCGCAAGCCCTGACAGCTCCGCGGCAGACCCACGAGCCATGTCCGAACCTGACCGCCGGACAAACCTGACTAATCCTTCACGTCTTCGGACGCCCAAAGCTTCGCAGCCAGCCTGCATGATCATGCACGGCCGCCATTGCCCGAAGGACGCCCGCACATGCCGCCAGGTGCGCTTTCGCCGATGGTTGAGGGTTACCTCGCGGGGTGGGCGTGTCCGGCTGGTTCGCGAGCCAGGATGTCGTACGTGTGCCAGTGCTTGGGGCCGCTGTATGCCTCGCCGTCTCGTTCGGTTTCGTGCAGTTCGACGATCTCCAGGCCGTCGAGCAGCCTGGTGACCTCGGAGCGGTCCTGGAAGGTCATCCCGGGATCGCCCGTCCAGCTGTCGCGGGTGCCGAACAGCTGCCCGGCGAAGATCCCGCCGGGCGCCAGCGCGCGGCGTATCTGCTCCCACACGTCCGGAAACTGGGGCGGAGGACAGAACGGCAGGCTGAACCCGGCATGGACCAGGTGCGCGGGCGGCAGGGCGACATCGGCGAAGGAGGCGCACACTAGGCGGATCCGCTCGCCGCAGGCGGCTGGGATCCGAGCCCTGAGCAAGGCAAGCCCGGCCTGTTCGATGTCGATGGCCAGGACCGACCAGCCACGCTCCAGCAGCGCCAGCGCGTCAGTGCCGCCGCCGCAGCCCAGGTCGACGCCGTGCGGCCTGCGCCGGCGCCGAGCCGCTGGCACGCCGCCAGCAGCATGGGCCGCGGCTGGCGGCCCGAGGACCACGCATAATACCCGGCCCAATCCGCGCCTGCGTCCGAGGTCACCTGGCCATCATGTCGCGCGCCGGGCGCTGTCAGCAGGCGGGGCGGTCGCTACTGAAGGCCAGAACGGTGAACGGGGCCGGAACGCTGGAGCGTCTGTCATGCCGAGGTCCGGCTGATGCGATGCGGAGACCTCGCCTGGAAGATGAAGTGTGACCCCGGTCGATGAGCCTGACTCGCTGGACGTCGCCCTTCGGGGGCACCGGGCCCCGAGGGCAACGAGTTTGTTGACGCGATGAGTCGGAGGCCCCTGCGGAGTCTGTCCTTGCGGCACTTGACGGAGGAGGAACCATGGGCAAGGTCATCGCATCTATCACCACGTCGGTTGACGGCTACGTCACCGGTCCCGACGACGGGCCGGAATACGGCCTGGGCCGGGGTGGCGAGCGGCTGCACTACTGGGTGATGGGCGGGCCGTGGACCTACCAGGGCGGCCACGACTTCGCGATGCACGGCCCCGACAAGGAGTTCTACGACGAGCTCGTCTCGACGGTGGCGTCCGGGGTGGTCGGCCGCAGCATGTACGACGCGGCCGGCGCGTGGGGCGGCACCAACCCGTTCCCCGGGCCCCTGTTCGTGCTCACCCACCGCACCGCGGACCAGCCGGCGGCGGAGACCGGCTTCCGGTTCGTCGCGGACCTCGGCGCGGCACTCACCCAGGCGGCCGAGGCGGCCGGGGACGGCGACATCGCCGTCGGCGGCGGCGCCGACGTCATCCGGCAGGCGCTGGCGGCGGGAAAGGTCGACGAACTGGTCATCTCGACCGCTCCGGTGATCCTCGGCGGGGGCAGGCGACTGTTCGACGGATTCGACCGGGACATGGACCTCGAGGTGGCCAAAGTCTACAGCTCGCCGTACGCCACCCACGTGCGCTACACGGTCACGAAGTAGCCGCAGTCACGGGCGGCACGCCGCGGCCGGTCACGCCGCCGATTGCGTGACCGCAAGTCGCGCTGACGCGGCGGCGGCCCGTCCGGAACTGCCGCTCTGTGCACAGACGCGTAAGTCCGCTCGTGCCTGGGTCGGTGCGGTCGTCCCGCCGTGACTGGGTGCGAGACTGCGCTCAGAGCTGCGGCACGGCAGGTCGTGACAGCGAGGCTGAGCCAGAGCCGTCCGAAGCCGCTGCACCTGAGGACGATGCAGGCGCTCCGCGGCGGTTGCGGCACCGGTCAGGAGATCACGGCCGTCACGAGCTCGGCGACCTTCTTCTCCACCGTGGGGCTCCACTTCTTCAGCGCGTACGCCACCGGCCACGCGTCGCCGTCGTCGAGGTTCGCCGCGTCCTGGAAGCCCAGCGTCGAGTAGCGGTAGCTGAACTTGCCCGCGTCCTGGAAGAAGACGACGACCTTGCCGTCCGCGTTCGCGTAAGCGGGCATCCCGTACCAGGTCTTCGGCGACAGCCCGGGGGCGGCCGCGGTGACCGTCACGTGCACGCGCTCGGCTAGCGCACGGTCCTCCGGTGCCATACCCGCGATGCTGTCCAGGACCGCCTGCAGGCCGTCGGCCTTCCTGGCGCCCTTCTTTCCCTCGGCCCGCAGCTCGGCGGCACGCTTCTTCATCGCGGCACGCTCCTCGGCGCTGAAGCCGCCGGACTCGGTCTTGGCATTGGTCGCGGGCATTGCCGGGCTTCCTTTCCTGACGTTCAGGGGCTCGGTGTCATGCCGGGCCTTCCACCGAAAGGCTAGGCCCGGCCACACCGTGGCGCTTCTCGATTCCTGACCGGATCCGGGGGCCCAGCCGAGGCGCTCGAGTAACGGCCCCTTCACTGACCGAACATCCGGATCTGCCGCAAGGTGCGTGTTGGTCAGCTTCACGGTGACGGCATATCGCTGCGGCGTCATGGCATGACGACCTTCACCCAGCTGGCCCTCACGTCCTCCGATCCTCCTGAGCCGTTGACTGACCGGCTGCGGCTGGCGGTGGCCGCCTACCTCGTCGCTTCAGGGCTCCTGCCCCGAGCACGCCGATCGGACTGCGCTGCTACCTGGCCTGGCGCGCCGAGCGCGGCCCCAGATCAGCCGTCGTCTCGTACCCGTAGCGACACGGCGTGGATCTGGTTGCGGGCTCCGGCTTGCGGCTGGGTGCGGCCGCGGCAGTCGGTGGCCCGGGCCAGGATGCGGTAGTCGCCGGATCCGAAGTGGCGGTTGGCGGAGAACTGCTGCCAGCTGAAGTCCCCGTCGCTGCAGGGCTCGAGTTCGGCCCGTTGCCAGGTGTCCCGGACGCCGATGTCGACCGCGGTGACCGGTACCGCGCCCCACGCCCAGCCGCGGATCGTGACGGCCCCCGGGCGCACGGTCTGACCCTCGCGCGGGCTGGTGATCAGGCTGGTGACATCGAGGTCGCGGACCGGGACCGGCCTGTCCGAGCCCGGTTCGGCGCGCTGGTACAGGCGGGTGGTGAACAGGTGCTCGGGACGCCGGTCGGCCAGCGTGAGCGCGACGAGCCACTTGACGTTGTTGGTGCCGAAGTAGCCGGGCACGAATAGCCGGGCCGGGAAGCCGTGCTCGGCGGTGAGCGGCTCGCCGTTCATCTCATAGGCGATGATCCCGCGTTCGGCCACCGTGGCCAGCGGCAGGTCCTTGAGGTAGCAGGCGCAGTCGGTGCCGTCGAACTGGCCCGAATCAAGTCCTCGCGCCCAGACGATGCTCGCGTGGGATCGCACCCCGGCGGCGTCCAGCAGCGCCCGCACCGGGACTCCCCGCCAGCGCAGGTTCGCCGCCCGCCGGACCGGGATCGTGGGCTGCAGCGGGTTACCGAAGCATTCCAGTACCGCAGTCACCGTGACCGAGGGCAGCGCGCGAAGCTGCGGCAAGCTGATCCGCAGCACGTTGCCGACCAGGCCGTCCACCCGCAGCGACCAGTCCGGGGCGGCAACCTGCGCGATGCCGAAATGTCCGATCACGTAGGCGTCGGGGGTCTGGGTGACCCGTGAGCCGAGCCTGCCGGGCGGCGGCGCGCGCTTGGTGGTGACGGCCGGATCCATCACCGCTCCGGCCGCGCCGGCGCCAGCCTCACTGGTCACGGCCCGCACCGGGACCGGCCCGCAGCGGCGTGTGCCGGCGGGTGTCGACCACGAGCTGGAAGATATCGGACCGCTGGTAGGTGCCGACGATGTCGTGGAGCTGCTTGGCTACGATCTCCTGTCCCAGATCACAGTCCGCGTACAGGATGCCCTCGCGGCCCAGCAACGGGCCCGCGACCGCCTGGCCCTGCGGGTTGAGGATCATCGAGGCGGCGGGATTGGCGGTCAGCAGCTTACGGATCCTGCCGTCCTCCCCGGCTACCTCGGTCACCGCGTGCTCATCCAGCGCGCACGAGGCGATCACGTTGAACACTTTGCCTTCGAACGCGTGCGCCGCGCCGCGGATCCGGATGGCCTCGGCGAGGTCATAGTCGTTGTCGGCTTGTGCGGCGTCGAACGGCCAGCAGGGAGGGTAACTGGCCACGTGCAGCCGTTCTCCCCGGGCGAGCAGGCAGAACTGGGCCAGGGTGTTGGTGTTCTCACCGCAGATCAGCGCCCCCAGCCGCCATCCGCCCGGCTCGGCTGGAACCAGATCGTGGGCATCGCCGTGCGACCAGGTCAGCCGCTCATACCAGGTGGCGACCAGCTTGCGGCGGTGATTCACCAGCCGCCCGTCCCGGTCGAAGACCAGGTTGGAGTTCCACAGCTGACCCGAGCTGGCTTCGCTGCGTTCGTTGACCCCGATCGAGAGCACGATCCCCCACCGTGCGGCCAGCCGGCCCAGCCGCTCGGTCTCGGCTCCCGGTACCAGAATCGACTGGCGTACCAGCCGCTCATGGAACGGGTGCTGGTCCACCGGTGCCAGCACGCCGTTCCAGATCGGGAACCCGGGCACGAACGCCTCGCCGAACGCCACCAACCCGGCTCCGCGCCCGGCCGCCTCGGCGACCAGGGCTTCCACCTTGTCCAAGGTCGCGGCCAGATCGAGAAACACCGGCGCTGCCTGCACCGCAGCGACGCGGACCGTGGGCAACACCAGACCGGGCACGGTGCGACTCCTTCATCTCAGCCGATGCCGATCGCCAACACGCGCTGCCTGCCAGTCAAAGACGCTCCGCTGTCCCCGTCAAGGCGGGCGGGCCGAACCACAAGGCCGTGCCCGGCCCTCCCGGGAAGGGCTAGCCGGATCGGCGCCGTCAGGCCGCTGGACAGCACCGAGGCCCGCGAGGGGGCCAAAGCGCAGGGCACCGCGGCCGAGGACCGCAGATGGATGCCCACCGAACCGGGCGCCAAATCCAAGGCGCTACCACACAGCAAAGCCCAGGACATCCCGGCCGGCTGGGCTATCCCATCTCACGCACGTGCGTGTTGACGAATAGCGAGCGTTGCGTTCCTGTATATCTATGCACTTACTTGCATGCAGTCGGCAGCCGACGAGCGGTCGTCAATTCAGCTTCACCGCTCGTATCGAGGCGCGCCGGACGAATAACGAGCGGCGGGGGAGCTGCGACTCCCGCTCGGCTGTCCCGCGCAGATCCGCTAGTTCTGGCCATCTCCGGTGCGCGGGTCCAGTGAGGCGGGCCGGTTCATTCGGCTAGGTGGGGTCGTGTAGTTGTTGTCGTCACTGTCCGTCGGCATTGCTCTGCCATGAGCAGACGCCGGGGAATCGGTTGTGCGCCGAGCGGCGCCGGAGCCTGGTGGCTGGCCGGGCGGCTGATCGCGGGGTCGGCGGATGAGCAGGACGATCCGGTCGCCGGGGTGGAGGGTGTGGGCAGGGTCGGGGTCGCGGATTCTGCGGTTGTGCAGCACGGAGACCACGTTGGCGCCGGGCGGCCAGGTGAGGGTCCGCAGTGCCCGGCCCGCAGCGGGGGAGCCGGCTTCGATGGTGACTTCCAGGATCTGGTATCCGCGCAGCGGGGTGGGTGGCTTGCGCAGCGCGGACTCGGGGTCGGGCAGCGCCCATTCGGCGGCGAGCTGGGCCTGGGCGGTCTGCACCTGGGCGGTGTTGATCTTCTGGGCGACGGTCTGCAGGACACGGTTATTGGTTACCCAGCCCAGGACATGATGGCCGTCTTCGGACAGCACGGGCAGGCCGTCGCGGCCGTAGACCACCAGCTGGCGCAGCGCCTGGTCCAGGGATTCGCCGGCGAACAGGGCCTGCGGGTCGCGCCGGCCGGTGACCGGCCCTGGGAGCGGGGTCACGGCCGGGGCGCGCTGGCCGTCGGGGGTGCCGGGCTCGCCTGCCGCGGGCAGTGGCGCCGGGAGGGGGCGCATGGCGTCGGCGACCTTGAGGTCCTGCAGGGCGCGCCAGGGGGTGGTGCGGTCGATGTCGGTGCCGCGGCGCAGCAGCTTGGTGGTGTAGATGGTGCCGTAGGACAGCGCGCGGGAGATGGCGGCGGCGATCGCGACCGCGAGCATCACCGGCAGGGTCAGGGCGAAGTCGCCGGTCATCTCGACCACGGACGCCAGCGAGGTCAGCGGGGCGCGGGCGGCGGAGGCGAACACCGCGCCCATCGCGACCACCGCGTACAGGGCGGGCTGCCCCGCGGCCGCCCCGAAGATGTGGTGCGCGACGTCGCCGAAGGCCATCCCGGAGGTGACCCCGATGAACAGCGACGGCGCGAACACGCCGCCGGACCCGCCGATCCCGATGGTCAGGCTGCACGCGGCGATCTTGGCGAAGGCCATCACGATCAGGAACCACAGCGCGTACTGGCCGGCGGTGGCCTTGTACATCACCGGGTAGCCGACCCCGTACATCTGCGGGATGGCCAGCAGCAGCAGCCCGAGCGCGATCCCGCCCACGGCGGGCCGGGCCCACTCCGGCCGGCCCTTCCAGGCCCGGTCGCACAGGTCCTCGGTGGCGTACAGCACCGTCTTGAACGCCAGGCCCAGCAGCGCGGCGATCACCGCCAGCCCCGCGACCAGGAGGTAGTTCCGGGCGTGGTGCAGCGCGATGCCGGGCGGGAAGCCGGACAGGAACGGCTTGTCGCCCAGGAAGGGGATAGCGGTGATGTCGGCGATCATCGCGGCCAGCATGACGGTGAACAGCGCGTCGATGGAGAACTCCCGCAAGATGATCTCCACGCCGAAGAACACTCCCGTGATCGGCGCGTTGAAGGTGGCGGCGATGCCGCCGGCCGCGCCGCAGGCGACCAGGATCCGCAGCCGGGCCTCGGGCATCTTGACCCGCTGGCCCAGGCTGGAGGCCAGCGCGGAGCCGATCTGCACGATCGGCCCCTCCCGGCCGACCGAGCCGCCGACCCCGATGCACAGCGCGGAGGCGAGCGCCTTGACCACGCTGACCTGCGGGCGGATCCGCCCGCCGTTGTCCGCGACCGCGATCATCACTTCGGGCACTCCGTGGCCGCGGGCCTCGCGGGCGTACCGGTAGATCAGCGGCCCGTACAGCAGCCCGCCGATGACAGGGATCAGGACGAAGAACCCCACGCCTAGCCACGGCAGGTGGGCGCTGGGCACCCGGCCCTGCTGGCCGAACGCGGCATGCCCGGTGGCCAGCCAGGTGAACGCGCTGATCAGGTACCGGAACGCCACCGCGCCCAGCCCGGACCCCACGCCGGCCACAAGCGCCAGCAGGAACAGCCCGGATCGCGAGCCCCGCAGCCATCTGCCCGCCTTGCCGCGCACCGGCGCGACTGCCGCTGCTGCGCGCGCCTTCAGGCCGGTCATGATGCCGCTCCCACCGCGGCCCCGGGCCGCCGCCGGCCCTTGCTGACTGGCGGTTCGGGGGATTGGGGCGGCCATTGGCTGTCCGGTATCTCCCCGGCCGCGGCGGCGAAGATGCTCAGTGCATCGGCGACCGCGCGCTGCTGCCCGGCCGGGAGATGCTCCAAGATCCCGGCGAGCAGTTCCCGCCGCCGTGCCGTGGCCGAATCTACGACCTGACGGCCTGCCGCGGTGAGCGACACCAGCACGGCGCGGCGGTCCGCCCGGGCCCGGTGCCGGCGGATCAGCGCCTTGCGGACCAGGCGGTCACACATCCGCCCGGCGGTGGACGGCGCGACCTCCAGCGCCCCGGCCAGATCGACCATCCGCTGCGGGCCCCGGGAGGCGAGCACCACCAGCGCCCGGTACTGGGCAATGGTGGTCTCCTCCGCCGCGGCGCCCAGCGACTTGGTGGCCACCGCAATCAGGGTGCGGCTGGCGGCCAGCACCGCATCCACCACGGCCTCGTCCACCCCATGCCCGCGCTGCACATGCTCGCTCACCGCTCACCTGCCCCTTCAGCTTGCTCTAGCCATTATTATTACAGGCTTGTCATTGCTAGATGCAATTAATGGCGGGTACACGTGACTGTGAGACGGCGTTTCCCGCCGTCCGGCGCCCGCCGGGAAGCAGACAGCACGGCCGGGACGGCACCAGGCGAACACCCTGTCCGGCCGGGAGACGCCGAACCCGCCGCTGTGCTCCGTCGCGCCTGGCACGGGCGGCATCCGCACCAATCCCAGGGCCTGCGTGCCTACCGGTCTGGCAGGAACGCGATGGCTGGCGTCATCGACATGATCCTGGCCGACCATCAGCGGATCCGCCGCCTGCTGGCAGCACTGCGCGAGGCCGGCCACCGCGGCTGGAGCCAGCAGCGACACGAGCACTTCCTCGCCGGCCCCTGGCGCTGCCTGCTCCTCGCCGACCAGAACCAGCCATCCCCGGCGGCCAGCTTCCCACCCCGGGCGAACCGCAGCACGCGGGCCGGCATTGATGCCACAGATCATTCGTTACGCGTCAGCAAAGGGCAAGCAGATCCTGCACCCTCAAAGCGGTACAGGCGGGTACGCGTGCGGGGACAAGGGCTTTCGCCGTGGCGGCGGCAGGGTTGCGTAGGCCCCCGATTGCATCAGTGATCAGCTGCTCAGCCTGCATATTTATACATCGCAGCCGTGCGCGGAGATGCGCGCTCATGCCGCCGACAGGGTCTTCCTGGATTGCGTGGCGCTGACATCCGCGTCCGTCGTGCATGCCGCACGCGGCCCGTCGCCCCTCACGGTAAGGCCGATCGTGGGTCACCGCGCAGGGGTGAGCGGGGGAGCCCCGGCCGGGACGCCCCGATGCTGCAGGAACTTGAGGACGTCTCCTGGATGGCCGGCTGCCGACCGATGCCTGGGGACCCGGGGGTGATCCGGGGCAGGCGGAAGGGTGCCGGCCTGGCATCATCCAGCGAGCCAGGCTTCGGCAGGCGGTCAGGCCCCCGGAACGTCGCGGCGGGGCCCGCCAGTGCGTTCCCGGTCGCCGGGGTGCAGCAAGGTGCGGCTTCCCAGCATGTCCGCGCCTCGCCACGCCGTCACGCTGAGTGACACGGGACGTCACGGAGAACGCGCACACTGCCGCCGTTATGCGTCGCTCTGGCACGTTCGACGACAGTCAGCTGTGGCGTGCAGATCCGGTATTACATGCGCGTGTATCAGAACGCTGCCGGTTGTCGCCCGTCTACCTGGCCGGCATTGTTCAGGGGCCGGCCACCTCGGCCGTCAGTGCCGGGCTGGCCGCAGCGCCGGCGCCGGGTCCGCCTCTGCGCTGGCTTCCAGGCTGCAGCTTCTGCGCTGTGTGCCGTGGTGGCTCACGGCGTCTGAGTGCCGGTGCCGCGCTGGTCCCGGACGATGGCTACCGCCTGCTGCTGGGTGAGCCCGGAGCCGGCGGAGAACACCTGATCGAACCGGGCTGCGCCCAGCCTCTGGCGGACCTGGGCCACCAGATCGGCCTCGACCCGCCGCAGATGCGGCCATGCCCGCAGGCCGACCCGCCGGCGCAGGCCCTCGGCCGCGCCTTCCAGTAGCGCCGCCCGGTCCGGGTCGCCGTCTGCGAACGCCAGCTGGGCGTACCCGGCCAGGCACAGGGTCACGAACGAGGTGCTGCGGGCCGCCAGGCTCCGGTCCAGCGCCTCCTCCAGCAGCGGCCGGGCCTCATCGAGGCTGCCGCGCACGACATCTAGGATGCCCAGCTGTACCCGGGAGCCCGCGGCGAGCCAGTCACCGCGGACTCGCTCCGCCAGGTCACGCGCCTCACGCAGGTGACGCAGGGCGTCATCGTAGCGGCCCAGCGTGGTCTCCAGGGAGCCGACGGTCAACGCGGCCATGGCGGTGAAGACAGGCTCGTCCTGGCCGCGGAGCTCCTCCAGCGAGGCCGCCGCCTCCCGCAGCGCCCCGCCGTAGTCGCCGGCGACCGGCAAGGTCCACGCCATCGCCAGCCGGGCCACCGCGTGCAGGAAGGGATCCTGGATCCCGGGCAGCAGCGGCGCCAGGCGCTGGCGGGCCGCCAGCGCCGCCGCGTCGTCCCCGATGTCGCCGGCGAGCACCGCCGCCGCCCAGGCCAGCTCGGCCCGGGCCTGCGGGTCCAGCGTGCCAAAGCCGGGCAGCAGCTGCTCCACCCAGGACCAGGCCTCGCGCCCGAGGTCCCGCTGCGACCAGAACAGATACAGGACCCGGAACAGGTGCGGCAGCGGCCCGCGGTCATGCGCCAGGTACCAGCGCACCGCGGCGGCCAGGTTGCCCGCCTCGGCCTGCAGCCGCTCCGTCCATTCGCTCCGCCCGGGGCCGCGCAGCGGCCGGTCGGCCTGCTCGGCCAGCGCCCGGTAGAAGTCGGCGTGCCTGCGGCCGACCTCGGCGGCGTCGGGCCGGGCCGCCAGCCGCTCGGCCACGAACGCGCGGACGGTCGCCAGCATCCGCGACCGGGGCCCGAGCCCGGTGCTGTCGATAGCGACCAGGCTGTGCCGGGCCAGCGCCTCACACAACTCCAGCGCCCGGTCCTCATCCAGGCCCGCCACCTGGGCGGCGGCCGGGATGGTCCAGCCGTCGGTGAACACCGCCGTGACCTCCAGCAGCGAACGCTCGGCGTCTTCCAAGAGGCCGACG
Source organism: uncultured Actinomycetota bacterium (assembly GCA_963753225.1). Classification (GTDB taxonomy): domain Bacteria; phylum Actinomycetota; class Actinomycetes; order Streptosporangiales; family Streptosporangiaceae; genus Palsa-504. The sequence goes on along the minus strand of CAVWBQ010000006.1, from coordinate 251,851 downwards.
CTCCACTCCACGGTGGCGCGCAGGGTCCGCTGCCGCTCGGGGAGATCCACCGCGCCGGTGCCGAGCGCGTCCAGCGAGGCCGCCAGCCGGTCCAGCAGCGCGGGCGGGTCCAGCAGCCGGGTGCGGGCGGCGGCCAGCTCGATCGCCAGCGGAACCCCCTCCAGCCGACGGCAGATCTCCGCCACCGCCGCCGCGTTGCCCTCGGTGAGGGCAAATCCTGGCCGCACCGCGCGGGCTCGGTCCACGAACAGCGCCACCGCCGGCGAGGCCGCCACCTCCGCGACCGAGGCGGTGCCCGGATCTGCCGGCAACGCCAGCGGCGGCACCGGGTACTCCCGCTCGGCGCGCAGCCCCAGCACCGTGCGGCTGGTGGCCAAGATCGCCACTCCCGGGCAGCGGGCCAGCAACCCGCCCAGGTCCGGGGCAACCTGGACCACCTGCTCCAGGTTGTCCAGGACCAGCAGCCACGCGCCGTCGCCGAACGTCTCGGCCAGCGCCTCCAGCGGCGCGCCGGCGCCGGCGAGGTCGGCGCCCGCAGCCCGGCCGATGGCGGCCAGGACCTGCCCCGAGTCGGTGACCGAATCCAGCGGCACGAAGGCGGTGCCCGCGCCGAACCGGTCTCGCAGCCGCTCGCCCACCGCCACCGCCAGGCGGGTCTTGCCGACCCCGCCCGGCCCAGTCAGCGTCACCAGCCGCACCTCAGGACGCTCGAGCAGCCCGGCCACCTCGTCGACGGCCCGCTCCCGCCCCAGCAGTGACGTCGTGCTCACCGGCAGCGGGCGGGGGCCGCGGGCGCCGGCCGGCGACGGCACCGCGGCCGCGGCCTGGCCGGCAGCGGCGGCGAACCGCTCACTCAGCAGCACCGCCAGGTCATCACGCACCAGCCGGCCCAGCTCGGCGGGGGTGCGGAAATGCCGGTAAGACGCCGAGGCGTCATCCTGGATGCGGGCCAGCAGATCGCCCAGGCGAGGGTCGCGGCCGGCCGCCGGCGCCTTGACGTACAGCAGCCGGGGCAGCGCACCGGACAGGTCGAACTCCTCCTCCAGGCCGGAGACCTGCATGCCCGGGGCGGGCTGCCCGTACCGCTGCCAGTACAGCCCGATGAACACATCGCTTTGCGCCAGGTACTGCTGGTACACCTCCCGCGGCGGGTACGGCCGGGCCCCGAGCTCAAACATCACCGGGGTCAGGCGCAGCGCCTCGATCGCGCGCGAGACGGCCCGCCGCTCGTCGGCTAGCTCGCCCAGCGTGGAACTCACGAACACCCGCAGACGCCGGTCAGGAGTCCGGATGACTGGCTCATCCCGCGGCCCCTGGCTCACCGATCGCCCCTGAGCTGGCCCACCACGCAAGTCTGCAACCAGCCATCCCGGCCAGCAAGCCCGCGTAAGCACCCAATCCGTCAGCCAGCACCGGCTAGCGCAGGCGACCAAGTCCTCGGTGCGCAGCTATCAGGGCCGCAGTCCCGGCCATCAGCTCAACGGCGGCTCGAACCGCCGTTGACGCGCGAGTCTCTTGACCAGGCCTCTGCCCAGGTCAATGCCGCGCACAACAGGGCGATCTGGCAACCTCGCTGGTACTGAATCACCAAATGAACACGCGTCTGATCGTTGCTCGGGCCTAGGAGTGGCACCGTTACGCTGGTGAGCGTGGTGGGCTATGAAGACGGCACGGTGGCCTGTACCGACAGCGAACTTGTCATCCGCCACTACTACTTCCCGGCCGGCGCGAAGCGCATACCGTACTCCGCCATCCGCGAGGTGCGCCGGGTTCCCTTGGGGTCGCTGGGCAGATGGCGGATCCATGGCAGCGGCGATTTGGTCCACTGGTTCAGTTTCGACCTCCGCCGGCCGCGCAAGGACATGGCGCTCGTTGTTCACCTGGATGGGGTTGTGAGGCCAGTAGTCACCCCCGACGATCCCAGCCGGGTGGTGGATGTGCTGACTGCCTTCGGGGTGAACGTCACCAGTGGCCCCGAAGCCGGGCTCTGGTAGAACTGTCCGAATCCAGCCTGCCGGCTGTGGCGGATTACGCTGCGCCGCGGCCGCACGCCGTGAGCACCGCTCGGTCGTTTCGCCCGGCCGCCTCGCGGCACCGGCGCTAACAAAGCGCGGCGCGGCGGGCGTTGGCCACATTGATCGAGCAGCCGAAGCTAAGGAGAGGCCTATGAGCGACCCGTCGCCGCCCGAGGCGCCGGACGCGTTGAGCGACGATGTGACGGACCGGCGATGCACTGGTCGGACTTGGGCAGGATGTGATCGATGGATGCCGCGAGAGGTCATAACGTCGCGTGGCTAGCTCTACGTCCTCCCACGCTCGTTTGGCTGTGCCCCGGCTGGGACGTCTTCCAGGGTCAGGTCGCTGGCCACGATGGTCACGGCTCCGAGCGGACGATGCACCGGCCGAGCGGGGTCGCGGCAGATACCGCTAGACCCAGCCGTCCCGGTCGCCGACGCGTATCAGGTCCCGGCTGCGGTTCTTGGGCACATGCCCTCCCGGCTGACAGCGGGGGCGGGGCGTCCTGAACAGCAGCAGCCCCTGCCCGATCGACTGCCCCTGCGAGCTCCGCTCATCTCATGATTCCAGGCGATCTTCACACCGTTACAGCCGCTGACGCAGTCATAGTGCGGGAACCGCCGTTAGGTACGGATCCGGGAACATCGGCTGCTCCTGAGTAAGGCGTGCACGAACGGGTGATATGCGTGGTGCGGCAAACCGCCTGTGCCGCATCCTGCCTGCCATCGGGTTCGAACACAGGCCGATCTGCGGTTCCGGGTCGGCCGGAGTCTTTTCTTGCTTTAGGCCGCCAGCCCTTGCTACTCTCATTCCACTAAGCTCTTAGTGGAGTGAGAGATCCGTGATTGAGTTCCAGCTCGACGAGACGTCGGGCGTCGCCACCTACCTGCAGCTCGTGCAGCAGGTTCACCAGGCCCTGCGGATGGGCATGCTGGAGCCGGGCGACCGGCTGCCGACCGCGCAGCAGGTAGTCGCCCGGCTGGCCATCAACCCCAACACCGTGCACAAGGCCTACCGCGAGCTGGAGCGGGAGGGACTGGTCCGCGCTCGGCCCGGGCTCGGCACGTTCGTTACCCGCGTGCCGTCCGGGATCGACCCGGCCACGCAGGCCCGGTTCCTGGCTGAGCTGGCCGGCTGGCTCCGTTCGGCACGCGCGGCGGGCCTGGGCCCGGATGACATCGAGGCGATCTACCGCACCGCCTTCCGTGCCTGCTTCGCCGAGGGGGTCGCGTGAACGCCGTCATTCAGGCCAGCGGGCTGGGCAAGGCCTACCGGCGGACCTGGGCGCTGCGCGACTGTACGCTGGCCATTCCCGAAGGCCACGTGGTCGGGCTCGTCGGCCCCAACGGCGCGGGCAAGACCACCCTGCTGCGGCTGGCCACCGGGATGCTCACGCCGACCCGCGGCACGATCACCGTCCTCGGCCAGCGCCCCGCGGCCGGCCCGGCGCAGCTGGCCCGGGTCGGGTTCGTCGCCCAGGACACCGCCGTCTACGCGAGGCTGACGGTCGCCGGCCATCTCCGGCTCGGCGCCTGGCTTAACCCCGGCTGGGACGACGACCTGGCACAGCAGCGGATCGGGCAGCTCGCCCTGAACCCGAAGCAGCGGGCCGGGTCGCTGTCCGGCGGGCAGCGGGCCCAGCTCGCCCTCACCCTGGCGATGGCCAAGCGGCCCGAACTGCTCATCCTCGATGAGCCGGTCGCCAGCCTGGACCCGCTGGCCCGGCGGGAGTTCCTGCAGGGCCTGATGGAGGCGGTCGCCGAGCAGCGCCTCAGTGTCGTGCTGTCCTCCCATCTGGTCGCTGACCTGGAAAGGGTCTGCGACTACCTGGTCGTGCTCGTCGCCTCCCGGGTGCGCATCGCCGGGGAGGTCAGCGACCTGCTGGCCTCGCACCGCCGCCTGTCCGGGCCGCGCCGCGACCCCGGCACCTTGCCGGCGGGCCAGGAAGTCATCACCGAAAGCCACACCGACAAGCAGACCAATCTGCTGGTCCGCACGGACCGGCCGGTCCTCGATCCGGCCTGGGCCGTCAAGCCGGTCGGCCTAGAGGACCTGGTGCTGGCCTACATGAGCTGGGCCGGCGATGAGGCGCCGGCCCGCCGTCAGCACCTGGGGGTAGTGTCATGATCCGGCTCAGCATGCTTCAGTTCCGCATCCAGGCCATCACCGCAGCCGTGACCTTGGCCGCGTTCGCGGTCCTGCTCGCGGCCACCGGGCCGCACCTGGCCAGCACGTACGCCGCCGACGGGCTTGACAGCTGCCACGGCAGCAGCTGCCTGAGCATGGCCACCTACTTCGCCGGGTCCCTGGCCACAGGCCCTTACGGGGTGCTATTCCTGCTCAGCACCGGGATCATCCTGCTGGCGCCCGCCGTCATCGGCCTGTTCTGGGGAGCGCCGCTGATCGCCCGCGAGCTGGAGACCGGGACCGCCGCCCTGGCCTGGAACCAGTCCGTCACCCGGACCCGGTGGCTGGCCGTCAAGCTCGCCATCGGCGGCCTGGCCGCCATGGCCCTCACCGAAGCGCTGTGCCTGATGCAGACCTGGTGGGCGGCGCCGATCAGCCAGGCCGCCGCCGACGGCGCCTCCACCGGGTTCGCCCAGAGCCGGTTCAGCCAGCTGAACTTCGCCAGCCACGGCATCACCCCGCTCGGCTACGCGGCGTTTGCCTTCGCCCTCGGCGTCACCGCCGGGGCGCTGATCCGGCGCACCGTCCCGGCCATGGCCGTCACCCTGGCCGTCTTCGCCGCCCTCCAGGTCGCCATGCCGCTGTGGGTCCGCCCCAACCTCGCCCCGCCCGACCGCACGGTCCGCCCGGTCACCTCGCTGGGGGCCGCCCTCCCGTCAGAGACCGGCGCGGGCGGCACGATCTTCACGCTGTTCGCCCTGAGCATCCCCGGCCAGCCCGGCGCCTGGCTCCTGTCCAGCGGACCCGTCAACGCCGCCGGGCAGCCGGTCAGCACCACCCCGGCCGCCTGCACATCGGTAGAAGGCACCAGCCCGAGCCCGGGCGCGAACCAGGGCGCCAGCCCACAGGGGGCGACGACGGGCCCCGTCGCCTTCCTCGGCTGCCTGGCCAGCCACGGCATCCGGGAGGCCATCACCTACCAGCCCGCCAGCCGCTACTGGCGCTTCCAGGCCACCGAGACCACGATCTACCTCGCCCTGGCCCTGGCCCTGGCCGGGTACTGCTTCCGGCGGCTCAGCCGCCTTTCCTGAGAAGGCCGGCGCAACAACCACGCTGGCCGGTCACCACGTCATCAGCGGAACACCGCGCTCGCTAACCGGTTCACCTGAATCTGACGGTCAACGGAACCGATCGCTATGCGCGGCAACCTGGTCGCCCAGACGGCTGGCTCGCGCCGCGCCGAACTGGATGTTCTGCGTCCGGCCACTCCCGCAGCCCAACGGCCAACGCTTTGGATCTGCCGATGAGCGCGCACACTCGCCGCGACGGGCCTGGCTGTCGCTCCACCGGGCGATCAGTGGTCGCGGCGATCCGGCCAGCCACGAGGACCGGGCTTCACGTCCGGTCCAAGAGGCGCTGCTCCGCGTCCCCGGCTCAGGTCGATGCGCAGACCCGCGTTGTCAGACCGCCGCCAGGGCAAGTCCTGCTCTAGCGCTGCGGGCCGCCTTCGATCAGAACGCAGTCGGGACGTCACCGTCGGCTATCAGCTTGGCGGAGCATCGCGTCGAGTTCGGGGTCGGCCCCGATCTCCCGGACCTCTTGCGCGCAGCGGCAGGCGACGGCGATCTTGGCAGCCCACTGCAGCGCCTCCTCGCGTGCGGGCACGTCGACGAGCGTGAATCCGCCGATGGCCTCCGGGCGCGGGCCGTCGGTGACCGCCCCGTCGGTGGCCACGATGCTCGCCGGCTGGTTTTCCAGGCCGCCGGCGGACACATACACGCCGGCGTTGATGGCCTCCTGGACCGCCGCGTGCGCGGCCCTGGCCACGGCGGGCGCGTCCTCGTCGGGGACATGGTCCATCGCGTGGGCACCGAACGAGATCAGGTACTGCGTCATCCACGACTCCGTTGTCCCGGCGGCCTGCTCCGGCCGTGTCTGGACTCATAGACGAACGACTCGCCCCGGATCCATCGCCTTGCCAGAAGAAATTTCTCACGGTTCCCCGCCGCCCGGCCCCCGCGAACGTCATGTGACCCGTGTTCGCGGAGATCATCGCCGCTGCCGCCGGCTACGAGCAGTCCGACCGCACTCATCTAACGCCGCGATAGCAGCGTCAGCTCGGCTGTGCCGCCGCGCAGAACTGGGGCATCTGCTCATTTCAGCACCATCCCAGCCTGTGACGCACAACACTGGAGCGACACGGATCACCCGTGTATTAACCGTTCTGGAGCATTTCCTAGCGGGGGATTATCACTTCTGGTCCCGCCTACGTTTGGGTCCCGCTCAATCGCTGGGGCCCGCAGCTGGCCCAGCATGCTCGCCCGCGAGAGCGCTACCGCGCCGGCCGCTGGCTGGATCACCAGCGTCGCCGGGCTGGCGGAACCGTAGCGGGCGCTGGCCCGTCCAAGGTTGTGGCCAGATGACGCAGGGATTCGCCCCTAACACCCTAGGAATACTTGCTGCGCTGTCAGGGGGTGGAGCGTGGCGGGAAGAAGGCGGGGATGCGCATGAGCCATGGCAGCACCGTGGCCCACGAGGGAGTTTGCGGTGGTAAGAGAAGGCGCCCCGTGAGCGTGGCCGGCCGGGCCATGCTGACCGTGATCTCCGTCAGTGCCTTGATAGGGCTGGCGGCGTGCGGCAGCGCACCGGTCAGCGGCACCGGGCATCCGGGCTCGGCGGGTGTTGGCCTCACCAAGGAGCCGGCTGCCGTCGCCACAGCGTCGGCCGGCGTGCCTCTGTGCGCGGCCGCTGGCAGAGTGGAGAGGGTCGTAGTCAGCCGTGTGCCTGCCCTGTCGGCCAGCAGCCGTCAGGAACCCCTCCCGGGTGGGGTCACGTTCAGCGACCCACCCGGGGTTCGCGCCCTGGTAGCCGGGCTGTGCGCGCTGCCGCTCACGTCGCATGGGCCGCTGCTGAGCTGCCCAGCCGACTTCGGCGGTGCGTTCCGGCTGGTGTTCGCGGCCGGACGGCGCGGCTTTTCTCCGGTGGTTATCCAGGGATCGGGCTGCCGCATCGTCACCGGGGTCGGGCCCGCCCGGTCGTGGTCGCGGTCGCCGCAGTTCAAGCGGCTGCTGGGCAAGGTGACCGGCGGCAAGGCCAGCTGATTCCCGGCTCACACCCAAGCGTCCCGGCCATGAATTACGCAGGCACGCCCCTAGTCGCCGTCGGCCGGTCCAGCCCGGAGACCGCCGCCCGGCTGTTCATCTCGGCCAAGACGGCCAGCGTCTACATGTGGACATCCTGGCCGAGGTCGGCGTGGCCAGCCGCGGCGCGGCGGCGGCCGCGGCCCGCCGGTTCGGCCTGTTTGACGCGGCCGGAGTGCCCTGGCCGGTATCCCCCGCCCGGTCACGGCCGGCGTGCACCGTGACCGGGCCGGGAACCTGGCTGCCTATCCGCGGCCCGCGGCGCGGGCCAGTTCGGGGACGAACAGCGCGGCGTTGACCGTGCCCACCCCGGACGCGAGGTCATACCCCGGCCGGGCGCTGAAGCCCCGTACCGTGAACAGCGTCCCGTTCTGGGTGAACGACACGGTGTTGTTCCCGGTCGTGACATCGACCAGGCCCGGCGCCCGCCGGGCCGAGAGGGCGTACAACGCCGGGTTGATCAGGCCGAGGGGGTGGTGAGCCACCTGGTCGGCCAGGGCCACGATCCCGGCGAACAGCGGGGTGGACTCGCTGGTGCCGCAGACCACGTACCAGGCCGGCCCGGGCGCGAAGCTCTGGTACGTGAGGACCAGCCCGGAGCAGGCCCCGCTCATGGCGATGTCCGGCACCCCGCGCCGGGCACCGGTAACGCCAGCCACGCCGTTCTGGTACAACGGCCGGGGAAAGACCACTGACTTGCCGCCGCCGGTGGCGAGGGCGTTGGGGCCGGGATTGCCGAAGAAGACCTGGTTCAGGGCGGTGTTGTAGGTGTCGTTCCACACCTGGTCCGGCGCGGTCCGCTGGCCGGCGGGGGTGAGCTGCAACTGGGTGCCCCCCACCGCGGTGACCAGCGGGTCGCTGGACGGCCAGTCGATCGCCCGGTGGGTGTACAGGAGCGTTCCTGCTACGTCGGAGTAGTCGGTCGCGCCCGCGTCACCGGTGGCGGCCAGGACGGTCACGTGATGCAGGTAGGCATTGATGTTGGCGCTGCGGAGCCGGAGTATCGACCCCACCGATGGGAACGTCTGCTCGGTGGCGCCGAAGCTCTGGCTGATCACCTGGCCGAGGTGATGGTTGATGACGTAGTTCTCGGCCTGGACGATCTCCGGGAGCCCGGCCACACCCTCGGTCTCCGCGACCGGGGTCTCGACCAGGAGGAGGTTGGCGCCGGGGGCCATGGCATGGGCCCACTGCACATCCAGCGTGGTCTCCCCGGCCCAGCCGGACATGGTGTCGGGGTCATACGGGCCCACCGGCCCGGCCGGCTGGATGACCTTGAAGGACGGGGGCGCGGGCAGGCCGAATGTTGCGTCGAACGTGGCCAGGTCGGACTGAATCGTCGGGGACCCGAAGGAGTCGACGAGCACGATGGTCGTGCCCTTGCCGGTGATCCCGCGAGCGAACAGGGGCCCCTCGTTATAGGCCGCCTGGAACTGGGCAGGCTCGTAGCAGGGGACTGTGAACGCCGCGACGCACTGGGCCTGGCTAGGCGGCTGGGTAACCGACGCGAGCCGACTGTGCATTGCGGGCTGGATGCTGACGCTGGCGGCGGTGGCTGCAATGGGCGCTGCGGTGGCGAAGCAGCCGCCGGCCAAGGCCATGGCCCCGACCGCTCCCAAGTACCGGACTCGACGCAACAAGGCGGCCTCCTCGATTGTCGTACGGGGCACACGTGCGAGGGGTACGCTACACCGAGTCGCCGTCCCTGGCCAGATCCCGCCGCTGCCTATTGCGGCAGCTGGCAGCGGCCGGCACGGCGTGACGTGGTGGACGGCCGTGCCGGGGATCGGGCGGTACAGCGGTGGAACGCCAGGCCATGAGCGGCCAGGTCTTCCCACTGAGGGGCATTGCTGGAGTGGGCGGTGCCCACCATGCGGCGCTGCATGGTGCCGTCCCTCCCGATCCGGGTCACCATGACCCTCACCAGCTCATCGTCTCGCCAGCCCCGGGCGCGACACCATCTTCGACTAGCCCGCGACCAGCGCCGGTACCCTCGACGCCGGCACGGCCGCCGCCCGCGACGCCGCAGACTTCCAGCCCGTCATCGCCCCCGCCGACCGCACCGTGCTGGGCAGCCCGCCCGGCAGCCACGTCTGGCACGCCTGGCCGCTGCCCTGACCGCCCCAGCCGGACGCCTGCCACCCGCTGCCCGGCAAGGGGCGCGCAGCGCCCGGCCAGGATCAGCCCGGTCACCGGCCAGCAGCCACCCGGCCCACGATCGAAGGCCGGCACCGCACCGACGGCAGAACAGGACGATCTGCATGACCCCACCAGCGCATCCAACCCAGCCCCCGGCTGTCCAGATTCGGCAGGGAGGATGATCTTGTCAAGAGCGGGGCGCGTCATCGCGCCGCCCCGCGGCGATGCTATCCAGCCCGGCGTCGGTGATCATCCACCGGGCGAACCGGGCTCAGCAGCTTCCCCAAGCGGCATCCGGCGACCCCGCCGACAGCTGGGCTGAGCCGCCGCGGCACGGCCGGACGGCCGACTGCCCAGCGGCTGAACTCGCCCCGAACTGACTGATCTGCCCTTGCTGTCGGTACTGGCACCTGAGCGCAGAGAAGCTGCAAATATTCGGCAGGGCCTCCCGGGTACCGAACCAGCAGGAGAGCGCTTCACGTAGCGCGGGTGCGAAGGGGCCGGTCAGGGCGTGCTGGCCGGGGCCGGGCGCCGGGTAGCGGATGTCGGTGCCGGCGATCAGGCGCCCAGGCGGCGCAATGGCTCGCCGGTGAGCAGATCCTGAAACAGGTTCCGGAGAGCTTCGGCCGCCGGGTCCTGCCCGCGTCGCAGGGCCACCTGAGCCTGGGTCTGCAGCATCGCCCGTGCGCCGGCGAAGTGGCGCTCGCGGTGATATCTGTCCAGCAGGCCGGCCGGCGCCGAGCCACCGAGGTCGGCGGCCAGCTTCCAGCCCAGGTTGACCGCGTTGAGCATGCCGGTATTGATGGCGATGCCCGTGGCGGGAAACTGATGGGCCGCATCGCCGGCCAGCAGAATCCGCCGGTCGCGGTAGCGTTCGGCCTGCCGGGCCTGAAACCTGTAGCGTGACAGCCGGAACACCTCTGCCACGGGAAGCTCCGCGCCCAGAACGCGGCGAATGCTCTCCTGGAACTCGGTCAGCGCCATCGTCATCGTCAGCTTCGGCGGGTTCGTCTTCGGTGACCTGGACAAGCAGGACTCCTGAGGCGAGTGGCCGAACCCGAACATCCCGCGGTCTGTCCGGGTGAACCCGGCGCGGATCCGGCCCAGCCCGGGGACATCGAGATCGCCGTTGTCCAGCCGGGTCAACGAGTCGGGCACGTGACTTGGGCCAGCCGGTTGACCTCCGGATAGCCTGGGGCGCCGGAAGCGTCGGAGTAGGTCAGCGCCAGCCGGTACGACCCGCCCGGCCGGGCGTCGAACCGCTCGAACCTGCCGGTCATCTCGTCGGCGGAAGCCATGCCGGCAGGGCCTCGGGATCGATAAGAGCCGTCCAGACGCGTTCGAGCGGCGCAGCGATGACCCGAGACCCCTATCCGTACGTGACATGGCGTGATCCTGACGCCATCGGACCTAGCTGGCGTCTGTGCTCACCACGTGTCCGACGACGTCGAACTCGACCTCGAGGTACCGGCCGAGGATGCCGCGCGGGCCGACGCCGTACGCCTGCCGGTCGATGCGCGCGCGGGCATGGAACCGGCAGCCGCCAGTATCGGCGCCCGCAGAGCTGAGCTCCAGCCCGGTCGGCGCCGTTGTGCCGCGGACGGTCAGCTTGCCGTGGAGCAGCCAGCGGTCACCGTCGCGGGCCAGCCGGCCGGAGACGAACAGCATGTCCGGGTGCTCCTGGACGTGCAGGAACCCTTTCGACCAGACGGACTTGTCGCGGCGTGCGTTGCCGGTAGTGAGGCTGGCCGCGTCCATCCGGGCGCTGGCAGCGCACCCGGCGGGGTCGGAGGCGATGGTGATCGTGCCGTCCCGGACCATGCAGGTGCCGGTGACCGGACCGATCCCGAAGGCGTGGGTGGCAGTGAACCGGATCCGGCTGCGGGCGGTGTCGATGGCGTAGGTGCCGGCGGTGACGGCGGCGCCGATGTCAGCGGTCATTGAAACACTTCCTTGATTGAGGTGGGCGGAGGCCGGGCTCACGCCTCGAACAGCACGGCGGAGCCGCACGCGTCGGCCGCGGCGACTACGAGCCGGGCACCGGTGATCTGGAACGGCACTCCATTGCGGGTGAGCAGGTCAGCGACGTGGTCCAGGTCGGCCACGAGGACGGTGAACCCGACCAGTGCCGGGTCGGCGGGTGCGGCGCTGCCGGGCACGATTGTGCCGACCTGCTCGGGGGTGACCACGGTGACGCGGGACCCGGCGCCGAAGTCCACGACGAAGTGCCCGCCGGCCCGCCTGCACTCGTAGCCGGTGTAGACGGCGTACTTCCTGGCGTACTGCTCGGGATCGCTGGCGCAGACGATGGAGTCGGTCACCAGGCGCGCGCCGTTGGGGTGGTGCATGAAACGCGGCTGCAGCACCAGTTCCGGCGTGAGGTGCTGGGCGATCTGGATCAGGCCTTCCGGGTTGGCCTGCGGCGGGAATGAGAACGCCTGCGCCTTCATCATCTGCGGCCCGCTGGGCGTGTCGACATTGCGCTCGAACGGCTTGATGCCGGTGCAGGTCACGCCCTGGGCGGTCAGCCGGTCGTGCAACCCGGCCAGGTCGTCCGTGCCGAAGTGCATGACGTGCATGCCCTCGTAGCGGGCCAGCGGCACGTCCAGGTTGTAAGGGCCACGCTGCTCGGGCGTGGTCGAGTTCCACAGCCGCAGATCGGTATGGGCCAGGACTTCGAGGTAGTTCTCCTCGAAGATGGCGGTCCGGTTGCCGGCGCCGAACGGCTCCGGCGGCTGACCCGGCGTCAGGATGATCCGGGGCAGCGATAGCGGGGTGAAGCTGAACCCGAGCTGCTCGTACCTGGCGATGGTTGTGTCCATGTCATGGGTGATGAGGCCGACATGATGGAACGTTGTCGCCTGTGCGGTCATTGTTCTTTTCCTTTCTGCGGGTGTCGCCTGTCGTAGGTGGGCCAGGGCATGCTCGGCCCGGGATGCCCATGGCGGGCGAAGGACAGCCAGGCGGCGCGCATCTGGCGGGCCACCCGGTTCTGGCCGGGATCCTCGCCGGCATTGCCGGCCAGCATCGGCGCGCCTGACCAGGCCCGGCCGGAGCCGAAGATCAGCGGCAGCTCGAGGCAATGGCAGGCGCCCAACGGCGACCCGGCGGGAGCCCAGTCCAGCTGGTAGGCCCAGACGCTGGCGCCCGCCTGGGCCGCCTGCGCGGCGAACCGCAGGTTCGGCCGGGTGAAGGCGACGTCGGTCATGGCGTCGGCCAGGACGTCGACCGGGCGGGCGGCGGCGAGCCGCCGCCGGTAGCGGCGGGCGCTGCGGGCGTCGAGCGCGGCGTCCAGGTAGGCGCCGACCTGCGCGCTGCTCGCCCCTTCGGCTCGCTGATCACCGGCGACGATGGCGTGCGCCTCGTCGCGGTTGGTGCCGACGATGATGTGCACGCCGACTTCGGCCGCGCCCCGCGCGGCGGCCTCGAAGAAAGCCGCCGGATCGGCGAGTTCGTCCACGACGGGCAGGAACGGCGGCTCTACCTGACCAAGGTGCGCAGTGTCCCGAGCCAGTGTGCTGGCTGCCTGCAGCAGGGCGGCCGGCTCCGCGGACAGCAGCCGCTGCGCAGCGCGGGCAGCGGGAAGACCGCTGAGCCCGAGCACGCTGAGGTACCGTCGTGTCCATCCGGCCGCCAGCGCTGTCGAGAAGGGCGCGATACCAGCCGGGGCGCTTTGCAGGATCACCCGCCGGAACAGGCGCCGGACGTCCGGCATGGCCAGCATGAACATGGCCGAGTGCGCTCCGGCGGACTGCCCCATGAGTGTGATCTCACCGGGGTCACCGCCGAACGAGGCAATGTGCGCCGATACCCAGCGGATGGCCGCGATCATGTCGCGCAAGCCCATCTGGCCGTCGCCGAGCCCGGCCCGGGAAAGGTAGCCGAGCGGCCCGAGCCGGTAGTTGACGCCGACCACGACGACATCACCGTCGCGGGCCAGGCTGGCGCCGTCGTACCAGTCGAGCGACCCGGCGCCGGTTCCGTAGCCGCCACCGTGCAGCCACACGATGACCGGCCGCCGCTCGCCGTCCGATGCCGACGTCGTGATGGTGAGCGTGAGGCAGTCTTCGCTCTGCGGCCGGGCGAAGTCCCCCACGGCCACCCGCAGGCGGGACGGACCCCGTGGGGCGATCGGCCCGTGCACCGTCGCGTCGAGCCGGCCCGGCCAGGGTTCTTGAGGGCAGGGTGCCTGGAAGCGCAGTTCGCCGAGCGGCGGCCGGGCGTAGGGCACCCCCCGGAACTGGACGACGCCGTCGTGCGGCGCTCCTTGCAGGCAGCCGAGTTCGGTCTCCGCGGTCAGTGACATGACATGCTCCTGAGCTGGGATCTACTGAATGCTGACGAGCCTGCCCCGGGTCGGCGCCAGGACCGAGGTAGGGGGCCGCAGACGCAAGAATCCGACGTCCGGTACGCTGTTACCGTTGAAAACGGATCAGCTCGACGACATCGACCGCGGCCTGGTGCACGCGCTGCAGATCAGCGGCAGGGCGCCGTTCGGCGTGATCGGCGCCGCGCTCGGCGTCTCGGACCACACCATCGCGCGGCGTTACCGGCGGCTGCGCAGCCAGGGCGTGCTGCGTGTCGTCGGCCTGCCCGACAGCTCGCGGCTGGGCCGCACGGACTGGTTCCTCCGGCTGCGCTGCGTCCCCGACAGCGCCCTGCCGATCGCCCGCGCCCTGGCCCGGCGGGACGACATCTCCTGGGTCATGCTTACCTCCGCCGGGGCGGAGATCACCTGCCAGGCCAGCATCGGATCACGTGGCCAGCGAGACGCCCTGCTGCTCGGCACCCTGCCCCGCAGCCGCCAGATCGTGCAGGTCGACGCCCTCAGCGTGCTGCGCACCTTCTTCGGCGGCGCCACCGGCTGGAACGGCCGCACCAGCGCCCTGACCACGGCCCAGGCCCGCAGCATCGCGCGATCGGACAGACAGCCCCCCTCCGGTGCCCGGCCCGCGGCATCCGTCATCCTCGACGCCCAGGACGAGATACTGCTGGCCGAGGTCCGCCGGGACGGCCGCATCCCCCTGACCGACCTCGCCGCCGCGATCGGCTGCTCCCAGCCCGCGGCCAGCCGCCGGCTCGACCGCCTCATCGCGTCCGCGGCGCTGTTCTTCGATGTGGAGATCGCCCCCGAGCACCTCGGCTACCAGGTCGAGGCCCTGCTGTGGGTCACCGTCGCGCCGGGCCGGCTCGAGGAGGCAGCGAGCGCGACGGCACGGCACCCCCAGGTAGCCCTGGCCGCGGCCACATCCGGGGCCACCAACCTCCTGCTGGGCGTTGGCTGCCACGACGACGCCGACCTGTACGACTACGTTGCACACCACCTCGGCCCCATCGACGGCGTCCAGGCCGTGCAGACCGCGCCCGTCATCCGTACCGTCAAGCGGGCCGGCTCCCTCCTAGAGCCCGCCCCCGATCACTGACCGCGCGGCAGGTGGTCTGCGATCATGGACCGATGCCGTCACGACAGGTGGAGTGGGTGATGGCCGGGCTGCTGCCCGGCTGCTACGGCCGCGGCCGCCGGGGCTGTCCTGACCGCCGTGGCGGGCCCTCGCGCGGTGCCGTATCGCCAGTCGCCGGCGGCGGGCCTGGTGCTGCGGGTCCTGACGGCTAATCTGCTGGTCGGCCGGGCCGCGGCCGGGGTAGTCGTCGAACTGGCACGCCGTATAGACGCGGACCTGCTGTTCGTGCAGGAACTCACCGGCGATGCGGCAGTCGGGCTCCAGCGGGCAGGGCTGGGCGATCTGCTTCCGTACCGGGTGCCCCAGCCAGCCTCGTGCGCCACGCAAGACAGCATCTACGCCCGCTACCCGCTGCGCGGCGAGCCGCCCGCTGCGCGGTCCTGACCACATCGGCCCACCGGCTGCCCGGCAGCGACCACCGCACCCTCTACGCCGAGCCCCGGCTCCCCGCCCCTCACGGCGGACAGGACCAGGCACCACCGACCACGACATGACCGTTTGCTCGACCCCCTCCGCCACCGCATCGTGCCTGAACCGCCTGATTGAGACTTCGGGTAGACGGTGCTGGCCCTGGCCGGGATGGCAGTGAGTCAGGCCGCCGGGTGCAGCACGTGGTCGACCGCCGGTTCAACCGGGTCCGGTATGAGGCCGACCGGACCGTGGCCGCGTTTGCGGCCCGGCTGAAGGGCGAGGTGGACCGGATTCGAACCGGGACGCCTGACCGGTGCCCTACACCAGGCCCTCGAACCCGCCCACGTATCAGTGTGGATCAGCACACGCAGCCGACGACGGCGGCAGCGGCCCCAGTCGGCTCGGCGCGGTGCCAGGTGAGCGGCCTGGCCGCGAGAACTCAAACTCAAGCCCCTGAACCTGCGATGGCGGTAAGCCGACAATCGGCACCCGCGGCCACAGTCGTCCGGCAGCCTGTCACCTACCGGCCAGGTGATTGGATGCGCCCGTTACGTGCACCACGACTCCTAACCCAGCCGGCACATCTGTGGCGCTCAGTCCAGGGGTCAGTCTGGATCATCGCTGGGTGGCCGGATTAGACCGGCCTCGCCGGTCAGCGGCCGTAGCGCGGCGAAATGCTTGTGATCGAGCGGCAAGATCCTGGTCGTCTTGTGCGGGGCCGAGATCACCCTGGCCGTTGCCTGACGGGCCTCGCATCCGCTGGGGCCGCATCGTGGGATGGACCCTGGCCAGCCGCCTGGGAACGGCATGGCGGCCGGTCAGGGTAGCGGCTTGCTGCAGATCACCGTGTGGTCGCGGGCCGCGGGGAGTGCGGCCGGGCCGGGGCCTGGGCGGCGAGGGCGGCGATCTCGTCCAGTATCGGCGGCCAGAGTTCCCGCGGCAGGTCGTGGCCCATTTCCGGGTAGATGACCAGCCGGGCGCCCGGGATCGCGGCGGCGGTCGCCCGGCCGGCCTTGACGTTGATGATGGGGTCCTGGCCGCCGTGCAGCACCAAGGTGGGGATCCGCACTCCCGCCAGTGCCTTGCGCCGGCTCCCGGATGCGCTGACCGCGGCTCGCTGCCGGAAGTCGTCCGCCTCGCTGCCGGGGTCGCGCTGGTAGGAGCGGCGGCCGATGTCGCGGATGAGCTCCTCATCGATCGGGTAGCGCGCAGTGCCGGTGAGCCGCTTGAGGGCCACGGTCGCCTCGGCGGCATCCTCGGGACCGTTCACTGGCGTGCCGGCGATCTCCATCAGCTTGCGCATCGTGGAGATCTTCGGCATGGTGCCGATCCTGGCCGAGGGCGTGGACATGACCGAGGTCAGCGTGCGGACGCGCGACGGGTGCCGGATGGCCATGGTCTGGGCAATCATGCCGCCCAGCGAGGCACCGGCGATGTGGGCGCGGTCCCAGCCCAGCGCATCCAGCACCGCCACGGCGTCGCCGGCCATGTCCTCGAGCCGGTAGGGCGCCGCGGCATGACGGATGAGCGGCTTGAGCCAGCCGGGATTCCCGGCCTGGGTGAGGTGCGTCGACAGGCCGGCATCACGGTTATCGAAGCGGGTTACGCAGAACCCGCGGCCGGCGAGGGCCGCCGCGAACGCGTCCGGCCACATCAGCATCTGCACCCCGGTGCCGCTGATCAGCAGCAACGGCTCACCCTCCGCGGTCCCGAAGGTCTCGTAGGCGAGCTCAATGGCCCCGTGTCGTGCGGTCGGCATCTTCGTCTCCTCGACTAAACTAGCGTAAATCCGGATTCGATGAATCATGATTCGATGAAACTATATTCACTGATCTGACCGCGCCTGTCAAAGGGGTTGCCGTGATGCCAGCCGAACCAGGGACCAGCCGCAAGGCTCAGGCGGCGCAGACCGAGGTCGCGCTCAAAGAGGCGGCCCGCCGGGTGTTCGCCCGCAACGGCTATCACGGCGCCAAGATCACCGACATCACCACGGAGGCCGGCCGCTCGGCAGGCTCCTTCTACAAGCACTTCGCCGGCAAGGACGACGTGCTGCGGGCACTGCTGGCCGACTGGCTGGCGCAGGCAGGGGCTGACCTAGCCGCCGATCCGGCGGGCGATGACCTGTCCCAAGAGCCGGCCCTGCGCGTCCGGGTGACCGCCTACTGGCACACTTACCGCGCGCACCTCGCGGAGATCCGCGCGCTCGGCGAGGCAGCCCAGGCCGACCCGGCGTTCGCCGAGAGCCTCGCCGCGATGCGGCACGCCGGGCTCGCCACCATGCGGCGGCATCTTGAGCGACTGCGCGACACCGGCCACGCCCTGCCCGGCGACCCCGCGGTGCTGGCATCCGCCTTCAACGCCCTGCTCGAGGGCTTCTGCCAGGTCTGGATCGCGGGAGGCGGGGAACCGATCGGTCGGCCGCTCGGCGACGAGGAAGCAATCGACACACTGACCCGGCTGCTCTTGTACGGCCTCAATGGCCACCGGTAGGACCGCCGAAGATCTGTCAGCCTGGACCGCCTCGTAGTCGTTCCACTGGCACGCGGTGACCGGCTTGCGGCCCGACGCCCGCCATCCGCCATGCCACCCGCATCCGAACAGATAATCTGCGCGCAGGACCTCACATATGCCTATTGCCTCGGTAGGCATTCCTATTCGGCGCTCGGCAACTCCGCGCCCGACCGCATTCGTTGCGGTGGGTGATCAGGCCTGGTTCCGGGCGGCACGCGCAGGACCGCCGATCGGCGCCGTCGTTCCCATCACTGGCGCGGCAGAGCGAGTTGACACCAGACATCGATGATCTGCATGTCCTGCGTGATGACGAATAGGGTGGCGCTGAGGAGCTCAAGCTCACCGCCGCTCAGGAGGAGGTCCGATGACCGCATCCCAGCCGGGCGCGGTGCGCCCGGTGCCCAGGCATCTGCGCACCGTCACCCCGCGCCTGGTGGTGGCCGATGGCGCGGCCGCGATCGACTTCTACGCCACGGCGTTCGGGGCCCAGGAGATAGGCGAGCGTTTCACCGGGCCGGACGGCGAGCTGATCCATGCCGAGATCAGGATCGGGGACTCGGTGGTGATGATCACCGGGGACGCCGTGGACGGGCCGGCCCGCTCCCCGCAGCGGCTGGGCGGGATGGTCACCTGTGTGATGGCCCTGTACTGGGAGCACGTCGACACGGCGTGGGAGCGCGCGGTGGCCGCCGGGGCTGAGGTGATCTACCCGCTGGAGGATCAGTTCTACGGCGAGCGTGGCGGCCGGCTGCGTGACCCGTTCGGCCAGCAGTGGATGATGAGCCAGCACATCGAGGACGTCACAGCCGAGGAGATGACCCGCCGGGCCGCCGCCTTCTTCAGCCGGTAGCGCCGGAAGCACCCGCCGTTCTCGCCACGACCTACCTGCTGGAGCTGGCAGCACCACTAACGGCGAGCGCGAATACCCGCCGATCTGCATGCTTTTCCGATGTTGAAGTCCGGCGCTCGGGCAGCTTCAGAAGTGGTCGATCTGGGCGGCTCGGAGACAGCGGCAGAGCGGGGGAGTGTCGCGCCAGAACATTCAGACAGGTGACGGGGGTAGCCGACGGCAGGAGGCATCCCGGTGCACGCACCAGATGACAGCACTGCTCCCTCGCGATCTGTCACCGTCACGAGGCGTCTGACCAGGCCATGGGAGTACTGGCACCTCCGTGCCGCCGCGGGCGTGCGCTGGCCAGAACAGCGCTGATCCGGGTTCGCCGGGGAGCCCGGGCGGGCCGCATGGCGGCGGCCGCGCTCATGGGCGCTTCAGGAACCTCAGATAGAACGCCGCGAACACCAGGACAATCCCGACGTTTAGTATCAGCCGCTCCCAGAAGTGGTGCCTGAAGAACAGGACGTCCACACCGACCACGACGGCTACCAGCGCGAGCACGTAAAGCACGACGGCTGCCTGTCTGCCCATCGTTTCGTTCTATTATGCGCGCCGGAGCAGAGCAAGAGCGGTGCTGGCGGGCCGTCCCGGCTTTCACCGAGACCACGGCGTCCGGGATGCGGCGGACTTCGGGCCACGCTCACAACCTGCGGGCGCGACCGGGCCCGCCCCTGAAATGGCCGTAACAGCCTGTATCCGCGCTGCCAGCCGGCTGATGCACGTCGCCGCCGTTACGTGCGGCTCAGCCAGGCCGAGCCGGCACGGGCTGCGCAGCGCATAATCGGCTGGTCTGTGCCGGCGGTGACTGGCTGGCCGGCTGCTGGCCAAGCTTGCCGTCACGCGTTGATCTGGCCCGCTGGTGCCAGCGTCACCATCGCGGACCGCCCGGACCCGTGGATGACCTGCGGCGGCTGGCGCCTCGCCGGGTAGTCATTGGTCGTGGAGGTGGCGGATCAGGCGCCGGTCCGCCAGGGGGCTTCCGGCCCGGGGTCAGCCCTTGATGGCATGGGCAAGCGTCCTCAAGGAGGCGACCTGCCCGGTGCTGCCGATGACGACCAGGACGTCCCCGTCCTTGATCTGCTCCTCCGGCGCCGGGTTGGTGCGGAAATCGTGGCCTGGGTGGCGGACGGCCAGGACCAGCACGCCGGTGCGGGCGTGGACCCGGGCGCTGCGCAGCGTCTGGCCCGCGAGCGGCGAGCCGGAGGGGACGCTGATCTCCTGGAGGCGGAACTCCAAGCTGCCGTCGTGCATGACCACGTCGAGGAACTCGGCCACGTGCGGCTGCACGGCCAGCGCCGCCATCCGGGCGCCGCCGAGGTCCTGCGGGTTGACGACGCGGTCGGCGCCGGCCTGGAGCAGCTTGGGGACGGCAGCCTCGGACGCCGTCCTGGCGACGATGAACAGGTCGCGGCGCATCGAACGGCCCGTCAGGGCCACGTACAGGTTCTCGGCGTCGCCGTTGAGAGCGGTGATGAGCACGCGGGCCCGCTCGATTCCCGCCGCCCGCAGCACCTCCTCATCCGTAGCGTCCCCGCACACCGAGGGGCCGTCCACGGTGGCGATCCGCGCGGCCGAGGAGTCGACCACCACGACCTCGGCGTGGCTGGCGCGCAGCGAGCGGGCGATGGCCCGCCCGACCCGCCCCCAGCCGCACACCACCACGTGGCCGTGCATCTCGCTGATCTGCCGTTGCACCCTGCGCCTCCCGAACTCATCGGCCAGA
The DNA here is from genome assembly GCA_963753225.1 of uncultured Actinomycetota bacterium. Taxonomy (GTDB): domain Bacteria; phylum Actinomycetota; class Actinomycetes; order Streptosporangiales; family Streptosporangiaceae; genus Palsa-504. The sequence continues at coordinate 231,427 of CAVWBQ010000006.1, read as the reverse complement.
TAGCCCTCGACGAGCATCTCGACCAGCATGCTGAAGGTATAGGCCGCGGTCCCCACCCCGGTCAGGATGAGGACGATCGTGAACGCCTCCTGGCCGGCGCTGAACTTGTGCACCTCGCCGAAGCCGACGGTAGAGACCGTGATCACCGTCTGGAAGACGGCGTTGAGCACGCCGTAGCCAAAGGCCACATAGCCGATGGTGCCGCCCGCCAGGACCAGGAGCAGGCCGACCAGGCCCAGCCGGAGGTTTCTCGAGGCCCGGTTCCACCGGGCCGGCGCGCCCATCGCCATGACGTCATTGTGCCCGCACCGATCAGGGCCGGGGCGCCTGCTGCATGACGCGACGGCATAACCGGAGCCATCGATCCGTGACGGCGAACTCGCTCAGTTAACCTCGTCAGCGCGGAAACGGCGATCCGCTCGCGTGCCAGGCGCGGAGACTGATACGCAACGTGACCAGTGCCGGCAGGCATCCGCGCACACAATGCCGCCGTTCTGGTCGGCTAGGTGGCTGTCGGCTCTGCTGCCTGACCGGGCACAGCTAGATCGTTGACCGGGGATTCGGCGCTGGTCGTGGCGTGTCACGACACGCCGCCGCCGGTCCGTGACTGAGAAAGTGAAGAGTGCCCAAGATCGGCGTGTCTACACGTCTGACCTCGGGAGGTCATCGTGATCGCCGACCTGGACACTCTCCTGATCGCACTCTACGTCGAGCTGACCGACCAGATCATCCCCTCGCTGGGCCTGGCCCGGTCCGGTCCGGGCCAGCCACCGGAGGTGACCGACGCCGAGCTGGCCTGCCTGGCCGTGGCGCAGGTACTGCTGCGCTATGACGACGAGCGGCACTGGCTGCGCGCCGCCGCCAGGCACGTCGGGCACCTGTTCCCCCGGCTGCTGGGCCAAAGCGAGTACAACCAGCGGGTCAAGGCCGCCGCGCCGCTGATGGAGGCCGCGCTGCGCTGGCTGGCCGATCACACCCCCGGATCGGCGGAGCTGCTGCGGCTGATGGACGCCACCCCGGTCCCGTGCGGCCACTCGGTCATCACCGCCCGCCGCTCTGACCTGTTCGGATACGCGGGCTACGGTTACTGCCCCAGCCACTCCCGCTGGTACTGGGGCAGCAAGCTGCTGATCATCTGCACCTGCGACGGCACCGTCACCGGGTTCGGCCTGGCCAACCCCAAGCTCTTCGGGGAACGCGACCAGGCCCGGCAGATGCTTGAGGACCAGCCCGCGAACCGGCCCGCGCCCGGCACCGCCGTCGTCACCGATAAGGGCCTGGCCGGCGAGGAGACCGAGGCATTCTTCGCCGGCCCGGACCTGGGCCTGGCCCTGATCCGCCCGGCCCGCAAGGACGAGACGCCCCGGCCCTTCCCGAACTGGCTGCGCCAGCGGGTTGAGGCCATCATCTGGACGCTGAAGAACCAGCTCGGCCTCGAACGCCACGGCGGCCGGGTCCCCGCCGGGCTGTGGGCCCGCATCATCCAGCGGCTGCTCGCCCTCAACGCCGCCATCTGGTTCAACTGGCAAATCGGCGCACCGGTCAAGCGATCCCTGATCGCCTACGATCACTGAGCTGCCCCTATTCCCCGGTCAACGATCTAGGCCGCATGCAGATCGTCCTCTTCTGGAAGACCGCCGGGCGTGAGGCCCTTGAGATCGTCCAGGAGGCGGGGCCGCTGACCGGGCTGTTCACCGGGGCGAGCTGGTCTGCGACATCGTCGGCCCGTTCAGCAAGCACGGACCTAAGGCGGTGGACGCGAGCCTGGCCGCAGGATGCCATTGCCTGGACACCGTCGGTGACCAGGACCGGGTGCCGGCGGCCGAGTCGCAGTGGGGCACCCGGTTGCCGGGCGGGGGGCTGCTGCTGGCGCCCGGCGGTGCGCAGATGTACCTCAGCAGCGAGATCGTGGCCGGTACGGTCGGCCGCATCGTCATGGCCTTCGTTATGCGCGGTGCTTTCACCCTGTCAGGCGACCCGGACCCGCCGGATCCACCGCATCCGTTCACCGGGTGCTGGCCGCCCTCGCCGCCCGCACCCTGCTGCCCGCCCGGCTCGCCGGGGCGAGGTAAGCCGCGAATGTCAGCGTGAAACGAATGCGGGCTGGCAGGTGTAGCAGCGGAGCGCGGGGTAGTCGATGACTGGGCGAGTGATCCAGGAGGTCCCGGATGTCTGCTAGCCAAGCGATGCTGAACTCGCAGCGATGGCGCCGGCTGATCCCGGTCGCGTTCATCACTTACTCCTTCGCCTACCTGGATCGCTCGAACTACTCGATCGGCGCCGCTGGTGGCCTCACCGGCCGTCTGCACATCACGCCTGCGCAGGCTGGCTTCCTGGGCGGCCTGTTCTTCCTCGGTTACTTCCTGTTCCAGGTGCCAGCCGGAAGCTTCGCCGAGCGGCGCAGCGTCAAGACCCTGCTGTTCTGGTCACTGTGCGCCTGGGGCGTGCTCGCCGCGCTGCAAGGCGTCATCACGACCTACTGGCTGCTGCTGGCGGACCGCTTCCTGCTCGGCGTCACCGAAGCGGTGGTCCTGCCGGCGATGCTGGTGTTCTTGTCGCACTGGTTCACCAGGGCCGAGCGCGGACGCGCCAACACCTTCCTCATCCTGGGCAACCCGATCACGCTGATGTGGATGTCAGTCGTCTCCGGCTACCTGATCGCGGCCGTGGGCTACCGGTGGATGTTCATCATCGAGGGCCTGCCGGCCATCGGGTGGGCGTTCTTGTTCCGGCATCTGGTCGATGACCGGCCCGGGGATGCCGCCTGGCTCAGCGACGACGAGCGCCGCGACATCGAGGAGACCATCGCTGCGGAGCAGCGGGAGTTGCCCGAGCCGCGCGGCTTCCGCGAGGTTGCGCGCTCACCGAACGTCCTGGTGCTCTCGGCGCAGTACCTGCTGTGGAGCGTCGGGGTCTACGGCCTGGTGTTCTGGCTGCCGTCGATCGTCAAGCACCTCACCGGCCTGGGGATCGGCTCGACCGGGCTGCTCACCGCCGTCCCGTATGCGGCCGCGGTCATCGCCATGATCGCCGTGTCCGCCGCTTCGGACCACCTCGCGTACCGCCGGGTGTTCACCTGGGTCCCGCTGCTGATCTCGGCCGTCTGTTTCGCGGTTTCCTACCTGACCCGCGGCGGTACATTCACCACTGCGTTCATCTTGCTGATCATCGCGGCCGCCGCGATGTACGCGCCGTACGGACCGTACTTCGCGTACATCGCCGAGCTGCTCCCGGCCGCCGACGCCGCCCCGGCCGTCGGCATGATCAACGCCTTCGGTGCCCTGGGCGGGTTCATCGGCACGTACATCGTGGGCGCGCTCGGCGGAGGCACGTCCGCCGTGCCGTTCGTATTCCTCGCCGCGTGCCTGCTCGCCGCCGCGCTGCTGATGTTTGCCGTACGCCGTCCCGGCCAGGCGCACCAGGCGGCGCGTCCGGCTCCCGAGGCCGGCCGCGGCGACGCCGACCGGGTCCGGGCAGCCTGAGCGGGCCGGCCCGCGTGCTCCCCCGTATCGTCATCGCGACGCCACTCGAACCGCTGCTGGTGAGCGAGATCGGCTCGGAGCTGACTGGATACCAGGTGTGCTACGAGCCGGAGCTGCTGCCGCCGGCGCGTTACGAGGGTGACCACCGTGGTCAGGCCGGCTTCCGGCGAACCGGAGACGGGCAGCGCCGCTGGACGGAGATGTTCCAGGGGGCTGAGGTGAGCTTCGGCATCCCCGGCGACGATCCGGACCAGTTGCGCCGGCTGGTGCGCGGGTCGAACAAGCTGCGCTTCGTCCAGGCCACCGCGGCCGGCGCGGGACAGCAGGTCGAGGCGGCCGGGCTGTCCGAAGGCGACCTGGCCCGGGGTCGCTATCGCCACCAGCAGCGGCGTGCACGCCGGGCCGCTGGCCGAATTCGCGCTGCTAGGGATCCTCGCCTTTGCTCGCGGCCTTCCCCGCCTGCAAGACGACCGCGCCGCACGCAAGTGGGAACACTATCCGGTGCGCGACGTCGCCGGGCGCACCGTGGTGATACTCGGGATCGGCGCCATCGGATCCCGCATCGCACAGCTCGCCAGGGCGGCCGGCATGTATGTCATCGGGGTCAACTCCAGCGGGAAACGGCCGGACGCGCCGGTCGACGAGTACTGCGCCGCGGACAGGCTCGCTGAACTCGCTCCCCGAGCCGACGCCCTCGTGATCACGCTGCCGGAAACGCGTGACACCCTTGGCGTGGTCGACGCCAGGGTGCTGGCCGCCTTGCCAGCGGGCGCGGTCGTGGTCAACGTCGGACGGGGCCGCGTCGTGGACGAGGGCGCGCTCGTGGAGCTGCTGCGGGCCGGACGCCTGGCCGGAGCGGCGCTCGACGTCACGGCCAAGGAACCGCCAGATCCGGACAGCCTGCTGTGGGACCTGCCCAACGTCATTCTCAGCCCCCATACGGCAGCCCTGTCGCCGTACGAGAACAAGCGCATTACCGAACTGTTCATCGACAACGTGCGCCGACTCAACAGCGGGCGTCCGGTCCGCAACCGGATCACGGCAGTCAAGCGCTATTGACCAGCCTCGCCGTCGTCCACTGCGATGGCCACCAGCTCGGCGCAGGCCCGGCCCGAGACGCCACGGAATGGGCAAGACGCCCGCATGTCGCTTGCCAGCATGAAACGGCCGGCCGAGGTTTCAGGCCTTGCACTGGCTCGGGCCGGGGCCAGCGCGCTCACCGGCTACCGGCCAAGTGCCAGTTTCAGCTTGCCGACCCCGGCGGCACGCACAGATCAGCCCTAGATCGATGACCGGTTATTCGGCGCAGGTCGGGGCGTATCGCGACACGCCACCTGGTGGTCCGTGACTGGCGAGCGGAGAGTGTCCAAGATCGGCGTGTCTACACACGTCTGACCTTGGGAGTCATCGTGATCGCCGACCTGGACACTCTCCTGACCGCACTCTACGTGGAGCTGACTGACCGCATCATCCCCTCGCTGGGTTTCACCCGGTCTGGGCCGGGCAAGCCGCCTGATGTCACCGACGCCGAGCTGGTGTGCCTGGCCGTGGCGCAGGTGCTGCTGCGCTATGACGACGAGCGGCACTGGCTGCGCGCCGCGCCCAGGCAGGTCGGGCACCTGTTTCCCCGGCTGCTGGGCCAAAGCGAGTACAACGACCGGGTCAAGGCCGCCGCGCCGCTGATGGAAGCGGCGCTGCGCTGGCTGGCTGACCACACGCCAGCCAGCGCGGACCTGCTGCGGCTGATGGACGCCACCCCGGTCCCGTGCGGCCAGTCCGCCGTCACCGCGAAGCGCTCTGACCTGTACGGCTGGGCGGGGTACGGCTACTGCCCCAGCCATTCCCGCTGGTACTGGGGAGCCAAGCTGCTGCTGATCGTGACCTGCGAGGGGACCGTCACGGGTTTCTGCCTGGCCAATCCCAAACTCTACGGCGAGCGTGAGCAGGCCCGGCAGATGCTGGAACACCAGCCGGCGAACCGTCCCGCGCCGGGAACCGCCATCGTCACCGATAAGGGCCTGTCCGGCGAGGACACCGAGGCGTTCTTCGCCGGCCCGGACCTGAACCTGGCCCTCATCCGCCCGGCCCGCAAGGACGAGGAGCCCCGGTCCTTCCCGAATTGGCTGCGGCAGCGCGTCGAGGCCATCATCTGGGCCCTGAAGAACCAGCTCGGCCTCGAACGCCACGGCGGCCGCGTCCCGGCCGGGCTCTGGGCGCGGATCGTCCAGCGCCTGCTGGCGCTCAACGCCGCCATCTGGTTCAACTGGCAGATCGGCGCCCCGGTCAAGCGCTCCTTGATCGCCTACGACCATTGAGCTGCTCTTATTTCCCGGTCATCGATCTAGGGAAGCTGTCCTGATCGCTGCTCGCCGCGTGCTGTTCTGCTGGGCCATCGTGCCCGGTGCCGTTCGGCTATCCCGCCGTACCGGTTCCTGCTCATGCCTTCGTCGCGTCCGGCAGCTGGCCATTGCTGTCGACGGCAATCGTCGTGATGAGCTGGCTCACTTTGCGGCGGGACAGGCCGAACCGCTCGGCCATGGCCCGCTGGCTCAGCGGCTGCCCGGCCGCCATCGACGCGGCATACGCCGCGCGGACCGCCTGCTCCACATCCCCCGCCACCTCTGGCACGGCTGGCCCGCTGCTGGCCACTCGTGGCACGCGGGCTCGCCTCACCTACTGCATGGCGATCTCCACCGAGCCGATGAACGCGACTGCGGGCCACGCCGAGATCAGTGCGCCGAGCAGGCCGTATCCCGCGCCGTAGGCGATGTTCGCGCCGATGGTGGCGGCGATGCTGAGCCACAGCATGAACCGGGCCAGCCGTGGCGCGTCCCGGCCGTTACGGGCCTCATGCAGCAGCACGAGCGAGGCGGCCATGATCAGCCCGTCCACGGACAGCGGGAGCAGCCGGGCCGCCATGCCGTCCTGGCCGTGGGCCCGGCCCAGCCCGTAGATATGGGAATAGGACACCACCGCCGCGAAGGCCGCCACCGCGCAGACCACGGCCGCCGTCGCCAAGCGGATCACCCGGTCCCCGGTCACCGGCTGACTCCGGACCGCGTGCTGAAGACCGGGCTAGCGGACGTGGTGCGCGGCCGGATCTCCGAGCTGTCCCGGAAACAGCACGGAAAGAACAGGTCATCGCTCGGCGTGCTGTCCGCCGCGGCCCTGCCGTCCTCCAGCACGGCCAGCTCGCGGGCTACCACGCACACATACCATTCGTCCGGGCCGCACTGTTCTACGATGGTTCCCGGCAGCCACGGCCACCGCTCGCGGTCGCCGTGTTCCTCCTGCTTCGAGCGCGGGTAGCGGACCTCAACCGGGCTCTCGTCAGGGAACCTGCCGTCGTTGTCCTCGTCGTGCATGACCTGGCTCCACTTTCGGAGCCGGGTGGACAACCTGTGTGGTTATCGCTTGCACTTCGGGTTGTGGCAGCATGGGCAGATAGTCCTGTTTAGCTGGGGAAATGGCCTGCCGCAGTAGTGTACGGGTCGGCAGTCATTCGACATCTCGTAGCTCTTCGATGGCCAGCCGCAGCGCACACAGCGCATAGTAGGTGCGGGACTTCACCGTACCGGGCGCGATCCCCAGGGCATGCGCGGCCTGTGCAACCGAACTGCCGCGAAAGTAGCATTCCCGCAGCACGTCCCGATGCTCCTGCGTCAGCCGGCCTAGCGGGGCGGCCACCTCGTGGCCCCGCTCACCGCGGCTGTTCGGGTGCTGCGGGTCCATGGGCCGACGCCGCTTGGGACGAGACCGTGCTGAAGGCGCCGAGGAACTGGTTGCGGAGGGCGTCCATGGGCTCGAGCGGGGCGGCGGGGCTGGGCAGCAGCCCGTCCTGCCAGTGCCAGGAGGCAATCTGCCTGAACACGGAGAGGTCGTGGGCGATGATCGAGATCGGTACCTCGTGGCTGGCGCCGGGGCCGCTGATAGGGCTGCCGGGCTGCTCGTCGCCGAGCATGATGAGCACGAGGTTCGGGTCGTTGAGCTCGGTGACCCATGAGGTGAGGACCTGCAGCGAGTACTGCATCGACGTGCCGAAGGCCTGGCGTTCCTTGCTGCCGCTGCCCACGATGGAGAGCGGGCTTTCGCCGCGCCCGGGCATCGGGTCGAATATCGAGCCGTTGCCCACCTTGTTCCGGGGCACCATGACCGGCAGCGGGGCGTAGGGCGTGTGCGAGGAGACCAGGTTGATCTCGGCCATCACGGGCTTGTGGCCGGGGGTGAGTTCGAGCCGCTGGAACGTGGCCAGGGTGTACTGGTCGGGCATCGAGGCGTAGCTGAAGGTCGGGCCGCGGTAGCCGACGTTGCGCCGGTCGTAGACCTTGTTGAAGTGGTAAAAGGACGTGCCGATCGGCCAGTAGTAGTCGTCAGAGGGGCTGTCGCTGACGGTGCGCCAGCCAGCCTTGTCGAAGGCGTCGCTGAGGGTGAACCGGCTGCTGGCGACAATCTCGGCATACCGCTGGTGGGTGTTGACCCACAGCCCCGACTGCAGGGTGGAGTGGGCAAGTTGGCTGACCCCGGCCGAAGCCCGGGGCGTTGATCCAGGCGCTCTGCGTGGACCAGCCGACGCGGGCCAGCGAGGCGGTGCTCTGGCGCAGGACGGCGTTGATGCCGGCGGAGAAGCTGTTGCCCTGGACGGCGACCTGCCCGTAGCTTTCGACGAAGGCGATGATGACATCCTTGCCGCGCAATCCGGTGAGCAGGTCAGAAGCGGGGACGCTGGCTTCAGGGTCGGAGCCGCGGAGGGCCTGCTCGAAACGGCGCTGATCGCGGAGCGCTGTCTCGGTGTCGCGCACCTGTGCGACCCCGGCGATCACCACGGTCCGGGTCAAGGTGACCCAGTCCGCCGGGAGTATCGCCGGCTGGTCGCTGCGCCTACCGGCTGTGGCCAGCAGCGCGGCCCCGGCCGAACCAGTGACCAGGCCGGTGATCCAGCCGGCGACGCCGAGACCAGCGGTGACGGACACGACGCCGAGCAGGACGGCGGTGGCCAGCATCCCCAGGATCGCCGCGAGCCGGATCGTAGGCAGCGCGCCTTTGTCCGCGAGCCGAATCGTCGGCAGCTGAATAGGACGCACCGCGCTCCCGTCTCCGTGACCATGGCCCGTCGTCCCTTCTAGGGACAACGGGGCCGCGGTCACGCTGGTTCACCGCCGCCGGCCGCGGGCCCGCTATGCGGCCGCAGGTCAGACGGTTGAACTATTTGCCTGGTCGGCCCGTGTAACCGGTGTGGCGCCACTGCACTCAGTTCCGGCCGGGATCGGTCTGGCCGTCTGCCGCTTCGGCCCGTCGCTGCTGCGGCTGGCCGCCGGCGTCGCCGTGCTGTAGTTTCTCGGGCGACAGGTAGCAGCACGAGGTTGATCTGCCCGAAGAACAGTGTCATCGCAACCGGTTCGAGCCAGATGCCTACCGCGGCGATCGCAAACGCCGCCGCCCTGGCCACCCGGCGAGCCCCAGGGAAGGTACGCCACCACCGGCAGCAGCCCGATCGTGAGCACCGCCAGCCCGACCTGGCAGATCGCGAACGACGCACCGCTCCCCGCAGCGAACAGGAGGGCGGCGAACGGCGTGTAGGTGAACGGCAGTTTCGCCGCGCCGAGCTCCAGCGCGTAGAGCATCGCCGGCTGGTTCCGCACAGCGATGCCGCCATCCCGGTAGACGGCCGTGTCGATCTGCGTCCAGTAGTACTGCGGGGACGCGTGGACGAGCAGGGCATAACCGGCCACGGCCAGCAGGAACAGTGCGACCGTGAGCCAGGCGGCTGGCCGTATTCGAGTCACCGCTCCGGCTTCTGCCCAGAGTATCTGCGAACGCTGGGACGCCACCGTGGCCATCGCGACCGTCCGCGGCGAGATCGACATCAATACAGTCAGTACCTTGTCCGAGCGTCTCGGGCTCCTGGGCGGGAAGAACCCGCAGCGCCTGGTCATCGACCTGGCCGGGGTGAGCTTCATCGACTCATCGGGCCTGGGCGGATTCGTGCGCATCGGAAAGGCCCTGCCGCCGGACTGCCCGGTTGTCATCCGCTCGCCGCAGCACCGGGTACGGAAGCTCTTCAAGATCACCGGGCTACACTCGGTGATCGCCTTCGAGTGAGCCCCGCGGGGAGAAGGAACCAGGGCCAGACTCGTTGGCGCCGGATACGCTCGGGGCCGCCATGGTCGGCATGTCATCACCGGCGCGGCTGCCGGCGTTAGCCCGAGGAACCGTACTCGATCGGCACCGTGATGGTCTGTGTCTTGGCCCAGGCACTGGAGCCGGCCGCAAGCCGCCAGTCCGTCAGTTTCACCCCGTGGGTGACGGTGAGCGCGTCGAGGCTGCCCGCTGGCCCGAAAGCCAGCGTGGCGGTTCCGGCGGGCAGCGCGGGCAGCGAGCGCCAGCTGCCCCCGGTGCTGCTGATGGCCGCGGCGCGCCCGCCGCCCAGGATCACCCAGACGCCTCCGCCGGCCCCGAAGCCGGATGACCGTATTGTTCCCGTGCTGAGGTGCAGCGGGGCCGATAGGGTCCAGGACGTCCCAGGACCGGCTGCCCATGCGGTGAGCAGGCTGGCCGTGTTCCCGGTCCCTGCGATGAGCAGGGCCGCGTTGCCTGCGGGGGTGCTGGTCAGCCTGAGCACCTCGGCGGCCTGGCCGGCCAGGGAGGCCGGGAGGACCGGGCCTGCGGCCTGCCAGGTGCCGCCCGACCGGGTGAATATGCCGGCCACGCCGGGGCGGGCGCAGGTCCCGGCGGCCAGCGGCGCGCCGGCCGGGGTGAACGAGACGGCGGTCAGCGTGGTCGGGCTGCAGCGCCGGCCCGCCGCGGACGCGGCCAGGGACCGTGCGGTGCCCAGCTGGGTCCAGGTCGCGCCGCTGCTGGCGGATTCCTCGGCGGTGCCTCCCTGGGCCAGGGCCAGGAGCGGGCCGCTACCCGGTGCCATGGCAAGAGCGTCGGGGACGTCGGCCAGGCCGGCCTGGACCAGGCTGGCGGCTGACCAGTGGGTGCCGTCGTCGCTGGTCATGGCCAGCGGGGAGAACGTGAGGTCCACGCCGGGCCGGAACCCGGCCAGCAGGGAGCGGCCGTCCTGGCCGGCCAGGACCAGGCCGCCGTTGGTGGCGACCCCGGGCGGGGTGACCAGCTTCCATGTGCTGGTCCCGGCCGGGCGGACGAACAGCTGGCCGAAAGCGTTGTCCTGGGCGCTGGAACCGCCCATCACGATGGCGGCCCAGGTCCCGCCCGCGGTGACGGCCGAGGTATCCAGCGACGCCGGCACCGCCGGCGGTCTGGCCGGGGCCGGCTGGCTGGCCGCCGAGCCGCAGCCGGCGATGCACGCCACCGCGGCCACCGCGGCGGCCAGTACCCGGGCGCGGCCGGGGACGGACGCGGGTGCGGGTCTCATGGCATCTTCAGCGTGTGCCGTGCGGCGCCGGCCAGCAGCACCGCGAACGACGACTTCGTGCTGGCGGTGCCCGGGCCGGGATCGGCGTCGAGTTCCTGGCGCATATGGCCGGACCGGTCGATGACGAAGGCGATGTCGCTGTGCGCGACCATCGCGCCCGCCGGGGAGACCTGCCCGGTAACGCCGTAGGCGCGCCAGATCTTCTCCAGCTGGGCGGGAGCCCCGGTCAGGTACAGCCAGTCCGGCACGGTGGCGAGGTTCTCCTGCTGGTCGAAGGCCCGGGTGTACGCGACGCTGTAATACAGCGGGTTGATGACGATCGCGACCAGCTCGACCTGCCGGGCGTCCGGCCCGAGGAGCTGCCCGGCCGCGCGGAACTCCTGCGCGATCAGCGGGCAGTCCGACACGCAGACCGGATCCAGGAAGGTCAGCAGCACGACCTTGCCGCGCAGGCTGGCCAGGGTGACCTCCCGGTTGTCCTGGTCGGTGAGCCGGAAGGCGGGGGCAGGCTGGTCCAGTGCGGCGGACTCCCCGGAGATGGCCTGCGCGATGACCGGGTCCGCGTTACGGTTCGCCGACGCGGCCGCCATCGGGGCCGCGCCCAGCGCGATCAGGGCGACAGCCCCGGCGGCGGTCACCGACCGGGCGCTGGTCATGGCGAGCGACTCCCGCAGCCGCCGCGGGCGCATCCGGTCGCGCCAGCCGCCGGCTGCCTGGTCCCGGCCGGCCGCCATGCCGGGCCCGGCGGTCTCCGGGTCGCGCGCGGCGGCTCCGGCCGGGGCGGGGACCGGGGAAAGAGCCAGGTAGCCGGAGGTGAACAGCAAGATCACCGGGATCATGCTGTTCGGGTCGGTGCCCAGGCCGCCGAGGAACCCGAAGTCCTCGATCAGCACCCAGTCCGCCAGGCACAGCACGATTCCCGCGGCGACCGCGGCCCGCACCACCCGCCGGTCGCCGGTCAGGAAGGCGACCCCGAGCGCGGCCAGCGCGATCACCACGAACACGTTGACCGCGAAGCCGTGCGCCGCGTCGAAGGACCCGAAGCTGGCGACCAGGGCCGACAGGACATGCGGCTGCGGCGTCTGGGACATGGTCGCCACCATGGCGGTCAGCGTGCCCGGCTGGCCGTGACTGGCGCCCTGCCAGAAACCGCGCCCCGGCCACGCCTGCAGCACCGCCATGCCGACGAAGAACACGCCCGTCCCGGCCAGCAGCAGCCGGCCCGGCCGCGGGGTCCGCCAGGCACCGTCAGGCAGCGCGATCAGCGCGCCAGCCACGCAGTACAGCAGCGCCGCCCCCGGCGCGCCGAACAGCCAGGTCAGGCCGGGAGCGAAGATCCCGCCGAACGACTCCCCCCACACCCACACCACCAGCCCCCACGCCACGCTGGCCAGCCCGGCGAGCCTGGACCAGCGACCCCGGGCCGCGGCCAGCAGCCAGATGCCCAGCCCGGCCTGGATCCATACCGCCGACGCACCCGCCTGGATCGGGTGGTAGGACCACGCCGTCCCGCCCCAGTTGACCAGGTGCTGCACCCACGGCGGCGAACTCGCCGCGGTGGGCTGGATGACCTGCGACGGCAGGCCGGCGGCCATCTTCGGCTGGGCCTGCAAGATGCCGTCGAAGATCCAGATCACCCCGAACCCCACCCGCAGCAGCCAGCGGCCCCGCGGCTCGGTCCATCCCCCGCCAGGGCGGGGACGGGCCTCCACCCAGCCGCGCGAAGCCCCCCACAGCAGCCACAGCAGCACGAACAGCGCAGCGGCGATCAGGCCCTGGTGCAGCAGCGCCGACCGGAACGCATCCACGATCGCCGGATCGGCGGCGTTCAGGCCCGAGTTCATACCGGGCACAGCACCGGCTCCTCTCCGCAGCCAACGGGGTCTGAGTGTGAGCCACGCAGTCTAGTGCGGCGCAGCCGCAGGCTGTTCCAGACCACGAAGACCGAGGACAGGGTCATGGTGGCCGCGGCGACCAGCGGGTTGAGGAAGCCGAGCGCGGCCAGCGGGATGGCCAGCACGTTGTAACAGAAGGCCCAGGCCAGGTTGCGCCGGATGGTGCGGAAGGTGGCCCGGGCCAGGGCGATCGCGTCGGGCACGGCGTCCAGGTCGTCGCGGAGCACGATCATGTCGGCGGCGGCGATGGCGACGTCCGTGCCCGAACCGAGGGCCAGTCCCAGGCGGGCGGCGGCGAGGGCCGGGCCGTCGTTGACCCCATCCCCGACCATAGCCACCGAACGGCCTTGGTTCTCCAGTTCGGTCACCACCTGAGCCTTGGCCGCCGGGAGCGCCTCGCTGATCACCTCGCCGATGCCGACAGCCGCTCCGACGGCGTGCGCGGTGGCCGCGTTGTCGCCGGTCAGCAGCACCGGCCTCAGGCCCATCGCGCGGAGGCGGGCGACCGCGGCGGCGGCCGAGTCCTTGACCGTGTCGGTGACGGCGAAGGCGCCGCGGATCTCGTCGTCCCAGGCGGCCAGCACGGTGGTGCAGCCGTCTTCCTCCCGGGCCCGGCACCAGGCGGCCAGGCCGGCCGGGACCGGAACGCCGCTATGTTTGCCTTCTCCGGCGGCGAACAGCCGGGACCGGCCGACGACGACCTCGTGGCCGTCCACGACGCCGCGGGCGCCCAGCCCGGGGAGAGCCTCGAACCCGTCAGCGGTGACCAGGAGGTCCGGCTCGGACCGGGCCAGGGCGGTGACGGCGGCGGCCACGGCGTGCTCGGAGGCCTGCTCCACCGAGCCGGCCAGCCGGAGCAGGTCCGCGCGGCTGACCCCCGGGAGCGGTTCCACCGCGGTGACGGTCATCTGGCCGGTGGTGACCGTGCCGGTCTTGTCCAGGACCACGGTGTCGATGGCGCGGGAGGACTCAAGCGCCTGGTAGCCCTTGATGAAGATGCCCATCCGGGCGCCGCGCCCGGAGGCCACGACCAGGGCGGCCGGGGTCGCCAGGCCCAGCGCGCAGGGGCAGGCGATGATCAGCACGGCCAGCGCGGCGCTGACCGCGTGACCGGCCGGGCTTCCGGCCAGCAGCCAGCCGGCCAGCGTCAGCGCCGAGCAGGCCAGCACGGACGGGACGAACACCGCGCAGATCCGGTCGGCCAGCCGCTGGACGCCGGCCTTGCCCGCCTGGGCCTGCTCCACCAGCTTGACCAGGTGGGCGAGCTGGGTGTCCGCGCCGACCTTGTCGGCGCGGACCACCAGGCGGCCGGTCAGCACGATGGTGCCGCCGGTCACCGCGTCGCCGGGGGCGGCGTCGACCGGGACCGACTCGCCGGTCATCGTGCTGCGGTCGATCGCGGACTGGCCGGCCAGGACCTCGCCGTCGGCGGCGATGCGCTCTCCAGGCCGGACCACGAACCGCTGGCCGGCGTGCAGCCGGGCGGCCGGGACGCGCCGTTCCGTGCCTTCTCCTGGGCCGTCGTCGTCCAGCACGCAGACGTCCCGCGCCCCGGCCGCGGCCAGCTCGCGCATGGCCTGGCCGGAGGTGCGCCGGGCCCGGGCCTCGTACAGCCGCCCGGCCAGCAGGAACGTGGTCACCGAGGCGGCTACCTCGAGGTAGATCCCGCCGCCGGAGCCGTGCAGCAGGTTCTGCAGGCCGCTGTACCGGCTGCTGGGCCCGCTCCGGTCCAGCACGAACATGGCGTACGCCGACCAGCCGCAGGCGGCCAGGATGCCCAGCGAGACCAGCGTGTCCATGGACGAGGACAGGTGCCGGGCCTGCCGCAGCGCCGCCGCGTGGAACGGCCACGCGGCCCAGATGGCGACCGGCGCGGCCAGCGCGGCCAGTAGCCACTGCCAGCCGGGGAACCGGGTCCACGGGAAGATCGACAGCATCAAGGACACGTCGGTGAGCGGGACGAAGAACACCAGCGCCAGCGTCAGCCGGCGGCGCAACCGCCGCACAGCGGCCTCGTCGGCCGCCTCCCCCGCGTCAGGCTCCGCGGGGCGGGCCAGCTCGGCGGTGTAGCCGGCTGCCTGGATCACGCCGATCAGGTCGGGCGCGGAGACGGTGGCCGGGGCGGAGAGGTAGGCCCGTTCGGTCGAAAGGTTGACGGAGGCGGTGACGCCGGTCACCTTGTTCAGCTTGGCCTGGACCCGGGCGGCGCAGGCGGCGCAGGTCATGCCGCCGATGACCAGCTCGACCTGGACCCCTTGAGTGGTCTCGGGGGCCTTGGGGACGACGGCGGTCACGGCGTGCCCGGCCCGGTGACGGACGCGTCGATGGTGATGGTGCCGGAGTGGCGGAAGGTCAGGGTGAGCGGCACGGTGGCCCGGCTCTCGTACGGGGACGGCTGCTGGAGCACCACGTCGTCGCCGATCGGGGTCAGCGTGAGCGTGCCGTGCGCCGGGATGACCAGCGCGCCGGCCTGCGCTCTGCCGCCTTGTGCCGGGCCGGCCCGATGCCGCAGCACGACGCTTCTGGCCAGGGGGCTGCGCGCGGCGACGAGCTCGTCCGGCGTGCCGCTGAGGTTCGTGATGGTCAGGAACGTGGTAGCGACGTACACCGCGGCCGCGGCCTGCGGGGTGAACGCGCGCATCGGGACGGCGGCCTGGGTGACCTGGAGCCTGACCCGGGTCAGGGTGCCGGCCCCGCCGGTGCCGGCCCAGGCGGCCAGCAGCCCGGTCACCACGACCGCGCAGATCACCGGGCCGGCCACGGCCCGGAGCAGGTCACGCACGGCCCCTCCCGGCCCGGAAGCGGCGCAGCCGCAGGCTGTTGCCGACGACGATGAGCGAGCTGGCCGACATCGCGACGCCGGCGAACAGCGGGTTGAGGTAGCCGAGCGCGGCCAGCGGGATCGCGACCAGGTTGTAGCCGGATGCCCAGGCCAGGTTGGCCCGGATCACCGACATGGTGGCCCGGGCCAGCTCGACGGCGGTGACGATACTCAGCGGGTCGCCGCTGATCAGGGTCAGGTCGGCGGCGCCGATGGCGGCGTCGGCGCCGGTCCCGACGGCCATGCCCAGGTCGGCCTGCGCCAGCGCGGCGGCGTCGTTCACCCCGTCGCCGACCAGGGCCACCGCGGTCCCGTCCGCCTGCAGGTCCCGGACGGCCTCCACCTTGCCCTCGGGCTTCACCCTGGCCCGGACGTCCGGGGCCGGGATGCCGAGCCCGGCGGCCACCGAACGCGCGGCGTGCTCGTTGTCGCCGGTGACCAGCAGCGGCCGGATGCCCAGCCGCCTGATCCGGGCCACGGCCTCGGCGGCGTGTGGCCTGAGCTGGTCGGCGACCACAAGGACGGCGCGAGCCCGGCCGTCCCAGGCGGCCAGCACCGCGGTCTGGCCGCGCGTCTCGGCGGCCGCGGCGGCCTGGCCGAGCGGGGCGGGGACGGGGAGGGAGAGCTGGGCGAAGAGGTCCGGGCGGCCGACGATGACCTCGCGGCCCTCCACGGTGCCGCGCACCCCGGCACCGGGCAGCGCGGTGAAGTCCCCGGCCGGGGGCAGGTCGCCCAGGCGTTCGGCGGCGGCGCGGGCAATGGCCTGGCCGACCGGATGCTCGGAGGCGTCCTCCACCGCGCCGGCCAGCTTGAGGGCCTCGTCTTCGGTTCCCTCGGTGATCACGTCCAGCACGGTCATGGTGCCGGTGGTGAGGGTGCCGGTCTTGTCCAGCGCCATGACGCGGATCCGGCCCGCCGTCTCGATGACCCGGGCGCTCCTGATCAGGATGCCGAGCTCGGCGCCGCGTCCGACCGCGGCCAGCAGGGCGACCGGGGTGGCCAGGCCGAGCACACACGGGCACGCGACCACCAGGACCGCGACCGCCGCGCTCCAGGCGGACGCGGCGGGCAGCCCCGCGCCCAGCCAGAAGCCCAGCGTCGCGACGGCGACGGCGATCACGCACGGGACGAACACCGCGGCGATCCGGTCGGCCAGCCGCTGCGCGCCGGCCTTGGTGGCCTGCGCCTGGCTGACCAGCGTGGTGATCTGCGCCAGCAGGGTGTCCGCGCCCACCTGGGTGGCCCGGACCACCAGCTGACCGCTCATGTTCACCGTGGCCCCGGTCACCGGGTCGCCCGGCCCCACCTCGGCCGGGATCGACTCGCCGGTGACCAGCGACGCGTCCACCGCCGAGCGGCCCTCGGCCACGATCCCGTCGGTGGCGATCTTCTCCCCCGGCCGGACCACGAACAGGTCCCCGGCCTGGAGTTCCCCGGCCGGGATCCTGCGCTCGGCTCCCTCGCGCAGCACCGCGACCGTCTTGGCACCCAGGGCGGCCAGCGCGCTCAGCGCCAGGCCGGACCGGTCCCGCGCCCGGGCCTCCAGGTACCGCCCGGCCAGCACCGCCGCGGTCACCCCGGCCGCGGCCTCCAGGTACAGCGTGTCCGGGCCGGCCTGGCCGAAGGTGAAGGCGAACGACATCTTCATCCCGGCCGCGCCCGCGCCGCCGAACAGCAGCGCGTACAACGACCAGCAGAACGACGCGCCGACACCCACGCTGACCAGGGTGTCCATGGTGGCGGCACCGTGACCCAGGCCGTACCAGGCGGCCCGGTACAGCGGCCACGCGCCCCAGGTCGCCACCGGCGCCGCCAACAGCAGGCTCACCCACTGCCATCCGGCGAACTGCGCGGCCGGGACCATCGACAGCACGATCACCACCACAGCCAGCGGGACGCAGACCGCGAGCCGCCGGGCCAGCGCCCGGGTCTGCGGGTCCTGCTTGTGGCTGTCCTGGGCCGGGGTCGCGGACGGCTCGGCGGTGTAGCCGGCCGACTCGATCACGCCGATGAGCTCGGCCGGGCCCCGGCCGCCGGTGCTGGCGAAGTAGGCCCGCCCGGTGGCGTAGTTGACCGTGGCGGCCACGCCGTCCAGCCGGTTCAGCCGCCGCTCGATCCGGGCCGCGCAGGAGCCGCAGGTCATCCCGCCCACCACCAGTTCGGCCTGGAGCCCGGCGATGTCCGGGAGGATGGTCTCGGTGCCGCTCACGGGCGGCCGCCGCCGCCCATGGTCATGCCGCCGCCGCCGCCCTGGCCCGGGTAGCTGACCTGGGAATGGGAAGTCGTCACCGGGCCGAGGTGAGATCCCGCCAGGTGGGCGCCGAGGAAGATGGCCGCGAGCAGGATCACGAACCCGAGAAGCTTGGCCTCGCGGATCACCGGATCACCTCGCCGACCCGCTGGTAACCACGATGACGCGATCGTACCGAGGTGCCACCGGAGGCCGCGAGACACCGGCCGGAACATGAGACAAATGTCATCTCGCCTCCCCGACGAGGACGGACGCGTCGTTTCGGGTGCCCACTGCCTGCCCACCGTACCTCCTTGTACTACACGGCGTAGAAGCCGGCCCGGCCCGGGAGTTACGATGACGAGCGTGTCCACTCGCACCATTGCGGTTACCGGCATGACCTGCGACCACTGCGCCAGCGCCGTCCGGGCCGAGATCAGCAGGCTGCCCGGTGTCACCGGCATCGACGTCGACGTCGCGGGCGGCACCGTTCTCGTCACCGGCGACCCGTTGCCCGGCGACGCCCCGCTGCGCGAGGCGGTCGGGGAAGCCGGCTACGAGTTCGCCGGCTAGCCCACCGGGACCTGGCAGGTCATACCCCCGGGCGTCTTGGCCGCGGTGAGCTGAGTCACTGCAGGAGGACCAGTTCGTCACCCGCCACGCTGTGGAGTTGCCGTGCCAGGGCCGCTGCGAATCTGCTGCGAGACCCGCGACCGGCCTGCCCGATGACTTTACCGGCCCGCCAGGTAATACCCTGGCGGGGTTTGTTAAATACCCTGGCAGGGTTTCTGGAATACCGCCGGAGGGTTTTATGTATTGAGCATGGATGATCATCCATAATGGCCCTCACCTGTACTTTTCTACCATGTGACAAAAGGATCGGTCCTTCTTCCCGCTAACTCTTGAACACCGGAAAAATGGCCATTAGTATTTCCTCTTGCCTTCCCGGCGGCTATGAGAGCTGCGCTGCGGAGGTCCGGGATTCCCGGGAATGCGTCAGTCCGGGCACGACGCCCGGGCCAGGCAGGCGAGGAGAACCAGATGAGCGAGATCGCCGCCGGGGGCGTCCGGCCCGCGTGGCGGACCAAGCCGGGCGCCGAGGCCGAGGCGGCCCGCGGAGCGCCCGATGCCAGGCGGCTGCTGCAGCTGGCGCTGGCCGGGATATGGCTGCTCGACGGCGTGCTGCAGTACCAGGCGTTCATGTTCTCCAAGGGGTTCAGCGACATGATCTCCGGCACGGCGTCGGGCAACCCGCGCGCCGTCGCCAGCCCGATCACCTGGAACGCCAGCCTCGTTCAGCATCATCTCGTGCTGCTGAACACGATCTTCGCCACCATCCAGGTGCTGCTGGGCATCGGGATCGCCTGGCGGCCCACGGTACGGGTGGCGCTGGCCGCCTCGATCGCCTGGTCGGTCGGCGTGTGGTGGTTCGGCGAGGGGCTGGGGATGGTGCTGACCAGTGCCGCGAGCCCGGTCAACGGCGCCCCTGGGGCCGTGATCCTCTACACGCTGCTCGCGGTGCTGCTATGGCCGGCCGACCGCCCGGGACGCCTGGCGCCCTTCACCGCGGCGCGCGCGGTGGGCGCCCCGGCCGCCCGGGCACTATGGCTCGTGCTCTGGCTCAGCCTGGCCTGGTTCGCGCTGCTGCCCGGGAACCGGGCGCCGCAGGCGCTGCACGACATGATCGCCGGGATGGAGGACGGGGAGCCCGGCTGGCTCGCCGCGCTGGACCGGGGAGCCGCCTCGCTCGTCGCCCACCAGGGGCTGGCCGCCTCGGTCGTGCTGGCCATCGCCCTGGTGATCGTCGCGGCAGGGGTGTACCTGCCCGCTCCGGCCGCCAGGGGCACCCTGGTCCTGGCCATCGTGCTGGCCGCGGTGATCTGGGTGTTCGGCGAGGCGTTCGGGGTGATCATGACCGGCGGGGGCACCGACCCCAACTCCGGGCCGCTGCTCGCCCTGCTGGCCCTCGCCTACTGGCCGGCCCGGGCCGTGGCCCCGGCGCCGGCCGGCACCGCCCCCGCCGGGGTCGGCGAAGGGATGGCCGTATCATGATCCCGTCCTGGATCCTGGACATCTTCGCCGCGATCATGCTCGTGGTCGCGGCGGTGAGCGCGGCCCGCCTGGTCGCGGCGCGGCCGTGGCAGCGCCGGACACGGCCGGCCGCCCTGGCCGACATCGACGTCGCGCACCTGCTGATGGCCATCGCCATGGCGGGCACGCTGGCCTCGGGCCTGCGCACCCTGCCCGACGGCGCGTGGGCAGTCGTCTTCGGCGTGATGACAGCCTGGTTCGCCTACCGGGTTGCCCGGGACGCCCAGGTCAGCGGCATCCGCGCGCTGGCGGGCGGGCACTGCGCGCCGCACCTGCTCCACGCCGGGGCCATGCTGTACATGTTCGTCGCCGTGTCGGCCCCCGCGGCGCACGGATCGGGCGGCATGGCCGGGATGGGCAGCGGCCTGAGCGGCATGGGAACTCTGGAACTGCCGTTCCTGGCGCTCCTGTTCGCGCTGGCGCTGGTCGGGTACAGCATCTGGGACCTGGACCAGCTGTCCGGTCCCGGCACCAGCGGGCACTACAGCCTCGCGACCGCCCGCGTGGCACCGGCTGGCGCGGTGCTGGCTGGGGTCGGGGCGACGGCCGGGAGCGGGGCGACCGCCGGGCTAGGTGCCGCCGTGGTGTCCGACCCTGCCCCCGTGGCGGCCGGGCCGGCCGAGGCCCGCCAGGTGCCGCCGGCCAGCGCCCCGGCGGACGGCACCGCCGTCCTCGCCCCGTGGGTGGCGACCGGCTGCCGGATCGCCATGGGCGTCACCATGGCGTTCATGCTGCTGATCATGATCTAGCTGCCCGCCGGTGCGCGGTCCGGGGATGCCTTTTCATGGAGGTGCCCTCGCAACGCGGCACGGACGGGGCTACAGCGGCGGATGGGGTTACCAGCGTGGAACCGGAGCCGCGCCGGGCCTGGTCACACCGATGCGTGGTGCTTGGCCATCACCCACTCCCGCACCCGGCCCGCTGCGCTGGTCAGGTCATCGAGGCTGGCCAGCATGGCCTCATGGTCCGCCCACGCCCGGGTGAACACCTCCGGGTAGGTCGCGGACATCCGGGCCTCGGCGGCCTGCAGGTCACCCAGCAGGGCAGCCAGGGCGCCCTGCTCATCACGGCTCAGATCACACATAAATCGAACGTACGCGCCCATACGCGTTCCGTCCAGGTAACAGATGCCTCACCGGCGGCCTATCCTCATGCGAGAATGATAATCATTCTAGTAACATCGGTGACGGCGGCCTGGCGGGCAGGCCGTGACGGGCTCAGCGCATTCGGGGGAACACATGAAGGTCGCGTTCGCGGGTAAGGGCGGCAGCGGGAAGACCACGCTGTCGTCGCTGTTCGTTCGGCACCTGGCCGCGCAGGGGCTGCCGGTGGTGGCCGTCGACGCGGACATCAACCAGCATCTGGCCGAGGCGCTCGGCGCGGCCAGCCAGCCGCCGCCGCTGGGCGCGCACCTGGCGCAGATCAAGGAGTACCTGCGCGGGACCAACCCGCGGATCGCCTCGGCCGCGGCGATGGTCAAGACCACCCCGCCCGGTCGCGGGTCCCGGCTGCTGCGGCCCGGCGGCTCCGATCCGGTCCACGATCTGGCGGTGGGCACGCCGTGTGGGGCAATGCTGCTGGCGACCGGGCCGTTCAGTGACGATGACCTGGGCGTGGCCTGCTACCACGCCAAGACCGGCGCGGTCGAGCTGTACCTCAACCACCTCGTCGACGGCCCCGGCGAGTACGTGGTGGTCGACTGCACCGCCGGCGCGGAATCGTTCGCCTCGGGGATGTTCACCCGGTTCGACCTGACCGTCCTGGTCGCCGAGCCCACCCGCAAGGGCGTCGGGGTCTGGCGGCAGTGGACCCAGTACGCGGCCGGGTACAACGTCGCCGTGACCGTCGTGGGTAACAAGGTGGCGAGCCAGCAGGACGTGGCGTACCTGCGCGAGCACGCCGGCGATGACCTGCTGACCTGGCTCGGCCACGAGCCGGCGGTCCGGGCCATGGAGCAGGGCCGGCCGCTGTCGCTGGCCGACCTCGCCCCGGATACGCTCGCCGCCCTCGCCCAGGTGCAGGCGGCGGCCGCCGCGCGGGACAAGGACTGGGCCAGGTACACCCGCCAGGCCGCCGAATTCCACCTCAAGAACGCCCGCGCCTGGGCGAACGCCGCCACCGGAACCGACCTGGCCAGCCAGGTCGATCCCGGCTTCATCCTCGGGCCGCACGCATTCGCCGCGCCCTGAGCTCATCGCCCGTTACAGGTGCTCGGTCGAGATCCCGTTCGCCACTGCCTTGGCCAGCGCCTGGACCTCGGCCAGCATCCAGGACTGGTAGTCATACCCGGGCGTGGGCATCGTCTCGTACACGCCCACCACCGGGATGCCATTCGCCTTGGCCAGCGAGATGAACGATTCGGTCAGGGAGTCCGTCACCTGCTGGTTGTAGACGAACACCTTGACCTTGCGCCCGGTGAACAGTCCCCGCTCCACCGCGACGTCCTGGGCTGACGGGTCGTTGCCGTTCATGATGTCGAGCTGGAACGCGACCGGGGTCAGGTTGTCCGCGCCGGCCGCCTGGAGCATGTAGTCGGCGACGGGTTCGGTGGTGGCGACGGGGGTGCCGGGATATTTCGCCTTGAACGCCGCTAGAGCCTTGGTCCAGGCGGTGAGCGACCTGGTGAAGGCCGCCGCGTTCGCCTTGAAGTAACTCGCGTGGGCCGGCTGGAGGGCGGAAAGGCCCGCTGCCACGGCGTTCGCGACCGCCGTCATCGTGCCCGGCCGGTACCACAGGTGCGGGTTCGGCGTGCTGTCCGGCAGGCCGAGCAGGTTCTGCACGACGATGACCTTGCGCCGCGGGTCCGGGGCCGCGTTCTCGATCGTGGTCATGAACGTGTCGTAGCCCAGGCCGTTCTGCACCACCAGCCGGGCCGCGCTCACCTCCCGGGCGACCTGCGCGCTCGCCTCGAAGGTGTGCGGATCGGTGGCCGGGTCGCTCATGATCGCGGCCGCCCTGACGTACCTGCCGCCCACCTGGGAGATCACGTCCGCGTACTCGTTCTCCGCGCCGACCGCCACGATGGCAGCAGAAGACGGGCTGCCGGCGCCGGATGCGCCGGAAGCCGACGAGCACGCGCTGGCCAGCAGCACCGCGGCCGCCGGGACGAGAGCGGCCAGCAACCTGGTTCGCATATCCAGACCTCCTAGCCCGAGTTTCCTGGCTATCTCGATCTTGATGAGCTGATTTCTGCGCTGCAGATGCCCTGATCTGCGGCTCCCCGGCGTGCCGGCTTGCTTTCTGGGGCCGGATCGCCTATGACCTAAAGTTGTGGCGAGCCTGTACAAGAAGGTGATCAGCGGGAAGCCGTACTGGTACCTGCGCGAGATGGGCTGGGCGGACGGCAAGCCCGTGCTTGTGTCGGACCGGTACCTGGGCACCGCAGCCGATATCGAGGCGCTGCTGGATGCGCGCGAGGCCGCGGTGCTGCCCGAGCGGACCCGGCATCTGGCGTTCGGGGACGTGGCCGCGGCCTGGGGAGTCCTGCGGGATCTCGGGGTGGCCGCAGTCATCGACGAGGCTGCCGGGTCCCGGCGTTCGGACGCTGGCGCGTCTGCGGGGACGTACCTGGCGCTGGCGGCGCTGAACCGGCTGGTCGCGCCGTGCTCGAAGGCCGGGTTCGCGGACTGGTGGAAGACCACCGCGGCGGACCGGTTCACCAAGGTCCCGGCCAGCGTGCTGGATCACCGGCGGTTCTGGGACGCGATGCATGCCGTCACGCTGGAGCAGCTGGAGGAGATCTCCCGCGCGATCGCGGTGCGGATCGTGCAGGCATCCGGGGTGGACTGCTCGTCGGTGGCGCTGGACATGACCAATTTCGCGAGCTTCATCGACTCAGGGAATGACAAGGCGCCGGTCGCGCAGCGGGGCAAGGCCAAGCAGAAACGCTCTGACCTGCGGCTGGTAGGCCTGGGCCTGGTGGTGACCCGGGACGGCGGGATCCCGCTGACCTGGCACGCCTACCCCGGCGACCGGCCCGACGTCACCCAGTTCCCCGCCATGATCGACCAGCTGCGCCGCCAGTACCAGGCGGTCTGCGCCGCGGCCGCCGTCCCGGACGGCGCCGCGGACATGACGGTGGTCTTCGACGCCGGGCAGAACTCCGCGGACAACTTCGCCCACCTGGCCAGTACCGGCCTGCACTACATCGGGTCAGTGCCCGCCAGCGACTGTCCGGACCTGACCGCCCTGCCCGCCAGCATCCGGTCAGCAGCGGACAAGGACCGGTTCGGCGGGCTGACCGCCTACGACACCCGCCGCACCGTCTACGGCGCCGAACGGCGGGCCGTCCTCACCCACTCCCCGCAGCTGCACGCCTCCCAGGCCGCCGGCTTCACCGGCACCACCTTGGCCAAGGCCGGAAAGAAACTGGACGAGCTGGCCGCCACCCTCGCCAGGGGCAAGACCCGCCGCGGCAGCGACAAGGTGAAAGCCGAGATCGAGTCGATCACCCGCAAACCCTGGGTACGGCGGGTCATCACCTGGCAGCTGGCCGGCGACCAGCCCAGGGACCTGCGCCTGACCTGGTCCGTCGACCAGCAGGCCCGCGCGGCGCTGGAGGAAGAACTCTTCGGCAAGCACGTGCTGATCACCGATCACGACGACTGGCCCGTCCCCGAGGTGATCGCCGGCTACCGGTCTCAGTCCGAGGCCGAGTTCTCCTTCCGCCAGATGAAAGACCCGCACGTGGTCTCCTTCAGCCCGATGCACCACTGGACCGAGCACAACATCCGCGTCCACGTCTTCACCTGCGTGCTCGCCCTGCAGATCGCCCACCTCATGCGCCGCCGCGCCCGCCAGGCCGGGCTGGACCTATCGGTCCGCCAGCTACTCAGCCAGCTCGCCGCCATCGAAGAGACCGTGCTGATCTACCCCTCCGCCGGCGGCTGGCCTAAAGCCCGCCGCATGACCACCGAGCTCACCGGCAACCAGCAGGCACTACACAAGATCTTCGGCCTGAACCGCTGGGCACCGCACAGTTAGGTCATAGGCGCCGCACCCACCAGCACCCCATCCCACCTGCGGAAACACGACCAAGATCAACTTATCCCGGAAACTCGGGCTAGCTCGGGGACGGAGAGCACCCCGCTCGGGCGGGGCATCGCATAATAGGAATGATAATGATTTTCATTACTATCAGCAACGGCCCGGCCGTCGCAAGGACGGCGGGAGCCGGACAGGTATGGACCGGGTGCCGGCCGGGGCGTATCGTCAGGGCCGGAACTGGTTACTGGAGGTGATCTGATGTCGCTTACCGTGTCTCCTGATCTGGTGGAGCAGGCGCGGGCCGGTGAGGTCGATGATGCGCGGTTCATCGGCTGCATCCGGGCCTCGCTGCCGTACGCGTGGCAGGTGATCAGCGGCCTGATCGGCGACCTGCACGCCGGTGATGCTGCCTTCGCCGACAACACCGTCCCGCCACCCGATGAGGCGGCGCGGGGGCAGCTGCTGCGGCTGATGGCCAGCGACGCGATGCGCGCAGCGGTCGAGCGGCACTACGGGGTGCGGCTGGCGTTCCAGAACTGCCACCGGGCCGCGGTGTTCCGGCCGCAGGCCCGCGACGAGTACGCCGCGTTCACCAGCGCGCGGGCGCAGATCCTCAACCAGCGCCCGGAGCTGGTGGACTGCTGAGGCGCCCGGGCAGCAAGGGCAGCACCTCGGCGCCGAGCCGGGCGATGTTCTCCTGCACGGCGGCCGGGTCGCCGGTGCCCTCGACCATGCAGATCAGGTGCTGGATGCCGGTGCGCCGCATGGTGGCGGTCATGATCGCGGCGCAGTCGCCGGCGGTGCCGACCGGGTGGATCCGGCACAGCAGCTCCGCATAGGCATCCGGATCACGCGCTGGGCGCGGCCGGCCGTCCACCGGGACGTAGCCGGCCAGCCCGGGGCGCAGCCAGCGGGGAAGCTGCCGGCGCAGTAGCTGCCGGGCTGCTGCCCGGGTGCCGGCGACCTGCGCGACCACCGCCGCCATGTGGCCGCCGGCGGGCAGGCGGTCCTGCCGCCGGGCCGCCGCGGCCCGGTACCGGAGGATCATGTCCCGCTTGCTGGCGTCATCGGCGTGCATGCCCAGCAGCATCGGCAGGCCCCGGGCCGCCGCCAGTCCCGCGGTGCCTGCCGAGGTGGCGGCCACCACCACCGGCGGGTGCGGCCGGGTCAGCGGACGGGGCACCACCGGCACCTGCCCGAAGGAGAAGAACTCTCCCGCCGCCCCCACCCGCTCGCGGGTCAGGGCGGCCAGCAGCACGTCCAGCCCCTCAGCGAATCCGGACTCATACCGGGCCAGCCCGGTCCCGAACACCTCCAGCTCCCGCCACGGGCCGCCCCGGCCCACCCCCAGCCGGAACCGCCCGGCCGACACCTGATCCAGCAGCGCGGCCTGCTCGGCCAGCGCGACCGGATGCACGGTGGACAGCACGCTGACCGCGGTACCCACCGCCACCCGCCGCGTGGCTCCCAGCACGTAGGCCGCGAGGGTGACCGCGGACGGGCAGATGCCGTAGGACATGAAATGATGCTCAGCCAGCCACACATCATCAAAACCCGCCCGCTCAGCCGCCACAGCCGCCTGCACCGTGGCCGCCAGCACCTGCTCATCGCTCTGCCCGGGGAACCTCGCCGCCAGCAAGAACACGCCGATCCGCATCCCCTTACTGTCTGGCAAAGACCCGCTCCCCGTCACGACGCCAGGCCCTCCGCCCAGCTTCACGCACTGCCGCCATCCGCGATGACGGCAACCCATTCCCCCGCCAGATCCTCTAGTTATCCCGTTAACCGGGCGTCCCATGCAACACTGCCCCCGTCCCCATACGGCGGGGGCGGGGCCAGTGTCCAGAGCGGCGATGCAGGCTCGCCCGTCAGTCCGCCTTGCGTGGCATCATGCATGCCACGACTAGCGCGGCCGGCCAGGCGATCGGGAAGCAATTCAAGAACACCATCAGCGCGATGTTCTCGGCATGCCTGATCACGGCGATCATGGCGGGCAGGACATACAGGGCCGCAAGGGCGGCCAGGAGCCCGATCCAAAATGCCAGGCTGTTCGCGAGCGCGGTCATGGCCGGTCGTCCTCGCCGGGCGGATCGCCGAGCCGTTGCCGCTGCTCGGCATCTACCTCCGCCCACGACGGATGGCCGCGCCCGATCACCGCCGGCCGGTCCCCGGCCGAGGCCGCCTCGTCGTCCTCGTCGCTGTTGTCCTCCTCGTCTGATGTCAGCGGGCCGTACTCGTGCCTGATGATCTCTTCGGCTTGGTGGCGGGCGGCGGTCAGCCGTCCCGTCTTGGCCAGGTATCCCTCGCCGGGCTTGTCGTCGCCGGCCAGTTCGTCGGCCAGTTCACCGGCCTGCCGGGCGAACTGCCGCCTGACCGCCTCCAGGCAGGAATCCGGGTCCTCGATCTCGGCGTACCACGGCGTCTCGTCGTCGCTCTTCATGCTTCACGCCACCTCCTTCTCGGGGATATGACCGTTGCTCTCGACGGTGACCTGGGTAACGAGCTGGCCCACCCGGCGCCGGGACAGGCCGAACCGCTCGGCCATGGCCCGCTGGCTCAGCGGCGCACCCGCCGCGACCGACGCCGCGTACGCCGCGCGGACCGCCTGCTCCATATCACCGGGCACCTCTGACACGGCTGGCACGGTCGTGGCCGCGTGTGGCCCGCGCGAGCGGCGCACGAGCTGCGCGGCGATCTCGACCGTGCCGATGAACGCGACCGCGGGCCAGGCCGAGATCAGTGCGCCGAGCAGCCCGTATCCCGATCCGTAGGCGACGTTCGCGCCGATCGTCGCGCCGATGCCGAGCCACAGCATGAACCGGGCCAGCCCTGGCGCGTCCCGGCCGTTGCGGGCCTCGTGCAGCAGCACCAGCGAGGCCGCCAGGATCAGCCCGTCCACGCTCAGCGGCAGCAGCCGGGCCGCCGTCCCATCCTGACCGTGGACCCGGCCCAGCCCGTAGATGTGCGAGTAAGAGACCACCGCCGCAAAGGCGGCCACGGCGCAGACCACGGCCGCCGTCGCGAAGCGGATCACCCGGTCCCCGGTCACCGGGCCGCCCCGCGCCTCGTCGCCGAGGCGGCACCCCTGGATGCCGATCGTGGCCGGATCTCCCCGCCGTCCCTGAAGCAGCAGGGGTAGTAGAGGTTACGGCTGGCCGTGCCGCGCGGTGCCCGTCGCCCGTCGCGCAGGACCGCCAGCTCGCGGACCTCTATGCAGACGTACCATTCGTCGGGGCCGCACTGTTCTACGATGGAACCCGGCAGCCACGGCCAGGTGTCCCGGTCGCCCTGCTCTTCCTGCTTCGAGCGCGGGTAGCGGACCTCGACTGGGCTCTCATCAGGGAACCTGCCGTCGTTGTCCTCGTCGTGCATGACCTGGCTCCACTTCCGGAGCCAGGTGGATGACCTGTGTGGTTATCGCTGACACTGCGGGCCGCCGTTGCACAGGCAGGTCCGTCCGCCTGCCTCGTACGGGGTGTTGTGCTCGAAGTCGGCCTGGGCGGCGGGCCGCCGGCAGATGGGGCTGGTGCAGGTGGCGTGCCGGATCTGGGATAGGTGCCGGAGCCTGACCCCGGGATCGTGGCCCCGGTTTTCGAAGCGGTGGTCGCAGGGGTCGGTGGTCAGCGGGTCCAGGGTGATGATCAGGTCCGGGCCGGGTCCGGGGGTGCGCAGCCGCCAGGTGCCGTACCCGCCGGGCGGCCGGTCCCGGCGGGCCGAGGTGAAGGAGAACCCGGTCTTTCCTGGCGGGCCGGGGCCGGCGCGTTTCCTGTGACTCTTGCTTTCGGGACGGGCGCAGCCATGCCCGACGGCGTGCCCTTTCTCGTCGGTCACCGTGACGCACCAGGTGGTCTTCGAGTTGGCCGCGGCAGAGTCGGCGAGGTCGCGGGCGAGCCACGGGTCGATGGGGCCCAGGCCGGACAGCTCGCCGGGCCGGTCCGCGAGGCGGGTCAAGGTGGCCAGCGGGACGGTCAGGGTGACCTGCCTGGCGAACCCGGCGGGAACCGGGGCACCGCCCGGGCCGGGCTGGCCGGGCGCGCTGGGCTGGCTGCTATCGGCCTGGGGGGCACGGGGGCGGGAGTCCTGCCCAGGAGCAGGTCCAGGTAGGCGCGGGCGCGCAGCACGTCCATGTCACCCTCCAGGCCGGCTTTGCGCAGTTCGTTCGCCCAGGCGGTGATCCGCTCATCCGCGGCCAGGACCTCATCGGGCGGCAATTCGCGGCCCATCAGGGCGGCGTTGCCGGAGTCCTCGGCCCACCGCTCCACCCGCATATCCTTCGCCGCCGTCTCGCGCCGTTCCTTCGCTTTCTTCGGGGCAGCTTTCATCACGGCGCGGGCGATCGCGGCGCGCAGCCCGGGCCGGGTCAACCGGGCCGCCCGGTCCAGCACCTCCTGCTCGGCCGCGCGGGCCTCGGCCGGGTCGAGCAGGCCGGTGGCGTTCGCGATGATCTGGGCCTTGGGCATGCTGATAGTGCCATGGAGCAGCGCGGCCCTGGTGCCGGGCAGGTGGCTGTCCAGGTGGCCGGCCGTACTCAGCAGGGCGTAGGCGTGGGTACGGGACTCGCCCAGCGCGTTGGCCAGTTCGTCCCCGGTGAATTCCTCGTCCTCGGGCCTGGGGGTGCGGCGGCCTAGCTCGGCGATCGCGGCGAGCTTACGGGCGGCGACGTGCGCCTCGATGCGGTCCCAGGCGCACACCACACCGATCAGCTCACCCTGCCCGGCGGCCGCGTTCGGCCCCGGGATGGCCCTGGACGTGCTGCCGGGCGGCGCGGGCCTGGCGGTCGCCGCCGACGCCGCCGTCGGACGTCGCCCTCTTCGGCAACATCACGCCGGAGTTCAGCTCCACCCTCTGCGCCGATGGCCTCGCGATAGGCCGCCAGGTCACCGAGCGAGGGCGCGATGATGCCCATATCGCTCTCGTAGACGCCGGTCAGGACCTCCCGGATAGAAGGCCGCTCCGGTGGCCCGGGCGACCGCGAGGCTGGCGCGCGCGTCCCAGAGGACGTTGACGCCGAACGGGACCCGGATCGACGGGTGCAGCTCGCCGATCACGGACGCCATCGCGGCCGGGATCTCCGGGCCCACCGTCAGCTGATAGGGAATGTCGGCCTCGTTGCAGAACAGAACCGCATCGACGCCGGCGTCCTGCAGCACGTCCAGGTCCCGCCCGACCACGTCGAGCAGGCGGGCTCGCCCGGCGTCGCGGTCGTGCCGCGGCCGCCCCGGCAAGCCGGGGAAGTGCACCATCGCGATCACGGGCTTGGCGGTGCCGAATATCTCCTCGAGCGACATAGCCGACCTTTCTGTGTTCAGGCAGACGTGCCGTTGCGGCGGACGAAATCGATGACGGCCTGGTTCCACGGCCCCGGGTTCTCCCAGAATGCGGCGTGGCCGCCGGGAACGACCGTCCAGGTGCCGACGCCCGGGCTGAGCGCATCGAACAGCCGGCGCGACAACTCCGGCCGGATGATGATGTCGTCGCTGGCGGCGAGCACGAGCGTCGGCACCCGCACCGCGCCGATCCTGGCGGCGCAGTCGTGGCCGGTGAGCGCCGCCATCTGCGCCGCGAACGCCGCGGCCGGCTGCGTGCTCGCCTGCGCCGCCGCGATCAGCTCGGTCACCCGGTCCGGGTACTGCTCGTAGAACCCGGGGCTGAAGATCCAGGGCGCCTGCTGCCGCATCATCACCGGCATGCCCGCGGTTTCCGCGACCGTCGCCCACGTCTCGAACGCGGCGCGGGTGAACGGATCGGCCACCGCGAAGGTATTCGCGAGCACGAGCGAGAGCAGGTCACCGGGGTACGCCACCGCGTATTCCTGGGCGATGGCGCCGCCCATCGACACCCCCGCCAGGTGGAAACGCGGCAGCCCGAGCCCGGCGACGAGCGCCTTGGTGTCCGCGGCCATCTCGCCGCTGGTGTAGGGCCCCGGCGGCTGGCCGGACCGGCCGACCCCGCGGTTGTCGTAGCTGACCACGCGCAGGCCCGCACGCACGAAATCGTCCGCCTGGTTGGCCCAGCCGTCCAGGTCGTCGCCGACGCCGTTGATCAGGACCAGGGGCGGCGCAGCTGCCTCCCCGGCGATCCGGTAGTGGATGTCGATCCCGTTGCCGTGTACGAAACCGCTGGTCATCGCGTCCCTCGCTCGGTCAGTGCGGCCTGCCATAGCTCGGCCGAGGCCCGCAGGCCGGCTAGCGCCTGCCCGTCGTCCTGCTCGAAGGCCGGGATCACCTCGAGCACGAGCAGGACATCTTCCGCGCCGGCCTCGGCCAGCGCGTCCAGCACGCGGCCGGGGTCGATGAGGCCAGCCTCGTTCCGCTCGCGGGTGAACGGCCAGTGGTGGTCGGCGAGGCCGTCGGACTGCTGCAGCTGGACCTCGGCGAGCCGGCCGCCGAAGTGCGCGAGCCACGCGTAGGGATCCCGGTCGGGCCCTGTGGTGCCGGGTACGCACTGGTGCCCGACGTCCAGGCACAGCCGGATCGGCGCGTGCGCGGCGTCGCCGTCGGTGAGCAGGGTCTCCAGGCCGGCGATGGTCGACGGCTCGCGGTGACTGGCGAGGTTCTCGACCAGCAGGTACTCCAGGCTCGCCGCGCGGGCCGCGGCGGCGATCTCGGCGAGCGACCGCCGCAGCCCCGCCCAGCGCTGCGCCCGGCGCGCCTCGTCGGCCCAGTCGGGCACGCTCATCGCGCCGACGTGACCGCCGGCGCCTCGTGCCCCCAGCCGCGCCGCCAGGTCGACGACGCTCAGGTACCAGTCGGTGGCCGCTCGCCGCCGCACGTCGTCGGGGTGCATCAGGAGGTTGAGCGAGTAGGCGGCCAGGCCGGTGAACACGGTCTCGGCCCGTAGCCCGTACTCATCGAGCGCCGAACGGATCTGGTCAGCCGCGCGCTCACGGCCCGGGGGCCCGCCGATGTCCTCGATCAGGTCGAGGGAAAGCTCGACGACCCCGAGGCCCAGCTCGTCGCGCACGATCCGGGCCCAGTCGTCCGGCCGCGGCCAGCGTTTGACGGCGAAGCAGGTGTTGATGCCGAGGCGCGCCCGCATCAGATCTCCTCCGGCCGGACGACCCGCGATCCGATGAGGGCCTGGTAGCGCTCGTACAGGTCGTCGTACAGCGCGCGATGAGCGGGATCGGGTTGGGCCCGTCCGAGCGGCCGGTAGCCGGCCGAGACCGCCTCGGCGGCGTCACGGTAGACCCCGGCGCCCAGGCCCGCGAGCATCGCTGCGCCCGCCGCGGTGGAGTCACCCGCCACCCGCACGACCGGGATCCCGGTGACATCCGCCTTGATCTGGTTCCAGAGGGCCATGCCCGCGCCCCCGCCGGACACCCGGAGTTCCGTGGCCGGCGCGGAGGTCCGGCCCAGGGTCTCCAGCCGCGCCCGGACACCGCAGGCGATCCCCTCCATCGTGGCGCGGGCCATGGCGCCGCGATCGTGCCGCAGCGACAGCCCGGTGACGGCGCCGCGCAGTGCCGGGTCGTCCCGCTCGCCGTCGCCGAGCACGGGCGCGAAGACCAGGCCGCCCGCGCCCGGCGGGGATTGCGCGGCGGCCTGCTCGAGGCGCGCGTAGCCGGCCGGGCGGACCCGGCCGTAGAACAGCTGGACCAGCCAGTCGACCGCCTCGCCGGTGGTGTTGATGCCTACTTCCGTGACGTAACCGGTGGGCTCGGTGATCCTCGGGTAGTGGGTGACGTCCTGGTCCGGCAGCGGCTCGGCGACCACCGAGTTGAAGCAGCTCGAGCTGCCCGCCATCTCGCTGACGGGACCGGCCGCGGTCACCCCGGCGCCGAGCGCGCACGCGATGCTGTCCCCCGCGCCCGCCACCACCGGGACGCCGGCCGGAAGGCCGAGGCGGCGCGCGAGCTTCGGGCGGATCTCCCCGGCGATGCTCCAGGAGGGTACGACGGCGGGGAAGGCGGCCGGGTCCAGGCCGAGGCCGGCCAGCAGGTCCGGCGCCCAGCGGCGGCCGCGCAGGTCCAGCAGGGCGGTCGCGGCGGCCATCGACCAGTCGGTGGTCGCGTTGCCGGTCAGCTCGAGGGCGACATAGTCGGCCGGCTGGACGAAACGCCTGGTGGCGGCGAACACGTCTGGCTGGTGCGCGCGGAGCCAGAGCACCTTCGCCGCGACGTGAAAGGCCGCCGGGACGTGGCCGGTCAGCTCGTGCAGTTCCCGGTCGCCGAACCGTTCGCGCATCCAGTCCGCCTCGGCGGTGGCCCGGTTGTCGCGGTAGATGATGCCGGGACCGAGCGGCAGGTCACGCCGGTCCAGCGGGACCACGCTCGGGCATTGCCCGGTGACGGCGACGGCGCGGACCTGGCATCGCGGTCCGAGGATGCGCACCAGCGCACCGAGCGCCGCCAGCGCGGCGGACTGCCAGCGCCGGGCGTCCTGCTCGGCCCAGCCCTCGGCCGGCAGGAACGTCGGATAGGAACGCCGGACCTCCTGCCGCGGCGCGCCGGATACCTCGAACGCGGACGCGCGAGCGCCCGACGTGCCCACGTCGACGGCGATCAGCACGTCCGCCCCGTGCGGATCAGCGCCGTGCGGATCAGCGCCGTGCGGATCAGCGCCGTGCGGATCAGCGGCGTGCGGATCAGCGCCGTGCATCTAACCGCGGACCAGCTGGGCATCGGCGCGGTCCTTGTGCAGGCTGACCAGGGCCCCGTTGAGCGCGCCGGTGGAGTAGTCGCTGCCCGGGTTGAGAATCACGCCCTTGCGCCTGCCCAGGCGGCGGATGCCGGACGACTCGTGGATGTGGCCGTGCAGCCCGACCAGCGGCTGGCGCTCGGCCTCGATGTCGCGCACCGCGGTGCTGCCGACCGCCTTGTACTGGACCTGGCCAAGCACCGCCTGGACCCGCAGCTCGTCGTCGAGGGCGGGCGCGTCGTCCAGCTGCGTCTCGTACGGCGGCGGGTGCAGGTTGAACACGGCCCGTTCCGGGTGTTCGAGTTTGTCCGCCATGGCGGCGTACGCCGCGGCCAGCTGCTGCTCATTTTGCTCGCGGTACGTGTGCCAGGGGGTCGTGTTCGCGTAGCCCCAGCTGATCATCTCGTGCTCGTCATCGAGCCGCACCACCTTGCCCTCGGCGTGGACGCCCCACGGCGCCTGGTCCAGCATCGCGGCGAGTTCGGGCGGGTCGTCGTTGCCGAGCATCAGGTAGAGCGGTACGCCCTTGGGCCGCAGCCTGGTGTCGGCGATGTCCAGCCACTCCGCGAGCCGGTCGCGCATGAGCCGGAAGAACAGGTCGTCGAGGGTTCCCCCGGCCTCCATGGCCTCCAGCTCGCCGGGTTCGGCGCGGTAGGGGTAGTAGCCGTGGTCGGCGATGAGCCGTTCCAGCCCGGCGAGCTCCGAACCCTCGGTCAGCTCGTAGCGGTTCCCGATGAAGGTGCAGTTCCACCGCCCGTTCGGCCCCTTGACGATCGACTGGATGGCCTTGCCGGCCAGGTCCCCGCCGAGCACGAGCACGGTGGGCTTGTACACACCGGTGGCGTTGACAACTTCCGGAAGCAGAGGCTGGATCCGTGCAGGTCGCTGACGAAGTACAGCAGGGTGCCCTTGGCCATTACGTGTTCACCGCGCTATTGGCCCTGGCCTTGGCCTCGTCGGGTTCCACCAGGATCACCTCGACGCCCTCGCCGGTGATGCGCTCCACCTCGACCGGATCGGCGCTGGTATCGGTGATGATCGCCGAGACGCGGTTGATCGGCACCACCGTGCTCAGCGCGACGTCCCCGAACTTGGTGCCGTCGGCCAGGACGATGATCCGCTCCGTCTTCTCCAGGGCCGCGCGGATGACGCCGGCCTCCTGGTCATCGAGGTCCGTGATGCCCCGGCGCACCGACACTCCGGCCGCGCCGATGACGGCGACGTCGGTGTTGTAACGCTGAACGCACTCCACCGCCGCCGGGCCGACGCAGCTGAGCTCGTCCTGGCGGACCATCCCGCCGGCCATGATCACCCTGACCTGCCGGGTGCCGAGCAGGCTCGCGATGACCAGCGACTGGGTGATGACGAGCAGGCCATCCCTGGGCACGGTCAGCCGGGCGAACTGCTCCACGGTGGAACCGACGCCGATGAACATCACCCGCGCATCAGCGGTCAGCTCGGCGGCCCGCATCGCGATCTGGCGCTTCTCCTGGGCGTGGTGCAGCGTGCGCGCGTTCTGCGTGACCGCGAAGGCCCCGGCGGAACGGACCGCCCGCGTGGTGGCTCCGCCGTAAGTCCGGCGGACGAAACCGTCCCGGTCCAGGCGGCGCAGGTCCCGGCGGATGGTCATCTCCGAGACGCCGAACTCGCGCGCCAGGCTGCTCACCTCGACCGCCTGGTCCGCCGCGATCCGCTCCAGCACCTTGATGCGCCGCTCGACCGCCAGCACCTGCTCTCACCCTCCAACCTCTGGGTGTTCGCTCCTGACATTCAAGGTGATCGTTGATGTCAGGACGGGGGGCGACCGGCAGGAGGCCTGGGCAGTCAGGAGGAGCTCATGGCCACAACGGGCCGTTCGGAGAGCCGGCTGTTCGTCCGCAACAGCACCGGGCTCGTGCGTTCCGCGTCGGCCGTCGACGCGACGATCTTCAACGCGGTCATTTCCGCACCGATCGGCTCGACCCTGGCCTGGTCGATCTTCTTTACCCTGGTCGCCTTCCCCGGTGCCGATCCGGTCGGAGTGCTTGTCATCGCGGCGATCATCAACATCCCGGTGCTGATCATGTTCGCGCTGCTGGGCGCCAGCATGCCGCGGGTGGGCGGCGACTACGTGTGGGTAAGCCGGATCCTGAACCCTCCGCTCGCCCTGATCTCCAACCTGTGAATGATCATGGGCGGCCTGCTCGGCGCGGCCTACTTCGCCAAGTTCTTCCCGATCTTCGCGCTCGGGCCCGCGCTGGTCGCGGGCGGCAGCCTGGCTCACAACAACACGCTGATCAGCTGGGGCAGCTCGTTCGAGACCGACAAGGCGTGGATCCTGGCCGCTGCCCTGGTCATGGTCGCGCTGCAGACCTACGTCCTCATCCGCGGCACGAAGTCGACGTTCCGCTGGCAGAACTGGTCGTTCCTGATCGCGATGTTCGGGATCGTGGTGGCGTTCATCGTCCTCGCCTTCGTCAGCAAGGGCGGATTCGTTTCCAACTTCAACACGCTTAA
Source organism: uncultured Actinomycetota bacterium (assembly GCA_963753225.1). Lineage (GTDB taxonomy): Bacteria > Actinomycetota > Actinomycetes > Streptosporangiales > Streptosporangiaceae > Palsa-504. Next base: position 195,409 of record CAVWBQ010000006.1, on the reverse strand, counting down.
CAAGAGCTTCGGTGGCGGGACCGTCCAGGATGTGATCGCCACCGGGGGCGGCGCGCACGCCGGCCCGGACCTGGGCAACATGAGCGCGACGCTGGCCACCCTGTTCTCCATCCAGGGCTTCATGATGTGGAACTTCTGGTCGGTCTACATGTCGGGCGAGCTGAAGAGCGCGTCCAACCGCCGCCGCCAGCTGTCGGTCATGTTCGGCGCGCTGGGCTTCGACGTCGTGCTGCTCATCATCGGCGCGCTGCTGCTCTTCCACGTGGCCGGCTACAGCTTCATGTACGCCGTGAACTCCTCGCCCAACAAGGCGTACGCGATCCCGGCCGGGCCGTTCTACCCGTTCCTGGCCGCGCTGTCCGCCAACATCCCGGTCCTCACCGTGATTATCTTGGGCTGCTTCCTGTTCTGGTCGCTGCCGTCCATGATCGCCAACACGTTCATGCCGATCCGGTCGTTCTTCGCGTGGTCGTTCGACCGGCTCATGCCGGAGAAGCTCGCGGACGTGAACGACCGCACGCACTCGCCCGTCATCGCGATCGTGGTGGTGAACGTGATCATCGCCGCGCTGGTGGTCTGGAGCGTGACGTCCAACGTCTTCCAGCTGGTGCTCGGCCTGATCGTGCTGGCCGGGTGCCTCGGCGTGGTGATCATCGGCGCCGCGGCGATCGCCCTGCCGCTGCGCCGGCCGGATCTCTACCGGGCCTCGCCCGCGAACGTGAAGTTCCTCGGGATCCCGGTGCTGTTCATCGTGGCGCCGCTGTCCATCGCCATCTTCGTCGCGCTGGCGGTGGTCTCGACTCAGTACCCGGCGCTGGTCATGAACGGGGACAGTGCCAACTTCTGGCGGATCCCGGCCTGGTTCGCGGGCCTGATCGTGGTCGGCGCGCTGCTGTACTACATCCCGCGCTTCCTCCGGGCCCGGCGCGGCATCAACGTCAGCTTCGTGTACAAGGAACTCCCGCCCGAGTAACCCCGAGATCACCCCAGGGCGTTGTGGCCAGCGTGGTGCAGGTAGCGTTCGAAGGCTTCGGTGACGGCGGCCCGGTCGCCGGTGGCGAGCAGGTCGAGCAGCAGGCCGCGGGTGACCGCGACGGCGAGCCTGGCTTCGGCCCGCGCGGTCTTGTCATCCAGCCCGGCTTCGCGAGCGATCGCGGGCGTCATCGCGGTGACCCAGGGCTCGATCGCGTTCTCCAGGAATCCTTCGGTGCCCGGGCGTCCGAGCAGCGCGTGGGCGTACAGCTCGAAGAAGAGCCGTTCGGCGGGCCATAGCTGCGGGTCGCTGAAGTGCTCCCAGAGCCGCCGGGCGCTGGCGCTGCTGATCCCCTCCTGCGATACGGCCGCGCGCTGTGCTTCCTCGACAGCCCGGGCGACCGCGGTGAGCAGGCCCTCTCGTGATCCGAAGTGGTACAGCAGCATGCGGTGGCTGGTGCCGATGGCGGCGGCAAGCTCGCGCAGGCTCAGGTCGGCGATCCCGCCGCGCATGGCCTGTTCCACCGCGGCGGCCAGGAGACGTTCGCGGGCTTGCGATGTGGCCACGGCCGAGTGTACCATATGGTTCATGTACCACCCGGTACAGAAGGGAAGGACCGGCTGATGGGCCAGTTGCATGTGGAAGCCGAGCAGACCGCCCAGGCGCCGACCGCCATCGTCTGGGCGCTGGTCAGCGACGCCATGACGTATCCCCGGTGGGGACCGTGGTGCGCGGCCGGCTACCGCCGCCCGGGAGATGCCTCGCCGGACGGCCCCGGCGCGGTGTACTGGCTGCGGTCCTCGCGCCGTTACGGGCTGCGCCGCCCGGTCTCGGTCGAGAAGATCCTCGACGTCGAGGAGGGACGGCGCCTGGCGTACACGGTGATCGGGGGCATCCCGGTGCGCCATTACCGCGCCGAGGTCACCCTGGCCCCCGCCCCGGGCGGCACCCGGATCCGATGGGCCGCGTCCTGGGACCGGACCCTGGCGGGCCGCCTGGTGCATCGCTCACTGCGAGTGATGTACCCGCAGATCGTCGCCGACCTGGCCAGGGCGGCGGAGGAGCAGGCCGCGCTGGTGCAGGGCTAGCACGACTGGTGCCACAATACGGAAGGGTGGACACCACCCAGTCCGAGATGGTCAAGACCGGCCGCGGTTTCTTCGCCACCCTGGACCAGAGCATGGACAAGCATCCGGCGAGCCGCTGAGGTGCCTGGCGATCCCTGGGTCCGGCTCGGCATCGGCGTGGCCGGCCTGCTGGCCACGGCCGGCCTGGTGCGCCGCGACCGCGTGGCTCCGGTGGAGGCCAGGGCCTTCCTGGCCGTCAACGGCCTGCCCGACGGCCTGTACCCGCCCGCCTGGGTGGTGATGCAGGCGGGCGCGTTCGGCGCGGTGCCGGCCGCGGCCGCCGCGGCCTGGCGGGCCGGAGACCGTGACCTGGCCGCGCGCCTGCTAGCTGGCGGCACGGCCGCCTGGGCGCTGTCGAAGCTGGTCAAGCAGGCCGTGCGGCGGCCCAGGCCGGCGGCGCTGCTGCCCGGGGTCCGCGGCCGCGGGCCGGACGCCACCGGGCTCGGGTACCTGTCCGGGCACGCCGCCGTGTCCATCGCCCTGGGCGCCGCCGCGTTCCCCCGGCTCGGGCCGGCGGGCCGGGCCGCCGTCCTCGGCGGGGTACCACTCGTCGGGCTGACCCGCGTCTACGTCGGCGCTCACCTTCCGCTCGACATCGCGGGCGGCGTAGCGCTCGGGCTCGCCGTCGAGGCGGCTACACGTATTCCCTCCGCTGCGGCAGGCGCCAGGAGAGCCAGCCGGGCAGCACCGGCAGCCAGTAGGTGGCCAGCCGGTAGATGATCACCGCGGACACGGCCGCGCCGAAGGAGGCGGCGACCGAGTGCCCGGAGGGAAACGACGCGCCGCTGGTGGCCACCAGCGATCCGGGCGGCCAGCACCTGCTCCTCGGCTACCCCGGGCACGGCGAACCCCGTCCGCACAGCGCCAGCCCTTCCCTGGTCCGGACGTAATTCACCAGGGCGGCCCGGGGCAGGAGGGCCACCCCGCCGTCGACCGCGGTCGCGAGCAGCGGGGATGCGCCCGGCGCGAAGTCGAACTGGTAGATGGCGCAGCCGCCGGGGAAGGTGTAGACGCGCAGCCCGGTGAACCGGGTGCCGCCGGCCGGCGGCTGGTCGAACCGCTGGGTGCCCGGCTGGTCCGAGGGCTCCGGCTGGTCGCCGGTGACGTCGCAGGCCGCGGACAGGGTGACGGTCACGGCCCGGGGTCCGGCCTGGTCCGAGTCCAGCCAGAACACCGAGCGGCCGCTGGCCACGTCGGCGCCGCCGACCAGCCAGCCCGACGAGAGCTCGGAGACGCACGGCACCAGCGCCGCCGACGGGACCGCCTGGGCGGCCAGGATCGTCGCGTGCCCGGTACCGCACAGCGGCGAGTACGCGCCGATGTCGTCGGCGGGGGAGAACGCTTGGATGGAGATGAGTCCGGCGGTCAGGATGGCGACGGGGACCGCGATAGCCAGGCCCACTCGCCGCGGGCTCCAGCGCTGCAGCGTGATCGGCGCGCGCGGCGGGGCCAGGGCTCGGAACGTGCCGAGCAGGTCACGCGGGTCTCGCTTCATGAACGCGCGCAGCTGAGTCGGGCTGGCCACGCCGCGGGTGGCGGCGAACGCCTCGCTGAGTTCGGCCGGGGTGAAGTAGCGCAGCGCCCGCTGGTACACCCGGTCCGGGTCGCTGCGGACGGCCAGGACCAGCATCATGTTGCCGAGGTCGACCGCCTGTCGCCACGGCGACGGGCGGAACTGGGCGAATCCGGCGTCGATCAGCAGCAGCTCGGAGCCGCGGACCATGAGGTTGCCCGGCTTGATATCGCGGTGCGCGATCCCCGCGTCCCACAGCTGCCTGACCAGCCGCAGCCCCTGATCGATCACCTCGTCGCTTACGGCTGCGTGCCCGATCTCGACGGCGCCGTCGAAATACTCCGTGACCACCAGGTACTCACGTTCGGGGGTGATCTCCACGATCCCGTACGGCCGGGCCGTGCGGATCCCGGCGTCGCGCAGCAGCCGCAGCGCGTAGTCCTCGTACTCGGCCAGCCGGCGCACGGTCTGGAACGGATGCTCGTCTTCAAGGGAGCCGTAGAGGATGGTCCGCCACAGCTTGTACCAGCGGTCGGCGCGCACGTGGGCCTTGGTGTACAGCTTGGCGAAGACATACTCGTCCGGGCCGCCTGCGACGTGCAGCCGCAGCGGCGTCGAGCCGGCCGACGATTCCAGGCCGACCGGCTTGACCTCGGACACGATCAGCCCGAGCTGGTCATTCACGGCCAGCCGGATCGCGGCGCCGCGCGCGCCGCCGACATCGACGTGGGCGGCCCGGCCGCGGCGGTAGACGACGGGGAAGATCTCGTTCGGGGTGAAGTAGCGGAACGCGGTGACCGGTATGGCGACCCCGAGCGCGACGCCGAGGAGCACGTCGTCGGGGTGATCGACGGCCAGGTACAACCGGGCCAGGCAGAACACGGCCACCAGCGCGGCCACGGCCAGCTTGGCCCAGGCGCGCGGACGGCCGGGCGGCACCAGGGTGTACACCGCACCCACTCCGAAGATCGTCAGCGCGATGACCGGCGGAGACGGCGTTGAATAGCCGCCCCAGCTGCTGATGATCGAGATGCCGTACGGACGCGGCCGGGTCAGGCCGAAGTAGATCCACTGCACGACGATCTCGAGGAAGAACAGGCTGCCCAGGAAGACCAGAAGATGCCGCCAGCGCCGGAAGATCATGATCAGCGCCACCACCGCCAGGCCCAGCGCGGTGACCCCCCAGCCGCTGCCGGCCGCCTTGATCCCGTCGGCGACATCGGTCAGCCAGGGCGTCCGCGCCTTCGCCAGCAGGCGCAGGAAACCGGTGTTGACACGGTCGTCGAGCCCGAGCCACTGGGTGCGGGCCGAGAACAAGAAGATGCAGGCCACGATGGCGATGGCCAGCACGAGCCACGCCGTGGTGCTGACCCGGAACGGGTGCGGCAGCGGCGGGGGCGCGCCGGTCGGACGCCGCTGGCGGCCCGGCCGCTGCACCGGAATGCTCTCCCGCGGGACGCTCCCCGGCGGGACGGTGTTCTCGCTCATGGCGCGCCCAGCCTCCCCGGAGGTGGAGGCCCGTGTGTTACGGGATGCTCTCATCATGCGCCCGCGGGTTCCCCGGCTCGGCATGGCTGAGGCGACTGGTATGCCAAGTGGAGGATGAGGCGGTTGATGCTGATCGGCGGCCGCGGTCTGGAGGACTGGCCGAAGCGGCATCGGCTTTTTCGCCGCGGGCTGTCGATTTCGCGTGATCCGTCCGACGTGAGGATGGAAGGACAAGCGATCGAGATTGAAGGGAAAGCCGACATGGCTCAGTACGCGATCCTGATCTACGCCCAGGACTCGGCCCACGCCCCGGACGCGACGCCGCAGGACACCGAGTCCTGCTACCGGCACTCGGACGAACTCGCGGAGGGCGGGTCGATGCTCATGGCCTACGCCCTGACGCCCAGGGACATGGCGACGTCGATCCGCGGCGATACCATCACCGACGGCCCGTTCGTGGATTCTAAGGAGATCGTGGCCGGCTTCTACGTGATCGAGGCGCCCGACCTGGACGCGGCCCTGGCCATCGCCCGGACCAACCCCGTGGTCCGGGAGGGCGGCGGCGTCGAGGTCCGGCCGGTGCACGGCAGCTTCTTCAAGAGCGACGAGCCGACCACCCCGTGACCAGCGCGGCCGCGATCGGGGCGGCGGTCGCCGACGCGCACCGCCGCGACTGGGGCCGGGTACTCGCCGCTACGGCGCGCGTCGCCCGAGATCTGGATCTAGCCGAGGAATGCGTGCAGGAGGCGTACGCCTCCGCGCTGCAGGCCTGGGTCAGGGCCGGCATCCCTGGCAACCCTGCGGCCTGGCTCACCACCACGGCCAGGCGGCGTGCGATAGACGCGCTACGCCGGGATACGACACTGCGCTCCCGGCTGCCGCTGCTGGTGGAGCCCGGCCAGAGCACGCAGGAGGTCGCCATGGATGAACTGACGGCGGAGGGCGCAGGGAATCCCGAAGTCATCCCGGACGAGCGGCTGCGGCTGATCTTCACCTGCTGCCACCCGGCGCTGGCCCCCGACGGCCAGGTGGCGCTAACGCTGCGGTTGCTCTGCGGGATTCCCACCGCGGATATCGCCCGGGCGTTCCTGGTGTCAGAACCGACCATGGCGGCGCGGATCACCCGGGCGAAGCGAAAGATCTCCATCGCGCGAATTCCCTACCGGATCCCCCGGCCTGCCGAACTGCCCGGTCGGCTGCGCGCCGTGCTGGCCGTGATCCACCTGCTGTTCACCGCCGGTCACACGGCGCCGTCGGGCGCCTGCCTGGTCCGCGCCGACCTGGTGGACCGGGCTCTGCACCTGGCCCGGATGCTGGGTGAGCTGATGCCAGGCGAATCCGAGGTGCGCGGGCTGCTGGCGCTGCTTCTGGTCACCGACGCGCGTCGGGCGACCAGGGTGGACGCGGAAGGCCGGCTGGTCCGGCTGAAGGACCAGGACCGTTCGGCCTGGGACCAGAGCGCGCTGACCGAGGCCGACGCCCTGATCGTCGGCTGCCTGCGGGCCGGCCCGCCCGGACGGTACGTGCTGCAGGCCGCGATCGCGTCGCTGTACGCCGAGGCGCCGTCGTACGACCAGACCGACTGGCCGCAGATCCTCGTCCTGTACGACAGGCTGCTCCAGGTGTGGCCGTCGCCCGTCGTAGCGCTGAACCGGACCGTGCCGATGTCGATGGCCTCCGGGCCGCAGGCGGCGCTCGCCCAGGTCGAGCGGCTCGAACGGGACGGGCGTCTGGCGGGATACCACTACCTGCCCGCGATCAAGGCGGACTTGCTCAGCCGGCTGGGCCGGACTGGTGAGGCGGCCGTCGCCTACCGGCAGGCACTCGCCCTGGCCGCCAACGACACCGAGCGCGCCTTCCTCGAGGAGCAGATCGCCGGGCAGGCTGACCGCGCCTAAGCGGGCCGGGTGCTCGTCAGGGCCGGCCCCGGTCCGGAGCACCGCGGGCGATCCGCTCGTAGGCGGCCCGTACGCCCGGCACGAGCGCCACGGCGGCGGCCCGGTCGAGGTGACCGGGACGCAGCCCGAGGATGTTGCCCCCGCGCTGCGCGGCGGGGATGTCGGCGCCGCGCGCGGCGACCAGGGCGTGGAAGTGCCGGTAGTTCTCGCCGAAGTGCAGCAGGTAGGTGGCGGGCGCGCCGGTGGCCTCGGCCACGGCGGCGACCAGGTCCCGGGCCCGGCGGCCCAGGGCGGACAGTTCGGCGTCATCCAGGCCGGTCAGCAGCTCGGCGTGGCGGCGCACCCGGAGGAAGAACCATCCGGGCACCTCGTAGCCGGGCGCGACCTCCGCGGCCCACAGCTCGTCGCGGAAGACGACCGCGCCGGGGGTCGCCTGTTCCATCTCGCACAGCAGGCAGAGAACAGTCATCGGGGCTCCAGGCTGTCTGGGCCGCGCTAGCCGAAGACCTCGACGGTCGCCGTCGCGGGGATGTCGTCCCGGACCCGGGCATGATCGTTGATGTCGCGCCAGATCTCGTAACCGTGCTCCCGGCAGATCTTCCCGTCCCGGCACTGGAACGCGTGCAGCAGCCGGACGCTCACGGTGGTGCCCGGCGGGTACGGGCAGTTGCGGAACCCGTCCCCGGTTATGGTCCACTCGAAGATGCTGTCGTCGAACACCCACTCCTCGGTCGCGAACCGGTGCAGGTTGACGATCTTGTGGATGTTCATCGAGCCGAAGATCTTCAGGTACTCCTGCTTGACGTCCTCGATGCTGCGCAGCACCAGGCCGCGCGCCGGGACCTCCCAGAACGATGTCGTCGGTGTAGACGGCGATGGCCTGGTCGATGGTCTCGGGCGTCTCGTTGTGGAAGTGCGTCTCCACCGCGGCCAGGTTGCGGGCGATGATCTCGTCGCGGCTGGTGTCGGTCTGAGCGGTCATGGGCTGCCTTCCTGGCTCGCTTTACCGCACGCTAACAAATATATGTGATAACAGCAATGGCGGAGACGCATGCCTCCGGGGTGGGCATGAGCCGGTGCAGGGCTGTCGTCAGTTTCCCTTCCGGGGCGGGGCGGCGACGAAGCGGTGCCGCATCGCACCGATGCCTTCGATGTGGCTGGTGAGGACGTCGCCGTCGGCGAGCCAGCGCTGCGGGTCCCGGCCCAGCCCGACGCCGGCCGGGGTGCCGGTAAAAATAATGTCGCCGGGCAGCAGCAGGACGCTGGCCGACAGGTTCGCCACCAGCGCCGGGACGCCGAAGATCAGCTGGCTGGTCCGGCTGGACTGCACCGGTTCGCCGTTGATCTCGCAGCCGAGGGCGAGGTCGCCGGGATCGGCGAGCTCGTCCAGGGTGACCAGCCAGGGGCCGACCGGCCCGAAGCCGGGCAGCGACTTGCCCATGCTGAACTGCGGCGGCGTGGAGGCGAGCTGCAAGACCCGTTCGGAAATATCCTGGCCCACCGCGTAGCCGGCCACGTGCTCCAGCGCCCGTACGGCCGGGACCCGATGGGCCCGCCGGCCGACGACGGCCACCAGCTCGACCTCCCAGTCGACGTGGCCGCCCGGCGGCAGCTCGATATCACCGTGCGGCCCGGTGATGCAGCTGGGGAACTTGGTGAACACCGGCGGTTCCCCGTCCGGCACCGGCAGCCCGGACTCGGCCGCGTGGTCGCGGTAGTTCAGCCCGATGCCGAACACCTGGCGCGGCGCCGGGGCCGGCGAGCCCAGCCCGGCCGGCCGGACCGGCGCGCCGCCCTCCCAGCGGGCGCCGGCCGCCCAACGCGTGAAGGCGTCCCAGTCCTCGTAGATGGCCTGCGGCTCGGGGCCGAACCGTCCGCCGCTGTTCTTCTCGACGTCGTGGGCGATCTCGTGACCCGCCTCGCCGGTGACGACGACGAGGCGGCCTTCGTGGTTGGCGATGCGCATGTCCGATGCTCCGATTCGTGGCGCCGATACAGCAGCGAGACGACCTTGTTGTTATCACATATATCGCCTAGGGTAAACCGCAGAGCGAGGTGGGCCCAGATGACGGGCCCGGATGACGGGCCCGGGCAGGACGAGGAGACAGGCGATGGCTGAGCAGCGCAGCACCATCGAGTTCACGGTGGACGGACTGGGTATCGCGGCGCTGACCGCGGGCCCCGCGATTGACACAGTTGGAGGCGGCGGGAAGCCGCTGATCGCCGCGCTGCACGGCGGCACCTATACGGCGCGCTACTTCGACATCGCGGGCGGGTCGCAGGGGTCGTTCATGGACCTCGCGGCCGCCGCCGGGTACCCGGTGGTCTGCTTCGACCGGCCCGGGTACGGCGCGAGCCCGGCGCTGGCCCCGGCGGAGAACACCTTCGGCCGGCACGCGCGCCTGCTCGCCGGCGCGATCGCGCAGGCCGCGGCGCAGTTCTCGGCGGACGGCGTGTTCCTGACCGGGCACTCGATCGGCGGCATGATCGCCATGATGATCGCGGCCTCAGATATCGACTTCCGCCTCAACGGCCTGTCGGTCACCGGCATGGGCGCGGTCATCCGGGCGGGCGGCCCTGCCTATGCGCTCGCATCGCTCCCCCCGGACGAGACCGTGGACCTGCCGTACGACCAGCGGGATCAGGTGATGTTCGGGCCCGCTTCGACCTGGACCGCGGCAGCGGTGCAAGCGGCGCACGGGTCTTACGCGCCGACGCCGGTGCGTGAGCTGATCCAGGCGCCGCAGTGGCCGGACGAGCACCTGCCCGGGCTCGCACCCCGGATCACGGTGCCGGTCCACAACGCGCTGGCCGAGTTCGACGCGCTGTGGGACAGCTCGGCGGCCAACGTGGAGCACTTCGCCAAACTGCTGACCGCCGCCCCGTTCGTGGACGCGAGCATCGCCCGGGCCACCGGGCACAGCATCGACCACCACATCCTGGGCCACGCGCTGCACCTGCGCCAGCTCGCCTTCGCCGAGGAATGCCAGCTATGGGCGAGCCAGCCGAGCTGACCGCGGCCAGCCTGCGCGCTGCCAGCCTGCCTGGGGCGGTCCAGGTCGTGGTGGCCGGCGGCGGGCCGGTCGGCCTGGCCTGCGCGGTCGAGCTCGGCCGCCGGGGCATCGGCTGCCTGGTCGTCGAGCCGCGCACCACGGTCTCCCGCGCGCGGCCGCGGTGCAAGACGGTCAACGTGCGATCAATGCAGCACCTGCGGCGCTGGGGCATCGCCGGCCGGCTGCGCGACCGGGCCCCGCTGTCGCCGGCCTGGTCTCAGGACGCCGTGTTCTGCACCGCACTGGCCGGCCGCGAGCTGTCCCGGTTCACCGGCGTGCTCGGGCTGGCGCCCGACGGCGACCGCTTCCCCGAGCTCGGCCAGCAGGCCCCGCAGTACGTGCTGGAAGACCTGCTCCGCGACGAAGTACGGGAAATGCCCGCGTGCCAGCTGGCGACCGGATTCACAGTGGCCGACGTCGAGCAGGACGAGGGCGGGGTGCGGGTGACGGTGTCCGACCGGGACGGCCGGCGCGCCGTGGTCACGGCGGATTACCTGGTCGGCTGCGACGGCCCGCGAAGCGTCGTACGCGACCGGATCGGCGCCGCTTACACCGGCGAAGCGGCCCTGCGCCCCAACTTCGGCATGGTCTTCACCGCCCCGGATCTGTGGCGCCACGTCAGGCACGGGCCAGCCGTGCATTACTGGATCATCAACCCGGTCGCGCCGGCCATCATGGGCCCGATCGACCCGGACGGCACCTGGTGGTTCATCGCGTTCGGCGTGGACTCCGAAACCGGTGAGCGGGACGCGGTGCGCCTGATCGACGCCGCCGCTGGAGTGCCCTCGGGCGCGGTGGTGCGATCCACCGACCCGTGGACGGCGCGGATGCAGATCGTCGACGGGATGCGCCGCGGCCGCGTCTTCCTGGCCGGGGACGCGGCCCACCTGAACCCGCCGTTCGGCGGGCATGGGCTCAACACCGGGCTCGGCGACGCCGTCGACCTGAGCTGGAAGCTGGCCGCCACGCTAGACGGCTGGGGCGGTCCGGCGCTGCTGGACAGCTACCAGCTCGAACGGCGTCCCATCCAGGAGCGGGTGATCCGCGAGGCGACCGCGAACATGGCGGTTACCTCGCCCGAGCTGCTGGCGGACAACCTCGACGCGGACGACGCGGCCGGCGAACGAGCGCGCCGCGCCGCCGGGGAACGCATCCAGCAGGCCAAACGACCCGAGTTCCACTCCCTGGAGCTCGTGCTGGGCTTCCGGATCGAAGACTCACCGGTCATCGCCGGCGAGCCGCACGCGGGAGGCCAGCCGGGGGGCCAGCAGGGGGCGCAGCTGGGGGCACTGCTGCCGCACGCCTGGCTCGGCCCGGGCCGGTCGCTGTACGACGAGCTCGGCGAGGGGTTCACGCTGCTGGTGCGCCGTCCGGGCACCGGCCGCGGCACGATCGAGAAGGCGGCCCGCGCCCGGGGCGTGCCGCTGCGCGTGCTCGAGCTACCTGACCGGGGCCCTGCTCACAACGGGCCCGCGCTCGCGCTGGTCCGCCCCGACCAGTACGTGGCGTGGGCCGGCGACCGCGAGCCCGATGACGGCCTGGCCCTGATCGACCAGGTCCGGGGCTCGCGGGTTAGCTGACCGGCGCGACCCGGCCGCGGCCGGGACCGAGGGCCAGCAGGGCGGTCTGCTCGTTTCGCGACAGGTGCTGCAACACCGCGCCCGCGGCGACCTCCGGGTCGCGCTGCCGGAACGCCGCGACTAGCTCGACGTGATACTGCTCGCGCCGCGCGTGCTCCTGCGGATCCGGATCCAGGCTGCCCCAGCCGATCCGGATATAGCGCTCAGAGGCCCGCCACAGCGTGCTCAGGATACGGAAATCCCAGCTGGTGGCGGCCGGCGCGAGCAGCGCGAGATGGAACTCGTGATGCGCGTCGTAGATGTCGTTCATGGTCCGGTTCTCGGCCCCGAACCCCACTGCCTGCTGCTCCAGGCGGTCCAGTTCGGCATCGGACAGCAGCCGGCAGGACCGCTGGGCGATCTCCGGCTCGAGCCGGCGCCGCAGCCGGTAGAGGCCCTGCAGCTCGTCAAGGTCCAGCGGCGCCACCCGGGCGCTGCGCCCCGGCCGGGTCACCACCAGGCCCTCGCTCTCCAGGCTGCGCAGCGCCTCACGCACCGGGATGATGCTGACCTGCAGCATCTCGGCCAGTTCGCGCAGCGACAATTCCCGGCCGGGCGCCAGCGCGCCGGACAGGATAGACCGGCGCAGCTCGGTCATCGCCTGCTCGACGACGGAGCGCGACTCGATCGGCCGAACCGCCGCCACAGACGAGTCCACCCGTTGCCTCGCTTTCCGCTGCCGACGCTGACGCACCATCATACCGGCGATCACTGTTATCACATATATTGGATAGGCGTGCTCTGGGGCGGGGTAGGAGGCGAACTGTGACATCGGACGCGCAGTTGGTGATCCGCGGGGCCACGGTGGTGGATCCCCGCGACGGATCTCTCCGGCCTGGCCTGGATGTCCGCATCACCGGTGAACGGGTCGTCAGCGTGGAGCCTGCCCGCGACGACGGGGGCGTGCCTGCGGCCGCGCAGGTCGTCGACGCGGCCGGCCGGTACCTGGTGCCTGGCTTCGCCGACATGCACGCCCATCCGCTCGGCGCCGTGGATCCGTCCGGCAGCCTCGATCTCATGCTGGCCCACGGCATCACGGGTTTCCGGCAGATGTCCGGATCGGTGCGGATGCTGAAAGACCGCGCGGCGGGCACGCTGATGCCCGCGGGCGCGCCGCGCCTGCTGGCCATGCCCGGCGCAGTGCTGGCTCCGTTCAATGCCGGTTCCGCCGCCGCCACCACGGCCACGGTGCGCGAGCAGCACGATCTCGGCGCCGACTTCATCAAAGCGGCCCTGGTGACGAGCGAGGTCTTCTACCAGGCCCAGCAGGAGTGCCGACGCCTCGGCATCCCGATCCTCGGCCACCTGCCGAACGGGATCGACGTGGCCCGTGCGTCCGGCGAGGGCGTCCGGTCGGTCGAGCACCTGGGGCCGGGAGTGAGCATGCTCGCCTGCTGTTCGGCCGAACAGCAGGCGGTGCAGGGGGAGGTGACGGCACGGCCGGCGCCCCGGGTGCCCCCGGTGCCCCCGGTCCTCATGCCGTTCCTCGAGCCCGTCTTCGAGCGGATGATCGGCAAGCTGGTCATCAACCCGGTCAACCGGTCGCGCCCGGCGGACATCGGCATCCTCGAGCACGCGGCGTCAACGTTCGACCAAGGCGCAGCCGCCGCGATGGCCGCGCGCTTCGTCCGCGACGGGACGTGGCAGGTGCCCACCCTGATCCGCTCCCGGACCATGCACCTGTGCGACGACCCCGCGTTCCGCCGCGAGCCTGGCCTGCGTTACGTGGCACCGTCGGTGCTCCGGGGCTGGTCGAAGGCGGCGAAGAAGTTCTCCGGCTTCCCGGCCAGCGCCCGGCAGACGTTCCGGACTGTCTACGGCGTCATGCTGAACCTGACCAAGGTGCTCGACGAGGCCGGCGTGCCGATGCTGGCCGGCAGCGATTCGGGCGGCGCCGCCTGGGAAGTACCGGGCCTCGCCCTGCACCAGGAGTTCGACGAACTCGCCCGGGCGGGCCTGTCGCCGCTGCGGGTCCTGCAGATGACCACGTGGAATGCCGCCGAGTTCATGAACGCCACCGACGTGATGGGCAGCGTGGCCGCGGGCAAGCACGCCGACCTGGTGCTGCTCGAGGCCAATCCGGTCGAGTCCGTCGATCACCTGCACCGGATCTGCGGCGTGGTCCGGGGCGGGCGTTATCTCGGCCCGGCGGATCTCGACGCGCTCAAGGAGAAGGTCGCCGCCACGCGATCGGCCCGGTGACCGCCTCCTTTCCTACGAACCTGCCGACAGCACCCGGCGCGGGTGCTTGCCGTCGACGTACCCCACGAACGGCGGGTAGATGTTGTAGCCGAGCAGTTCCTGCAGCCGTTCTGGCAGGTCTCGGACGATCTCCCTGGGAACGGCCAGGCAGTGGTTCTCCTGCGGCCGCAGCCAGCCGGCCGCGTACTCCAGGATCACGCCGAGCCGCGGCCGGGAGGTCCGGTTCGCGCCGCCCCCGTGCCACAGGCTGCCCAGGTAGAACAGGGCCGATCCTGGTGACATCACCGCGGTCTCCACCGGATCCTCCGGGCCCGGATGCCTCCCCGGCTCCCAGCGGTGGCTGCCGGGGATGAACCTGGTGGCGCCGTTCTGGCCGGTGAACTCGTCGAGCGGCCACATGGTGTTGACCACCAGCGGCGGATGCGGCTCGGGCACCGGGTAGACGGCGTCGTCCCGGTGCAGGATCTGCGCCTTCTCGCCAGGCCCGATGCAGATGCCGACCGGGGCGCTGAGCTGGCAGGGGCCTAGCACCCGGTCCAGGACGCCGAGCAGCAGCGGGTCGGTGGCGAGCCCGTCGAATACGCGGGTCTTGGCGAACAGCGCGTAGATCCGCTGGGTGTCGAACCCCTCGAAGGAGTTCCGCCCGGTCCGCGTGGTGCGCAGCACCCGGTCCAGGTCCGCGCGGGCGTCCCGCGCGCCGTCCGGGGTCAGCATGCCGGTCACGACCACGTAGCCGTCGTCCATCAGCCGCCGGGCCACGTCCTGGCTGGACGAGGTGGCCGGCATCGTCGCCATCACCAGCCCGAGATTAAGCGGCCGGGCCTCTGCCGTCTAGGTGACCGGGCAGCCGGCCGGACAGGACGATCAGCCAGACTGGGTAGAGAGCCACCGGGATGCCGGTCAGCATTCCGGCACGGAAGGTGATGTCCTGCACCAGCGAGCCGGCCGGCATCGGCACCGACGCCGTGAGGAGCACCGCCCCGGCCAGCCCGGCCGCGCCTAGTGCCACGCCGCACGTGGCGACCTGGCTGGGCAGCCGGCCGGACGTGCGGCCCGCCCGGCTGGCGGCGAAGATCCATCCGAAGATGCAGGCCAGGCCGATGTAGGAGCTGTCGACATCCGCGGCGAACGGCAGCAGGCCGAGCACGAACAGCAGCGCCATCGCCGCCATCACCGCCATCGCCAGGATGGCGAGCGCGGTGATCGCGCCCAGCCCGGGGCGGTTGCCGACCACGGTGAGCAGGCCCGCCGCGACCGGGATCAGGGCCAGCGTCGACACGATGCCGATGGTGTCGTTGGCGGGCCCGGTCCATGCGTACGGGCCGTCGGCCGGCGTGAGGAACAGGATCGCGAGCAGGACATTGCCCAGGACCCCGGTCACGCCTGCGAGAAGGCCCCAGCGGTCGACGGTGCGGACCGCCCGGGCCAGCGGTGTGGGCATTGCGCACCGCCGGATGGCGGCCGGCTCGTGAGTAGCAGTCATGCCATCGACGCTAGGGTCCGGGTGACCGGGGCAGTACGAGGTCAGCCGCCGATACGGTTACGCCCGCCCGCAGGGCCGGTTCCGGCTGGCTTCTAGGTTTAGCCGCCCCGTTCGCAGGTAAGCACACCAAACTGTGGCTTGTTGCGTCCCGCGAGCAGACCACAACGTCATCAGCCAACTCCGGGATCGTCTCCCGGACGGGAAATGAGAGGTTGACCATGCTGGTACTGACCGAAGCAGCAGCCGAGGTCGTGAAGGCCATTTCATCAACCCCGCAGGCACCCGATAGTTCGGGCCTGCGGATCGCATCCTCCGCCGCGGGAGCGGGAGATCCGGGAGCGCTGCAGGTAACAGCCGCGCCCGGACCTTACGAGAACGACCAGGTCATCGAGGCCGCCGGAGCACATGTCTACCTCGAGCCGCAGGCCGCTGTCTACCTCGAGGACAAGGTGCTCGACGCGGAGGTCGACAGCGAGGGCAAGGCCCATTTTTCCCTGGGCATGCAGGGCCCCGGCTAGGCCTAGTGTCCGGGGGCTAGACCGCTGGCCTGCCCGGCACGGAAGCCGGGCAGGCCAGCGGGACGATCGTGGCAAGCGGTTATCGTGCAGCGGCTATCGTTCGGCAGTTATCGTTCGGTGGAGGGCTGAGGAGGTAGCGATGACGCGAGACATCGACCGGGACGAGGTCCGCCGCCTGATGGAACAGGGCGCGCAGATCGTCGATGTGCTGCCGGCCCGGGAGTACGGCGAAGACCATCTGCCCGCAGCGATCAACCTTCCGTTGCGGAAGATCGAGACCGAGGCGATCCGCGCGCTCGATCCCAGCCGTCCCGTGGTGGTGTACTGCGCGGACTCTGGTTGAGACCTCAGTCCGCGAGCCGCGTGCCGGCTCGAGACTCTCGGGTTCACCGAGGTGTACGACTACCGGACGGGAATCCGGGACTGGATGGGAGCGGGCCTGCCGACCGAGGGTACGAACACACGGGCCCCGCGCCTCGTCGATGTGGTCAGGCGGGACGTGCCGACGTGCTCGCTCGGCGAGCGGCTCGGCGACGTCCGGGACCGGGTTGCGGCCGCCGGATGGGACGCCTGCGTGGTCGTAAGCGAGGAGCACGTGGTGCTGGGACTGCTCCGCGCGGGGGAGCTCCGGGCCGGCCGGCAGTTGCTCGTCGAGCAGGTCATGCGCCCAGGACCGAGTACGTACCGGCCGTTCGTGAGCGTGGCGGAGATCCGTCGCATCATGAGTGACCGCAACCTGGAAAGCTCGCCGGTCACGACCTCGGACGGCAGGCTTGTCGGGCTGGTCCGCAAGCAGGACGTCGGTATCTAGGTCGCCCCGGCCGCTAACCCGGGACGACTGATGCAGAATGAGGAAGCGTGAACACCACCCAGTCCGAGAAGGTCAGGACCGGCCGCGGCTTCTTCGCCGCCCTGGACCAGAGCGGCGGCAGCACGCCCAAGGCGCTCGCCGAATATGGCATCGAGCGGGACCGCTACAGCTCCGACGCCGAGATGTTCGATTTGGTCCACGCCATGCGCTCCCGGGTGCTGACCAGCCCGGCGTTCGACGGCTCGCGCGTACTCGCGGCGATCTTGTTCGAGCAGACCATGGAACGGGACGTCGGCGGCGTCCCCACGGCGCGGTACCTGTGGGACGAGAAGAACGTAGTGCCGTTCCTGAAGGTCGACAAGGGCCTCGCCCCCGAGCAGGACGGCGTCCAGCTCATGAAGCCCATCGACACCCTCGATGATTTGCTCGAGCGCGCGCAGCGGCACCAGATCTTCGGCACCAAGATGCGTTCGGTGATCAACGACGCCGCCGAGGCCGGGGTCGCGGCGATCGTGGACCAGCAGTTCGACTACGCGAACCGGATCATGGCCGCGGGCCTGGTGCCGATCATCGAGCCCGAGGTCAGCATTTCCAGCCCGCACAAGGAGCAGGCCGAGATGCTGCTGCACGACGCGATCGCCAAGCACGTCGGGGCGCTGCCCGCGGACGCGACCGTGATGCTGAAGATCACCATCCCGACCAGCCCCGGCCTGTACGGCGACCTGGCGTCCGACCCGCGCGTCCTGCGGGTCGTCGCCCTGTCCGGCGGATACAGCCGGGACGAGGCCTGCGCCCTGCTCGCCCGCGACCCCACCCTCATCGCCAGCTTCTCCCGCGCGTTGCTCGAAGGGCTGACAGAAAGCCAGACCGACGAGCAGTTCAACGCCCAGCTCGAGTCGTCGATCGAGCAGATCTACCAGGCCTCGGTGGACAAGCATCCGGCCAGCCCATAAGGCCCGGGATCCGGGGTTGACGACGCGGCTGGCGGCCGCGATGCACGGTGAGGTCGCGGCGACAACGGTGGAGGCGTACCGCCGGGCCGACTCGGTGGAGCGTTCGCTCGGCATCGCGCGGACCTGCTGACTCTCGCCGCAGTCGTTTCTCCGCGCCGGGTTCCTTACTCTGCGCGAAGGGCGAACGCGGTACGGGTCCGCGCGGCCCAGCGGCCGGGACAAGCGCGGCCGCTACCGCGATCACTAGCCCGGCGAGCCCGAGCAGGATGTATTGCCACCAGGAGTAGACCGAGATCACCGTCGCGGGCAGGTCGGTGTTCGCGGCGTGGCCCATCACGGGACGACGCCGTTGTGCAGTACCGGCGGAGACGGGCATCCTGGCCAAGCTGACCCTGCGCGATCGAGTCCAGGCCGTGGTGCTCGCCTACGAGTCCGGCCTAGTCACCCCGGCACGTAGCGCTGACCTGCACAGCAGGCACTGTGCCCGATGACCCCGAGCACAAGGACGCCCCGCCGGCCAGTTACGGCCGACGCATCTACCTCCTTGCCTGCCCCCGGCGAGACATTTCGGCTGTTAGCTGTCCGGGACGAGTTCGGCCACGTCGTGGTGGAGCTTGGCCATCGCCTGGTCGAACGTAGCGAGCCGGGATCCGTGTGCCCGCGCGAGCTGGGCCAGGTAAGCATCGGTCACCTGGCGGTGACCGATGATTCCCTGGGTAGGGACATCGGTGTACGGGACATCGTCGGGCCAGAATTCATGCCGCGCGTCGGCGGTGGTGCCGGTGAGGATCTCTCGTGCGGCGCTGGCCGGCTGGCCTTCGCGGATGAGCAGCCGGATCAGGCTGCCCTGAGTGATCGGGCACGTCGCGAAGTTTGCGCTCATGCCGGTGAACCAGTTCTCGGCGGCACCATGGTGAACATGATCTTCAACGAGGAGGGCGATGAGCACGTTCGCGTCGAGGAGAACGGTCACTGATCGTCGTCCTCGAGCCGCCGCACGTCCTCGCTGGTGATCGTCTTGCCGAGGTGCGCGACGGGGAGGCCGGTGCGGGCGCTTCTGCCTATCTCGCCCGTGCTGCCCGACCCGAGTCCCCGGCGGATGAGCCCGGCAACCGCCTGACTCAGCGTCTGATGGGTGTCCCTGGCGATCGCAACCGCCTGAGCGTGAAGATCCTCCGGGAGGTCGATTGTGGTTCTCATGCTCGTAGTGTAGCTTCATCTCATCATGATGCAATGATGAGATCTCATCCCGGTTGCCCCGCCGCCAGCGCCGGACCGCTGCCACGTCGTCGCCGCGCGGCCGCGGGCGCCAGCCGGTTCCCCTGACCGCTCGTGCCGGACCGCGGCCGGGGCGGAGTGTTCCCGCGGGAATGGTTCCGCTGACGCGATTCCAGCTTCACTGCCGCGGCGATGACCGAGCCGACGAGCCCGGCGGCGACGGCGGCCAGGAAGGAGAAAAGCACCGCCACGAATACCGCCGCCGCGGGATTGATCAACACGCCGACGGGGACGCTCGTCGCCACGGTGACGGCCGCGACCCCGCTGGCGCCGATCTTGACCGCCCTTACCGCCGACCTGTTCCTGGCCTGGCTTCCTGGCCGCCGTACCGGTGCCGCGACCGAGCCTGGCGACGGGGCCAGGTCCGGCCCGGCGGGGATGTCGGCAGTGAGCGCGTCCAGATCCGCATAGGTCCGAGCCGCCAGCGCGCGGCCGACCCGGTCGTCAAGTTCGTCTTCAGTAAGTCGCTCATGCACGAACGCGACCTTCAGCACGTCGACCGTCCGCTCCCGGTCGGCGCGCGAGACCCGCATATGGCCGTGGCCGCCAGCACTCGCTGCTGATTCGCCTCCAGGCCCAGGCACCAATGCCTCCCTCGCGAGCACGACGTTCCAGAAGCCTAACGCGGCTGACCCAGACCCGGTTCCTCACAGCGCTTGACCACGAGAGCGTCCCGCCGGGCCCAAGATCCATTTCACAACGCCCCTGCCCGAGCCGAGGGCCGCAAGCATGCGCGCGGCTGCGCCAGAACAGCGCAACGTCGCCGGCCAGCTCGCTCGTCTCGCCCACCTGAGCGCAGCCCTGGCCAGAATGTCGCAGCCGCCCCTAGCGCGACTATACTTAATATAACTACAGTCGAGCTAATGGAGGCTCCGCTGGATAACAGTCCCCTGGACAAGCCGACAGACGTCTTCGACCGTGACGCGGAGTGGGCGGACATGACCGCTTTCGCGCTCTCGCCGTTGCCAGGGCTGCGGATCGCCGTGGTCTACGGCAGGCGCAGGCAGGGCAAATCGTACCTGCTGCGCCGACTCACCGGCGCGGTCGGCGGGCTCTATCACCTGGCCACCGAGCAGGCCGAGCCGGTCTCGCTGCGCCGGTTCGGTGACTCGCTAGCGACCTGGGCGGGTCTGTCGGCTGGCGCGTTCGGGTTCGGCGGCTGGGAGCAGGCGCTGCGAACGGCTACGGAGGTGATGGCCGCGCCATCGCGCTCGCATGCTTCCCGCAACGTGCCTCCGCTGCTAGTCCTCGATGAGTTCCCTTACCTGGCTCAGGAAACTCCCGGGCTGCCGTCCATCGTGCAGTCCCTTTACGACGGCCTGGGACCGGGTGCCGGGGCGAGCACCGCGTCGTTTCGCCTGCTCCTGTGCGGCTCGGCGATTTCGGTCATGGCGGACCTGCTGTCCGGGACCAGGGCGTTGCGCGGCCGGGCTGCGCTCGAACTGCGCGTCCGGTCATTCGGCTACCGGGACGCGCGGGAGTACTGGGGGATCGAGGATCCCGCTGCGGCCTTCGCGCACAATGCCCTCGTCGGTGGCACGCCCGGCTACCGGGAGCTTGTGCCCGATCCGCAGGTTCCAAAGGGACCCGCACAGCTTGGCGGCTGGCTCGCGCGGAACGTGCTGCGGCCGTCCATGCCGCTGTTCGATGAGGCCCGCCGGGTTGTGCACGAGGACCCGCGCATCCGCGACACCGCCGCGTACAGTTCGGTGCTCGCAGCCGTGGCGGCGGGAGAGTCGTCGCCGACGAAGATCGGCGGCCTGCTCGGTCGTCCGGCTACCTCACTGACGCATCAGCTGACCACGCTGGCCTCGGCCGGGTTCATCCACCGCCGGCACGACCTGCTCTTGGACCGGCGGCCCGTGGTCACCATCGCCGACCCGATGGTGCGCTTCCATCAGCTCGTCATCGAGCCGTACCTGGCCGACCTGGAGGCTGGGCGGGCTGGCCAGGTCTGGGCCGAGGCGGAGCACTCCGTGGAGTCCAAGATCTTCGGGCCGCACTTCGAGGCACTCGCTGGTGAGTGGGTCGCCCGATACGCCTCCGGGGAAGCGGGCCTCGCCGTCGGCCCGGTCGGGCAGACCGTCATCGCCTGCCGCGAGCACAAGACCGGCCATGAGATCGACGTCCTGGCGCTCGCGCGCGGTAGCCGCCCGCGAACCCCGGGCGCGCCGGTCGCGTTCATCGGCGAGGCCAAGCACCGCGACCGCCGCCCAGGCCTGGCTGAGCTGCGCAGGCTTCAGCACCTCCGCGACCTGCTGAC
This sequence comes from uncultured Actinomycetota bacterium, assembly GCA_963753225.1. GTDB lineage: Bacteria > Actinomycetota > Actinomycetes > Streptosporangiales > Streptosporangiaceae > Palsa-504. The sequence continues at coordinate 174,230 of CAVWBQ010000006.1, read as the reverse complement.
CGCCGCTGGGCACGACGCCATCGACGCCGCATTCGGCCTCTTCAGCGCTACCGGCTTCACTGATGAACTGGCAGCCGAAGCCAACGCGAGCAAAGGCAAGATTCTCCTTGCTGCCCTGAACGATCTCTACGGCCAGCCGTCATAAGCGGGGCGGCCTACCTGTGTAATTATCGGTTGCACGTGCTCGGACTCGGCAGGGACGCCATCCTGTACGGCCCCGACATGCTGGGCCGCCTCCTCGACACTTCGTCGCCGCGCAGCTGCGCGCGGAACTCGCCGCAAGCAGCAACGACCCGCGCCTTTACCTGCGCGAGGAGCAAGGGCGCAGGGAAGTGGACCTGCTGATCGAGACAGCCAGCGGGCAGCTGATCGGGATCGAGATCAAGGCCGCCGCCACCGTCACGGCCTCCGACGCTCGCCACCTAGCCTGGCTCCGCGACCAGGCCGGCGATGCATTCGCTGCCGGCATCATCCTGCACACCGGCCCGCATGCCTTCCCCGTCAGCGACCGAATCGTCGCCGCACCTGTATCCACACTCTGGTCATAGCTAGTCGTCGTGGACATATGCCGCGCTTGCCGTGTCGAGCACATACATCTCGATGGTCTGCTCGACACTCTTTTCCTGTGCTCACCGTCCTCCTCGGAGTCGATCATCACGCAGAACGTCGGCCGGATCATGCGTAATCTGCCGGGGAAAACGACGGTCGAGGTTCACGACTATGCCGACACCAGAGTGCCGATGCTGACCTGCATGCACGGGAAGAGGCTTACCGTCTACAAGAGGATCGGCTTCACCAATCCGGTGATCTGCGCGTGCTGCCGCTGCTCTACCGGCATCAATCCACGCGCCGGGGCGAGAATGGATGACTGACGGTGTCGGCGGCGCCGACACCGTCATTTTGCGGACTCTGGCACTTGAGTGAGGCGGGCTGCTTTCGGCGCCGAGGTGCCTTTCTGCTTGCCGCGCTGCTGTCGAGGTGGTGGCACGAGCCATTTTGTCGGTGCCAGGTGCGACACTGCGGGGTCATGGACACTCTCAGCAACATATCGGATACCAACTACGAGGTTCCGCTAAGCGAGGCTGATCAGACCGCGCTGCGGCCGGCCTTGCTGCATGATCTCGGGGCCATGCCGTTCGAGTCCGGCGCGCTGGTCAGCCGCAGCCTCTGGGTGATCTTCATCGGCGAGTGGGGCGTCTGGACCCATGCGGTCTTGCCCGTCGATGACAGGCTCGACATGCCAGACAGGAAGAGCATCGCCGACCTGTGCGACTTGGTCGGCAGCCTCATCCGCCCACCCGTGTGTCACGATGATGAGAAGGCGATGATCGTGCTGCGCAGGCCGGGGCCGGCGGAGATCAGCGAGGCCGATGCGTATATCTTCCGCCTGGTAGGCCAGGCGGCCATCGGCCGGGAGACCGCGCCTTGGACGTTCCATGTGGTAGGGCCGGACGGAATACGGGAGGTGACTGAGCACGTGACCCCGCAGGACACTGCTGGTTGTTAGGCGTCACTTCGCCTTAACTGTGTCCTGATCCAAACTTTCTTCGTCGATATTGATGGTAGTGACGGATGTGATCGGGGTCGCGCCAGGGCCTGGGTTCGACAGTTGGGGTAGCGTTCTAGTCGGTGAATAGGGGTGTTGACCTGCGGATATGACTCAGCGCCCGGTGACGGGGCGTGTCACTAGGCGCTGGTGAACGTGCTGGTCAGGGCTTCGGGGTGATCTCAATGATCTTCTTCGGCGGATCCAGGCCCAGGGCGGTCAGGACGTCGCGCTGGGCCTTGCCCGGCTCGGTGGTCTGCCGGAAGGTCCCGGCCGGGCCGGTGTAGGTGACCGCGTGCAGGCGCTGGAGCTCGGCGCGGATCCGGTTCCAGGTCCAGGATCCGCCGGCGGTGGTCTCCGCGACGCGGATCAGCAGCAGGGCCAGCCAGCACAGCAGGACGTGGGCGCGTATCCGGTCCTCGCGCCGGTGGTAGACCGGGCGCAGGTCCAGGACCTGCTTCATGTCGCGCCAGCCGCGCTCGACTTCCAGCAGCTGCTTGTATCCCAGGGCGATGTCCTCGGCGGACAGGTCCGGGTCCGAGCAGCGCAGCAGGTATTTCCCGTCCAGGTTCGCCTCGGTCCTGATCTTCTGCTTGTCGATGCGGAGCAGCCCGCCGGGCGTGGTACGCAGGAACCGCTTGAGCCCGGGCTTGCCCGATAGCGTGCCCTCGATCCGGGCGCGTTCGGTCATGGTCAGCTTGTCGGTGTCCTTGATGACGTCTTCAAGCTGCGCGACGAGCCTGGCGCGTATCGCGGCGTCGCGTTCGCTCTGGGCCGGGTTATAGCAGAGCACGAACCGGTCGTCGGTGCCGATGCTGACTTCCTTGACCTGCATGTTGTCTTTGACGGTGGCGTAGCGGCCCTGCCGCGAGATGGCGGCCCTGACCTCCGCGGAGCCGGACCGGAGCTTCTCGCCGATGATGTACCCGCCGCCGCCGCGCATCAGCGCCCGCCGGTTCTTCTGCGAGGTGAAGCCGCGGTCCGCGACCCAGATGACCCGGGAGAGGGTCCATTCCCTGATGTCGCCGCGGACCTGGCGGATCAGGTCGGTGTCGGTGGTGCTGCCCGGCCAGGACCACACCCGCACCGGGATGCCGTCGCGGGTCACCGCCATCCCGACCACCACCTGCGGCAGGTCGTCGCGTGAGTCCTTCGATTTCCCGTGGGTGCGGAACCCGGTGTCCTTCACCGCCGCGTCGTCGTCTTCTTCGACGCGGTTGCCGTCCCTATCGCGCGCTACCGGCTCATCCGCCCCGGCGGTCTCGGAATAGGTCGAAGTCGTGTCGAAGAACAGCAGGTCCACTTCAGGGTTAAGCAGGTCGGTGACCCGGAAGTACGCCTCTTTCGCCAGGTCGGGCTCGATGGTGAGCAGGTAGTCCATCGCCCGGTAACAGGACTGCTCGTCGATCTCGTCGAGGCCTTCGATGTGAACGTCACCGGTGATCCAGCCGGCCGCGGCAAGCTTGGAGGACGCGGCCAGTGCCCGGTTGGCGACCAGCGCGAACAGCACCCGCTCGACCCTCGGGTCCAGTTTGCGGCCGGTGAGCTGACGGCGCATCACCGCGTCCAGGCCCAGACGGCGCCACAGCTGGTCCAGCACGTACGTACCGCCGGCCGGGCGCGAGGACGTCAGCGTGAGCTCGCCCCCCGCGGTCGCGGCGACCGCGCCGGCCGGATCCAGCAGCCGGGACAAGGCGATGACCAGGCGCTTGACCGCGTTGCGGTCGAGTTCGTCTTCCCGGCCGAAGGAGTGCAGGATCTTGGTGCGCGAGACCCCGGCCCGGGCGTCCCACTCGTTGTGGGCCAGCTGCAGGTACCGGATGACCTGCCCGTCTTTCGTCTTGCGCGACGACGCCTTCACGTACACGAAGTGAAGGCTAGCAGGTTTACCGACTATGGGATCGCATTATTTCCTGAGGTCAACGCGCTGTAACTGCCTGAACCGTGTCACTAGGCCGTTCCGCGGTTCGCCGCTAGCCGAAACCCGCTGACCTGCACCATCATCCCATCCGCAGCCCAGAAACCCCGCCCAACTGTCGAACCCAGGCAGGGGCCTAGAAGCCCTCGGGGGCCGGCTCGGCGGTGCAGGCGTCCGGAGCGGCAACATCCAGGGCAGTGGCGTCCAGAGCAGTGGCGTCCAGAGCAGTGGCGTCCAGAGCAGTGGCATCCAGGGCAGTGGCGTCTACGGCGGTCGCGGCGTGCAGTGCGAGCCGCTGGAGCAGGGTCCGGAACGCCTGGCGGTCCTCGTCGTGGTCGAGTCCGGCTAGTACCTGATCCTCGGCGGCGCGCAGCCGCTCGCCGAGTTCGCCGAGGAGAGCCCGGCCGTGCGCGGTGGCCACGACCCGCCGGGCCCGGCGGTCGGCCGGATCTGGCCGCCGCTCGATCAGGCCGGCCTCGGCCAGGCTGTCCAGCAGGTAGGTCATCACCGTCCGGTCGACGCCCAGATGCTGGGCCAGGGCAAGCTGGCTGCCGTGCTCGTCCTGGGCCGCCGCGGCGAGCACCTGGTAGCCGCGCGGCCCGCCGGGCACATCCGCGAAGGTGGCGGCCACGGCCTTCACGTAGGACCGTGACAGGACGCCGAGGGCCCAGCCGAGGTCGTTGCCGAGAGCACAGCAATCCGCCGGCTGACGACCCGGCCTGGTACCGGAGGATCGCGTCGTCGCGGCGGTCATGCGGCTCAGCGTACCTCAGATCGGTTGCCTGACCGAAGAGTTGCTATATAGATGTTCTGTGATGCAGACTATCTGCGACGACCAGCGCACAGGAGTCCAGATGACGCGCAGTTCCCCAGCCAGGCCGACCGTGGTGGTGCTCGGCGGCGGTTACGCGGGCATCCAGGTCGCGCGGCCGCTCGATGACCTGGCCGATGTGGTGCTGGTGGAACCCAAGGACGACTTCGTGCACAACGTCGCGGCGCTGCGCGCCCTGGTGGATCCGTCGTGGCTGGAACGGATCTACCTGCCGTACACGGGGCTGCTCGGTCATGGCCGGGTAATCAGGGACCGGGCCGTCAAGGCCGACGCCGACCGGGTGGTGCTCGCCTCGGGCGCCGAACTGTTCCCTGACTACCTGGTGCTGGCCACCGGGTCCGGCTACCCGTTCCCGGCCAAGAGCGACGTGCCCGGCACCGAGGCTGCGCACGGCAAGGTGCGCAGCACGCACGCGGCGCTCGCCGCGGCGGGCCGGGTGCTGCTGCTCGGCGCGGGGCCGGTCGGCGTCGAGCTCGCCGGGGAGATCAAGGCGGTCTGGCCGGGCAAGCAGGTGACGCTGATCGACGTGGCCGGCGACGTGCTCGGCGAGCGCTACCGCCAGGACCTGAAGGCGGAACTGCGCCGCCAGCTCACCGGCCTGGGCGCCGAGTTGCTGCTGGGCAGCCCGCTGCGGGCCGAGCCGCCAACCGCGCCCGGCGAGCTGGGCACATTCACGGTGACCACGCAGGCCGGCACCGAGCTGACCGCGGACATCTGGTTCCGCTGCTACGGCGTCGCCCCGGCCAGCGACTACCTGGCCGGCGGCCTGGCCGCCGCGCGCGGGCCGGACGGCTTCGTCGAGGTGACGCCCGAGCTGCGCGTCGCCGGGCAGGACCGGGTGTTCGCGCTCGGCGACGTGTCGGCCGCGGATCAGAACAAGGGGGCCGGCGCCGCCGGCCGCCAGGCGCCTATCGTGGCCGGCAACATCCGCGCGCTCATCACCGGCGAGGGCGAGCTGGCGCGGTACCAGCCGCCGCCGGCGAGCATCATCGTGCCGATCGGGCCCGACGGCGGCGCCGGGCAGCGGGCAGGCAGCGAGCACCTAGTGCCCGCCGAGACGGTGGCCCAGCTCAAGGGGCGGGACATGATGGTGCAGCGGTTCGCGGAGCTGCTCGGTAGACCCTGATCCCGGCCGGCGGGCCCGGAGTTCGTTTTCTGCACGTTGGGCTCGGTAGTACTTCGCTTGCTGAGTTTCGCCGCCGGAACCAGGTGCGACATCGTTGTATACGACGGCGGTTGCAAACGGCCGTGTGTCCGCATGGCGAGCTACGTATCCCCCCCACGGTGCTAGCCAGGCGGACGCGGCCCGCGCAGCATCGCACTAGATGCTGCGCGGGCCGCCCTGCATCTGGGGGCTTTTGCCCGGCCGGGCTAGCGGACCGGGAATCCGTCCGCGCCGACGGCCGATTCCAGGATCTGGTGCTGGTCGGTCACCTGCCGCGGCTGACCGTCGAGATCGAGCACCGTAGACGCCTCGGCGTACCAGGACGGGACGACCGCGTGACCGTAGAAATCGCGGCGGCGCGGATCGGAAACGTCCCAGCGCAGGACGGGGTGACCGGGATCTCCGGTGTAATAGTCGCTGGTGTAGATCTCCACCCGGTGGCCGTCCGGATCGCGCAGGTAGACGTAGAAGGCGTTGGACACGCCGTGGCGCCCGGGGCCGCGCTCGATGTGCGCCTCCTCGTGCAGGGAGCCAAGGATGTCACACGTGCGCAGCACCTGGTGCGACTCATGCGCGAAGAAGCCCAGGTGGTGCAGGCGCGGCCCGGCACCGCCGGTGAAGGCCACGTCGTGCACGGTCTGCTTGCGGTACATCCAGGCGGCGTAGAGCGTCTGGGCGTCCTCGATCGTCTCGGACAGCCCGAAGCCCAGCGACCGGTAGTACTCGTACGCGGACTGCACGTCGGGGACCACGATGTTGAAGTGGTCCATCCTCGCCACCTCGGCGCCGCGGCGCAGGTCGTAGCGCTGCTGGAGCCGGTCGGCGGACGCGGCGTCGTGGAAGAACTCGACGGTGAAGCCCAGCGGGTCCTCGGCCCGGACGGCCGCGCCGATCCCCTGCGTGGTTCCGGCCGGCAGGCGCGCCGTGCGGCAGCCGAGGCTGTCGTAGAAGCTCACGGCCAGGTCCAGATCGGCGGGTGTGCGCACCCGGTAGGCCAGCCGGGCGGCCGCGGGCTCGGCGCCTTCGGTCAGGATCAGGTTGTGATGGGTCAGCTCGTCGAAGCCGCGCAGGTACAGTACGCCGGGGCCGGACTCGGTAACCACGAAGCCGAGCACGTCCACCCAGAACCAGCGGGCGCGGGGCAGGTCGGTGACCACGAGCTCGGCGTAGACGCAGCGGACGATGTCGGGCGGCGGGGGCAGCGCGCCGGTGGCCATGATCAAGATCCTTCCGTGCCGAACCGCGGAACGCGGGCGTCGGTGAGGGCGACGTGCACTATGCGGGAGTCGGTGTAAAAATCCAGGCTGTGCTGCCCGCCTTCCCGGCCGAGGCCGCTGGCCTTGACTCCCCCGAACGGAGTGCGCAGGTCGCGCACGTTGTGCGAGTTGAGCCACAGCATTCCGGCGTCCACCGCGGCGGCGACCCGGTGTCCGCGGCGCAGATCCCGCGTCCAGAGGTAGGCGGCCAGGCCGTAGCGGGTGTCGTTGGCCAGCCGGATCGCGTCGGCCTCGGTATCGAACGGGGTGACGCACACCACCGGCCCGAAGATCTCCTCGCGGAAGATGCGCATCTCCGGCCGGACGTCGGCGAAGACGGTCGGGGCCAGGTAGTTGCCGGCCGGCAGGTGCGCGGGGCGCCGCCCGCCCGCCACCAGCCTGGCCCCTTCGTCCAGCCCGGCCTGTACGTAGGACAGGACGCGGTCGTAGTGGTCGGGGTGAATGAGCGCGCCCACCTCGGTGGCCGGATCGGAGGGCGGGCCAACCCGGATCCGTTTGGCTCGGTCGGCAAGCCGGGTTACCAAGGCATCATAGATACCTCGTTCGGCCAAAATCCTTGAGCCGGCCGTGCACCGCTCGCCGTTCAGCGAGAACACCCCGAACAGGGCACTGTCGGTGGCGGCGTCGAGATCGGCGTCGGCGAAGACGATGCAGGGAGACTTGCCGCCCAGTTCCATCGACAGCCCCTTGAGGCCCGGCGCGGCCGCCGCCATGATGACCTGCCCGGTCGACGTCTCGCCGGTAAACGAGATCCGCGGCACCAGGTGGTGCGCCACCAGCGCCGCCCCGGCCACCTCGCCGATGCCGTGCACGATGTTGAACACGCCGTCGGGGACGCCCGCCTCGGTCATGATCTCGGGCAGCAGGCTCGCCGACAGCGGCGACCACTCCGCGGGCTTGAGGATCACCGGGCACCCGGCGGCCAGGCTCGGCGCGAGCTTCCAGGTTTCCAGCATGAACGGGGTGTTCCAGGGCGTGATCAGCCCGGCCGGGCCGGCCGGCTTGCGGATCACGTAGCCGAGCTGGGCCGCGCCGGTCCGGAACGCGTCCTCGTGCAGGGTAACGATCATGTCGGCGAAGAACCGGAAGTTCTCCGCCGCCCGTTCGGCCTGACCGTGGGCCTGTGTTATCGGCAGGCCGGTGTCGAAGGTCTCGAGCTCGGCGATGCGCGCGCCGCGACGCTCGATGCCGTCCGCGATCCGGTTCAGCACCCGCGCCCGCTGGCGGGCCGCCATCCCGGGCCACGGCCCGTCCGTGAACGCGTACTGCGCGGCCCGCGCCGCGCGATCGACATCCGCGGCGCTGCCGGCGGCCACCTGCGCATACGCTCGGTTGCGGACCGGGTCGGCGACCGTAAAGGTGGCCCCGTCCGCGCTCGGTGACCACGCACCGGCGATGAAGTGGTCCAGCCGGTCAGGCAGCGAGGGCGGGACCTCGCGCGACTCGCTCAGCACGGCCGTTCCACCAGGTCGCGCAGTGGCGGGCTCAGCACCGTGGCTCCGGCCCGCAGCAGCTCGGTGATCCGGCGCTGCCCGGCCTCGCTGACCCCGGCCAGCGGCGGCCGGACGTGCGCGGAGCCGAGCAGGCCCGCCTGCCGCAGCACCCACTTGGCCGGGGCCGGGTTGGTCTCGGTGAAGATCACGTCCACCAGCGGGTGCAGCGCGAAGTGCAGCTCACGGGCCTTCTCCTGCTCACCCGTCATCCAGAGGTCGAACATCTGCGCCACCGCGGCGGGCGCCAGGTTGGCCACCGCGCTCACGAAGCCGACCCCGCCGAGGGCGAGCAGCGGCAGGCACAGCAGCTCGATGCCGGACCACACCAGGACGTCCCGGCCGCACTGGTGCAGCACGCGGGAGAAATGCTCGAAGTCCCTGGTGGTCTCCTTGACCCCGATGATGTTGTCAAACCGTCGCCGCAACCGGGCGATGGTCTCCGGCGCGATGTCGACGGCGGTACGGGACGGGACGTTGTAGACGACGATCGGCAGGTCCGGGTTCTGGCCGGCCACGGTCGCGTACCACTGGAACAGGCCCTCCTGCGTCGGCCGCGCGTAGTACGGCGTGATAACCAGCGCGGCATCCGCGCCCAGTCCGGCCGCTGCCGCGGTGAGCTCGAGCGTCTCGTCGAGCCGGGCGGAACCGGTACCGGGCAGGAACGGCACCCGGTCCGCGATCACCGTGGCCGCCTCGGTCATCGCGGCGATCCGCTCCTGCGGCGTCTGCGCGCTCGGCTCGCCGGTCGAGCCGCCGAGCGAGATGCCGTGCGAGCCGCAGTCCAGCTGCCAGCCGATCAGGCGGCGCAGGCCCTCGGTGTCGAGCTGCCCGTCCTCGGTAAACGGGGTGACCACGGGGGCGATGGACCCGCGCAGGGACGACGGGTCGGCGCGGAACCTCATGGCGACTGCTCCCCCGTCCCCTGGCCGCTGAGCCAGGCCTCGTAGGCCGCCCGCCAGCGGTCGCCGAGCGGGTACAGCCCGTCGAGCTCCGCACCGGACGCGACCTGGGTGGCGACGAACTCCTCCTGCCGCTCCTGCTCACGGGCATCGGCGAGGATCTCCGCCGCCAGGCCCGGCGGGAGCACGACCACGCCGTCGTCGTCGCCGACCACCAGGTCGCCCGGCTGGACCGCGACGCCCGCGCAGGCCACCGTGACGCCCCACTCCCACGGGACATGCCGCCTGCCGAGCACGGCGGGGTGGACGGCCGCGTGATAGGCGGGGATGTCCAGCTCGGCGAGCCTGGCGGCGTCCCTGATGGCGCCGTCCGTCACGATGCCGACGGCGCCGCGGGCCTGGGCCCGCAGGGCCAGGATGTCACCGATGGTGCCCGCCGACGGATCCTGGCGGGCGTCGATCACGAGCACCTCACCCGGCCGGATCTGCTCGATCGCCTGCTTCTGGGCGTTCATCCCGCCGCCGTATGAGGCGAAGAGGTCCTCGCGCAGCGGCAGGTAGCGCAGCGTCCTGGCGAACCCGGTCATCCGCTGGCCCGGCTTGGTCGTGCGGAGCCCGTCCATCGTCAGCCCGTTCAGCCCGCGCTTGCGCAGCTGGGAGGCCAGCGTGGCGGTGGACACCTGGTTGAGCTCGGCCAGCAGCGGGGCCAGCGAGGCCGGGGAGCCCGGGGACCGCGCGCCTGGCTGGCCGTTGACACCGAACGCCGCGTCCCTGGCCTCGTCCGTCACCCGCGGCATCGCACCGAACGGCGCCAGGGTGTACCCGGCCTCGACGATCGGGCTACGCAGCCGTCCCGTCGTCACCTCCCCGGCCGTGACCTCGATCTCGACCAGGTCGCCCGGCTCGACGACCGTCGAACCGGCAGGCGTCCCGGTCAGGATCACGTCTCCCGGTTCCAGGGTCATCAGCCTGGACAGGTCCGCGACGATGTTGTCGAGGCCGAACAGCAGTTCCTCGCCGAGCTTGGCGTCCTGCGCGATCTCTCCGTTCTTCCAGGTGCGCAGGCGCAGCGTGGCGGGATCGATCTCGCGGGCGTCGAGCAGCCGCGGGCCGAGCGGCGTCAGCCCGTCGATGCCCTTGGAGCGGACGTTGCCCCCGCGGTCGGCGTAGCGCAGGTCGTACACGGCGAAGTCGTTGGCGGCCGTCACCCAGGCGACATGGCTCCAGGCCGCGCCGCGTTCCACCCGGCTGGCCCGGTCGCCGATCACGAGCGCCACCTCGCCCTCGAAGGAGAGCAGCGCGCATCCCGGCGGCCGGGCGACCGGATCATCGCTGGCCGCAAGGGATGACGGCGGCTTGAGGAAGTACGAAGGCCAGGCCGGCTGGGAGCCGCGCTGCAGCGCCCGGCTCCGGTAGTTCACGTGGACCGCGATGATCTTCGACGGCCGGGGCGCGTCGATGACCGCGGCGCATTCGTCCGACGTCACCGCGCTGGCTCCCTGCCTGAGCCCACCATGCTCGAGAACCTCCAGGTAATCGCCTTATCCGGGATGAAACATATATGAACCGCCGCAGATAACCATACGACCGGCGCAGGGCCCGCTAGGGGTCGTTATTGTTCGGGCTATGACCCGGATTCCCTATATGCGGCGCGAGGAGCTGGGGCCCGAGGGCCAGCAGCTGTGGGACGCCATCACCGATGGCCGGAGCGACCTGGTGGTGACCGCCGAAGGCGGGCTGGCCGGGCCGTTCAACGCGTTCGTCACGGCGCCCGGCGCCGGGCGGCGGCTGTCCGCGCTGGGGGCGAAGCTCAGGTTCGGCACCTCGATCGAGCGGAGGCTGTCCGAGATCGCGATCATCACGGTCGGCGCGCGGTGGCAGGCGGAGTTCGAGTGGTGGGCGCACGCGCCCATGGCGCGCGAGCATGGCGTCGCCGGCGCGGTAGTGGACGCGATCGGGCGCGGCGAGGACCCGCCGTTCGAGGCGGACGACGAACGGGCCGTCTACGCCGTGGCCCGCGAGCTCAGCCACTCCGGCCGCCTGGACCAGCAGACCTACGACGCCGCGCACCGGGTTCTCGGCGACGCCGGGATGGTGGAGCTCGTGTCCCTGTGCGGGTACTACACGCTGATCTCGTTCCTGCTGAACGCGTTCGACGTGCCGCTGCCGCCGGGGACCACGCCGATGTGGGACGGGTCGTGACGCTGCCGGCCGAAGCCGCGGGTTCCGCGCCCGGTCGCGGCCGGCTGACCGGGCGACGGGTGCTGGTGGTCGGCGCGGGGACGCGGCCATCGCCGGAACCGGATCCGCCGATGGGCAACGGCCGGGCCATATCGGTGCTCGCGGCCAGGGAGGGCGCGGCGGTAGCCTGCGCGGACCGCGACGCGGGCGCCGCGGAGGCGACCGCGGTCCTGGTCCGTGACGAGGGACGGGCCGCCGCGGTCATGCTAGCCGACGTGGCGTCACCGAACGCGTGCGCTTCGGTGGTCGCGGATTCGGCGGCGGCGCTTGGCGGTCTGGATGGCGTGGTGCTGAACGTCGGCATCGGGCTGGGACGCGGGATGGCCGGAACGAGCGCCGCCCAGTGGGACCAGACGTTCGCGGTCAACACCCGCGCGCACTTCCTGGTGGCCGCGGCCGCGCTGGACGTGCTCGAGCCCGGCTCGGCGATCGTGTTCATCAGCTCGGCCGCGAGCCTGCGGGCCGCGACCGGGATCCCGGCGTACGACGCGTCGAAGGCGGCCCTGCTGGGCGTCTGCCGGCAGGTCGCGCGGGAGGGAATGGCCCGGGGCATCCGGGCCAACCTCGTGGTGCCGAGCCTGGTGGACACGCCGCTCGGGCGGGAGGCGTCCCGGCTCAACCCGGGCCGCACCGCGCGTCGCCTGCCGTTCGGCCGGCAGGCGACGGCCTGGGAGGTGGCCTACGCCGCGGTATGGCTGCTGTCCGGGGAATCCAGCTACGTCAACGCGCACTCCCTGATCCTGGACGGCGGCGCGACCAGCTTCGGATAACCGCCGGGCTCGAGGGAATTACCCCACCTCCCCCATGATTCACTATAGAAAGCTCCCGCAGCATTTTATGCTTTATTAATTCTGATTTACGGTAATTCACCGGAATAGGCCAGTTCCCCTGCTTTATGGTTCCCACGGAATGCCGGGGAAGGGTTTAAGGTGATCGGGATCGGGCGAAGACGCGGCCGGGTGCTGCTGGTCACGGCGGTGGCACTGGGGCTGGCTCCGATCGCTGGGTGCTCGAACGGCGGCGGCGGTGCGAATGCGTCCCGGCCGGAAAAGCCGGTGCTGAACGTCGCCGTGGTTCCGGCCGTGGATTCGGCTGGCTTCTTCGTCGCGCTTGACGGGGGCCTGTTCAAGGCGCAAGGGCTGACGGTCAACTTCAACGCCGCCGACAGCAGCGAGACCGCGATCGCCGGCCAGGTGGCGGGCACATACGACATCACCGGCGGCAACTACGTCTCTTATATCCAGGCGCAGCAGCAACACCGGGTCAACCTGGACATCTTCGCTGAGGGGTCGGTGATGGAGCCGGGGACCCAGGGCATCTACACCATGCCGGACTCGCCGGTCACGACCCTGGCCGACCTCAAGGGCCAGACGGTGGCGATCAACGCGCCGAACAACGTCTTGTACCTGCTGACCGCGTTGGTCCTGACCGAGCACGGGGTGTCCCCGCGAAACGTGCACTTCGCCAGCATCCCGTTCACCGAGATGCCCGTCGAGCTCAAGTCGGGCGCCGTCAGCGCGGCCGTGCTGCCCGAGCCGTTCGCCAGCGGCGCGGAGGAGGCCCAGGGCGGAGTGCCGCTCGTCGACCTGGATCAGGGCGCGACCACGAGCTTCCCGGTCGAGGGGTACGTGGTCACCAAGCGGTGGGCGGCGAAGTACCCGCGCACGCTGGCCGCGTTCTACCTGGCGCTGGAACAGGGCCAGCGGATCGCGGACGCCAGCCGCGCCGCCGTCGAGCAGGCCATGGTGAACATGCCGGCCCCGTTCGGAGTGTCGGCGGAAACCGCGGCCGTCATGGCCCTGGACAGCTATCCAGTCAGCGACGGGCCGCCCGGTAGCGTGGACCGGGTCCGGCTGCAGCGCGTGGTCGACGTCATGCATCAGTTCCTCGGCTTCCCCACGTTCGACATCGGCTCGATGCTGATGAGCAGCTCCTCTTCTGCAGAGGGCTGAGTCCGCGGCATCGGTCCCGAGTGATCCGGTGACGGTCCCGGTGACGTAACCGGGCTGACAAACCGTGCGTTGCCTGGGAGGGATTTCACATGAGTGCCGACGCCAACATCAAGACCATCATGAGTGTGTACGAGGCCTTCGGCCGCGGCGATGTCGCCGCCATCCTCGACGACGTGACCGACGACGTGGACTGGGCGGCCGAGGCCGCCGCAACGGCGGCCCCGTGGTACGGGGTCCGTCATGGCAGGGACGCGGTGGCGGCGTTCTTCGCGGAGTTCGGCTCGACCATGGAGGTCGAGGAGTTCACTCCGGTCTCCATCGCCGCCAACGAGACCGATGTGCTCACCGTAGTGCGGTTCCGGGCGCGGTCGCGGGCCACCGGGAAGACCGCGGCGATGGACCTGCACCATATGTTCACGTTCCGGGACGGCAAGATCGCCTACTACCGCGGCACCGAGGACACCGCCCAGACCCAGGCCGTGCTGTAGGCCTGACACGGCTGGTCCGGCCCAGCGCGGGCGGCAGGACCCCTCGCGGGGCAGCGCTGAGGGTTCCGCGCCTCCTCGCCCAGCACAGCCCCGGCGGCGCGCCTGGCCGTCGGGGCTGTGCCGTGCCCACGATCCGGCAATCAGCCGCGCCGCAGACGTACCATCCGCAGTCATCCCGGGGATATATAGCGCTTGCCTAATAACGGTAACCGTGCAATCTTCACAAGAAGACCGGTCTTCGTGCTCTGCGACGCCCGCTCCGGATTGCGGCAGGAGAATCTGATGGACAAGCACCAGTACGACGCGCAGCCGCCGAGCGGGCGCAGGAAATTCCTCCGTCAGCTCGGAATGACCGCGGCAGCGACGGCAGCCCTGAGCGGCCTCGCCGATGTCGTGGGACTGAAGCCTGCCGCGGCGGCTACCCGAGCTACGGGGGACATGAAGGCCCGCGGCGCGAGGGAACAGAACTCACAAGCCGCGACAGTGGGGGCCACTTCCGTGATATGCCAGGTTTGCTCGGGGTGCTGCGGTGCACCCTGTACGCCATCTGGCGTGTACTGCCACTTCTGCTGGGGACAAACGATCGTCAACGGCATCCCCATTATTGGTTTTTCGGGTTATTACTGCTTGGGCAAAGACAACAATTTCACCCTTACCTGACACCCTGCACAGCTGACTGTGGACGAGACAGGTATCGCCGGAGTCGCGGCGACGACGCTGCTGATCACGCGCTTCGCTATGGCGGCTATCTTCATCCGCGCCGGAACCGTCAAGCTGGCTAACCTCCGGGAGTTCCAGCTCGCCGTCGCGAACTACCAGATCCTGCCGCCGAGCCTGGTACCGGCCGTCGCCGTAAGCGTCCCGGCTGGCGAGGTCGCGGGCGGCGTCCTCCTTCTACTCGGAGTCGCGCCCGGGATCGCTTCCGCCGTACTGGCCGCGCTATTGGTGTGCTTCTCAGCCGCGATCGGCCTCAACCTCATCCGCGGCCGGATCTTCGACTGCGGCTGCGGGGGACGCACCGTGCCGCAGCTGATCAGCTGGCGGCATGTCGCCGTCAACGTCGTACTCGCCGCGCTGGCCACCTGCGTGGCGATTGCCCCGCCCGCCGGCCTGGAGCTTCTGCCCGGCCCGCGAGGAGTGTTCTCGGTCGAGCTTCCGGCAGGCTCCGGCATCCCGCTCCTGCTGGCCACCGTGCTCTGCCTGCTGACGGCGCGAATGCTCGCCGCCGCGCTAGCCATTCGTTCCAGATGAGGAGGTTGTCATGCCGACAGGCTGGGCCATCGTGATCGTCGTCCAGTGGCTGGCCATCGCCGCCCTGACCATCGTGGTCCTCGGTGTCCTGCGTCAGATGGCGTCACTCCTTGAGCGGGCGGCGGCCGGGCCCGTGATGCGGATTCAGCCGCCGGCGGCCGAGGTGGGGACCAGGCTGCCGGCGTTTGCGAGCGTCGGAGACGGCGGCGTGACCGAGCCTGCGACGCTGCTGGGAGGCCGGCCAGCCGTCATGCTGTTCCTGTCCGCCGGATGTGCTCCCTGCCTGAGCCTTGCCGCGGAGATCGCCAGCTCCGACCTGCCCGGCGAGCTGGGCAGGTCTCTGATCGCCGTGGCAGCCCCCGGAAGCGAGAGCATCGTACGACTGCCCGCCGGGGTGCGCGTCGTGGCCGCGTCGGACGCCGAATGCGCCCGGGTCCTCGGCATACCCGGGAGGCCCTTCGCGATGGCGGTGAACGCGGACGGGGTGATCACGGCGAAGCAACCGGTGAACACCGTCGCCCAGCTGACCGACATGGCTGCCTCCGCGTGGTCGCTGGACGGTGCCCGGCCTTGACGGCGACGTGCGGGTCGCGGGGGCGGGGGCGGGGGCGGGCGTAGTGCTAGTACCTGTCGGCCCGGGGGGGTAACATCCTGCCGCGCAGCCGTCCTGTCAGCGAAACTGCTGACGGGAGGGCACGATGCGGGCCGTCTGGGTGGTGCTGATACCCGGGAGGAACCGATGGGGGGAGACTCCGGCCGTCGTCGTCTGCGCGCCTTCGGCTCGCTGGCGGGCAACCGGGCGCTGCTGCGCGTGCTGGCGGCGTACCTGTTCTTTATCCTCACCGAGTACGCGGTGTGGATCGCCATGCTGGTGTTCGCCTACCGCCGGGGCGGCACCGCGGTCGCCGGGCTGGTCGCGGTGGCGCAGCTGGTTCCGGCCGCGGTGGTGGCCCCCGTGGCGGCATCCGTAGCCGACCGGCGGTCACCGGTGATCCTGCTCGCCGGGGGGTACCTGGCGCAGGCCGCGGCGATGGCGGGCACGGCCGCCGCGATCGGCGCGGGCTCGCCGCTGGCGGCCTACGCCGCCGCCGTGATCGCCTCCACCGCGGTGACTACCACCCGGCCTGCCCAGTCCGCGCTGATCCCGTCGCTGGCCGTCACGCCAGATCAGCTGACCGCGGCCAACGTGGTCGCGGGCTGGCTGGAAGCCGCCGGCGCCGCGGCGGCCGGGTTGCTGGTCGGCGTGCTGATCTCGCTGGCCGGGGTCGGCAGCGTGTTCGCGGTGTGCGCCGGCCTTGGCCTGCTGGCCGCGCTGCTCGTGGCCGGCCTGCGGGCGCCGCCGTTGGCGGTTGAGGCGGACGCGAACACCGCCGGAGCCGCTGAAGGGCTGCGGCTGGCGGTCCGTCAGCCGCGGCTGCGGCTCATGCTGGCCCTGCTGACCGCGGACGCCGTCGTGGTGGGAGCGCTGGACCTGCTGGTCGTGATCCTGGCCCTCACCGTGCTTGGCCGCCCGCCGGGCTGGGCCGGCTACCTGGAGTTCGCCTTCGGCGCGGGAGCGGTGCTGGCGGCCACGGTGTGCGCGGTGCTGGTCGGGCGGCGCCTGGGCGGCCCGATCCTAGCCGCGGCGCTGGTCTTCAGCGGGGCGCTGGCCGCGGTCGCGTTCGGCCCGGGGCTGGCCGGGACCGTGGTCCTGCTGGCGGTGGCCGGGGCGGGCCATCTGATGCTGGAGATGGCCACCCGCACCCTGCTGCAGCGCTCGGTCCCGCCGCGGCTGATCGGGCAGATCTTCGGCGTCCTTGAGGGGTTCACGATGGCCGGTCTGGCCGTGGGCGCGCTGCTGGTGCCCGGCCTGGCGCACCTGGGCGGGAGCCGGCTGGCCGTGCTCGGGGTCGCGGCCGTGCTCCCGCTGGCGGCGGTGGCCGGCGGGCGCGCCGTGTTCCGCCTCGACGCGGGCACCGCCGTGCCGGTGGTGGAGATCGCGCTGCTCCGCTCGCTCCCGTTGTTCGCCGAACTGCCCGCCCCCGCGATCGAGGGCCTGGCGGCGGCGCTGCGGCCGGTGCAACTGGACGCCGGGGCCGTGCTGATCCGGCAGGGCGACCCGGGCGACGCCTACTTCGCGATCGCCGCGGGTGAGCTCGACGCGGTGCAGGACGGCCGGTTCCTGGGCCGGTACGGCCGCGGCGACGGTGTGGGCGAGATCGCGCTGCTGCGCGCCGTGCCGCGCACCGCGACAGTAGCCGCGCACACGCCCGCCACCGTGTACCGGCTGGACCGGGACCTGTTCCTGACCGCGGTGCTCGGGCACGCCCCGACCCGGCGGCAGGCCGAGGGTATCGCCACGACCCGGCTGGCAACCGGTAGGTAGGAGAGGAGACGGTGGTGGAGCATCCGCTGGCGATGGACGCCGAGTCCATGCGGCGCGCCGGTTACGCGACCGTAGACGCCCTGGTGGCCCGGCTGGCCGACCCCGAGACCGACCCGGTGCTGCGGCGCGCCAGTGCCGCGGAGATGCGCGCGCGGCTCGGCGGCCCGCCGCCGGAGGAACCCGGGGACTACGGCACAGTGCTGGCCCGGGTGCTGGCCGACGTGCTGCCCTACGCGGCACGGACCGATCATCCCGGGTACCTGGCTTTCATCCCGAGCTTCACGACCTGGCCGGGCGCGCTGGCCGAGCTGACCGCGGCCGCGGCCAACCCGTACTGCGGCGCGTGGATGGAATCGGCCGGCGCCACCCAGGTCGAGCTGGAGGTCATCGACTGGTTCCGCGACTGGCTCGGGCTGCCCGACGGTACCGCGGGCGTGCTGGTCAACGGCGGCTCGTCCGCCAACCTGACGGCGCTGCTCGTCGCG
The DNA here is from genome assembly GCA_963753225.1 of uncultured Actinomycetota bacterium. GTDB lineage: Bacteria > Actinomycetota > Actinomycetes > Streptosporangiales > Streptosporangiaceae > Palsa-504. The sequence continues at coordinate 156,318 of CAVWBQ010000006.1, read as the reverse complement.
CGGGAGGCGGCGGGCGGGCCGTCGCCCGACTCCGTGGTGTACGTGTCGGACCAGGCGCACTCGTCGCTGGCCCGGACCGCGCGTGCCATGGGCTTGCGGCCGCAGCAGGTGCGCGTGCTGCCGACCGACGACCGCTGGCGGCTGGCGCCGGACACGGTGGCCGCGGCCGTCCGGGCCGACCGCGCCGCGGGCCGCGTCCCCTTCGCCCTGTGCGCCAGCGCCGGATCGACCAACACCGGCGCCGTCGATCCGCTGGCCGGCCTGGCCGATGTCTGTGCCGCCGAACGGCTGTGGCTGCACGTCGACGCGGCCTACGGCGGCTTCGCCGCGCTGACCGCCAAGGGGCGGGCGGCGCTGGCCGGGATCGACCGCGCCGATTCGGTGACGCTCGATCCGCACAAGTGGCTGTACCAGCCGATGGAGTGCGGCTGCGTGCTGATCCGCGACGGGGCCCGGCTTGAACGGACGTTCGCCATTCATCCCGACTACCTCGACGGCGACGCCGCGCAGGGCGCGGGCGAGGTCAACTTCGCCGACCGGGGCCTGCAGCTGTCCCGTGGCTTCCGGGCGCTCAAGGTGTGGATGACCGTGCAGACGTTCGGCCTGGCCGCCTTCCGCGCCTGCATCCAGCGCAACCTCGAGCTGGCGGAGTACGCCGAGGCCCTGATCCGCGGCCGCCCCGGGCTCACCCTGATGGCGCCGGCCACGCTCGGGATCGTGTGCTTCCGCCGGGAATGGCCAGGCTGCGACGAGGCCGAGACCGAACGCCGCGGCACGGCGCTCGCCGGGGAACTGGAGCGGAGCGGCACCGCGCTGGTCTCCACCACCCGGCTGGCCGGCCGGCACGCCATCCGGCTGTGCATCCTGAACCCGACCAGCACGGCGGAGCACGTGCGGCAGGTCATCGAGCACTTCGCCGGCGCCGGCGCCCCGGCGGCCGGGCTCCCAAGCCGAGGCGGCGGACCTCGGGGTTCCCGGCCCGGACCTGCTGGGCGCCGTCCCGCTGCTGTCCGGCGTGCCCGCCGCGGCCCGGCACGCGGTCCACGCCCGCGGCGTCTACCTCGACGTCGCCGCCGGGCAGGAGGTCATCCGCCGCTGGGACTCCGACCGGTTCTTCTACCTCGTCCTGGCCGGCCGCTATGACGTCTTCATCGACACCCGGCTCATCCGCAGCCACGGCCCCGGTGACCACTTCGGCGAGCTCGCCGCCCGCGACTGGGGCGGCGGGTACGGCTACGCCAGGCTCGCCACCGTCCGCTGCGCCCATCCCGGCAGGCTCCTGCAGCTGACCAGCGAGGATCTGCAATGGCTGGTCGACACCCAGCCGACGGTCAAGGCCCGGATCGCCGCCACCCTGGCCGAACGCCTGCAGAATCGCTAGCGGCTCCACCGGGGCGGGTGGTTCCGCGGGCCGTTCGGTACATAGATCTTCCGAACGGGCCGTGGCGCGTGCCCCGGCGGCCGGCTAGTGCAACCCGCGGCGAGATGATGGGGTTATGCGACCCGACCCAGACGACAAGCCGGCGCTGCCCGCCCAGAGCGAGGATGAGGCCGGCATCGGCTGGGGCGAGGCGCCCGAGCCGGACGATGAGGAGCGCCTGCGTCAGGAACGCCCGCCGCACTGGGATGAGTGAGTGAGGCAGGTTGCCGCTGACCCGGTCGCTGCGGGCGCTGCTGCTGTACGTGTGCGTGCTCGTGCTGGTCGACACGATATTCTTCACGGCGCTGACGCCGCTGCTGCCGCACTACACGCAGGTGGCCCACCTGTCCAAGGCGGGCGCGGGGATCCTGGTCGCGAGCTACCCGCTGGGCACGCTGATCGGGGCGCTGCCGGGCGGGCTGCTCAGCGGGCACCTGGGCTACCGCAATACCGTCCTGCTCGGGCTGGCGCTGATGGGCGTGTCGACGCTGGTCTTCGGGTGGGCCTCGGCGGCGGCGGTGCTGGACTCCGCGCGGTTCGTGCAGGGTGTGGGCGGGGCGTGCACCTGGGCCGGGGGCATGGCCTGGCTGGCGACCGAGGCGCCGCCGGAACGGCGCGGGGAGATGATCGGGACGGCCATGGGCGCGGCCGTGGGCGGGGCGCTGTTCGGGCCGGTCGTGGGGGCGATCGCCGACGCGGTCGGCACCGGGCCCGCGTTCGCCAGCGCCGCGCTGGCGGGCGGGGTGCTGATGGCGGTGGCGTTCGCCGTGCCGGCACCGCACGAGGCGGTCCCGCAGGGCCTGCGGGAGGCGTTCACCGCGCTTGGCGACCGCCGGCTGGGCGTCGGCTTGTGGCTGACGATGCTGGCGGGACTGGCGTTCGGAGTGCTGGATGTGCTCGCGCCGCTGCGGATGGCGGACCTCGGGGTCACGGCCCTGGTCATCGCGGCGACATTCCTGGCCGCGGCCGGGGTGGAGGCGGCGCTGGCGCCGGTCGCGGGACGGGCGGCCGACCGGCGGGGCGCGATCGTGCCGGTCAGGTGCTCGCTGACCGGAGCGGTGGCGGTCAGCCTGCTGGCGCCCACGCTGGCGTCGGCCTGGGTGCTCATCCCGGTGCTGATCGTGGGCATGCCCTGCTTCGGCACGCTGTTCACCCCGGCCATGACGCTGGTGAGCGAGGGCGCCCAGGAGCAGCGGCTCGACCAGGGGCTGGCCTTCGGCCTGGGCAACCTGGCCTGGGCCGCCGGCCAGGCGATAGCCGCCGCGGGCAGCGGGGCGCTGGCCCAGGTCACGTCGGACCTGGTCCCGTACTCACTGCTCGCGGCCGCGTGCCTGGCGACCCTCGGGCTGGTTCGGATCAGGAAGCGCCCGGGTGTTCCCGCGCCGGAATAGGCTGGCGGCATGACGTTCCCGCCGGGCGGGGCGGCCCGCCCTTCGTGCGTGGCGGCGGATGACGCGCTGACCGCGGCCGCGTTCTGCACCGGGGATTTCGCCCCGGCGGAGCGGCTGTTCGCCGAGGCGCGGGCGGTGGCCGGGCAGGCTGGCGACCGTGCGGGCGAGGCCTTCGCCGTCGGCGGCCTGGGGATGGTGCTTCATCACCGCAACATCGGCAGGCTGATCGGCGGGGTGCCGCTGGCCGACGCGGACGTGGCCGCCGAAGAGGAGCTGATGCGGCGCGCCCTGGGCATCTGGCGGGAGACCGGTGACGCAGCGGGCACGGCCAGGGGACTGTTCGGCCTGAGCCTGGTGTTCCAGGTGCTGCGGCGCGACTGGGACGCCGCGATGCCGTATCTGTGGCAGGCGTTCGGGCTGGCCGAGGCGATGGAGGAGAGCGGGGACCTGTACGGGCGCTCAGAGATCCACCGGCACCTGGGCTTTTACTACCTCGCGGAGGACGTCCGCCCGCGGGAGGCGGTCCGCCAGCTCGGGCACTCGCTCGCCCTGCGGGAGAAGCTGGATGATCCGCGGCGGGTCCCCAGTGCCCTGGTCGCGCTGGGCGAGGCAGAGATGGCCGCGGGGAATCCCCGGCGTGCCGCCGAGCTGCTGAGCCGGGCCGTGACCCTGGCCCGGGAGGCGAAGCTGATGCCGTGGCGGATCCAGGACGCCGAGGAGAACCTGCGCCAGGCTCTGCGCCAGGCCGGGGCGGCCCTGGTTGATCGCGGCGACCCGGCCGGGTAGGAACGTCTTATGCTGCGCGCGGGCAAGGTCGGGCTGCGGGCCCGGGACGAGGCAGACGTCGCGGTCCTGCATGCCGAGTTGTACGAGGACGTCGTGACCTACATGACGGCCGATTCGCGGCCTTGGCGTCCGATCCCGGCCGCCTCGTCCGCGTCGCCCTACGCGATCGGCGAGCCCGGCGACGACCTCGCCTTGTTCTCCGTGGTGGAGCTGGCCGGCGGTGAGCTGGCCGGCGGTGAGCTGGCCGGCGGCGAGCTGGCCGGCGGTGAGCTGGCCGGCGGTGAGCTGGCCGGCGCGGCCCTGCTGTGGGCCATCGACCTGCACAACCGGACGGCTCACCTCGGGTTGTCGCTGCGGCCGTCGTTCCGGGGGCGCGGCCTGGGCACGGACGTGGTCCTGGCACTGTGCGAGTACGGCTTCACCGTCCGGGGCCTGCACCGGCTGCAGGTCGAGACGCTGGCCAGCAACGCGGCGATGATCCGGGGCGCCGAACGCGCCGGGTTCACGCAAGAGGGCACGCTGCGCGGGGCGGCCTGGGTCAACGGGGAGTTCGCCGACGAGGTGATCCTCGGCCTGCTGGCCGGCGACTGGGCTAGCCGGCCGGACGGAGCCTGACACGATGAGCATCGTGGTCCGGCCCGCCACGGCGGCACGGTTCGACGACGTCGCCACCATGCTCGGGCCTAAGAATCCCGATTCCTCGGTGTGCTGGTGCCTCAGCCATCGGCTGGACTGGAAGACCAACCGTGCGCTGGCTGGGCCTGCCCGGGGTGAGTACGTGCAGAAGCTGTGCCGCCGCAAGGTCGCGCCTGGCGTCCTGGCCTACGCCGACGCCGAGGTCGCCGGGTGGGCGGCCGTGGCGCCCCGGTCGGAACTGCCGTTCGCGCGGTCGGCCAAGATTCCCCATGTCGATGACCTGGCCGTCTGGTCGGTGTGGTGCATCCGCGTCCGTCCCGGCTACCGCGGGCGGGGCATCTCACACGTCCTGCTCGACGGGGCCGTGGCCTACGCGCGGTCACACGGCGCCCCGGCGGTCGAGGGTTACCCCGTGGACAACCAGGGCAAGAAGGTCGACCTCACGATGGCCTATGTGGGGACCCGCAAGCTCTTCGAGGACGCAGGGTTCACCAAGGCCGCGGACACCACGTCGGTCGCCGGAGGGTTCCCGCGCGTGGTGATGCGACTGGACCTGCGGTGAGCGCGCCCGGGGCAGCCCTACCAGCCTTTGCGGCCGTCGATCCGTTCCCGGATCAGGTCCGCTTGCCCGGCGTGCGCCGCGTATTCCGCGATCATGTGGGTCAGAGCCCAGCGCAGTGACATCTCGCCCCACCGCGGGTTGACGTAGATCGTGTCCAGCGGCAGGCCCGCCACGGCCCGGCGCGCCGCGCCCTGCTCGGCGACCAGGCGCTCGAGGTCGCGCTGGGCATGTGCCGGATCGACGTCATCGAAGTCGGCGTCCGGCCGGTCCGGCGTGGTGTAGTAGCCGGCGACCTCCTCGCCGCCCCACCGCCGCCGGAAGTAAGTCCGTTCGACATCGGTGAGATGCCGGGCGATGCCGAGCAGGGAGAGGCCGGACGGCGGCGTGGACCGCGCGGCCAGCTGCTCGCCGGTCAACCCGGTACATCGCCGCAGGAAGCTAGCGCGATACCAGTCCAGGAACCCGTCGAGCATCGGCCGCTCGGGGCCGGTGAACGGCTCGTCGGTACACGGGTACCCGGGCGCTGTCCAGGTCACGGATCTCATCGTGCCCAGCCATCCGGCCCCTTTTCTAGCCGATTGCCCACATCCGCATGGTGTCGGCCGGGTGCCCACCGAACGACCGGAAATTAGTGCGCAAATCCACTTGCCGAAGGCCTAACCGCCACGATGTCACATCGTGACGGTCTTGAGCGCGCGTCTTAAAATAACCCGTCGCTTCGGGATTTCTGGCGCGCTGATGTGCTAACCGCTGGGTCGATGTGCCGCTGGTCCGGCTAGAACCGGACCACCGGCACTTCGACCCAGAACCGCCGCCCCGCACCGCCGCCGCCGCGGCTATCGCCCCGCCCGCTCGCACCCGAGATCAAACCCGCGTGTTAATAACTGACGCGCACTGACCGCAACGATGTCACATCGTGACGGTTGCGCGGGCCGGCGTCCGGCTAACGGGTGAGGCCGGGGAGGCATGTGCGCCAGCCGGGGACAGGACGGCGCCCGGCAGCGGCCAGGTCTCAGGCTGGTCACCCCTCGCACGGCGAAATGCCAGCGGTCCATGTGGTTGTGCTCGGCGGCGGTCGGCTCACACTCGGGCGGGCCTGGGGAGCGGACCAGTTCGGGAGCGAGTTCTCTTTTGCGGCGTGACGACTGGCGAAGTGCATGATCGCCCACGGAGCCCCGAAATCGACTGGGATCAGCCCGGTCGCTCGTCCTACGATCGGACGCATGCCGAGCTATGAGCCAGTAGACCTGTCCGCTGCCTGCAACGCCGGTGTGGAGGTTCTTGGCGATGAGCCGGGTGATGTTCCGCTCGGGCGGGTGGACCTGCGCGGCCTGCCGTTCCTGATCGGGCCGGAGCCGCCGTCCGCGGAGCGGTGCTTGCTGCTGCCTGGCGCCCCGACGTCGGTCGGGATCGGCCGGCTGGCCCGGCGGGTGATCGTCGCGCATCGGCTGCTCGAGCCGGGCGCACCAGCCGGTCACGCCGTCGGACAGGCCGTCGCGGAGTATGCGTTTCACCTGGCCGGCGGCGAGGTCGTGGTCGCGCCCATCCGGGAACGGTTCGAGATCCAGGTGGTGCCGCCGGTATGGGGCCGTCTGCCGTTCCTCGCCGTCACCGACACCAGCGACCATAACCTGCCGCGTTTCCAGGGCAGCTGGGGCGAAGCCGGGATCCGCCTGGTGGAGCACGCCATGGGATGGCCCGCCGGCTACTACCTGTGGTGCTGGGAAAATCCTTACCCGGAACGAACGGTCGAACGGATCGAGGTCATCCCGCGCGGCGGGCGATTCGTGGTCGCCGGCATCACGACCAGCGCCGATCTAGAGGGGACACCGGATGAGCACCCGTTCGTCCGCGCGCCGGCCCGTCCGGTGCGGCTGGTGGCGAAGGACGGGCGGGACGGCGTCCTCGATGTCGAGGTGGACCGAGGTGTGGCGACCTATCCGCAGCCGCTGCCCGGCGACGACGACCGGGCCGGCTGGGGGGCGACCGAAGGAACGTCCGCGTATGCGTCGATCGCCGCGCTGCCGTCGGCCACCGTCGCGGTCCGGCGAGGCGAGAATGAGCTGGGCCGGGTGCGCTGGGGCGACGTGGAACGTGACGGGCGGGCGGACGCCGGCCAGGTCATGCTCGAGCTGGCGGAAGGCGGCCGCAACTGGGTGCATGTCAGCATCGTCGACGACGCGACCGGGCGGCCGGTGCCGTGCCGGGTCCATTTCCGTTCGGCCGAGGGAATTCCCTACCAGCCGCACGGCCACCACAATCACGTCACGCAAAATCTCGGCAGCTGGCATTACGACGTTGGCGGTGACATCCGTCTGGGTCAGCGCAGCTACGCATATATCGACGGCACCTGCCAGGGATGGCTACCGCGGGGCGACGTCGTCGTGGACGTTGCGCGCGGGTTCGAATACGAGCCGCTCCGGCAGACTGTGCGGATCGAGCGAGGTCAGCGAGACCTGACACTGCGGATCGGGCGCGTCGCTGACATGGCTTCTGAAGGATGGTGGTCTGGCGACTCGCACGTGCACTTCCTGTCGACCCCGGGCGCTCAGCTCGAGCAGAGGGGCGAGGATTTGCGTGTCGTCAATTTGCTGCAGACGCAGTGGGGCGCGCTGTTCACTAACACCGAGGATTTCTCCGGCCGGCCCAGTGTTAGCCAGCACAGTGTTAGCCAGCACAGTGTTAGCCCGCACAGTGTGAGCCAGCACAGTGTCGTCGACGGCGGCGGCTACGTGACGTATGTCGGCCAGGAAAACCGGCAGCACGCGCTCGGCCACATGGTCCTGTGGGACCTGAAAGAACCGGTCATGCCGTGGTGCAGCGATGGTCCCGACGAGGCCGAACTCGGCGGCGCGCTGGACGCGACGTTGAGCGACTGGGCCGACCGGACGCACGCCCAGGGCGGCACCGTCGTCGCCGCGCATTTCCCGAATCCGAACGGCGAGCCGGCCGTTCTCGTCGCGACCGGCCGAGCCGACGCCGTCGAGATGCTGGCCCATTCCGATGACGCGATGCTCGAGTATTACCGGTACCTGAACAGCGGCTACCGGCTGCCGCTCGTCGGTGGCACGGACAAGATGTCGAGCGCCGTGCCGGTCGGCCTGTATCGCACGTACGCGAGGCTGGACGAGGAGTTCAGCTATGAGGCCTGGTGCCGGGCGGTGCGGTCGGGCCGTACGTTCCTTTCCGGCGGGCCGCTGGTGACGCTCTCGGTCGACGGGTGCGAGCCGGGCGGTACCGTCGAGCTATCCGGGCCTGGAACGGTCAGCGTCCATGCCGCGGTGCGCAGCATTTTCCCGCTCCGCTCGCTCGAAGTCGTGCGTAACGGCGAGGTCGTCGCGAGGGCGGAAGCCAACGGCGGGCGGCAGGCCGAAATCAACGAGGAATTGCGGATCGACGGGAACGCGTGGATAGCCTGCCGGGCGTTCGGCGTCGATTACCACCTCGATGAATGGGGTCGCCGGGTTTTCGCCCACACCTCGCCGGTCTACGTCGCCTGCGGCGGCGACTGGACGATGACCGACCCCGAAGGCATCCGCTATATCCGAACGCTGGTCGAGGGTGCCCGCGAATACGTACGGCACACTGCGGTCCGGAGGTCCGACCAGCTCACGACCCACCACCACGGCGAGGCCGACCACCTCGCCTGGCTGGAGCGGCCGTTCGCCGAGGCCTTGCGCGCGCTGGAAGAACGGGGCCACCCATGAGCACCGTAACGGCGTATCTCTGACGCGAACTACGCGCAGACGCGGCCATTCGGCTGCCGGTCATCACCCTCGTGTTGCCCGCCGGGCGATGAAGACGAACTCGCGGCCGGGACGGTCGGGGGCGTCGCGGACCTCGTCGACGACCAGGCCGGATGCCGTCAGGGAGGTCGCCAGCTCGTCGCGGCTCCGGAAGCGCAGGGTGGAGTCGGAGGTCAGCACCGTGCCGTCGGAGGCGAAGACGAAGGTGGTCCGGAAGGCGACCAGGTTCCCCTCAACGCTGGTCAGGTCCGTCCAGGTCTCGACCGGGCCGGTGCCGGGGACATCGACGCGTCGGTAGGTCTGGTCGCGGGTCCACTCCCGCCAGGCCGCCCGGTCCGGGTCGCGGCTCTCGAACGCCAGCCGCCCTCCGGGCCGCAGGGCCTGGCGGGCCGCCTGGAGTGCGGCCGTCCACTCGTGCCCGGCCAGGAAGACCTGGGCCACGTTCCCGGTCATGGTGACCAGGTTGACCCGCAGGGGAGGCAGATTCGCGGCATCGGCGTGCAGCCAGCGGACATGGCCAGCGCCGGGCTTGCACCTGGCCACTGCCAGCGAGGCAGCCGCCGGGTCGGCGGCGATCACCTGGATGCCGCGGCGGGCGAGCAGGCAGGCCAGGGTGCCGGTGCCGCAGCCGACGTCCAGGACGGCGCGGGCGCCGGACTCGGCGGCCAGGGCGGCGTAGGCGTCCAGGTCGGAGCGATCCGGATCCAGCGGATCGTAGAGTTCCGCGAGCCGGGGGTGCTCGAAATGGGCATCCGCCACGCCGGGTCTGCCTCAGAGGTGCCGGAACATGATGTGCAGGCCGACCAGGCCGTGCTCGGGGTGATCGAAGGACTCCGGGACGGTGCCGATGATCTGGAACCCGAGGGACTGCCACAGGTGCACGGCCGGGGCGTTGGACTCTACGACCGCGTTGAACTGGACGCTGGCAAAGCCCATCTGGCGGCACCAGTCCAGGACGTACTCGCCGAGCGCGCGGCCGATGCCCTGGCCCTGGCGGGCCGGATCGACGAGGAACGACGCCGTCGCCACGTGCGACCCGCGGCCCGGCCGGTTGGCCCCCATCTTGGCCGAGCCCACGATGGCGCCGTCCCTGACGGCGACCACCGTCTGGGCGGGCGGCTCCTCCATCCACCAGGGGCGGGCCTCGTCGAGCGACTGTCTCTCGGGGAAGGGGTAGGTCTTCCCCTCGGCCATGATCGCGGAGTAGATGGGGTAGATCAGCGGCCAGTCCGGCTCGGTGGCCTGCCTGATGATCACGAGCAGACAATACCGGTCTCGCCCGGAGGCTATTCCCCTGACGGCCGCCAAGGGGAAGGTAGGACGCAGGCGTGGCAGAGTTGAGGGTGTCTAGGCCCGAAGGGAGACGACCGGATGGCGGCCGAGCCACCAGGCCTGCGCGAACTGCTCCGTGGCCGGCGGGTGTTCCCGGACGGGATGCCGAAATTCGACCCGCACGCGACCCCGGCCGATCCGGTCACCCTGTTCCTGCGCTGGCTCGAGGCGGCCGTGCAAGACGCCGTTCCCGCGCCGCATGCCATGACCCTGGCCACCGCCGACGACCAGGGCCGGCCGTCGTCCCGCGTGCTGATCTGCAAGGACGTCGACGGCGAGGGCCGCTGGTACTTCGCCTCCGGCGCGGCCAGCGGCAAGGGCCGGGACCTCGCCGTCAACCCGCACGCCGCGCTGTCATTCTGGTGGCCCCAGCAGGGACGCCAGATCCGCGTCCGCGGCACGGCCGCCCCGGCGGGCCCGGCCAGCGCGGCCGACTTCCTGGCCCGGCCGCCCGCGTCCCGGGCCGAGGCGCTCATCGGCCGCCAGTCCGAACCGCTCGACGACCTGGCCGAACTCGACCGGGCCTTCCAGGAGGCCCAGGCCCGGATCGGCGCCGATCCCGGGCTGGTCGCCCCCGGCTGGACGCTGTACGCGCTGACCGCCGAGGAGGCTGAGTTCTGGCAGGGCGACCTGGACCGGCGCCACCTCCGGCTGCGCTACCGGCGCGCCGGGTCCGCCTGGACCCGGCAGCTACTCTGGCCCTGACCCTATGGATCAGCGCTCGCGCCGGGGTCAGCGACGGCGTTAGAGTGGGCGGCGGACATTTCCGGCCTACGTAGGGAGATGGACGCCAGTGGCGACGGACATTCACGCGGAGCACGTCGGCAGCATGCTGCGGCAGCCCTGGCTGCTGGCCGCCCGGGCCGGGCATCGGCGGGGCGAGCTGAGCGAGGCCGGACTGCGGGAGGCGGAAGACCGGGCGGCGGCGGAGAATATCGCCCTGCAGCGCGAGGCGGGCATCGAGGTGTTCACCGACGGCGAGGTCCGGCGGACGAACTGGATGACCGGCATCCTGGAGTCGACCGGCGGGATGAGCCTGATCCAGACCCCCCCGGTGAGATGGCGCCGAGACGACGGAGAGATCCCGCCGACCGAAGAGACCGACTTCGACCTAACGGCGGCCACCGCCAAGGTGTACCGGAAGACCCTGCTCACCAACATCGAGGCGGAGTTCATGGCCCGGCAGGTGCCCGGCCAGTTCAAGATCACGATGATGAGCGCGGCGATGGGCGGGCTGGCATGGCGTCCCGAGGTTAGTTCCGCCGCCTACCCCTCCCCCGCGGACCTGGTGCACGACCTCGTCGCGCTGCAGATCGAGGAGATCGGGGACCTGATCGAGCGCGGCACCCGCCGGGTGCAACTGGACTCGCTCTCCTACAACCAGGTCTTCGACGACGAGTTCCGCGCGGAGACTGGCAACGCGGCGGTGGACCCGAGGCTCATCCTGGAGGGTTCGGTGGCGGCCGACGCAGCGGTGGTCCGCGCGGTGAAAGCCAGCCACCCCGAGGTCACTGTGGGCATGCACATCTGCCGCGGGAACAACCGGAGCGCATACATGGCGCGAGGCGGCTACGAGCCGGTGGCCGAGCGCCTCTTCGGTGAGGTGAAAGTCGACCGGTTCCTCCTGGAGTACGACACCGAACGGGCGGGCGGCTTCGAACCGCTCCGGTTCATCCGCCCCGGCACGGTGGTGGTGCTCGGGCTGATCTCGTCCAAGGTGCCCGAGTTGGAGGCGCAGGACGACCTGCGGCGCCGGATCGACGAGGCGGCTCGGTACGTTCCTGGCGAGAACCTGGCCATCAGCCCGCAGTGCGGATTCGCCTCCACCTCGGCGGGCAACGTACTGACCGTCGACGAGGAAAAGCGCAAGCTCGAACTCGTCGTGGACACCGCGCAGAAGGTCTGGGGCTAAGCCGGGTCCCGGCTCGGGATCAGCCCGGCCGCGGACCGCGATCCGCTCGGCGCGGCGAGCAGCGCATGACCGGGCCAGAAGAATTAAGAGGCCCGGCCTGGGCGCCCAGGCCGGGCGGTGCCCGGCACCCTGGGGGGGAGAGGGGTTACCGGGCAGTAGCTAGTCTACCTATGGCCCGATATGCCCAATACGGTATGCCGTCACGGCAGCTTCAGCCGCTGACGGCGGCGGCGAGGACGCGGCGGAACTCGGGCCGGTCGGGCTCCGGCCTCAGAACGAGGCGGTCTGCTGGGCGGTGTTCAGCGTGACCTGGGTGGCCGCGCCGGCGCCGTTGGTGACGATGCCGGTGACCGGCTGGGTCAGGCCGAAGTTCTGGCAGTTGAGCTCGTCGAACGACCCGGCCAGCCGGTTCGCCAGGAAGGTGTAGAGGGTGTCGCCCACCGAGAGCACCGGCGAGGGGGCGGCGGCGAAGATCTCCTGGTTGGCCGCGATGAACGGCGTCTGGATGTTGATCAGGTTCTGGCAGAACATTTGCGGGCTGCTGCTCGCCTGGGTCCGGCTGCTGACCAGCGGCTGCCCGATCTCGGACCGGTAGAGGTTGGCCTTGGCCAGGTCGATGCCGCCGCCGTTGTCCACGACCATCCCGTCGTTCTCCGGGATCAGGGCCGCGTTCTTCGGCTCGTTCCTGGCGGCGAGCAGTTCATCGAGCGCCTGGGAGGTGGTCATGACGCCATGGTTGCCCAGGTCAGGCGCTTCCAGCGGGGCGCAGCCGAGCGCCGGGTCGAGGAAGTCGTCGATGAGGGCGTTGTCGCTGCCGTTGACCAGCATCTTGGCGTGCGGCATGCGGGCCTTGTTGGCCGCACGGGCCTGCGCTGTCCGGCCGGTCGCCGGGTTGAGCAGGTAGGCGGTGGTCACGTTGTCGCTCGGGTCCTGGTCGACCATGTTGAAGTTGCGCACCGTGGGGCAGGCACGGCCGGTCCCAAGCGCGCCCGCGGTCACGGCCATCTTCCGCGAGATCCCGATGGAGGGGATGACGAGCCGGCCGGCGTGCTCCATGGCGAAGGCCGCCCTGAAGAAGTTGGGGCCGTTGCAGAAGGAGACCTGCCCGAAGGGTGAGCCCGGTTCGCCGTCCGTGCAGTTGCCCTGCCGGAGCGCGCCCCGCGTCGCGCCGGCCTGGCGCAGGATCTCGCCGTTGAAGCCGATGTCGATGGTGATGACCGCGTGCCTGGGCAGCTTCGGCACCAGGGGCGCGACGGCCGGCTTGGTGCCCTTGGTGACGACCAGCGGGTCGTACACCGACAGCGCCCCGGTCCGCGTGTCCAGGATGGTGGCCTGGACGAACGCGCCCAGGTTGACCGAATTGATCATCTGGCAGCCGGAGGCCGCGGGGGACGTGCCGGCCGGCCCGGTGAGCTGGTAGGGCGTGGCCAGGCCCTTGGCGGTCAGCGGGTGAGCCGGGACGATGATGTCACAGTCGGTGTTGACGGCCGTGGACGTTACTCCCTGCGAGGAGGAGGCCGCGGCCTGCTGGATCTTGGCCGGGCCACTGCCGGAAGCCGCGACGAAGATCCCCGCACCGAGGCTCAGCGCCACCGCCGCGGTGACCGGGACCGCGATACGCGCCGCGCGGCTGTTCCGGCCGCGGCTGTTCCGGCGGCGGTTGTTCCGGCCGCGGCGAACGGGCGGCTGACCGGTGATGAGCATTGATTCCACCTCCGTCGGAGGCGCCCCGCTGACGCTCCCGGCGCTAACCGTAGAGCCGCGTTAATACCCAGGTCAGCAAGTTCACAGGATTTGTGTTTTGTCCGTTTTTCGGCCCGGATCGAGGCCGGATGCGCGGCAATTCCTTGCGAAGTTCTTACGTCGCAGGTTAAGGGGCATTTACCGGGCCGGGATAAGCCTGTGACCTGGCGTAGCCCGGGTTGGCTTGGCGTGGCCGAGAACCATTCCGAACGGAATGTAGTTATTACGTCTCCCTCCGCTATGGAGGGATCTTGCGCGGAGATTACGAGCGCCCTGAGCCAGGGCGGCGGGAGGATGGGCCCGTTCGGTACTCAGGATTGAACGGTGCCGCCGTCCACGTTGATCGCCTGCCCGGTGATGGCCTCGCTAGCCACGCAGAACCACACCGCGCCGGCCACCTCTTCCGGCGTGATCAGCCGCCCGATCGGCTGCCTGGCCTCCAGCGCCGAGCGGGCCCCATCGTCCGTGCGGCCGGTCCTGGCCACGATGTTCCCGATCGTGGCGGCCGTCATCGGGGTGTCGACGAAGCCGGGGCAGACCGCGTTCACCGTCACCCCGGTGCCGGCCAGTTCGGCGGCGGCCGCCCGGACCAGCCCCAGGACCCCGTGCTTACTGGCCGCGTACGCCGCGAGGTACGGCTCGCCGATCCGCGCCGCGGTCGACGCGATCACCACGACGCGGCCGTAGCCGCCGGCGCGCATGCCGGGCACGGCCCGGCGCAGGCACCGGAACGGCGCGGTCAGGTTGAGCTCGAGCATGCGGTACCAGTCGGCGTCGCTGGTCCGCTCGATCCGCGCCGAGTACCCCGCGCCGGCGCTGGCGATCAGGACCTCGACCGGACCCCAGTCGTGCTCGGCGCGGTCGAAGAGCCGGTCCACCGCCGACGCGTCGGTGACGTCGGCCGGGACGGCCAGGGTCGGGCCCGGGCAGGCCGCGGCGGTGGCGGCCAGCGCGTCGGCGCCGCGGGCGGCGAGCACGACCCGCAGCCCGGCATGGCTGAGCCGGATGGCCGCAGCCCGGCCGATACCGCTCCCGGCGCCGGTGACCAGGGCGATCCGGTCCATGCTCACGCCGACATTGTAGGTTGCCGCCGGAAGCCGCCGGCCGGGCTCCCTGACCGGGCCGCGCGCGTCGTCAGTCGATGGGCACGGGTCCGTGCACGATGGCGCCGTGCTGGGCGGTCCAGTCGATGAAGCCGTGCTGGAAGTCGCTGCGCCGGCCGCCGGGCACCGACCCGTCGTGCTCGTCGCTGGTCGGATAGCCGAGCGAGCCGCGTTCGAAGCCTTGCCGCGCCCAGGCATCACGGATGACGCCGTGCACCTCGTGTGCCGCTGTCGCCGGCGTCCAGTAGATCGAGGCCACCGGATCGCCAGCCAGTTGCATGGCACGGAAGTGGTTGAAGCGGCCGCGCCCGTCCGGGCAGCCGGTCTCGTCGGTGACCGGATAGCCGAACCGCTCGCGGCCCAGGGCCACCCACTTGACCGCGATCAGGCCGTGGAGTTCGAAGGCACCGAGCTCGGGATGCCAGACGATGAACTTGCCGCCCGCGAACGGCTGCGTCCGGCCCGCGCCGTCGAACGTGGGCCGTTCGATGTCTTCCGGGGCGCCGAATCCCCCGGCTCCGCCCAGCGCGTTCCACTTCTGCGCGATCGCGCCAATCACATCGGTCATGATCGTTCCTCCCCCCACCCGGGGCCCCTGGCCGACGGGGGTGCCGCCGGACCCGCGAGTGATCCGATGTTACTGCGGAGAGCGCGAGGGAGAAAATTAATACGGGAGCCGCTGGGATGATAGCGAGGTGGAGTCCTCGGAGGTGATCCAGCTGGCCCGGCCCAGGCCGGGGCACTTCGATCTGGGCACCGGATACCACGGGAATCTGTGGCTGGACCTTGACGCGCTGTTCCTGCGACCTTCCCGGCTGCGGCCGTACGTCGACTGGCTGGCCGAACGGCTGAGGGAGCACGCGCCCGACGCGGTATGCGGCCCGCTGGAAGGAGGCGCGTTCCTGGCCTACGCCGTCGCCGACCGGCTGGGGGTCGCCTTCCTGGCCGGCTATCGCTCACCCGCAGTGGTGGCCGGCTATCACCTTCCGCCGGTGCAGGGCGGGATCGGCGGCTGGCGGGTAGCCGTCGTCGATGACGCGGTCAACGCCGGCACGGCGGTCGCGGCCTGCCTGGAGGCGTTGCGCGTCCGGGGCGCGATCCCGGTCGCGGTAGCCGCGCTACTGGCGCTGGGCGAGGCGAGCGCGAGGGACCCGGCCAGCCTGGGCGTGCCCTTCTACGCGGCCGGGACGATACCGAGCCAGGCGTGGCCGGCCGGGGAGTGCCCGCTGTGCGCCGGCGGCATCCCGGTCACGCCCGCGGCGGACGACGGCCGGTGAGCGCCACCAGCCGGTCGATGACCGGCGCGTCGGCGCTGACCTCGACCGGTGCGTCGAACATGCCGGCGGGCGTCCGGTCGACGACGGCCTGAGCCAGCGGGTAGATGGCCGCCACCGCCTCGGCGGGCAGCGGCCCCGGGTAGCCGGTCGCGGCGCCGAGGTCCCAGGCGTGCACGATCAGGTCGAGCACCATCTCCTCCAGGTACTCCGCCGCCGGAACCCGACCTCGGGTGATAGCGACCGAACCGGTCAGCGCGCCGTCGGCGCGGAACGCCCCGGCTGAAGCGGCCGCGGCCCGGTCCCATGCGCGGACGAGGGCAACTCCGTCCCCGCTCGCCGGTCCCAGCCCGGCCACCACCGCCCGGGCGGCATCCATGTCCAGCCCGGCCAGCAGCGGCGCAGCCCAGCGATGTTCGTCGACCAGATGCCCGACCAGGTTGGCGACAGTCCACAGTACGTCCGGGGTGCCCAGCTGCCACTGGTCAGGGGCGGCGGCGTGCACGCGTTCGCTGAACGCCGCCTGCGCGGCGAAGAACGTGCCGATCAGGTCGTCAGCAGGCATCTGAGTTCCCTCCCTCGGGGACAGCCGGACCTCGGCAGCACGATGGTACGGACCGCGCGCTGACGGAGCGCGGTGCGCCTGCTTGACTGCGCCATGGCGTGAGCGGGCCGTAGCGTGACAGGCTGGGAACGGCACAGCGTGATCGGACAGCGAAGGCGATGATGGACAGCGGGCCGACTGGCCGGGACAAGAGCATCGCGGCCGGGAAGGCGGCCCGGGGACGACCTCGACCCGCTGCTGCTGCAGGCCAAGCAGGCCCAACGCTCGGTGCTGGCCGCCTACGCCGGAGAGAGCCAGTACGACAACCAGGGCGAGCGGGTGGTGTCAGGCCAGCGGCTGATGCAGGCGGCCAGCGACATCTTCCTCGGCTGGCAGCGCACGACCGTGCCCGATGGCGACCGAACGGACTACTACCTGCGCCAGCTACGGGACTGGAAGTACTCCGCGCCGGTCGAGCGGATGGGCCCGGCGGAGATGACGGACTACGGCGAGCTGTGCGGCTGGACGCTGGCCCGGGCTCACGCCCGGACCGGGGACCGCTTCGCGATCGCCGCCTACCTGGGCGGTTCCGCGAAGTTCGAGCAGGCCGTGGCGGACTTCGGGGTGAGCTACGCGGACCAGACCGAACGCGATTACGCCGCGTTCGGCGAGGCGGTCGCGTCCGGGCAGGCGCAGGCCAGGCCCGGCGTCTGACCCGGCAACGGCTCGCGGCCGCCATCAGGCCAGGGCCAGGACGATGGCGTGCAGGATCAGGCCCACGCCGGCGCCGACCACCGTGCCGTTGATGCGGATGTACTGCAGGTCGCGGCCGAGGAGCAGTTCCAGCTGGCTCGACGTCTCGGCGGCGTCCCAGCGCTCGATGGTCCCGGTGACCAGGCCCGCCAGCTCGTCGTGGAAGTGATCGGCGAGGGCGCTGACGCCCGACTCGATCATGCGGTCCATGCCGTCGGCGAGGCGGCGGTCCGAGCCGAGGCGGCGGCCGGCCGCCGCCAGCACCTCGGCCAGCCGGCGGCGCAGTTCGGACTCCGGGTCGGCCGCCTGGGCGCGCAGCGCCTCCTTGGCCTTCTGCCACAGCTCGGAGGACCAGTCCCGGAGCAGGGTGCTGCCGAGGAGGTCGCGCTTGAGGCGTTCCCCGCGCTCGCGCAGCTCCGGGTCGGTCTCCAGGCGGCCGGGGAGCTCGGCGATCCACGCGTCGAACTGACGGCGGGTCTCGTCATCGGGATCGGCGGCCATGGCGACCAGGCGCTGGCGCAGCCGGGTGTACAGCCGGTCAAAGGCGCGCCGGTAGACCGCGTCGGGCACCCAGCGGGGGGCCTCTCCCTCGAACAGCTCACGCAGCTCGGCATGATGGTCGCCGAGATAGCGGTCGGCGGCGGACACGACGGTGCCGAACAGCTCGGCGTGGTGGCCGCCCGCGATGAGGACCCGCAGCGCCCGCCCGGCCAGCGGCGCCACCTCCACGGTGTCGATCACCCGGGTCAGTTCGGCGGTGAGCACGCGCTGGACATCCTCGTCGCGGAGCGCCTCGGCTACTGTGACCACCGCCCCGGCGGCGTGGCCGGCGACTTGCGCGGCGTTGGCCTCATCGCCCAGCCAGGCGGCCAGCCGGGGAACAAGGCGGGCGGCCCTGATCCGTTCGGTCAGGACATCGGCGTTCAAGAAGTTTTCCTGCACGAACCGGCCGAGCGTGGCGGCGAACTGGTCCTTGCGCTCGACGATCAGCGCGGTGTGCGGGATCGGCAGCCCCAGCGGGCGGCGGAACAGGGCGGTCACCGCGAACCAGTCGGCCACCCCGCCGACCATGGAGGCCTCGGCGCCTGCCTGCACGTAGCCGAGGAGGGTGCCGTGGACGCCGACCGCGGTCACGGCCACGAACAGCACCGTGACGGCGGCGAGCAGAGCGGTGGCCCGGCGGCGCGCCGCGGCCAGGGCCCGCGCCCGCACTTCCGCCGACTCGGGCTCGGCCGTGAAGGCCGACGAGGCGGACGTCGTCACGGCAGGTTCCATCTGGCAGCCCCCGGGGGTCCCTTCAGCACATCAAGCCCCCAGTCTCGCAGGATGGGGGTGATCAGTTGCAGCAGGACGGCGTGATCGCTCGCGGCGGGGTGCCGTCGGCGTGGCCCGGGCGGCGGTCAGCCGCGGGGGCGCTGGGAGGCGGGGTCGTAGAGAGGGCGCAGGGAGGCGTCGGCGGGGACGCGGTCGCCGGCGATCTCGATCTCGTACTTTCCGGCGGCGTACCAGGAGGGCGGCGTGCCCGGTTCGGGCGCGGTCACGTAGCCGAGCGCGACGGTGCGGCCGAGGGTGTGGCCGTAGGCGGCCGAACTCACCCGGCCGGCCAGGGCGCCATCGCGGTAGACCGGCTCGTCGTGGTAGGCGAAGGCATCGGGGTCGCGCAGGGCGAACTGGACCAGCCGGCGCCCCACGCCGGTTTCCTTTTGCCGGAGCAGGGCGTCGCGGCCGGTGAAGCCGCCGGGCTTGTCCCAGGCCACGGCGAAGCCCAGCCCGGCCTCCAGCGGGGTGTCACCGGCGGAGATGTCGTGACCCCAGCTCCGGTAGGCCTTCTCCACCCGGAGCGAATCCAGGGCGTGATAGCCGGCCGGGCGCAGTCCGTACTCCTGGCCGGCCCCGGCGATCGTGTCGTAGACGTGCACGGCCAGATCGGCCGGGATGAGCAGTTCCCAGCCGAGCTCGCCGACGTAGGTGATCCGGGTGGCGCGGACGAAGCCGCAGCCGAGGTCGATCTCCCGGGACGCCCCGAACGGGAAGGCCTCGGCGGACAGGTTGGCGTCGGTGAGGGACTGCAGCAGCAGCCGGGCGTTCGGTCCCATCACCGGGATCATCGCCAGGGCCTGGCTGATGTCGGTGACGACGGCGAACTCGTCCGGGCCGATGTGCCGTTCCAGCCAGTCCCGGTCCCGGGCCAGGGTGGCCGGGCCGGAGAGCACCAGGAACCTGGTCTCGTCGAGCCGGGTGACGGTGACGTCCGCCTCGATCCCGCCGCGGGAGTTCAGCCACTGGGTGTAGACGATGCGGCCCGGCTCGACCGCCACTTCGCCCGCGCTGACCCGCTGCAGCACGGCCTCCGCGTCCCGGCCCTGGACGAGGAGCTTGCCGAACGAGGAGGTGTCGAACAGGCCGACCGCCTCGCGGACGGCGCGGTGCTCGGCCGCGGAGTACTCGAACCAGTTCTGACGGCCGAACGAATACTCGTACTCGTGCTTGACGCCCGCGGGGGCGTACCAGTTGGCGCGCTCCCAGCCCAGCAGCTCGCCGAAGGCCGCCCCGGCCGCCGTTACCCGGTCGTGCAGCGGGCTGCGGCGCAGCCCGCGGACGCTGGAGCGCTGCTGGTAGGGCCAGTGGATCTCGTAGGCGAGGTCCAGGGTCTCGGTGACGCGCTGCTCGAGGAAGCGCCGGCCGGTCTCGTGCGGTGCGACCCGGCGGGGGTCGGTTTCTGGCAGGTCGAGCGGCGACCGGCCGTCCACGATCCAGTCGGCGAGGACCGAGCCGGCCCCGGGGCCGGACAGGAAGCCGACCGAGTTGAACCCGGCGGCGACGAAGAGGTTGCGCACCCCGGGCGCCTCGCCGAGGTGGTACAGGCCGTCCGGGGTGAAGCTCTCCGGCCCGCAGAAGTGCAGCCGGATACCGACCTCGGCCAGCACCGGCAGCCGCTTCATCATGTTCTCGTAGAACGGCCCGAGGTGGTCCCAGTCCTCTGGCAGGCGGGTGAACTCCGCGTCGGCGGGAAGGCCGCGGGAGGCCCACGGGTAGCTGCCCGGCTCGAAGAAGCCGACCATAAGCCCGGCGCCTTCGTTCTTCACATAGGCGTACTCAGGGGCCGCCTTGATCGTCGGCAGGCCGGGCGGCAGGCCGGGGATCGGCTCGGTGATGACGTAGTAGTGCGCCAGCGCCTGCAACGGGATGCCGACGCCGGCCAGCGCGCCGAACTCGCGTCCCCACATGCCGGGCGCCGCCACCACGTACTCGGCCTCGATGTCCCCGTGCTCGCTGGTGACGCCGGCCACCCGCCCGTCCCGGCGGATGACCTTGGTGACCTTCGTGTTCTCGACGATCCGGACGCCGAGCTGGCGGGCGCCCGCGGCCAGGGCCATCGTCGTGTCGGTGGCGTTGCCCCGGCCGTCGTCCGGGTAGTACACCGCTCCGGCGAGGTCCCCGGCATACAGCGGCGGGAACAGCTCGACCGCCTGTTCCGGCGAGATCGGCTCGGCGGTGATCCCGTTGGCCCGCGCGGCCGAGGCCTGCCGGAGCAGTTCCTCCAGGCGTTCGGCGCCGTCGGCCAGGTGCAGCGTCCCGGTCCGCTCGAACCCGGTGGCGAAGCCGGTCTCCTCCTCCAGGGTCTGGAAGACCCGCAGGCTCCGCCGGACGATCTCCCGGGTCCCGTACGTCGGCCTGGCCTGGGTGATCAGCCCGGCCGCGTGCCAGGTGGTGCCGGAGGTCAGCCGCTTGCGTTCCAGCAGAACCACGTCGGTCCAGCCTCGTTTGGCCAGGTGGTACGCGATGCTGCAGCCGGCGACGCCGCCTCCGACGATGACGACCCGGGCCCGGGCTGGCAGCTTGTGCTTCACTCCGGAAGCGTAAGGATGCCCGTCCTAGCTGGTCAATCGGTACGACGTCAGGGACTTCCGCCCATCTGGCTCATCACTTCGTCGCGAGAGATGTTGTACCTGTCGGCGAACGTCCTCATCTCCTCCATCGAGACCGGGTCGGGCAGTTCTCGCGCCGCCGCTTCGGCTGCCTCCGTGTAACCCAGGCGGCGCAGTGTGGCGACAAACCACTGCTTGTCCTGTGACAATGGATTCACCTTCATCTCGGCCGTTGCTGCTTCTTCGAACGAGCCTAACGAGATGTCGATCGGGCCCGGGGATGGGGCGCGCGGCCCTGATACGCGGCCGGGAGGTCAGAGCAGGTGGCGCAGCAGGTCCAGGGCGCTGCCGCCGAGGATCTGGTGGACGCTAGCCGGCGGGAGGCCGCGATCGCGCAGCAGGGCGGTCAGGTCGTCGAGCTGGTCGTAGCTGGTCAGAACCGGGCGGTAGTTCCCGTCCAGGTCGGTGCCGAGGGCCACGTGATCCGGGCCGGCCACGTCGGCGAGCCGGATGATCTCGGTGCCGAAATCGGCGAGGGTGCGGCTGGTGAAGCCGCTGGGCCAGGCGCCGATCAGGCCGCCAGCCTCGGCGACCGCGGCGGCGTGCGGCGCGGTCATCAGCCGGGGGTGCCCCGTGCCGGGGGAGTCAGCCTCGGGGTAGCCGAGCTGGCCGTGCGAGATGATCACCGGCTGGCTGGAGGCCTCCAGCACGGCCATGGTCGTGGCGAAGCTGGCGTGCGCGCAGTCGATCACGATGCCCAGCCGGTTGCACTCGGCCACCACGTCGCGGCCGAACCGGCTCAGGCCGTCGTGCACCGGCGCCTCGGTCTGCACGTCGCCGATCTCGCTGACCCGGTAGTGCACCAGCGTGAGCACGGTGAGGCCGGCCGCGCGGGCCTCCTCGAGCCGTCGCAGGTCGCCCTCGAGGAAGTCGCCGCCCTCGCAGCCGAGCAGCACCGCGGGGCGCCCGTCGGCGGCGGCCCGGTCCAGGCCTGCCGCTGACGTGACCACCTCGGCGCCCGCTTCGGCCGCGGCCTCGCGGATTCCCGCCAACTGGCGCTGGTAGTCCGCGTACGCCTCGCCGGCGCGGAAGTCCCGGCGCGCGCGCAGCCCGGTCGCCGGGTCGGGCCGCAGCACGGCGAAGTCGGCCACGGCGGCCAGCACCAGCGCGGTCATGCCCGCGGACTGGGCGGCCCGCACCGCGCCGGCGACCGAAGGCGCGCTCAGGGCCGCCACCACGGAGTGCCCGGCCGGCAGGCCGGCCAGGAAGCACCGGCCGGCGTGACTGTGCAGGTCGATCCGCGGCCCGCGACCGTCCGCCATCCGCGGCTCCCTTCCGCCTCGATCAGATGTATCACGCGGCGGGCGGGAGCGCCTGGCTATCATGCCGCCATGAGGGCTCAGCGGTAGCCGCTCGGCTATTCCTGGCCCGGCTCCAGGGCCTCACGCAGGCGGGCCAGTTCGTGGCTGACGTCGTGCCTCTTGTACCACGAGGCCGCGCGCCGCACCGGGCGCGCCTGGTTGTCCCGGCCCACCTGGGCCAGCGCCACCACCCCGATGGCGGCCACGATTACGGTCTCCTGGAACCGGCGGTCCTGCAGTATGTGCCGCACCGTCGCCAGCACGATCCAGTACCCGACCATGCGCTGGCGAACGCCTGGCGTACGTACCGCCCGCGGTACCGTCTCTGCCGTCATGACGGACTCCTTCGCTTCGGGCCACCGCCAGCATGACTGGCTCGCGACGCCGCGTCTTCACCCACGGCGAGTGATCTCCGGTCGTCGCAGGGCAATGGGCCATCGGACTATGGCGCCACCGCCTGGACCAGCCACACCGCGGCGTCCAGGTGGACGCCGTCGGCGTCGGTGTACGGGACGAGGGCGGCGCGGACCGAGGCGAGCGCGCGGTCCGCGGTGGCGGGGTCAGCGCCGGCGAGCATGGTCCGGCCCTGCGTCGCGGTGCGCAGGAACTCGACCGCGTCGTCGACGGTCCCGCCGCCGCCGACCAGGATCGAGGCGTGCTCCGAGGTGATCTCGGTGTCCCGCCAGC
The DNA here is from genome assembly GCA_963753225.1 of uncultured Actinomycetota bacterium. Classification (GTDB taxonomy): domain Bacteria; phylum Actinomycetota; class Actinomycetes; order Streptosporangiales; family Streptosporangiaceae; genus Palsa-504. The sequence goes on along the minus strand of CAVWBQ010000006.1, from coordinate 133,199 downwards.
CGGCCGCGGCCAGGATCGGGCGGAGCCGGTCCGGCTCGGAGAACGCGAACATGCCGGGCCCGTCGGCGGGGACGGGGGCAGGAGGCCGAACGTGCTCGGCGAGTGCCGCCCCGGGGACGAGCAGCCACTGGTTGGCGGCCAGCGGCTGCCAGCACGCGAACACCAGCCGCCGGCGGGCCGGGTGGCGGACCTGATGTTGGCGAAGGCGGCGACCGGATCGGCGAAGAACATCACCCCGAAGCGAGATATGACGACCTCGAAGCTGGCCGGCTCGAGCCGGTGCACCTGCGCGTCGCCCTGCAGGAACGCCACGTTACCCAGGCCGGCCGCCTCGGCGTCGGCCCGGGCCCGGGCCAGCATCGGGCCGGACAGGTCCAGGCCGAGAGCCTGGCCCGGCGCGACGAGCCGCGCGGCCGCGAGCGTGGTGCCGCCGCAGCCGCAGCCCACGTCGAGCACGTTCCCGCCGGGCCGCGGGGCGGCGGCGCCGAGGATCAGGGCCGTGAACGGCGCGTGCATGCGGTCGTAGCGCGCCTGGTTGGCGACCCAGTGGGCGACACTCGGGCCGGTGTTCCAGTGCTCGGCCTGGGCCGTGTTCGCGATGCTCATCTATCGCCTCCTACCCGGTGGATCGTGCCCGCGGAATCCGCAACCGCGCCCACCCTCACCTCGTCGAGCGCGGCCAGGAGCCGACCGCCGTCGCTGGCGGTACCGGCCCGCTCGGCCAGTGCCGCGCCAATCCGGTCGGCGAGCGTGCTGGCCGCGCCCTGGAGCAGCAGGGGCCGTCCCCGCCGGAGCAGGTCGGGTAGCTCACCGGCGCGGCCGGCGGCCAAGACCGGCTCCCAGATGCGCTCGACGATCAGATCGGCCAGCCTGCCCGCCAGCGTATCGAGGTCACCGGCGAGCACCTCGATCAGGTCGAGCGCCTCGCCGACCGGGACACCGGCCCGGCCCCAGTCGGCCACCAGGCCGAGCAGCGCGGGGCTCCGCACGCCGAAGTGGTCCTCGCCGTGCGGGCGCACCAGCCCGATCCGGCTGGCCCGGGCGAGCATGGCCTCCAGGGCCGGCAGCCGCTGGAGCAACTCCGCCCGGGTCAGGTACAGCGGCGTCTCGTCCAGCGCGGCCTGGCTCTCGTCGACGCCGAGCAGGGTCACCAGGTCCGTTCCGCTCTCCCACGCCCCGAGCAGGTCCCGGATCCCGGCCAGGGAGTAACCGCGGCGCTGCAGGCGGGTGATCAGGCGCAGTCGCTGGACGTGCCGGTCGTGGTACAGGCCCAGGCGCCCCTGCCGTTCTGGCGGGGGCAGCAGGCGCATCGTGTGGTACTCGCGGATCGTGCGGACCGGCAGCTCGACCCGCCGGGCGAGGTCGTCGATGGTCAGCGGTTCGCCGGTCTCCGCCGCGGAAGTCATGACTAGACGATATCAGGAAGCACTGTTACGGTAAATACCGTGACGGTTGACACTGGCGTAGCGGATCGGCTCATCAGGGTGCTGCGGAGCGCCTCCGGCACGCCGGGCCTGGAGTACGAGCGCAGGCCCGAGCCGATGCGGGGCGGGTTCTGGGCCGAGCTCTTCGCTTTCTCGCTCGCGGATCCGCCGGAGGGCTGGCCCGCCGAGCTGGTCGCCCGGCTGATGCCCGCCCCGGGCTCGGCGCTCAAGGAGACGATCGTCCAGCGCGGGGTGGCCGCCGCGGGCTTCCCGACGCCGTTCGTGCGGGCAGCCGGCGGCCCGGATGACGGCCTCGGCCTGGCGTTCATGGTCATGGACCGGGCACCGGGCGGCCCGGCGCTGTCCGGCCTGGACGGGCTGTCCCCGGCCGCCGTGCCGCGACTGCTACGCCAGATCCCGGATCTGCTGGCCAACTCGATGGCGCGGCTGCATGCGCTCGACCCCGGCCTGGTGCGCGATGAGCTGGAGCAGCTCCGCGAGGTGCCGGTGACGGTGGAAGGGCTGCTCGCGGCGCTGGTGCGGTTCGCCCGCGCGTTCGGCCGTCCGGACCTGGCCGACGCGGGTCGCTGGCTCGCAGACCACCCGCCCGAGCCGGCTTCCGACGTCATCTGCCACGGCGACCTGCACCCGTTCAACCTGCTCGCCGACGGTGACCGGGTGACCGTGCTCGACTGGAGCACCGCGCTGCTCGCGCCGCGGGCACACGACGTCGGGTTCACCTCGCTGCAGCTCAGCGAGCCGGCGCTGCGCGTGCCGGGCTGGCAGCGGCCGCTCGTCCGGATGTTCGGCCGGGTGCTGGCGCGCCGGTTCGTCCGCGGCTACCAGCGCCGGGCGGCGGTCACGGTGGAACCCGGCGAGCTGAGGTGGCACCAGGCCGTCGTCTGCCTGCGCGCGCTGGTCGAGGTGGCCAGCTGGGTACACGAGGGTGCGGCCGACGCGCGCGCCGGGCATCCCTGGCTGATCAACGGGCCGGCCTTCGCCCGGCGGCTCGCGCGCCTGACCGGGGCTCCGGTCAGGGCGCGCTGAGCATTCAGGGCTGGGCGGGAAGCTCTCCACGGTGAACTCGATCCGGCGCGACACCAATGGCACACGTGTATCGCGCTGACACCATCGGGCCGCTGCTGCGCCCGCAGTTTGGGCGGGTGCCCCGGCCGGGCGCTACGGCACGTACTCGAGGATGCGGCCGAGGTCGCGGAAACCCACGGCGGCGTACACGCGCTCGGCCATCTCGGTCGACTGCAGGCTCGCGGTCCGGCAGCCGCGGGCGCGTGCGTCGTACGCCTGGGCGGCGGTCAGCGCGGTGCCCAGCCCGCGCCGCCGGGCCTTCTCGACCGTCCCGAGGTTGTAGATCCCGCAGTCGTCGCCGAAGTCGTACGCCAGCGCCGCCGCGACGACTTCGCCGTCGGCCCGCGCCGCCAGCAGGTGGAAGGCGGCGTGGTCGGCGGTGCTAAGGAAATCGAGGGGCAGGCGCTCCATCGTCAGGTACTCGAGCCAGCGCGCCGGGCGCAGCGGGATCTGCGGGCGGGGCACGGCGATGTCGTCGAGCGCCATGCCCATGGCTCGCGTCGTGGTGTCGAGGGTGTAGCCGCGCCGCTCCAGCTCACCGCGCATCGGCTTGTCGCTCTCGTGCACCCAGGCGGCGAAGCGGGCGACCCCGGCCGCGGCGTACACGGCCTCCATGGCGTCCAGGGCGCCGGAGCGTTCACCCGGGCCCAGGTCGCGCTCGAGGAGGGCGTTGTTGTAGACGGCACGTTCTGGCTCGTGCGGGAACACGGCGGCGGCCACGCCGGGGAGGCGGTGAACCGCCGCGCCGGTGGCGCCGCGGGCGTATTCCTCCCAGGAGGCGAGCAGGGTATCGCTGCCGCGCAGGTAGAGTTCGGCGTCGGTAGGGCTGGTCACCCGGAGAGTTCAGCACAAAACGGGAGCGTTACAGACATTCTGGCGCCCGACATGCCGGAGGAGACGTTATGCCCGCCCGTTCGCGTCCACCTTGCGGGCCACGCCAGCGACGAAGGTCGCCGTGCGCGGCTCCAGGTTCAGGGCCGGGCCGTCGCCGGACCAGTCGCGCACCGAGACCACGCCCGGCGGCACGAGCTCGAGGCTGCCGAAGAAACCCCGGATCTCCTCCCGCGAGTGGATGTAGATCCGCGCGGCCGTGTAGGCCGAGGTGAAGTTCTCCCCCTCCGACGGGTTGCCGGAACCCACGGAGATGATCAGGTAGCTGCCAGGGACGAGCGCCCGGGCGAAGGCGGCAGCGATATCGCAAGCCCTCCCGGGATCGGCGAAATGCAGGACAGCGGACATGATCACGCAAGCGGGCTCGGCCAGGTCGATCAGCCCGGTCAGCCCGGGATCGGCGAGAATGCTCTGCGGGTCGCGCATGTCGCCGGGCACCGCGATCACCCCAGGGCTCTTGGCGAGCAGGCTCTGGGCGTGCGAGATCACGATCGGGTCGTTGTCCACGTACGCCACGCGGGCTGCCGGGTCGATGTGCCGGGCGATGTCGTGCGTGTTCAGCACGGTCGGCAGCCCGGCCCCGACGTCGATGAACTGCCGGACGCCGCGGCCAGTCACGTAGCTGACGGCCCGGCCGAGGAACTGCCGGTTCTCCCGGGCCATCTGCGCCGTGACCGGGTGGACCGCCAGCATCTTCTCCGCCAGCTCGCGGTCAGCCGCGAAGTTGTCCTTCCCGCCTAGCCAGTAGTCCCACACCCGGGCGACGTTCGGCTTGGTGGTATCGAATGGCTCCACCGCGCCTCCTCCCTGCACCACAGGCCTTCCATCATGCCCCTAGAGATTACTGCTGTTGGGCCCGCCGCACTTCCTCGCCTGCCTGCCGTGCGCGCGGCGCGGCCGCGGGAGCCGTAGCGCTGCCCACGATGGCGGGGCGGACGAACGGAGGGGCCTTCGGCAGCGCCGTGTGCTCCACCTGGGCCACGGCGAAGCCGGCCGCGCGGATGGAATCGAGCGTGGGGCGGTTGCAGTCGCAGCACACGACCAGCCGGTTCAGCCAGTTCAGCCGGTCCTGCAGGCGGGCCGTGCCCGGGTCGCCGGACCGCACGTGCTCGATGAACAGAAGCCGGCCGCCGGGGCGGAGCACCCGGCGCAGCTCGCGCAGCGCCCGGGGCTGGTCGTCGACACCGCACAGGACCAGCGTGGACACCGCTACGTCGAAGCTGTGATCGTCGAAGGGAAGATCCTCGGCCGGCGCGCGCAGGATCTTAGCGTCCCGGCGGTGCTCACGGACGGCGCGCTCCAGGCGGCGCAGCATCGGAGGCTGGGGCTCGGTGATCGTCAGCGACCTGACGGCCGGCCCGTAGCAGGACAGGTTAAGCCCGGTCCCGCCGCCGATCTCGATCACGTCGCCGCTCGCCCCGGCGAGCAGGCGCTCACGGAAGGCGCGCAACCCGGCCTTTTCTGCCCCGGCTATCTGCCGGTCGTACGTCATGGCGAAGAACTTGGTCCGCAGGCTCATGGCTTCCTCACTTCGTCGCACCGGAGATCGCTGCTGACCCGAACGTAACGAGGCGACCGGGACCAGCGCATGAGGTGAACACCCCATCTTCGCCACCGCCGGCACCGGGTCTGCGAAGGGTTACGCTTGGCTGGTGGGAGAGGGCGCCGACCTACCGCGCGCCCGGCTGGCTGAGCTGGTCGCGGCGCTGTCGCTCGGCGTCGACCTGGGGTTCGGCCAGCCGATGGAGCACGTGCTGCGGCAGTGCCTGATCGCGCTGCGGCTGGCCGACCAGGCGGGTCTGGGTGAGCAGGACCGGATGGCGGTCTACTACACCGCCCTGCTGGTCAACGTCGGCTGTCACGCCGACGCGCACGAGCAGGCGAAGTGGTTCGGCGACGACATCACGCTCAAGTCCGGCAAGTACGCCCACGAGCTGGGCAGCGTGCGCGGTGCGCTGGCGGCCATGCGGCTGGTCGGCGCGGGCAATCCGCCGCTGCACCGGTTCCGCGTCGGGCTCGAGTTCGCCTTCTCCGGGCATCGCGAGCTGGACGGGATGATCTCCCAGCACGCGAAGCTGGCGCGGACGCTGGCCGAGCAGCTCGAGCTGCCCGGCGCGGTGCGCGAGGGGGTCGGCGCGGCGTACGAGCAGTGGGACGGGCGCGGCTGGCCGGGCACGCTGAAGGCCGGTGCGATCCCGGTCGCGACCAGGATCGCCCAGCTCGCGGAGTTCATGGAGGTGGCGCACCGGGCCGGCGGCGTGGCCGGGGCCACCGCGCTGGCCCGCAGGCGGGCGGGCCGGCAGTTCGACCCGGACCTGGCCGCGCTGCTGTGCTCCCGGGCGCAGGAGATATTCGGCGGCCTGGAGGCGGTCCCGGCCTGGCGTACCGTGATCGCGGCCGAGCCCGCCCTAGCCGTGGACCTATCGCCGGACCAGCTCGACCGGGCGCTGGCGGCCATCGCGAACTTCGTGGACCTGAAGTCGCCGTTCACCCTGGGCCATTCGGTCGCGGTCGCGGAACTGGCGGAAGAAGCCGGCCGCAGGCTCGGGCTGCCGCCGGAGCAGGTACTGACGCTGCGCCGGGCCGGGTTCGTGCACGGGTTCGGGCGGCTGGGCGTGTCGAACTCGATCTGGGACCGGCCCGGGCCGCTGAGCGCGGGCGAGTGGGAACGGATCCGGATGTACCCGTACCTGACCGAGCGCATGCTGCACCAGTCGGCGGCGCTGGCTCCGCTCGGCGAGATCTCGGTGCAGCACCGCGAGCGGCTGGACGGCAGCGGGTACCCGCGCGGGCTGTCCGGCGGCGCGATCTCCCGGCCGGCCCGGGTGCTGGGGGCCGCCGACGCGTACGCCTCGATGCGCGAGCCCCGGCCGCACCGCCCGGCCCGGTCGGCCGAGGGAGCGGTGGCGGAGATGCGGGCCGAGGTCCGGGCCGGCCGCCTGGACGGCGCGGCCGTGGACGCCGTGCTCGAGGCGGCCGGGCACCGGCTGCCGCGGCGCCGGGAGGCCCTGGCCGGCCTGACCGCACGCGAGGTCGAGGTCCTCATCCTGCTCGCCCGCGGCCTGTCCAACAAGCAGATAGCCGAACGACTGGTGATCACGCCGAAGACGGCCGGCAATCACGTCGAGCACATCTACGCCAAGATCGACGCCTCCAGCCGGGCCGCCGCCGCGCTGTTCGCGGTGCAGCACGGCCTGCTTCCCGAGGAGACGGTGGCCGCGCCCGCGTGGCCATAACCCGGCGAAGATGAGGCGATTGCCTCATGCCCCGCCGGGCGGCCCGTGGTTACCGTCGTGTCATCCGATCACATGAGGAGGCACGATGCCCAGGCTCAGCAAGGACAGCGCACCGAACGTCCAGGACGCAGGCCCGGCGGTCGACCGGAGCGGCGACCTGGACGACACCACGGTCAGCTTCGTGACCATAAAGCAGGGCCACTCGCTGGCCCCGCTGCTGCGCGGACTGCCCGGAGACAGCTGCCAGTGCCCGCACTGGGGGTACCTGCTCGCCGGGAAGATCACTGTCAGCTACGCCGACCGCGAGGAGACCTACCAGGCGGGCGACGCCTTCTACATGACGCCGGGCCACGTTCCCGCGGCCGAGACGGGCACGGAGTTCATCCAGTTCAGCCCGAAGGAGCAGCTCGCCGAGACGGTCGCGGTGATAAAGGCAAACGCGCAGCGGGCGATGGCGGGCGGATAGCCAGGCCAGAGCCGGCTCGGCGGCGGGCCGGCTCGGCGGCGGGCCGGCTCGGCCGGGCGGGCTGAGGGAATGCGAGCGGGCGGGTTGGCGTTGACGTATATCCGTGTGTACATACGGATGTGCGGAGGTACGGATGTCACCGCTCGATCATGAGCATCCGGTTAGCCCGGAGCGGGTGGCGGCGGCGCGGGCCGGGGTGCTGCCGACCGGGGAGGCCGCGCGGCTGGCCGGGCTGCTGGGGATGCTGGCCGACCCGGTGCGGTCACGGATCCTGTTCGCGCTGTCCGCGGCCGGGGAGCTGTGCGTGGGCGACCTGGCGCTGGCCCTGGAGGCCACCGAGGATCAGGTCTCCTACGCGCTGAAGATGCTGCGGCTGGCCGGGATGGTCAGCTTCCGCAAGGAGGGCCGGATGGTGTTCTACCGGCTGTCCGACGGCTTCCCGCACCCGCTGCTCGAGCACTGCCTGCGCCAGCTGCTCACCATCGCCTCGACGGCGGGCCACGATGCGGGTGCTTGACGCGATCGGCCACGCCCTGGCCGTGGCCGGCTCGATGACGTGGGCGATCACCTGGTCGCTGATCCTGGGGTTCACCTTGTCGGCGGTGGTGCAGGCGGTGGTCCGCCGGCAGACGGTCGCCCGGCTGCTCGGCAGCGACAAGCCGAAGGCACTGGCGGTGGCCACCGGCCTGGGCGCGGCCTCGTCGTCGTGCTCGTACGCGGCGGTGGCGCTGGCCCGGGCGCTGTTCCGCCGGGGCGCGAGCTTCACCGCGGCGATGACGTTCGAGATCGCCAGCACCAACCTGGTCATCGAGCTGGGCATCATCATGGCGCTGCTGCTGTCGTGGCAGTTCACCCTGGCCGAGTTCACCGGCGGCCCGATCATGATCGTGCTGGTGGCGGTGGCGTTCCGGCTGTTCGTGCGGCGCAAGCTCATCGACGCGGCCCGCGCGCAGGCGGACCGCGGGCTGGCCGGGTCGATGGAGGGGCACGCCGCCATGGACATGAGCATCGCCTCCGGCGGCAGCTTCTGGCGGCGGCTGGGCAGCCGCGACGGCTACACCTCGGTCAGCCACATCTTCGTGATGGAGTGGGCCGCGGTCATCCGCGACGTCGTCATCGGGCTGCTGATCGCCGGGGCCGTCGGCGCCTGGGTGCCGGATTCGTTCTGGCAGCACTTGTTCCTGACCGGCCACCCGCTGGCGGCCAAGCTGTGGGGCCCGCTGATCGGTCCGGTCATCTCGCTGCTCAGCTTCGTCTGCTCGATCGGCAACGTGCCGCTGGCCGCGGTGCTGTGGAACGGCGGGATCAGCTTCGGCGGCGTGATCGCGTTCATCTTCGCCGACCTGATCATCCTCCCGATCCTGGTCATCTACCGGAAGTACTACGGCACCCGGATGATGCTCACCATCCTCGGCATCTTCTACGCCGCCATGGTGCTGGCCGGCTACGCCGTGGAGTTCATCTTCGGCGGCCTGGGGCTGATCCCGGCCGAGCGGGTGGCCAAGGTGGCCGAGACCGGCATCACGTGGAACTACACCACCATCCTCAACATCGTGTTCCTGCTGCTGGCCGCCGCGCTGCTGGTCCGGTTCTTCCGCTCCGGGGGCCGCGCGATGCTCAAGATGATGGGCGGCAGCCCGGACGGTCATCACTGATGATCACGCGCAGCCGGCGGGAGGCCGTGGTGAGCGCGTTCTCGACGTCGGCCGCGGTGTCGCCCTCGGCGAAGATGAACCCCAGGTAGCGGTCCCCGTCCGGGAGCGGGCGGACCCGCTGGCCGGGCGGGATCGTGATGGTCAGCCCGGTGACACCGGGCACGGCCAGGGCGCCGGCCTTACCCTCGACCGCGCGCAGGACGCCCGGGCACGGCACCGGGAGCATGAACACCCCGCAGGGGCGGACCGGGCCGGCGGTGACGGGGAGAGGCCGACCCAGGGCGCTGGCCAGGACGATCTCCTCCAGGCTGGCGCCGCCGGGGAAGCGCAGCGCGCGGGAGCACAGCCCGCCGATGGACCGGGCGGCCAGTTCGAGCATGGCCGGGCCGCGGTCGCAGATGCGCAGTTCGGCGTGCACCGGGCCGGTCGACAGGCCGAGCGAGCGGGCCGCGTCCGCGGCTATGCGAACCGCGGCGGCGAGCGTGCCTGGAGCCAGCCGGGAGGGGCGCACCAGCAGGGTTTCCTCGAACGTGGGGCCGTCGGGAGTGCCGGGCTTGTCAAAGACGGCGGTGACGGCCAGGTCGCCGGCGGTCAGGATCCCGTCGATGCTCAGCTCCGGGCCTGGCAGGTACTCCTCGATGAGCAGGGGCTCGGAGGCAGGCCGTTCGGCATCATCTAGGACCTTGCGGATCCGGCGGGCGGCCTCGACCGCGGCGGCCGGGTCGTCGGCGCGCAGTACGCCCTGGCTGGCGCTGAGGGACACCGCCTTGACCACGCACGGGAACCCGACCGCCTCGGCGGCCTGCCGGACGCAGTCCTGGGCGGGCACGAGGCGGAAGGAAGACTGGGGCAGGCCGGCCGCGGCCCAGCGCTGCCGCTGGGCCGCCTTATCGGTGGCAGCGCGCACCGCGTCGGCCGGGTTATGCGGCAGGCCCATCCGGGCGGCCACGGTCGCGGCCAGCACGAGCATCGGGGTGTCCGCGGCGACCACCGCGTCGGCCGGCCCGAAGGGGCCGGCCCGGGCCAGGATCCGGCCGGCGCTGGCGCCAGGGTCGGCAAGGCTGACCGGGATGACGGGGCGGCCGCCCAGCGGCAGCGCGCCGTCGCTGGCGATGACGAGGTCCAGGCTCATCCGTTCGGCCGCCAGGATGAAGTCGGCGGCCCGGTAGCTGCGCGCGGGGACCAGGAGCAGTACGCGCGGCGACGCCGTCACCGTTTCGCCGGAGAGAAGAACGGCTCGGTGCCCGCCTCGTGGTCGGTGACGTCGACGAGCCCGGTCATCTGGGGCAGGCGGGCGCGCAGCAGCGGCTCGATGCCCTGCCTGAGGGTGACCTCGGCCAGGCTGCAGCCCTGGCAGCCGCCCTCGAGGCGGACCCGGATCCAGCCGTCGGCGACGCCGGCCACGATGACCCGGCCGCGGTGGGCGGCGATGGCCGGGTTGATGTCGGTGTCGAGGATGCGCTGTGACGCGCCATGGAGATCACCGGCCTCGGACGGCACCGGGCCGGCCGAGGCCAGGCGGACCGCGGTGACGGCGGGCACGGCCGCGCGGATCTGCGCCTCGATCCGGCCGAGGATCGGGCCCACCGCCCCAGGGGAGCCGTCCGCTTGCAGGGTGACGACGCCGTCCTCGGCGGCGACGACGCGGATGGCGGCGGCGCCGCGGGCGATGACCGAGGGCAGGATGCTGTGCCGGAGCGCGGCGGTCACCTCCGCGGCGAGATCGCTCACCGGGGCGCGCCTTTGTCCAGCGCGGCCTCCAGGTCCGCGACCAGGTCCGCGGGGGCCTCGATGCCGATGGACAGCCGGAGCAGATCGTCGGGGACCGGCGAGGACGGCCCTTCGGAGCCGCGCCGGTGCTCGATCAGGCTCTCCACTCCGCCCAGCGAGGTGGCCCGCTTGAACACCCGGACCGCGGCCAGCACGTCGCGGGCGGGCCCGGCGCCGCCGGCCACCCGGACGGACAGCATCCCGCCGAACCCGCCGTGCATCTGCCGGGCGGCGATCTCATGGCCCGGATGGTCCGGCAGGCCGGGGTAGAGCACCGCCGACAGCGCGGGATGGCCGCGGAAGTGGGTGGCGATCTCCAGGGCGGTCTGCGAGGCGCGGTGCACGCGCAGGAACAGCGTGCGCATGCCGCGCTGCAGCAGCCACGCCTCGAACGGCCCCGGCATCGCCCCGGCGTTGCGGCGCCAGGACCTGATCCGTTCCCAGAACGGGTCCCGGCGGGCGGTCAGCACCGCGCCGGCCAGCACGTCGCCATGCCCGTTGAGGTACTTGGTGGCCGAGTGGACCACCAGGTCGGCGCCGAACTCGAATGGCCGGGTCAGCACCGGTGTGGCCACCGTGTTGTCCACGGCGACCCGGACCCCGGCCGCGTGCGCCAGGCGGCAGGCGGCCGTCAGGTCGGTGATCTCCCACATCGGGTTGGCGGGCGTTTCCACCCAGAGCAGCCGGGTCCGGCCGGGCCGGATCGCCGCGGCCACCGCGTCCGGGTCGCAGGTGTCGGTGAACTCCACGTCCAGGCCCCAGGTGAGCGCGAATTCGGCCAGCCACTTGCGGACTCCCCAGTACAGGACGCGGGAGACCAGCACGTGATCGCCGGGCAGCAGAGACTGGAACACCGCGGTGGCCGCCGCCATCCCCGAGCCGAACAGCGCGCACGCGCAGCCATCCTCCAGCGCGCCGCCCTCCAGCGCGGCCAGCAGCCGCTCGGCGTGCTCGGAGGTCGGGTTGTCGGCCCGGGTGTAGACCCGGCCCTGCCGGTAGGAGCCGTCCGGCTCCTGCTCGTAGTTCGTCGACAGGTTGATCACCGGGGCCAGGCCGCCGGAGAACGGGTCGGTCTCGCCCAGGCCCTGGGCCGCCAGGGTCTGCGGGGATACCTCCTGCTGGTCCATACGCTGATCCTGGCCCCCTATCCCCGCGTGCGATACCCCTGGGGGGTATAGTGATCCTTACCGACGGCATGACGGAGGCGAGGCGATGATCTCGGCAACATACCAGGTCGCCGGCATGACCTGCGAACACTGCACCCGGGCGGTCAGCGAGGAGCTGACGGCCCTGGACGGCGTCACCGGGGTGAGCGTCGACCTGGTGCCGGGCGGGACGTCCGCTGTGACGATCAGCAGCGAGGCGCCGGTGGCAGGGCAGGCCATCGCGGCGGCGCTGGACGAGGCGGGCGATTACCGGCTCGCCGCCGGCTGAGCCGTGCTGCCTGAGCGGAATGACTGAGCCGGAATGACAGTCGCGGAGCTGGCCATCGGCGGGATGACCTGCGCGTCCTGCGCCGCCCGGATCGAGCGGAAGCTGAACCGGCTGGACGGGGTCAGCGCGGCGGTCAACTTCGCCACCGAGACCGCGCGAGTCACGTTCCCGGCGGGAGTCAGGGCCGAGGACCTGGTCTCGGCGGTCGAGCTGGCCGGTTTCACCGCTCTGCTAGCTCTGCCTGCCCCCGGGGGGCACCCCCCCCGGGGACCCCCCGGTTTGGGGGGGCTGCCCGCCCCCCCAAACCCCCCTGGTCCCCCCGGACCCCCTCGGGCGCCGACGGCTGGCGGTGTCGCTGGCCCTGGCCGTCCCGGTCGTGCTGCTGGGGATGGTCCCGGCGTGGCAGTTCCGGGACTGGCAGTGGGTCAGCCTGGCGCTGGCGACCCCGGTAGCCGGGTGGGGGGCGTGGCCGTTCCACCGGGCCGCGCTGGTCCTGCTCGGCCGCCAGTTCGAGGCGCGGGCCAGACGGCGTTCGGGCGCGGCCCTGCGGGCGCTGCTGTCGCTAGGCGCGAAGGACGTCTCGGTGCGGCGCGACGGCGCCGAAATACGGCTCCCGGTGGCCGAACTGGCTGCCGGCGAGGAGTTCATCATCCGCCCCGGCGAGAAGATCGCCGCCGACGGGGTTGTCATCGCGGGCCGTTCGGCCGTCGACACCTCGATGCTCACCGGCGAGCCTGCCCCGGCCGAGGTGGGACCGGGTGACCCGGTGACCGGCGGATGCGTGAACGCCGGCGGTCACCTGGTGGTCCGGGCCAGCCGGGTCGGCGCGGACACGCAGCTGGCCCAGATGGCCCGGCTGGTCGTGCAGGCCCAGGCGGGCAAGGCGCCGGTTCAGCGGCTGGCCGACCGGATCTGTTCGGTATTCGTGCCGGTGGTCATCGGCGTCGCGGTGGCGACGCTGGGAGGCTGGCTGGCGGCGGGGGCGGGGGCCGGGACGGCGTTCACCGCCGCGGTGGCCGTGCTGATCATCGCCTGCCCGTGCGCGATGGGCCTGGCCACGCCCACCGCGATGCTGACCGGCACCGGGCGGGCGGCTCAGCTCGGCATCGTGATCAAGGGCCCGGAGATGCTCGAGTCGACCCGCGCCATCGACACGGTCGTGCTGGATAAGACCGGCACCGTCACCACCGGCCGGATGAGCCTGGCCGAGGTGGCGACCGCTCCCGGGGTAGACGCGGACGAGCTGCTGCGACTGGCCGGGGCGGTGGAGGACGCCTCGGAGCATCCGATCGGGGCGGCGATCGCGGCGGGGGCGCGGGAGAGGTTCGGCGGGCTGCCTTGCGTGCAGGGTTTCGCCAGCGCCCAGGGCCTGGGGGTCTCGGGCGTGGTGGACGGGCACGGGGTGGCGGCCGGGCGGGCGGGCTGGCTGGAGTCATCGTGGGGGTGGCCGGTGCCGGAAGGGCTCGCGGCGCGGGCGGCCGCGGCGGAGGCGGCCGGGCGGACCGTGGTGGTGGCCGGCTGGGACGGGGCCGTCCGCGGCGTGCTGGTGGTGGCCGACACGATCAAGCCGACCTCGGCGGAGGCGATCAGGCGGCTGCGCGGGATGGGCTTGTCGCCGGTGCTGCTCACGGGGGACAACGAGCGCGCCGCCCGTTTCGTGGCGGACGCGGCCGTCATCGACGAGGTGATCGCCGGAGTGCTCCCGGCGGGCAAGGTGGAGGCGATCAGGCGGCTGCAGCAGGCCGGCCGGGTGGTGGCGATGGCCGGGGACGGCGTCAACGACGCCGCCGCGCTGGCCCAGGCCGATCTGGGGCTGGCCATGGGCACCGGCACCGACGCCGCCATCGAGGCGTCCGACCTGACCCTGGTCCGCGGCGACCTGCTCGCCGTCCCGGACGCGATCGGCCTGTCGCGGCGCACGCTGGCCACGATCAAGGGCAACCTGTTCTGGGCGTTCGGCTACAACACGGCCGCCATCCCGCTGGCGGCACTCGGCTTCCTCAACCCGCTGATCGCCGCCGCGGCGATGGCGTTCAGCTCCGTGTTCGTGGTGGGGAACAGCCTGCGACTGCGTCGCTGGCGTCCGCGGGCAGGTCGCTGCGCCCGCAGCCTGTGGCCGTCCGGGGTGAGGGTGCCCGTGCCCCCATCTAGGACGGGTCCTCTTTTAACCTGAGTTTTCGGCGTGTCGGGTGGCAGGATGTGCTGATGGGTGCGGACACGGATTTTGTCGGGCGTATGGGGCCGGAGCTGGAGCTGCTGCTGCCGCAGCTGGATGAGAGGTCGCGGCGGCTGGTGCTGGGGGCGGTGGCGCGGGCTGCCGGGGACGGCGGGATCACCGCGGTCGCGAAGGTGACCGGGGCATCGTGGCAGACGGTCGCGGACGGCGCGGGCGAGCTGGCGTCCGGGGATGCGGTTGCGCCCGGCCGGGTCCGGCGCCCGGGCGGCGGCCGCAAGAAGCTGGAGGAGCGTGACCCGCAGTTAATCCCGGCGATGCGGGAGCTGCTGGAGGCATCGACCCGCGGGGACCCGATGTCGCTGATCACGTGGACAACCCTGTCGGTGCGGGGCATCGCGGCGGAGCTGACCGCCGCCGGGCACCCGTGCGCCAAGAACGCGGTGCTGCGGATGCTGCACGCCGAGGGGTTCAGCACGCAGGGCAACTCCCGGACTGTCGAGGGGAAGCGGCACCCGGACCGGGATGCCCAGTTCCGGTACATCAACGACGCGGCGAAGGAGTTCCTGGCGGCCGGGGACCCGGTGATCAGCATCGACACCAAGAAGAAAGAGCTGGTCGGGCTGTACGCGCAAAAGGGCACCGAATGGCGGGCCAAGGGGGACCCGCGGCGGGTCCGCGATCATGACTTCCCTGACCCGCGCGGCGGGAAGGCGATCCCGTACGGGGTCTACGACCTCGGGGACAATTCCGGGTTCGTCAACGTCGGCACCGATCACGACACCGCGCAGTTCGCCGTGGAATCAGTCCGCCGCTGGTGGCAGGCCATCGGCAAGGACCGCTACCCGGGCGCGGCGCGGCTGCTGGTCACCTGCGACGCCGGCGGCTCCAACGGGTACCGGCTCCGGGCGTGGAAGGCGGAACTGGCGGCGTTCGCGGCGCAGTCCGGGCTGGAGGTCACCGTCAGCCACTTCGCGCCCGGCACCTCCAAGTGGAACAAGATCGAGCACCGGCTGTTCTGCCACATCACCCGCACCTGGCGGGGCCGCCCGCTGAGCAGCTACGAGGTCGTGGTGAACACGATCGCCGCGACGGCCACCAGCACCGGGCTGACCGTCACCGCCGTCCTGGACGCCGGCCGCTACCCGGCCGGGGCAGAGGTGAGCGACGCGCAGATGCAGCACCTCGAAGAACGCTTCATCGCCCGGCACGGCTTCCACGGCGACTGGAACTACACCATCCTCCCGGATCCCCGGCCCGCCCCGGACCCGGACCCGGCCCCCGCGCCCGCCCCGCCCCCGGCGCGCCTGGACCCTGCCATCTTGGACCAGCCCGCGCTGACCGGGCTGCCGCCCGGCGGCGCCGCCGCCCTGGCCGCGGCCCTGGCCATCCCGCACGCCGCCCACCGCGCAGCCCGGCTGCACGCCAACCGCCGCGGCCGCCCCCGCAAGCGCGCCGACAAGCCCCGCAACGACCCCCGGCACAAGATGACCTTCCCCGGCTACGTCCTGGCCGCCATCCTCCACCAGCGGTTCGCCCTGCCCGCCCGCGCCATCGCCGCCCTGTTCGGCTGCGACCGCTCCACCATCGGCCACGAACTGCCCCGCACCCGCCAGCTCCTGGCCGCCACCGCCACCACCATCCCGCCCGGCCCCGTCACCCTGGCCACCTACCAGGACCTGCGCGACTACGCCGCCGACAACGGCATCCCCCTCCCGACCTGGCCCCGCAAGACCACATGCCCCCAGCAAGCCACGCTAACAACCCCGGACACACCCTGAACTCACCTTAAAAAGGGACGTGTCCCTATCGGGGGCAAGGGCCCCCTCACCCCATTAGGTCGCTCCGGCGGAAAACCGTTACGGGGTTCGGCGGGTGCGGGGTGGGGATGGGGCCGTGAGCGATGGTCCGGTCAGGCTGGTCTACCTGTGCCTGGAGGTGGCCGGCTGCCCGACGCTGCTCGCCGGGCTGGCCAACCCGGTCAACCGCCCGCAGTGGACGGACCTGGAGACCCGCACGGAGGCCGCCTGGGTGCGGCGGGCGCTGGCCGGCAACTGGCCCCCGATTCCGGATCCCGCGCCCGGGGAGCTCGCCCTGGTGTGCCGGCCCAACCTCGACGTCTGCTCCGGCCTGGCCGGCCTGTACCGCACCCGGCACGGCAACCTGCCGACGGCATGGCCGCGGTGCTCGGCCGCGCCCTCGCGCACGGGCGTGAACGCGACGACGCGCTGTGGTTCGGGCCCGGGCCGCTGCCCGCGCCGGACGAGCTGGCCGCCAGGCACGGCGATGCCGCCGGGCTCGGGGTGCACATGGGCCCGGAGTCGGCGCGGTACCTGTGGCTCGACCGCGCGGGCCGGCCCGGGCGCGGCTGAGGCGGGTGCGGCGATTCCCTGGTCCCCGGCTGGTCTGTATTAGCAGGCCGCCGAACGGGCGGGCAAACCCAAGCACCCAGGGGGACGATCATGTCCGAACTCCAGATAGCGGGCGCGACGGCGCTGGTCACCGGGGCCAGCCGGGGCTTCGGCCGCGGCATCGCCACCGCGCTGAGCCGGCACGGCGCCCAGGTCACCGGGGTAGCCCGCGACCGCGGCCCGCTCGAGGAACTGCGCGCCGAACTCGGCGGGTCCTTCACCGCGGTGGCCGCCGACGCCGCCGACCCGAACGTGGCCGGGCAGCTCGTCGACGCCTGCCGACCCCGCATCCTGGTGCTGAACGCGGGGGCTACCCCGCTGCCGCGGCCGATCCAGCGGCACACCTGGGAGACGTTCAGCCGCAACTGGGACGTCGACGTCAGGCACGCGTTCGGGTGGACCCGCGAAGCGCTGCTCGCCCCGCTGGCCCCGGGCAGCATCGTGATCACGCTGTCCAGCGGGGCGGCGCTGCGCGGCTCGCCGCTGTCCGGCGGCTACGCCGGGGCCAAGGCCGCCATCCGGTGGCTGACCGCCTACGCCGCCGGGGAGTCGGCACGGGAGGGGCTCGGCATCAGGTTTGTCTCGCTGCTCCCGCAGCTCACGCCGGCGACAGACCTGGGCGCGGTATTCGCCGCGGCCTACGGCGCCCAGGGCCCTGTGCTCACCCCGGAGCGGGTCGGGCAGGCGGTCATCGAGCTGGTCACCGGCGCGGACCCCGGCCAGGACGCCTACCTGCTCACCGCGGCGGGGCTGAGCCCGCTCGGGGAGACGGTCGCCGGGCGCTAGAGGTTGCCGTTCTGGCGGCTGTAGAAGGGGACGGCGATGGCTACGCCGATCACGTTGCCCGGCGCCCGGATCAGCCATTGCCCGGCTCGCTTGGCCGGGTCGTACCAGAGCAGCGAGACGCTGCCGGTGCAGTCGGCGGGGGCCTGGACCAGCAGCCGGGAACCGCGCGCGGTCAGCACCCGGTTGTCGCCGTTAGTGTGCGGCACCGTGATCAGCTTGATCGAGCCGCCGGGCGCCTGCCGGTAGATGTGCAGCACGCCGCACGGGCCCGCCGCCTGCAGGTACAGCCCGCTGGACAGCTGCCACGCGTCGAGGTCGCCCAGGTCGCCGCCGCGGTCAGGGTTGCGCGGCGGGGTCAGCGCCTTCGGATGCGCCCCGCTGACCGGGACCAGCCAGAGCTGCGGGACGGCGCTGCCCGGCGGTGAGCAGGACGCCAGGATCGTGCTGCTGTTCCACCAGCGGACCGGGTTGCAGCTGTTCGCGCTGGCGCCGGGGACGGGGAGCGTCCTGATCAGTGAGCCGCGGTTGCCGACCAGCTTGACGCCGCGGCTGGCGCCGGTGGCGAACTCGGTGCCGGACGGCGCGTAAAGCGCCTGGCCGTCGGCGGAGTAGCCGAGCGACTGGACCAGCCGGCCGGACAGGCTGTACCGGGCCAGGATGGTGCCGGTACCCGACGGCCGGCCGGCCACGATGTTCAGGCCGTCCGGCGTGGTGTAGCCGATCGGCGTCGCGGTGCCCTGGATGACGAAGGTGCTCATCCGGCCGGTGGCCAGGGTGAGCTGCTCGACGCCGCCCTTGCCGGAGAAGACCTGGAACAGCGCGCGCTTGCCGTCCGGTGACCAGGCGACCAGTTCGGGCGCGAACCGGAAGTCCGGCCACCGGGCCAGCTGGTACCGGGCGCCGCCCGGGCTGATCAGGTACAGCTCGGCCGGGCCGGTCTTGCCGCCCTCGGGCGCCGCGGAAGTGTACTGGGCCAGGACCCAGCCGGGGCCGACGTGGCTCCACGGGACGCCGGCCGGCTGGGCGGTGCGGGCCGGCTGGGCGACCGCGGCGCCGGCCGCGGTACCGGTGGTGAGCAGGGCGGCGGTCAGCACGCCGGCGCTCAGCACGGCGGTCGCGATCGCGGTCAGGGGGGTTCGGCGCAGCCTCATGCCTTCATGACGCGGCTACGGGCCGTGTGGTTGCGTCGCGTTTACGCGTGCGGGCCGACGGTCACGGGGCCGACCGCCAGCGTCGGCGTGGCCTCCATGACCGCACCCACCAGGGCGGCCTCGTCGTCGAGTTCGCGCCGCTGCCGCGCGGTCAGCTCGCGCAGCGGCTCGACCGTGATGGCGAGCCTGCGGCCGGAGCGCCGCTGGTGCCAGACCCCGCCGACCACGCCGTCCACCAGCAGGACCGGGTAGTTCCCGGCCTGGCCCGACGGGGTGAGCGCGCGGGCGGCGGCCGCGCCCGGGTAGAGCCGCTCCCTGGGCTGGCCCGCGACCACGTACGGGTCGAAGTAAGGCAGCAGGCGGACCCCGCGATGCGGCCAGGACGGCGTCCCGGTGTCGCCGGCGCGGGTCCAGCCCGGCTCGCCGTCCAGCTCGACGCACTCCAGCTCACCGGCCAGCCGACTGAACAGCCCGGCGGCATACCGCGGCGGGACGCCGATCCACTTGGCGAAGTGCGCCGGCGTGGCCGGGCCGTAGGCGTGCAGGTAACGGGTGAGGAGGGTGCACAGGGCCTCCTCGCCGTCGGCGGGGCGAAAGCCGGGCAGCCAGCGGTGCGGGTTCGTGTAGGTCACCTTGCGGCCCCTGGCCGGGCCGAAGCAGAGCACCCCGCGGTGCGCGGCCGTGCTGGTCAGCTGGCGCCAGCGCGGCCACTTGTCACCGAAGGCGTCCATGGTGCGCTCGACCGCCCACGGGCCGGCCCGGTCCGCGAGCGCCTCGGTCAGCTCGTCCACGGTCAGTTCGGCATCCGCCAGCGCGTCCCCGATGGCCGCGATGACCTCGTCCGCCTGCCCGGGGGTGAAGCGGACGCCCTCCGGGTGGGCCGGCACCGAGGACGGCAGGGCCGACAGCGCCCCGGTCCACATCGGCAGGTCGGCGGCGGGCAGCAGGTGGACGGTGCCACGGGGGCCGAACGTCTTGACCAGGGAGCGTTCCTTCCAGAGCGCGTGCTGCACACCTGCGCGGGTCGCCCCGGCGATCCGCCGCCCGATGGACAGCTCGGCCGCGCTGAGCACCTGGGCGTGCGCCCCGCAGAGCAGGCCGGCCACGCCGTCCGGGCCGAGGTCGGCGGCCGGTTCGGCCAGCGCGTGCCGGCCCATCCGCCGGGCGGTGACGCCGCTCCAGGTCAGGGCGGCCGGGGTCGCGGTCATGAACGCCAGTATGCGGTAATGCCGCTAAGGGATCAGGCTCAGCTCACGGGCCCGGCTGACCGCCTCGGTGCGGTTGGCCGCGCCGAGCTTGCCCAGCAGATGGCTGACGTGCTTCTTGACGGTATCGAGCGTGACGACGAGCTCGCCCGCGATGGCCTGGTTCGACTTTCCTGCCGCCAGCATCCGGAGCACCTCGAGCTCACGGCTGGTCAACGGGTCGATCAGGCCGGGTACCGCGGCGGTGTGCGGCGCGGCGGGCTCGGCGCCGAACGCGCTGCGCAGCCGGGCCAGGTAGCCGAGCGGGACGGCCGCGGCCGCCGGCCCGGACCGCTGGGCCGCGATCAGCCGTCCCAGCAGCGCGGCCATCGGCGGGCCCTCGTCGGCGAAGACCCGGACATAGCCCTGCGGGCACGCCAGCGCGAGCACGGCGGCGAGGGCGTTCACCGCGTCGGCGTCCTGGCCGCAGGCGGCCAGCGCCAGCGCCCGCAGCGCGCCGGCCTCGATGACGCTGCCGGTCCGGTCCTGGGCGACCGCGGAGGCGTACAGCCGGTCCAGCAACGCGAGCGCCTCGGCGGGCCGCTCCTGGGCCAGCAGCACCCGGGCCAGCACCAGGTATCCCGGCTCGCGCGGGTAGCGCGGTTCGTCTTCGGCGTGCAGGCCGGTCTCGTGAGTCCACCGCGCGGCCGCGGCCACGTCGCCCTGGGCCAGTAGCAGCCGGGCCCGCTGCGCCGGGGCCGGATATAGCAGGCCAGCAGGCACCGGCGAGGCAGGCTCGGCTTCGCCGATCGCCTCCAGCGCTCCGGCCGGATCGCCGGCGGCCTGCCGGATCCACGCCAGTGTCACCCAGCCCGGGGCCGGCGATGGCCCGTAGAGGAACTGGCGGCTTAGCGCAATACCCTCGGTGACGTACGCCAGGGCGCGGTCGAGTTCGTTCTGCTGGTAGGCCACCTCGGCCAGGCCCAGATACACGGGGCCGGCGGTCGGCGGAAGCGGCCGGCCGGGCACCGCGATGGCTTCCAGCGCCTGCTCGTAGGTCTGGACGGCCGCGTCCAGGCGGCCCAGGGCCCGCTGGACCTGGGCGAGCTGGACGCGGTGCCACGCGGTCAAAGCGGGCTGGCCGGCCGCCTGCCACCCGGCGGTGCTGGACGCGAAGGCGCGCTCGGCTTCCGCGAGCCGGCCACGGAGCCACTCGGCCATGGCCAGGAATCCCCGGGCGGTAGAGCTCAGCAGCCACTCGCCCTCGCGGCACTCGGCCAGGGCCCGCGAGGCGAACGCCGCCCCGGCTTCGGCGTCGCCGCGGAGCTGGGCGAGAAACGCACGGCGGATCGCGATCAGCGCCGGGACGTTCACCAGCATGCTGCCGGCCCGGCCGACGGTAGGCTCGAACGGCTCCCCGGCCGCGCCAGGGGCCGCCCGCTCGGCCGCGTCCAGCAGCGGCTCCATCTCCTCCACCCGGCCGCTGGCGATGGCCAGTTGTGCCTGCGCGAGCAGCAGCCGCGGGCGAGACCTGGCGACGTCATCGGGAAGCGCCGATAGCCACCGCTGAAGCGTCGTCCCTTCGCCGCTGAGGTAATAGCGCTCATCGAAATACCGCTCGATCAGCCGGGCGGCCCAGGTCATCTCCCCGGCGGCCACAGCGTGCCGTACCGCGTCGTCGGGCAGCCCGTGCTCCTGGCACCAGGTGGCGGCGTTGCGGTGCAGGCACACCACCCGGCCGGCCTGTTCCTGCTGCAGGCGGGCGCGGAGCAGGTCGGCGAACAGGTGATGGTAACGCCACCAGCCGCGCACCTCATCCAGCGGTACCAGGAACAGTCCCGCCCGCTCCACCTGCTCCAGCAGTGACTGGCTCCCGGTGCGGCCGGTGACCGCATCGCACAGGTCGCCGCTAAGACGCTCCAGCACAGAGGTCTCCAGCAAGAAGGTGCGCACCTGCTCGCCCTGCTGCTCGAGCACCTCTTCGGCCAGGAAGTCCAGGATGAAGCGGTGGCTGCCGGCGAACGCCGACACGAACCCCTCGGCATCGGGCTGGCCGCGCAGTGACAGGGCAGCCAGCTGCAGCCCGGCCGCCCAGCCCTCGGCCCGGGCCGCCAGCGCCGCCACCGCCGCATCGGACAGGGGCCCGCCGGGCCCGGCCGGCGCCTGCCGCAGTAGCGCCGCCGCCTCGCCGGGGGTGAACCGCAGCTCGGCGGCGCGCAGCTCGGCCAGCTGCCCGCGGGCGCGCAGCCGGGACAGCGCCAGCGGCGGGTCACTGCGGCTGGTCAGCACTACGCCCAGCCCGGGCGGCCGGTACTCCAGGAGGAAGACCAGCGACTCATGCACCGGCCCGGCGTCGATCAAGTGATAGTCGTCCAGGACGAGCAGTGCCTGGTCGCCGCCGGGACGGTCGGCCAGCTCGTTGATCAGGGCGGTGACCAGGCCCCGGTACGAGGACGGGGCGGGCGGGCCGAGCAGCGGCCCCAC
Organism: uncultured Actinomycetota bacterium; assembly: GCA_963753225.1. Taxonomy (GTDB): domain Bacteria; phylum Actinomycetota; class Actinomycetes; order Streptosporangiales; family Streptosporangiaceae; genus Palsa-504. The sequence continues at coordinate 111,048 of CAVWBQ010000006.1, read as the reverse complement.
GCGTTCACCGATCCCGGGGCACACGCCGTCCAGCGCGGCCAGCGCATGACGCCAGAACCGGGCCGGGTCGTTGTCCGCTGGATCCAGGCATAGCCAGGCGATCGGATGCTCGCCGCGCTGTATCCAGTCGGCCAGCAGGGTCGTCTTGCCGTATCCGGCCGGCGCGCACACCAGCACCAGCCCCTGGGCCAGGCCGTCATCGAGCCGCTCCGCCAGCCGCGGGCGCGGCACGAACCCCGGCCGTGGCCTGGGCACGTGCAACTTGGTAGCCAGCAGGACGCCGCGCTCCGGCACCGCCGGGCCGGATGGCGCCGCCACGAGCGGCTCAGCCACCGGACACCTGCACGCTCAGCCCTCCAGCGATCGTCCGTCGTCACGCGACCTTCCCACCGTAGTAACCCTGGCCCGCCATCCGCCAGTCCTCGCGGCCCGCTGACCGGGTGGCTACGGGCCCACCGTGTCGGGGAGCTTGCCGGTGGCGCCGAGCTTGTAGGCGATGATCATCCTCTGCTCGGACGGGACCAGGGAGGCGCCCGCTCCGGCGATGACGTAGTCGCCGTCGACGGCGACGGGCGCGTTGGAACCGGCGGACAGCGGCGTCTTCAGCAGGATCTTGCCGGTGCCCGCGTTCAGGGCGAAGAGGTCGCCGTGGAACGTGGTGGTGAAGACGACGTTGTTGGTCACCGTGGCCGCGCCGTACGGCGACGACGGGATCGGGGTGTCCCATTCGATGGTGCCGGTGTCCTGGTTGACCGCGACCATCTCGCCGGTGGCCTTGTCGACGGCCGCGAAGTCGGCGGCCACCCCCGCGGTGTAGCCGGTACGGGACGCCGGCAGCGCGAGGTCGTTGACCGCGGCGAACGTGGTCGAGCCGTTGCTGGCCAGCTGGGTCTCGATGCCGCCGAAGATGCTCGGCTCGAGGCAGAACTTCGCGGGCAGGCCGACGTGCGAGCCTGGCTTGGCGTTCTCGGTGAGCAGCCCGTCGTTCTCGTGTCCCTGGTGGCCGCCCACCGGGAGCTTCCAGAGCAGCCGGCCGGTCTGCGCGTCCAGCTCGAACAAGATGCCCGCCTTGCCGCCGTCGATGACCACCTGCCGCCCGTTCGCCGTGGTCAGCACCGGGTTGTTCTGCAGGTCCCAGTCGTACAGATCGTGCGGGGTCAGCTGGTAGTACCACAGCAGCTTGCCGTGCGGGCTGAGCTTGACCACCGAGTCGGTGTACAGGTCAGGACCCGGCCGGCTGCTTCCCAGCGGGTAGCTCTTGGTGCCGAAGAGCGGGCCGGGGTTGGCCACGCCGATATACACGTTGCCCCGGGCGTCGAACGAGGGCGCGTACCACTGGCCGCCGCCGGAGTTGACCGACGGGTTCCCCCACAGGTCCTGCACCTCGTCCCAGCTCCACTCCGGCGCGCCGGTCGCGGCGTTCAGCGCCCACAGGGTCGCCTTGCCGCCGCCGAGGTACTCTCCCACCGTGGGGTTGACCGGCACCGTGGCCACGTAGACGGTGCCGTGGTTGTAGCCGGGGGTCATGTCGATGCCCTCGTGGTCGTTGCCGATCAGGGTCCGGCTCCACAGCTGGCGGCCGGTCGCGGCGTCCAGGGCGAACGCGGCGTGGTTCGTGGCCCCGTAGACCACCCCGCCGGCCACGTTGACGCCGTCCGGGCCGCCGTTGGGCGAGTTGTAGGCGTGCGTCCAGAGCACCCGGCCGGTGGCCAGGCTGATCGCCATCACGTTGGACTGCAGGTCCTGGACGTAGACCACGCCGTTCACGATCACCGGCGTGGTCGCGTAGGCGCCATCGGTGTGCGAGAGGCTGGTCCGGAGCGGCACGGTCCAGGCCACGCCGAGCTTTACGACGTTCGAGCTGGTGATCGCGCTGGCCACGTCGCGGGTGTTGGCCAGGTCGGCGCCGGGCAGGCTCCAGCCCGCCGCGGGCTTGCCGGACGGGGCGACCGGGTTGCTCGCGGTGACGGCCTTCCCGGTTTTGGTCGGGCAGGCCGATGTGGCGCTGGTGCCGCTACTGCCGCCGCTGCAGCCGTTGACGGCCAGGCCCGCGGCCAGCAGCAGGGAGAGGCCGGCTGCCGCGGACCGCCGGCCAGGGCCGGTCATGGGGTCATCCCGCGGAACAGCTCGGTGTAGTCGTAGGCGGCCTCGGGGTTGGCGCGGATCCGCTCGTCGATCATCGTGGCGTCCCGGCCGACGAGGATCCGCCAGGCCCCGGAGCGCACCGCGTCGAGGATGACGGTCGCCGCCTGGGCCGCGCTGAGCGGCGCCTTGTCCCGGAAGTCGTTGCTCATCCGGATCAGCATCTGGCGCAGATCCTCGGCGGAGGCGTCCTCGGGCAGCAGCCCCGCGGCGGCCAGCCCGGCCCGCGCGCCGGCCGGGATCATCTCCTTCAGCTGGGCCTCGGTCATCTGCTCCGGATCCTTGCCGTGAGCGCGGAGGCTGTTCCCCATGATGTCGGTGCCCACGTGACCCGGCATCACCACGGCCACCCGAACCTGGGGCGCGTTGGTCCGCAGGTCCTCGATCAGCGCCTCGGTGAAGCCCCGCACCGCGAACTTGGCCGCGCTGTAGGCGGTGTTCGGCATGCCCGGGCCTAGCACCGCCCACAGGCCGTTCAGGCTGCTGGTGTTGACCAGCACGCCATCGCCGCTCGCGATCAGCAGCGGCAGGAAGGCCCGGGCGCAGTAGTACACGCCCCACCAGTCCACGGCGAACGTGCGCTCCCACTCCTCCCGGCTGTCGTTGACGAAGCTGCCCGCACCGCCGATGCCCGCGTTGGCGAAGACCAGGTTGACGTGATCGCGGGCGTGCTGCCCGAGCAGTTCGTCACGGAAGCGCAGCACCTGCGCCTCGTCGGAGACGTCGCAGGCGTGGCTGGTGACCAGGACGCCGGACCCGGCGTCCGCCCGCGCCAGCGCGGCGGTCTGCGCCACGGCGTCCGGGTGCCAGTCGCAGGCCGCGACCGAGCATCCCTGCGCTGCGAGCTGTCGGACCAGCTCACGGCCCATTCCGGAGCCGCCGCCGGTCACCACGGCGAGCTTGGAGGTAAACGAATCCATCTGAGCTACTCCCATCGGAAGAAGCGCTTGGCCAGGTACCCGAACACGATCGCGTAAGCCGCCATCACCAGCAGCGGCAGCGCCGGCGGGAACCGGCCGAGCATCGAGTCCTGGATCGCCTGCACGGCCGCGCCGAGCGGGGTGAGGTGGCTGATGTCCGCGAAGACGCGCGGCAGGATCTGCATCGGCACGTACAGCCCGGAGAAGAACATCAGCGGGTAGAACGCCAGGCCCATGATGGCGCGCGCGGCGCCCGAGGTCCGGGCCGCCGCCGCGATCGACAGGCCGATCGCGAACAACGCGGCGATCGCCAGCACGAGCGCCAGCACCAGGCCGCCCGGGTTCCTCGGCGCGATGGCCCCGTAGCCGGCCACGCTCACGCCGATGAGCAGGAACACCGCGATCAGCATCAGGCACGCCTGGACGACGAACTGCGCGGCCAGGACCCAGAACGCGGGCACCGGCGTGGTCGACAGGCGGCGCAGGATGCCCTGCTCCCGGTACGAAACCAGCGGCCCGGGCAGGTAGGCCAGCGCGAGCACGCCGATCGAGAACGCGATCAGGATCGGGATGTAGACCTCGAACGCGGACAGGCCGCCGAGACGCGCGCTGGTCTGCTGGAAGACCGGGATACTGCCGAAGATGACCAGGAGCAGCAGGGAAAGCCCGATGCTGACGACGATCCCGGCGGGCTGACGCCAGGCGAGTCGCGCCTCGTTCAGGACGATCTTGCCGAACGCGGCGCGCGGCGCCCGCGGCGCGATGAGCGTGTGCAGGCTCATGCCAGTGCTCCTTCCTTGTGTTCGGTTTCCTTGCGTTCCTCGTGCAGGCGCGTGCCGGTGAGCGCGACAAAGGCGTCCTCCAGCGTGGAGGCGTCCAGCCGCACGTCCCGCGCCTCCAGCCCGGCCGCGTGCAGGGCGAACAGCACGGCGTTGACGAGCTCGCCGGTCCCGGTCACCACCACGTGCTGGCCGTCGCGCTCGACCCGGGATACCTCGGGCAGTCCGGTCAGCATCCGGTCGTCGAACGGCGCGGACGGCAGGAACCGTACCGTCTTGCCGCCTCTGGCCTGGGCGGTGAGCCCGGCCGGGGTGTCCAGCGCCACGATGCGGCCGTGGTCGATGAGGGCCACGTGATCGCAGAGCCGTTCGGCCTCTTCCATGAAGTGGGTGACCAGCAGGATCGTGGTGCCGCGGTCGCGGATGTGCTCGATCAGTTCCCAGCTGTCCCGGCGGGCCTGCGGGTCCAGGCCCGTAGTCATCTCGTCCAGCACCGCGATCCTCGGCCGGCCGATCAGGGCCAGCGCGACCGACAGCCGCTGCCGCTGCCCGCCGGACAGCGACCGGTAGTAGTCCCTGAGCTTGCCGGCCAGCCCGAGCGCCTCGACCAGTTCGCTTACGTCGGCGGGCCGGCGGTAGAAGGAGCGGTACTCCTCGAGGATCTCACCGACTCGCAGCTTGGCCGGGAAGGCGGTCATCTGCAGCTGGACCCCGACGATCTCGTGGATCTGGTCCCGGTCGGCGTGGGGGTCCAGGCCGAGCAGCCGGATCGTCCCGGCGTCCGGTCGCCGGAGCCCCACGGCGCATTCGATGGCGGTGGTTTTCCCCGCCCCGTTCGGTCCCAGGATGCCGAAGATCTCCCCCTCGGCCACCGACACCGAGACATCGTCCACCGCGACCAGGTTTCCGTAGGTCTTACGGAGGTGGCTGATCTCCACCGCGGATGTGTATGTCGTCATGCCATCAGGGTCGCCGGGCCGGCCCACCTGCGGCAGGGGTGGAATCACCCACACTGGGCTCAGACCAGGCCAGTACTGAGGGCCAGCCGGGTGAGGTCGGCGCGGCGGCGACAGCCGGTCTTGTCCCTGACCCGGTCCAGGTGCGAGCTGACCGTGCGCACGGTGATGTAGAGCTGGGCCGCGATCTGCGCGTCGGTGCGACCCTGCGCGACCAGGGTGATTAGCTCGCGTTCCCTGGGGCTGAGCCTGGGCAGAGCCGGTGATGGCTGCGGCTTCTCCGGCGGCGGCCCTGCTGGCGGCTGGGCCGCGGCGAGCAGGAGGGCGTACTCGGCGGCGGTGGCCAGGCTCATGGCGGCGCCGCGTTCCTCCGCCGCCCGTGTCCCGGCCGACCCGAGCTGTTCCCTGGCGTTCCGCTGGAGTTCCTCCCGCTCGGCCAGGTTCCTGGACTCGTGCGGCAGCGGCCCGGGGCTGCGGAGCGCGGATGCCGCCGCCCACACCGTGATCGCCTCGGCGGGGCGGCGGGTGGCCGCGCACAGGTGGCCGCAGCAATCCAGGCCGGCCATGAGAGAGGGTCGCATTCCGGTCTGCACGGCGATCTGAAGCTGCTCGCCCAGATGCGCGGCCGCGTCGCCGGCGCGGCCGACCCGCAGGTCCAGGATCACCCGGTTCCACAGCTGGCCGCTCAGGTTGGCCAGGTCGCCCACTTCCCGGCACGAGGCCAGCCCGGCCGCGCAGGCCTGCTCGGCGCCGGCCAGGTCGCCGGTCTCGGTCAGGATCATCGTGACGAACTGGCTGATAGCCCGATACAGGCCGCCGGCGAACTCGTCCGGGATTCCCTGCGCCTCGCGCGCGAGCCGGAGCGCGCCGTCCCGGTCGCCGGCCTGCCAGGTGGCCGCGCCGAGGCAGGCCAGGGCGCTCGCTTCCAGGCCCTGGGAGCCGGCCTGGCGCGCCACGGCCAGCGCCCGGCCGGCATCGTCAACCGCCTCGGCCACCCGGCCCAGCTGCAGCAGGGCCACCGACCGGCCGCCCAGGCAGAGCGACAGCAGCACGGGCCCCTCCCACGACGGGGGCCGGGCCGGGTCCTCGAGGACGTTTTTGACCGTGTCGTGGTACTCCATGGCCGCGACCGGATCGGCGGCATAGCTGGCGGCCTGGGCGAGCAGCATGCGCGCGCCGCACCACTCGCCGCTGCCGGCCTCGGCGTGCTCGGCGGCCGCGGCCAGCGCCGGCACCTGGCTGATGAGGCGGCCCCTGATGCTCCACAAGGGTGCCTGGCTGAGCGCGAGCCGCAGCGCCGTGCCGGGGTCGTGCTCCATCGCCCAGTCCAGCGCGTGGCGCAGGGTGACATCCTCGGCGTCCAGCTGCCGCAGGCTGGCCGCCTCCCCGGTGCGGGTATACAGGCCGGCGGAAGCCTGTTCGGCCAGCTCGGCCGCGTATTCGGCCAGCGCGGCGGTGACTTCGCCGTCCTCGCCGGCCTCGGCCAGCAGGCCGGCGCCGTAGGCACGCAGCGTCTCCAGCATGACGTACCTGGTCCGGCCGTCTTGACCAGCCTGTGGCGGGACCAGCAGCGAACGGTCCACCAGCCGCGGTACGGCCGGCCCGGCACCGGGTCCGGCCACCGCCTCGGCCCCGTCCAGGGTAAAGGGGCCGGGGAACGCCGAGAGGGCGCGGAACGTCCTTTGCCCGTCTTCGTCTAGCAGCTCGTAGCTCCAGCGCACCGCGGCGGCGAGAGACCGCTGGCGTTGTTCGGCCAGCCGGTCGCCGTCCACCAGCAGCGCGAACCGGTCGTCGATCCGGTCCAGCAGCTGCGTCACGCCGAGGGCGTCTACCCGGGCCGCGGCCAGCTCGATCGCGAGCGGCATCCCGTCCAGCCGCGCCACCAGCTCGGCGACGGTCTTGCGGGTCTGTTTGTCGAGGATGAAGGATGGCTCCGCCCGGCGGGCGCGGTCGGCGAACAGCGTCACCGCCTCGGATTCATCCCTGGCCTGGTCCGCGGGGTTTTCCGGGGTATCGGGGGTATCGGGCGTTTCGGGGGCGGCCAGGGTCAGCGGGCCCAGCCGGTACCGTGTCTCTCCGGTGATCCGCAGCGACTCCCGGCTGGTGGCCAGCACCCGCACGTCGTCGGCACCGAGCAGCAGCCGGCCGCACACCTCCGCGGCCGCGCCGATCACCTGCTCGCAGTTGTCCAGTACCAGCAGCAACTGTCGCCGGGCCAGCGCGCGGGCCAGCGCGTCAGCGGCCGCCACCACGGGCAGATCATGGATGCCCAGCGCCGCGGCCACCGCGGCCGGCACCCGCGCCGGATCCCGGACCGCGGCCAGCTCTGCCAGCCAGACCCCGTCGGCGAAGCGGCAGGCCACCTGCTTCGCCACGACGCTGGCCAGCCGCGTCTTCCCGGCGCCACCAGGACCGGTCAGCGTCACCAGCCGGTATTCGGCGAGCTGGGCGGCGATCTCGGCGGTGGCCTGGGCCCGGCCCACGAAGGTGGTAAGCGAAGCCGGAAAGCCATGCATGCTTCCCGTCGCGCCGGCCACCGCAGACCGTTCCACAGCGGTCACCCTATTCCCGGCCGGAGCCGCCGACCCGCACCGGCCTACCGCAATACGCGGCGGTTGCGGGCGGGGCAATGCCGCTCAAGGAGGCGGCCCGTCTGAGGTCACGCTTCCCGCCATCCCCACACAGCGCATCCGCACCACATCATGGGTCTGCTGCGCCGAGTGGCGGGGACGGGGCGTGCCCGGCGGGAGGAGCGGGTTTGCCGGCCTGGGGCGGCTGCTGGTGGCCGAGGGCGACCGCCCCCCCGACCAGGCAGGCGAACGCGGCGACCTGCAGGACGGCTCGCGTCCCGTGCGGCAGCGTCTCGCCGAACAGCACGAATCCGGCCGCGATCGGGACCGCGTTGGTGACCATCGTCGCGGTGCCGGCCGCGGTCAGCGCGTCGCCCTGCTGGTAGGCCCACTGCAGGACGCTCGTCCCGACGGCGTAGGCGACGATGAGCGTGACCAGCGCGAGCAGCCACCACCCGCCGTAGCCGACGAGCTTCGCGGAGATGTCGCCGTCGGCGAACAGCAGGCCAGCCGCCAGCCCGAGGGAGGCGGCGCGGCCGAAGCGCGTCGGTATGCCGATGAGCAGCACCGCGCCGCCGCCGCACGCCGCGAGCCAGATGACGATGCCGATCACCGGCGGATGCTGATCGGACTCCGAGGTGTCGATGAGCGAGAGCGCCAGCAGCACCAGCCCGGCGATCGCCAGGACGACGGCGAGTTGCTCGCGCCGCGCCAGCCGGGACGGGTGCCCGCGCGCGGTGGCGAATGCCAGCACGGCGACCCCGGACGCCACCACGGCCTGCACCAGCGAGAGCGGCGCCAGCCGCAGGGCCGCGACGTACATGAGCCAGCCCGCGCTTTCGGCCCCGAACGCGAGCAGCCAGCGGCGGTCGCGCAGCAGGATCTGGACCGACCTGAAGGGGCGGCGCGGCGACAGCGGCGGCAGCCTCGCCGCCGCGTCATGCTCCAGCGAATAGGCCGTGTTGGTGACCAGCGCTGAGGCGAACGCGAGTGTCAGGCCTATCCAAACCGGCGGCACCCTGCGAACGGTACCACCAGGCCAGATCGCCTATCGCAGGCGCGGCGCCGCGGCGGGGCGGCGGCGAGGTGGCGCGGCGGCGGGGCGGCGGCGAGGTGGCGCGGCGGCGGGGCGGTGTCGGGGTTAGGTCGCCACCTGCGGGAAGGCGGCCGGACTGCGGTGGCCGGCCTTGTCGATGGCGCGCAGGCCGAACTGGACGTTGTCCTTGGCGATGTTCAGGGTGACGCTGGTGACGTTGCCGACGCCGACCGCGCTGGTCCAGTCGGGGCTGGTCGTCTCGCGAATCACCACCTCGTAGCCAGCCAGGTCCGTTCCGGGTTGGCGTCCCAGCTGAGCGAGGTGGTGTTGATGCCCGCGAAGCCGGCCGGCGGGGTCGTGTGGATCTGCAGGTTCTTGGGCGTAGCCGGGTTGGTGGCCAGCGACCACAGCGCCGCGCCGTTCACCTTGGCCACCCGGGCGATGTAGTTGTAGTCCACGAACTGCGGCAGGTCACCGAACTGCACGCCGTTGATGACCTCGACGTCGCGGTGCTCGTGGTTGAAGTTCTCCCGCGGCTCGGTGAGCCTGGCGGCCGGCCAGCCCTGCTGCTGGAACGAGATGTGGTCGCTGCCGCGCAGGTACCGGTCGCGCCGCCAGATCACCCGGACGTTCATCCCGGTCAGGCTGGACGGCGCTGCGGCGGTGACGAACCGGGCCAGCTGGTGCGTCACCCCGTCGTTCTCGCCGCCGACGGACTGCATGAGCGCGATCTGCGCCTGGGTCACCGCGGTCGGGATGCCCTCGACGAACAGCCGAACGGTGTGCGGGTCGGGCCGGGTGCCGTCCCAGGCCTGGCTGGCGCCCACGATGTCGTTGCTGAACATGCCCTGCACATCGTCGCCCGCCGCCTTCTTCTGCGCCGCCATGAAGGCCGAGCCGTACAGGCCCTGCTCCTCCCCGGCGACGGTGGCGAACACCAGGGTGCCGGGGAACTGGCGGGTGGCGAACAGCCGGGCGAGCTCGAGCACGACCGCGACGCCGGAGCCGTCGTCGTCGGCGCCGGGGGCATCGCTGGTGAAGTTCAGCACGTCGGTCACCCTGGAGTCCAGGTGCCCGGTGATGACGTAGAACCGCTCAGGGGACGCGGTGCCCTTCAGCGTCGCGATCACGTTGGTGATCGTGGTCGGCACCGGGATGTTGGACGCGACCGGCTGCGTGAACGTCTGCTTCTGCACGCTCATCCGCCCGGAGGAGGTGGCCGCGATCGCCTGCATCTGGCTGAACACCCAGTTGGTGGCCGCGCCGATGCCGCGCACCGGGTCGGTCTGGCTAGACGCCGTGTGCCGGGTGCCGAAACTGACCAGCTTCAGGATCGTCGCCTTGATCCGCTCCGGGTCGATTTCGCGCAGCATCGCACGCAGTCCCGGGTCGGACGCCTGGTGGCCGAGCGCGGGGTCGGTCTCGGCCAGGGCCGTACCGCTGAGCAGGGGCACCGCGACCGCGGTGACGGCCGAGGCGGAAAGGAACGCGCGACGGGTGGAGCCGGCGCGGCCTTGAACATCCTTGTTCTCCATCCCCCCAAATCATCGACGTCACCGGTCAGATGTCAACAACATCGCCACTTTGCCGACAGTGGCTCCCGGGTCTATGGCGGGGCGGGCTACCTCGGCTCGTTCGGGACCATAAAAATACCCAGCCGGAGCAGGCCGTAGGGGGTCGCGTGAGCTGCGTGACCGGAACCGCGGTCTGCTAACGATCCTTGGGCGTTTCCCCACTTTCGCACTTATGTCAGTGTTACGGTCCGTAAGTCTTACTTGTTGAAAAAGCCATGGTTTGGTCACGCCGGGGGGTTCCGGCGGCCGCCGGGTGGTGGGGATGTCGGGCAAAGCCTGACTGCGTTCTTCCGCGGGCGGACGGGCAGGCGCCTCCCTCCGTGCCTCTCCTTATTTATCTCGTGTGAGGCGCAATGGCGTTCAAGCGTCCCGTCCGCTCACGGCCCATCAGGGTGTTCCTGATCAGCATGTTCGCCGTGCCCCTTGTCTCCCTGCTGGCGCTGTGGGGCTTCGCGGCGAGCATCACGGTCAGAAACGCGATCAGCGACCACGAGTACAACGTGAGCGCCGCGGCCCTCACCTCGGGGGTCAGAGGCCTGATCATCGCGCTGCCCCAGGAGCGGGTGCAGTCCTACTTCTGGCTGAACAGCGGCCGGACGACTCCCAAGACCTCCATGCTCACGGCCAGGCACATCCTGGACCAGGAGATCCCGGCAGTCCGGACCGCCCTGAACGCCCAGCTGGGACGGCTCTCCGCTCCGACCAGGTCGGCGCTGAAGACCGTGCTCACCGAGCTGGGACAGCTCGGGACGACCCGGGCGGCCATCGATTCCGGCGCGATGAGCCCGACGGCCGCGTTCGGCGCCTACAGCACCATCATCGACCACCTCTTCGTCTACTTCGATACGTCGGTCCAGGACCGGGGGGCCTCGCTGGCGGGGACCTCGGTCGGCGCCGCGGACTCGGGCTACGCGTTCGAGATGACCACCCGGGAGATCGCGCTGGTGGGTGGTGCGGTGTTCGACCACGGCCAGATGAGCGAGACCGCCCGGACCCTGTTCGCCAGCAGCGTGGCGAACCGGCACCTGCTCATGAACGAGTCCCTTGCCCTGATGCCGCCCCGTCTGAGCGCCGGGTACATCAGCCTCGAGCACTCGCCGGCCTACCGGCAGTTCCAGGCCATGGAAAGCCAGATCCTGGCCAGCACGGGCCGCACCCTGCCGGTGAATGCCGGTACCTGGCAGTCGGCCTCGCTGGCGGTACTGGGCACCATGGAGAAGATCCAGCTCGACACCGCTAGCCAGCTGACGGCGATAAGCGCCTCGCAGAGCGACCGGCTGGTCCTCGAGGCCGCCCTGGCCGGCGGCCTCGGGCTGGCGGCCGTGGCCGCCTCGGTCTTCCTGCTGGTGTGGTTCGGCCGCAAGGTCACGAGGGACCTGGGCGGACTGAACGACAGCGTCCGGGGCATGGCCGACGAACGATTGCCGCGCGTGGTCGAACAGCTCCGGCGGGGCGATGACGTGGATGTGGCCGCGGAGTCGCCGCCCCCGGACACCAGCACCATCCAGGAGGTCTCGCGGATCGCGGAGTCGTTCGGCACCGTCCAGGCGGCGGCCGTTTCCGCCGCCGTCGACCAGGCCCAGCTGCGCAAGGGGGTCAACCAGGTCTTCCTGAACATCTCCATGCGCAACCAGTCCCTGCTGCACCGGCAGCTGGCGATGCTGGACTCGATGGAGCGGCGGACCAGCGAGCCGGGCGCGCTCGCCGACCTGTTCCGCCTCGACCACCTCACCACGCGGATGCGCAGGCACGCCGAGGGCCTGATTATCTTGTCCGGCGCGGTACCCGGCCGCGGCTGGCGCGACCCGGTGCCGGTGGTGGACATCCTGCGGGCCGCGGTGGCCGAGGTCGAGGACTACGTCCGGGTCGACGTAGGCAGCGAATCGGACGACCTGGTCGCGGGGAGCGCGGTCGGCGACGTCATCCACCTGATCGCCGAGCTGGTCGAGAACGCCGCGGCGTTCTCCCCGCCCAACACCAGGATCGACGTCCGGGCCGAACGGGTGGGCACAGGCCTGGTCGCCGAGGTGGAGGACCGCGGCCTAGGGCTGTCGCCCGACGAACTCGACGACATTAACGCGCGGCTGGCCAGCCCGGCCGAGTTCGACCTGGCCCACAGCGAGCAGCTCGGGCTGTTCGTGGTCAGCCGGCTGGCGGCCCGGCACGCCATCAGGGTCTCGCTCCGCCGGTCCGTGTACGGCGGCACCATGGCCGTGGTGCTGATGCCGTTCGGCGTGGTGGTGCGGCAGGAAGAGGCCGACCGGGCGGCGCCCCGGGGCGACCGGCCCGCCGAGGGCGGGCCCCGGGCGCTAACCGGACGGCACCGGTTGCCCCCGCCGTCCGCCGTCGCGGCCGGGCCCGGCGCGGGCGCGCGGACCGGGGAGGCGGAGTGGCCGATGGCGCCCTGGGAGACCGGGCCGATCACGATGCCGCGGGAGGTATCTGCTCCCCCGCCGCTCTCCTCGTCGCCGTCGCTACCTGTAGCCGGGACGGCGGCCGGTGCGGTGGCGCGGCCCCCGTGGGACATGGAGCCGGGGGCGCCGAGGGTGCCAGGGTCTGCGGCGGCCGGTGCGACGGTGGCAGGTCCGACGGTGGCAGGTCCGGCGGCGGCCGGTCCGGCGCCGACGGGTAGCCACCTCGGAATGCCGATCCGGGTTCCGCAGACCAGCCTGGCCCCGCAGCTGCGCGCGCGGCGCGGCGCGGACCCGCAGGACCCGCAGGACCCGCAGGACCCGCAGGGCCTGCGAGGCCTGCAGGCGGCCGAGGACGAGGACCCAGGGTTCGGCCCGCGGTCGCCCGAGGCGACCCGCAGCATGCTGACGATGATGCAACTGGGGTGGCGGCGCGGACGGGTGGACGATCTCGACGACCCCGGGGGCGCGCCGGGTACCGGAACTGACTGATAGCGAGGCTGGGGAATGGCACAGACTGATACGACCGGACAGCTGAGCTGGCTGCTGGATAACCTCGTCGATCAGGTCGAGCACGTCCAGCAGGCGCTGATCCTGTCCCGGGACGGCCTGGTGGTGGCGGCGTCGCGGGGGCTGTCACCCGAGGACAGCGAGCACCTTTCCGCCCTGGCGGCGGGCATGCAGAGCCTGGCCCGGGGCGCCGGCAGGCATTTCCACGCCGGCCAGGTGCGGCAGACCATCATCGAGATGGATCACGCCTTCCTGTTCGTGATCGCGGCCGGCAAGGGGACCTGCCTGGCCGTGCTGACCTCCGCGGACCCGAACGTGGGCCTGATCGCGTACGAGATGGCGATGCTGATACGGCGGATGGGCAAGTACCTGGCCGCCGAGCCGCGATTCCCTGACCAGGAAATCGCCGCGGAGTGACCGGCCAGCACGGTCATCGGGACCGCTGGTTCGACCGGGACGCCGGGCCGGTGGTCCGGCCCTATGCCCTGACCAAGGGGCGGACCCTGCCGAGCGGCGGGGCTTCGTTCGGCCTGATCGACGTGGTGATCGCGACCGGCGAGCGGGCGCCGGAGCACTTCCGGCCCGGGCCCGAGCACCGGCGGATCCTGAGCCTGTGCCGCCGGGCCACGCCCATCGTGGACCTGACCTCGGAAATCGACCTCCCGCTCGGGGTGGTGCGGGTCCTGCTCGGCGACCTCACCAGCGAAGGTCTGGTCCGGGTCCTGTCCACGCAGAAGCAGCCAGCAACCGATCAGCGCCTACTGAGGATGGTGCTCGATGGACTTGAATCACTCTGACGGAGCGCCGTCGACCGCCAAGATCCTCATCTCCGGCGGCTTCGGCGTGGGGAAGACCACCCTGGTCGGCGCGATCAGCGAGATCAGGCCACTGCGGACCGAGGAGCCGATGAGCGACCGCAGCGTCGGCATTGACGACACCCGGAGCGTGAGCGCCAAGACCACCACCACGGTGGCCATGGACTTCGGCCGGATCAGCTTCCCGTCGCAGCTCGTGCTGTACCTGTTCGGCACGCCGGGCCAGGAGCGTTTCTGGTTCATGTGGGACGATCTGGCCATCGGCGCGATCGGCGCCGTCGTGCTGGCCGACACCCGGCGGGTGGCCGACTGCTTCGCCTCGATCGACTACTTCGAGCACAACGGGACGCCGTTCATCATCGCGGTCAACTGCTTCGACGGCGCCCCGCGGTTCGAGCCGGACGACATCAGGATCGCGCTCAGCCTGGGCCCCGAGGTGCCGATCGTATTGTGCGACGTACGCCAGCGGGACTCGGTCAAGCAGGTGCTGGTCAGCCTGGTCAGGTACGTCATGAGCGGCAACAGGCAGACGAACCAGATCAGCATCGGCTGAGGGGGCGGGGGTTAGCCTCACTCCCAACCTGGCGGACGGCACCATTGGGCCGAACGGATGCGGCCGGCACGCTGGGATACATGCTTACTGACACCGCTGAGAAATTTGAAGAGGCCTCGGTAATTGACGCGGGCGCGCCGGTGGTGCTGGCCGACGTGACGAAGAGGTACGGGCGGCGGCGGAACGCCCTGCTCGCCGGCGCCTCCGGCGCGGGCCCGGCGCTTGACCGGGTGTCGCTGTCGTTCGCGGCGGGTTCGTTCACCGCGGTGCTCGGCGTCTCCGGATCCGGCAAGTCGACGCTGCTGCAGTGCGCGGCCGGGCTCGAGCGGCCCACCTCCGGCACGGTCCGCCTGTGCGGCACCGACCTGGCCGGGCTCTCCCACCGCCGGCAGGCGGTGCTGCGGCGGCGCCGCGTCGGCTTCGTCTTCCAGGACTTCAACCTGCTGCCCGAGCTGACCGTGGCGGAGAACATCGCGCTGCCGCTCCGGCTGGACCACCGGCCCGCGGGGCGGCCGGACATCGAGCTGGCGGCGGCGCGGGTGGGGCTGGGCGGCGGCCAGCTGCGGCGGCGGCCCGCCGAACTCTCCGGCGGCCAGCAGCAGCGGGTGGCGATCGCCCGGGCGCTGATCACGCGGCCGGAGGTGATCTTCGCCGACGAGCCGACCGGGGCGCTCGACCCGCACACGGCCGCCGGCGTGCTGCGGCTGCTGCGAGGCACCGCGGACGGGACGACCGTGGTCATCGTCACGCACGACCCGCAGGTGACCCGGTTCTGCGACCAGGCCGTGTTCCTGCACGGCGGCCGGGTGGACCGGGTGCTGCCCGCTCCGGAGCCCGCCGTGGTGGCCCGGCTGCTGCACGAGCTGGGTGGGCGTTCCTGATGCGCGGCTGGATGCTCGCCGGGGTGCGCCGCAGCCCCGGCCCGCTGATCGGCACGGTGGTCGCCTCGGCCGCCGCGGCCGCGCTGACGGTCGCGGCGCTCTCGGTCGCGCTCGCGGACACCACGGCGCCCGCCGGGCGGCTGGCGGGAGCCAGCGTGGTGGTGGCGGGCGACACCAGCCTCCACGTCACCGTGGGCCACGGGGATGACGCGCGGCAGAGCCTGCCGCTGTCGGCCTACCGGGGCGTGCCCGCCGGGCTGGCCGGGCAGCTGGCCCGGGTGCCGGGCGTGGCCACGGCGACCGGCGAGTCCGGCTTCCCCGGCGGCGTGGTCCGGCCGGGTGCGGTGGACCTGGTCGCGGTGACCGTGAAGCCGGGCGTCTCTTCCGGCGTGCTCGCCGGGCGGATCCGCGCGGCCCTGCACGGCGGCCGGGGCTACACGATCGCCACCGGTCCGGCCCGCGGGGACGTAGCGGACCTGGGCGCGGCGGTCGAGCGGTCCGACGGCCAGGTGCTCGGCGTGGCGCTCATCCCGCCGATCATCATGATCTCGCTGTTCGTGCTGGCGGCCACGACCGCGCTAGCAGTCAACCTGCGCCGGCGCAGGTTCGCGCTGCTGCGGACGGTCGGCGCCACCCGCGGCCAGGTCCGCCGGGCGATCCTGGCCGAGCTGGCGCTGTGCGGCCTGCTGGGCGGCGCGCTGGGCTGGCTGCCCGGCGTGGCGCTGGGCGGGCTCGGCGTGCGCGCGCTGGCCGCGCACCAGATGCTGCCGGCGGCTTCGGCCGCGTGGCGCAGCCCGTGGCTGCTGCTCGTCGCGTGCGGCGTCAGCGTGATCGTCGCCGTGCTGAGCGGGCAGATCGCGGCGCGCCGGGCGGGCCGGACCTCGCCTGCCCAGGCGCTGCGGGAAACCGGGGCCGAGGGCAGGTGGCCGCACCCCGTTCGGGTCCTGCTCGGGCTGGGCGCGGCGGGCGGCGCGGGAACCTTGATGGCATTCACGTTCGGCCAGAAGAGCGCGGCGGGGCAACTCGCGCTGGCGTTCCCGCTCCTGCTGGCGTGCATGGTGGCGGTGGCGCTGCTGGGCCCGGTCCTGGTGGCGTTCGCGGCCTGGCTAGCCCGGCCGGCCCGGGCCGTGGGCGGGCCGTCGGCCCGGCTCGCGCTGGCCGCCATCTCGGCGCAGCCGCGCCGCACCGCCTCGGCGGTCATCCCGGTGGCCCTGGCGGTCGCCATGGTTGGCACCGTCTACTTCGCCGACGCCTCCATCGCGCACGCTACCGCGGTGCAGGCGGGGAGCACCGTGACGGCCGACCGGGTGATCTCGGGGCCCGGTCTTGGTGCCGGGGCCCTGCGTCAGGTCCTGGCGCGGCCCGGGGTGCGCGCCGCGGCGGCGGTGGCGCCGGTCAGCGTGGCCGCCACCGACCCGGACCTGGAGCCGGTCCACGGCGAGGCGGTGGCGGGCGGGCCGCCCGGCCGGGTCCTCGACCTGGGCGTGACATCCGGGAGCCTTGCGGCGCTGCGTCCCGGGCAGGTCGCGGTGAGCACGCTGGAAGCCGCGGCGGGCGCGATGGGCGTGCACGTCGGGTCGCGGGTCACCGTGTACCTGCCGGACGGCACGCCGTACCGGGCCACGGTCAGCGCGGTGTACGCCCGCTCGCTGGCGTCGGGTGACGCGCTGATCCCGGCGGCGGCGGTGGCCGGGCACACCGGCGCGGCCCCCGTCTTCACCCAGATCCTGGTCAGCGGGGGCAGCCCGGGCGCGCTGGCCGCGGGGCACCCCGGCTGGCACGTGGCCAGCCGTAGTGCGGCTAACGCGGCCGCTGCGCAGGCGGCCGCTCAGGACGGCTTCGCCAACGACCTGATCCTCGGGGTGGTCGCCGCGCTCGCCGCGGTGGCCGTGGCGAACACGCTGGCCGTGGCCACCGTGGAGCGGCGGCGCGCGCTGCTGCTGCTCGGCCGGGTCGGCGCGAGCCGCGGTCAGGTCGCCGCGGTGTTCGGCTGGCACGCGCTGTTCGTCACCGTCACCGGCGCGGTCGCGGGGGTGGCGGCGGGCGCGGTGACCCTGGTCGCGGTGACCAGGGCGGCCACCGGGAGCTGGGTCCCTTTCATCCCGCTGGCTCCGGCGGCCGGGCTCGTCATCGCGGTGGCCGCGCTGGTCGCGGGGGCCGTCATGGTCCCGTTCCACGTCATGTCCCGTCGCGAGCCGGCGCTTGCCGCCGGGTGAGCCCGGGTAGCGCACTAGGTGCCCAGGTACTTCAGGACGGCTAGGACGCGGCGGTGGTCGGTGCTGGTGGGAGGCAGGTCGAGCTTGAGGAAGATGTTGGTGACGTACTTTTCCACGGCGCTGGGGCTGACCTTCAGGATCTCCATGATCCCGGCGTTGGAGCGGCCCTCGGCCATCAGCTGCAGAACCTGCTGCTCGCGCGGGGTGAGGCGGTCCATCGGGTCGTCGCGCCGGCGGACCAGGAGCTGCGCGACGACCTCGGGGTCCAGCGCGGTGCCGCCGGCCGCGACCCGGCGCACCGCGTCGAGGAAGTCGCGGACGTGCGCCACGCGGTCCTTGAGCAGGTAGCCGACCGAGCTGGTCGCCTCGGAGAGCAGGTCGGTGGCGTAGCTTTCCTCCACGTACTGGGACAGCACCAGCAGCGCCACATCCGGGAACTGGCGCCGGATGACCAGGGCGGCCTTGATCCCCTCGTCGGTGTGCGTAGGCGGCATCCGTACGTCGATGACGGCCAGGTCCGGCTGGTGCCCGGCCACCGCCTTGAGCAGCTGGGCGGCGTCCGGCACGGCCGCGACGACCTCGAAGCCGCCGTCGGTGAGCATCCGCGACAGCCCGTCCCGCAGCAGCACCGAGTCCTCGGCGATCACGATTCGCATGGCAGCTCCGCGATGATGGTGGTGGGCCCGCCGGGCGGGCTGTCGATGCTCAGCGTGCCGTCCACGGCGGCGGCCCGCTGCGCGAGCCCCTGCAAACCAGTGCCGCGCAAACCCGTGCTGTCGCCGGCCGAGGGGGTCAAAGGGTCGGCGCCGCCCCGGCCGTCGTCGGTGACGGCGATGCGCAGCACATCGCCGGCCCGGGTCACGGTCACCTCGGCCCGGATGGCCTGGGCGTGCTTGACCACGTTGGTCAGCGCCTCGGAGACGATGAAGTAGGCCACCGCCTCGACGCCGGGCGAGGCGGGCTTCGGCACGTCCACCCGCAGCCGGACCGGCAGCGGAACGCGGGCCGCGAGGCCGGACAAGGCCGCGTCGAGGCCGCGGTCGTTGAGCACGGCCGGGTGCAGGCCGCGGATGAACTCGCGCAGCTCGGTCAGGGCCAGCACGGCCTCGTCGTGCGCCGCGGCGATGGCCTGGCGGACGGGTTCGGGCTCGGATTCGAACCGCTCCCTGGCCATGCCGAGGTTCATGGCCAGCGACACCAGCCGCTGCTGCGCGCCGTCGTGCAGGTCGCGTTCGATCCGGCGGCGTTCGGCGTCGGCGGCGGCGACCAGGTCGGCGCGGCTGCGCGCCAGCGACGCGACCCGCTGCGACAGGCTCTCGCGGCGCCCGGGCCCGAGCAGCGCCCGGGCCAGGCCCTCGTCGGCCCGGGTGAACTGGCTGGCCAGCCACGATGCGACCGGGAACAGGATCACCAGCAGGCCGCCGGCCAGGCCGGTGAGCACCGCGAGCAGGTGGTAGGCGAGCTGGTGCCAGGTACGCCCGAGGGGCCGAACGGGCGCGGGGATCTCCGTTCCCAGCGTCGCGCGGAGCCGGGATCGTTGCATGGCGCTGAGCCCATGCACCACCCACGGGGTCAGCGCCATGATCAGCACGACGATCCCGACGTACACGGCGACGTGCTCCCAGTCATCCGTGCCGGTCGCCAGGGTGAACAGGGTCACGCCCCAGATCACGATGAGCACGCCGAGCAGGACGCCGCCGGCCAGGCCGGCGAGCAAGCCGGCCAGGGCGTTCTTGATCGCGCGCCAGGTCATGTGGTCACGGTACAAAAGGCTCCGGGCTGGCCACTATGGGGCGCTCCTGCCGAACGGGTGGGGTTTTCCCCAGTCATGACGGGCTGGGCGCCCCAATTACAGGCACCCGGCCCGTTCGGCACCGTTGTTGTCATGATCGAGATCCACGAACTCACCAAGCGGTACGGGCCTACCACCGCCGTCTCGGACCTGACGTTCGCCGTCCGGCCGGGGACGGTCACCGGCTTCCTCGGGCCGAACGGCGCCGGGAAGTCCACCACGATGCGCATGATCCTCGGCCTGGACGAGCCGACCCGCGGCTCGGTCACGGTCAACGGCCGGCCGCCGCGGGCGCACGCCGCGCCGCTGCACGAGGTCGGCGGCATGCTGGACCCGCGGGCGGTGCACCCGTCCCGCAGCGCCTGCCACCACCTGCTCGCGCTCGCCCAGACCACCGGCATCCGCCGGTCCCGGGTGGACGAGGTCATCGACGCGGTCGGGCTGCGCTCGGTGGCGGGCCGTCCGGCCGGCAAGTTCTCCCTCGGCATGGCGCAGCGGCTCGGCATCGCCGCCGCGCTGCTCGGCGACCCGGCCACCGTGGTCCTGGACGAGCCGGTGAACGGCCTGGACGTCGAGGGCATCCGGTGGATGCGGGGGATGCTGCTTGAGCTGGCCGCGCAGGGCAAGACGGTCTTCGTCTCCTCGCACCTGATGAGCGAGATCGCGCAGACCGCCACCCGGCTGATCGTGATCGGCAAGGGGCGGCTGATCGCGGACACCAGCGTGGCCGATTTCATCGCCTCGGCCGCGCCCGCCTCGGTGCGGGTGCGCAGCTCGGATCAGCAGGCGCTGGCGGGGCGGCTGCGGGCGCCGGACGTGACCGTCAGCTTCGCCGACGACGGCGCGCTACTGGTGTCCGGGCTGGCCGCCGAGCGGATCGGCGCGATCGCCGCCGCGGCCGGGATCGCGGTGGCCGAGCTCGCCACGGAACAGACGTCGCTGGAAGACGCCTTCGTCGACCTGACCAAGGACGCGGTGGAATACCGCGCCGGTATTTCCAAGGAGGAGAAATGAGCACGCCGCGGCCGCAGGCCCAGGCCAATTCAACGCCGCGGCCGCAGGCCCAGGCCAATTCAACACTGCGGGTGACCCAGGCCCGGGTGATGAAGTCGGAGTGGACCAAGCTGCGCACCCAGCCGGGCGCGCTCTGGTCGCTGCTGTCCGCGGTGATCCTGGTCGTCGCGTTCGGCATCCTGTACAGCCTGCTGCGGGTGGCCAGGCCCCCGCACGGGGCAGCGGCCGCCACGTTCGACCCGACCTCGGTCAGCCTGGCCGGGGTGCAACTCGCGCAGATCGCGGCCGGGGTGCTCGGCGTGCTGCTGATCACCAGCGAGTACGCCACCGGCCTGATCCGGACCACGCTGGCGGCGGTGCCGCGGCGGCTGCCCGCCCTGTGGGGAAAGGCGGCCGTGCTGACCGCGGCGGTGGTCGCGGTCAGCGTGCCTGCCGCGGTCGCGGTGTTCCTGATCGGGCAGGCCATCCTGGGCGGTCGGCACCTGTCGGTGTCGTTCGGCGATCCCGGGGTGGCCCGCGCAGTGATCGGCAGTGCGCTGTACCTGGCCGTGGCCGGGCTGCTCGGCCTGGCCCTGGGCGCGCTGCTGCGGAGCACGGCGGGCGGGATCGCGGTGCTGTTCGGCCTGCTGTTCGCGGTCCCGATCCTGGTCGGCTTCCTGCCGGGGAGCCTGTCCGACGAGATCGGCAAGTACCTGCCAGGCACGGCCGGCCTGGCGGTGACGGCGGTGACCCCCGACCCGGTGACGTCGCTGGGGCCGTGGACCGGGTTCGGCGTGTTCTGCGCGTACGCGGTCGTGCTGCTCGCTTTCGCCGCGGCGCGGATGCGGCGCGGGGATGCGTAGTTTCTCAGCTGGTCGTGACGGCCAGCGGCTCGCGGGCGGCCCGCCCCGGATCCGGGGGCGGGCCGGCCGGGAGGGTCAGCAGGACCCGCAGGCCGTGCGGGACGGCGGGCGCGGCCTGCGCGGTGCCGCCGTGCGCGGCGGCGATCTCGGCCGCGATGGCCAGGCCGAGGCCGGAACCCCTGGTCCCCTGGCTTCCGGCCCGGTAGAAGCGCTCGAAGATGTGCGGCAGCTTGTCCGGCGGGACGCCGGGGCCGTCGTCGCTGACCTCGATGGCGACGCGGCCTGCGGCGGCGGACGCGGTGACCGTGCCCACGGTCCGGGCAGGGGTGTGCACGAGCACGTTCATCAGCAGGTTATCGACGGCGCGGCGGAGCAGTTCCTCGTCGCCGACCGTGCCCAGGCCGGGGTCGATCCGGACCCGCCAGGTCCGCTCGGGATCGGCGATCCGCGCCCGCTCCGCGCACCCGGCGACCACGGCGGTCACGTCGACGGGTCCATAGGACCGGCCGGGATGCTGGCCCAGCCGGGCCAGCCTGAGCATGTCGTCGACCAGCCGGCCCATCCTGCGGGTCTCCAGCACGATCCGGTCCATCACCTCGTCGACCTCGTCCGTGCTGCGCAGCGCGCCCTGCTGGTAGAGCTCGGCGTTGGCGCGCAGCGAGGCCAGCGGCGTGCGCAGCTCATGGCTGGCGTCGGCGAAGAACCGGCGCATCTGCTCCTGGCTGGCCTCGCGCTCGTGCAGGCCGGTCTCGATCCGGGCCAGCATGCCGTTCAGCGCTGAGCCGAGCCTGCCGACCTCGCTGCGCGGGTTCTGCGGGGTTACCCGGTCGGTGAGGTCGCCGGCCGTGATCCGGTCGGCCTGGCCGGCCATCGCCTCGATCGGGCGCAGCCCGCGGCGCAGCACGACGAAGACGCCCAGGCCGATGAGCAGCACCACCGCGATGGACCCGGACGTGACGATGGCCTCGACCTTGTCGATGGTCTTGGCCACCTGGTCCAGGTTGGTCCCGGCCACGAGAGATCCGCCGGTGACGCGCACCGACTGGACCCGGATCATGGACGTTCCGTTGGGGCCGATCAGGGTGTGCGGGCCGGGTCTGACCGCGACCTTGGCGGCGGTGGGCGAGAGGGTCCACCAGTTGGCGCGGGCGCCGCCGTTGGCGGCGACCTGCAAGGTGACCTGCTTGCCGCGGAACGGCAGGTAGGTCATGTCGAAGACGCCGGGGAGGGAGGGCGGCGTCTTGAAGGCGGGCGGCGACGCGACCTGACCGGGCACGGCGTGGTTGCTGGCCCGGACAGCCTGGTTGGTCAGGGCCAGGGTGGCGGCCAGCCTGGGCAGGGTCAGGGTCAGCGCCCCCTGCAGATTGCTGTCGGTCTGGGTGAGCAGGTAGCGGCGCATGGTGGCCACCGCGCCGACGTCGAACGCCACCAGTGCGAGCAGCGTGACGACCACCACGCCTGCCATTACCTTGAGCCGCAGCTGGGCGCGGAGCAGCCGCCGCAGGAGCGCTGTCGGGTGAACTGCCTGGCTATGCCGCTGGCGATGACTCATCGGTACCCGCCTGGCTTTCCTCGGGATCGCTTGGGTCTGTGGGGTCTGCGGGATCTGCGGGGCGCGGCAGCCGCAGGCTGTAGCCGACGGCGCGCTGAGTCCAGATTAGGTCGGGCCCGCCGCCGGCCAGCTTGCGCCGCAGGTAGGTGACGTAGGTGGACACCACCGCGCTGGATCCGCCGAAGTCGTAGTCCCACACGTGATCCAGAAGCTGGGCGCGGGTGAGCACCCGGCCGGGGTTGAGCATGAAGTAGCGCAGCAGCCGGAATTCGGTCGGCGACAGCTCGATCAGCCGGCCGCCGCGGCGGACCTCGTAGGTGTCCTGATCGAGGGTGAGGTCCGCGAAGGTCAGGACGGGTTCGGCCGGGACCGGGCGGGTGCGGCGCAGCACGGTGCGAACCCGGGCGGCCAGTTCCTCCAGGCCGAACGGCTTGGTCATGTAGTCATCCCCGCCGATGGTGAGTCCAGTGACCTTATCGTCCTGGGTGTCCTTGGCAGTCAGGAAGATCACCGGGACCAGGTTTCCCTCCCGGCGCAGCCTGCGGACGATCTCGAACCCGTCGACGTCGGGCAGCAGCACGTCCAGGATGAGCAGGTCGAAGGGGTTCGCGCGGGCCAGCCGGAGCGCGTCCGTGCCGTTCGCCGCGACGGCCACCTCGAAGCCGAGGAAGCGCAGCGATGCGGCGACGGCCCCGCGCAGGAAGAGCTCGTCGTCCACCACGAGCAGGCTCCCGTCGTCCGCCGTCATCACGTCATCGCAGCACGTGAGGGTGAACGTCATGTTCGAGTTGCATGCGAGTTTCGTGTGAACGCCGCCCGCGCCCGGGTTGACATCAAACTCACATACGGCTCGTGCAGCTTCTGCAGAACCGCCGTAGAGGGTGACGGCTGTACCCAGCTGTATCCGGCTGTACCCGGTTGTATCCGGCCGTCCCCGGCCGTACCGGCATCGGAGGTTCCTCGTGACACAACTCGGCTCCCCGGCCACGGACAGCGGGCCGGACAGCGGCGGCGGCCCGCCCGCGGTGCGCGGATCACGCCTCGCCCGGCGGCGGCGCGTGCTGCTCGGGGTGGGCATCGCGGCGGCCCTGCTGGCCGTGGGCGGGCTGATCGGCGCCTCGTTCGTGAAGTCGCCGCAGCAGCTGGCCGCGGACACCGCGGCGCCGCCCGCCACGGTGACCACGGCCTCCGTCGTCTCCCAGATCCTCACCTCGTCGGTCGAGATGCGCGGCATGGTGTACCCGGCGACAGAGTACGACGTGTACGCGAGCGCCCCGCCGGCCGGGTCGGCGGGCGGCTCGGTGTCGGGCGGCTCGGCGTCGGCAGGCTCGGGCGGCTCCTCCGGCAGCGGGTCGTCAGGGACCGTGTACATCTCGAAGCTGGACGTCGCGACCGGCGGCACTGTCCGCAACGGCCAGCAGCTCGCCGAGCTCGACGGCGAGCCGCTGTTCGCGCTGACCGGCGCGGTGCCGGCCTGGCGGGACCTGACGCCGGGCGAGACCGGGCCGGACGTGACCGAGCTGCAGCAGGCGCTGGCCTCGCTCGGCTACTACGACGACGGTGACACGGCCGGGTACTACGGCGCGGCCACCGAATACGCGGTGACCCTGTACTACGAGCACCTCGGCTACACTCCCCCGTCCACGGGCGGCGTGCCCGCCGAGGACGTGGTGTTCCTGCCATCGCTGCCCGCGACGGTGGTCGCGGTGAACGGCGCGGTCGGCCAGCAGCCCGGCCAGCCATTCCTCGAGCTCGCCGCGCGCGGGTCGCTGGCGCTCACCGGCGAGCTGCCACCGGGCTACGCGTCCCAGGTCAGGTCCGGCCTGAAGGTGACGATCTACGACGAGGTGACCGGCATCCACGCGACGGGCACCGTCGCGGACCTGGGGACGCCGACCACCACCGGGCCGGCCGGGGTGATCGTGAACATCGGGGGCGGCTCGGGCTCGGCGGGCTCTTCGGGGTCCGCCGGCTCCGGGTCTACCGGCTCCTCGGGGTCCTCCGGGTCGTCGGGTTCTTCGGGGTCTTCGGGTTCCAGCGGCTCCAGTTCGACGGCGTTCATCCCGCTGGCCGTGCGCCCGTCCAAGCCGCTGGCCGCCGCGCTGAACGGGGAGAACGTCCTGGTCACCGTCGAGACCGGGCAGACAGAGGGGCCTGTGCTCACGGTACCGGTCGCGGCCATCGTGACCACCGCGGCCGGCACCAGCACCGTCACCGTGGTGGGCACGCACGGGAAGAAAAGGCAGGTCGCGGTCACGCCGGGCATCTCGGAGAACGGCTACGTCCAGGTGACCCCTTCGGGCCCGGTCACCTCGGGAGCGCTCGCGGCCGGCGACCGCGTG
Source organism: uncultured Actinomycetota bacterium (assembly GCA_963753225.1). Taxonomy (GTDB): domain Bacteria; phylum Actinomycetota; class Actinomycetes; order Streptosporangiales; family Streptosporangiaceae; genus Palsa-504. The sequence continues at coordinate 86,143 of CAVWBQ010000006.1, read as the reverse complement.
GTGGTGAGCGGCTGATGACCCCGCCTGTGATCGAGCTGCGCGGCCTGGCCCGCACCTACCCGGGGCCGCCGCGGGTGCCCGCGCTGCGCCCGGCCCACCTGGTGATCGAGGCTGGCGACTACGTCGCGGTGACCGGGCCATCCGGCTCGGGCAAGTCGACGCTGCTGCACCTACTCGGCCTGCTGGACGCGCCGACCGAGGGCAACTACCTGCTGGACGGCCTGGACACGAGCACACTGACCGACCGGGACCGGTCCGCGCTGCGGGGGCGCCGGATCGGCTTCGTCTTCCAGGCGTTCCACCTGCTGCCGTACCGCACGGCGCTGGAGAACGTGCTGCTGGCCGAGCTGTACAACCAGACGTCGCGCGGCGGCCGGGTCCAGGCGGCGGTCGAGGCGCTGGACGCGGTCGGGCTGAGCCACCGGCTCGACGCGCTGCCCACCACGCTGTCCGGCGGGGAGTGCCAGCGGGTCGCGATAGCGCGGGCGCTGGTAAACCGGCCGAGCCTGCTGCTGTGCGACGAGCCGACCGGCAACCTGGACTCGCGGAACGCCGCCGCGCTGATGGAACTGCTCGACCAGCTGAACGCGGCCGGCTTCACGATCGTGGTGATCACGCACGATGTCCAGGTGGCGGCGCACGCCCGCCGGGCCATCGACATCAGCGACGGGATGCTGTCCGAGCGCGCCAGTTCCGGTCACACTGGGGCCGGTCACACTGGGGCCGGTCACACTGGGGCCGGTCATGCGTAGGGCGCCGACGGGCCTGCCGCGGCCCCGGCTGGCCGCCAGGGACGCGGCCGCTGAGGCGGTGGCGGGTATCGTGCAGCGCCCCGGCCGCGCCGCGCTGACCATGCTCGGCACGGTCCTCGGCGTGGGCGCGTTCGTGGCCGTGCTCGGCATGACCGCGACCGGGGCCGGCCAGATCTCGCACCAGTTCACCGTGCTGCAGGACACCACGGTGACAGTGGAGGACAACGGGCCGGCCAACGACGCCGCCCCGCCGGACGCCAACCCTCCCATTGGCTTCCCCGCCGACGCCGATGCGGTCGCGCGGCACATCAACGGGGTGACCGCCGCGGGCGTCTGGTGGCCGGTCTCGATCCCGCAGGGGACGAACTTCACCGGCTCGCTCGCGCTGTCCGCCCCGGCCTCCCAGACGATCAACCTGCTGGCCGCCTCGCCGGGAGCGGTGCAGGCGATGGGGCTGCAGACGACCGCGGGCTCGCCGCTGACCGCGTACGAGAACGACACCAGCCAGCACGTCGCGATGATCGACACGGCGACCGCGGCCGTGCTCGGCATCTCCCCCGCGCGGCTGGCCAGCCGTCCCGCGGTGTTCGTCGACGGCATCGCGTACACAGTCGTCGGCGTCTACGGCTCGGCGCAGCGCGTGGTGACCAGCGAGAGCGCCATGCTGATCCCGGAGAAGACCGCCCTGGCCGACTTCGGCAACCCGCAGCCCGGGATCGGGAACCAGGACGAGGCCCAGATGGTCGTGGCGACCAGGATCGGCGCGGCGCAAGCTGTGGCACGGCAGCTGGCCGCGGCCGAGCTGCCGGCAGACCCGCACCGGCTCGTCGTGACGTCCCCGCCCAACCCGCAGAGCCTGCAGAGCGAGGTGAGCGGCGACCTGGCCGGGCTGTTCTTGATCCTGGCGCTGGTCAGCCTGTTCATCGGCGCGGTCGGGATCGCGAACACGACGCTGGTGGCCGTACTCGAGCGAACCGAGGAGATCGGCCTGCGCCGCGCCGTCGGCGCCCGGCCGCGGCATATCGCCGTCCAGTTCCTCGCCGAGAGCACCGCGCTGGGCACCCTCGGCGGGCTAATCGGCACCTGCATCGGCGTCGGGACCGTGGTGATCTTCGCGGCGGCCAAGGACTGGACCGCCGTGCTGAACCCGGCCTACACCCTGCCCGCCCCGCTCATCGGCAGCGTCGTCGGCCTGCTGGCGGGTGCCTACCCCGCGCTGCGCGCGGCCCGGACCAGCCCCCTCGCAGCGCTCCGCCACGCATGAGGGGCCACGCGTGAAAGGAACGATGATGCGCTTTCGCACCAGCCTGCTGATCTGCTGTATGGGCCTGGCCGCGTGTACCGCCAGCGCGCCCAAGGGACCGGACGTGACCGTGAGCACGCCGAGCGTCGGCCGACCGCAGCCGCCCTCCTCGGTCCAGGCGGCGCTGTCCCGGATGGCGTTTACCCCGTACGCCGCGCTCGGCCAGTCCAACAACGACGGGCTGGCGCCGAACGAGTCGAGTTACGCCCTCGCCCAGGAGTGCCTGAACACCGCGGGCTATCCGGGTGTCGGCAACGTCCCGTTCGCCGTCAGTCTCGGGCCGGCGAACCTGTCTTTCGCGCAGCCCTGGGGGGCCTGGGGATATCTCGGCACCGCCCCGGCGCAGCAGTACGGCTTCCGGGCTCCGGCCGGCTCCGCGCTGAGCACCCTGGGAATCGACGCCAATCCCGCGGCGGCCAATCCGGCCGACCTCCCCCAACCGGAGCAGACCGCGATCGGCAAGTGCACCACGATCGGGCAGGAGTTCACCGACACCATCGGCAAGGGACCGCTGGCGGGCATCCTCACGCTGAGCAACGACATCGCGAACGATGTGCTGAAGGACGCGGCGGTGAAGAAGGCAACGCGGCAGTGGTCCGCCTGCATGGCCAGGAACGGCTACACCTACCAGCAGCCGCAGAATGTGTTCTTCGATCAGATCCAGAAGATGTTCGGCGGCAAGCGGCAGATCACCTTCGGAGCCACGGTGAGCGACGCCGCCAACCAGGCGCAGATCGCGGCGGCCGTCACCGACGCCACCTGCACCGGGTCCGCCGACCTGGCCGGGATCTACCTCGCCGTCCAGGCCAGCTACGAGCAGCAGATCGTCAACGCCAACCAGGTAGCGCTCAACTCCGCGGTCCAGCAGTACAAGGCCGCCTACGCCAGGGAGCTGAAGAAGCTCCCGGCCCTGCTGAAGACCGCGAAGGCCAACGCGTTCCCCAGGATCCCCCCGACCCGGAAAGGCTGACGTGTCCCGGCCTTCCCCGGCAGTGAGTGAATGTGACTCTCTAACGGATAGCGCGCGTCAGTTATTAACACGCGGGTTTGATCTCGGGTGCGAGCGGGCGCGGCGGTAGCCGCGGCGGCGCTACGGGGCGGCGGTTCTGGGTCGAAGTGCCGGTGGTCCCGTTCTATGCGGACCGGCGGCACATCGACCCAGCGGTTAACACGTCAGCGCGCCAGAAATCCCGAAACGACGGATTAATTTAAGACGCGCACATAGATCCGTTTGAGGGTCACATTCATCGGATTCCGCAGGCAACCGCACTGGGGTGCGAGGGGCCTGGGTGAGGGTTATGCCGGTGGGCTGGTGGTGGCAAGCTGAGAGCCGTGGAGCTGCTAATCGCCGTCAACCCCGATCCGGATTCCAGGCTGCCGTACCTGATACGGCTCCCGCTCCGCGGCGGGATGGTATTCCGCACCTCCGGGACGTGGCCGCGGACCAAGGCGCTCTACTGCTACCCCGCCTCGGTCGAGGAGTGGCCGGCCGACCCGGAGATCGTCGAGCGGGTCGGGCTGCGCTCGTGCGTGCGCCGGGGCGCCGCCATCGACCTGATCCTGGACCGGGGCCGGGAGAACCGGTCGCAGTTGGTCTTCACCAAGGCCCGCGGCCGGGACGCGGTGTTCTGGCAGTCAGCCCGGACCCGCAAGCAGGCCCGGCCGAACGTGCGCACCCCCACGGCTCGCGCGGCCGGAGTCACGGATCTGGAGATCATTGCCGACAGCCACGAGCAGTATCCCTACCGGTTCGGTGGGCAGCAGGCCACCGTGCTCAGGCGGGCGCTGCCCTGCGGCGACTACGGGGTCCTGTTCGACGGGAGGCTGGTCGCCTCGGTGGAACGGAAGTCCCTGGCCGACCTGGTCACCAGCCTGACCAGCGGCAAGCTCCGCTACGCCCTCGCCGAGATGGCCGCGCTGCCCCGGGCCGCGGTCGTGGTCGAGGATCGCTACTCGGCTATCTTTAAGCTCGACCGGGTCCGGCCCGCACTGGTCGCCGACGGCCTGGCGGAAGTCCAGGTCCGCTGGCCCAACGTGCCGATCGTCTTCTGCGAGACCCGGCAACTCGCCGAGGAATGGACCTACCGCTTCCTCGCCGCCGCTCGCGCCTGGGCCGAAACCGAGGAAGACGCGCTCGGGCGCATCATACCCGCCGCCAGAGAACCTGCCTCCGGGGAGCCCGGTCTCGACCTGGCTCCCGCCGCGCCCCCGCCGTCGACCGCGGAGGTCCGCGCCTGGGCGCGCGCCCAGGGCCTTCCTGTTCCGGATCGCGGCAAGCTCCGCCCCGAGATCTGGGGCGCCTGGCGCTCCGCGGCCACCCCGCAAAGTCAATGAGAGTGGCGCTCTACCGAATCTTTCTGGTAGAGCGCCACGTTCATTGAATCCGGAAGGCCACCACGCTGAGGGGTGCGGGGCCTGGGGTGCGGGTGGACTACTGGCTCGGTGGGTTAGGCGGCGGAGCGGAAGCGGGGGGTGCGCATGTTGGCGAGGCTGCCTTGCTTGTGGGTGCGCTCGTCGTGGCCGATCTGGCGGAGCAGGTCGGCCAGGCTCCCGTACTGGCCGTACTGCGCCGCGTAGCTGCCCGGGTCGGGCTGGGTCCCCAGTTCGGGGTGCTCGGCCACGTAGGCCATGTACTCGTGCTCGGCGTGATCCTCGAAGTCGGCGTTGAGCCGGTAGCTCCACTCCGGGCGGATCACGAAGAGTATCCAGGACACGTGGTAGAAGAAGAAGGCGATCAGCCACGGGGCCAGCCGGTGCAGCAGGAACGACTGCCGCAGGCCGCGGCGCTGCACGAGATCCTGCAGGATCAGCAGGTGCCACTGCTCGTTGTCCTGGTCGGCGCGGGACTCGACGATGCGCTCGAACACCCGGCGGGCCAGCGCGGACCGGCCGCGGTACCGGGCCAGCGTCAGGTAGCCCATCCGCTCCCAGGCCTGGTAGGGCACCCGGGCGATGAACCACGAGCGGACCCGCGAGCTCGGGCTGCTGCGCGCGCTCGGGCAGACCCGCGCGCAGGCGCGCGGCAGGATCCGGTGGGAGTCGGTGATCATCGCCGTGTTCGGGACTCTGGGCGGGGTGATCCTCGGCACGTTCCTGGGCTGGGCCGTGGTCAGGTCATCCGGAAGCGCCGCGCTGGCTGTGTTCGCGGCGCCGCCGCTGCAGCTGGTCCTGTTCCTGGTCCTGGGCGCCCTCACCGGCATCATGGCCGGGATCAGGCCCGCCCGCCGGGCCGCCCGGCCGAACATGATCAGCGCGATCGCCGCCGCCTGAGCCTGAGCGGGCCGGCAGGCGGCCGGTGAGGGTCGTGCCCTGGCCGGGATGGGAGAGGACGGCCAGGGTTCCGCCGAGCGCGGCCAGCCGGTCGGACATGCCCTGCAGGCCCGAGCCGTGGCCGGTGGCGGCGGCCGCAAAGCCGGCGCCGTCGTCGCTGACCGAGAACTCCAGGGTGCCGCCGGAGCCGGACAGGCGGACCGTCGCCTGCGAGGCCCGGGCGTGCTTGGCCACGTTCTGCAGCGCCTCCAGCGTGCAGAAGTAGACGGTGCTCTCGGCGTCCTGCGGGTACCGCCCGACCTGGTCGGCCTCCAGGACGACCGGCACCGGGCTGCGGGCCGCCTGCGCGCGCAGCGCCATGACCAGGCCTTGCTCGGCCAGCAGCGGCGGGTAGATGCCCGGGCCAGCGCGCGCAGGTCGTCGAGCGCGGTGCTGAGCTGCGCCTTCAGGTCGGGGATGGCCTGCCTGATCAGCTCGGGATCGTCGGCCGATTCGGCCAGCAGGCCGAGCTGGATCGCCAGCGCGATCAGCTGCTGCTGGGCGCCGTCGTGCAGGTTCCGCTCGATCCGGCGGCGTTCGGCGTCCTGGGCCTCGACCAGCCGGCGCCGGGACGCGAGCAACTCCTCGATCGTGGCCCGCAGCTCGGCGGTCAGCTGGGCGTTGCGCATGACCAGGCTGGCCTGGGAGGCCAGGTGCTGAAGCAGGCTGTCCTCGGTGCTGGTCAGCGCCTCCTCGCGCGGCTTGCTCAGCGAGATCGCGCCGAGCAGGTCGTCCCCGTGCCTGACCGGCACCACCCGGGCCCCGTGGCCGGGGACCGGCAGTTCGGCGCCGCCGTTCAGCTGCATCGCGGCGGACGGCGCCGAATCGCCCGGCCAGACCGCGCCGGGCCGCAGCTCGGCGCCGACCCGGATCCACGCCTCGACCCGGCTGGCCCCGGCCGCCCCGGCCAGCAGCGAGACCATCCGGTCCAGGGCGCCGCCTAGGTCGAGCTGGCCGGCCATGTCGGCGGCGAAGTCCGACAGGACCTGATACGGCGTGGCCCGGTGGCCGTAGACCAGGCGGTTGGCCAGCAGGCTGGCCCGCTGCCGCAGCGGCTGGAACACCAGCGCGATGGCGACCGCCGCGGCGATCGTGAGCAGCGGGCTGCTCCGGTGGCCCACGAACGTGCCGATGCCGAGCACGATGGCCGCGTACACGGCCGTTACCCCCGCCGACAGCAGGGTGACCAGCAGCGCACGGCTGATGATGACGTCGATATCGAACAGCCGGCGCCGCAGGATCGCGGTCGCCATGGCCGCCGGGATGCCGAAGTACACGAGGAACGGGGTGATGGCGTATGGCACGGTCTGCAGCGGCTTGTTCTCCTGGCCGGCCGCGATGCTCAGGGCGCCGACGGCCTGGCAGGCCAGCACCCCGGCGACGGCCAGCCCCAGCCATTTCATCTGCTGGCGCAGCCACTGGTCGCCGCGACGGTACCGGAGCGCCAGCGATACCACCGCGGACCCCAGCAGCAGCAGGAGCAGCACCGCCAGGCCGCCCAGGGTACCGAGCCAGGCGAATGGCCGGAGGGCCCGGACCGCGAGCGGGTTGGGGTAGGTCAGCGAGACGCCGCCCGGCGCGGGCAGCGCCACCGTCCGCGTGCTGACCACGAACGAGGCCAGGCTCAGGCCGGTCAGCACCAGGCCGGCCGTGACGGCCGGACGCCACCGGGGCGAGGGCAGCCGGCCGGACGGGAAGACGAGGAAGATCGCGGCCAGGCCGGCGACCACGAGCACGAAGACGGTCTCGGCCAGCGTCCCGGCTGCGGCCGCCGCCGGGAGCGTTCCGGGGTGCGCCTTCGCGCCGAAGATCGCGTAGGCCGAGCCGGTCGTCATGACGGCGTTGGCGGCTCCCTCGGCCAGCATGAACCAGCCCACGAGGTTGCCCGCGCGGCGCACGATCAGCGCGCCGAGCGCGGCGTAGGCGATCGCCCCGGCCTCGATGCCGACGCTGCCGACCGCGTCGGACGTGGCCAGGGAGCTCCACTCCAGCCCGGTCAGCACGAGCCCGGCCAGCGCGACCAGCACGGTCGCGACCCACGCGGCGGTGACGGCCCGGGCCGGGCCGGCCGATCGGCTCACAGCTGCCGCGCCAGCGCGTACTGGACCCCGGTGCTTGGGACGCGGCCGCCGATCTGGCGAAGCACGCTGAGCAGGTCGGCGGAGCACCAGTGCTCGGCGATCCGCCCGTCGGGCCCGGCCCGGCTGATCTGGAGCACGGCGAACTCAACCGGCCGGCCGGTGGCCGCGATCCCGCCGAACTCGCCCTGGTGCGTGCCGTAGGCGGTGATCCGCAGGGCCACCTGGTCATCGGCGGCGAATTCGTCTTCCACGATGAGGTGGAAATCTGGGAAGATCCGGAGTGTGCGGGTCAGCCAGTCCCGCAGGCTTGCTGGGCCTGGCGCGAGTTCACCGCCCGGAACGTGGTGAACGCAGGTGGGGGAAATGAGCTCGTTGGCGACCGCGAGATCGCCCTGGTTGAGGACCTCCTCGACCAGGCGGCGCGCGCGGATCCTCAGGTCTTCCGGTGGCATGCCGCCTAGCCTGCGACCCGGCCCGCCCGGGCGACAGGACGAGCGCTCCCCGAGTACTCCCTTTTTGGGGAACACGGGCCTTTCCAGGGACAGGTAGCGCGATGGCGTCTTTCGGTGAGCTGCTACGGCAGCGGCGGCTGGCCGCGGGGCTGACCCAGGAGGCGCTGGCCGAGCGGGCCGGGGTCAGCGCCAAGGCCGTCAGCGACCTGGAGCGGGATCCGGACCGCACGCCGCGGCTCGACACGATCGGGCTGCTGGCCGACGCGCTGGACCTCGGTCCGGGTGAGCGGGCGGGCCTGCTGGCCGCGGCCCGGCCGCAGCGACAAGATGGGGCCGAACGCGCTGAGGTCATCCGCCCCCCCGTCCTGCCCCGGCCGCTGACGCCGCTGATCGGCCGGGCCGGGCTGGCCGCGACCGTGGTCCGGCTGCTGCGCCGCGGCGATACGCAGCTGCTGATCCTGACCGGCCCGGGCGGGGTCGGCAAGACCCGGCTGGCCATCGAGGTGGCCGGGCGGGTGGCGGGCGACTACCCGGACGGGGCCGTGTTCGTCGACCTCGCGCCGCTGCGGGACCCGGGGCTTGTGCTCGACGGCCTGGCCCGCCAGCTGGGCGTGGACGAGCGGGACGCGATCCCGCTGGCCGAACGGCTGCGGACAGCGCTGCGCGATCGCCGCATGCTCGTGGTGCTGGACAACTTCGAGCACGTGCTGGCCGCCCGGGATGCCGTGGTCGGGCTGCTGGAAGCCTGCCCGGGCGTGGTCGCGCTGGTCACCAGCCGGACGGCGCTGCGGGTCCGGGCCGGGCGAGAGTACCCGGTCGCCCCGCTGGCACTGCCGGGACCCGGGGATCCCGGCACCGCCGATGAATCACCCGCGGTGCAGCTGTTCCTCGACCGGGCGGAGGCAGCCGGCGTGGAGCTCGCGCCGGACCCGGCGACGCGCGAGGCCGTCGCCGGAATCTGCCGCAGGCTAGACGGGATTCCGCTGGCCATCGAGCTGGCCGCGGCCCGGCTGCGGCTGCTGCCGCCCGGTCACCTGCTGGCCCGGCTGACCCGCGCGCTGCCGGTGCTGGTGGACGGCCCGCACGACCTGCCGGCCCGGCAGAAGACCATGCGCGACGCGATCGCCTGGAGCTACGAGCTGCTGGACGAGCCGGAACAACGTCTGTTCCGGCACCTGTGCGTGTTCGCCGGCGGCGGCACGCTGGACGCGGTGGAGGCGGTGTGCGCCACCGGGTCCCCGGTGCTGGACGGCCTGACCAGCCTGGTGGCCAGCAACCTGCTTCGGATGCCGATCGCCCCGGCGGGGTCGGGCGGACCGCGGGTGAGCATGCTGGAGACGATCCGCGAGTTCGGCAGCGAGGAACTGCAGGCCCGTGCCGAGGCCGGGGCGGCCCGTCGGCACGCCGGCTGGTACCTGGCCCTGGCCGAGGAGGCCGCCCCCGCGCTGGCGGGCCCGGACGTGGCCTCCTGGCTGGCGCGGCTCGACGACGAGCACGACAACCTGCGGGCCGCGCTCGGCTGGGCGCAGCAGCAGGACGACGGGCCGACCGCGCTGCGGCTGGCCGGCGCACTCGGCCGGTACTGGGCCCAGCGCGGCCACCTGTCCGAGGGCCGCCGGTGGTGCGCCGTGGCACTCGCGCTCCCGGCGGGCGCGGGGGCGGATACGCCGTCCGTTCGGGTTAATTGCCTGGTCGCGGCCGGACGGCTGGCGATCGGCCAGGCCGCCTACGGCGAGGCGGAAGCCATGGCCGGCGAGGCGGAGGCGCTGGCCCGCGAGCACGGTGATCCGGCGGAGCTGGCCGCGGTGCTGAACGCGCGGGGTCTGCTGGCCCGGTCGCAGAACCGGTACGCCGCCTCAGCGCAAGCCCATGAGGCCGCGCTGGTGCTGGCCCGTTCGGCCGGCCACAACGGCGAGGAGGCGACGGCGCTGCTCGGCCTGGCCTACGCGGCCATGTTCACCGGCGACACGGCCCGGGCCGGTGCGCTCACCGAGGAGAGCCTGGCCGCGGCGCGCCGGTCGCAGGACCGGCTCATCCTGGCCCAGGCGCTGTTCTTCCTCGGCTGGGGGGCCAGCAATACCGGCGCTTACGAGCGGGCCGAGTTGCTCGCGACCGAGGCGCTTGACCTGTTCGCCGAGCTGGGCGAGGCGGGCGAGCACGCAGAGGCGCTGTTCGTGCTCGGCACCATCGCCATATTCACCGGTGACTACCGGCGCGCGGTGGGCCTGTTCGAGCAGAGCCTGGCCGAGCGGCGCGGCCGCGGCGACGAGCACACCGCCGCCCGCCACCTCGGCGGCCTGGGCACCGCCCTGCTCAACCTGGGCGACCTGGCCCGGGCCCGGGCCGTGCTCGAGGAAAGCCTGGTGGTGGCGCGCCGGTTCGGCGACCAGTGGTCCTCGGCCATGTCGCTGATGCTGCTCGGCCACCTGCGGCTGGCCGAGGGCGACCCGGATCGCGCCCGGGCCGAGCTGATCGAGTCGGCCGCCTTGTTCGCCTCGACCGGCAACATGGTCTACCTGACCTGGTGCCTGGAGGGCCTGGCCGGGGTGGCCGCGGCGGGACGCAGGTTCGGTCGGGCCGCGGAGATCGCCGGCGCCCGTGACACGCTGCGCGCCCAGACCGGCGTGCTGCTGCCGCCGGTACATCCGGCCGCGTACGAGCCGATGCTGGCCGCCGTGCGGGACAACCTCGGCGCGGACGGCTTCACCGCGGCGCACGCCCGGCTAGCGGACCGGCCGCCGCCGGAGCTGATCGCCGCGGTGACCGGAACGGAAGGGGAGGGACAGTCATGAGCAGTCAGGTCCGTGAGCTGCTGGCTAGCGGGTTCGGCCAGCTGCGGTACGAGCCGACGGCGAAACGGATCCAGGCCGTGCTTGGCGGCGAGACGGTCGTGGACAGTACCCGGGCCGTGCTGGTCTGGGAGCCGCGGCGGGTCGTGCCGTCGTACGCGGTGCCGGTGCAGGACGTGCGCGGCGAGCTGGTGCCGGCCGGCCCGGCCGCGGCCGGGCCCGGCGACGACGTCGGGGTGCCCCTGGCCGACGTGACCGCGCTGCGGGTGCTCGACCCGAGGGTTCCGTTCACCGTGCACAGCGCCTCGGGCGAGATGGTGGACCTGCGCGCGGCGGGGCAGGTGCGGTCCGGCGCGGGCTTCCGCCCGGCCGACCCGGACCTGGCCGGGCTGGTGGTCCTCGATTTCGGCGCCTTCGACGCCTGGTACGAAGAGGACGAGCTGAACGTGGGCCACCCGCGTGACCCGTTCCACCGGATCGACGTGCTGCCCAGCTCCCGCCAGGTCCGGCTGGAGCTGGACGGCCAGCTGCTGGCGATCAGCTCCCGGCCGGTCCTGCTGTTCGAGACGATGCTGCCGACGCGCTACTACCTGCCGCGCGCGGACGTGACGGCCGGGCTCGTGCCCAGCCCGACCAGGACCTGGTGCGCCTACAAGGGCCAGGCGTCGTACTTCTCCGCGTCGGTCGGCGGGCGGCTCGTTCCCGACATCGCCTGGAGCTACCCGGATCCGCAGCACGACGCGGCCCGGGTCCGCGACCTGATCGCGTTCTTCGACGAGCGGGTCGACGTCACCCTGGACGGCGAGCGGCGGGCCCGGCCGGTCACGCCGTGGTCGCCACCGCCGGGATGAGCTTCCGGCTCCTCGGGGCGGACGGCGGGCGGGTCGCTGGTCGGGCGGCGCTGGGGCGGGCGAGGTTAGCGGGGGACGCGGATGTCGTACCAGAAGCCGCCGTTGAGGTCGAGCTTGTTGCCGTTGGCCTGGCCGGGGGTGCTGTCGCCGATGTAGGTGTAGAGCGGGTGGCCGTCGTAGGTGGCCTGCAGGCCGCCGCCGGAACGCTTGATCGTGCCGAGCTTGCCGGTGACGCCGGGGCCGGCCGTGGGGCTGCCCGAGACCGGGGGCCAGTAGGTGGCGCACGACCCGAAGCACTTGGAGCTGGTCGAGGTGTCGGGGGCGAACCAGTAAAGGGTGAGGCCGTTGGCGTTGGTGAGCACGTTGACGCCGCCGATCTTCGCGGTCTTCAAGGTGGCGCCGACGTCGGCGGCGGCCACCGGTGAGCCGCCCGCGCTGACCACCGCGACGCCGAGCAGGGCCAGGGCGGCTACCGAGACGGCGCTGACCGCGCCGACCACCAGCGATACCGCGCTCTGCGCCCGGTCCCGCGCCCGGGGGCGGGAGCCGGCGGACCTGACGGCGTGACGCGCGGGCTCCGCGGTGACCGCGGCCAGCGCCAGCGTCGCGAAGGCGGCCACCTCGATCAGGCCGGCGGCGATCCCCGCCCTCGTCCGGATCTCCCTGAAGCCGAACAGCCCGATCCACACCGCCAGCAGGTAGGCGCCGATCGTGGACAGCGCGAGCGCCGCGCTCGCGGCGGCGGCCAGCCTGCTGCGCGTCGCCAGTGCCGCTATGGTCAGCGTGAATCCGACGATGACCTGCAGCAGGAACAGCCAGCCGACGGTGGGGATTTTCCGGTACCCGGTCAGGTAGAGGTCCAGGTGGATGCCGGCGGACACGGCCAGCAGCAGCGCGCCCGAGATCCTCAGTCTCAGCTGCAGTTTGCTCCCGTGATCTCCGCGCACGACCACCACGTCCCCTCCCGCAGGCCCGCTGTGCGAACGACGGGACAGCGGATGCCCGCCCTCACTGCGTCTCCCTCACCCACTACGGGCCACAGCCTGCCACGGTTTGAAGATCAGGATTGCGGTTCGGCCCTAAAGATCTTGGTTTGGAGTTACGCCCGTCCGGATGAACGAATCGCTTGTGCTATCCGTATTAGTAGCAGGGAAGGCGAGTACGGGAGTCCGCGATGCGCCAGTTCGGCGAGCTCGAAGCGGTGATCATGGACAGGCTGTGGACCTGGGGCCGGCCGGCGTCGGTCCGCGAGATGGTCGATGACCTGCGCAGCGACCGGCAGATCGCGTACACGACGGCGATGACCGTGATGGACAACCTGTACCGCAAGGGATGGCTGCGCCGTCACCGGGACGGCCGCGCGTGGCGCTACGAACCGACCGGCTCCCGGTCCGGATACACCGCGGCGCTTATGAGCGACGCACTGGCCACCAGCCCGGACCGGCGCACCGCGCTGGCCCACTTCGTGCTGCAGATGAGCCCGCACGACGCCGAACTGCTGCGGCAGGCGCTCGAGCAGACTGGCGGGCAGGCCGAGGGGCAGCCCGGGGACCAGTCCGGGGAAGGCGGGACCCGGTGACAGTCGCGGCCGTCCTGACGGTATACGCCGTCTGCGCCGGCGCACTTGGCTCCCGGCTGCTCGGCCGGGCCGGATGGACCGTCCGGGCGCCGCGGCTCGGCATCCTGACCTACCTCGCCGCGGCGTGGTCGGTGGTGGCCGCGCTCGGGCTGGCCGGGCTGACACTGGCGGTGCAGGCGACCGCGCTGGGCGGCGGGCTGAGCCGCCTGATCTGCGCCTGCGTGCTGCGGCTGCGCGACGAATACGCGACGCCGGGCGGCGTGGCAGTGGCCGGGTTCGGCCTCATCCTGACCGGGGCGGTGGCCGCCCGCACCGCGGTGACCGCGGTCGCGTACCTGCGGGCGGTCCGCAGCCAGGCGGTGCGGACCGCGCAGGCGGTCCGGCTGATCGGGCGGCCGGAGCCGGCCCTGGGCGCCGTGCTGGTCGAGCACGCGCAGCCGGTCGTTTTCTGCGTGGCGGGACCGCACCCGACGGTGGTCATGACCACGGCCGCGCTTCGGGCGCTGGATCCGGGGCAGGTCGACGCGGTACTGGCGCACGAAAGGGCGCATCTGGCGTGCCATCACCACCGGTTCCTGGCCATCGCGAGGATCGGGCAGCAGATGTTCCCGTTCATCCCTCTGATGCGGGACGCGGCCGGGCAGGTGGCCCGGCTGGTCGAGATGCACGCTGACGACGCGGCCACGGCGGGCCGGGACACCCGGCCGCTGGCCACCGCGCTGGTCGCGCTCGCGCTGGTCCCGCTGCTGCTCGCGCTGACCCCGGCCGTGGTGGCGCTCGCCCTGGGCCGGATCCAGCCGATGTGACGCAGGTCATGACCCGCCGCTGAACCGGCTCCTTCTACTAATCGTCTTAGTAGAAGTGGGGCGCTGCCGTTGCGCCCGCCGGAGCGAGAGCCACCGGAGCGAGAGCCTCGGAGCGAGAAAAGGAAAAGACCGGTGACCAACAGCCGTACCTACCGCCCCCAGGGCAAGCCGCGCGCCCGCGAGCGGATTGCCGCCGACCACCACAACGTCGTAGTTCTCGTTCATGCCATGACCATCGCCCGGCCAACGACGATTTGACAAATCCTCTTGCCGAAGCAGCAATTAGTAGATGGACCACGACCCGGTGCTCGACGCGGTCGGGCCGCGGCTGCGCTCGATTCGCCAGCGGAGCGGCGCCACGCTCGCCGAACTCTCCGAGACGACCGGCATCTCGGTGAGCACGCTGTCCCGGCTGGAGTCCGGCGGGCGCAGGCCGACCCTGGAGCTGCTGCTGGCGCTGGCCCGCGCGCACCAGGTACCGCTGGATGAGCTCATCGGCGCCCCGCCGCCTGGCGACCCCCGGGTCCGGGCCCGGCCGGTACAGCGGAACGGGCGCACGCTCATCCCGCTGTCCCAGCGGCCGGGGGGCATCCGCGCCTACAAGATGCTCGCCCCGGCGGGCGAGCCGGAGGGCGAGCAGAAGAGCCACGAGGGCTACGAGTGGATGTACGTGCTCTCCGGCCAGCTACGCCTGCGGCTCGCCGACCACGACTTCGTCATGAAGCCGGGAGAGGCGGCCGAGTTCGACACGCGCGTCCCGCATTGGTTCGGCGCCGCCGGGGCGGAGCCCGCCGAGCTGCTGATCCTGTTCGGGCCGCAGGGCGAGCGGATGCACGTCCGTGCCCGGCCGCGCGGCCAGGCCTAGGGGCCGGCGCTCGGTCAGGGAATGGGCTGGGCCGGCTGGGGCGCGGCGGCGGCGCCGCACAGCGTGGCAAAGGATGCGGCGCAGCTGCGGGGACCGTCGCCTCGGCTGCTGGCCAGCGCCGCCGCGATCAGGGTGAGCGTGGTGACCAGCCACACCAGCAGCATGGCCCGGCTCACGCCCAGGCGCTGGTACATCCGGCGGCGGCGCCGGGCCACCTGCTGCTTGACGGCCTGGATCTTCTCCCGCACCGGCATGTCCTCGCCGGAGGCCAGCCGGGTGAACATGGCCAGCCGCGCGACCAGCGCAGGATCGGCGTCAGCCAGGCCGTTCTTGATCGAATCCAGGGCGTCCTGTTCCCACGCATTGAGGCTCATCGCGGTTCCCCTCCATTGCTTCGCTGTGGCCTGAGCGGTCGCAGCGTCACGGAGAGCTTTGCGATCAGGCGTAATCCTGGTATGTCAGCTTCATCGCGTGCCGCCAGGATATACGGGCTCAGGTAGCCCAATCTCAACTAGCACTGCCTCAACTAGCACTGCCTCAACTAGCACTGCCGCCGGTGGCCAGGCGCATCATGTCGCTGTCGAGGTCGATGGCGGTCTCGGTGCCGCCCGCGCTGCCGTACTCGTGCTGATAGCTCTGCCAGGACTCGTCCTTGATCTTGCCGGCGAAGCCGCTCTCCATCAGCAGCACCAGCTCGACGGCGGCCCGGTCGATCCGGGTGTTCAGGGCCGGGTCGCTCCAGTCCTCCGGCGCGGCGAACAGCGAGGTCGGCGCCGTCATCGTGCGCAGGTAGGCGAACATCGGCCGCATCGCCTCGTCCGCGACCAGGGCGTGCCGGGCGGTGCCGGCCGTCGCGGCCAGCACCGCCGGCTTGCCGATCAGCAGGTCGTTGTCCAGTACGTCGAAGAACGAGGTGAACAGGCCGCTGGGGCCGGCCTTGTAGACCGGCGCGGCGGCGATGATGCCGTCGGCCTCGGCCAGGGCGGTGATCGCCTGCCGCAGTTTCGGCGTGACCAGCTGGGAGACCAGCGCGGTGGAGATCTCGGCGGCGATTTCACGCAGCTCGATCACGCCGACCGTTACCTCGTGCCCACGCCGGGCGGCCAGGGCTTTCACGCGGCCGGCGGCGCGGTCGGCCAGCAGCCGCGTCGAGGACGGGTCGCTCGTGCCGGCGCTGACCAGGACGAGCCGGAAACGTTCGGTACTCATCTGAGCACGACCTCACTCTTGTCGCTGGCGCACGCCAGCTTCCGGCAGATCATTTCCAGCTGCGCCATCTCGGCGCGGGTCAGCCCGGCGGTCATGGCACGGGCCACGCTGCGGGCGTGCCGGCGGCCGATCGCGCGCTGCATGGCCCGGCCTGCGGCGGTGAGCGACAGCCGGAGGCCGCGCCCGTCGACGGGGTCGGCATCGCGCTCCACCAGGCCGCGCTCGGCCAGCCGCTCCACCAGCCGGGACAGGGCCGGCTGGCTGAGCAGGACGTGCCGGTTCAGCTCGGACAGGCGCACGGGTTCGGGGCACTTGGACAGCGTGTAGAGCACGTCGTACTCCCGCATGGAGACGTCCGTCCAGGTGTCCTCGGCCGCGAACTGCTTCATCACGACGGCGTGGGCGGTCAGGAGCGCCTCCCACGCGTCGTTGGCCAGGTTGGGCTGACGGGACATCACAGCTCCGGGTACTCGGCCCGGAACTCGTCGCCGGTGTCCTGGTAGGGGGACCCGCCGGTGACGTTGTCGCCGCGGTTCGCGTTCGGCCGCGGCTGGCGCGGGGCCTCGTCGCCGTACTTGGCCCTGACCAGGGTGGCGTGAGTGGGTCCGTCCGGGGTCTGCGGGTCCTGGCGGGCGGCGATTTCCTTGCGCAGCACCGGGACGACCTCCTCGCCGAGCAGGTCGAGCTGGTCCAGCACCTTCTTCAGCGGCAGGCCCGCGTGGTCGACCAGGAACAGCTGGCGCTGGTAGTCGCCGAAGTGCTCGCGGAAGGTCAGGGTCTTGTCGATGACCTGCTGCGGGCTGCCGACCGACAGCGGGGTGAGGTCCATGAAGTCCTCCATGGACGGCCCGTGCCCGTAGACCGGCGCCTCGTTGAAGTAGGGCCGGAACTCGCGGATGGCGTCCTGGGAGTTCTTGGCGATGTAGGCCTGGCCGCCGAGGCCGACTATGGCCTGCTGCTCGGTGCCGTGGCCGTAGTGCGCGTAGCGCTGCCGGTAGAACCTGATCAGGCGCTGGTAGTGCTCCTTGGGCCAGAAGATGTTGTTGGCGAAATAGCCGTCGCCGTAGTAGGCCGCCTGCTCGGCGATCTCGGGGGTGCGGATCGAGCCGTGCCAGACGAACGGCGGCACGTCGTCCAGGGGCCGCGGGATCGAGGTGAAGCCCTGCAGCGGGGTGCGGAACTTTCCCTCCCAGTCGACCACGTCCTCGCGCCACAGCCGGTGCAGCAGGTTGTAGTTCTCCAGCGCCAGCGGCAGGCCCTGCCTGATGTCCTGGCCGAACCACGGGTACACCGGGCCGGTGTTGCCGCGGCCGAGCATCAGGTCCATCCGGCCCTTGCTCACATGCTGCAGCATCGCGTACTCCTCGGCAATGCGCACCGGGTCGTTGGTGGTGATCAGCGTGGTCGCCGTGGTCAGGATCAGCCGCTGCGTGGTGGCCGCGATGTAGGCCAGCAGCGTGGTCGGCGAGGACGAGAAGAACGGCGGGTTGTGGTGCTCGCCGATCGCGAACACGTCCAGCCCGACCTCTTCGGTCTTCTGCGCGATCTGGGTGATCGCATCGATCCGTTCGGCCTCGCTGGGCGTCTCGCCCGACACCGGGTCGCGGGTGATATCGCTGACCGAGAAGATCCCGAACTGCATGCTCCGCCTCCGATATATGCGTTTGCATGTACTTCAACCGGCGGGGGTGGCGGGGTATTCCGGGTTGCGGGCAGCGCCCCGCGGTCAGGTCGAGAACCTGAGAGCGCAGGCGACCGTGCGGGCCGCCAGGCGGTGGGCGGGCGGCAGAGCCGGGCCGCACGAGGCGCTGCCGATGCCGTGGTGGGCGGCGTCGAGGTGAAGATGAGTTCGGCCGTCGGGGGCCAGGTCGGGCGTGTGCCGGGCGGCGGTGAGCAGCTCAGGCGACCAGCGGCGGACGGCGAAGTCGACGTGCGGGTCCGCGGTCACGGTGAGGCGCTGGCCTGCCGGGCCGGTCAGGGTCAGGTTCCTGGCGTGCATGCGGTTGCCGTTCTCCTGGGGCCGGACGTACGGGGTGGCGAGCGCGCCGATTGGCGCGGTGAACCTTCCGACGCGGGTGGCGTGGTACGTGTCCCGGTAGGCCTCGCCCGGTCCGCGGCCGAACCAGCTCACCTCCTCGACAGCCGCGTCGAGCACGAGCCGCAGCCCGACCTTGGGCAGCGGGCAGGGCCAGGTGCCGTCGGGCGCGACGTGCACGGACAGGATGCCGCCGGCCGTCCAGGTGAGAGTGGCGAGGAAGGCAAAGTCGGCGCCCGCGGGGGCGATTCTCAGCCGGGTGCGCAGCGCGTCCGCTTCGTACTGGACGGAGAGGATCTTGCGCTCCAGGCGGTCCAGGCCCGCCTGGCGCCACGCGCCGGCCACCCGCACGTCGTTGTCGGTCGGGGCGCGCCAGAAGTCCGGTCCGGCCGAGTGGACTCCGAACGGGCCGAGGCGGCGCAGGTCGCCGGTGTCGCGGTCGAGGACCGCGCAGCCCAGCGTGAGCTCGCCGCTGGCGGCTGGAGCCACTGGGGCGGCTGGGGCCGCTGACGCGGCCGACCCGGCGGACCTCGCGGCGGCGGGCCCGGCGAGCCGGCGGTCTCGGGCCAGCAGGGCCTGAGCGAACGCGATCTCGTGCCCGGCCGCGGCCCAGGGCGTGTCGGTGTCCAGCGACGCGGTGACGGTCAGCCAGCGCTCGTCCTGCGGCGCCGGCGCGGTGGCGTCGATGAGCGCCTGCGGAAAGCCGGCGGTGGTGACGTCTCCGGGCAGCCCGTTCGGCATCTCCAGGCCGCCCGCCGCGACCAGCACCCCGCCGTCCTCGATCGTCCAGCCGAACCGGTAGGAGTGCAAACCGGCGGTGTGCTGCCGGTTCCTGACGGAGATGGTCCTGGCGCCCGGGTCGATCGTGATCCCGACCGGGGCGAAGACCGCCTTGGCCTCGAGCAGCCCGGGCGAAGGGGTCCGGTCGGGGAAGACCAGGCCGTCGATGACGAAGTTGCCGTCGTGCACGGGTTCGCCGAAGTCGCCGCCGTAGGCGAAGTACCGTTCGCCCTCCGCGGCGAGCCGGGTGATCCCGTGATCGATCCACTCCCAGATGAACCCCCCGTGCAGGCGGGGATGCCGGTCGAACAGTTCGTTGTAGTCGGCCAGGCCGCCTGGGCCGTTGCCCATGGCGTGCCCGTATTCGCACAGCATCATGGGCAGGCCGCGGCGGTGCTCGTCGTGCTCGGGGTTCGCGGTGACGGGTTCCTGGCGGCGGCCGATCGCGTCGAGTTCGTCGTAGCCGGCGTACATCCGGCTGTAGACATCGGTGTAGAAGGAATCGGGCTCGCCCTCGTAGTGGATCAGCCGGCCCGGATCGCGGCCGCGGATCCACCCTGCCATCTGCTCCAGGTTGCGGCCGGTGCCCGCCTCGTTGCCCAGCGACCAGATGATCACGCTGGGATGGTTCTTGTCCCGCTCGACAGTGCGCTCGATCCGGTCAAGGAAGGCCGGCCGCCAGCGGGGATCGTCGCTGGGATTATCGCGCCAGCCGGCCAGGGCGAAACCGTGAGTCTCCAGGTCACACTCGTCGATCACCAGCAGGCCGTACTCGTCGCACAGGTCGAGGAACCGCGGGTCGGGCGGGTAGTGGCTGGTCCGCACCGCGTTGATGTTGTGCCGCTTCATCAGCAGGACGTCGGCCCGCATGGTGGCCTCGTCCAGGCTGCGGCCCGTTTCTGGATGCCACTCGTGGCGGTTCACCCCGCGGAACGCAATGGTGTGCCCGTTGAGCCGGATCTGCCCGTCGCGTACCTCGATCCGGCGGAACCCGACCCGGAAGCGGATGTCCCCGCCCGGGCTGGTCAGGACCGCGTCGTACAGCCGGGGATGTTCGTCCGACCACGGCTCGGCCGCGACCCGGTGCTCGGTACCGGTCGTGGCGCCGGCGATGCCGAGCTCCGGTACCGACAGCGCGGCCGGGCTGCTGGTCTCCACCCTGAGGATGCCGGCGCCGTGGCCGGCGTCGTAGTCGGCGTGCACGAAGAAGTCCCTGACCGCCCCGGCAGGCTCGCCGATCAGGGTCACGCCGCGGAAGATGCCGGACAGCCACCACATGTCCTGGTCCTCCAGGTAGGACCCGGCCGACCACTGGTGCACGCGGACCGCGAGAACGTTATTTTCAGGCCTAACGAGGTGGGTGATATCGAACTCCCGGACCAGCCGGCTGCCCTGGCTGTGGCCTACGGCCGCGCCGTTGACGAACACGGCGAAGCACGAGTCGACCCCGTCGAAGCGAAGCAGGGCCGACCCGCCGGGATCCCATTCCGGCGGCAGCGTGAAGCGCCGCCGGTACTCGCCGGACGGGTTGCGGTCGGGCACCCGGGGCGGGTCGAGCGGGAAGGGATAGGTCACGTTGGTGTACGCGGGCGCGCCGTACCGGAGGGGGCCGGGAAGGCCGGCCAGCTGCCAGCACGACGGCACCGCCATGTCGTCGAACCGGCTGTCGTCGAAGTCGGTCGCCTCGAAGCCCGGGGTCAGGTCGCGCAGGCTCTCGCAGTAGCGGAACTTCCAGCTCCCGTTCAGGCTGAGCCGGCTGCTCCCGGGCGCCTGCGAGGTCCGCGCCGGTGCGAAGCCCCGGCCGGGGCCGAACGACTCGACGTAGCCGAGATCACCATCGGTCATGCAGGCGGCGTCCATGCCGCGATCCTGCCCTACCGAAGGCCGGGTGTGGTGCTGTAAGGCGCGGGGTTATCCGGACAGTGCCGGCGCGCGTTAGCAGCCGTAATAATTCCGTGATATCTACGAGAACCAGTTGTGACGCTCATTCGGCGTCACTAACGTGACTCACCGTGTGGCCGTTCGGCGCCTGGGACCGGCGGGATAGCGCAAGCGGGTGTGAAAAGGAGCGTGACTAGTACGTGAGCCGAGTGCTTGCGGGGGTGTCGGGGGTTCGTCGCGGCGTCGCCTTGAGCGCGGGGCTGGTCATGGCGGGCGGGCTCGCGGTCTTCGCTACCGGCGCCGGCGCGGCGCCGCAGCCGACCGTCAGTCAGGTCCAGGCCAAGATCAACCAGCTCACCAGCCAGTTCGACAAGGTGAGCGAGCAGCTGGACCAGGCCGGCCAGCAGCTGTCCGCGGCGCAGGCCAAGCTGGGCCAGGTGCGGCTCCGGCTGAACCACGCCAACTCCCAGTTCCAGGCGGCACAGGCGAATATGGCGGCGACCGCGGCGGCGGCGTTCGAGGACACCGGCGCGACCTCGATCGCGGGCGTGCTGACCTCGGGTGACCCGTCGGTGCTGCTGCAGCAGGGGTCGCTGCTGATGGAGCTGTCGGGGAACCAGAGCGCGCAGACGAAGCAGCTGCTCACCGACGCCAGCCAGCTGGCGGGGGTGGAGCAGGAGATGTCGAGGACCGAGACCGGGATCGCCGGCCTCAAGCGCCAGCTATCTGACCACAAGTCCTCCCTCGGCAAGCTCATCGACACGCAGAAGGCCACGCTGGCCAGCCTGACCGTGCCGCAGCAGCAGACCGTGCAGACCAACTCGATCGGCGCGGGCGGCACGACCTCGGCCACGTACAGCGGAACCACCTCGACCCAGGGCGGCAAGGCCGTCGCCTTCGCCTACGCCCAGCTGGGCAAGCCGTACCAGTGGGGCGCGACCGGGCCGGGCAGCTACGACTGCTCAGGGCTGGCCCAGGCCGCCTGGGCGGCGGCCGGGGTGAGCATCCCGCGCACCACCTACGCGCAGTGGGCCGCCCTGCCGCACATCTCCACCTCCGCGCTCGAGCCCGGCGACCTGCTGTACTTCGACGGTGTGGGGCACGTGGCCATCTACGTGGGCGGCGGCGACATCATCGATGCGCCGCAGACCGGGATGGACGTGCAGAAGATCCCCCTGGCCGGCTGGTACAAGTCCACCTTGGTCGGCGCGGCCCGGCCGTAGCCGCGCCGACACGCACGGCCTCGCTTGATTCTGGCCGGCCGGTGCCACCCATACCGGTCTGGCGCATGCTGACCTGGTCAGAGCATGGTAGGGAGCATGACGCTACGAAGGGACCAGATCAACCGGCACCGGGAACGAGGCCGGCACGAGCGCGCGGAACTTGACGCCGTGCTCGATGCCGGGCATCACGTCGGGACGCTGAGCACGGTCGCCGACGGCAGGCCGTGGGTGGTGCCGATGCTGTACGGCCGGGCGGGCGACCGGATCCTGATGCACGGCTCGGTGGGCGCGGGGGCGCTGCGGTACGTGGCCACGGGGGCCCCGGCCGCGCTGTGCGTGATGCACATCGACGGCTGGGTCTACGCGCACACGCTGTTCGACTCCAGCGCCAACTACCGTTCCGCCGTCGTGCACGGTGAACTGCGCGCGCTCAGCGGGGATGAGGCGATGGACGCGCTGACCCAGATCTCCGAGTGCCTGACGCCGGGCCGCTCGGCCGAGGTGCCGTTCCACACCAAGAAGCAACTCGCTGCGACGACCGCGCTGGCCATGGACATCGTCAAGGGCCAGTGGACGGTCAAGATCCGCGACGCGGGACCCGGCGAGCCCGAGCCCGGCGAGGCCAAGCCCGGGTTGTGGACCGGGATCCTGCCGATCGTCAGCGCCTACGGGCACCCGCGGACCTCGGCGCACGTGCCGGCCGACACACCGGTCTCGCCGTCGGTGCGCGGCGTCCTGCACTCGGGCCGGCCGGTCGTCTGAGCCGGTCAGCTCTGCCGGTCAGCTCTGCCGGTCAGCTGGGCCGTTCAGCCGGCCGCCATCAGGTCGGCGGTGACCTGCCCGATCAGGGCGGCCGCGCCCGCGGCCATGGTCTCCGGCAGCCGCGAGTACCCGCAGAGCAGCCCGGACCGCCGCACCTGGCCGGCGCAGAACGGGGACAGCGGAAGGCAGGCCAGGCCGGCGTCGGCCAGCCGGGCGGCGGCGGCCTCGTCGTCCAGCGGCCGGCCGAAGACCAGGGCGAGGTGCAGCCCGGCCTCGATGCCGAGGGCCCGGGCGGCCGGGAGATGCTCGCGGCAGGCGGCGACGAAGCGCTCCTGCCGGGCCCGGTAGGTGCGCATGGCCCGGGACTGATGCCGGGTCAGCGCGCCGGTGGCGATGAAGCTGGCCAGGAAGGCGGCCGAGACCTGGCTGACCTCCTCGCCGGAGGCATCCAGGTGGAAGGCCATCGCGGCGCGGAACCTGGCGGGCAGCACGGCCCACGAGACCCGCAGCCCGCGGGACAGAATCTTCGAGCTGGTGCCCAGGTAGACCACGTGACCGGCGGCGGCGGGCATGCTCCGCAACGGGTTCAGCGGCGGCACGTCGTAGCGGAACTCGCCGTCGTAGTCGTCCTCCAGCACGAGCGCGCCGGCGGCCGTCGCCCAGGCGAGCAGGTCGGTCCGGCGGCGCACCGGCATCCGCCCGCCGAGCGGGAACTGGTGGGCCGGCGTGACGTAGCAGGCCCGGTCGCTGTCGCGCAGGTCCTGCGCCCTGATGCCGTCATCGTCGACGGGCACCGGCCGGATGACCGCGCGGGCCTGGCTCAGCGCGAGCCGGGCCTTGGTGTAGCCGGGATCCTCGAACGCGACCGGCTGGCCGGTCAGCCCGCAGGTGACGGCGACCGCCCGGAGCGCGTTGCTGACGCTCGGGAACAGGAAGATGTCCTCCGGGTCGACGGCCAGCCCGCGGGCGCGGCGCAGGTGGCCGGTGAGCTGATCACGCAGGTCCGGGAGGGCCTCCCGGGTCGGCGAGGCGGCCAGCCGCATGGCCCGGGTCCAGTCGCGTGCGGAGATCAGGCCGGGGTCGGCCAGGCCAGGCCGGAGGTCATAGGTGATCGGGCTAGCCGGCTGCCGGGCTGTGGGGGCGGGAGGAGGTAGCACCGTGTCGGAGGCGCCAGTCGGTACCGCGCCGAAGGCGCCCGCCCGGGCCGCGGCGCCCGCGCCGCGCTCGACGTAGGTGGACCCGCCCGGGCGGGCGACCAGGAACCCGGCCGCGGTGAGCTCCTCGTAGGCGCCCACGACGGCCGTCCGGGCCAGCCCGAACGTCGCGGCCAGGGTCCGGGTGGACGGGAGCCGGTCACCGTCGTGGACCTGGCCGCGGGCGATGGCGCCGATCAGCGCGTGCGCTACCTGGCTGGACCGGGGCCCGGTCCGCCCGTCGAGGTCCAGCGTGAAGTTGACCGGGGTGGCGGTTCGCATCAGCCGATCTCATCCGCCGACGCGCGGCCGGCCGCGACGGTGCGGGTCAGGAAGTCGGCGATCAGGTCCAGCTCGTCGTCGGTGTAACCGTCCCAGATCCGCCCCATCCGGGTGTTCATCGGCCCGAAGGCCTCGAAGAGCTCGCGCTGCCGGGCCGGGATGCTCGCCACCGCCACGGCGCGCCGGTCGCTGGCCGAACGATCCCGGGTAATCCAGCCGCCCTCCTCCAGCCGGTTCAGGATCCCGGTCATGGTGGCCAGGTGCACCCCCACCCGGTCGGCCAGCGCGCTCGGGCTGATCGGGCCGTGCCGGGCGACTACGTCCAGGCAGTCGAAGTCGAGGTCCTTGAGCGCGACCCGGTTCCCGACCCTGTGGTTGAGCACAGCGAGCTCGATGCGCAGATCCCGCAGGGCATTGGTCACCGCCGCCACCTTGCGGCGGCGTTCCCGGCCGGGCTGGCTCACCATCGGACCCCACCTCTCGAGCTAATATGAGACTCATATAATATGAGTTGCGGCCCTCCGGGCTCTACGAACTGCCGGAGGTGAAAAATAGCAGCCATGGGCGCGCTGCGGATCTCGTCGGTCACGGTCACGCCGGTCGCGTTCGCCGACCCGCCGCTGCTGAACTCGGTCGGCGTACACGAGCCGTTCGCGCTGCGGGCCGTGGTCGAGGTGAGCACCGATGACGGCCTGTCCGGCCTGGGCGAGACCTACGCCGACGAGCGGCACCTGGCCGCGCTGCGCGCCGCGGCCGCGGCCATCGCGGGCGCTGACGCGTACCACACCGAGCAGATCTACCGCCGGGTCCAGGCCATCGCGGCGCCCGAGACCACGATCGCGTCCGGCCTGATCGGGGACAGTTCGGCCACAGACCGGGTGTTCTCCCCGTTCGAGGTGGCCTGCCTGGACATCCAGGGTCAGGCCGCCGGGCGCCCGGTAGCCGACCTGCTCGGCGGCACGGTGCGGGACGCGGTGCCGTTCTCCGCCTACCTGTTCTACAAGTGGGCCGCGCACCCGGGCGCCGAGCCGGACGGCTGGGGTGAGGCGCTCGACCCCGACGGCATCGTGGCCCAGGCCCGGCGGATGGTGGACGAGTACGGGTTCACCGCGCTCAAGCTGAAGGGCGGCGTGTTCCCGCCGGAGCAGGAGGCCGAGGCGATCCGGGCGCTGCGGGCCGCGTTCCCCGGCCACCCGCTGCGGCTGGACCCCAATGCCGCGTGGACGCCTGAGACGTCGCTCGAGGTCGCCCGGGACCTGGACGGCGTGCTGGAGTACCTAGAGGACCCCACCCCGGGCATCGACGGCATGGCCCAGGTGGCGCGGGTCGCGCCGATGCCGCTGGCCACCAATATGTGCGTGGTGGCCTTCGCCCACCTGCCCCCGGCCATCAGGGCGGGCGCGGTCCAGGTGGTGCTGTCCGACCACCACTACTGGGGCGGCCTGCGCCGGTCCCGGCTGCTCGCCGGGATCTGCGAGACGTTCGGGCTCGGCCTGTCCATGCACTCCAACTCGCACCTCGGGATCAGCCTGGCCGCGATGATCCACCTGGCCGCCGCCACCCCGAACCTGACCTATGCCTGCGACACCCACTGGCCGTGGAAGACGGAGGACGTGGTGGCGGGCGAGCCGTTCGGCTTCCGCGGCGGCGCGATCGCCGTGCCGGACGCGCCCGGGCTCGGGGTCGAGCTCGACCGGGACGCGCTGGCCCGGCTGCACGAGCAGTACCTGCGGTGCGGCCTGCGCAACCGGGACGACACCGGCTACATGCGCCGCGTCGTTCCCGGCTACGAGCGCAGGCAACCGCGCTGGTAGGTTGCCCGCCTGGGCGGGCGAGCGGAGCCGGGGCGGGATACCGCACCGTTCGGGACAATGGAAGGACGGACGGATGAGCCAGGTCTCGGTCGCCGAGCCGGCTGAGACCCGGCTGAGAACGCTGCGGTCGCGGTGGCCGCAGCGGGGCGGGCGCCGCAGCGGGGCGGGCGCCGCAGCGGGGGCGGTGCCGACGACGAGGCGTGAGGGGCATGCAGACGTGGGGGGTTGGCGCGAGATGGCACGGGAGGCGCGCAACTCGCGCCCCAGAAGTCCCGTACTGCTCACGGTTGCCGCGAGGCCGGGTCGGCTGCCGCGACCTGGCGGGCGGCGATCGGCCCGGCCGAAGTCGACCTGGAGGTACTGGCCCGGGGCCTGGCCGGCGCCGGTGGTGTAGCGGGTGCTGGCGTCGCCGTCCGCCGCGTTGGCGGCCACGTCACCGGTGCAGCACGGGTCGGCCGGGCCGGGCGGGTTCGCGGTCGCGGTCCAGCCCTGCGGGTTGACCTGGCGCAGCGCGTACGCAGCCGGGCACGGTGCCGCGCCAGGTGAAGGTGGCCAGCGCCCCGCCGGGCAGCGTGTAGCTGAAGGCCTGGTCGCCCTCGCTTCACGCCGAACGTGCTCGGGTTGTCGTTCTCGCTGTGCGCGACCAGCAACGTGCTGCCATCCGGGTTACGGAAGACCACGTCCATGAAATACCCGTTCCACCCGTTGCTTCCGAACGAGTTGCTGGCGATGCGCACCGCCCCCGGCCGCACGAAGCGGGCCAGGTGGCCGAGCGTGTAGTACTCCGCGTTCCGTGTCACGGTGTCGCCGGGGCCGACGGTGACGATGGGGGTGCAGGTGGCGCAGCCGCCCACGTGCGGGCCGCCGGACGGGTCGAGGGCCAGGTTCCAGTTGATGACGGTTTCGGCCCAGTTGCGCGGCGAGCCGATGATCAGGTTGCGGGCGTGCCACTTGAGCGTGTCGGAGAAGGTGTTCGCCGGGTCGGCGGACTGGCTGCCCGAGCACTCGGTGAAGTAGATGGCCTTGTCCGGGAACTGGTTGTGCAGCGTGGTCATCGCGCTCGGGTCGCCGAAGTAGCAGTGGTAGGCGACGCCGGCCACGTACTTCGCGGCCGGGGAGTTCAGCACGTTCTGCGGGTAGGCGTTGATGTCGGCGGTCTCGTCCGGCGGGGTGGCCGCGACGTCGTTGGGGTGTTCGGTCCAGTTGTGGTCGTAGGCGAAGATCTGGGTGGGCAGGCCCGCCGCGCGCAGCATCGGCCCGAGGTCCTCGATGACCTTCTCCTCCTGGGCTGACGGCATGTCCGTGCCCGGGTAGCCGGAGGGGGTGCGGTTCTGCGGCTCGTTCTGCACCGTGATCGCGTTCACGGTGACGCCGTTCGCCCGGTAGGCCTGGACGAACTTCAGCAGGTAGAGCGCGTAGGAGCGGTAGATGCGCGGGTCGTCGATGAGGCGGCCGCCGATGAGGGAGTCGTTCGTCTTCATCCACGCGGGCGGGCTCCACGGGCTGACGATGATCTGCAGGTGGGGTCGATGGCCTCGGCCTGGCGGAGCAGCGGCAGGATCTGCGCCTGGTCGTGGGCGATGGAGAAGTGCTTCTGGGCGTAGTCGGTCTGCCCGGCCGGCAGGTCGTCGTAGGTGTAGTCGGCGGTGGCGACGAAGTCGCTGGCGCCGATCGGCTGGCGCAGGTAGTCCAGGCCGTCGCGTCACGGTTCGAACAGGGACCGCATGGTGGCCGCGCGGACCGCCGGCGACAGCCGGTACAGCACGGTGGCCGACGAGTCGGTGATGGCCCCGCCGAAGCCCTGCATCCTCTGGTAGGTCAGGGTCGGGTCGACGACGATGGTGGGCGCGCTGGGCGTGGCGCTGCCGAACGAGACCGGGGCCATCGGGGTGAGCTTGTCCGTGCCGTCCGGGGTGGTCACCCAGACGTGCGCGGTGACCGGCGCGGGGCTAGCCGAGGCGGACGCGCAGGCGGCGAGAGTGGTGGCGCTGGCCGCGGCCAGCGCGGCGCTCAGCGAGGCCATGATGAATCTGATCCGGGCCATCGTCGTCCCATCATGTAACAAAATGAAACAAATCTGAAACTTGTTATGCCGGGTAGCGAACCAGTGCGGCCCCGTGGCTGTCAAGAGGGAGAGGCCGAACGGTCCGGGTTGACTGCCGTGCGACGGCCGGAGCTTATGCTGCGATCATGAAACACCGCCGTGTAACAGATGGTTAACCGCCCGGCCGGGCGGCGGGTTACCGTCCGCGACATCGCGGCGCAGACCGGGGTGTCCATCGCCACCGTGTCCCGCGTGCTGAACGGCCGGGACCACGTTGCGCCGAACGGCACATCGACCCAGAACCGCCGGCCCCGCACCGCCGCCGCGGCTACTGCCCCGCCCGCTCGCACCCGAAATCAGACCAGGGTGCGCTGGCCGACGCGGGCATGCTGCACCCGGGCGAGCTGACCCGGGCCGGCGAGCCGACCACCGAGTTTGGCTACCTGGCGGCGGGTGAGCTGCTCGCCCGGCCCGTTCGGCCGACCGCCCTTGTCTGTTTCAACGACAAGACCGCGGTCGGCGCGCTGGCCGCCGCGGCCGAGCGCGGCCTGCGGGTGCCCGGCGACCTGTCCGTCACCGGCTTCGACGACATCGACCTGGCCCAGGCCACCAGCCCGGCGCTCACAACGGTCCGGCAGCCGCTGGCCGAGATGGGCCGGATGGCGGTCAGCCTGCTGGTCAGGCTGCTGGACGGCCACCAGGTCGACGCGCTGCACGTCGAGCTGGCCACCGAGCTGATCGTGCGCGGCTCGACCGGACCGGCACGGTGAGCCAGGCCGGCATGGCCGGGCCTGTGGGTGCCCGCTACCCCGAGCACCTCGAGCGGCTGACCGGGGGTTAGGAGGCGAGGGCTTCGGCCAGGAAGGTGCGGGCAGCGGCGAACGAGCGCTCGTCGGCGCGGCGGTCGTAGCCGACGCCGGGCGTCGCACCGGGGACGGCGTGCCGGTGGGTGAAGCCGTGCAGGGCACGGCCGTACATGACGAGCTGCCAGTCGGCTTCGGCACGGTTCATCTCCGCGGCGAACGCGGCCACGTCGGCCGGGGGGACGTGCGGATCGGCGGCGCCGTGGCAGGCCAGGACTTTCGCGGTCACGGCGCCTGGGCGGGCGGGCGCACTAGTGGCCAGGCTGCCGTGGATGCTCACCACGCCGGCCAGGTCCGCGCCCGCCCGGGCCAGCGCCAGCGCGGCCATGCCGCCGAAGCAGAAGCCGACGGCGGCCGTGGGCTCGGCCACCTCCGGGCAGCCGGCCAGGGCGCCCAGGCCGGCCTGCCCGCGGCGGACGAGCAGATCTGGGTCGTCGCGCAGGGCGAGCAGGCACGTCATCACCCGTTCGCGGTCCCCCGCGATCCCGTCGCCGAACATGTCGCAGGCCAGCACGGCGTAGCCGAGGGCGGCATAACGGCACGCCTGCTCCCGCGCGTGCGCGTCGAGGCCGGCTCCGCCGTGGATGAGCAGGATTCCCGGCTGCGGCCTTTGCTGGACGTCATTCCAGCAGAACAGGCCGGTCAGCGGGGTGTCGAGGTCGCGGTAAGAAAGATCACGGGTGGCGATATTCACAGCCCGGAGATTACCATTTGATATCTAGCATAATAGCACAGATAAATTTATTTAGAAAGCGCTAGCGAATTGCGGTTCCGTATCAAAAAGCTCGCGGGCAGGCGGGGGCGGCGGGCTCGAACCCGGACCGTTCGGTATGAAAAAATCTCTAGTTCCGAACGAGGCGGGGGTTGCCCGTGCTGGATGTGCTGACGTTCGTCCTGGCCGCCATGGCCGTCATCGTCGTGCTCCAGTACCTGGCCGACCGGACCGGCCTGCCGGCCGCCGCGCTGCTCACCGTGGCCGGCCTGGTCTACGGCGTGCTGCCGGGGCCGAACGTCACCCTCGACCCGCACGTGATCCTGACCTTCGTCATCCCGCCGCTGATCTACAGCGCGGCGCTGAACTCCTCGCTGCTGGCGCTCAGGGAGAATCTGCGCACCGTGATCAGCCTGTCCATCGGGCTGGTGCTGGCCACCGCGGTGGTCACCGGGATCGGCATGGACCTGTTCGTGCCCGGGGTGGGCCTGGCCGCGGGCATCGCGCTGGGCGCCGCCGTATCCCCCACCGACCCGGTGGCCGCGCTGGCCGTCGGCGGCCGGGCCGGGCTGCCGCCGAAGCTGATCACGATCATCGAGGGCGAGGGCCTGCTCAACGACGCGACCGCGCTGACCACTCTGACCGTGGCGGTCACCGCGGCGACCAGCGGCGGCTTCTCGTTCGGGGGCGCCGTCCTGCGCTTCCTGCTGGCCGCGGCGGGCGGCCTGCTGTGCGGCGTGGCCGTGGCCGTCATCGTGCGGCTGCTGCGATCCGCGGTCCGGGATCCGCTGCTGGTCAACGGGGTCTCGCTGGCCACGCCGTTCGCCGCCTACCTGCTCGGCGAGGAGTTGCACGTGTCCGGCGTGCTGGCGGTGGCGGTAGCCGGGCTGATGATCGGCCACGAGACGCCGCGGTTCACCTCGGGCGCCAGCCGGCTGCAGGCCACCGCGGTCTGGCATCTGGCCGACTTCCTGCTGCAGGGCTTTGTCTTCCTGCTGGTGGGCCAGCAGATCGCGCCGGTCATCCGGGGCCTGAAGGCGTACCCGGCGGGCACGATCGTGGCCGCGGTGGCCATCAGCCTCGGTGTCGTACTGCTGCTGCGGCCGCTGTGGCTGGCGGTCACCCAGTCGCTGCCCCGGGCCCTGCGCAGCCGCCGGGGCCGGGACATCCCGGACGAGGCGTACCTGTCCGGCCGGGAGATAGGGGTGCTGAGCTGGGCAGGCACCCGGGGCGTCATCAGCCTGGCGGCGATCTTCACGCTGCCGCTGACCATCGAGGGCGGGCACCCCTTCCCCGGCCGTGACCTGCTGCTGTTCTGCACCTACCTGGTCGTCGTGGTGACCCTGATCGGGCAGGGGCTCACGTTCGCGCCGATCGCCAGGATGCTGGGCGTGCGCGCCGACCCGGCCGACGCCGCCCTGGTGCGGACGCAGGCCCGGGCCGCCTCGGTGCAGGCGGGGCTGTCCCGGCTGGACCAGATCGCCGCGGACGACGCCGTGCCCGGGCCGGTCCTGGCCGCGCTGCGGGCCAGTCTCTACGGCAAGGCCAGGCGGTACCGCCAGCTGCTTGACCGGCTGGAGACCGCGGAGGATCCTGCGCCCGACGCGGCGCCTGATTCGCCGGGCAGCTCGGATTACGAGGCCGCGCTGCACGCCCGGCGGGCGGTCATCGACGCCCAGCGCGAGGAACTGCTCCGCTGGCGGGACGCCGGCCACCTGCCCGACGCCAGCCTGCGCATCCTGGAACGCGAACTCGACCACGAGGAGCGGACGCTCCCGCCGCATGACGGCCACTGACGATGGCGCCTGAGGGCGCAAGGTCCCGTCCTCGGGGGTTGAGGCAACGGGACCCTGCGCCCGGGCGCACGTTCCCTTTTCGAGTGGGAGCACGAGGGGGACGCGGCCAGCGTGCTCTACTGCCCAGGAGGCGGGCGGTCAAACCTGCCGTCGCAGGTTTCGTTTCGACGTGCGGTGGCTACACGTCGGGTATGGACCGTACGCTGGCCGCCCGCGAGTACGCGAGTCACCTCACCGACGCCGACCTGAGGCTGCTGGCTCCGGCTGGTCCGGGGGACGCGTCGTGGCTGCGCGGCGACCCGGCGGCGCTGCTGCGGCTGCTGGAGGATCCGGGCACGTTCGGCGCTGTGCTGGGCGAGGGGCCGGGCGGCAGGCCGGGCGGCAGGCCGGGCCAGGGGCCGGGCGGGTGGGCGGTCCAGGCGTCGCCGTTCCTGATCTTCGCGCTGCTGGTGCAGCGCGGCACGGTCGAGCTGGCCTCGGCGGCGCACGTGCCGGAGCGGACCGGGCTGCGGCAGCGGGTGCCGCTGTTCGACGCGCCCGCGCTGCGCGACTTCCTCGCCGACACCGCGCGGCGCCTGTTCCTGGCCGAGCTGCTGGGCTCCTTCACCCGGGTGGCCAGCGGCCGGTACCGGGTCCGGGTGGGCGGCCGGACCCGGACCCGGCGGTTCAGCGAGCTCGACCCGGTGCGGCTCGCGGGCCTGCTGGACGCCGTACCAGAGGCCGAACGGCCCGGGGTGTACCGCCGACTCGGCGACGTCTCGCTGTTCCTGACCGGCGTGTTTCCCGACTACGTGACGTCGGGCGCGTTCGGCCTGGTGGACGCGGGCCGGCTGCTGCACGCGGCCGGGCTGCCCGGCCCGCAGCGAGAGCGCCTGGCCGCCGGGCCGGCCATCGAGCTGCTCGAGCACCTCGGCGCCCGCTGGTACCGGGTCGCCTGCGAGCTGACCCCGGTGCGGACGGCGCGGCTGGCCGTGGCCGGCGACGTGGCCGACCGGTTCCGGCAGGCCCGGCGGGTGCTCAATCACCTGGCCGACCGGTACCTGCTGGCGGCGGGGCAGTCCTGGTTCAGCGCGCCTGGTTCGTAGGCGTTTTAATAGGGGATCGTGATCGACACCTCGCCCCGTGACCTGGCCGACCGTTTCCAGCAGCGCTGGCTGGAACACAATCCCTTCGCCGCAACCATGTACGGCATACCCGGGTACGACCACCTGCTGCCGGACGAGAGCGAGACGGGCGAGCAGGCGTGGCGCGCCGAGGTCGGGAGGTTCCTCAAGGAGGCCGGCGCGATCACGGCGGCCACCCCGGCCGAGGGCGTCACGCTCGGCTGTGTCCGGGAGGCGGGCGCACACGAGCAGGACGGCATCGACATGGCGGCAGCCGAGCACACCGTCACCGCCATGCAGTTCGCCGGGCCTGCCACCTTCCTGGCCGTGGCCGCGCGAACGGTCCTGGTCGACCCGGAGGCGGCCGAGGCCTACCTGACCCGGCTGCGGGGCAGCGGCACCTGGTTCGGCCAGCTCGGCGAGCGGCTGCGCACCGGGGCGGGCAAGGGGCGGCTGCCGGTGGCCCCGCTGGCCGAGCGGGCCGTCGCCTGGGCCCAGGACGTGCTGCCCGGCCTCGGCCCGGTGTTCGCCCCGCAGCCCCCGGCGGGCTGGGCCCGCGCGGCGGCATGGGAGCAGGAGCGCCGGGCGGTGACCGACGAGGTGGTGCGGCCGGCGCTGGCCAGGTGGGTCGAAACGGTCAGGGAACTGCTCCCGCGGGCCCGCCCGTCAGACCGGGCCGGACTGGTCTGGCTGCCCGGCGGGCAGGAGGACTACGCCCGGGCCATCCGGATCTTCACCACTCTGCCCCGGTCGCCGGAAGAGCTGCACCAGACCGGCCTTGATCAGGTCGCCGAGCTGGAGGCCCGGGCCGTGCGGCTGGGCGCCGGGCTCGGGCTGTCCGGGCGGGACGAGGTGTTCGACGCGCTGCGCGACTCGGCGGGCAAGATCTCCGCGGAGGAGGCCATCCGCCAGGCGTTGGCCGCGGTGCGGCGGGCCGAGGCACGGGCCGGCGAGCTGTTCCCGCAGCCGCTCCCGCCGCCGTGCGAGGTAACGCCGATGCCGGAGGTCGTCGCGGTGAGCGGCGCCGCGCCGCATTACACCCCGCCGCGGCTGGACGGCGGGCGGGCCGGGACGTTCTGGTTCAATACCGCGCGGCCCACCCCGGGGACCGGCTGGGACCTCGAGGTTGTGGCCTTCCACGAGGCGGTGCCCGGGCACCACCTGCAGCTGTCCCGGCTGCAGTTGCTCACCGGCCTGCCCGCCCTGCAGCGCCAGCGCAGCCTGTCCGTCTTCTCCGAGGGGTGGGGCCTGTACGCGGAGCAGCTCGCCGAGGAAGCTGGGCTCTACGACGGCGACCGCGCCCTGCTCGGCGCGATCAGCTCGTCGCTGATGCGGGCGGCCCGGCTGGTGGTGGACACCGGCCTGCACGCGTTCGGCTGGAGCCGGGAGCGGGCCCTGGACTACCTGGCCGAGCACGTCCCCATGCCCCGGGAGGTGCTAGCTCCCGAGATCGACCGGTACGTGGTGATGCCCGGGCAGGCGGTGTCCTACCTCACCGGCAAGCTGGAGATCCTCAGGATCAGGGACGAGGCCAGGGAGCGGCTGGGCGCGGCGTTCTCGCTGCCCGCCTTCCACGCCGCCGTGCTCGACCACGGCTCGCTCCCGATGCCCGTGCTGGCCCGGAGCATCGCGGACTGGCTGGATCGCGTCAGCCGCTCGGCCGGCTGAGGCGGCGGTCGGGGATGAACCACATCACCGCCACCGCGGCGAACAGGGCGTAGGTGATCCACGGGGACACGAACGCGAACGCGGTCGCGGCCGCGTACGCCAGCAGCGAGACGCGGCCCTTGGTATCACTGCCGATAGCGGTCGCGACCAGCGAGGAGCTGCCGTCGGCGCGGATGATCGCCTGGACCAGGATGGTGAAGGCGATCGCGGACCCCAGGCCCACCACCCCGTAGGTGGCGGCCGGGGCGGTCTGCTCGTAGTGCTCCCCGACCCACTCGGTCAGCACCGGGATCAGCGACAGCCAGAACAGCAGGTGCAGGTTGGCCCACATCATCGCGGCGGTGACCCGGCGGGCGGCGCGGAGCAGGTGGTGGTGGTTGTTCCAGTAGATCCCGACGAAGGTGAAGCTCAGGATGTAGATCAGCAGCGCCGGGAGCCGGTCCCGCAGAGCGCGGAAGCTACCGTCATCCGGTGCCTTCAGCTCCAGGGCCATGATCGTGATGATCACCGCCAGCACGCCGTCGCTGAAGGCCTCCAGGCGGCCGGTCTCGGATTCGCCCTGGCCTTCCGTGCTCCCCCGGAACAGGCTCATCTGCTCTCGTCTCCCTCGGCTCACCAAGATACGGGCAGTAGATGATCTTGACGAACGGCCATCAGGCCGAGACGGCGGCCCGCCGCTGGGCGACGCGGTGCTCGTGCGGGCTGACGCCGCGGACCCGCTTGAAGGCGGCGCTCAGCGCGTACGGGGAGCCGTAGCCGACCGTGCGGGCGACCGAGGCGACGGTCTCCCGCGGGTCCAGGATGAGGTCGGCGGCGAGGGTCAGCCGCCACTGGGTGAGAAACTCCATCGGCGGCTGGCCGACGACCTCGGCGAAGCGCCGGGCCAGGGTGGCCCGGGACACCCGGCTCTGGCTGGCCAGCGCGCCGATGGTCCACGCCTCGGCGGGGCTCTCCTGCAGCAGCCGCACGGCCCGCGCGACCACCGGGTCGCGCTGGGCCCGGTACCAGCCGGGCGCGGTCTGCTCGGTCCTGGCGAAATAGGTGCGCACCGCGTCGATCAGCAGCAGGTCGAGCAGCCGGTCCAGGACGGCGTCCTGGCCGACCTCGTCGCGCGGCATCTCGGCGGCGAGCAGGCCGAGCACCGGCGTCTGCCAGTCGTCGCGGCGTAGCACCAGGCACGGCGGGAGCGTATCGAGCAACCGCCGGCTGACCTCGCCCTCGGCGTTGTAGGTGCCGGTGAGCACCTCGGTGGCGCCGTCGGCCGCGTTGCCCCAGCGGCGCACGCCGAAGGAGCGCATCTGCGGGATCTCCTGCCCGTCCGGGGTGGTGCAGCGCTGATCCGGGTGGATGATCGCCTGCGGCGGCGTGGCCGGGTCGTCGGCGAACAGGTAGTGGTCCGGACCGAGCAGGATCGCCACGTCGCCGCGGTCGAGCCATTCCGGCTCGTGCCCGTCCAGGACGAAGCAGGCGCGGCCGCGGAGCATGGCGACCAGGGTCAGCGGCGCCTCGTCCCTGATGTGCAGCGCCCAGGGCGGGTCCATGGAGCAGCGGAGCAGGAAGGCGCGCCGCGCGCGGGGCCCGTCCAGCAGTCCGGCGATCGCGTCCATACCCCGTAACTTAGACGATCGCGTATGAAGGTGCGACTGCTGACCATTTTCTGTCGCATCCCGGCCGGGTCTACTAGCTACATGACACTGCTGCGCACTTTCACCCTAATGGGCGCCACCCTCACCATGGGCCTGGTGGCCGGCGTCTTCGCGCTCTACGCCCACACGATCATGCCCGGCCTGCGCAAGACCGACGACCGCACGTTCGTCGCCGCCTTCGGCCAGATCGACCGCGCGATCATCAATCCCTGGTTCATGATCACCGCGTTCGGCGGCGCCCTCGTTCTCACCCTGGTGGCCGGCATCGCTAACCGTGGCACGCCGGCGCTGCCACCGATCGCCGCCGCGTTCGGCCTCTACCTGGTCGCCGTGATCGTCACGGCGGCCGTCAACGTGCCGCTCAACGATGCGATCAAGGCCGCGGGCGACCCGGCCCACATCGACGTGGCGCAGGTCCGCGCCCAGTTCAACGAGGCCCGCTGGGCCGCGGCGAACCTCGTCCGCGTCGCCACCAGCGTCCCTGCCTTCGGCCTTCTCGCCTGGGCCCTCGTGCTCTGCGGCCGGGCGACCCCTTAACGCGCCTAGCCCGCCGTGGCCGTCAGCCGGTCCAGGACGCGGGCGGTGATCTCGGTCAGCGCGGCGAGCTGGTCGTGGCTGAGCCCATCGAAGACCAGTTGCCGCACCAGTTCGACGTGGGCCGGGGCGGCCCGCTCGATGGCGGCCCGGCCTGCCGCGGTCAGGACCGCGAACGCGCCCCGGGCGTCGCTCGCGCAGTTCTCCCTGGCGACCAGGCCGCGCCGCTGCATCCGGGCGAGCTGGTGCGAGACCCGGCTCTGCTCCCAGGCCAGCGCGTCGGCGACCTCGAACACCCGGAGCCGGCCCTCGGGCGCCTCGCTGAGCACCACGAGCACCTCGTAGTCGGCCAGGGATATCCCGTACTCGTCCTGCAGCTGCCGGTTCCCCCGGGCGTTCAGCTGCGAGGTCATCCGCAGCAGCCCGCGCCAGGCCCGCTGCTCCTCCTCGGTCAGCCAGCGGCTCATGACATCAGGGTACCCGGGAATGGATGACGTATCATCCACGTTACATGACGCATCATCAACTTACCTGGAGGAACTCCGATGACCACCGCTTCCGCCCCGGCCCAGCGCCAGACTGCACTGACCGAACTGACCGGCACCTACACCCTCGACCCGGCTCACACCCGGATCGGCTTCGTCGCCCGGCACGCCATGGTGACCAAGGTGCGCGGCGCGTTCAACGAGTTCGCCGGCACCGCCGTGCTGGACGGCGCGAACCCGGAGAACTCGAGCGTTCAGGTGACGATCGAGGCCGCGAGCATCGACACCCGCAACGCCCAGCGCGACGAGCACCTGCGCGGCAACGACTTCCTGGCGATGCAGGAGTACCCGAAGATCACCTTCGCCTCGACCGGCGTCCGCCAGGCCGGCGAGACCACCTTCGAGGTCACCGGCGACCTGACCATCAAGGGCGTGACCAACTCGGTTACGATCCCGTTCGAGTTCGAGGGGGCCGCGAAGGACCCGTTCGGCAACGAGCGGGTCGGGTTCGAGGGCTCGGTCACGATCAACCGCAAGGACTACGGAGTCACCTGGAACGCCGCGCTCGAGGGCGGCGGCGTCCTGGTCAGTGACAAGGTCACCCTCGAGTTCGAGGTCTCCGCGATCAAGAACGCCTGACCCCGCCGCCGGCCATCAGCCGCCGCGCGTACTCGATCACCGCGTCGATGATCGATTCGGCCTGGCGGCGGCTCCTGGCCCCGGCCACCTCGTAGGAGCCCTCGCCGATCAGCGAGGTGAGGATCGCGGCGTACACCCGGTCCTCCGGCACGTCCGTCAGGTGCAGCAGCGAGTCGCTCTGGCCGATCCATTCGCGGCCGCGCTGGCGCCGCAGCACCTCGAATCCGGGCGGGGCGTCGCCGGAGGCGAAGAGCAGCGCCAGGTCGCGGCGCTGCCAGCTGCCCTGCAGGAAGGCGCGGGCCCCGGCCTCGAACAGCTGACCCGGGTCGGTCACGCCCTGCTTCCTGGCGTCTGCCACCGCCTGGCTCGCGGCCTCCTCGTGCGCGAGCTGGTGCTCCTGCCACAGCGCGATGAACAGCTCGCTCTTCCCGCCGAAGTGGTGGTACAGGCTGCCAACGCTGGATCCGGCCCGCTGCACGATGTCGGCGATGCTCGCCTCGGCGAAGCCACGCTCGGTGAACACCTGCCGGGCCGCGTCCAGCAGCGCGCGCTGCGTCTGCGCCGTGCGGCTCCACTGCCAGGCACCGCTGGCCGGGCCGTCCTTCGGCAACCTGGGCATGGACCTCCCCCTTGACAGGCACGCCAGCTCACTTAGAGGCTAATTCCAGAAAAGCATTCTGTTAAGGCTGGATCTGCTGAGGCTGGATCTGTTGAAGCTGGGGAGCTCGATGGCGCGGCTTGGTGAACGGGTGGCAATCGTATCCGGCGGGGGGCGCGATACCGGGCCCGTTCGGGGCCTGATGGGAGGGAAGCGGGCGTGACGGGAAAGCCGGTCCCGGTACCGACCCCCGAGACCCAGCCGTTCTGGGACGGCTGCGCCGCCGGTGAGCTGCGCATCCAGCGGTGCGCCGACTGCGGGCGGCCCTACTTCTACCCGCGGCCGGTATGCCCGGCGTGCGGCTCGCGCAACGTCGAGTGGTTCACCGCCAGCGGCCGGGCCACGCTGTACTCCTACGTGATCAACCACCGGCCGGCACCGGGCTTCGAGGACGACGCGCCGTACGCGATCGCCGTGGTGGAACTGGACGAAGGGCCGCGGCTGATGACCAGCATCGTCGGGTTGCCGGCCACGCCGGAGGCGCTCGAGCTGGACATGCCGCTGCAAGTGCGGTTCGAACCGCGGGGCGACGTGAGCCTGCCGGTGTTCGGACCTGCGCGATGACCGGCACCCTTGGGGTCATCATCGCGGGGGCGGCCGAGACCGATCGCCTGGGCCGGCTGCCTGACCACTCCACGTTGCAGCTGCACGTGGAGGGGGCGCTGAACGCGGTGGCCGACGCGGGCCTGTCGCTGCGCGATATCGACGGCATCGCCACCGTCTCCGCACCGGGACCGGTCCAGGTGGCGCATTCGCTCGGCATCACGCCGCGCTGGATCGACGGCACCGGCGTCGGCGGCACCTCGTTCCTGCTGCACGTGCGGCACGCGGCCGCGGCCATCCGGGCCGGGTACGCCAGGACCGTGCTGATCACCCACGGGGAGTCGGGCCGGTCCCGGGTGGGCGCTTCCCGGTACCGGATGGAGGCGTCGTCTCCGGTGGGGCAGTTCGAGGTGCCTTACGGGGTGTCCGGCCCGACGACCACGTTCACCATCCCGGCGCTGCGCTACATGAAGGAATACGGGCTGACGCACGAGCAGCTCGCCTACGTGGCCGTGGCTCAGCGGCGGTGGGCGGCCAAGAACCCGCGCGCGGCCTACCGTGACCCGCTCACGGTCGAGGACGTGCTGGCCTCGCGGATCGTTGCCTACCCGTTCCACCTGCTTGAGTGCTGCCTGGTCACCGACGGGGGCGGCGCGCTGGTGGTTACCTCGGCCGAACGGGCTGCGGAATTCCCGAAGCCCGCCGTGTATGTGCTCGGCACGGGAGAGTCGTCGGAGACGCCGATGATCTCGCAGATGGCGGACTTCACCGAGTCCCTGGCGTTCCGGCTGGCCGGGCGCGCCGCGTTCGCCGAGGCGGGGATCGGCGTGGCCGACGTGGACCACCTGATGATCTACGACGCGTTCGCGCACGTGCCCATCTACGGTCTTGAGGCGCTGGGGTTCTGTGCGCGTGGCGAGGCGGGGGCGTTCATCGCGGACGGGAACACCGAGCCAGGCGGGTCGCTGCCGCTGAACACCAACGGCGGCGGGTTGTCGTATACGCATACCGGGATGTACGGGATGTTCGCGATTCAGGAAGGGGTTCGGCAGCTGCGTGGCGAGGCGGCGGCGCAGGTGGGGTCGCCGCAGATCAGCGTGATCCTGGGCAACGGCGGGATGTTCGCCACGTCAGGCGTGCTGGTGCTGGGGCGCCAACCGGGCTGAGGGCTTAGCCGGGTCCGGGCGCATCGGGAGGGCTGGCGTGGCCGCGATCGGAACTGGCGGGGCAGCCGCAGCTTTCCCTGACGACGAGCGTGGTCGGCAGCCGTTCGGCCCGGTGGGGCAGGGCCGGGTTGGCGATCCGTTCCAGCAGAATGGAGCAGGCACGCTCGCCTAGCTGCCGCATCGGCTGGTGGACGGTGGTCAGCGGCGGGGTGAGCAGGGCGCCGAGATGCATGTCGTCGAAGCCGACGACGGCGATGTCCTCCGGCACCCCGATCCCGGCCGTGCGCAACTCGCGCATGGCTCCGATCGCCATCTGATCGTTGCCGCAGGCGATGGCGTCGGGCAGTTCGCGGCGCGGCGCGGCGAGAAGCTCGCGGACGGCCCGCTGGCCGCTGACCGCGGCGAACCGTCCCTCGAAGCACCCCAGCAGCCGCACGCCCTGGTACTCCGCCAGGGTTTCTGCGAAGACGGTGCGCCGTTCTCGCGCGTCCGGGGCTTCCGGCGGGCCGGCGATGTAGAACAGCCTGGTTTTTCCGTGCTGCTCGACCAGATGACGGGCCAGAGCCTGGGTGCCGGCGCGGTTGTCGGCGTCAACGACATCGGCGTGGGGTTCGTCCGGGGAACCGGCGACCAGCACGACCGGGATGCGCGCCGCCAGCCGCGCTAGCTGCTGCGAGGGGATGATGCCCTCGGCGATCAGCATCCCGTCCACCTTGGCGGAGATCTTCTGCAGCCACTGGAAGGCCTCGGGCCGGTCAGGGTCGCGCAGGATCGAGATCAGCACGGACCATCCGACCTGGCTCAGCGGGGATTCGACGCCGCGCAGCACCTCCTCCATGAACAGCAGGCCCTCTTGCTCGATGTCGGTGTCAGGGCTGCGGCTCTCGATGGCGACGAGACCGATCACTTCCTTGCGCCTGCGGACCATGCTCTGCGCTGAACTGTCGGGAACGTACCCCAGGGCCTCGATGACCTCGAGCACGCGCTGCCGGGTTGACGGGCGGACCGGGTCCTGGCCGTGCACCACCCGCGAGACCGTGGCCGTGGAGACGCCGGCCTCGCGCGCCACGTCGTAGAGCGTGCTGACCGGGACATTTCCCGGTCGGCTCAGCGGTACTCTTTTCGCGCTGTCTCACCTGCTCAAAGGGGCCATTGACGGCGGAGCATGGTTACCGTCATCGCTAATCTAAGCGTTTACATCGGTAATGTCACCTGAGAAGCGACGCCGCGGTGCTGGCGGGTTAGTCCTTCACCGGGCCGCCGGGCCGGCGGATCTTGACGGACCGGGCTGAACCGGGTCGAATGGGAAACAGAATTACTTTCTAGGATTCGTTACAGCCGCAAGGGGGCCACCAGGATGACCGAACGCAAGAGCCCGACGGCGGTCCTCCGGGAAGGCCCCCGCGCGCTGAGCGACGTGCAGGTGCGCGAGATCGAGAACTCCTCGCTCGAGGAGGTGCTGCACGTCGACATCGACGACGTCATCGAGTACGTGCATAAGGACCTGCGCTCGCTGCCGGACTTCACCACGCTGTACCGCAAGTACCTCAAGCAGCGGTGGGACGTCTACGACCTCGACTTCAGCCAGGACAAGATCGACTGGCAGGAGAAGATGACCGAGGAGGAGCGGCAGTCGTTCATCGCGGTCGCGTCCGGCTTCCACCACGGCGAGCGGCAGGTCGAGATCGAGCTGCCGGTGTTCATGATCGGTGCCAGCGAGGAGGAGAAACTGCACATCGCCGCGCAGATCGAGGACGAGGCGCGGCACACGGTCTTCTTCGACCGGTTCTACCGGGAGGTCGTCGGCCTGGCGGGCGACGACATCATGGCCATTCTGGACGCGTCGTTCCCGTGGGTGTCCGAGACGTTCGTCGCGCCGTTCGGCCTGCTCGCGTACCAGGCCGACGAGCTGCGGCTGCATCCGTACGACGAGCGGGCCCGGGTGCGCTACGGCACCAACTACTTCCTCTGGATCGAGGGCGTGCTGGCGCTGTCGGTGATGAAGGTGACGCTGTCCTACGCCCGCTGGCGCGGGTTCCTGCCCGCCTACTACACCGGCTTCACCGCGACCTGCCGGGACGAGTCGCGGCATGTGCAGGGCGGGATGCGCTACCTGCAGGACGCGGTGCGCAAGGACCCGACGATGATCTCCGAGATCCACGACACGCTGCGGACCATCTTGTCGGTGTCCGGGGTGGTCAGCCGGCGGGTCTACTACGAGCCGCTGGGCTGGACCGACGAGGAGGTGCGGGTGCTGTTCTTCCAGCAGCTCCGGCGCAAGCTGAACGACGTGGGCATCGGGCTCTCGCCCGACCTGGAGGAGCTGCTGCAGAAGGTGCAGCCGGTGCTGGCGGGCGGGTGAGCCATGGTTGCGGCGGAGTTCTTCAGCAAGGAGTGGGCCGAAGCGGTGCGGGACGCGCTCACCGCCGGGCCTGACGAGCAGGCCCGCGCGGTCAAACTGCAGGAGTACTGGGACTTCTTCGACTGGCTCAAGAGCGTGTACCCGGCGTCCTGGGCGCTGGGCTGCCGCGACCTGCCGGGAGTGGGCACTGCTTACCTGTTCGTGCAGTGGGACGGCGGCACGGTGACCGACTGCCGGATCATCGGCCCGGACGACCCCCCGCCCACCTCTTCCTCGCACGGGGGGCTCCCGCCCCCCGTCCCCCCCGGCCCAGCCCTCTTCAATGCGAGCTACGTGCTCGGCATGGACTACCGGGACTGGAAGGCGCTGCACGACGGGTACGACGCGCAGCGCACGGTCATGTACCGCAAGATCATGCTCGAGCAGGGTGACCTGCTCGAGTTCTTCAAGGCGATCTATTTCTTCGTAGAGTCCCTATCCGTCATCGGCACGGTACCGGCCGCGTACCCCGACTGGGTTGATGGCACATTGGTCCGGTTAGAGAAATCATGAGCCACTGCGTGGCTCTGCCGCAGGTGATGGAAACTGGGTCCCTTGCCGCCGCGGGCGGGTGCGGGTGGTGACGGGCTGGGGTCTTTTGCGGTGTCCGGGCTGCGGGGCCGGGCGCGGAGGGTGCAGGCTCGTGGCGGCTGCCGCCGGTCGTGACCGTTCCAGCCTGGGCCGTTCGAGGCCGTGTTAGAGACAGGTCCTGAGGGCTCCCTTGCCGGGTAACCCCCGCTGCTGCTACGTGCGCGCGTGTCAGTCTCCTGTACTGACGGGGGCCCTGGCCGGCGGCGCGCCTATCCCAGTCAGATGATGCCGCTGCAGGAGGTGGACGCAGGTGAGAGTGCTGTATGAGCATGTCGCCGGGATCGACGTGCACAAGAACATGATCAAGGTCGCGATCCGGTCCCCGGGTGAGAAGCCGTGGACCCGCAC
The DNA here is from genome assembly GCA_963753225.1 of uncultured Actinomycetota bacterium. GTDB lineage: Bacteria > Actinomycetota > Actinomycetes > Streptosporangiales > Streptosporangiaceae > Palsa-504. Next base: position 42,980 of record CAVWBQ010000006.1, on the reverse strand, counting down.
GACCGAGATCCTGGAGTTCCGCACGTTTTACGGGGTGCTGCAGGAGATGGCCCGCCTGCTGCGCCGCCGCGGGGTGACGCACGTGGTGATGGAGGCGTCCGGGATCTATACCGACCCGGTGTATTACGCGCTCGCCGAGCAGGACTTCACCGAGGTCGCGGTGGTCAACCCGGCGCACGCCAGGGCGCTGAAGGGCCATAAGACCGACGCGGCGGACTGCCGGCGGCTGGCGGAACTGTTCGAGTGCGGGCTGCTGCGCGGCTCGTATATCCCGCCGGCGGAGCTGAGGGAGGTGCGGGACCTGACCCGGTACCGGATGAAGACGGTGCAGGCCCGCACCTCGGAGATCCAGCGGCTTGCCAAGGCGCTGGAGTCGGCCGGCATCAAGCTCGGCTCGGTTGCCAGCGACATTACCGGCAAGTCCGCCACGGCGATGATCGATTCGCTGATCGACGGGGAGCGCCGCGGTGCCGTGCTGGCGGACCTGGCCAAAGGCCGGATGCGGACCGCGGGCAAGCTGGCTGACCTGTCGATGGCCCTGACCGGCCGGTTCACCGGGCATCACGCGCTGATGTGCCGGCTGCACCGGGACCGGATCGCCGGCCTGGACGCCGCCGTGGCTGACCTGGACGACCAGATCGCGGGCCGGGCCGGGCGCTGGCAGCGGGAACTGGACCTGCTCAAGACCATCCCCGCGTTCGGCGACGTGGTCGCGCAGGCGTGGCTGGCCGAGATCGGCCCGGCCCCGCACCGGCACTTCGCCAGCCACGAGAAGCTGGCCTCCTGGGTCACGCTCTGCCCGGGCAACAACATCAGCGCCCGCAAGCGCAAGCACGGCCGCACCGGCGACGCCGGCACCTACATCAAGCCGGTGCTCATCCAGGCCGCCTGGAACGCCATCCGCACCAAAGGGCGGCTGCAGGCCCGCTACAGCCGGCTGGTCCGCCGGTTCGGCGGAGACAAGAACCCCGCCGCGAAGAAGAAGGCCATCACCGCGATCGCGCACACCCTGCTCAAGATCGCCTACCAGGTCCTCAAGAGCGGCACCCCCTACCAGGACCTGGGCGCGGACTTCTGCACCCGCCGGGAATCACCCGACCAGCAGCGCGCCTACCTGGAACGACGGCTCCAGAAGCTCTATCCCGGCTGCGCCATCACCATCACCATCAGCCCGCCGGAGGCCGTCTTAACATCCACCGCCAGCACCACACCCTGATCCCCGCAGCACCGGAGCCGCCGCCGAACCGGCACCCCCGGCCCGCCCCCGCCGGACAAACCAGCGCGACCACGCAGCCCTCGCCACCGCCCGGGCCAGGGTTCGCTCCCGCACGCCCACCGGGACCCAGTTTCCGTGTCAGCCGACCCAACGGCACTTCGACCCAATTCCGGGGGTTACGGGTGCGGCCCGGGGTTACGGGTGCGGCCGGGGTTACGGGTGCGGCCCGGGGTTACGGGGCGCGGCCGAGGAGGGGGCCGAAGGAGCGCTCGACCTGCTCGGCCAGCGCGTCCGGCTGCCACGGGCTGGTGCCGACGATCCGGACGACCGGCTCGGGGTTGCTGTACAGCGACACCTCGTAGCCGGACGAGTGGATGATCCGCCCGGTGATCCAGCCGGACCGCTCGCTGGCCAGGTAGGCCACGATCGGGGCCACGTTGTCCGGGGACCACTCGTCCACGTAGGGCCGGGTGCGCCGGCGGCCGGTCGGCACCGAATCGGTCATCCGCGTGGCCGCGCCGGGCGAGATCGCGTTCACGGTGACACCGTACTTCCCGAGCGCGCGGGCCGAGGACCAGGTCAGGCCGACGATGCCCATCTTGGCGGCCGCGTAGTTCGGCTGGCCGGGGGCGCCATGCAGGCCGGAGACCGAGGTGAAGTTGATGATGCGGTTCTGCGCCGAGGAGTCCCGCAGCGACCGCCAGTGCGCCGAAGCGAACCTGGTGGTGTTGAAGGTGCCCTTCAGGTGGACCCGGATGACGTCGTCCCACTCCTGCTCGGTCATGTTGAAGACCATCCGGTCGCGCAGGATGCCGGCCACGTTGACCAGGATGTCGAGCCGGCCGAACTCCTCTATGGCCGTCTGGACCAGCTTCTCGGCCGCGGCGAAGACGGAGATGTCCGCGCCGTTGGCGACGGCCTTCCCGCCGGCCTCGGCGATCTCGGCCACCACATCGTGGGCCGGCCCGGAGTCGTGCCCGGAGCCGTCGACCGCCGCGCCCAGGTCGTTGACCACCACCGAAGCGCCCTCGCTGGCCAGCAGCCTGGCTACCGACCTGCCGATGCCCCGGGCGGCACCGGTGACGATCGCGACCCGCCCGTCAAGACGTGCCATGCCAGCTCCCCTTTCCGGGTGGCGATTACTGGAATCTTCTTCTGGAATTAGCCTCTAGGAGGGGGTACGCGGGTGTCAAGAGGCCGGTTAGACTCCTAGAATCGCGTTCTGAAAAGGGGTGGAGGTCGGTGACACCAGCGGCGCGGCCGCCCCGGGGCCCATCCAGGGGCAGGGCCGCGGCCGGCACCTGGCAGTGGGCCAGGACGGCGGAGACGCAGCGGGCACTGCTCGACGCCGCTCGCGCGGTGTTCACCGAGCAGGGTTTCGCCGACGCCAGCATCGCCGACGTGGTCGAGCGGGCCGGGTCCAGCGTGGGCAGCCTGTACCACCACTTCGGCGGGAAGAGCGAGCTGTTCATCGCGCTCTGGCAGGACTACCAGCAGGCCCAGGAGGCGGACGCGAGCGAGGCGGTGGCCCGGGCCAGGAAGTCCGGGGTGACCGATCCGTTCGAGCTGTTCTCGGCGGGCGCCCGGGCGTTCATGGAGGGCTGCTGGCAGCGCCGGGACCTGGCGGTGCTGTTCTCCGCCGGGGACGGCCCGCCCGGCTTCGAGGTGATGAGGCGGCGCCGCGGGCGCGAGTGGCTCGGCCAGAACGACGCGCTGCTCCGGCTGTCCGACACCTCCTTCGACCGGCTCTACGTCACGATCTTGACCACGCTGATCGGCGAGGGCAGCCGGGAGGTGGCCGTGGCCGGGAACCGGCGGCAGGCCGGCCAGGTGATCGACGCCGTGATCGAGTACGTCCGGCTGCTCATGACCGGCGGCCCCTGGTGGCCCAGTTAGCTTGCGCGTCCGGGACGCGGGGGGTTGACAGCGGGGGCGGTGGCGAGTTTGATCCGGTCTAGAACGTAATTCTAGGATTGAGTGACGGGCGCCCCGGGTGCGGCAGGAGGCTGGCGATGGAACTTGACCTTGGCCCGGAGATCGCGGAGTTCCGCGCGGAGCTGCGGGACTGGATCGCGGCCGAGGCGCCGGCCCCGCTGGCCGGCCTGGCCGACTGGAACATGCCGGTGACCGCCGGCGGCCGCACCCACGCCCGGCTGGCCGAGGCGGAGGCGCATCCCGCCTACGCCGAGTGGGAGGCCAAGCTGGCCGACCACCGGCTGATCTGCCCGCAGTGGCCGGAGGAGTTCGGCGGGCAGGGCATGGACGCGGTGCGGGGAGCCGTGCTGAACGAGGAGTTCTACCGGGCCGGGGTGCCCCGGGTGACCCGCGGCATGGGCGAATGGCTGGTCGGCCCGTCCGTCATGGTGCACGGCACGACGGAGCAGCGGGCGTACTTCCTGCCCCGGATCATCTCCGGCGAGGACGTGTACTGCCAGGGTTTCTCCGAACCCGGCTACGGCTCGGACCTGGCCGGCGTGCAGACCCGCGGCGTGGTCGAGGGGGACGAGCTCGTCATCACCGGGCAGAAGGTGTGGACCTCGGGCGCCGGCCGGGCCAACCGGATGTTCCTGCTCTGCCGGACCGATCCGGACGTGCCCAAGCACGCCGGGCTTTCCTATGTGCTGATCGACTTCACCGGCCCGGGCGTGCAGTACCGGCCGATCAAGCAGATGTCCGGCGCGGCCGAGTTCTACGAGGACTTCCTGGACGGCGTGCGTACCCCGCTGTTCTTCGTCATCGGCGGGCTGAACCACGGCTGGCGGGTGGCCATGACCACGCTCGGGCACGAGCGCGGCGGCCGGGCCACCGTGGCCCACCTCGGCTTCGAGCGGGAGTTCTGGCAGCTGGCGGAGACGGCGCGCAAGCGCGGCAAGACCGCCGACCCGCTGATCCGCCAGCAGCTCGCCTGGGCCTACTCGCAGGTCGAGCTGATGCGGTTCAGCGGCCTGCGCACGCTGGCGCAGGTGGCCGCGGGCCGGGCGCCCGGCCCTGAGGCCTCGGTGGCCAAGCTGTTCTGGAGCGAGTACCACAAGCGTCTTGGCGAGATCGCGATGACCATCGAGGGCGCGGACGGGCTGCTCCGGCCGGACGGCGACGGCTACCCGGTCAGCGCCTGGCAGAGCGTGTTCCTGAGCAGCCGGGCCGGCACGATCTACTCGGGGACCAGCGAGATCCAGCGGAACATCATCGGCGAGCGCGCCCTCGGCCTGCCGAAGGAGCAGCCCAGGGAGCCGAACCGGTCATGACGGAGCCGGGCCCGGCTAAGCATGGGGCCGCGCGCGAGCTCGTCACCCCGGAGCGGCTGCGCGCGTTCTTCGCCCCGCGGAGCATCGCGCTGGTCGGCGCGTCCGACAACTCCGGCTGGGCCAGGTTCATCGTGGCGAGCTGTGCCACGGCCGGCTACACCGGGCCGCTGACGGCGGTACACCCGCGGGCCACGGGCGCGTTCGGCCTGCCGGTCGTGCCGAGCCTGCGGGACCTGTCTGAGCCCGCGGACCTGGCGTTCATCCTGGCGCCGGTGCAGGCAGTGGAGGGCGTGCTCGACGACATGGGAGCGGTCGGTATTCCGAACGCGGTGGTGCTCGCCTCCGGCTACCGGGAAGCGGGCGAGGCGGGCCGGGCGCTGGAGGACGCGCTGCTGGACCGGGCGGTGGCGAACGGCGTCACCGTGCTCGGGCCGAACTGCCTGGGCTTCGTCAACGCGCACAGCCGGTCGGCGCCCTACGCGCTGATGCTGCCCCCGCCGCTGATCGCGGGGCCGGTCGGCGTGGCGCTGCAGAGCGGCGCCCTGGCCAGCGTGGTGCTGGCTTTCGCCAAGGCGCACGCCATCGGGCTGAGCCTGCTCACCTCGATGGGCAACGAGGCCATGATGAAGACCGCCGACGTGCTCGACTACCTGGTCGAGGACGAGGCGACCAGGGTGATCTGCCTGTTCCTCGAGGAGATCGGCGACCCGGCCAGGTTCGCCCGTGTGGCGGAGAAGGCGGACCGGGCGGGCAAGCCGATCGTCGCGCTGAAGGTCGGCTCCAGCCCGGCCGGCCAGCAGGCGGCCCTGGCACACACCGGCTCGGTGGCCGGCGACGACGCGGTGGTCGGCGCGGTGCTGCGCCAGCTCAACGTCATCCGGGTCAACGGCCTGGAGGAGTTGCTGACCACCGGGGCGGCTCTCGGCTACAACCGCTGGCCGAGCGGGCGGCGGATGGGCGTGCTGACCCTGTCCGGCGGGTCCTGCGACATCATCGCCGACGCGGCCAGCGCGCAGGGCGTGACGATCCCGGACTTCTCGGCCGGGACGGAGGCGGCGATCGGCGCGCACCTGCCGCCGTTCGCGTCCGCGCGCAACCCGCTGGACGTCACCGGCTTCGGCACGCTGGCCAACCTGTCCGGGCGCAAGGGTCCGCTGACCGCCGTGGACCACGCGCTCGACATCGCGGTGCAGGACCCGAACCTGGACTTCGTGCTGTTCTCCGGGGTGACCCTGCCCGAGGCCCGGCCGCCGGACGAGGAAGCGGCCCGCACGCTGGAGACCCGGGTGGACTGGCTAGCGATGAGGATGGCCTCCGCGCCGATCCCGGTCATCGGTGTGGGCAGCACCTGCGTGAACGTCAGCGACTACGGCCGGGGGCTGCTGAGCAAGCACGGCATCAACTTCCTCGGCGGCCTGGACCTGGGGATGACCGCGCTCGGCCACGCGCTGCGCTGGCTGGAGAACCGGGGGCGGGTGCGAGCCTGGCCGGCTGACGCGGACCCGGCCCGTGCGGCCACCCTGAAGCCGGTCTCGTCTGCTGCCTGGCCAGCCGGGCCGTGGTCCGAGGCGCGGGCGCGGCGGCTGCTGGCCGACGCGGGGGTGCCGGTGGTACCGGGCGGGCTGGCCGCCTCGGCAGACGAGGCGGTCGAGATCGCCAGCCGGGTCGGGCTGCCGGTGGCGCTGAAGATCTGCTCGGCGCAGATCACCCACAAGTCCGACATCGGCGGGGTGGCCCTCGGGCTTGGTTCGGAGGCGGACGTGCGGGCCGGCTACGAGAAGGTACGCGCGGCCGGCCGGGCCGTACCGGAGGCCAGCGTCGACGGCGTGCTGGTGACGCCGATGCGCACCGGCGGCGCCGAACTGCTGGCCGGCGTCACCGTCGACCCCGCGTTCGGCCCGGTGCTGGCGGTGGGGCTTGGCGGGATCTGGGTCGAGGTGCTGAACGACACCAGCCTGCGCCTGCTCCCGGTGGACGCCGCCGAGGTCCGGCGGATGCTCGGCGAGCTGCGCGGGCTGCCGCTGCTGCAGGGCGCGCGCGGCGCGGCACCCGCCAGCCTGGACGCGGTGGCCGAGGCGATCGCCGGTCTTGGCGAGGTCGCGCTCACGCTGAACGGTGCGCTTAACGGGTCGCTGCGCGCGCTGGAGGTCAACCCGCTGTGGGTGAACGGCGACCAAGTCGAGGCGCTCGACGTCCTTGTGATCACGAAAGCGAGGGATCACCAATGATCCTGGGTGTGAGTGCGGAGCAGGAGGAACTTCGGGCCTCGGTCAGGCGCTTCCTGGCGGACCGGGCGCCGCTGTCCCGGGTCCGCGAGCTGATGGACGACGGCGAGACCGACTGGGCCGTCTGGGAGCAGGCGGGCGCCCAGCTCGGCCTGCAGGGCCTGGCCATTCCCGAGGCCTACGGCGGGGCCGGCTTCAGCTTCGCCGAGCAGGCGGTCGTGCTGGAGGAGTTCGGCGCCGCGCTGTACGGCGGACCGTACCTGGCCAGCGTCGTGCTGGCCGCCACGGCCCTGCTAGCCAGCCCGGACGAGGGCGCCCGGCGCGAGCTGCTGCCCGGCATCGCCTCCGGCCAGACCGTCGCGACGCTCGCATTCACCGAGGACGGGGGCTCCTGGGACCCGGCCGCGATCCGGCTGTCCGCGGTCAAGGACGGCGAAGCGTGGCGGCTGGACGGGCACAAGAGCTTCGTGCTCGATGGCGCCACGGCCGGGCTGATCCTGGTGGCTGCGGCCACCGACGCCGGGCTCTCGCTGTTCGCGGTAGCCGCTGACGCGGACGGGCTAAGCCGGGCCGTGCTGCCGACGCTGGACCAGACCAGGCAGCTGGCCCGGCTGGAGTTCGCCGGGGTGACCGGGCGGCTGATCGGCTCGCCCGGCGATGGCGCCGCGGCGCTGGAGCGCGCCCTCGACGTGGCCGCGATCGCGCTGGGCGCCGAGCAGCTCGGCGGGGCCCAGCGGGCGCTGGACATGGCGGTGGAGTACGCCAAGGTCCGGCGCCAGTTCGACCGGCCCATCGGCAGCTTCCAGGCGATCAAGCACCGCTGCGCCGACCTGCTGCTCGAGGTCGAGTCGCTGCGCTCGGCGGTCGGCTACGCGGCGGCCGCGGCGGCCGAGGACTCGGCCGAGATCCCGGTGCTGGCCTCGCTGGTGAAGGCGTACGCCTCGGAGACGTACTTCCACGTGGCCGCGGAGAACATCCAGATCCACGGAGGCATCGGCTTCACCTGGGAGCACGACGCCCACCTGTACTTCAAGCGGGCCAAGGCCAGCGAGCTGTTCCTCGGTGACGGCGGCTACCACCGGGAGCGGCTGGCCACCCGCATCGGGCTATAGGGCGCTGCCCGATGCCTGGGGGCGGCGCGGGTAGCGCGGGGCGTGCGGGCGGTACTCCCCGGTTACCCGCGCGTCCGCCAGCGCGGCCAGGAAGCTGGCCGGGCCGTCGAAGTCGGGCATCTCCAGGTAGGCCGCGCCGACGCCCTCCGGGTCATGCGCGTCCGAGCCGGCCGCGCCGGGCAGAGCGTGGGCGGTCGCCAGGGCGGCGGCCCGCTCGTTCGGTTCCCGGGTTGCGATCTTGGCGTTGAAGACCTCGATGATGTCCACCGCGCCGGCCGCGCACAGCCCGGGCAGGACCCGGCCCAGGCTTGAACGGCCATCGTCGAACGGGTGCGGGGCGTAGACCAGGCCGCCCTGGGACCGTATCCGGGCGACGACCTCGGCCACGGGAAGCACGTAAGGCACCCGTTCGGTGAGAAAAAGACCGATGATGTCACCGTCGGGCGTCCTGATCTCCTCCCCGACGATGACCCGGACGCCCAGGCCGGCCGCTGCTACGGCAGCCGAGATCTCGTTGTGGTCGGTAATGAACACCACGTCCAGGCATTCCTGGGCGGCGCGTTCGGCCAGCTCGTCCAGCGTGGTCACCGCGTCCCCGGATGCCACCGTGTGCAGGTGGCAGTCGACGCGGACCAGGCTCACCGCGGGGCCAGCTCGGCCAGCAGATCCTGGGAGTAGGCGATCCGGCCGGTCAGCACCTTCGGCTCGCCGCTGCACAGCCGCAGCGCGGCCTCGGCCATGACCGAAGGCGGCTCGGAGTTCGCGTCGTCCTCGCTGGTCAGATGGTGGAAGATCGTGCCGGGGGTGGGTACCACCTTGCTCGGCGACAGCGCGTTCACCGCGATGCCGTCGGCGTAGAGTTCGGCGGCCAGGCCGGTGGAGAACCGTTCCAGCGCGGCCTTGCACATGCCGTAGACGGTCCCGCCGCGAGAGGCCCACCCGGTGGGCGGCATCGTGGGGTGCCGCGCCGCGATGGAGGAGATGTTCAGGATCCAGCCGCGCCCCTTCTCCCGCATCCCCGGCACGACCAGCTGGGCCAGGTGGAACGGCCCCTCCACCTGGACGTCGAACATCAGCTGGAAACGGCGCGCGGTGAAGTCTTCGACCCGGGTGAAGTAGGTGACGGCCGCGTTGCTGACCAGGATGTCCGGCGGGCCGAGCTGCTGGGTGGCGTCGGCGACGAGCCGCTCCCTGTCCTCTGGCTTGGACAGGTCGGCGCGGACCGGCACCGCGGTGCCGCCGGCCGCGCGGATCTGCTCCACGGTCTCGGCGATGGTGCCGGGGAGCGGCGACGTGCCTGTTTCCGTGGTCCGGGCGGCCACCGCCACCGCGGCGCCTTCCCGGGCGAACCGGCGGGCGATCTCCGCGCCGATGCCGCGGCTGGCGCCGGTCACGATGGCGACCTTGCCGTCCAGGATGCCCATAGCCGTCACTCCCCGGGTTCGTGCGGCGGAACCGAATACTAGAAGGGAATTCTAGATGATTGGATCGTGCCGGCCCGGGTGTGTCAACCCTGCTGCCCGCGGCGTTTTCATGACCGGGGGAAGGATCTTTAGTCCTCCCGGACCAAAAATCGTTCGTGATCATGGGCGGGGGGCGGGTTGACACGGATGAGGGTGCGGCTGAGAATTCGTTCTAGAACGACGTTCTAGCAATTCCCGGCAGTTCGGCGAGGTCGGAGGTTGTCATGGGGCTTGACCACAGCCTGGTGGGAGTGCCGAGCGAGCCGCAGGAGCGGTCCTGGGGCAGCAAGGATGCGCTGCTCTACGCGGTCGGCGTGGGGGCCGGGCTCGGCGACCCGCTACAGGAGCTCGAGTTCACGACGGAGAACTGCGAGGGCATCGAGCAGAAGGTACTGCCGACGTTCGGGGTGCTCATCGCGCAGGCACGACCCGGGCGCACCCTCGGGGACTTCGACCGGGCCATGCTGGTGCACGCCGAGCAGGCATTCGAGCTGCACCGGCCGCTGCCGGTCGAGGGGACCGTGCGCACCACCGCCACCGTGACCGGCATCTACGACAAGGGGTCCGGGGCGCTGGTCGTGACCGAGAACGCGGCGGCGGACGCGGCCACCGGGGAGCCGCTGGTGACGTCGCGGAGCAGCGCCTTCATCCGCGGCGAGGGCGGCTTCGGCGGCGAGCGCGGCAGTGACCGGCCGTGGGAGCATCCGGACCGGGAGCCAGACCACCGGGTCGTCCAGCCGACCCGGCCGGAGCAGGCGCTGATCTACCGGCTGTCCGGGGACAGGAACCCGCTGCACGCCGACCCCAAGTTCGCCGCCCGGGGCGGCTTCAGCCAGCCGATCCTGCACGGGCTGTGCACCTACGGGATGACCGGCCGGGCCCTGCTGCAGGTGCTGTGTGACGGTGACCCGGCCAGGTTCGGGTCCATGTCCGGGCGGTTCAGCCGTCCGGTGCTGCCGGGTGAGTCGCTGACGGTTTCGGTCTGGCGGCAGGACGGCAGCGACACCGCGCTGTTCCAGACCACCAAGGATGACGGCACCGTGGTCATCGACCGGGGCCGGATGCAGGTGCGCGGGTGAGGCTGGGCTAAGGGCTAGCCGATGAGGGCGACGGCGCGGGTGGGGCCGCCGTGGGCGCCGCGGAGCTTGAGCGGGAAGCCTGCGAAGGTGAACCTGGTGTTCACCACCTCGTCCAGGCGGGCGAGGTTCTCGTAGTGCGTGATGTGCTCCCGGCGGCACATCATGTGGACCGGGTAGGTGGTGCTGGCCGGGTTGTCCGGGGTGGGGCTGTCCACGCCGAACGTCTTCACCTGGCGGCTGACGATCCATTCGGCGGCCGACTCGCCCAGGCCCGCGAACTCGGTGAGGTAGCGCTTGTCGCCCGCGAAGCGGTTCCAGGTGCCGGTGTACAAGAGCAGGATGTCGCCCGGCTGCAGGCTCACCGGCGCCGCGGCCTCGATACGGTCCAGGTCGGCGGCGGTGATGTCGGTGCGCGGGGCGAAGCCCGTGACGTCCAGGCACACCGCGGGACCGTAGAACAGGTCCAGCGCCATCTGCTCGATGGTTTCCGCCGACGGGTCCGGGTCGAGGTGGGAGAAGGAGTCGACGTGCGTGGGCCCGTTGTCGTTCAGCATGAAGCCGGTGGTCTGGAAGGAGAAGCCGCCTTCGAACCGCGGCGCCGTCTCCTCGTGCGTGGCGTGCTCGAACTGCACGGTCTTCAGGTGGCCGGGGTACACCTTCATGCCCTCGTAGATGTCCTGCGAGAGATCGATGATCCGCATCGGGCTCCTTCGGTGAAAATCAGTACATGACGACGCCGGCGGTGACGTTGAGGTCCTCGCCGGTGATGGAGGCTGAACCGCCGGACGCGAGGAACACGCAGGCCGCGGCGACTTCCTCGGCGCTCACCATGCGGCGCAGCGGCGACAGCGCGTCCGCCTCGGCCCTGACCTCCGCCTCGGTGATCCCGCGGGCCGCCGCCTGCCGGGCGAGCACCGCCTCGATCCGGGGTCCGGCGACCATGCCGGGGCAGATCGCGTTGACCCGGACGTTGTGCGGGCCGAGTTCGGTCGCCAGCGTGCGGACCAGCCCGATGACGCCCATCTTGGCCGCGGCGTAGGGGGTGCGGCCGTACAGCGGGCGCTTGCCGGTTATCGACGAGATCGCGATCAGGCTGCCGTCCCGGCGCTCGATCATGGCCGGGATGAACGCGCGGAAGGTGAGAAAAACCCCGTCCAGGTCGGTGGCGATCGTCTCCCGCCAGCTGGCCAGCGTTATCTCGTGCAGCGGCGCCGTGGGCCCGGCGATCCCGGCGTTGGCCACGACGGCTCGCACCGGGCCGAGCTGCCCGGCCCGCCCGGCCAGGGCTGCCACCGAGGCCTCGTCGCACACGTCACAGGCGACCGGGACCGCGGTCCCGCCCGCCTTTTCCGCCTCCGACACCGTGCCGTCCAGGCTGGCCGGGTCACGAGCGCTCGCGGCGACGGTGAATCCGGCGGCGGCCAGGGCCACGGTGATGGCGCGCCCGATCCCCCGGTTGGCGCCGGTGACCACGGCGACCGGGGCCTTTTGAGCGTTCACCCCGCATGGCCCGCCGCGCGCAGCGCCGCCAGGATGCGCTCCGGTGTCATCGGCAGCTCGGTCAGGCGGACCCCGAGCGGGGCGAGCGCGTCGTTGACCGCGGCGTTGATGGCGGCCGGCGCCATCATCCGGCCGCCCTCGCCGCCGCCCTTGATGCCGTGCGGCGTGTACGGCGACGGCGTCTCGACGTGGCCGATGGTGAGCTCGGGCACCTCCATCGCGGTCGGGATCAGGTAATCCATGAAGCTGGACGAGAGCAGCTGGCCGTCCTCGTCGTAGACGAACTCCTCGTACAGGGCGGTGCCGATGCCCTGGGCGGTGCCGCCGACGATGTGCCCGGCGAGCGAGCGCGGGTTGACCAGCGTCCCGCAGTCGTGCACCGCCGCGTAGTGCAGGAACGTGACCGCGCCGGTCTCGATGTCGACCTCCACCACCGGCACGTGACAGGCGTGGCCCATAAACGGGTAGAAGACGCCCAGGTCCTTCCGGTCCGCCGACGGCATGGTCGTGTACGGGTGGTCGAAGACCTTCGAGGCGTCGAGGCCGCTCTCCATGTCCTCAGGGAAGCTGTGCTTGAACAGGTGCAGCATGATGGCGATCTCGCCGAGCGTCTTCTTCCGCTCCGGGTCGCCGCGGACCCGGAAGCCGCCGTCGGCCCATTCCAGGTCGTCCGGGCCGATCTCGAGCAGGTGGGCCGCGGCCCGGCGGGCCTTCTCCTTGATCTTGACGGACGCGCCCTCGACCGCGCCGGCGAGCATCACCGTGGTGCGGGAGCCGCCCGGGCCGGTGGCCGGGAGCCCGTCGCGGCTGCCGTGGTAGACGACGGAGACGTCGTACGGGCTGCAGTCGAACTCCTCGGCCACGAGCTGCGCCACCATCGTCTCGGGGCTGTTGCCCCAGAACGCGCAGGAGTACAGGATCGCGGTGATCCCGCCGGTGGCGTCGACCTTGAGCGACACCGATTCAGGCGTCGAGGTCACCGGCGCGCCCGGCTCGTCGAACCAGAACCAGAACTCCGTCGCCGAGAACACGCTGCGCTCCTGGGCGGAGATCACGCCGATGCCGACGTACCGGCCCTGCTCGCGCAGCCGCCGCTGCTCGTCCCGCCAGCGCCCGTAGTCGGCCAGCTCCAGGGCATAGTCGAGCACCCGCTCGTAGTCGCCGGAGTCGTAGACGTTACCGGTGGGAATGAAGTACGGGAAGTCCCTGATGAAGTTCATCCGGCGGACCGCGACCGGGTCCAGGCCGAGCTCGCGCGCGGCCTTGTCCACCATCTGCTCGAGCATCCAGTTGTTCACCTCGGAGCCGAAGCCGCGGTAGGCGCCCTGCTGGTTCTTGTTGGTCAGCGCCGCCCGGACCCGGTAACGCACGCTGCCGATGGTGTACGGCCCGACCACCTGGGCCAGGGCGTTACCGTGGTGGCCCACGCCGAACTGCATGTAGGCGCCGTAGTCGTCGATCACGTCGATCTTGAGCCCGCGCATGGTGCCGTCCCGCATCAGCGCGAGCTCCACGTCGTAGACCCGGTCCGAGCCGTGGTGGTCGCAGTTGGAGATGTTGTCGACGCGGTCCTCCAGGTAGGCGACCCGCCGGCCGGTCTTGCGCGCGCACATCCCCGCGATCACCGCGGGCTTGTTGGCGAACAGCTTGGAGCCGAAGCTGCCGCCGGCCGGCACCGGCCTGATGTCCAGCTTGTTGACCGGCACCTTGAGCGTGCCCGCCGCCATGAACAGGTAGCTGGTGAAGCTCAGCGTGTTGGTGTCGATGGTGAAGCTGCCGGTGCCGAGGTCGTACTCGGCGATGGCGCCGACGGTCTCAAGCGGCTGCCCGCCCGAGCGGTGCCAGCGCAGCCGGTCCCGGACGACGACGTCGGCCTCGGCGAAGTCGCGGTCCACGTCGCCGAAGTCGAAGCTGCGCTCGTAGGCGCAGTTCGACTCAAGCGCCTCGTGCACCAGCGGGGATCCGGCGTCCAGCGCGCGCTCCGGGTCGGTGACCGGGGGCAGCGGCTCGTACTCGACCTCGATCAGCTCCAGCGCGTCCTCGGCCAGGTAGCGGCTGTCCGCGACGGCCACCGCGACGCCCTCGCCGACGTAGCGGACCTTCTCCGCGGCCAGGCAGCGCCAGGTGTGCCTGGCCGGGTCGGGCCCGAAGTCGGGCATCGGGTCGCACAGCTCGGCGGCCTCCGCCCCGGTGATCACCGCATGCACGCCGGGCACGGCCAGGGCCTCGGCGGTCTCGATCCGCACGATCCTGGCGTGCGCGTGCGGACTGCGCAGCACGGCGGCGTGCAGGGTGCCCGGGGTGATCCGGTCGGCGATGTAGCCGCCCCGGCCGAGCAGGAACTTCGGGTCCTCGACGCGGCGGATGGACTGGCCCACCCAGGTCCGCTTGGCGGAGTGGTCTCGGACCGGCGGGGCGCCGGTTCGGTTGGTAGCGGTCACGGGGCGGCCTCCTCATTGGTGGCCCGCATCCGCGCCGCGGCGCTGATCACGGCCTCGGTGATGAACTGGTAGCCGGTGCAGCGGCACAGGTTGCTGGCGATGGCCTCGCGTACCTGACCGGGCGACGGGTCGGGGTTCTCCGCGAGGATCTCGCAGGCCCGCATCAGCATGCCGGGGGTGCAATAGCCGCACTGCAGCCCCTGCTTCTCCGAGAACTCGTCCTGCAGCGGATGCATTTCACCGCCCCGGGCCAGGCCCTCGACTGTGCTGATGTCGGCGCCGTCCGCCTGGACGGCCAGGGTGATGCAGGAGCGGATGCTGGCGCCGTTCAGCAGCACCGTGCAGGTGCCGCAGACGCCGTGCTCGCAGCCGATGTGGGTGCCGGGCAGGCCGAGGTTCTCGCGGAGGAAGTCGACGAGCAGGAGGCGCGGTTCCACCTGGGCCACGTGCGGCTGGCCGTTGACGGTCAGGCTGATCGTGCGGGTATCCGGGGCCACGGTTCTCACCTCTCGTTCCGGGCGCGTGAGACCGCGAGTTCGATTCCGCGCCGCAGGTAGGTCCGGGCCAGGCCGCGCCGGGTCTGCGGGCTGGCGTGCAGGTCGCCGGCGGGCGACAGGTCCGCCGCGGCCGCGTCGGCCGCGTCCCGGATCGCCCGGATCGCCCCCGCGCCGGCCGCCGGGGCGCCGGCCAGCGCCCGTTCGGCCGATCCGGCCCGGACCGGGGTCGGGGCCACGCCGGCCAGGGCCACGGCCGCGCGCCTTATCTGGTCACTGTCACCGTCCAGCTCCACCAGCGCGGCCACGGCTACCACGGCGAAGTTGGCGTGGACCCGGGAGAACTCGGTGAACGCGTGGCCGCCGGCCCAGACCGGCAGCCGGATCTCGGTCAGGATCTCGTCCGGCGCCAGGGCCGTGCTGTACGGCCCCTGGAAGAACCCGGCGGCCGGGATGACGCGGGTGCCGCCCGGGCCCGCCGCCACCAGCTCGGCGTCGAGGACCAGGGCCACGGCGGGCAGCTCGGCGGCCGGGTCGGCGTGGGCCAGGCTGCCGCCCACCGTCCCGCTGTTCCGGACCGGGGCGTGCGCGACCAGCCCGACCGCCTCGGCCACCAGCGGGGCGGCCACGGCGACCTCCGGGGACCGCTCGACCTCCGTCATCCTGGTCATCGCCCCGATGACCAGGACGTCGCCGTCGCGCCGGATGCCGCTCAGCCCGGCGACGTTGCGCAGGTCGACGAGGTACCCGGGTTTGGCCAGGCGGAAATTCATCAGCGGGATCAGGCTCTGCCCGCCGGCCAGCACCCGCGGCTCGGCCTCGGCGTGCTCGGTGAGCAGTCCGACGGCCTCCTCCAGCGTGGTTGGCGCGGCGTAGGCAAACGGAGGTGGTTTCACGGCGGCCCTCCCGGTATCGCAGCTCCTTCGGCGCGGCTCCCCTTTCGATGCTCCCGCCGGGGACCGTCCCCCGCCATGTGCACCAGCCCAGGAATAGCCGCAGCGCGCTGGTATCCCGCACAAGGGTATCGAAGGGGTTCGGCGGGTCAGCCCGGCGCCGCCACCTGGACGATCTCGCGGATGGTCAGGGCCAGCTCGAGTTCGAGACGCACCCGGCTATCTCGCAGGCTGTGCCCGGTGAGTTGCTCGATGCGGCCGAGCCGGTAGGTCACCGTGTTGCGGTGCACGACGAGGGCATCCGCCGCCGCGGCCGTCGAGCAGCCGGCCGAGAGCCAGGCCCGCAGCGTGGCCAGCAGGTCCCCGCCGTGGCGTTCCTCGTGCTCCGCCACGGTCTGCAGCACGTCGGCGGCGAAGCGGCGGAGCGCGTCCGGCGTTCCCGTCTCGAGCAGGAGCGCGGACAGGCCGAGGCGGCTGACGTCGACGAAACCGCCGCGGCCGCTGGCCCGGCGCAATGCCGCCGCGCCGCGGGCGACCCGGAACGCGGTGGCGTACCCGGCCGGGTCACGGACCACCGGCCCGGCGACCAGGGTGACCAGGCCCCGCGCCCCGGCTGCCTGGTCGGCCTTGACCAGGATGCGGCGCAGCGCGTCGCCCGGATCGGGTTCGGCCGGCAGCAGCAGGACATGCGCCCCGTCGTAGGGCCCGGCCAGCGGGACCGGGCCAGGCTCAGCCGCGGCCCGGGCCAGCTCGGGCAGCCGCACGGCGGGCGGGCTGGCCGCGTCGACGGTTAGCAGCGCGAGGACGTGCGGCCAGGACAGGTCGTGCCCGAGCGCCGCGGCCCGGTCCAGGACGGCCTGCGGCCGGACCGGGCCGCCGTCGCGGAGCAGGTCCCCGAGCAGGTCACCGGACAGCCTGCTCTGCACGTCGAGCAGGTGCCGCTGCTGGAGCAGCAGCAGCGCGACGACCAGGGTGAACCGCTCGATGACGCGGAGCTGAACGGGTTCGGGCTCGGCGGGAGGACCGGTCACCCACAGGCGGCCGGCCAGTTCGCCTCCCACCACGACCGGGGCGGCCCAGGCGGCGGCGGGGCGGGCGACCCGCCCGTTCGGCGCCCGGACCGGCACCCGGGCCACCGTGTAACGCCGGCCGGAGGCCTCCTGAGCCTTCAGCGCGGCCCGGGCCGCGGCCGCCCGGCGGGCCGCCGGGCCCGGCGGCGGGCAGTAGCCCTCGGCTGGAGCGCTGGCCAGCACGCGGCCGTCGGTGTCCTCCACCGTGACCGACGCGCGCAGCGCCGACGCGAGCGCGCCGACGAGCTCGGGCAGTTCCACCTCGTCCAGTACGAGCTGCATGAGCTGGTGGTGCTGCTGCTCGGCCCACTCCAGCACGGCCCGGCCGCGGCGCATCTCGTCGTTGGCCAGGGACAGTTCCCTGATGACGTCCTGCTGCCCGGCCCGCAGCCGCGCCGTCTCAAGGGCCATCGCGGCCTGCCCGGCCAGCAGCTCGATCAGCTCCAGCTCGGGCTCGCTGAACTGCCGCGCGGTTACGGAATAGGCGACGATCACGCCGGCCAGGTCGCCCGAGCCGCGAAGCGGCGCGACCAGCAGGGCCCGGTAGCCCTGGGTGGGCGCCAGGTACCGCAGCCTGCCGTAGGAGCGGGCCTCGCGCACGTCAGGGACGACGATCGTGCGGGCCTCCCTGAAGGCGCGGGCGGCCGGGGTGTCGAGGTCGGGTCCTGGCGGCCGGATGCGCAGCCCCTGGCCGTCGCTGACCTGGGCCAGGTAGTCGGGGGTGAGGCCGCTCCAGCCGGCGATCTGCAGGCACTCCCGCCGCTCGTCCGCCAGCATCACCGCGCAGAACTCGAACCCGATCAGCTCGCAGGCCTGATCCGCCACCCGGGTCAGGACGCTCGCGAGCGGCTCGGCGGCGTTGACCGAGCGGACGATCTCGCTTACGGCTGACATCCACGACCGCAGCGAGGCCGGCACCTCCGGCACGCTCATACCGCCTCATCCTCCCCATCGGATGGTCGCGTAGCAAGGGTGGCCGGGCAACGGTGGCGCGGCAATGGGGTCGGCCGTGCTCTTGACGGATCATAATGAACGCTCTTTTAATTCTGTTGTGGGGCGCATCGCGGGCGTTACCGCTGCCGAGACCCGGGAGCGGCTGCTGCGCGCGGCCGCCGACGTGTTCGCCGAACGGGGATACGACGGGACCAGGGTGGCCGACATCGCCGCCGCGGCGGGGGTGAGCAACGGGGCGCTGTACGCGCACTTCGCCTCCAAGGCCGACCTGCTGGTGGACGCGCTGCGGACGCACGGGCGGCACCTGCTCGGCGAGCTGTTCGCCGCCGACCCGGACCGGCCGGTGGTGGACCTGCTGCTGACCGTGGGCCGGTGGCTGCCGCGCCGCCGGGATGCGCGCGGCTACCTCATCGTCGAGGCGCTAGTCGCGGCGCGGCGGGACGAGGATGTGGCCCGGCCGATGCGCGAGTACGTGGGCGAGCGGGGCGACTGGCTGGGCGGTCTTGTGGAGCTGGCCCAGGCGCGCGGCGAACTCGACCCGGGGCTGTCCCCGGCCGCTCTGGCCCACTTCTGCCTGCTGCTGGCGATGGGCAGCGCGCTGATCACGCCGGACCTGCACGCGGTCGGCGAGGACGACTGGGCCGCCCTGCTGACCCGGGTGGCGGGGGTGCTCGGCAACACCACGATGCAGAGGGGAACGACGCAGTGAAGGTGCAGATAGATCCCGAACGCTGCCAGGGCCACGGCCGCTGTTACGACCTCGCCCCCGACCTGTTCGGCGACGACGAAGAGGGATACGGGCAGGTCCTCGGCGACGGGACCGTGCCGCCGGACGCCGAACGCAACGCACGGCTGGCGGCAGTCAACTGCCCTGAGCACGCGATCGAGGTGACCTGAACATGACCGCCGACAGCCGTTTCGTCTTCAGCGAGCCCGACCCGGACGCCGAACTCGAGGGCGTCCGCAGCGAGATCATCACCGGGCCGGTCTCCGACTGGGCGACCGACTTCTCCCACCTGGAGCCGGAGTGGTCCGCCGACCCCTATCCGATCCAGGACGAGCTGCGGCAGCGGTGCCCGATCGCGCACACCGGCCGGTTCGGCGGCGGGTGGCTGCCGACCCGGTACGAGGACGTGGCGGCGATCGCCTACGACACCGAGCGGTTCTCCTCGCGGTCGATCATCATGGGCAACTTCCGGCCGCCCCGCGACGTCGCCCCGGTCGGCGGCTCGCCGCCGATCTCCTCCGACCCGCCGTTCCACCAGCACGCGCGCAAGCTGCTGCTCGGGGCGTTCACCAAGACCGCGATCAGCGGGCGGAGCCGGCCACCCGGGCGTTCTGCCACGAGCTCATCGACAAGTTCGAGGGGCGGGACGTGGTCGACGCGGCGGCCGAGTACGCGCAGCACATCCCGATGCGGGTCATCGCCGACATGCTCGGCTTCCCGCCGGAGGACGCGCCGCAGTTCCGCGAGTTCGTCGAGGACCTGCTCGAGGGCATCAACTTGCCTCCAGAAAACCGCATCGAGCGGATGGAGCGGCTGTTCACCTACCTGCTCGACCAGGTCCACGACCACCTGGACAACCCGCGCGACGACATCACCAGCTACCTCATCGGCGCCGAGATCTTCGGCCAGAAGCTGACGGCGGAGCACGTCACCGGCGCGATGGCCCTGCTGCTGATCGCCGGCATCGACACCACCTGGAGCGCGATCGGGTCGTCGCTGTGGCACCTGGCCCGGACGCCGGCCGATCGCGAGCGGCTGGTGGCCGAGCCCGGGCTGGTGCCGACCGCGATGGAGGAGTTCCTCCGCGCCTACGCCCCGGTCACCATGGCCCGGCTGGTCAAAGAGGACATGCACTGGCACGGCGTGGACATGAAGGCCGAGGACTGGATCCTGCTGTCGTTCCCTGCGGCCAACCGCGACCCGGCACAGTTCGACCGGGCCGGCGAGGTCGTCATCGACCGGCGGGTCAACCGGCACGCCGCGTTCGGCCTCGGCATCCACCGCTGCCTGGGCTCGCACCTGGCCCGGATGGAACTGCGGGTGGCGCTGGAGGTGTGGCTCGAGCGGATTCCGGAGTTCAGCCTGGCCGACCCGGCCGCGGTGACCTGGTCCGCGGGCCAGATCCGCGGCCCGCGGGCGCTGCCGCTCCGGATCGCCTGAGGCGGCTCGGCCCGGGCCGGGGCCTCAGGCCAGGAGCGCGATCAGCTGGGCCGGGCTGATGTTGCCGCCGGAGCAGATCAGCGCCACGTTACGCCCGGCGAACCGCTCGGGCGTGGTCAGCACGGCGGCGAGCGCGGCCGCGCCGGCCGGCTCGACCAGGTTGCGGGTCTTGGAGATCATCAGCCGGGTCGCCTCGCGCAGCCTGTCCTCGGTGACCAGGACGAAATCGTCCAGCCGGTCCCGCATGATCTGCTGCGGCAGCTCGAACGCCGTCCTGGTGGCCAGCCCCTCGGCGAACGTGCTGGTGGTGTCCTCCACCAGCGAGCCGGACCGCCAGGAGCGGTAGGCGGCCGGGGCCGCCTCGGACTGCACGCCGATCACCTCGATCGACGGGCGGACGGTCTTGGCCACCACGCAGGCCCCGGACGCGCCGCTGCCGCCGCCGACCGGGACCACGATCGCCTCGATATCCGGCCTGGCCTCGAGGATCTCCAGGGTGCAGGTGGCGACGCCGGCGACCAGGGCCGGCTCGTTGCCGGAGTGGACGTACCGGTAGTTCCGCTCGGCGGCCAGCTTCTCGCAGTGCTCGCGGGCTTCGTCGAAGTCGGCGCCGTGAAAGACCACCTCGGCGCCGAGCGCCCGCATCGACTCGACCTTGACCGGGTTGGCCTGTTCGGGCATGCAGATTACGGCGCGGACGCCGAACAGGTCCGCCGCGTAGGCGACCGACTGGCCGTGGTTGCCGGTCGAGGCGGCGATCACCCCGCGCCGCTGCTCGTCCTCGGTCAGCTGGCTGACCAGGTTCACCCCGCCGCGGACCTTGAACGCGCCCACCGGCTGGTGGTTCTCGTGCTTGACCCAGACCCGGGCGCCGGCCGTCGCGTCGAGGGCGGGATAGCGGTACAGCGGGGTCGGCCGCAGGTACGGCTCGATGCGCTGGCGCGCGGCGAGCACCTCGGCCAGGTCCGGTACGGCCACGTTCACCCCCGTGGCTGCGTTCGGGCCAGCCAGGTACGGTAACAACGAACGCACAGCCGTGTCACGTCGTCGATCTCGGTGTACGACCCGCACTTGAAACAATAATTCTCTCGCACGTCCTGAAGCCATCCTCACGAACCGATTCAGGTGAAGAGGGAAGCGCAGCCGCGCGCCAGTTATTCCCGGTCCCGGCGGCACCCGGCTGAGCCGGCCAGACGCCCGGAGGACCGACCTTAGGCCCTACCGGAACGCGCGGGCAAGCCGTTGCATCGAAGAATCCCCGGTCAGAGGCAGGAAACACGATGCGTTACGGGCATTTCGACGACGAGAACCGCGAGTACGTGATCACCCGGCCGGACACGCCGCTGCCGTGGCTCAACTACCTGGGCACGGACGCGTACTTCGGCATCATCTCGAACACGGCGGGCGGCTACTCGTGCTACCGCGACGCCCGGCTGCGCCGGCTCACCCGGTACCGGTACAACGGCGTGCCGGCCGACTCCGGCGGCCGTTACCTCTACCTGCGCGACAACGGCTCGGGTGAGTACTGGTCGCCGTCGTGGCAGCCCACCCGGTATGACCTGGACAGTTACGAGTGCCGGCACGGGCTCTCCTACACCCGGATCTCGTCCGCCCGGCAGGGGGTGCGGGCCGAGACCCTGTATTTCGTCCCGCCCGGCGAGACGCTCGAGGTGTGGCGGCTGCGCGTCCGCAACGAGCGCGGCGAGCCGGCCGACCTGTCGGTGTTCTCCTCGGTCGAGTTCTGCCTCTGGGACGCGCAGGACGACGCGACGAACTTCCAGCGCAACTACTCGACCGGCGAGGTGGAGGTCGACGGCGGCGTCATCTACCACAAGACGGAGTACCGGGAAAGGCGCGATCACTTCGCCTACTTCGCGTGCTCCGAGCCGCTGGCCGGATTCGACACCCAGCGCGAGGAGTTCCTCGGCCCCTACCGCGGCTGGGACCGGCCCGTGGCCGTGGAGCGGGGCGAGTCGGCCAACTCGGTCGCCCGCGGCTGGGCGCCGCACGGCAGCCATCACGTGCGCTTCCGGCTGGCCCCCGGCGAGACCAGGGAAGTGATCTTCCTCCTCGGCTACTGGGAGAACCCGCGCGAGGCGAAGTTCGATCCGCCCGGGTCGCAGGTCCTCAACAAGAGCCTGGTGCGGCCGGTCATCGACCGGTGGCTGCGGCCCGAGACGGTCGCGGAGGGATTCAGCCGGCTGCGCGAGTCCTGGTCGTCCCGGCTGTCCGTGCTCCAGGTCGGCACCCCTGACCCGGACACCAACCGCATGGTGAACATCTGGAATCCGTACCAGTGCATGGTGACCTTCAACATGAGCCGCTCGGTGTCGCTGTTCGAATCGGGCATCTCCCGCGGCATCGGGTTCCGCGACTCCTGCCAGGACCTGCTCGGCTTCGTCCAGCTGGCCCCTGGCCGGGCGCGCGCCCGCATCCTGGACCTCGCCGCCACCCAGCTTGCTTCCGGCGGCGCCTATCACCAGTACCAGCCGCTCACCAAGACCGGCAACGACGCCATCGGCTCCGGGTTCAACGACGATCCGCTCTGGCTGGTGCTCGGCGTCGCCGCCTACCTCAAGGAGACCGGCGACGAGGCGGTCCTGGACGAACCGGTGCCCTACGCCGACGCGGCGAACGTCCGCCTGCCGCTGCAGGAGCACCTGGAGCGGTCACTGCGGTACACGCTGGACCGGCTCGGCCCGCACCAGCTGCCGCTCATCGGCCGGGCCGACTGGAACGACTGCCTGAACCTCAACTGCTACTCGGTCGAGCCGGGGCAGTCGTTCCAGACCACCGAGAACGTGGCCGGCGACACCGCCGAGTCGGTGTTCATCGGCGCCCTGTTCGTGCTCGCCGCCCGGGAATACGCCCCGATCGCCGAGCGGCGCGGCCACGCCGCGGAAGCCGGATACTACCGGGCCGAGGCGGAGAAGATGGCCGGCGTGATCGCCGAGCACGGCTGGGACGGCGCCTGGTTCAGGCGCGCCTACGATCATTCCGGCCGCGCCGTCGGCTCGGCGGCGGACGACGAGGGGCAGATCTTCGTCGAGCCGCAGGGCATGTGCGTGATGAGCGGTGTCGGCCTCGACGACGGCATGGCCGTCCGGGCACTGGACAGCGTGCGCGAGCGGCTGGCCACCAGCCATGGCATCCTGCTACTGCAGCCCGCCTACACGCGCTACCACCTCGAGCTAGGCGAGATCTCCTCCTACCCTCCGGGCTACAAGGAAAACGGCAGCGTCTTCTGTCACACCAACCCGTGGGTGATGATCGCCGAGGCGATGGCCGGCCGCGGTGACGCCGCGTTCGGCTACTACAAGCGCATCAACCCCTCAGCCCGGGAAGAGATCAGCGACGTCCATCGCTGCGAGCCTTACGTCTACGCCCAGATGATCGCGGGCCGGGACGCGCCGGCCCAGGGCGAGGCCAAGAACTCGTGGCTTACCGGCACGGCCGCGTGGAACTTCGTCGCGATCACCCAGTGGATCCTCGGGATCCGGGCGGAACTGGACGGGCTGCGGGTGGATCCGGTGCTGCCCGCGGCGTGGCCCGGCTTCACTGCCACCCGGCGGTTCCGCGGCGCGACCTATCAGATCAGCGTGCGCAACCCGGGCGCCCGTATCACGCACCTAGAGGTCGATGGCCGGCGCATCGAGGGAACGCTCGTGCCGCTGGCCCCGGCGGGTGCGACCGTGCACGTGACGGCGGGTGGTCAGGAACAGGGATAGAACAGGCGGCCGTCCAGGTCCGCGTCGAACTTGACCGCCGAGAAACCGTGCGGGACCGCGTACACAGAGCGACAGTAGGTGCCGAACGAGTGCGGCCCCTTGCACGGCTGACCGGGACTGCACACGTAACCGTCCTCGGCGTACTCGGCTTCACCGACCCACTGGCCGGCGGCGGTGAAATCATCCCAGCCGCACGGCGTCGCGCCGGACAGGGCGGTGCAGGTGATCCCGTACTGGCGGCTGCCCCGGAACTGCGCCGCGAAGCAGGCGTGGTCCACGTAGCACTCCTCGACGACCGCACCGTCCGCGTACTGGCGCCCCCACCAGGACAGGTAGGGCGAGTTCTTCCACAGCGCGGTCATCCCGGACTGGTGGATCAGGTTGAACGCGTAGGCCAGGAAGTTCTGCGCGTCGCCTGGGGTGAGGTGGAAGCCGGTGGTGGACGGCGGGTCGAAGCTGTCGATGTCGTCCAGTTCGACCGCATCGAACCCCTTCCCCGCGCACATCGCGACGCGCTCGCGCAGCATCGGCTTCAGCGCGTCCAGCTGGCGCAGGTCGACCCAGCGCTCCTCGGGGAAGCCGAAGTAGATGTGGCCGAGGGCGGCGGCCGGGAAGGCCCCGCCCGTGGTGGCGTCCGGGCGGTAGTCCTCCCAGGCCAGGTCGAGGTAGCAGACCGTGCGCGGGTGGTCAAGCGTGCTCGCCGCCCACTGGGTCTTGATCGCGGTGACCTCGGCCCGGGTGGTGAGGAAGCCGTCGACGTCGTAGATGTCCACCGCGTTGCTCCCGGTGCGCTGCAGCGGGGCGGTCCGGCCGATCTGCCAGTCCCAGCGCATCGGGTGGCCGGTGCCGTCCAGGTGCGGCGGGTACCAGCACGCGGCGGCCGGCTGGCAGGCGACCGGCGGGGCCGGCGGGTCCACCCGCCAGCCGAAGCTGATCTCGGTGGCGCCCGCCTGGCCGGCCGTGCGCACGGTCACCCGGTGCGGCCCGGCCGCGAGCTTGCCGGTGTAGAACACGCGGCTGGCGGGCATCGCGTGCCAGCCGCCGTGGTCGATCCGGTACCGCTGGGCCACGGTGCCGTCGGCCGCGTTGGCGTGCGGCGCGGCGACCTGGAAGTACTCCTCGGTCGAGGTGGTGCGCGGCTCCGGGGTGCCGTTGACGAACGCGGTGACCGGCGGCTTGTGCCGCGGGTAGGCGCGGACCGCGGCGGCGGTGAGTGCGCTGACCGAACGGCGGATGACCTGGAAGGTGAACGGGTTCCGCTGGGTCTGGACGACCTCGGAGGCGGTTTCGGTCACCCGCAGCCGACGGCCGGTGTCCGCCTGGCCGGCGGTGTAGCGGCGCGCGGCGAACGGCGTGGCGGTGCTGTCCGCCCCGGCCCGGCAGTGCGTCCCGGCGGCGTCGCAGCTCTGCCAGGAGTAGGCGACCTCGAAGCTGAGCAGGCTCATCCCGCGCGGCAGCCGGGGCGCGTGCCAGCGCAGCCCGGTGGCGCTGACCGTCGAACCGTCCCTGGGGGCGCCGGAGACGCGCAGCGTGCCGTGGCGGGCGGGCGGCGGGATGGCGGCGGCGTGCGCGGCCTGGGTGGGGAGCCACGCGGTGAGTGAGGTGAGGGTAAGGGCTGTTGCGGCCGCCAGAGCCAACCAGGTTTTCATGACCGGAAGGCCGGCGGGAGCAGGTCCCTGTGCGCCGCGAACAGGTCGTCGCACATCGCCACCACCTGCGTGGTGGTCAGCGTGGCGGCGGTGTTCGGGTCGAGAAGGGCCGCATGGTAGACGTGGTCGCGGGACTCCTCGAGCGCGGCCCTGACGGTCAGCTCCACCACGTTGAGGAAGGTCCGGTTCAGCGCGGCCAGCTGCGGCGGCAGCGCGCCGACCGGCACCGGCTTAGTCCCTTGGTCGCCCCCGGCCCCGACGATGCAGGGCACCTCGACGCAGCACTCGTCCGGCAGGCTGGAGATCAGCCCGCCGTTGCGGATGTTCACGTGCAGCTCGCGCTCGGTGCCGGTCTCCAGCGCGTGGATGAACAGCGAGGCCAGTTCGTCCTGCGGCTCAAGGTCCAGCGGGTCGGCCGAGTCCAGGGCGCGCTGCAGCGCCTCGAGCTCGCGCAGGTTCTCCTCGGACCGCTCGAGGTAGTCGCCGACGAAGATGCGGAACTCCTCGACCTGGTTGTCGTGGCGCATGAACCAGGGCACGTACTCGGCCGAGTGCTCGCTGGATTCCGTGGGGAAGTAGCCGAACCGGCGGTAGATCTCCACCCGGACCCGGCGTTGCAACTCGGGCGAGGCCTCGATGACCTCGGCCAGCCGGGGGTAGAGGGACTCGCCGTCCTGCTCGAAGCGGAGCACGAAGGCCTGGTGGTTGAAGCCCGCTGTGAGGAAGCGGACCCGCTCCGGGTCGGCGCCGGTCAGCCGGGTCAGGAACGCCTGCGTGTCGCGGACCGAATGGCACAGACCGAACACCCGGGTGAACCCGGTGCCCTCGTACACCGCCCAGGGCAGCATGGCCATCGGGTTGCTGTAGCTGAGCAGGTAGGCGTCCGGGCAGACCTCGTACATGTCCCGGGCCAGCGCCAGCACCACCGGGATGGTGCGCAGGCCGCGGAAGATCCCGCCGATACCCAGCGTGTCGCCGATCGTCTGGCGCACCCCGTACCGGGCCGGGATGTCGAAGTCCGCCCGGGTGGCGGTGTACCCCCCGACCTGCACCTCGTTGATCACGTACCGGGCACCCGCCAGCGCCTCCCGCCGGTCCAGGGTCGCGGTCACCGTCGCCCCGGCACCGGACTGCTCCGATATCCGGCGCGCCAGCCGCTCGGCGTGCGCCAGCCGCTCCGCGCTGATGTCGTACAGCGCCAGTTGCAGGCCACCGCGGAACTCCGGGTAGCCGCACAGGTCGGTCACCACGTTCCGGGTGAACTCGACGCTTCCCGCGCCGACGAACGTCACCTTGATCACAGCTCATTAGTGTCACATTGATGCCGATTTCTTGCAAGATCTTGCATCTGCCCGAATTCGGGTTGCACAATGCTGAGCAATTCTTGATGACTTGAAGCATCTTCGAGCGGAGTGCGCGATGAGCCAGCACTGGAAGCGTCGGCTGCGGGGACCCCTGGCAGGACTGCTCACCGTGCTCACCGGGGCGGCCGTACTGGCCGGCTGCGGCACGGACAGCACCTCCAGCCACGGTGCCGGCGAGTCCCAGACGATCACGATCTGGGAGGGCTACACCGAAGCCGAGGCTAAGGCGTTCTCGCACCTGGTGGCCGAGTACGAGGCGCAGCACCCGGGCCAGAAGGTGAGCCCGCTGTTCGTCAACAACGACAACACGCTGCAGAAGGTGCTCACCGCGGTGCGCGGCGGCAGCCCGCCGGACATCGCCTACCTCTACGGCTCGTGGGCGCCCAACGTGGCGCAGATCCCGCAGGTGGTGAACCTCACCCCGGTGGTCAAGCGTCCCGGCGTCAACTGGGACGACTTCTGGACCGGGGAGCGCGCCGTGGCCACCGTCAACGGCAAGGTGATCGGCATCCCGGCCGTGGTGGACAACCTGGCCGTGGTCTACAACAAGACGCTGTTCGCCAAGGCCGGGCTGCAGCCGCCGGGCCCGGACTGGACCTGGCAGGAGTTCGTGACCGACGCGCAGAAGCTGACCAACCCGGCGATCAAGCAGTTCGGCACCGCGTACGTCACCCCGGGCACCGAGGACACCGTTTGGCACTGGGAGCCGCTGCTCTGGGAGGCCGGCGGTCAGCTGCTCACCCCGGACAACAAGAAGGCGGCGTTCGACTCGGCCGCCGGGCTGGCCTCGCTGAACACCCTGCGGACCATGGCCGTCGCGGACAAGTCCATGTACCTGGACCCGAGCGACTCCGCCTACAGCAACCTGTTCAACTCGGGCAAGATCGGGATGCTGGTCACCGGGCCGTGGGACCTGTCCGCGTTCCCCAACGTCAAGTACGGGGTGCAGGTCATGCCGTCCTACCCGGGGACCAGCGGCGGCCACCAGACCATCTCCGGGCCGGACAACTGGGTCATCTTCAACAACAGCCCGGCCCGGGTGGCCGCGGCCGAGCAGTTCCTGCTCTGGCTGACCGCGCCGGCCCAGGTCAAGTACTTCGCGGTGCAGACCGGTAACCTGCCGACCCGGCAGTCGGTGGGCGACGCGCCCGCGGTGAGCCAGCAGATGAACGCCGCGCTGCCCAGCGTCGGCACGTTCGTCGCCAACCTGGCCAACGTGAAGCAGGCCCGGCCGCAGATCCCGCAGTACCCGAAGATCTCCACGATCCTCGGCAACATGATCGTGTCGGTGCTGCTCGGCAAGAGCCAGCCGCAGGCGGCGCTGACCGCCGCCGCCCAGCAGGTCGACCAGGTCCTGGCGGCGGGCTGACGTGGCCCTGCTCGCCGGGAAGGGGCTGGCCACGAGGGGGCCAGCCTCCAGGGGCCCCGTACGGCGGCGGGTCGCGAGCTCCGAGCACTTCACCGGGTGGGCCTTTGTCACGCCCGCCGCCGTGATCATCGGGCTGTTCGGCGCGGCCCCGATCGTGTGGTCGGCGGTGATGTCGTTCCAGAAGAACAACCTGCTCACACCCAGCACGCCGTTCGTGGGCCTGGCCAACTACCGGCAGATGGTGCACGACCCGGTGGTGGCGCAGGCGATCCAGCACACGCTGGTCTACACCGTGCTGTTCGTGCCGGGGACGATGGCGGTGGGCCTGTTCCTGGCCGTGGCGATGAACAGGAAGATCCGCTTCATCTCCCTCTACCGCACCGCTGCCTACGCCACGATGGCGGTCTCCACGATCAGCGAGGCGATCGTCTTCATCTGGCTGTTCGACCCGTCCTACGGGGTGGTCAACTACTTCCTGAGCTGGTTCGGCGTGCCGCCGCAGCAGTTCATCAACTCCCCGTCCCAGGCGCTCTACGTGATCGTGATCATGACGATCTGGGGCTGGACCGGCTTCGCGGTGGTGATCTACCTGGCCGCGCTGCAGGGGGTGCCCCAGCACCTGACCGAGGCGGCCGCGATCGACGGGGCCGGCCCCTGGCAGGCGTTCCGCCGGGTCACGCTGCCGCTGCTCAGCCCGGCCACGCTGTTCCTGGCCGTCTGGCTCACGATCAACGCGCTGCAGCTGTTCGACGAGGTGTACCTGAGCACCCAGGGCGGCCCGCTGAACGCCACCACCGTGCTCGTGTACTACCTGTACAACCAGGCCTTCCAGCAGTTCAACTTCGGCTACGCATCGGCCATCGCCTACTTCCTGTTCCTCGTCATCATCGTGGTCACCGTCATCCAGTTCCGGGTGGGCCGGCGATTCACGTACTACCGGTCTTGATGGCGACCTCGGCGCCCGCACGGGACAAGGTGCGCTCGGCTGGCCGCGGCGGTATCCCGGCCGCCCGGCGGCGGTGGCGGCTGCCGTTCAGCCCGTGGCACCTGGTGCTGGTCCCGGCCACGATCGCGCTGATCTTCCCGTTCGTGTGGCTGGTCGTCACCTCGGTGGAGACCCCGGCCGAGGCGCTGCACTTCCCGCCGGTGCTGATCCCGCACCAGCTGAGGCTGGCCAACTACCCGGACGCGCTGAACAGCGCGCCGTTCGGCCGGTTCTTCGCCAACAGCGCGATCGTCGCGGTGGTGACCGTACTGAGCAACCTGGTGCTGTGCTCGCTGGCCGGATACGCGTTCGCCCGGTTCCGCTTCCTCGGCCGGACCGCACTGTTCGCGGTGATCATGGCCACGCTGATGGTGCCATTTCAGGTAACCATGATTCCCCAGTTCATCATCGTTAAGTGGCTCGGCGTGCACGTGCTGGCCGGGGTGGGCATCAACCACATCGGGGCGCTCATCCTGCCCAACGCGGCCACCGCGTTCGGCATCTTCTTCCTCCGCCAGTTCTTCCGCACGCTGCCGCTGGAGTACGAGGAGTCGGCCCGGGTCGACGGGGCCAGCCGGCTGACCGTGCTGATCAGGATCGTGCTGCCGCTGGCCACCCCGGCGCTGGCCACGCTGGCCGCGCTGACATTCCTGGACTCCTGGAACAACTTCCTGTGGCCGCTGATCGCCGTCACCTCCACGAACCAGATGACGCTGCCGCTCGGGCTGGCCACGTTCCAGGGCGCGCACCAGACCGAGTGGAACCTGCTGATGGCCGCCAACGTGATGAGCCTGGTCCCGATGCTGTGCATCTTCTTCCTGGCCCAGCGCTATTTCATCCGTTCGGTGGCCGCCACCGGGCTGGCCGGGACGTGAACCGGTTGGACAACAGAGATGAGGAATCAGTGACCCAGGAGGACATGACCGCGGGCAACCGCACCGCGCGGGAGGTGGCCTCGCAGCCCGCCTGCTGGCGGCACGCGGCCCGGCTGGCCGCGGACGTGGCGGGATCCCTGCCGGCCCCGGGAGAACGGGTGGCGGTCGCGGGCTGCGGCACCTCCTGGTTCATGGCGCAGTCCTACGCGGCGGCGCGGGAGCAGGCCGGGCACGGCGAGACCGACGCGTTCGCCGCCTCCGAGATGCCGGCCGGCCGACGCTACGACCGGGTCCTGGTGCTGTCGCGATCGGGCACCACCACCGAGATCGTGCAGCTGCTCGCCCGGCTGCGCGGCACCGTGCCCACGGTCGCGATCACCGCGGCCACCTGGGCTCCGGTGGCGCAGGCCGCCGACGAGGTCATCGACCTGGGCTTCGCGGACGAGGAATCCGTGGTGCAGACCAGGTTCGCCACCACCGAGCTGGTCCTGCTCCGGGCGCACCTGGGGCACGATCCCGGCCCGGCGGCCGACGCGGCGGAGCGGGTGCTGGCCGCGCCGCTGCCGCCCGGGATGCTGGCCGCCGACCAGTTCACCTTCCTCGGCACCGGCTGGACCTACGGGCTGGCCAACGAGGCCGCGCTGAAGCTGCGCGAGGCGGCCGGCCTGTGGACCGAGGCCTATCCCGCCATGGAGTACCGGCACGGCCCGGCCGCGGTGACCGGCGAGCGCAGCGTGGTGTGGCTGTTCGGCTCGCCGCCGGACGGGCTGGCCGGCGAGATCGCCGCGGCCGGCGGCACGGCCTGGATCGGCGAGGAGGATCCGCTGGCCGAACTGGTCCGGGTGCAGCTGGTCGCGGTCGCGGCGGCGCGGGCCCGCGGGCTCGACCCGGACCGGCCGCGCAACCTGGCCCGCTCGGTCATCCTCGGGACTCCGTGATCGTCGTCGTCTGCCTCAACCCGGCGCTGGACGTCACCCATCACGTCGGCGCGGTGGACTGGGGCGGGGTGAACCGGCCCCGCGCGGCGCGGGCCCGGCCCGGCGGCAAGGGCCTCAACGTGGCGCGCACGCTGCACGCGCTCGGGGTGGACGTGCTGGTGCTCGGGCTGGCCGGCGGCGTCACCGGGGCCGGCGTGGAGGCCGCCCTGCGCGAGCTCGGCGTGCCGGCCGCGTTCACCCCGGCCGCCGGGGAGACCCGGCGCACCTTCACCGTGGTGGACGACTCCGTCGCTGACCGCGGGGTCACCGCGTTTCACGAGGCCGGTCCCGAGGCCGGCGAGGAGGAGCTCGCCGGGTTCCTGCGCGGGTACGAGCAGGCGCTGGAGGCAGCCACCGCCGTGGTGCTGTCCGGCAGCCTGCCGCCTGGGCTCCCGGCCGGGACCTACGCCGCGCTGATCGAGAGCGCGGCGGCGGCGGGCGTGCCCGCGGTGCTGGACACGCACGGGGAGGCGCTGCGGCGGGGCGCGGCGGCGGGTCCCGCCATCGTGAAGCCGAACCTGGCCGAACTGGCGGCGCTGGCCGGACGGCCGCTGACCCCAGGCGCGGACAGGGCCGCGGACAGGGCCACGGTGGAGGCCGCGGCGGGCGAGCTCGACGGGGCCGAGGCTGTCGTGGTCACGCTCGGCCCGGACGGGCTGCTGGCCGCGACCGGGGACGGCTGCTGGCGGGCGCGGCCGCCCGCAGTGATGGCCGGGAACGCGACCGGCGCGGGCGACGCGGTGGCCGCGGCCCTGGCCCACGGGCTCGTCCTCGGCCGGCCGTGGGACGAGCGGCTGCGGCACGCGGCGGCGCTGGGCGCCGCGACCGCCGCGGCCCCGGTCGCCGGGGAGTTCCGCCACCAGGACTACCTCGGCGCGCTGAGCGCGGTCGCGGTGGAGGAGGTCCGCTGATGCCGCTGGCCGTCATGGGCGAGATCGTCGGTCCGGCCCGGGCCGCGGGCCGCGGCGTGGGCGCGTTCAACGTCATCGGCATCGAGCACGCCGAGGCGATCGTCGCCGGGGCTGAAGCGGCCGGGGCCCCGGTGGTGCTGCAGATCAGCGAGAACTGCGCCGCCTGGCACGGCGCCCTTGAGCCCATCGCCCGGGCCTGCATGGCCGTCGCGCGGGCGGCCGCGGTGCCGGTCGCGGTGCACCTGGACCACGCGTCCAGCCCGGAGCTGGTGCGGGCGGCGTCGGCGTTCGGCCTCGGGTCGGTGATGTACGACGCGTCCGGGCTCCCGTTCGCGGACAACGTCCGGACCACCGCCGAAGTCGCCGCGTGGTGCCACGACCGGGGCGTCTGGGTCGAGGCGGAGCTGGGCGAGGTCGGCGGCAAGGACGGCGTGCACTCACCGCGGGCCCGCACCGATCCCGACCAGGCGGCCTGCTTCGTCACGGCCACCGGGGTGGACGCGCTGGCCGTCGCGGTGGGCAGCTCCCACGCCATGCTGACCAAGGACGCGGTCCTCGACCTCGGCCTGATCGCCAGGCTCCGCCGGGCCGTCGGCGTCCCGCTCGTGCTGCACGGCTCGTCCGGCGTGCCGGACGAGGACCTGGCCGCCGCGATCATGGCCGGCCTGACGAAGATCAACATCGCGACCCAGCTGAACAAGGTCTTCACCGCCGCGGTCCGGAATTACCTGTCCGCCGAGCCCGCGGTGGTTGATCCCAGAAGGTATGGTTCGGCCGGACGTGACGCGATCGCGCCGGAGGTAGCCCGGTTGCTCGATGTGCTGAGCGCCTGCGGCGCGGGCCGTGCTGGAGGGAGGGACCGGTGAGCCGTTACCGCCGGTGGAACGAGCTGCTCGAGCTGCTGGCCTCGCGGGGCCAGCTCCAGGTGGAGGACGCGGCCAAGGCGCTGAACGTGTCCGCGGCGACCGTCCGCAGGGACTTCGACGAGCTGGCCAGCCAGCAGATGCTGACCAGGATCCGCGGCGGCGCGGTGGCCGAGGGGGTCAACTACGACCTGCCGCTGCGCTACAAGACCGAACGGCATCCGTCCGAGAAGCAGCGCATCGGGGCGCTGGCCGCCAGCATGGTCCGGGCCGGCCAGGTCGCGGGCCTCAACGGGGGCACCACGACGACGGAGGTGGCGAGGGCTCTGGCCACCCGTTCGGATCTCGGCTCGGCGGGTTCCTCCCCCACGGTCACCGTGGTCACCAACGCGCTGAACATCGCGACCGAACTGGCCATCAGGCAGCACATCAAGATCGTGACCACCGGCGGGGTGGCCCGGCCGCAGTCCTACGAGCTCACCGGGCCGCTGGCCACCGGCGTGCTGGAGCAGGTCACGCTGGACGTGGCCTTCCTGGGCGTGGACGGGATCGACGCGGTGGCCGGGGCGACCGCGCACCACGAGGGCGAGGCCAGCATCAACCGGCTGATGGGGCGGCAGGCCCGCCAGGTGATCATCGTCGCGGACAGCTCCAAGGTGGGCCAGCGCGCCTTCGCCCGGATCTGCACCCCCGCCGAGATCGACGTCCTGGTCACCGACGCCGGGATCGCCGCCGAGGACGCGGCCCGGCTGCAGGACGCCGGGGTGGACGTTGTCACGGCGTAGCCTCGAGCTCGACCTGGTGGTCCTGGGTGACTGCAACCCGGACGTGCTCGTCCTCGGCGACGACGTGACCCCCGCGTTCGGCCAGCAGGAGAAGCTGGTGGATGGCATTTCCCTGGTCATCGGGGGGTCCGCGGCGATCACCGCGGTCGCCGCGGCGCGGCTGGGGCTGGGGGTCGCGCTGGTCGCCGCGGTGGGCGCCGATCCGGCGGGGGCGTTCATGCGAGATCAGCTGGCCGCCGAGGGAGTCGACGTCCGCTTCGTCGTGGTCCGCGAGGACGCGCCCACCGGGATGACGGTGGCGCTGTCCCGCGGCAGGGACCGGGCTATCTTGACCGCGCTGGGCGCGGTGGCCTCGCTGACCGCGGCGGACGTGCCGGAGTCGCTGCTGGCCGGCGCGCGGCACGTGCACGCCAGCTCGTGGTTCCTGCTCCGGGACTGCCTCGGGCCGGGACTGGGGGCGTTGTTTTCCGCCGCCCGTTCGGCGGGTGTATCGACGTCCCTGGACACCAACTGGGATCCGTCCGGACGGTGGGCCGGCCCGCACCTGTCCGCTGCGATCGGGCAGGCCGGCCTGCTGCTGCCGAACGAGGCCGAGGCGATGCGGCTGGCCGGAGAGGATGACCTGGACGGCGCCGTGTCGGCCCTGGTCGCGGCCGGGCCGCGGGTGGTGGTCAAGCTCGGCGAGCGGGGGGCGCTGTGCGCGGACGGGCCTGTTCGGTGCCGGGTCAGCCTGCCGCCGGTGACGCCGGCCGACACCACCGGCGCGGGGGACTGCTTCAACGCCGGGCTGATCGCGGGGCTGCTGGACGGGCTGGACCTGGCCGGGGCGGCCGCGCTCGGCTGCGCGGCCGGCGCGCTGTCCACCGCCGCGCCCGGCGGCACCGCCAGCGCGCCCTCCCGGGCGGCCGCGGCGCGGATGGCGGCAGGCGCCAGCGTCACATGATCATGAAAGGGACCGTGCCGGCGAGGCGGCTGCGGAGGGCCGGGTCTTCCGTGCGCAGGGGGACGTGGAGCTCGGCGCCGGGTTCGGCCCGCTGCTGGGCGGACAGAGCGTCGTCGGGCCGGGTGACGTGCACGTAGACCCTGGTGTCCGGGGTGACGAGGTGGAGGGCGTAGCGGTCGGTCATCTCGTCCACGGTGATCTGGCCGGGGGCGGTGGCCGCGGCGGTGGTAGCGGCGCCGTAGGTGAGCACGGTGCGGGGGAAGACGGGAGCCAGGATGCGGGTGCAGGTGCCCGCGGCGCCCATGGCCATGCCGATGACCGGCGTGGTGGCGTCGCGCAGCAATTCCAGCACCGGGAGCACGTCCGCGGCCGATTGCGCGGTGCCGACGAGCTTGACCACGGCGCAGCGATCGCGCAGGTCCAGGTACTGCTCCTGCAGGTCGGACGGCATCCGGCCGTACCAGTGCTGGGACGCGATGACCTGGGTCGGCGAGCCGCCGCCCCAGCCGGCCACGTCGTCGAGGCAGTCCGCTTCCACGTCGATGTAGGCGCAGCCGTGGTCGTGGGCGGAGCGCAAGATACCCATCCGTTCGGCCTCTGGACCGGTGAATCCGCCACGCTCACGCTCCGGACGGCACGTGAAGATGAGCGGGACCGGGGAGTTCGCCACCAGCTTCCCGATGTCGAAGGTGCGCATCAGGTCGAGGCGGACTTCGGCCAGGCCGATCCGGGGGGCCAGCCGGTCGAGCTCGCGCAGGCAGCTGTCCGTGTCCTCGGTGGCGAGCGAGGCGGCGACGCGGTTCATCGGGGTCCTTTCGTGTTGTCAGCGGCCGGCCAGGTCGCGCAGAGCGCCGTCGAGGGTGGCGGTGTCGGCGGTGACGCCGCCCTCGGGCCGGCCGAGCTCGTTCAGCACCACGAAGCGGACGCCGTGCCGGTACTTCTTGTCGCGCACCCAGGCCTGCTCCATGTCCGCCAGCCGGAACTCGCCCTCGACCGGCAGGCCCAGCCCGGAGATCAGCTGCCGGTGCTGGTCGACCACGGCCTGCCCGATGCGGCCCTGGCGGAAGGCGAGGTGGGCGGCGGCCATCATGCCAAGCGCGACCGCCTCGCCCTGGTCCTCGGCCTCTGGGCCACGGAGCAACTCAATCGCGTGGGCGAAGGTGTGCCCGTAGTTCAGTACCACCCGGTCGCCCTGCTCGCGCTCGTCCCGGCTAACGATGTCGGCCTTGATCTCGATGCTGCGCGTGGTGGCGGCCCTGATCGCGTCCGGGTCGCCATGGACGATCGGCTGCAGCGAGCCGGTCAGGTGACCGAACAGGTCCGAGGGGCTGATCAGGGCGTGCTTGGCGATCTCGGCCAGGCCGGCCTTGAAGCCCCGGCCGACATTGCCGAGGGCCACCTCGATGTCGCTGATGACGACGGCCGGCTGGTGGATGGTGCCCACCAGGTTGCGGCCGCGGCCGAGGTTGATGGCGTTCTTGCCGCCGACGGCCGAGTCGGCCTGGGCGACCAGCGTGGTCGGGACCAGGCAGAGCTTCATGCCGCGGTTGAACGTGGCGGCGACGAAGCCCGCGACGTCGCAGATGGCCTCGCCGCCGACGGCGACGACGAGGTCGTCCTTGTGCAGGGCATGGTCGGCGAGAACGTCGGCCAGGTACTCGGCGGACCGGAACGTCTTGGCGTCCTGGGTGTCCGGCAGGGCGGCGCGGTGGGCGGGGATGCCGGCCGCGGCCAGCTGGTCCGCGACCCTGGCCGCGGTGTCCTTGTCCTCGGCGGCCTCGACGATCAGCGCGCGCTCCACCTCGGGCAGCGGCGGCAGCAGGGTGCTGACCCGGTTGACGAGCCCCGGGCCGATGTGGGCGTAGTAGGTCCCGCCGACCGGGGTCACGAACACGCTGGAGCTGCCGGCCGGCGTCTCGGGCAGCCCGGTGAGGTGGGCGAGCACCTCGTGGGCGATGGCGTCGGGGCGGCGGCCGTCGGTGTCGACGGTGAACACGGAGAGGTCCTCGTAAACCGGCAGCCGCCGCTTGTACACGTCGTCCAGGTCGGGCCGGTGCAGCATGGGGCGGAACTCGTCGCTCTTGACCCTGGCCATGGCCTCGTCGTAGCTGACCCGCAGGTACACCACCCGCGCGTTGCGCAGCACCGCCCGGCTCCGCGGGTCTTCCACCGCGCCGCCGCCCAGCGCGATCACCGCGTCCTGCCCGCGGACCAGGCCGGCCACGGTGGCGTGCTCGAGCTGGCGGAACCAGGGTTCGCCCTCTGTGCGGAAAATGTCACGGATGTCGCGGCCGAGGCGCTGTTCGATCAGCACGTCGCTGTCCACGAAGGGCTGGCCGAGCCGTTCGGCCACGATGTGCCCCACCGTGGTCTTGCCGGCTCCCATGAAGCCGACCAGCACCACCACCATCGGGTACTCCTTCGCGTGTTGCGGCAACGAAGGGGATGCTACCGTCGGCTGCTGGCCGTCCCAGCATGCCGGAGTGATGAAATGACCGAGCTCTACCCCCCGATCGAACCATATGACCAGGGCCTGCTCGACGTCGGCGACGGCAACCTCGTCTACTGGGAGACCTGCGGGAACCCGGACGGCAAGCCGGCCGTGATGGTGCACGGCGGTCCCGGCCAGGGCTG
The DNA here is from genome assembly GCA_963753225.1 of uncultured Actinomycetota bacterium. Lineage (GTDB taxonomy): Bacteria > Actinomycetota > Actinomycetes > Streptosporangiales > Streptosporangiaceae > Palsa-504. The sequence goes on along the minus strand of CAVWBQ010000006.1, from coordinate 6,038 downwards.
CGCGCCGCGAATGCGGCGGATGTTCGACCCGTCGGCGTACCGGGCGGTGCTGTTCGACCAGCGCGGATGCGGGCGGAGCAGGCCGCACGCGAGCGACCCGGGCACCAGCCTTGAGCACAACACCACCGACCACCTGGTGGCCGACATGGAGCGGCTGCGCGAGCACCTCGGCATCGAGCGATGGCTGGTCACCGGCGGCTCGTGGGGGACGACGCTGGGGCTGGTGTACGCCGAGCGTTACCCGCACCGGGTGACGGAGATCATGCTCAGCGCGATCAGCACGACGCGCCGTTCGGAGATCGACTGGCTCTACCGGGGCGTCGAGCGGTTCTTCCCCGAGGAGTGGGAGCGGTTCAGCCGCGTCGCTGTCCGCTTCGGCCGGGCGAACGGCGACGTGGTGAACGCGTACGCGCGACTGATGGAGGATCCAGATCCGCGGGTGCGAAACCAGGCAGCAGTGAACTGGCGCCGCTGGGAGGACGTAGTGCTGTCGCTGGAGCCGAACGCGCCGCCGGTCGCCGACGAGGATCCTCCCGGCGATGACACGCTCGCGTTCGTCCGGATCTGCGCGCACTACTACTCCCACGGCGGATTCCTCGCCGACGGCGCCGTGATCCGCGACGCCGGACGGCTGGCCGGAATCCCCGGCGTGCTGATCCACGGCCGCCTCGACCTGAGCTGCCCGGCGACCACCGCGTGGGAACTCGCCCGGGCCTGGCCCGGCGCGGAGCTCCTGATCGACGACCACTCCGGCCACCGGGGCGGCGACATCAAGCGCACCTGGATGGTGGAAACGCTGGCCAAGTTCGCCGGCCGCTGAGCTTGAGCGGCACCGCGGCCGGGCGGCTCTAGCTGGCGGGGGTGGTGAGGTAGCTGACGATCGTGTCGCCGATCAGCTGGCGGTAGTGGTCGCGGCGGGCCGGGTCGAGCATGTCCAGGCCGAAGATGGCGCCGAAGGTGTGCCGGTTGGACATCCGGAAGAAGCAGTACGCGCTGATCATCATGTGCACGTCGATGGCGTCGACGTCGCGGACGAAGACGCCGCTGCGGCGGCCGTTGTCCAGGATCCTGGCGATCACCGACACCGCGGGCGTGTTCAGCTCGCTCAGCGCCTTGGACTTGGCGATGAACTCGGCCCTGTGGATGTTCTCGGTCGCGACCATGCTGATGAAGTCCGGATGGGACTCGTGGTGGTCGAAGGTCAGCTCGGCGAGCCGGCGGATCGCCGCTACCGGGTCCAGGTGCTCGACGTCTAGCTGGCGTTCGGCGTCCCGGGCGGTGGAGTAGGCCTGCTCCAGGGCGGCGATATAGAGCTGCTCCTTGCCTCCGAAGTAGTAGTAGATCATCCGCTTGGTGGTCCGGGTCCGGGCCGCGATCTCGTCCACCCGAGCCCCCGAGTAGCCGTTCCGCGCGAACTCGCGGATGGCCACGTCGAGGATCTCCTGCCGGGTCCGCTCCTTGTCGCGCTGCCTCTCGGGAGCCGCAGCATCCGGTCGGGAGGTCTGGGTCATCGCCGTCCTTCCCTGGATCTCTGGATCTGAAGTCAAGGCTGGCATTCCTGTTCCCCGCCGTCGAGTCCGAGCCGGGATGTGTCGAACCGATAACAACACCTTTACAAGCATGCGTCCGTACAGTACGAATTATGAACTAACAAGTTAGTTCGTTGACGGCGCGGGGAGAAGAGCGCGGAGGCCGGGATGGCGCGGGTTAGCGGGCTGGATCACCAGACCATGCTCGATCTGGCGCCGCCCGAGTTCGTCGCGGTGGCGGCCGGGGCGGGCTTCGACGCGGTGGGGCTGCGGATCGCGCCGGTGGGCCAGGGCGAGCAGGCGTGGCCGGTCGCCCCGGGCTCGCCCATGCTGGCCGAGACCATGCGCCGCTGCGGCGACACCGGCCTGCTCGTCCTGGACGTGGAGGCGATCAGGCTGGGGCCCGGTCCGGACCTGGCCGGATGCGAATCCGTGCTGGAGTCGGCGGCGGTACTCGGGGCCCGGTACCTGAACGTCATCTGCGAGGACCCGGACACGGGACGGTTCGCCGACCGGCTCGCCAAGCTAGTACAGATAGCGCGCCCCTACCGGGTCCGCCTGCTCATCGAGTTCATGGCCTGGCGGCCGCTCCGCACGCTGGCCGGCGCGGTAGCGATCGCGAAGGCTTCTGGCGGCGCCGGGCTGCTGCTCGACACGCTGCACATCCAGCGGTGCGGGGCCACCACGGCGGAAATCGCGGCCGTCGATCCGGCGCTGCTCGGCTACCTGCAACTGTGCGACGCTCCCGCCCGGCCGCCGGGCGACGACCAGGTGCTCGAGGCGCGGACGATGCGGTTGCTGCCCGGCGAGGGCGAGCTTCCGCTGGGCGACGTGCTCGGGGTGCTGCCGGACGGCCTGCCGGTGGCGGTGGAGGCGCCGTCGCTGGCCGCGCGGCGCGACCTGGCCCCCGCCGAGTTCGCCCGGCGCGCCCGGTGGGCGCTCCGGGCGGTGGCCGGCTGATGCGCGCGGTCGTGCTGGACGCCGAGCCCCGGGCGCTCCGGGTGGTCAGCGACTGGCCGGAGCCGGAACCCGGGCCCGGCGAGGTGCTTATCCGGGTCCGCGGCGTCGCCATCTGCGGGTCCGACCTGGCGCTGCACGCGGGGCGGCGGCAGCCGCCGTCGTTCCCGTGGGTGGTCGGGCACGAGACGTTCGGCGAGATCGCCGCGACCGGACCCGGCGTCGACGACGGGCGTAACGGGCAGCGCGTCGTGGTCGAACCGAACATCGGTTGCGGCACCTGCCCGGCCTGCCGGGCCGGCTGGACCTCGGCCTGCCCGCACCGGAAGGTCCTCGGGTTCAGCGTGCCCGGCACGCTGGCCGAGAAGATCGCCGTGCCCGCCGCCTTCGCCTGGCCGGTGCCGGACGACTGGGGGGACGGCGACGCGGTGTGCGCCGAACCGCTGACCGTGGCCCACGCGGCGATCCGGCGGGCCATGGCGGTCAAGGCGGCGGCTCCGGCCGGACCGGAACGCTGCCTCGTCATCGGAGCCGGGTCGCAGGGCACGCTGGCCTGCGTCGCGCTTGCCGCGTGCGGGATAGCACCGGCGGTGCTCGATCCGCACCCGGGACGCCGGGGGCTGGCCGCCGAGCTCGGGGGGCGGGCGGCGGAGCCGGGCGAGGGCGGGTTCGGCCTGATCTTCGAGACCTCCGGGGCGCCAGGGGCGCTGGCCGAGGCGGTCGGCCGGGCCGCGCGCGGCGGGCTGGTCGTGCTGATGGGGCTGAACAGCCAGCCGGTCCCGGTTGTCACCCAGCGCATCGTGCAGCGGCAGCTGACGCTGATGGGATCGCTGATCTACGACCACCCTGGCGACTTCGCCGCGGTGACCGGCGAGCGGAACCTGGGGGCGGGACGGGTGCTGCGGGCGTGCTACCCGATGGCCGAGGCGGAGACGGCCTTCCGCGCCGCCGCCACGGTCTCCGGCAAGACCTGGATCCGCGTGCAACCGGAGGGCTCATGATGCGGGACACCCTGCAGGCCGACACGGTGCTGGTCACCGACGTGGGCTGGAACAAGCTGGAACATCACCGACATCTACCGCGGTGTCTGTCGGGTCGCCCGGGGGAATCTCACCCCCGGGCTCCCACGGAACGGAACGTGACAGTCTCCCGTCATTCCGCTCTTCTCATCCATTCCAGTTGAACGCGCGCGTTAGTCCCCAGTGGGCGAACAGTCCGGGCTCTCGATCGATGAGTCCGGTCCACCACCGGTGGAACCGCTTGTAGCTGCGCAGCCGTTTGTACTTTCTGCGAGCCCACCGCGTCAGGTAGGTGTTGACGCGGCGGAGGAGCTGATTCAGCGTCTTACGGCCGAAAAGGCCGGTTGGGTCGGGCCGGGGCGCCCTGCCGGGATCGCTCCCGGTGGGTTTCCCCGGCCCGCCCGCCGCACCCGCCGTGCGTGTCTCCACGCAACGGGCGCTCCACGTGTCTTGCCCGCTGGTCATCAGCGCGAGGCTGGTGCCGGGGTCCAGGGGGTGGGTATGGTGCTGCCGCGGTAGCGGTAGCGGGTCACCGCGACGCTGGACGCGCCGGTGAACACGACCCCGTTGCAGGCGAACCGCCATCCCTGGTCGCAGAAACGGCGGCGCAGTTCCGGCATCCCGATCCGGTGGTTTCCTTGCTTGTACTTGGCGCGTATCCAGCGCATCAGCCGGTGCCACGCATGGCTGTCGACCGCGCTGAACACTGCCTTGGATACCCCGTGCCGGAAGTAGTTCGCCCACCCCGCCAGTGACCTGTTCAAGCTGGTGATCAGCTCGTCCAGGCCCATGTGGCGGGTTGACCTGTACGTCCTGGCCGCCACCTTGTCCTTGATGGACTGGATAGCCTTGCGGGACGGCCGGGTGTAGACGTAGTACTTCTGCGTTCCCCGTTTCCGCATCCTGCGGATGTCGAAGCCGAGGAACGTGAAGCCCTCATCGAGGTGGACCACGGCGGTCTTCTCCGGTGCCAGCCGCAGCCCCATCGGAGCGAGCACGGCCGCCACCTCCTCCTGCAGCGCCTCAGCATGACGGCGTTCCCCATGTACCATGAGGACAAAATCATCCGCATAGCGGATGATTTTCCAGTTGCCCTTACCGTCACGCCTGCGCTTTCTCCGCTGCTCGTCTGAGCCCATTTCCTCATGCCATTGCCGGTCGAAATGATCGTCCAGCGCCGACAAGGCGATGTTAGCGAGCAGCGGCGAAAGGATCCCGCCCTGGGGTGTTCCGGTCAGTGTCTCTTCCCTGTCTCCGAGGCCGGTGAGGACCCCGGATTTCAGGAATGCCTTCACCAGCGCGCACACGCGCTTATCCTTGATCCTCGCCCGGAGGCGATCCATCAATGCCGTATGATCAATTTCATCGAAACAGGCTTTGATGTCACATTCCAGTACCCAGCGGTAACCGCTGGTCCCGTAGTGGTGGATCTCGGCGATCGCGTCCTGCGCGCGCCGGTTCGGGCGGAACCCGTACGAGCACGGCTTGAAGTCCGCCTCGAAAATAGGCTCAAGAACTGCCTTCAGGCTAGCCTGGACCACCCGGTCAGCGACAGTGGGAATACCTAGCTTCCGGAATTTCCCTGGCGTTCCCTTAGGGATCGTCACCTGCCTGACTTCGACCGGCCGGAACCCGCCAGACTTCAGCGAGTCCCGGATCTGGCCCAGGAACTCCTCCACCCCGATCCAGGTCTCGATCATGGCCACCGTGGCCTTATCGACCCCTGGTGTCCGCGCCCCCTTGTTCCCGGACACGCGCTCCCACGCATGCACCAGAAACGCCGGGTCGTAGACGAGGTTGAACAGGTCACCGAACCGGCGGGAAGAATTCTCTCCCGCCCAGCGGTGCAACTTGATCTGCATACTCCGTACCGTGAAATAGGCTGAATCAGGATGCGGCCACTTCACGGCGCCGGAATTCACCGGCGCATCTTCGGACATTACATTCCTCCTTGACTGACACGCTGCCGCCCTTCCCCATGTGCCGGGCTCTCCCCGGCTCGGAGTACTACGGCGGCTCCGTCCCGCCCGCGCCTTCGGCAGGCGTCGCGCCTATCCGCCGCCCATTCCCCTGGCCGGGGACCGGCTGCGGAACGCACGCGGGCAGTTCCCACGTTCACTTGCCGTGCGGTCGACGGGTTAGGCACCCGGCTCTACCCCTGCGGCCTCGCCATGACTACGCCGTAGACATTCACCATGGCCTCCCGACCCGGGCTACTAAGACCCAGCCGGGAGTTCCCCGTCCGTCATGAAGGGCGGGTGCGCGCCGCTAACCAGCCCGGATCCGCCGGGTTAGAGCTGGCGGATGCTCAAGGGGCGTAACAGCACCGGTTCCTCGCGTATACCTTCCCGTCTTGCTCACCGCGCCCGGTCCATCCGGCAGTGCTGAACCGACGCGACTTTGTCGAGGCCGCTCCCGCCCTCCCCACCGACCCGTGGCTCAGGCTGCCTCCAGCTTCACCCTGCTGCTACGACAGCAAGGAGATGGACGGTCTTTCACCTCCATCCGCAACAGCAGCGCCTCGTGGCGCACT